>NZ_VXCP01000009.1:23847-145127 GCF_011355085.1 Pseudomonas akapageensis | reverse complement strand
AGTTTTGCAGGGGCAAGTCCAAACGTCAATCCCACACCCAACAGCGGAAAAAGCAACAGCAGGCCTAGCCAAAGCCAGGCACGAGGTGGTGCGGATCGTGGCGCCGGCGCAGGGACCTGATCAAGTCTGACCGGCATGGCTAGCTCCCGTTTACTTGAGACAGCAATGAACTAAACGTCCTATCGCAGATGCGGCAAGAGCCTTGAAATGCAATTGGCAAATTGCTGTCTCTAACCTCGACATCCTTCACAGGCTCTCTTACGCTATCAACATCGATAGCACCCAACCTCACAGCTCCACCTTCGGTGGCATCGTCGCTAATACGGATTATGTCGTTCATAGAGTGCTGGTTAATCCTTCGAGAAAATTATCGAATTGCACTTCACCCACATCGTTATCGGTTTTGTTTTCGCCTCGTACGAGATCTTGCACAAACCTGCAATCGAGTCCTCCACCGTGACCTGGTCGCCTTCAATTAAGTACATCTTGCTCGGATCTTGGATAACCGGCTCGGAGTCGCCGCCATACAAAAACGCTTTCTCCTTGATCGTACCTTTTACTGAAGCAGACGAATTAACAACCTGAAACAAGGGAGAGTTAACCACCTCATCTATTGACTTTTTATCCTTATAAGGAAACAGATAAGTCGACCTTCCTTCAGAATCAAGCATATCTCCACCCAAGTCAAAAAAAACGAGAAAGTTTTTTTGTCCTCGATCAGCGCTCCATTATTGAGTTTTATTACGCTCACATCATACACATCACTTACGGGATCCCATGAGCTTGGCGTCTCGATACTATGAATAACAAAAATCCTCTCATCGCCTGCCCCATCGATAGAAAAAGAAACGCCTCGATGATATTTCCTACCGTCCCAGCGTAGGGAAACTCATAAACAAGCGTCGGCTTTACAGTTTTTGAAGTTGAATAGGCTGCGATTCCGTAGGGATTGACTGATAACCGCCCCTCCTCTTGCTCATTCGCATTCGTATAAACGAAGCACGCTGTAACCCCACCCATCTCTACCGGCTGATGGGTCTGCTTTACGCCTACACCATTACACACCTGTTCAGTTGCAATGGCAGTTTTCACGAAATCCAAAAATAGGATAATCGCTAAGTATTTAATCATTTTTTTAGCGCCTGCCATCGACTTTGCTACTCAAAGGGAACCTCAAGCCATCAATTTCTGCGTGCGCTCCACACACTCCTAATCCAAGCGCCGTTGGATCGATCCCTTTCGACGAAATCTCAAGAAAACTGCCATTGCGTTGTATTAGCACAGGTCCAAAATGAGTTTTGTAAATGAGAGCCTGCCCCACATTATCCATTTCGAACAAAAAAGAGCAAACATGCTGATCTGCTTGTGTGCTATGCAGCTCTACCAAATAGCCTTGGCGCACCGACTCTATTTTAAGATGATCACGAAACTGTTCGGAGCAGTCCTCTCCGTTGTTTGGCAAGGTGCATAACTCACTTTTTTTCGAGTAGAATCCAGGCCATTGAAAAGACGATATATTTTCAGACTCATTTTCCTGCAGACTAAAATCAGCCGCATGACCTTCGGCAAGCAGAAATATTAACAACATTGAAATAACAAATGATGCAATCAGCTTCAATTCTATTCTCCCACCATCAAGTAGCCAACTCTATTTCGACCTTGCTCATATTGCAGTAGCTCTGGTGTTTCTCGGATATATTGCGCCAATAAGCGTCGATTATTTGCAGAAATATATTTCATCTGCCTCCCCCAAATGCTGCCCTGCTGATAAGTCAAGTCCACCGCTATATCTCGCACGCGGTCATTCAACTGTTCCCACGCTGTCGCATCTGACGTAGCGACTGAGTTGTATCGCTGTTTGGCTGCCACCTCATACCGTGGATACACTACATCTTCAAAAAGAATGCGCTGTGCTTGCTGTGAGATCGCTCCAAATGCATCTTTATTTATGTTCACGAAATCGCGAGCAGCTTGACTCGACAGACCAGCTCCACGGGAGAAATTTTCGGCGGAAACAGCACTTACACCTGCAGCAATTAGATCCGCGTATACTGCATTTTGTGTCCTGTGGCGCATGTCATAACCGCGCCCTAATGTCACACCAGATGCTCCTCCTGGCCAGTGTAACCGCCGACTGAAATAAGGACTCTTAGGAATATCATTCCCCTCGGCGTCAAAAGTAATTTGCCCTCGTCGTACGATCAAATCGCTCGGCTCTCGAAAGACCGATAGATGCCCCACAAATCCCACCGGATGAAAGTGATACACCTTCCCGTACCCCGGCAGCCCAACCTTCTCCGCCACCTCATCCCACCAACTCAATTGCTTGAGCCGCGCCTTCTCCGCCAGCCAGTTCAGGTTTGGCGTCGAACCGCTATGCCCGAGTATTTCATCCAGCGCATCCCACTTCTGTGCCCTGTAGTACCACTCGCTTTCGGCGCGGATGATCAGTTGCGCGATCGACTGGGCATGGGCGGGCAACTTGAGGGCGGCCTGCAGTTCCTTGGCGGTCATCTGGCTTTCGCAGTTGCGGCCAATGACCTCGAGTAATCGCTGCTTGATCGGCCCCTGATCTCCTTCGTCGGCCATGCGCCCAAAGCGTTCAAGCTGCGCGTCGTTGAAGCCTTCGGTTGCCCGCTTGAAGGAGGACAGCATTTTTCGCGGCAGGTCGAAGTGATAGATGATGTCGTAGCCTTCCCACGACCAGGGACTGACCCACGGGGTAATGCCCACTTCTTCACGCACCCAGCCATCAAGCTGGCTGTGGTCGGCGTCATGCAGCAACCCGTCGAGGCGGTACCAGTTATAGGCCTTGTGACCACTGGTGGCGGGCTCGGTGATTTTTCTGTCGGCAGACAGACCATCGAGCAGGCTCTTGGGAACGAGCAGGTCGGCGTCGCTTGAGGTCGTGTCCCCGTAGAAAAAATTAGGTGGCCGCTTGGCGCTGAAGTGGTCTTGATGCGCGGCCACCACCGTCCCTTTGGCCAGTTTCAGCCAGGTCCTGCTGCTGGCTGGCAGGCGCTGTGCCCAGGCGCGACTGGCTTCGATGAAATTGTCCACCATATCGCCACTGAACACCTCCAGATGCAGTTTCTTTTCCGGGGCCTCCGCATGGCTGCCCTGGTACAGGCCGATATGACCAATCAAGTCGCCGGCCTTGATAGCGACGGGCTGCTCGAGCACGACTACGCGATCATGTGCCAGGGGTTCCAACCCGCCGTGCAGCGACTTGTAGTGCACGTACTGGTTGATCCGCTCCAGCTTGCGGAACTCGCCGTCACCGCTGATCGTCACCGCCGTGCCCTTTGGCAGTTCCCCAATCTTCTCGCTATCACGCTTCGCTTCGGCACGGACGTTGAGTGCGCCCTCCTTAGTGGCGACGCGATACTGATCTCCCTCGATGGGTTCCAGCAGGCTGAAGGCAACGTAGCCCTGCAATGCTCCCTCGGCGCTGATCAGGTTGGCCGGGCCGAGGCTGTTCTCCAGCTTGCGGTAGTCGCCTTCACCGCTGACGGTCACCTGCGCACCTCGGGGCAGGAGATCGAGGACTTGGCCCTGCCATTCCTTGTTGCGCACGTTCAGGCCGGGTTGATTGGGATAGAGAGGGTGGAAGTCGTTAACTGTTTCCTTGACCCGACGAGTTGCGCCCTCGGGCCAGAAGGCCGGGCGGGCCAGGGTCGCATCAGTTTGATAGACCTTCCAGTCTTGCAAGTGCAGGTAGAGGCTGAAGAAGGTCAGGCTGGGCGGTGTGTCCGCGCTGCCTTCGATTTTCGGAGCCTGCAAGCGGTGTCGCACCAGCACGAAATTGCGCGAGAAGGGTCGCAGAGTCGGCAGCTTGTTGACGATGTAGGACGTGGTCGGCGAGTGCTGGTCGATGCGGTAGGCGACCACCTCACCGTCGGCCAGGCAGTGCACGCTGGATTGATTCAGGGTGTCAGCGGTGCCGTCGTCAAAATGCACGCCGCCGTGCCAAAGGCCATTGACCCCCAGCGGGTAGAAGCCCGCTTTTGCGTTGGCCAGATGGGTCAACTGCCGCAGCGGGTCGCGAGCGTCCTTGAAGGGATGGCTCCAGTTCTGTACCGATGGCAGCGATTCGGAGCTGCCTTCAGTCGGCAAGGCTGAGCGGACGGGGCCAGTGCCCGGCGTTGGCAGGATCGGGGGATGGCGCACGTCGAAGCGAGCGTCGCGTTCATGCTGGGGAATTCCAAACAGCCATCTGAGTAAGCTAGCCACGGGGTTTGCTCCTTGCAAAGGGATTAGCCAGAGATCTCCGTACGCCCCTGGGATTCGGGTTCATGCGCGTTCAAGGGCGGCAGCGGCGATGGCATTGCCAGCGTTTGTTGAGCGGCGCCCTCATAGGCAAAGTGCGCCGACTTGACCAAGTAGTCGCCCGCCGTGCCCGATTCGATTCTGTTGGGATCGAGGGTGATGTAACTGCCCCCGGCATTGAGGGTGATCTTCTTTTTGGCCGTGATGCGGATTTCGTCTTCGCTGCTGGTGATGTCCAGGCCATGCCGGGCCAGCAGTTCCAGCTTGTCGTTTTGCGCCTGGACAATTACCGGGCCCTGGTTGACGATCAGCTTGAGGCCGAGCTTGCGCACGAACAGGCTCAGCCCCTGCCCCACGCCGATGAACAGGCGCTTGACCACGCTGATGTCCGCTTCGCCGCCGGCGTTGAACATCAGGTTGTGTTGCGCCGCCAATTGCAGGTGCTTGCCGCTGCTCAGGGCGATGCCCTGGGGGGCGCTGAGCAGCAGGACGGAGGACTTGAGTTGTTCCAGGTCCTGCCGCAGCAGGCTGATTTGCGCTTGTACGTCTGCAGGTGTGGCGTGACTGGCCTGAGCATCGACCGAGAGCTTTTGCAGTTGCTCGCCGGCTTGTTGCAAACGATCCACGGCGGCGTTCATTTCGAGCACCGGGCCCTGGGCTTTGGTTTGTTCCTCGGCGCTGATGAAAAGACCCTTGCCGCCTCTTATCGCCCCCCAGCCATCGGTTCGGAGTTCAAAACCTTCACCGCGTTTCTTTTTCTGGGCATTCACCAGATGCCCCAGATTGAGCTGGCTCTTGCCGGCGTGCTCGGTACTGAGCTTGATGTGCTCTTCGCCGCGATTGTCCTCCATCCGCAACTTGTTATTGGCTGGCGTGCGCAGCACGTTGCGCTTGCGATTGAACAGGGTGACGGGGTCGGGGTGCTCGCTGTCATGCAGGGCATACGCAATATAGGGTCTTGCCACATCACCGTGATCGAACGCGACGGCCACTTCGGTGCCGGCGAGCAACGGCAGGTGCAGGCCATAGGTATCGCCGGCGTAAGGCCGGGCCAGGCGCAGCCACATGCTTTCTTCGCCGCGCCGCCAGGTGTCGCGGTCGAAGAGGAAGTTGACCCGGTAGCGACCCTCCGGGTCGATCTCGGCATAGAGATCATTTTTCTGCGGGTTGGTGACCCGCGCCGGCACGGTGCCGGCGATTTGCGGCTTGGCCAGCAGCCGTGGCCGGAAGCACACGCTGTCCGCAAAGGGGATGGCCTCGAAGGTGACCAGGAGGCTGCTATCGCGCGCGGCCGTTGTCGTCATCTTGATGATTACCGCGCCCGGGGCGAAGGCCTGCGGCGCGCCGTCGCTGATCTTCAGCACCTGGCCGGGCGCCAGGGTGGCGCTGCTGCTGATGCCGCTCAGCCGCGTCTGTTTATTCAGGTAGCGCTCATGGCGCAGGCGCGCGTAGAAGTTACCGCTTTCGCATTGCAGGTCCCGTTCGTCCAGGGCGTAGCGGTCGCCCAGCACCGTGTAGGGCTCGCCGTAGTGGTAGGCCTCGCCGTAGGTGATTCTTTTCGGGTCGCTGATCCGCTCGATGTCATCGTCGAGCCAGGCGCTGGAGTCGCGGTGGTGATAGGCGCGGATATTGACGTTGCGCTCCACCACCTGGTGGCGGGTCTGCAGGTTCCAGGCGGCGTCCTCGTCGCTGCTCATGCCGCCCGGCGGGCGATACGGCAGCTCCACGTCGAACTGGTAGTGGCGCTGGTGGTCGTGGAACTCGACCACGTCGATCTTCAGGCGTTCGTCGCTGGTGAAACGGTACCAGATGCCGACTTCGGCCAGCAGGCGGGCGATGAAGGCGAAGTCGCTTTCGCCGTATTGCATGACCTGTTCGCGTTTGGGGTATTCGTTCGCGAGCTTGAACAGAAAATCCTGCCCGCGAAAATCGTGGCGGCTGCGCAGGATGTGTTCGACGATTTCCGGCACCGATTTGTGCTGGTAGATACGGTACTGCTGGCCGCGATCGAGCAACGCCAGGCGCGGCTGCAGAGTGACCTCATAGCGGGCCTCGTCCCGGGAGGCGGACAGGCGCTGGAAGCCGGTGATCACCCCGTAGAAGGTGCGCAGCGGCTTGATTTCGGGTACCGGCAGGCCGAAGGAGAATGGCTGCTTGCGCGGCGGGGCGTGCAGACTGAAGCGGCCGTCGCGGCCGAGCAGTTGGTCGGCCGCGAGGTCCTGTTCGGCGCAGGTGAATTCAATGGAGTATTTGAACGGCTGGCTCAGGCGTTCCTTGCCCTCGAACGCCAGGACGTCGAGCGGTGCCTTGATATCTCCTATCTGGAGTTTATGGCGGCTGTGGTCGAAGAAGGTGAGCAAGGTTTGGGGCATGGTCAGGCCTCCGTGGCCACGGGATGTGCAAGATCGAGTTATCCAATAGGTATTATTTGAGGCAGCAAGGAACGCACAGTCAGTAGTGTGCTGACTTCTTCAAAACAATAATTACGAATTCAAGGCAAATTAATAGTTCACGACTGCAGATAAGCAATAGAGAACATGCCCACCACAACCATTAATTATTTAAAATGACAAACTGGAAATACAACTTACAATGCAAGCTCCAATTTCTCGCCCAAGACGATACTGAATGACTTCAAGAAGCTATTCCACCCCCTAAAGTGCACTTAGGAAATTTCCGGCGCAACTTCAGAAACTACCTACAATTCCCGCCCAGAACGCACTGGGACATACCTTCCACCAATAATTCCGCTCTGCCGCAGTTACTTCGCCACCACGACAGCCGGCGGCTGCCAGGTTCCGCTGCCGGGTGGCAGGATCGAAGGTGGCGTGTCCTTGGGCCAGTACAAGCGCATCACCAGGTAGATTGTGCCGTTCGGCGCGGGCAACCAGTTGGCTTCCTTTGCCTTGCCGGGCGAGTCCTTCTGGATGTAGAGGGTCAGCGATCCATCCTTGTTTTTCTTCATGCCGGGCAGCATCGGTGAGTTGATCAGATAGCGATTGATCGGGTTCTTGACCAATAGTTGGCTCGTGCTGTCATACATCGTCACCGACCAGAAGGCATTGACCGGCGGCAGTTGCCCCGCGGGGAACGTGATCGTGTAGTTGTGCTTGCTGGCATCGAGGGGCTCGCCCGTCGGGTCGGTGCGGGTATAGGGGTACACGGCTTCGGCGGCATCATTGCCAAACAGGCCGCCCTTGGCCGCACCAGCGCGCTTGAGCCAATCACCATTGAAGAATGCCCGGTCGCCGAACACCGAACCGATGCTCCAGCCATTGACGTTTTTCGTGCCGCTGGACAGCCACTTCTCCACCTTGTCATCGCCCTCCTTCATGCCCAGCAGGACGGCAGCCTTGTGTTCGGCGGAGAGATCCTTGAACTCGAAGGTCTTGCCTGGCCCGATGCCGATAGTGGCAAGCCGGGCCCGGATATCCTTGTCTTCCGGTGTCGGCGGAACAAATTGCAGGGCGGCGTTCAAGTACTCGTAGAAGTTCGCCTTGATCCCGGCGGTGCTGGCCGGAAGGAATTCGAGCGCCGCGGTGGCCGGCGGCGCAGCTTGTTTGAGGAAAGCGGAAAGGGGTTGCGCCTTGTAGCCCGCCTGCACCTTCTCCACGTTAGGCATGTCCTTGTCGTTGAACAGCTGAGTGCGGATGAGGGTGAGCGAAAAGGGTGTCGTGGAGGTGAACACCTTCTTGATCCCCGCAGGCGTCTGGCCTGTCCAGTCGGGGCCGGCTACCAGGTAATCGCCCGGCTCGCTGCCCGTGGCGCGGCTGCCGATATAGCCATAGTTGTAGGTATTACCGTCGATCAGCTGCACCGAGTAGTAGCGCTTCTTTTCCACGGCCGGCACCGAGATCACCATGGGCTCGGCGCGCAGGTCCAGCCAGAGCAACGAATAAGGTGTGTCGCTGTTGGGCGTGACCACCGCCGTGTCTTCATAGGTCGCGACGTGGTGCTGGTTGCTGATCTGGTTGAACGGCGCCTTGTACTGGCTGGACTTGGTGTCCACGGCGAACTCATTCATCACCGCGTAGTTCATCACAATAGGCAGGCCGTAGATGAAGGCCTCCTCGGCAATGGCTTTGGTCTCGGTAATGCTCGGCGCGGGGATGCCCTGGGCTACGTCTTTCTTTTCGGCCTGGGTTACCGGGTCGTCCTTCTTGTTGCAGCCTGTGATCAGGGTTACGGCAACGGCGAAGACAGCGATCCATTTCAGGCTTGGCGAATAGTCAGGTTTCATCGAGGCACCGCTCCCGGGTTGGTTGTCGTCGCGTTGATGCCATCAGCATAGGTGATGCCTGTGTATCGCAGTGTATTTGCACGACACATCGATACATTGGGCTTTAATCAGACCTGCGATTCGACACAGTCCCGATACATCGCCGCGTTCAAATGCAATCAAGGTTTGCAGGGGACCAACAACCTCTGACCAATGGCTTGCAATGGAGACTTCACCATGAAGATGGCACTCGGCACTTCGATCCTTGCGTTGACCCTGTTCGGCGCCCTCGGCGCGGCTCAGGCGCAGACGACCACAGCCGCGCAGCCGGCCACGAACAGCACCGAGGTAGCTCAACCATTCGGCCCGCTCAAGCATGTCAACGCAGGCCTACTGGACGTGGCCTACGCCGAAGCAGGCCCGGCCGATGGGCCGGTAGTAATTCTTCTGCATGGCTGGCCCTATGACATTCACAGCTATGACGAAGTCGCGTCCTTGCTGGCGACAAAGGGTTATCGGGTGCTGATGCCCTATGCGCGTGGCTATGGCGACACGCATTTTCTGTCCGAGAAAACCCTGCGCAATGGCCAGCCGGCCGCGCTGGCAAGTGACGTCATCGACTTCATGGATGCGCTGAAGATCAAGCAAGCCGTGCTCGGTGGCTACGATTGGGGTGCGCGTTCGGCCGACATCGTTTCGGCGCTATGGCCTGAAAGGGTCAAGGCACTGGTCTCGGTCAGCGGCTATCTGATCGGCAATCAGGCGGCCGGCAAGAATCCGCTGCCGCCCAAGGCTGAGTTGCAATGGTGGTACCAGTTTTACTTCGCCACTGACCGCGGTCGCGCCGGTTACGAGAAAAACACCCATGACTTTGCCAAGTTGATCTGGCAACTGGCTTCGCCGAAATGGGCGTTTGATGACGCCACTTTCGACCGCAGCGCCAAGGCGCTGGAAAACCCCGACCATGTCGACATCACCATTTTCAACTACCGCTGGCGCCTGGGCCTGGTTCAGGGCGAGAGCCGCTATGAAGCGCTGGAGCAGAGGCTGGCCACGGCGCCTGCCATCAGCGTGCCGACCATCACCCTGGAAGGCGACGCCAACGGCGCGCCGCACCCTGCCCCCGAGGATTACGCCAAGCGCTTCACCGGTAAATACGAGTTCCGGCTGATCAGTGGCGGTATCGGTCACAACCTGCCGCAGGAAGATCCGCAGGCGTTTGCGAAGGCGGTGATTGATGCGGATCATCTCTGAGCAATCGGCCAGAAGCAACCATTGAACGGGCCGGCAACACGGTCGGCGTAGCCGCTGCCGCCAGGCTGCGCTCGCGCGCGTTAGCGGGCGCAAGATCTCGAGTCCGCCGGAGGAGCCCCTGCGGGACTCCAGCGCAGCCTGGCGGCAGCGGCTACAGGGGGTCGTGCCAGCCGCGGATCCGCGAACGTCCGTGTTGGGTCGGCAGCGGACCCAATCCAGTCAATACGACTGCCCCGTCAAAAAGCTCACCAACTGCCGCCCATGTGAGCTCAGTGCCTCCCACCCGCGAAAGCACACGCGCATCTCCAGCGTCGCCCAGCGCTCCTCCAGCGCTACCCAGCGCACGGGCAGCTCCTGCTCCACCCGCCGGGCCGTGGTTTCGGGAAGCATGGAAATACCGGCATGCTGGGCCACCAGTTGGGCGATCGCCTCGAAGCTGGGGGCGCGGACGCGGATCTTGAGGGGCATGGCCAGGTTGATTGCCAGTTCTTCGACGAAACGTTGCATGGCACGCTCTGCCGGCAGGCAGACGAACGCGTAACTGAGCGCATCGCGCAGGCGCAGTTGCTCGCGCCCGGCCAGGGGGTGGTCGGCCGGTACCAGCAGTACCAGGCGTTCGGTGCGAAACGGCAAGGACACCACCCCCTCGTTGATGAGGTTGCCATCGTATACGCCAATCTCGCACTCTCCGGCCTGAACCACCCGCAGGACATCGACGCTCCTGTGTTCCACCAATTGCAGGTCGACCTCGGGGTAGTCGGAGAGAAACGGCCCGAGCACCGCTGGCAACAAGGTGCTGTTGGTCACGGTGGAAGCAGCCAGGTGCAGGGTAATGCGTCGTTGCCCGGCCAGCTCCTTCAGGGTGTCCTGCAGCTTCTGGGCTTCACCGAGCACACTACGGGCGGCTTCCAGGACCAGGAGTCCTGCGGGCGTCAGTTGCATGCCGTCGGACTTGCGAACGAACAGGGTCATGCCGCTGCGCTCCTCGAATAGACGCAAACGGGTGCTGGCGGCGGAAACGGCCACCGGGAAGGTCGCTGCTGCCTTGCTGAGGCTGCCGGTGGTGGCGATAGCGGCGAGCAGGCGAAGGTCCTGAAGGTCGAAGTGCATGGGGGTTTCTCCAATTCAGAACGCCATCTTCTCTAAAAAGCAATATCTAGCCAATGACCATTCTGTTCAGAATAAAGCCTTACCCACTCCTCTGCGTACCTCCATGAAACCTTTGCGCGCACTTACCCAGCGTTATATTCAGAACGGCAGCCTGTTCGCGGTGCTGGCGGCCCTGGGGTTCAGCTTCAAGGCGATCTTCGTCAAACTCTCCTATGCCGCCGGTCCAGTGGATGCAATCACCCTCTTGGCCATGCGCATGGGGCTGTCGTTGCCGCTGTTCGTCTGGCTGGTATGGTTCAGCCGTCGCCATGCCAACGCACCACTGAGTCCGGGCAACCTGATGCGCGTGCTGCTGCTCGGGCTGTTCGGCTACTACCTGGCCAGCCTGTTCGACTTCTATGGCCTGCAGTACATCAGCGCCGGGCTGGAGCGACTGATCCTGTTTATCTACCCGACCCTGGTGCTGATCTTCCAGGCCATCGCCCAGCGTGAACGGCCGACACTGCGCACCCTGGCGGCCATGGGCATCTGCTACTTCGGCCTGGGTATCGCCTTCGTCCACGACGTGCATGTCTCGGGCATGGGCAACCAGGTGATCATCGGATCGCTCTGGGTATTGGCCAGCGCCGTGACCTATGCCCTGTACTACTCGGGCACCGGCGTCATGCTCAAGCGCATGAGTTCCATGCGCCTGGCCGGCCTGGCAGGCACCGCCTCGTCGATCGTGGTGCTGGCTCATTACCTGATGGTGAGCGGCACCTCGCCACTGAGCCAGTTGCCGGCGGCGGTATGGTTCAATGCCGGGTTGATGGCGGTGTTTTCCACCGTGCTGCCGATCTACTGGGTGTCCCTGGCCATCCAGCGCATGGGGGCCACACAGACGGCGGCCGTCGGTAACCTGGGGCCGGTGCTGACGGTTCTGGGCTCATGGGCACTGCTCAGCGAGGCGATCTCGATCTACCAGATCGCCGGCCTCGCCCTGGTGCTGTTCGGGGTAACGCGATTGAAGCCGGGCCCGGCGAAGACCGACGCGCAGCCGTCCAAGACGGACGCGCTGGCCTGAATCAACCAACCTGCATCCTGCCTTTCATCCAAAGGCAGGATCGTAGGCAACCTCACCAACGGGTACGGCACCCTCCGCTTGAAGGGGCAGAACGAGAAAGTACTTAGCGGGTGCCCCGGGGTATACGAGGCCAGAGTGCACCTTGAACCCAAAGCGCCCGTAATACTCCGGCTCCCCCAGCAGTACGACGCCTTGCGCACCCTGCAGGCTCAACCTGGCCAGGCCCTCGTTGATCAGACGCCCACCGATACCCTCGCCCTGACGCTCAGGCTTCACCGATACCGGGCCCAGGCCAAACCAGCCACCGGTCTGACCGTCAATGGTGACGGGCGAAAACGTAATCTGACCGATAATCCCGCTCTCATCTTCCGCCACCAGAGAAAGTGTCAACGCACCGCGTTTACGAAGTCGATTGATGATCAGGTGTTCCGTGGGAAGCGCGCCGGGAGCGTGGTGGGGATGGTTGTCAAAGGCCTGGTATGTCAGCGTTTCGATGGCTTCCACGTCGTGCGATGTTTCTTGCCTTATGTTCATGGCGTCTCCTTCTGCAATATAAACATTTGATATCCCTACAGACCTCTCGAGTTACTCATGGAATCCGGGGCGTTGCTAACTGTTAGTCAAACATTTATGCATAAGTTTCAACTAGCTAATGTTAGTAACTGTTTTTCGAAGGATTTGGTAGCAGATCGAATACCTTGGGATCGCCCCGCGGATGACAGCCTGGATGCCGCTGCACGCCTGCTGGGCCACCCTCCCGTTCTCACGGGCAACAAGATGAGCGTCAGCCATGAAGCCCATGAACTTGGATTGCCTACTCCATAGATCTGATCCGGTGTTCGGCTGTAGGAGCGGCGGTGCGGCGATGCGGTGGTTCAGGCAGTCTGCGTCGTCTGGATCGCGGGCAAGCCCGCTCCACAGAGATAGCGGCGCACTGGCATCTTCGGGGGAAAAGTCAAGGGAAAGGACAACGCCCGCCCGTAGGCGGGCGTTGGGGCACATCCTTACTGTTTCTGCTGATTCATTTTCTCGTCAATCTTCTTGTCCACGTCGGCGCGGATCTGGTCGATGCTGAAGCTTGCCGGACGCTGGCTCGGCGGGTAATCGACAAAGGTTTGCAGGAAGGCGGCAGACCTCTGTATCCCCTCGAACAGCAGATAATCGTTTTTGGCCAGCCAGTCATAGTACTGATCAGACACCACGTCGGCGCGCTCGTAAGGGTCCATGCGCAGATTGAACAGCTTGGGCACCCTCAGGCAAGTAAAGGGCTCGCTCCACACTTTGAACCCACCTGGTGCGCGCTGTTCGCAAAAGACCAGCTTCCAGTCGTCGTAGCGCATGGCCACCAGATCACCGTCATCGCTGAAGTAGAAGAACTCGTTGCGTGCACTCTTGTCGGCTTTGCCCGTCAGATAGTCCAATTGATTGAAGCCATCGAGATGCACCTTGAAGTTCTTGCCGCCCACGTCCGCACCTTTGAGCAGGCGATCCTTGATGTCGGTGTCGCCCGCCGCCGCAAGTAACGTGGGGAACCAGTCAAGTCCCGAGAACATCTGGGTTGACACCGAGTCAGCCTTGATCTTGCCAGGCCAACGAATGATCGCCGGTACCCGATAGGCACCCTCCCAGTTGGAGTTCTTCTCGTTGCGAAAGGGTGTGGTCGCCGCGTCCGGCCAGGACCATTGATTGGGCCCGTTGTCGGTGGAGTAGATCACAATGGTGTTGTCGTTGAGCTTGAGGTCATCAATGCTCTTGAGCAGCTTGCCCACATCGCCATCGTGTTCCACCATGCCATCGGCATATTCGTTGCCGACCATGCCGCTTTGGCCTTTCATCGAATCCCGAACATGGGTGAACGCATGCATGCGCGTGGTGTTCATCCAGACAAAGAACGGCTTGTCGGCCTTGGCCTGCTTCTCGATGAAATTGATGGCGGCCTGGGTGGTCTCGTCATCGATGGTTTCCATGCGTTTGCTGGTCAGAGCTCCCGTATCTTCGATCTTGCCATCGGCGAAACTGTGGATCACTCCACGGGGAGAGGCGGCCTTGACGAATGCTGCATTATTCTTTGGCCAGTAAGGACGCTCCGGCTCCTCCTCGGCATTGAGGTGATAGAGATTGCCGAAGAATTCGTCGAAACCGTGGTTGGTTGGCAGGTACTCGTCACGATCGCCCAAGTGGTTCTTGCCGAACTGGCCAGTGGCATAGCCATGGGCCTTGAGTGCCTGGGCAATGGTGACATCGCGGGCCTGCAGACCGACCGGGACACCGGGCATGCCTACCTTGGACAGCCCCGTACGCAGTGCGGATTGGCCGGTGATAAAGGTCGAACGACCGGCGGTGCAACTGTTCTCCGCATAGTAGTCGGTAAACCTCATGCCTTCTTTGGCGATGCGGTCGATGTTGGGGGTCTGGTAACCCACTACACCATCGGCATAGGCACTGATGTTGGTCTGCCCTATGTCATCACCGAAGATCACCAGAATGTTCGGTTTGTCTGCAGCGCTGGCGATACCCGCGCCCAAAGCTGTCGTCGCAGCGAGTGCAACCGTTGATATCCATCTTGTACTGCGCTTCATAAGGTCTTTCTCCGTCTGACGTTTCTGTCGTTGCATCTACGACTACGTACACACGAGATACCGAATGCCTGGCTGGGTCCCTGTGGCGCCTGCAGCTCCTGGTTAAGGGGGTTGAATGGATCATCTGTCCTGTAGTGGATTCCGACGAAGGCTAGCAAATGATTCTTGGTTGTGTCGGATGCTGTCGGGAAATAACCACCAGAATGAATCGTCCCTGGTTTCGCCCAAGCATGTCCGGCACTCACCTCGACGGTCGAGGCTGGAGCGTCGCTGTCCGGCCAGAAGCAGACATCAATATAGGGATACAACTCTGTGGGAGCGGGCTTGCCCGCGAAAGCAGCACCGCGGTGGTTCAGACAGACCGCGGCGTCTGAATCGCGGGCAAGCCCGCTCCCACAGTGCCCCGCCATTGGCCGCTTCGGGTCGATAGCTGCCCTTGATAACGCACAGCAACCAGTCAGTAACTGCCAGTGGTCATTACATTTCGCCTGTCACCGGCGTTTGGCTAACCTTAATGGATGACGGAGCAAATGGCTTGCTTCGACACGAATCGGGTACTGGAGGTTTTCACGCAACGTAACTCACAGAGGTGATTGCCATGTATGCCGTTATCAGAACCTACTCAGGCGCTGGCGCGAAACAGCTTTTCGATCTGCTGGAAGAGCGCAAGGCCGACATCCAGTCAACCTTCCGTAATGTGCCTGGCCTCGTAAGCTACACACTGCTACCCACGGGTGATGGCGGTATGTCGGTGACGGTCTGCACAGACAAGGCCGGTGCCGGTGAGAGCATGAAAGCTGCGCGCGACTGGATTCAGAAAAATGCCTCGAATATCCAGGCGAGCCCGCCGGTCGTCACGGAAGGCCCGGTCATTGTGCAGATCAATTAGCGCGCCGTTCTACCTTACTCCACCAATACCCCCTGCGCCGCCTTCACATGCTGCGAACGAATGACCCGGAAGATCAGGAAGCCGGCCACGGCGAAAGCCCCATTCATCGCAACCATCGGGAAGGCCGTGTCGTTCTGCAGACGGCTGAGCAGCAGGCCGGAAACCGTCGCGCCGGCCATCTGGGCAAAGCCGATGAAGCCCGCTGCCAACCCTGCGCGGGTCGGGTTGGGAATTACCGCACCAGCCACCGAACCCGGCAGGACCATGCCCGCGCCCAGCGTCAGCAGCATCTGTGGCAGCATCAGGCCGGGCACCGACGGGCCGAAGAGTTCATGGATCACCAGGCTCAGGCTGGCGCCCACCGCGACCAGGCCGGTGCCGATGGTCACGACTTTTTCCGGACCGAACTTCATGATTGTGCGGTTGGTGAAGATCGCGCCGGCGATCAGCCCCGAAACGATACCGCCAAAGACCAGCCCGTACTGGGTCGGGCTCAAGCCAAGCTGCCCGACGAAGACCCGCGAGGATCCGGCGATAAAGCTGAACATCGCGCCGTAGGTGCAGGCGATGGCAATGGCGAAACTGCGCAGGGATGAGCCCTTGAGCAGCACGGCGTAATTGCCCAGCAGCGTTTTCAAGCGCCCGGCCTTGGGATCGCGCTGCAGGTTGGTTTCCTTGAAGAACAGGCAAGCGACCAGTGCGGTAGCGCCGAACAGGACGGTCGCGACCACGACCGCGCGCCAGCCACCGGCATGGGTGGCGATCAGCCCGCCGAGCACCGGCGAGAGCATGATCGTGCTGAGCATGCCGATCACCGTGATAGCCATGATCGGGCCGGCTTTTTCCTTCCAGACATCACGCACGATGCTGCGTGCCACCACCAGTGCAGCGCAAGCGCCCAGCCCCTGGAGCGCACGGCCGCCGATGAATTCGGGCATGCTCCCGGCGAACACCATCCACAGGGACGCAAGCACATAGGTGGTGACACCGGCCAGCAGCAGCGGCCGGCGGCCGATGCGGTCCGACAACGGGCCGAAGAACAGCTGCCCGAGGCCGAAGGCACCGACGAACACCGACAATGCCTTCAGAGACGCACCGGGCGCGGCCCCGAGCCCCGTTTCGATGTCGCGCAGGCTGGGGATCAGCAGTTGGGTGGAGATTTCTCCCAGGCCGCAGAGCCCGATGAGAAGTGCAAGTAGTACACCGGAGCGCTCAGGTAGCTTCATGGCTTTTTCCGTGGGTTGAATGACAGGATGCCCACCCGATCCTTTCGGGGTTTCGGGCTGGCGTTCGCGGCGCATCAGCACCAGGGTGCAGAGCGCGGGCAGGAACAACAGGGTAAGTACGGTGCCGACCAGCACGCCGCCGATCAGCACGAAGGCCAGGGACGACCAGAACACCGAGTGGGTCAGCGGAATGAACGCCAGGGCGGCGGCCAATGCCGTGAGAATCACCGGCCGGGCACGGCGCACTGTGGCCTCGACTATGGCTTCGCGAATCGGCATCCCCTCGCCCTGGTTCTGTTTGATCTGATCGGTGAAGATCAGGGTGTTGCGCATGAGGATGCCGCCGATGCCGATCAGCCCGAGGATGGCGTTGAAGCCGAATGGCTGGTGGAACAGCAGCAAGGTCGGCACTGCGCCGATCAGGCCGAGTGGCGCGGTGGCGAAGACCATGAACATCACGCCGAAGGAGCGCACCTGGAACATGATGACTACCAGGGTCAGCAGAATCATGATCGGGAACAGCGCGGCCAGCGCCCTGTTGGCCTTGCCGCTCTCCTCCACCGGGCCGCCGATCTCGATGCGATAACCGCTCGGCAGCTTGGCGATCAGCGGTTGCAGGTCGCGGTAGACCGCCAGTTCGACATCCGGTGGCTGGGTGCCGTCAATGATGTCGGCGCGCACTTCGAAGGTGATGTCGCGGTCGCGACGCTTGAGGATCGGGTCCTCCACCACGGCCTGGAAGCGCCCCACCTGGCCCAGGGACACCGACTGCCCGGCGGCGTTGGTGAGGGTCATGTCATCGAGGCTGCCGAGGTTTTCCCGTTGCGCGTTCAGGGCCCGGGCAACCACCAGCACATTACGCGTGCCTTCACGCACCTCGGTGATCGGGTTGCCGCTGAGCAGCGCGTTGATCTGGGATTTCACCTCGCCGGGCGTGAAGCCGAGCAGGCGCAAGCGGTCCTGGTCGAGCACCAGCCGGTAGGCGCTGGCGCGCTCGCCCCAGTCCAGGAAGGTGTCCTTGGTCATTTTGTTCGCGGCCACCACCTGGCGTGCCTGCTCGGCCAGGCCGTGCAGCACCTCGGTATCGGGCCCGGAAACGCGGAACACCACCGGGAACGGCACCGGCGGGCCGAACAGCAACTGGGTCACTCGCACCCGCGCCGAAGGGAATTCCCCGGCGGCAATGCGTTCGCGCATGCGCAGCTTGAGGGCATCGCGTTCATGGGCGTTGGCGGTCTGCACGATCAGCTTGGCGAAGGCCGGGTCCGGCAGCTCCGGGTTCAACGACAGGAAGAAGCGCGGCGCCCCGCCGCCGACGTAGCTGTCGACCATTTGGGTCTGCGGCTCTTGCTGCAAGGCGCGCTCGACCTGGGCCACCACCGCCTCGGTGCTTTTGAAGGCCGTGCCCGGTGGCATGTAGATTTCCAGGATCAGCTCTGAGCGGTCGGAATTGGGGAAGAACTGCTTCTTCACCGCCCCCATGCCCACCACGCACAGCACGAAGGCGCCGACCACCAGTGCGGTGACCAGGTACCGGTGCTCGACGCAGGCATTCACCAGCCGGCGCAGGCGCTGGTAATACTTGCCGGCGTAGATAGCGTCGTGGCCGCCGGTAACCGGTTTGATCCTGGGTAGCATCTTCACCCCCAGGTACGGCGTGAAAACTACCGCCACCAGCCAGGAGGCGATCAGCGCAAAGCCGACGATCCAGAAGATGTTGCCGGCGTATTCGCCGGCGCCGGAGCGGGCAAAACCCACCGGCAGGAAACCGATGATGGTCACCAGGGTGCCGGTCAGCATGGGCGCTGCGGTGGAGCTCCAGGCAAAGGTGGCGGCCTTGGTCCGATCGAAGCCCTCTTCGAGCTTCACCACCATCATCTCGATGGCAATGATCGCATCGTCCACCAGCAGGCCGAGTGACAGGATCAACGCACCCAGGGTGATGCGGTCGAACTCGCGGCCGGTCACCAGCATGATCACGAAGACGATCGACAGGGTCAGCGGCACGGCCGCGGCGACCACCAGGCCGACGCGAAAGCCCAGGGCGATGAGGCTGATCAGCATGACCACGCCCAGGGCAACGAAGAACTTGAGCATGAACTCGTCCACCGCCAGGCGAATGTTCTTCGCCTGGTCGGACACCTTCGACAGGCTTACGCCCAGCGGCAGGTCGGACTGGATTCTGCTCTCCTCGGCCTTGAGGGATTTATCCAGGTCCAGGCCATTGAAGTGCTTGTCCATGATCACGCCGAGCATCAGCGCCGGGTCGCCCTGATGGCGAATACGGTAGCTGGCCGGGTCTTCGTAACCACGACTGACGGTAGCCACATCGGCGATGCGCAGCACCTTGCCGTTAGCCACGACGGGCACATTCTCGATCAGCGCCAGGGTGTCGAAGGCGCCGTCCACACGAATGTAGGCGCGTGGCCCGCTGGTCTCGACGAAACCGGACGGCGCCACACCGTTCTGGGCGGCCAGGGCAGCGAAAATCTGCTCAGGCTTGAGGCCCAGGGTGGCCAGGCGCTCATAGGAGAACTCGACAAACACGCGCTGCGCCTGCTCACCGAGGATATTGACCTTCTTCACCCCCGGCAGGCGCAGGAACCCCTGGCGCAGGTCTTCGGCCATCTGCACCAGTTGCCGGTGCGGCATGTCCTTGGCCTCCAGTGCGTAGAGGGCGAAGTAGACGTCGGAATATTCATCGTTGAAGAACGGGCCTTGCACACCCTTTGGCAGCCGGGTCGCTTCGTCGGTGAGTTTCTTGCGGGTCTGATAGAAGAGTTCACCGATATCGCCGGCCCGGGTCGACTCGTGGAATGTCACCTTCATCGAGACGAAGCCCGGCTGGGCGATGGTCTCGACCCGGTCATAGAGGTCCAGCTCCTGCAGGCGCTTCTCCAGGCGGTCGGCGACCTGCTCCTGCATTTCCCTGGCGGTGGCGCCGGGCCAGGCGGCGGTGACGGTCATGACCTTGACGGTGAAGGACGGGTCTTCGGCGCGACCGAGTTTGCCGAAGGCGAAAATGCCGGAAAAGATGATGGCGATGATCAGGAACAGAGTCACCGCCGGGTTGCGTACGGCGATCTCGGACAGGTTGAGGCCGCGCATGCTAGAGCACTCCTGCCGATTGCCGCGCCAGGGCCACAGTCTGGGCCGGCAGCAGGCGCACGCTGTCACCCTCGTTCAGCAGGTGGGCGCCCAGTGCGACGATACGCTGGCCACTGTTCACCCCGCCTTCGAGCAGGGCGGATTCCTGGTCGAGCCTGGCCACTTTCACCGGCGCGAAACTGACCTTGTCGTCTTCGCCGATGACCCAGACGCCGGTACCCTCCCCCTTGTCGTGCAAGGCCCCGATCGGCACGCGAACAAGGCTGGCCGCACCTGCACTTTGCAGGCGTACGGTGATGGTCGAGCCGATGGAGAAACGCTCGGCATCGCCGTCGAGGACATAGCGGGCGCGGAAGGTCCGGGTAGACGGATCGGCCGTGGCGGACAGTTCGCGCAGGGTAGCCTTGACCGCCTTGTCGGCGGAACTGAATGGATAGGCCAGCGCATCGCTGTTGGCCAGGGCGCGCTGGGTTTCCGGGATATTGATCACCGCTTCCCGGGCACCGTCATGGGCCAGGCGCGCGACGATCTGGCCTTCGGCGACCACCTGGCCGCGCTCGACCCGCACATCGGTGATGATGCCGTCGCCATCGGCCTTGAGCGTCGAATAGCTGCGACGGTTTTCCACCTGGCTGGATTCGGAGACGGCCGCTGCATGTTCGGCCTCGGCAACCCGCAGGCGGGTCGCTGCCTGATCAAAAATCTGCTGCGACACAGCGCCGGTGGCGCTCAGGCGGCGATAGCGACCTTCGTCGTCGCGGGCCTGGCGCAGCTGGGCCTCGGTCGCACGCACGCGGTTGTTGGCGGTGCGCAGGGCCAGCTCGAAATCCTCGATATCCAGCACCAGCAAAGTGTCACCACGCTTGACGCGGTCGCCGGGATCCACGTGCCGAGAAATCACCTTTCCAGCTACCCGAAAGCCCAGATCGCTCTCGGTGCGGGCAGCCACCACGCCGGTGTAAGCGGTTTCATGCTGCGTGGCCGCTTCGACCAGCGCCGCCAGCACCGGGCGCGCTTGCCCCGCCTGGGTGACCGTCGTGTCGGCCTGGCTGTTGCAGCCGCCCAGTGCCAGCAGCATCGCCAACAGGGCAAGTCGGCCAAGGTTCTGCGGGGAAGAAATCATGGTCAGCATCTCCTGGGGTGCGGCCGCATGGTTAAGGTGGAAATCGGTTTGGGGACGCGTTGAAGGCTCCCGGGCGGCGATTGCATGATAACCATAATATTATCGAGTCGTAAATATGACGACCGTAATATATAAAGCCGTTTTATCTCACCCCTGATCTACTGCCCCTGTGGGAGCGGCGGTGCGGCGATCCGACTTGCCCGCGATGGTGCCCAACCAAACATCTCCTCGTTCCCACGCTCCGCGTGGGAATGCATCCAAAGACGCTCTGCGTCGCGTTTTGAAGGTCGACGCAGAGCGTCTGGCAGGGCATTCCCACGCAGAGCGTGGGAACGAGATAGAACATCACCGACCTACCAATCACCCCCAATATGTATCAGCAGATTTGATTTCTGGCGGCATCAAGGTCCTAGGAATTACCCTACGAATTCTGCTGCCTTCAGTAACTTGTCCGGGAACCACCTGAACACTAGTCTCGCCCGGTCACTGAATGTTCGGTGATCGGGTTTGGCGACCCGGGAAAAATGATACTGACAGAAAGCCTCGATCGAGATTGCCGATGTTGTTTCAGTTCGGCATTGATCGCTTATGGTAGCTGTGTGCGGGAGGGTTTCGACCCTGCCGGTTTCTCCAGTGTCGTTCCGGTTCGCCAACCCGCACATGGCTGCCACCCAATATGTTTGGCGACAGTTGAGTGGTAGTTCTCGAATCGACCTGGAGAACGCTATGAAAAAACTTGTCCCCGATCCCCCCTTCAACCTCGGCCAAACAACCGAAACCCACTTCGGCGCCTGCGATGGCCACGCCCCCTTGTTCGCCGTACGCCCCGGCATCAGCGCCGAAGACGCTCTGGTACACGCTGCGTTGTACCTCAAATGCGCTTGCGACATCGGCCCGCAAGTGGTCGAACATACCAACGAAGTAGGCCGTGGCTTTGCCTGGTCGACCCTGCATTCGGCGCAGATGGCCAAGGCGCTGATCGAGGCGGTACTGGATGGGATAGAGGCCAGTCATTTGCAGACCACCCAATAATCGCTGTAATGAAGTCCACCGCTCACCCCCTTTCCTGGAGTGAGCGGTGGACCGTCGTGTGGTTCCATCTCACGCTAACGTGTAATGAACCTTTTTTGCCGGTTTCGGCTCAGCCACGACGGGCGTCGAGGCTGAAACGACCGGCGCCGAACGCGACGAGTTGCAACAGGCCACCGGCCATGGCGATGTTCTTGAAGAAGTGGATGAACTGGTTCTGGTCGCCCAGGTTGTTATGGAAGGCCAGCGCGGTGATCACACTGAATACGGCAAGCCCCAGCGCGACAGTACGGGTGCGGTAACCCGCGATCAGCGCGATGCCACCTGCGATCTCGATGACGATGGCCAGCACCAGCGCGAGTTGCGGGAATGGCAAGCCAACCGAACCGATGTAGCCGATCATCGCCGCCGGGGCGCTCAGTTTGGAGATGCCTGAAAGGATGAAGATGGCGCTGAGGGACACACGGCCGACCAGAGCAGCCGTGGCAGTGGTTGCGCCGGCGCTGGACAGTTCTTGGGTATCACGGGCGGTAGTTGCTGCAGATTGGGTCATGGGATGTTCTTCCATCAATCAGGGCGCATCCACCATGGAGCGCCGCGTTGAGTAAAGTCTGCCACCCACACTACAATCGCAATAGCCGACTAATTTCGACGATTACGTTCTATTTTTTAGAAATGTACTCGCACCCGAGGCCCCTGGATAGGGCTCGATAAAACCGCAATCCAGAACCTCGTTCAGGCGCCTGCCATCGCTCATTCGGCGAAACAGTCCGACAGTCTTCCAGGGCGCATGACCATCAACATTGGGCGCCCCCAATCCGGCGATCAGGTCGGCGATCAGAACGGATCGGGTTTCGAACGAGATGCGTGTCAGCCCGGTGCTATTGCCGACGCCGGCATGGGCGTGTGCCCCGGAAAAGGCGATCAGGCTCCCCGGGGCGATATCGACGGCGATCCCTTCCCGCGGGTCGATCGCTTCCAGCAGATGCGGGATGGCTTCATCGGCATCCACCGCATTGCGGCCGTGACAATGGGATCGCTGCAAAATGGCGCGCATGTCGAAGTCGGCGCTGGAATTGAGCAGCGGGCGCCGCCAGAGCCCCGGATACAAGGCGAAGGTTCGCCCTGCCGTGATGGGATAGATCGGCGCCCACCAGTTGGTTTGCGCATAGATATTCGACCCCCAGGTATCGCGGTGAAAGGCGATGGTGGCCGTCGTGCGGGCCCGCGGCGTGAACTGGTCTGGCTCGCGATGTGGCTGAAAACGCAGGTGCAGGCGATCACAAGCCAGGGTATCGGCTGCGATTCCAAGGCTCTCCACAATGTCCTGCCATCGACGCTGGATCTCGGTGGAACCTGCGAAGTCGTTCTGACATTTTGCAAAGAGCACTGTCTGCTCGCTGTGACTCAAGTGGCGATGGATCTGTTGCGGCGGCCAGGGATGCAGCGCGTCTTCGAGGAAGGTACGCGTAAAGTCCACCAGCGTTGTCATGGGCTGCAGGTCAGTAAAGCGAATGATCTCGCCGGCATAGATCCGGTCATGCAATTGGCGAGCGGTGCTCGGTGTGGCAAGCGAGCTGTACATGACCTGAAGTCCCCGGAAGGTGCGCCCCTGACTGTAGATCCACGCCAATTGCAGCGGTAGTGGCAGGCGGAGTGGAAAAACACGGATCAGTCGCTCGGGGCCGCAAGAAAAATCTCATCGCAACAATGTTCCGCTTATTTCTCTAACTCAACTCCTCCCAAAGGGCTGGCAAGAACATTTCATGAACCAGGATATTTGTTTGCTCGCGGCTGAATATGGAACGTCTGGCCCATAACGGATAAGCAGGTTGTCTGCTCGCATTGCAGGCGTCCTCATAGCGACACACTTCAATTTCACCGCGTTGATAGGATTTTTCGCCGAACAACAAAGTCCCGAGTGGAACACTACCTAATTTAAATAATGCTGAATCGCTGCCATCCGTATCCCGATCTCCAACTACCGATCTTGCGTATATCCAGGGTCGATCAAATCCGACCAGGTAGACCTCACGTATCCAGCCCCTGCCCCCTGGTGGCAGTCCCAGTAACTGGCATTCCTGTGGCAGGATCGGTCCTGCCTCTTCACGTAAAGGAATCACCTTGAACTCATCGTCGGACAATGCTCTCAAACGACGAGTCAGCGATCCTTTGTCAAATAACCAGTCTCTGTTGGTCGACGCCATTAATGAACGCCAATGGGCGATTGTATTCCACTGTAATCCTGGCTGCGAAAAACGGTATATCACCTGCATTCAGCCTTCGGTTTGTAAATCATAGGAAATTCGGCCAGCAGGCAGGAAGAAAAATGCAATCAATGCACCGTTCTTTACTTCAGGATAGTGATGGCTTCCCGGTGCTGGCGCGGTCCATCCGGCGCCCTGCCAGCCACGTGGCCCGGCCAGTACAGCACCTTCGTCGAGTGGAATAACCATATTCAGCTCACCATAAGGATGACAGTGATAATCACCACGGAATGTGCGCTGCGGGTTATCCAGCTCATGGCCCTTACTGTCCATATAAACGGCGGTAATGCTGAAATAAAAAGTTTCAGCACAGGGTTCGCATAGCCGGCTACGACGATAATGTGGGCCGCTGATTTCAGTATTGGCCGCCCATCCTTGCGCAACACCTTCGATCACGAGCTCAGCGATTTTTTGGTATGTATCACTGTCCGCACCGTAATTATCGTTCAGCCATTTCTCTATATCAGCACAGGCAGTTTTATCTTTGACCTTGGAAAGAAATTCAATGCACAGATTAATCAGATCATCACGCTTTTTCATACGGACACCCACTGCTTCAAAGTTTGCAACACTCTCCCATACCTTCGCACTGACAAAAAGAGAATTTTCTGCAGTGTCTTAATGCATGACATTCATACGATCCTAACTGGGATACAAGCTTGCAAACGCTGGATTTATGGACTCAAATCAATAGCCTACACGCGCCTATCCGGAAAATTTTGCCATGATTGCTTTCGACAAGCTGGATCTGAATCTAATCAGAGTCTTCGATGCCGTCATGGAAGAGCGCAGCGTGCTTCGTGCAAGCCAACGCCTGCACTTGAGTCAATCTGCTGTCAGTCATGCGTTATCCCGTTTGCGAGAAGCATTGGATCAGGAAATTTTTGTGCGTACCGGAAAAGGAATGACACCTACCAGCTACGCGATAGAGATCAGCGGCCCACTTCGTGCTGCTCTGCACAGCATGAGCAAAACGCTTACCCAGGCAGTTGCTCCCTTTAATCCGGAGGGTGTGAATCGCTCCTTTGTTATCGCGGCAAATGACTACATTTCGGCAACGCTACTGCCTCAACTCAATCAGCAACTGTCGATTGCAGCCCCGGGTATCGATCTGTTGATTACTCCATCGACTCGTCTGGACCTCGCGGAGCAGATCGATCTAGGGCGTATTGACGTCGCGATAGGCACTTTTCGCAGTGTCCCTGAACGATTTCGCACAAAGCCGGTACTGTTTCAGGATGAGGTCTTCGTCTGCAGTGGTGGGCACCCGATTGGCGCTAAAGCGCTGCAACTTGAGGATCTGGCCACGTATCCGCTGGCAGTGGTGTCCTTGGGAGGCGAAGGTGAAGGCGTGCTGAGCGGTTACATACTTGAAAGGGGGCTGGCCCGGCAGGCGCAAATGTATGATCGCAATGCTTTGGAGCATGCATTGAATGAGGCGGGATTATCGGCGCGGCGGCAAATTGTGCTTCCGCATTTTCTGGCGTTGCCGATGCTTCTGGAAGGAAGCGAGCTACTGGCAATCATGCCGCGACCATTGGCCAGGACATTTGCCAGAACCCTGGGATTCATGATCAAGCCATTGCCCTACCCTGTTGCCCGCCAACAGTTGGATATGATCTGGCACACCAGTAATGACAATGATCCAGCGCAACTTTGGCTACACGGCCAAATCAGTGCAGCGGCAGATAAAATCTCTCGATTGCAGGACTGAGCAAGGCCGTTCGTGGCGACATCCTTGCTCAGGTTCGGATCAGGCTCCGCGAAGAGCGCCGGAGAACCCGGCCAAGGCAGCGCCGATCGCCTTGCAACAGGGTAGGCAAGCCCTCGACAACACATTGAAACTCCTCAAGCTTCCACGCTATAAGGGTGCCCCAATTCCTTGTGGAGTCATGTGAATGAACGTTGAATTTCGCCCCGCCCAGCGCTCGGATGCGCGTGAGATCGCTCGTTTGTTCCAGATTACTTCCGAGGGGGCATCGGACTACATCTGGAGCCAGCTGGCCGAACCTGGACAGGATCTGCTGGACGTGGGCGCCATTCGTTATGCCCGGGAAGGGGTGGATTTTTCGTATCTGAATTGCCTGATCGCCGAAGCACAAGGACGCGTCATCGGCATGATGCACAGCTACGCGATGCGTCACGATCCCACCGCCACTCTGACGACCGATCCGGTGCTGGCACCTTATGCCGACATGGAAATCCCCGACACCCTCTATATTTCAAGCCTGGCGCTTCACGACGGCTGGCGTGGCCAGGGCCTGGGGGTGCGTTTTCTCCAGCACGCACAGGCGCGTGCCAATGAACTGGGGCTTGATGGCCTGAGCCTGATCGACTACGCCGAAAATATCGGCGCCCGGCGTTTTTACGAACGCCAGGGTTTCAGTATCGTCAAGTCTTGTCAGATCACGCCCCATCCGATGATCCGGGTGACCGGTGAAGCCTATCTCATGCACCGGCCTTAACGCCGGCCTCGGCTCATCCTTCAGTGCTTGCGTTCGCCTGTAACTCGAAGACTTCCAGGCGCCACACCAAAAAAATCCCGAAAGCGCCGATGAAAATGTGAAATGCTGACGAAACCAGTGGCGACAGCAATTTCCCCAATCGGCCGATTACTTTGCGCAATCAGCTGCCTGGCTCGCGTCAGGCGCAACTCCAGGTAGTATCGGGTCGGTGTCGCCCCCATGAAGCGGCAGAACCATCGTTCCAGCTGGCGCTTGGAAATTCTGACGCAGACAGCCAGCTCGTCGATCGTCAATGGCTCTTCGATGTTCTGGCGCATCAGCTCCAACGCCGACTTGAGCGTTTGCGGCAGCGTCGGGTCCGAGTCGACCCCGATGACCGATATATCTCGCGCATCGTCCGATTCATCGCAGCGCAGCACCTCCTCCACGGCACGAACCAGTTCCTGCTTGCCTGTCTGTCTCATCAGCTCGAGCATCATCCGCAGCGAGCTGTTTGCGCCGGCGCAGCTGATACGCCCCCGATCGAAAACATAGGTACGGCTGGAAACGCTGACTTTCGGAAAGACCTCCGCCATCATGGCGCGGCCGTCCGGATGAAACGCACACTCGAATCCGTCGAGCAAATTCGCTTCCGCCAGGAAAAAAGCACCGTTCCACAACCCACCCAGGATCGACCCGGATGAAGCAGCGGCTCGTAGCTTGCGTCGAAGCACGGGTTCGCCCTGAAGCCGCACACGAAAACCGCCCGCGACGATAACGACCTCCTGATTGTCCTCCAGTTCATCCAGCCCGCAGTCCGCCGAAATGACGATACCCAGGTCGCTGACTACCTGACGCCCGGAAAAACCTACCGTCAGTATCTGGTAGAGCGGTTTGTGGCTCATCAGGTTGGCGGTGACCAGTGCATCCACGGCCCCGGTAAAGGACATCATCGAGAAGTTGTCCATCAGGATAAAAGCCACCCGCACGGGCGCCCCTTCCATCGCCGGCAAGACATCCCCACTGCGATAAGCCATGTTTTTGTTCTTGAGCACGCTTTCAAATGCGTATCGCATGTGACCCTCTTGCGGACCTGGCTACAGCACTTATCCCGACCTGCCCGGGTAAGGCATTGGAGATGAGTGTGCATCTTACCGTGATCGGGCAGGTCAAATACCGCTCAGATACAACAAGCCGTTCAATTCACCCAATGACAAAAGACAGGCCGCCAGACGCAATTATTGGGCGCCCCACCGTTGGCAGCAACCAATAGGAAAACCAGTTGTACGCCAATATCGGGTACTACTTCTGAGCCACCGAGGTGCACTGCAAAGCAAAAAACAGTGCACTTGGTGACAAGCCAGCAGCCGGCATGCACGCGTAGCTTTGTGTCGTGGGGCAGACATCCGTCACGACCCTCACCTGGATAACAACAAGATTTCTGGTGACCCATGAGTACAGTAGATCCGATCACCCTGGCAGTCGTGCGAGGCGCGCTTGAAACCGCGCAGCGCGAAATGACCCTGACGCTGGAAAAAACCGGCCGTTCGAGCGTTTTCAACCTGGCTCACGACTACTCCAACGCCCTCTTCGACCACCTTCCGGAAATGATCCTGCAAGGTCAGGACATTCCCATCCACCTGGGGTCGCTGATTCCTGCAATGAAATGCGTCGCCGGTTTCTTCGGTGATGACATCCAGGAAGGCGACGTGATCTATCACAACGATCCCGCCTACAAAGGCAGCCATATTCTCGACTGCTGCATGTACAAACCGGTCTTCTACAAAGGCGAACTGGTATTCTGGACGGTCTGCAAAGGCCATCTGACCGACATCGGCGGCCCGGTGCCCGCCGGCTACAACCCGGACGCCAAGGAAATCTACGCCGAAGGCTTGCGCATCCCGCCGGTGAAACTCTGGTCCCGGGGCCAGCGTCGCGAAGACGTGATCAACCTGCTGCTGACCAACATGCGTGCCCGGGCTTACCAGGAAGGCGACCTCAACGCGCAATACGGCGCATGCAATGTCGGTGAACGGCACTTGCTCGAGCTGCTGGACCGCTACGGCGTGGAGCAGGTTCGGGCGTGCATCGCCGAACTCAAGGACATGGCCGACCGTCACATGCGCGCGTTGTTGCGTGATGTCCCCGACGGCTTTTACACCGGCACCGCCGTGCTCGAGGACTCGGGCCATGGCCTGGGTGAACTGTCGATCACCGCGCGGGTCGAGATTCGCGGCGACGAAGCCCACGTCTTGATCGAAAGTCCGCCGCAGGTGCCCTACTTCATCAACTCCTACGCCGGCAACTCGGTGTCCGGGGTGTACCTGGGGCTGATGATGTTTGCCCAGGTGCCGCCGCCGTACAACGAAGGGCTGTACCGTTGCGTGACCGTCGACCTCGGCCCACCGGGCACCTTGTGCAACGCGCAAGAACCGGCGCCCCATGTCAACAGCACCACCACGCCCATGGAAACCCTCGCCGATGCCGTGCGCCAGGCCCTGGAACAGGCCGCACCGGATCGCGTCACCGCTTCCTGGGGCCATGCCAGCGGGATCAACATTGCCGGCCACGACCCGCGCAATGGCAACGACGAATACGTGACCATGGTCCTGGCTTCGATCATCTCCGGTGCCGGCGCCAACAAGGCCATGGACGGCTGGCCGGCCTGTGGCCCGCTGTGCTGCTTCGGTGCGCTGATGTCCGGCGACATCGAGTTGCTGGAGTACTCCTATCCGGTGCTCATCCACCGCTACAGCCTGATGACCGACAGCGGTGGTGCCGGTGAATTCCGCGGTGGCTCGGGTACCCGCATTGAAATCGAACCGCTGAACCATGCCATGACCGTGGTCGGTTTCGGTGAAGGTCGGCAACTGCCCACCGCCGGCGCGGCTGGCGCGACCAACGTCCTGCTCGAACCCAAGCTTGGCCGGCTGATCCACCGCAAGGCCGACGGCGAAGAGGACCACTTTACCCACAACGCGCTGCTGACCGCGCAGCCGGGCGAGCGCGTGATCAACGTCAACCCCGGTGGCGGCGGCTATGGCCACCCGTTTCGACGCCCTGTCGCCAGCGTGTTGAACGACGTCCTCAACGGCCTGGTTTCGCCCGAAGGCGCACGCCTGGAGTACGGCGTGGTGATCGACAGCAACGGCCAGCTCGACGAAGCAGCGACCGACGCTACCCGCGCCGCGTATTAATCAAGCCCAGCCCCTTTGAGCAATGTAGAGACTCACACCATGACCAAGCAGCAATATCGTCTGGGCATCGACGCCGGCGGCACCTTCACCGATTTCATCCTCGCTGATCGCAATGGCAACGTGCAGCTGTTCAAGGCGCCGTCGACGCCACACGACGGCACCCTCGCCATCCGTAACGGGCTGGCGCAGATCGCCGATGCCATCGGCCGCACCCCGGCGCAGATCATTGCCGACTGCGACCTGTGCATCAACGGCACCACCGTGGCACTCAACGCGCTGATCGAAAAAGCCGGGGTCAAGGTCGGCCTGTTGTGCACCGAAGGCCATGAAGACAGCCTGGAAATCCGCCTGGGCCACAAGGAAGACGGGCATCGCTACGATGCCAGCTACCCACCGGCCTACATGCTGGTGCCGCGCCATCTGCGGCGCCCGATCGGCGGCCGCATCATCAGTGATGGCAGCGAACACAGCCCGCTGGATGAAAACGCGATTCGCGAGGCGATCGAGTACTTCCGCGAGCAGGACGTCAAGGCGGTAGCGATTTCCTTCGTCTGGTCGGTGCGCAACCCGAGCCACGAGCAACGCGCCGCCGAGATGGTGCGAGCAGCATTGCCCGGGGTGTTCGTCTGCACCGGCAATGAAGTGTTCCCGCAGATCCGTGAATACACCCGCACCTCGACCACCGTGGTCAATGCCTACCTGAGCCCGGTGATGGGCCGTTATATCGAACGTATCGATGCGCTGTTCGAAGAGCTCGGCGCCCAGCAGCCCACTCGCTACTTCCAGTCCAACGGCGGCCTGGCGCCGGGCGCGGTGATGCGCGAACGCGCGGTCAATGCGATCAACTCGGGCCCGGCGTCCGCACCGCAAGCAGGGCTGTGCGTCGCCCAGCCGTTCGGCATCGACAACGTGATCACCGTGGATATGGGCGGCACCTCGTTCGACATCACGCTGAGTAAATCTGGGCGCACCAACTTCAGCAAGGACACCGACTTTCTGCGCTATCGCATCGGCGTGCCGATGATTCAGGTGGAAACCCTCGGTGCCGGCGGTGGCTCGATTGCCTATCTGGACGACTTCGGCATGCTGCAGGTCGGCCCGCGCAGCGCCGGCGCCAACCCGGGGCCTGTGTGCTACGGCAAGGGCGGCGTCGAGCCGACCGTCACCGACGCCAACCTGGCCCTTGGCTACCTGGCCGACGGCGCACTGCTGGGCGGCAGCATTCGTCTCAATCGCAAGGCTGCGATTGAAGCCATTCGCAGCAAGATTGCCGAACCCTTGGGCATCAGCGTCGAACGTGCGGCCATCGGCATCATCACCCTGGTCAACCTGAACATGGTCAGCGGCATCCGTCGGGTGTCGGTCGAGCGCGGTTATGACCCCCGTGACTTCGCCCTGATCGGCGCCGGCGGTGCCGCCGGCATGCACGTCATGCGCCTGGCCGAAGAGATCGGCAGCAAGGTGGTGCTGATCCCCAAAGTGGCTTCCGGGCTGTGCGCTTTCGGCCAGATTCTCTCGGATATCCGTTACGATCAGTTGACCACCCTGCCCATGCGCCTGGACGATGAACAGGTCAACCTGCCATTGCTCAACCAGACCTTGCGCGAACTGCGTGAGCGCGGCATGAACAACCTGCGCGACGATGGTTTCAGCGCCGGCAACAACGTCGAGTGCCGCTACAACCTGGAAATCCGCTACCTGGGCCAGGTGCACGAATGCAGCGTGGAGCTGGCCTGCGATCAACTGGATCAAAAGGGCCTGGTCGCCCTGCGCGAGGCGTTCCATCAACGGCACAAGGCGCTGTTCTCCTACAGCGAACCTGCAAGTCCGGCGGAACTGGTCAACCTCGAATGCTCGGTGATTGCACGCCTGCAACGTCCCCCGATGCCGGAACTGCCCGTCCCGTCCGAGAACGCCCCGGCCAGCCCGGTCGGTCGCCGGCCAATGCTGTTCGACACCCAGGACAACTGGCAGGACACCCCGGTGTACAACGGTGATCGGCTGCAGGCCGGGCAAACCATCCAAGGCCCTTGCGTGATCGAGGAAGCGACCACCAACATCGTCGTGCCACCGGGCTGGCAAGCCACCCTGGCGCCATCGGCCACCTACCGCCTGACGCCCAATGATTGACCCCCGGTAAACATTGGCAAATGATGGCAAAAACGGCGCCGGCGGTTTATCCGCCGACGCCGTCTGTACAGCTCACAAAAATAAAAAACATCAGGAGCGCCATGGCAAACAAACTCTCCACCCGTTATTGGCCCGACAGTGAATGCCAGCCACGCTGGGCCGAAGCGATTGGCAGTGCCTATTTCCCACTGTCCCTGGAGTTCGCGCCAAGCACCCGATTCAGCGGCAGCCTGCAGATCTGGGAAACCAACAGCACCTCCCTGACCCTGTCACGCCTGCGCTCGAGCCAGCTCGGCTACTCGCGCAGCAAAGCCCAGGTCAGTGAAGACCGCGAAGCCTGCTACCTGGTCACCGTACCCCGCCGCAGCGAAGTCCATTTCGAGCAGGACGGCCGCGAACTGCATTGCCGACCCGGCGGCTTTATCTTCGAGCGCGGCGATGCGCCCTACCGTTTTCACTACGCCTGCGACAACGACCTCTGGGTGTTCAAGCTGCCCGAGCGCGCCCTGCATGGACAACTACGCGGCGCCGAACGCTATACACGCTTCTGCTTCGATGCCAAGCGCGGCGTCGGCCGGATTTTCGTCGACCAGCTGGCGATGTGTGCCGCACGCTTCGACGAATGCGACAGCACCGCCCGCCACATGCTGCTGGAACAGGCCCTCTCGACCCTGTTGATGGCCCTGCGCAATGATGAGCGGGTTCTCAACAGCGAAAGCTCGAACCTGGCCGCCTTGCATCTGCAGCGCATAGAGCACTATGTCGAGCAACAGCTGGGCAATCCCGACCTCGCCCCGCAAATGATCGCCGACGCCTGCGGCCTTTCCGTGCGCTATGTGCACAAACTCTTCACCAGCACGCCCTACAGCCTTGGCGAGTGGATCCGCCTGCGGCGTCTGGAGGCCGTCGATCGAGTCCTGCGCGACCCCAACTGCCACCTGTCGATCGGGGAATTGGCCATGCGCTGGGGTTTCAGCGATCAGGCGCAATTCACCCGCAGCTTCCGTCAACACTTCGGCTGCACCGCCAGGGAAGTGCGTGCTCAGGTGACGACGCAAATATCACGGAACTGAATCCCTGTAGCAGCTGCTACATCGGTCCCCAAGATAGCGTTATCTCGTTCCCACGCTCTGCGTGGGAACGAGGAATTGACCTCCATCTATCAACTGGTCAAAGCCGCCACCTTGGTCCGCGCCGCGTGCAGTTTTTTGTAGCTGTCGATCAGGCGCAGGTGTCGATCGAGCCCCTCCAGTTTCATGCTCGTAGGTGTCAAGCCGAAGAAGCGCACACTGCCGTCCACTGAGCCGATCGCCGCATCCATCCGCTCGTTGCCGAACATCCGGCGGAAGTTGACCTCGTAATCGTCCAGTTCCAACTCGTCGTCGAGCTGCACCTCCAACACCACATTCACGGCCTGATAGAACAAGCCTCGCTCGACCGTGTTGTCGTTGAATTGCAGGAAGGTTTCAACCAATTCCTTCGCCTCTTCGAAATTCTTCAAGGCGAGATGAATCAGCAGTTTCAACTCCAGGATTGTCAATTGACCCCAGGGCGTGTTGTCGTCGAATTCGATGCCGATCAACGTGGTGATGTCGGTGTAATCATCCAGCTCGCTTTCTTCCAGACGCTTGACCAGTGCCTTGAGGCTGGCCTTGTCCAGGCGATGCAGGTTCAGGATATCCTCGCGGAAAAACAGCGACTTGTTGGTGTTGTCCCAGATCAGGTCATCCACCGGATAAATTTCCGAGTAATCCGGCACCAGGATGCGGCAGGCCGTTGCGCCTATGTGCTCATACACCGCCATGTACACTTCTTTGCCCAGGTTTTCGAGAATGCCGAACAGCGTCTCGGCTTCGTCGGCATTGGAATTTTCACCCTGGCCGGAGAAGTCCCATTCAACGAAATCGAATTCAGGCTTCGCACTGAAAAAGCGCCACGACACCACGCCGCTGGAATCGATGAAGTGCTCGACGAAGTTGTTCGGCTCGGTCAACGCGTGGCTTTCGAAGGTGGGCTGAGGCAAATCGTTCAGGCCTTCGAAACTGCGGCCCTGCAGCAATTCGGTCAGGCTGCGCTCCAGCGCCACCTCAAAGCTCGGGTGCGCCCCGAACGAGGCGAACACACCGCCGGTACGCGGGTTCATCAAGGTCACGCACATCACCGGGAACTCGCCGCCCAGCGACGCATCCTTCACCAGCACCGGGAAACCCTGCTCTTCCAGCCCCTGGATACCGGCCAGAATGGCAGGGTATTTGGCCAGCACCTCCTGCGGCACATCTGGCAGGGCGAGTTCACCTTCGAGGATTTCGCGCTTGACCGCGCGCTCGAAGATTTCCGACAGGCATTGCACCTGGGCTTCGGCCAGTGTGTTACCGGCACTCATGCCGTTGCTCAGGTACAGGTTTTCAATCAGGTTGGACGGGAAATACACCACCTCGCCGTCCGACTGGCGTACATAGGGCAGCGAGCAGATGCCGCGCTCCTCATTGCCGGAGTTGGTGTCGTACAGATGCGAGCCACGCAATTCACCATCGGGGTTGTAAATTTCCAGGCAGTACTCATCGAGAATCTCGGCCGGCAACGCATCTTTAGGGCCAGGCTTGAACCAGCGTTCGTTCGGGTAATGCACGAACGGCGCGTTGGCGATGTCTTCGCCCCAGAACTGATCGTTATAGAAAAAGTTGCAGTTCAGTCGCTCGATGAACTCGCCCAATGCCGACGCCAGGGCGCCTTCCTTGGTCGCGCCCTTGCCATTGGTAAAACACATCGGCGACTGCGCATCGCGGATATGCAGCGACCAGACATTGGGAACGATATTGCGCCATGAAGCGATTTCAATCTTCATGCCCAGGTCCGCCAAGATCCCCGACATGTTGGCGATGGTCTGCTCCAGCGGCAGATCCTTGCCCAGGATATAGGTGCCACCTTCCGAACCCGCCTCGGAATTGGACGCAGGCATCAGCAACGCCTGGGCATCGGCATCCAGATTTTCCACCTCTTCGATCACGAACTCAGGGCCGGTTTGCACGACCTTTTTCACCGTGCAACGGTCGATGGAGCGCAAAATGCCCTGACGGTCTTTGGCGGAGATGTCCGCCGGCAACTCGACCTGAATCTTGAAAATCTGGTTGTAGCGGTTTTCCGGATCAACAATATTGTTCTGCGACAGGCGAATATTATCGGTGGGAATATTGCGAGTTTCGCAGTACAACTTCACAAAGTAAGCCGCACACAAGGCCGATGAAGCCAGAAAGTAATCGAACGGACCCGGTGCCGAGCCATCGCCCTTATAGCGGATGGGTTGATCGGCCACCACCGTGAAGTCATCGAACTTGGCTTCAAGCCTAAGGTTGTCGAGAAAGTTAACCTTGATTTCCATGCGGGATTACCTGAATAACGAGCCAAACGATTTGGCCGCCATTCTCCCATGATTTGGCTCGAAAGCCGTCATTCAGTCGCCGGAACGCCCAGGAACCGACAGACAGCGCCCAGAACCACCTCTGGTGCTTCTCGATGGGGGACATGATGGCAATGATCCAGGATCAGACAATCGCCGGGGGGCGTCGACAGTCCGGCGATACGCGCGGGATGCAGAACGGACCCGTATTCGTCTTGCTCGCCATGAAGAACGAGCAGTGGGCAGTGAATCCTGTCCATGCCGCTTTCAATAGTCCACTCGCTGAATTCCTCTGCAAGCCAGGTTTCCGTCCAGGCTGACAGCACCCATTGGGCTTTTTCTCCATGGTATTTCTCGAGCCGCGCCATCTGCCCCGGCTTTTCGAATTGCGCCTTCGCAAGCCGTATGCCGTGCAGCGTCCTGTCTTCAACGAAAGCCTGGGCCGAGACCGTGATCAATGCGCTGCAGCTCTCGGGGTACAAGGCCGCACAGGTCGCCGCCATCGCCCCGCCGACGCTATGACCCAGAGCGACAAACCGATCGATCTGCAACGCTACCCTGAGGTGCGCAAAGAAGCGCTCGGCCTCGTCCCGGATAAAATCCAGGGGTAATTCCCCAGGGTAGGCGTCGGACTGCCCGAAACCGAACCGGTCATAGGCAATCACCTCCTGCCCGGTGGCCTGACAGAGCTGTTCCGGGAAATCCCGCCACAGCTCGACGCAGCCAAGGGAGTCATGGAAAAGAATGATCGGCGGTTTGACCGGATTGCGTTGTTCGCCCGCCGGGAACCACCGACGAGCAAACAGCCGTCCGCAGGGTGTATCGATCCAGAGCGTTTCGGTACTGATGAACAATGGCATTGAAGTCCTCGGCTGACAGCTTGGCTAGGCGCATTGTTGCACAGGTGCCGAACACTGCTTTAATCAAACACTGGGCCATGCCCATGAGCCCTTGCGGTCCGACGCTATGGAGCCAGCCCGAATCGCTCAGAAGGGAGCGCAAGGATGGACCGTCTCACCGACCCGAACATCATCCCCGAATACATCACCTATCCATCACCCAAAGGCCACGGGCATGTCCGAGGCTATCTCGTGCGCCCTGCGAAAGTGACCGGCATTGGTTACCTACCCCTTGGGCGCCAGCACTTCCAACAATAACAAGCAGAGGTGGAACATGGTCTGGCAGCAAATCTACGATCCCTTCGGCAACCCGGTGCTATCGACCCTCATGGCGGCAGTGCCGGTGGTGGTGATGCTCGCCTCCCTGGCGTTTTTCCATATCAAGGCGCATCTCGCGGCATTGCTTGCCCTGGCCTCGGCCTTGCTGATCGCGATCTTCGCCTTCGGCATGCCCGCGGGCATGGCAGGTTCCGCTGCGCTCTTCGGCGCCGCCAACGGCCTGCTGCCGATTGGCTGGATCGTGCTGAACATTATCTTCCTGCATCGGCTGACCACCGAGAACGGTTCGTTCAAGGTGCTGCAGGACTCCCTCACGCGCATCACCGACGATCGCCGCCTGCAGCTCCTGCTGATCGCCTTCTGCTTCGGGGCCTTCTTTGAAGGGGCTGCCGGGTTCGGCACGCCCGTGGCGGTCACCGGGGCGATTCTGATCGGGCTGGGTTTCTCGCCCCTGGCGGCCTCTGGCCTGGCATTGATCGCCAATACCGCGCCCGTGGCGTTCGGTGCCCTGGGCACGCCCGTCATCACCCTGGCCAAGGTGACCGGGCTGGATGAAATGGAACTGTCGATGATGGTCGGCCGGCAATTGCCGTTTTTCTCGGTGATCGTGCCGTTCTGGTTGATCTGGGCCTTCGCCGGCTGGCGCAAGATGCTGGAAATCTGGCCGGCGATCCTGGTCACCGGGGTCAGCTTCGCGGTGCCGCAGTTCGTCGTTTCCAACTTCCACGGACCGATGCTGGTGGACGTCATCGCCGCGCTGATTTCCATGGCCTGCCTGACCGCTTTCCTCAAGGTCTGGAAGCCCTCTCACGTGCATACCTCCGCCGCCTTGTCGGGCCGGGTCGACAACTCCAAGGTCGAGGACGAAAAGACCGAGCCCAGCGCGACCTTTGCCAGCGATGCCAAGCCCGCGGTGATGCGCGCTTGGATGCCGTGGATCATCCTCACGGTCTTCGTTTTTGCCTGGGGCACCCAGGGCTTCAAAAACATGTTCGATACTCGCCCTGCGCTGGATCCGCAAACCCACGCGGCCAGGCTCGACCCCCAGGGCAAGCCGATGCGCGAGGCGAACCCGATCTTCGCACCCGCAGTGACGTTCACCACCCTGCATCTACAGGTCGAGAAGGTACCGCCCGTGGTGCCCCAACCCAAAGCCGAGGAAGCGATCTACAAGTTCACCTGGTTCACCAGCACCGGTAGCGGCATCCTGCTGTCGGCGATTCTCGGCGGTCTGCTGATGGGATACTCCATCCCGCAACTGGTGCGCCAGTACCTGCGAACCCTGTGGGTGGTGCGCTTTTCGCTCATCACCATTGCGGCCATGCTCGCCCTCGGTTTCCTCACCCGCTATTCGGGCCTGGATGCCACCATGGGCCTGGCCTTCGCCGCAACCGGCATCTTCTACCCCATGTTCGGTACGCTGCTGGGTTGGCTGGGGGTTGCCCTGACCGGCTCGGACACAGCGTCCAACGTGCTGTTCGGCGGTTTGCAACGGGTGACCTCCGAGCAACTGGGGCTCAGCCCGGTGCTGATGGCCGCGGCCAACAGTTCCGGCGGGGTCATGGGCAAGATGGTCGATGCCCAGTCGATCGTGGTGGCGTCCACCGCCACCCGCTGGTACGGCCACGAAGGGGAAATCCTGCGCTACGTCTTTTTCCACTCCATCGTCCTGGCCATTCTGGTCGGCGGGCTGGTTACCTTGCAGGCGTATGTGGCGCCGTTCAGCCATATGGTCGTGGGTGGGCATTGATCGGTGCGGGCCTGGGGTCGTGAACCGCCGAGCGGCGCTCACACCCGGGTGTTGAGCGCCACCGCGGCGCGAATGAGCGCTTTCAAGGCTTCTTCATCGATACGCTCGCCCTCATGGATATCGATGGCCCGCCGGGTGTTGCCTTCCAGGCTGGAGTTGAAAAGGCCTGTAGGGTCCTCCAGCGAGGCACCCTTGGCGAAAGTCATCTTCACCACCTTCTTGTAGGTCTCACCGGTGCAGAGGATTCCGCCGTGGGACCACACCGGAACCCCTCTCCACTTCCATTGCTCGACCACTTCAGGGTCGGCCTGCTTGACCAGTGCCCGGACCCGAGCGAGCGTCTCGCCACGCCAATCACTCAACTCCTTGATTCTCGCATCGATCAGCTCAGAGGCATTGACGCCCTCCTCTGCCTGCATTGAGTCGATTTTCTCCTTGCTCACCGTGGTCGTCGCCTTCTTCATGATGCTGGTCGTCCCTGTCAGGGTGGGTGCCGCTCGCCGGATTCCTGAGTATTGCTGATTGATGGATTCCTTCCAGGTGATCAACGAGCTCCTCGTTCCCACGCTCTGCGTGGGAATGCCGTGCCAGACGCTCCGCGTCGACCTGCACGAGCGCAACGCTGAGCGTTGCAGGATGCATTCCCACGCAGAGCGTGGGAACGAGAAAGCCCGCTCCTACAGGGTGCAGAGCAATCACCCCTGGCGCTGAGCGACCCAGTATTCATGCAAGGCACGGACAGCCGGTTCGATCGCCGCTACACGCTGAAGATGTTGCGCAACATCCAGATCCGCCGGCAATTCGAAGTTGTCCTGCTCGGCGCAGGCAGCAATCACCTGCAACTGCGCGGTCTGGGGCGCTGGCAGCTCGGGCCAGTTGCCCACTGCGACACCTCGCAGGTAACCAAAGCACCATTCTTCAGCCAGGGTGAGTGTCTGGCCCTGGTGCTCGGTCTGTTCAAGGCGTGGCTTGAAGGCTTGTGCATGCATGGCCAGCTGGGTGGCCAGTGCATTCATGTGACGCACACTGAGCTCGATGAACTGCTTGCCCTCCTCAGGGCTTTCCCAATCCGGGTTCTGCCCACCCCAGATGGCCGGGAACCACTCGGCGATGTCCACCTGCGCAGGGCCGGAAACCAGCGCGGTGAAGTAGCCGTCGAGCTCCGAGACATTGAGCACTGAATGATCGTCACCGTATTTCAGCAGGGTGTCTTCGAGAAGCTCGAATTCGGTGGCGTTGAGGGATTCATTTTGCATGGGAAAGCTCCTTCGCTTCTCCGACGCTGGAAAAAGGCGTGGAGGATGACGCTTGCAGATGATTTTATCCAGATCAGTCAGCACAAGCCTCGGCGAAAACCTGTACCACCTGATCGATAACGGCTCGAATCCGGGCGGTGTGGCGCAGGTCTGCGTGGGTCACCATCCAGACGTCGTACGGCCTTTTTCTCTCGCGTTCCGGCCAGAGCCGGACCAGCCCGTCCTGCTCGCCGATGTACTGGGGAATCTCGCCGAGGCCGAGGCCGGCCGCAATGGCCTTGCGCACCATCATGCTGGAGTTGACGGCCGCGACGATCCGCCCGCTGCCGATAGATTCACCCACCAGCGAAGGCTCCCTGTTCCCGCTGAGCCAGGGTTCATACACCACCAGATCATGCCCCATGAACGCCCTTCCCGGCTCAGGCACGCCATGACTGTCGAGGTACGCCTGGGACGCGTAAAGGCACATCGGCCAGCGGGCAAGCCTTCTCACGATCAGGTCGGGGTTATCGGGTTTCTGTGTCCGTATAGCGATGTCCGCCTCGCGCCGGGAAAGGTTCAGCAGCTGTGAGGACGTGTTGAGCACCACGCGCACATCCGGATGCTCGGCATGCACCCGGGCAATGGCGGGGATGACGAAGTCAACGGCGAGGAAGTCGGTGGTGGTCACCCGCACTTCGCCCGACAGCGCCTTGTCCAGCCCCTGGGTCCTGCGCATCAGCTCGGTGGCGGCAGCCTCCATGCTCTCGGCGGCTTCGAATGCGGCCTCCCCGGCCGCGGTCAGCAAATAGCCCGTGGACGTGCGCAGGAACAGCATGGAGCCCAGGTTACGCTCCATCGCGGCGATGCGGCGCCCGACTGTCGCCTGGTCGACGTGCAGCGCTCGCGCCGCCCCGCGAAGGGTCTGTTCTCGGCCAAGGGCCAGAAATACCCGGGCATCGTCCCAGTTCATGGGTTCACCTCGTGATGCATTTATGCATCCTATCAATGAAATAACACTGCGCGACTGCATCATACAAGGCTACTAGCATGGCGAGCATCCCGACTTGGCCCCAGCCGGCCAGGTCCTACTAACGAGGAAGCAACCATGCAGAGTCTCAACGCCCCCATCCCCCTGCACATGACCGCAATCGAGATCACCCGGCCGGGTGGCCCCGAAGTCCTGATGCCGGTGCAACGGCCGACGCCTGAGCCCGGCCCCGGCGAAGTACTTGTTCGCGTCCAGGCAGCCGGAGTGAACGGGCCTGACGTACTGCAGCGCCAGGGCTTGTACGACCCACCTGCCGGTGCTTCCGATATCCCCGGCCTGGAAATCTCGGGAGAAGTCGTCGCCCTTGGCAGCGCATCCAGCCGCTTTGCCATCGGCGACAAGGTCAGCGCCCTGATCCCGGGTGGCGGCTATGCCGAGTACGCCGTGGCCGACGAACGCACGACGCTGCAACTGCCCAAGGGCTTGAGCCTCATCGAAGCGGCGGCACTCCCGGAAACCTTCATGACCGTCTGGGTCAATCTCTTCCAGCGCGGCCAGTTCAAGCAAGGCGAGACCCTGCTGATCCATGGCGGCGCCTCCGGGATCGGTACGACTGCGACCATGCTGGGCAAGGCATTCGGCGCGGCGAAGATCATTACCACCGTGGCCAATGAAGAGCACCGTCAGGCAAGCCTGGCGTTGGGGGCCGACGTGGCAATCAACTACCAGCAAGCGGACTTCGTCGAAGCAGTAATGGAGGCCACCGACGGTCGCGGCGTGGATGTCATCGTCGACATCATCGCAGGCGATTACGTGGCCAGGAATTTCCAGGCCGCCGCAATGAACGGGCGCATCGTCCAGATCGGCGTGATCAAGGGTGCGGCAAAGGATCTGGACCTCTTCCCCATGCTGGCCAAGCGCCTGACCCACATCGGCTCGACCCTGCGCTCGCGCAGCCCCGACGAAAAGGCGCAGATCATCGCCGAGCTGGAAGCGCAGGTATGGCCGCTGATCCAGGCCGGCAAGCTCAAGCCTGTGATCTTCGAGACGTTCAAGCTCGAACAGGCCCGCCAGGCCCATGAGCTGATCGACAGCGGCCGTCATATCGGCAAGATCGTGCTGACCTCACCGCACCTTGGCTGAGACCGCTACTCGAAGAGCAGGACCAGCATCAAGTCAGACGCTGGTACCTGACGACTTTGGGTTCGCCGTCAAACAACCCGGCGGCGCGGGCAAGCGCTTGTTGAAGATGAGGCGTCTGCCAATGCTGTGCTTCAAACTCCGGGCCCTGCCACGCCTCGAAGGAAGAAAACTCCAATGGGTTGGTCAAGGACTGGTAATAACCATACTCCAGGCAGCCCGGCTCCTGACGGGACTGCTCGCTCAACTGCGCCAGCAACCCGCGCATTTCTTCAAGCCCGGCTGGCTGCACGGCGAAACTTGTCATCACATAAAGTCGAGTATTCATATCTGCTGAGCACTCCTGTTGAAGTACTCCTGAGGATAGCCCTATGCATTGTCGAGTTTGTCGCGCAGAAACTCGATAAACCGCTGAGTCTTCGCCGGCAGCAGCCGCGTCTCGGTGAGGGCGTAGACCGAGATGGGCGAGGCATGCCACTGCGGCAATACTTTGCACAGCGTTCCATTGGCAAGGTCCTGGGCCGCGATGCCTTGCGCGAGTAACGCGATACCCAGATCCAGCGTCGCCAGACGCTTGATCATGCCCACGCTATTGAGTTCGAATCGGCCGCCAATCTCCACATCCTCAGCCCCTTCATCGCTGGTGAGCGCCCAGCGCTCGGCACCGGGTCCGCGCAAGCGCAGGCATTCGTGGTTGATCAGATCCGAGGGATGCGCAGGATGACCGGACAGTTCGAGATAGCGCGGCGATGCATACAGGCAGCGTCGCAAGCTGGCGAGTTTGCGAGCGATCAGGTTCGAGGTCGCAGGCTCGCCCATGCGAATGACCACATCGACCGGTTCACTGATCAAGTCGACCTGACGCGGGGTCAGATCGAACTCGAAGCTGATACCAGGATAAAGCCGGGCAAACTCGGCGGTGTGACCCTGACCACTACCAATCAGCTGATTGCAGAACTTGCAGGAAGCTGGGCTACGCCAGAAGGCGGCCAATTGGTGCAAGTGCTGATGACTGCGCTGTGGAGCGGGCTTGCCCGCGATTCAGGCGGCGCGGACTGCCTGAAACGCCGCGGTGAAGCCATCGCGGGCAAGCCCGCTCCAGGGTTTCTCCCGCTTCGGGGTTATCGCAAATACAACCCCCGATGAACGGTGCAGTGCAATCGCTTGACATCGATCGCCTTCTGCCCGAATATTAAGTCGCACACGATTTAATCGTAAGCGATATTAAAGATTCATCAATCGCAACCTTGAGGATTCACCCCATGAGCAAAATTGAAAAAGTACTGTTTACCGGCAAAACCCACACCACCGCCAGCAGCACTGGCAGTACTTCACGCGGCCATAATGGCACCCTCGACATCCAACTCTCCTCGCCCGGCAACGCGACACCGGCGCACGTGTTCACCGCCATCGCGCCGCACCCGACTGCAGAGCAGCTGTTTGCGGGAGCCTGGTCGGCTTGTTACATCACCGCCGTCGGCCTGGTCGCCAAGGAAAAGAACATTGAACTGCCAGCGGATCTGTCCGTCGACATCGAGATCGATCTGGGCCAGACTGGTCAGGCCTACCTCCTCCAGGCACGCTTTCATGTGCGCGCACCGGGACTGGCGCACGAGGTTGTGACAGCGCTGGCCCAGGCCGCCCACGAAATCTGCCCGTACTCGAAGGCAGTACACGGCAACATCGACGTTGCCCTGAATGTCATCACGGCGTGATGTGCCCGTGCAGAATTGATACCGAACGGCATTTTTGCCCATAGAATATATCGCATACGACTTTATCGTATGCGATAACAAACCAAACCTTGAGGAATCACCCATGAGCAAAATCGAAAAAGTCCTGGTAACAGGCAAAACCCACACCACCGCCAGCAGCGCTGGTAAAACGTCGCGAGGCCATAATGGCACCCTCGACATCCAGCTCTCCTCGCCCGGCAGCGCGACCCCGGCGCACGTATTCAACGCCATCCAGCCACACCCGACCGCCGAGCAACTGTTCGCGGGGGCATGGTCAGCCTGTTACAGCGCGGCAATCGGGGTCGTGGCCAAGGAGATGAAGCTGGAGCTTCCATCCGACCTGTCCGTCGACATCGAGGTCGACCTGGGCCAGACCGGCGCAGCCTATTTCATCCAGGCCCGGTTCGAAGTGCGCGTACCCGGCGTGACGCAGGAAGTCGCAACGGCGCTGGTGCACGGCGCGCACGAAATCTGCCCGTACTCGAAAGCGACGCGAGGCAACATTGACGTGGCCTTCAACGTCTTGACCGCATGATGCGCCGCGCGGCCGGTTCGCCTTTGCCAGGCACGACGAACCGGTCGCACGAACCTTTTATGTACGCCTATTTCACCGCACCGGCCTTCTTCACCGCCTCGAGCCATTCCGGGTCCAGGCGCGGTTGGTCAGTGTCCATTCCCTGGGCTTCCATGGCCGCCTTGTGCTGATCGATCTCGTGCACCATCTGGCTCAAGGCGCTCGAGTTGGCGTCCAACTGGTGCATCTGGGTGACGCCTAGATGATAGAAGCGCAACAGCTTCATGGCTGCCGGATCGCCCGCCTGCACGCGGGTTTTGACGTGGTGCATGACATTGGTCACGCTCATCAGGCTGCGCTTTAGCTGCCAGCCGTAGACCGCCGCGGCCATCCACGGCTGCGACCAGAACTTCACCCGCATCAGCACCATGCACGACACCAGCGCCACCAATACACCGGCCAGGTTCAAGCGAAAATTATCGCCTCCCTGTTCGCCGAACATCATCACCGCCGCACTGGACAGCACCATGGCCAGCGAGACGAAGATCAATGCGATGATCACCGTGCTGCGCCGCGTTTGCTGACGATAGGTTTCCGGGTTCTGCGGTTTGATCTCGAACATGTAGGTGACGGGCTCTGAAAACGATGACCCGGCATTATCACCCGAGTGAGCCAGCAGGCGGCTGTTTAAATCGCCCAGCCCTGACCACCTTCGACTTATATCAGCACGGTCAACCAGGCCGACACCAGCAGCAAGCCGCCTTCTCGTTCCCACGCTCCGCGTGGGAATGCCGTGTCAGATGCTCCGCGTCGACATTTCCGAGTGGGACGCGGAGCGTCTGGGGATGCATTCCCACGCAGAGCGTGGGAACGAGGAAACGAGGAAACGAGGAAACGAGGAAGCGTGGATCGCGACGTTAGTGGGCTTCACCAGCGCGAGGCTTGTAGAAGAGAAAATACCCGGTCTCGGTGGTCTTGATGTATTCCTTGGCCCAGTCGGGCGACACGTGCCTGTTGTGGAAATACAAGGCACCCTGGGTTCGGTCGGTCAGTTGCTGGTTGAGTGCCTTTCGCGCGATTTCCTTGGCGATCGTGTAGCGGTCGTCTTCCACCACTTGATCCGAACGCCCATCGCACCACCAGGAGAACTGACAGGCTTTTTTCTCGGAGCCTTGCTTGACCACCTTGCAAACCGTATCCGGAAAGCCCTCATGGCCGACCCGGTTCATGACAACGCTGGCAACGGCTTCCATGTCGGCAGGCTCCCCGCCTTTGGCTTCCCAATAGATGGAACGTGCCAGGCAGGTGATCGCATCGTCCAGCGCGGCTGCGCCTTTGGGGTCGACGGCCTGCACTTCGGTTTTGGTGATGGCATCGGCCTTGGGCGCCGCGCTGCCCTCTGCGGCTTTTTTTTCCAGTACCTGCGCCTTGTCTTCAGCCGTTTCGGCGTTTTGCGCCTGGCCAGCGGCGAACGCCTGGCCTCCGATAAGGGCCGATGCGAGGCAGAATGTTAGCCATATGAGGCGCATGGTCGGACCTTCTCACTGAAAGGCGACTTCGCTTTGTTTAATCAACAGGGTAGTAGCAAAATCATTCCACCACACTGCAAACGAATACTGTTTCGGTGTGAAAAAAGGCATTGCACTAGGTAGGGCGAAATCGCGCATCATGAGCGCAGTCAGTTCAAGGGAGATTTTCATGCGCGTCATGTCATTCGCTGTCCGTCTAGCCGGGCTGTCGCTGGGGTTGGCTTTCGCTGCCTGCGCGATGGCGACCGAGGAAACGCAACTGGTCGACTCGATCAACGCCTATCGCAGCCAGGCGCAGCGCTGTGCGGGCCAGGCGTCTGCGGAACTGCCGCCACTGGTCACCGATCCGCGCCTGGTGCTGTCCACCAGCAGCACCGGCGACCTGCAGCAGGCGCTGGCGAGTACGGGTTATCCGATGGTGAGCGTCCAGTCGATCAGCCTCAACGGGCCTGTTAATGCGCAGGCGGCCATGAAAGCGGTGCAGGAGAGCTTCTGCCAGGTGGTGCTCAACCCGCAATTCATTGATATCGGTGTAGGCCACGAGGGTCGTGATTGGCGCATCGTGCTGGCCCGTCCGTTGTTGGCCGGGCGTCTGGGCGACTGGCAGGCGGAGGGACAGAAGCTGCTGACGATGATCAACACCGCCCGCACCCAGCCACGTCAGTGCGGCGGCCAGGCCTTTGCCGCCACGGCGCCGCTGACCTGGAATGCCACGCTGGCGACGGCGGCCGAGACCCATACCCGGGCCATGGCCAACAACAACTTCTTCGACCACAGGGACCGCGATGGCCGCACGCCGGGTGACCGGGCCGAACTGGCAGGCTATGTCGCCCAGCAGATCGGCGAGAACATCGCCGCCGGGCAAGACACCGCGCGCAAGGTGGTCGATGGCTGGCTGGCCAGCCCGGGGCACTGCGCCAACCTCATGAACCCGCAGTTCCGCGACTTGGGTGCTGCCTATGCCGTGGACCCGAAAAGTGACGCGGGCATCTACTGGACGGCGATGTTCGGGACCCAGTAACGCCTATCAGAGCAAGCGTGGCTGGCGGCCGCTGTTCAGCGCCGCGGCCTCGCCAAGGCGCTCCCGCACAAAGGCCTGCGCCTGGCGAGTCATCTGATCGAGGTGCCGGTCACGCTGTTTCTCGGCATCCACCATCGCTCTTTTCCCGTGCTGCTTGAGCAGATACGTATGAATCTGCCGGACCTCCACTGAGTTATAGATCGGCGCCACATCCAGCACCGCCAACAGCCCGTCGGTGCCGTGATCGCGGGTATTCATCAGCACCTGCGGACCGCGTGCGCCCACGACCTGAAAGCCCATGGCCTCGAAATACGGCACCTTGCCCACGAAACAGGCCAGCTCGGCATGGGGGTAGCGCGCGACCATGTCCTGCAGCATCGCCCGCGCAATACCCCGCCGTCGATGGCTTGCCCGCACGCCCATATAGGCCACTGCGCTCGCCTCGGGATCGTCCTGCACCGGCAGATACAGCAAGAAGCCGACGACCGTGTCAGGATCCTGGTCATCCACCGCCACGATCAATTCGACCGGAATGCCTTTGGAACCGTCCATGGCGTCCAGGTACAGATGGACTTCATAGCCGACACCGTATTGGTACAGGTTATAGAGCGGGTTGCTCGGCGCGATGGCCACCATGCTGATATCGGTGACGTAGTCGACGACCATCTGCAGGATCTGGCTTTTGATGGGCTCGGGTGGCGGGGTTTCATACAGGGTGATGGTGGGCATCGAGGTTCTGACTTGGCTTGAATGATGAGCGTTGGGTGGGGTCATCATAACCGGTCTGATTGCTCAGTGGTCCTCGTTCCCACGCAGAGCGTGGGAACGAGAAATTTGTACTCTCCATGCTGAAACTTGGTTTGGGATTCGCAGTCTTAGCTGCGCTTTGGAACCCCTACCCACAACAACATCCGAGCTGTTTGCCACATGCGCAAAACCGTCCGCTCCTCTCGCTACGTTCCGCTGTGCCTCATTCCTTTGTTTCCTCTGCTCACCAGCCCCGCCCATGCCCGCGGGGAACGGCAACTGGTGGACGCCATCAACGACTACCGCGCCGCCCCCCAACGCTGCGAAAAGCGCTCGGCCAGAGCCTTGACGCCCCTGGCGCTGAAATCGAAGCTGGCCTTGCCAATCGGTGATGATGGCAGTTTGCGCGAGACGCTGAAGGATTCGGGCTATCAAGCGGTGTCGGTACGCAGCATCCGTGTGGTCGGCGCAGAAGATGCCGACGCGGCCTTCGACATGCTCGAGCGCCGCTACTGTGGGGCCCTGCTCGATGCCCAGTTTGCCGATATCGGCGTCAGCCGTGACGATGATGAGTGGCAAGTGGTACTGGCGCGACCTCTGATCGATGGTCATATGGGCGACCCACGCGCGGCGGCAAAGACGTTGCTCGCCCAGGTCAACGCGGCACGAGCCAGGCCACGCCTGTGCGGTCGCCAGCGATTCGCCGCCGCGCGACCGCTGACCTGGAGTGCAGCACTGGGTACGGCAGCGCAGCAACACAGCCGGGACATGGCCTCCGATAACTACTTCGCCCACGAGGACCCCGACGGTGACATGCCGGCGGACCGGGCATGGGGCGCCGGCTACCGTGGCCGCAAGATCGGCGAGAACATCGCCGCCGGGCAAGGCTCGCCGAACCAGGCGATGGCCGGCTGGCTGGCCAGCCCCGGGCATTGCGCCAACTTGATGAACCCGATGTTTACCCAGGTTGGCGCGGCTTATGCCGCGAATTCGCGCAGCGACAAGGGCGTCTATTGGACGATGGTGTTCGGCGCCCCCTGAAAGCTCCGGCTGAACCCTGCTGATCGAGCGTCGTGAGATAGACTAATCGACGGGCAGCGGACGGTGGGAGTGACAAGCGTGGCGCGATTCAAATGGACTCCCTGATCACGGCCGCCGCGCGTGCGCTCGCGGCGGGTGATCCCCTCGGCGCCCTGAACCGGGTCGCCTTGCGCGACGACGCGCCGGCACTCGCGCTTCGCGGCATCGCCATGGCGCAGCTCGGCGATTTCGTTCGTGCCAAGGCGCTGCTGCGCAGTGCGGCGCGTGCCTTCGGCCCGAACGAGGCCGTGGCCCGCGCGCGGTGTGTCGTCGCCGAGGCCGAGATCGCGCTCGTTTCACGGGATCTGGGCTGGCCGGCAAAGGCGCTCGACGCCGCGCGGGTGACCCTCGACGCCCATGGCGATCGGATCAACGCCGCCCACGCGCGGCATCTCGAGGTGCGGCGCCTGCTGCTGATCGGGCGACTGGATGAGGCCGAGCGGTTGCTCGCCGAGCTCGATCCCGCACCCTTCCCGCCTGCATCCCGGGCCGCCCACGAGCTAGTCGTAGCCGGAATTGCACTGCGACGCCTGCACACCCGCACGGCGCACGCTGCCCTCGCCCGGGCTGAAAAGGCCGCACGCCACGCAGGCATCCCGGCGCTGACGGCGGAAGTCGAAAGCGCGCTGCTGCTCCTGGACACGCCCGCGGCACGGCAGATCGCGCGTGGCGAAGAGCGCCTGCTCCTGCTCGACGATGTTGAAGCCTTGCTGGTATCGGGGGCGCTGGTGGTGGACGCGTGCCGTCATGTCGTGCGCGACGAAAACACAGTGGTTTCGCTCGCCAGGCGTCCGGTGCTGTTCGCGCTGGCATGCGCCCTGGGCGAAGCCTGGCCGGCAGATGTGCCGAGGAACACACTGATCTTGCGGGCATTCCGGGCGAAGTTCGTCGATGAATCCCATCGCGCACGGTTGCGCGTCGAAATCGGGCGGCTTCGTGCCGCGCTGGGAGCACTGGCTGGAGTGACGGCGACCAAACATGGGTTTGCGCTGGTGCCGTGCCGCGCACGCGAGGTGGTCGTTCTGGCTCGGCCCGTGGAGGAGAAGCACGCTGCGGTGCTCGCCTTCCTCGCCGATGGCGAATCCTGGTCAAGCTCGGCGCTGGCGTTGGCGCTCGGAGCCAGTCAGCGCACCGTGCAACGGGCCCTCGAGACACTGGCGGCAGCCGGCACGGTGCAGTCGTTCGGTCAGGGGCGAACGCGTCGCTGGATAACGCCTTCCGTGGCGGGATTCACGACGACCTTGTTACTCCCCGCTCCCCTCCCGATTGATTAGGGTATGTCTCACCACCCCGCTTTGAGGATGCAAGCATGAAACGATCAGCAGCCGAAATCATCCGCGAATATGGACCCTTCCCGGGCGTCGACCATGTGCACGGGCTTACCTGGGACGGCCGGAACGTCTGGTTTGCCAGCGGCGAAAAGCTCAACGCCCTGGATCCTGCGAGCGGCAAGACGCTACGCTCGATCGATGTCGCCGCCCACGCCGGAACGGCCTTCGACGGCCAGCACCTGTTTCAGATCGCCGAGGATCGCATCCAGAAGATCGATCCGCAGACGGGCCATGTGCTCGGCACGATCCCCGCGCCCGGCGGCGGTGCTGACTCGGGGCTCGCCTGGGCCGAAGGGACGCTCTGGGTGGGACAGTATCGGGAGCGCAAGATCCATCAGATCGATCCCCAGACAGGGGCGATTATTCGTACCCTCGAGTCCAACCGCTTCGTCACCGGGGTGTCCTGGGTCGACGGCGAGCTCTGGCATGGCACCTGGGAAGGTGAGCAGAGTGAATTGCGACACGTCGATTCACGCACCGGAGAGGTCCTGGAGCAACTGGAGATGCCGCCTGGCGTCGGCGTGTCGGGCCTGGAGGCCGATGGCGGCGATCGGTTCTTCTGCGGCGGCGGCAACAGCGGGAAGATCAGAGCCGTTCGCCGCCCCAGGACGGGCTCGCAGTAGCACAAACGTCGCGCAGGCAGCCTCGCAACCAGCGATGCGCCAGGTCGGCATCGAGCCGTGGATGCCAGAGCATCGAAACCGTGAACGTCGGCATGGGCAGGGGCAGCGCAAAGCTGTGCATGCCGACGCGCAGGTTGGCGCTGTGCCGTTCGGGAACCGTGGCGATCAGGTCCGTGGCTCGGGCCAGCGCCAGCGCCGTTGAAAACCCGGCGACGATCGTCACGATTTCGCGTTCAAGCCCGAGCGGGTTCAGGACTTCATCGACAGGTCCCGTGTCGAGCCCCCGCCGTGACACGCTGATGTGCCTGCCCGCCGCATAACGGGCAGGCGTGATCTCGCCTTCGCTCAGGGGATGCCCCCCGCGCACGACGCCGATGAAACGGTCGCGGAACAATGCCTGGGTACGCACCTCGGGACCTGCGGTGCTGCCCACGACACCGGTTTCCAGATCGACGCTCCCGTCGCGCAGGGGCGTGCTGTCTTTATCGGTCTTGTGCATGAAGCGCAACCGCACGCCGGGGGCCTGCTCACCGATGCGCCCGATGAGGTCGGCGGCGAAGTTCTCCACGAAGCCTTCACTGGTACGTAGCGTGAACGTGCGGACCAGCTTTCCGAGGTCAAGTTTCTCAACCGGGCGCAGAACCGCTTCAGCGTCCTGCACCAGTTGGTTGACCCGCTCGCGCAGTTCCAGCGCCCGTGGGGTCGGGACCAGACCGCGCCCGGCCCTGACCAACAGCGGATCGCCCGTCGTTTCACGCAATCGCGCCAGCGCCCGGCTCATCGCCGACGGGCTCAGGCGCAAGCGCTCCGCTGCGCGGGCAACGCTGCCTTCGGCGAGCAGCACATCAAGGGTGACCAGCAGGTTGAAATCAGGCGTGGACATGCTTCGGCCCTGGCACGGCATCATGGAGATATGGCGTCAAACGCACGAATAAAGTGCAAATGGTGCGCCTTCCGCCATGTTATGCCCAAGCGTAGATTTCCGACAGCTCCATGTCGCGAGCCATCGGAAAAAAGGGGGCACGATGAAACCGATCACTTCAGGACTGAATGAAGCAGTAGCCGCAACTGCACAACGGACACCTTCGGTTCGGTGGGCGCTCGCCAGCCTTTCGCTCTCCATGTTGCTGTCCTCGCTCGGCACCAGCATCGCCAATGTTGGCCTGCCGACCCTGGCGCAGGCATACGATGCCTCCTTCCAGCAAGCCCAGTGGATCGTCCTCGCTTACCTGCTGGCCATCACCACCCTGATCGTCAGCGTCGGACGGCTCGGCGACATCATCGGCCGGCGCAGACTGCTGCTGGCCGGCATTTTCGTCTACACCCTGGCCTCGGCCCTGTGCGGCCTGGCCCCTACGCTCGGCCTGCTGGTTGTCGCGCGGGTCCTGCAGGGCCTTGGCGCGGCCACGATGATGGCCCTGACCATGGCCTGTGTCGGCGAGACGGTTCCAAAGGCCAGGACCGCAAGCGCCATGGGCCTGCTGGGGACGATGTCGGCGATTGGCACAGCCCTGGGGCCGTCGCTCGGCGGTGTTCTGATCGCCGGGTTCGGGTGGCAGGCCGTCTTCTTCATTACCGTACCCCTGGGCATCCTGACGTTGCTGCTCGCCCGCCGCTACCTGCCCGTCGATCGCCTGGAGCCGAAGACCGCTCGTGCCGGTTTCGACCCTCTGGGCACGCTGTTGCTGGCACTGACGCTTGCCGCTTATGCGCTCGCCATGACGCTCGGGCGCGGCCATTTCGGCCCGCTGAACATGGCGTTGCTGTTGGCAGCTGGCCTGGGCGTCGGCCTGTTCGTGCTCGCCGAGGCGAAAGCCCGATCCCCCTTGATTCGACTGGCGATGTTCCGCGACCCGGTGCTCGGCGCGAGCCTGGCCATGAGCGCACTCGTCTCGACGGTGATGATGGCGACCCTGGTCGTCGGGCCCTTCTATCTCGCCCATGCACTCGGGCTGGATGCCGCGCGGGTCGGGCTGGCCTTGTCGGTCGGGCCGTTTGCCGCGGCATTGGCGGGAGTCCCGGCAGGTCGTCTTGCCGATCGCTTTGGCGCCCGGCACGTCACGGTCGGCGGACTCATCGCCGTGGCGGCGGGTTGCCTCATGCTGGCGCTGATCCCGGAGACGCTTGGCATCTGTGGCTACATCGCCCCCATAGTCATCGTCACCCTCGGCTACGCACTGTTTCAGACGGCCAACAACACCGCGGTGATGACAGAAATCCGCCCCGAGCAACGGGGCGTCATCGCCGGCATGCTCAACCTGTCACGCAATCTCGGGCTGATCACCGGTGCATCGGCCCTGGGCGCGGTGTTCGTGTTCGCCTCGGCGACAGCCGATATCACCACGGCGCCTCCCGAGTCCGTCGCCAGCGGCATGCGCATTACCTTCGCCGTCGCGCTGGTGCTGATCGCGATTGCGCTTGCCATCGCTGCCCTGACCGGCAAGCGTCGAGAGCCCTTGTCCTGAAAGTCGAGGGTCATTGACTGATGTTGCGTGCCGCAGACTGAGCTATACCGAAAAGATTCGCCATGGAGACTTCGCGGTGTTGAACATACGCCACATGACCCGCCCCGAACTGGACCAACTCGTCGGTTGGGCTGCCCGGGAGGGTTGGAACCCCGGCCTTCACGATGCCGAGCTGTTCTGGGCGACGGACCCGGATGCCTTCATCGCGGCGGACCTGCGCGGCGAGTTGATCGGTGGCGGCGCCATCACTTCCTACCATGGCGACTTCGGCTTCATGGGGTTCTTCATCGTCCGGCCCGAATTTCGCGGCCAGGGCCTCGGCAATATGCTCTGGCACGCCCGCCGCGATAGACTTCTCGCGCGCCTGCACCCCGGTGCGAGCATCGGCATGGACGGCGTCTTCGCCATGCAGGACTACTACGCCAAGGGTGGCTTCGTCTTCTCCCACCGCAACATGCGTTTTCGCGCCGAAATCAGTGAACCGCTGGTGACAGTAGAGGTTGACGGCCAGGACATCGTCCCCCTGGCCAGCGTCCCCTTCGATCAGGTCGTCGATTACGACCGCAGTTGCTTCCCCGCCGCGCGCGCAACCTTCCTCAGCGGCTGGGTCAGCCAACCCGACGCACTCGCCCTGGGCTGCCGGCACAATGGACAGCTGAGCGGTTATGGCGTCGCCAGGCTCTGCCGGCATGGCTACAAGATCGGCCCCTTGTTCGCCGATGACGCCCTGGCCGCCAATGCCCTCTTCGTGCAGCTGGCGAATTTTGCCCAGGGTGGCCCGGTGTTTCTCGATGCCCCGGAGAATAACCCCGCTGCCATGGCGCTCGTGCAGCAGCACGCGATGGTCGAGGTGTTCGGCTGCGCACGCATGTACCTCGGTCCTGCACCGGCGATCGCGCACGAACGTATCTTCGGCGTCACAACCTTCGAGCTGGGCTGATGGCCACTCGCGACCTGATAGGTTACGGCGGCTGCCCTCCCCACCCGCGATGGCCCGGTGAAGCGCGCGTCGCCGTCCAGTTCGTCCTCAACATCGAAGAAGGCGCGGAGTCCTGCATCCTCAATGGCGATGTCCAGTCGGAGGCTTATCTGCACGAACTGCCGGGCCGGCCGCCGCGCATCGGGGAGCAGGACTTGAGTGTCGAGGGCATGTACGAATACGGCTCGCGTGCAGGTGTCTGGCGCATCCTGGAACTGTTCGACAGCCGTGGTCTGCCGCTGACCGCCTTCGCCGTCGGCCGGGCGCTGGAACTCACCCCGGCGATCGGCCATGCGCTCTGTGCTGCCGGTCATGAGATTGCCGGGCATGGCTATCGCTGGCTGGACTATCGCGACATTCCAGAAGACGAAGAGCGACGCCATATCCGCCTCACCCTCGAAGTGATCGAACGGATCTGCGGCAAACGCCCCACCGGCTGGTACACCGGCAGGGTCAGCCAGAACACCCGTCGTCTGTTGCGCGAAGAAGGTGGGTTCCTTTACAGCTCGGACGCCTACAACGATGACCTGCCCTACTGGCTCCCGGGTTCACCTGCCCATCTGATAATCCCCTACACCCTGGTCAACAACGACTGCCGCTATCTGCTGCCGAACGGATTCAGTTGCGGGGAAGATTTTTTCCAGCTGCTCAAGGATGCGTTCGACCTGCTGTGGCAGGAAGGCGCGCATCACCCGAAGATGATGAGCATTGGCCTGCATGGGCGGATCAGCGGCCATCCCGGGCGGGCCATGGCGCTGGCACGCTTTCTCGATTACGTGCAGGGCCACGACGCGGTGTGGATTTGTCGGCGTGAGGAGATTGCCAGGCATTGGATGGTCCAGTTCCCTGCCTGAGGACGCCGGGGAGCCCCTGCGGGACTCCAGCGCAGCCTGGCGGCAGCGGCTACGCCAACCGTAGCAAGCCGAACCTCTGTAGCCGCTGCCGCAGGCTGCGCTCGCCTGCGCAGCAGGCGTTCGTTGTACGATAACAAATCACCCCCCTGCATCAACCCCAATACTGCCCCCACAGAAAACGTCAAAAAGAGACGAACGACATCTAGAATTAACCGCAGTTGTACGATAACGTATCACACAGCTGATCACATCCAACCCGCACAAAAATAACTAGTGGGAGTACACCCGCATGCAAGCGACGAAAAAGACGCATGTACGCTATTTGATTCTGTTCATGCTGTTTGTCGTGACCACGATCAATTATGCCGATCGCGCCACCATCTCCATCGCCGGCTCCAGCCTGCAAAAGGACCTGGGCATCGACGCCGTGACCCTGGGCTTTATCTTCTCCGCGTTCGGTTGGGCCTATGTCCTCGGCCAGATCCCGGGGGGCTGGCTGCTCGACCGTTTCGGCTCGAAGAAAGTCTACGCCATGAGCATTTTCACCTGGTCGGCGTTCACCGTGATGCAAGGCTTCGTCGGCTACATGCCGGTGGCCAACGCGATCGTCGCCCTGTTCATGCTGCGTTTCATGGTGGGCTTTGCCGAAGCGCCTTCATTCCCCGGTAATGCCCGGATCGTCGCGGCCTGGTTCCCCACCGCCGAACGCGGCACGGCATCGGCCATCTTCAACTCGGCCCAGTACTTTGCCACCGTGCTGTTTGCGCCGCTCATGGGCTACATCGTCCATGCCTGGGGCTGGGAGCACGTTTTCGTGGTCATGGGCACCCTGGGCGTTCTGTTCTCGATCGCCTGGCTCAAGCTCATCTACAACCCCAAGGAACACCCGATGATCAGCGCCGCAGAGCTCGAACACATCGAGCGCAACGGTGGCCTGGTGGATATGGACAAGCCGCGCCAGCCCGGCAGTACCGGTCCGAAATGGGGCTATATCAAGCAACTGCTGACCAGCCGCATGATGCTGGGCGTGTACCTGGGGCAATACTGCATCAACGCCATCACCTACTTCTTCCTGACCTGGTTCCCGGTGTACCTGGTCCAGGAACGCGGGATGTCGATCCTCAAGGCGGGTTTCATCGCCTCGTTACCGGCCATCTGCGGGTTTATCGGTGGCGTGCTCGGCGGGATCATTTCCGATTATCTGTTGCGCCGCGGCAGTTCGCTGACCTTCGCACGCAAGGCACCGATCGTGGTCGGCCTGCTGCTTTCGACCTCCATGATCATCTGCAATTATGTGGATGCCGAATGGATGGTGGTCGGCATCATGGCCCTGGCATTCTTCGGCAAGGGTCTGGGTGCGCTGGGCTGGGCCGTGGTCTCCGACACTTCGCCCAAGCAGATCGCCGGGCTGTCCGGTGGCATGTTCAACACCTTCGGCAACATTGCCTCGATCACCACACCCATCATCATTGGCTACATCATCAGCGCGACGGGCTCCTTCAAATGGGCCCTGGTGTATGTTGGCGCCAATGCCCTGGTGGCCGTGTTCAGCTACCTGGTGATCGTCGGCCAGATCAAGCGTGTGGAACTGCGTGAAGACGCCAGCCAGCACAACGCCGCGGCGGACCACCCTGGCGATGCCAAGCTCGCACAAGATCGTCGGTAAGAAAAAAAGCCTCCTGCCCGCCCCGGCAGGAGGCCATCCGATTCAGCCTGAACCGCTAGAAAAAGGGCCAACCCATGCAACTGATCGAACATTCCGACTCCCCGCGCTACGTTCGCCTGCACGAGAACGACAACGTCGTGGTGGTGGTCAATGACCAGGGGGTGGCAGAAGGCAGTCGCTTTCCCGATGGCCTCACGGTCATTGAAAGCATTCCGCAGAGCCATAAGGTGGCACTGGTCGATATTGCCAAGGGTGGCAAGGTCATACGTTATGGCCAGGTCATCGGCTACGCCCTGCAAGATCTGCCCCAGGGCAGTTGGGTCAAGGAAACCCAGCTGCAAATGCCTTCGGCACCCCCGCTCGACAGCCTGCCCATGGCCGACGCGACGCCCGCCGCCTTGCCGGCGCTGGAAGGCTTTACCTTCGAGGGCTATCGCAACGCCGACGGTACCGTGGGCACCCGCAACATCCTGGGTATCACCACCACGGTGCAGTGCGTCGCAGGCGTACTGGAGCATGCGGTCAAGCGCATACGCGAAGAACTGCTGCCCAGTTACCCGCACGTCGATGACGTGGTGGCCTTGACCCACAGTTACGGCTGCGGCGTGGCGATCACCGCGCGCGATGCCTATATCCCGATCCGCACCGTGCGCAATCTGGCGCGCAACCCCAACCTGGGCGGTGAAGCCCTGGTGATCAGCCTTGGTTGCGAGAAGCTGCAGGCCGGCCAGGTCATGCATGAAGATGACAGCTCGGTGGACCTCAGCGAACCCTGGCTGTATCGCCTGCAGGATTCCAGCCACGGCTTTGGCGAAATGATCGAACAGATCATGGAACTGGCTGAAGTGCGCCTGAAAAAACTCGATCAACGTCGCCGTGAAACCGTGCCCGCGTCCGAGCTGATCCTGGGCATGCAATGTGGTGGCAGCGATGCCTTTTCCGGCATTACCGCCAACCCGGCCCTGGGGTACGCCTGCGATCTGCTGATTCGCGCCGGCGCGACTGTGATGTTCTCCGAAGTCACTGAAGTGCGTGACGCCATCTACATGCTCACCTCACGTGCGCAAACCCCGGAAATCGCCGCCGAACTGGTCCGGGAAATGGATTGGTACGATCAGTACCTGCAGCGCGGTGAAGCCGATCGCAGTGCCAACACCACGCCTGGCAACAAAAAGGGCGGGCTGTCGAACATCGTCGAAAAATCCCTGGGTTCGATCGTCAAATCCGGTAGCAGCGCAATCAGCGGCGTGCTCGGCCCGGGCGAACGGGTGCAAGGCAAGGGCCTGATTTTCTGCGCGACACCGGCCAGCGACTTTGTCTGCGGCACCCTGCAACTGGCCGCCGGCATGAACCTGCATGTCTTCACCACCGGACGCGGCACGCCCTACGGCCTGGCCATGACCCCGGTGATCAAGGTCTCGACCCGCACCGAACTGGCCGAACGGTGGCCGGACCTGATCGATGTCGATGCCGGTCGTATTGCGACAGGTCGTGCCACGATCGAAGAATTGGGCTGGGAGCTGTTCCACTACTATCTGGATGTTGCCAGTGGCCGCAAGCAGACGTGGGCCGAGCGGTACAGGCTGCACAATGACATTACCTTGTTCAACCCGGCGCCGATTACCTGACTGAGAAGACATCGCAATTTCCTCGTTCCCACGCTCCGCGTGGGAACGAGCAGGGGTGGATCCGAGACAGGTGATCGTACAACCGCATTAAGCTATGATACCCACTCCACCGCCCCTCCCGAGATCGATGTTCGACATGGAAAACCAGAGCGCCCAGCCTCGCGCACGCAGAAAACCTCGCAGCCTTGCCCAGGAATTGGTTACCGTGCTGACCGAGCGCATTCGCGACGGTCATCTCAAGCGAGGCGACAAGCTGCCGACCGAATCGGCCATCATGGAAGAACAAGGCGTCAGCCGCACCGTGGTGCGCGAAGCCATTTCGCGTCTGCAGGCAGCGGGCCAGGTGGAAACGCGCCACGGCATCGGCACGTTCGTTCTGGATAGCCCCAGCCCCAGCGGCTTTCGCATCGACCCGGCGACGATCGTCACGCTACGTGATGTGATTGCCATTCTCGAATTGCGCATCAGCCTGGAAGTCGAATCCGCGGGCCTGGCCGCCCAGCGTCGCAGCCCCGAACAATTGGCGGCCATGCGTGCAGCCCTCGATGCCATTGCGCAAAGCGCTGCCAATGCCAATGACGCCGTCGTCTCGGACTTTCAGTTCCATCTGCAGATCGCCATGTCGACCGGCAACCGCTATTTCACCGACATCATGACGCATCTGGGCACCAGCATTATCCCGCGCACCCGGCTCAACTCGGCGCGCCTGGCCCATGACGACCAGCAGCACTACCTGAACCGCCTGAGCCATGAGCACGAAGCCATCTATGAGGCTATCGCCCGCCAGGATGCGGAGGCTGCGCGCGCGGCGATGCGCCTGCATCTGACCAACAGCCGCGAGCGTCTGCGCCAGGCTCATGAAGAGGCCGAGAAGCAGAACGCTTGACCCGCCTCCCCGACTCGTTTCTTCCCTGCCTTGATCACGACCTTCTCCCTCCCGTGGAGAAGGTTCGACCTGCATAAATCCCCCTCGAACCCTCCCCCGAAAATTTAATCGTCCACACCCCCTTGAGCGTTCGTATTTTCAGTTGTACGATGACGTACGACATCAGCCAAGGCTGACACTTTTTCCACAGTGCGCTACTCAGGGTGTTGCAAACAATGAATCCACAAGAACTGAAGTCCATCCTCTCCGCCGGCCTGCTGTCTTTCCCGGTCACCGATTTCAACGCCCAGGGCGATTTCCACCGCGCCGGCTACATCAAGCGCCTGGAATGGCTGGCCCCTTACGGCGCCAGCGCATTGTTCGCTGCCGGCGGCACCGGTGAGTTCTTCTCCCTGGCGGCCAGCGAATACAGTGAGATCATCAAGACCGCGGTCGATACCTGCGCCAGCAGCGTGCCGATCCTCGCCGGTGTCGGTGGTTCGACCCGCCAGGCCATCGAATATGCCCAGGAAGCCGAGCGCCTGGGTGCCAAGGGCCTGTTGCTGCTGCCCCACTACCTGACTGAAGCCAGCCAGGACGGCGTCGCCGCCCACGTCGAAGCCGTGTGCAAGTCGGTGAACATCGGTGTGGTGGTCTACAACCGCAATGTCTGCCGCCTGAGCGCCTCGCTGCTGGAGCAACTGGCCGAGCGTTGCCCGAACCTGATCGGCTACAAGGATGGCCTGGGCGACATCGAGCTGATGGTGTCGATTCGCCGCCGCCTGGGCGATCGCTTCACCTACCTGGGCGGCCTGCCCACCGCCGAAGTCTATGCCGCGGCCTACAAGGCCCTCGGCGTGCCGGTCTACTCCTCGGCGGTGTTCAACTTCCTCCCGAAAACAGCCATGGACTTCTACCACGCCATCGCCCGCGACGATCACGCCACCGTCGGCAAGCTCATCGATGACTTCTTCCTGCCGTACCTGGACATCCGCAACCGCAAGTCCGGCTATGCCGTGAGCATCGTCAAGGCCGGGGCAAAGATCGCCGGCTACGACGCCGGCCCGGTGCGCACCCCGCTCACCGACCTGACCCGCGAAGAGTACGAAATGCTCGCTGCCCTGATGGACAAGCAAGGCGCGCAATAACCGACCCATGACTCAAGACCGCCGGGCAACCGGCGGTTTTTTTGCTGACGGAGAAAACGTCCATGACTGATTCAAAGCGTTTCGACAATTACATCGGCGGCGAGTGGGTCGCTGGCGCGCGCTACAGCACCAACATCAATCCGTCCGACCTGTCGGATGTGATCGGTGAATATGCCCAGGCCGATGTCGCCCAGGTCAATGCCGCCATCGACGCGGCGCGTGCGGCCTTCCCGGCATGGTCGACCTCCGGCATCCAGGCCCGCAGCGATGCACTGGACAAGGTCGGCAGCGAAATCCTCGCGCGTCGTGAAGAGCTGGGTACCCTGCTGGCCCGCGAGGAAGGCAAGACCCTGCCTGAAGCGATTGGCGAAGTGACCCGTGCCGGCAACATCTTCAAGTTCTTCGCCGGCGAATGCCTGCGCCTGTCGGGTGACTACTTGCCGTCGGTGCGCCCGGGCGTGCACGTTGAAGTCACCCGCGAAGCCTTGGGGGTGGTCGGCCTGATCACGCCCTGGAACTTCCCAATCGCCATTCCGGCCTGGAAAATCGCCCCGGCCCTGGCCTATGGCAACTGCGTGGTGCTCAAACCGGCCGATCTGGTACCGGGCTGTGCCTGGGCGCTCGCCGAAATCATCTCGCGCGCCGGCTTTCCGGCCGGTGTGTTCAACCTGGTGATGGGCAGCGGCCGCGTCGTCGGCGAAGCGATCGTCAACAGCCCCAAAGTCGATGGTGTCAGCTTCACCGGCTCCGTCGGTGTTGGCCGCCAGATCGCGATCAGTTGCGTGTCGCGCCAGGCCAAGGTGCAGTTGGAAATGGGTGGCAAGAACCCGCAGATCATTCTTGACGATGCCGACCTCAAGCAAGCGGTCGAACTGGCGGTACAGAGCGCGTTCTACTCCACCGGTCAGCGTTGCACCGCGTCGAGCCGGCTGATCGTCACCGCGGGTATCCACGACAAATTCGTCGAGGCCATGGCCGAGCGCATGCGTTCGATCAAGGTCGGCCATGCCTTACAGACAGGTATCGATATCGGCCCGGTGGTGTCGCAGGCCCAACTCGACCAGGACCTGGGCTACATCGACATTGCCCAGAACGAAGGCGCGCGCCTGATCACCGGCGGTAACCTGGTGACCTGCGACACCGAAGGCTATTTCCTGGCCCCCACCCTGTTTGCCGACAGCACCGCCGACATGCGCATCAGCCGTGAAGAAGTCTTCGGCCCGGTGGCCAATATCGTCAAGGTCGCAGACTACGAAGCGGCACTGGCCATGGCCAATGACACCGAGTTCGGTTTGTCGGCCGGCATTGCGACCACCTCCCTCAAGTATGCCAACCACTTCAAGCGGCACTCCCAGGCCGGGATGGTAATGGTCAACCTGCCGACGGCCGGCGTCGATTACCACGTACCGTTCGGCGGGCGCAAAGGCTCGTCCTACGGCTCGCGTGAACAGGGGCGCTATGCCCAGGAGTTCTACACGGTCGTTAAAACCAGTTACATCGGGTCGTAAGCCGGAGCGTTCTCCTCGTTCCCACGCTCGGCGTGGGAATGCATCCAGAGACGCGCCGCAAAGCGCTCTTGAAGGTCGACGCAGAGCGTCTGGCACGGCATTCCCACGCAGAGCGTGGGAACGAGATAACGTCCTTCAGCTGAATTCCCACATAAAAACCATTACCAATCGCAATCTGATTTACAATGGCCTCCTTTTTGACCGAGGCCAGCCTGTCATGGATGCTCTCTCGCTCATCTATGAGCACCTGACCCAGTGGGTAATCGAGCCCATCTTCGACCAGTTTTTCGGCATCTTCGACCTGAACGGCCGCCTCGGTCTGCTGTTTCTGTTCACGTCCTACCTCATTGCCTACAGCCTGTTCCGTTTCAGGAAGCATCGCGGCCTGACCGACGCGCGCTCGCTGTGGCAGTTCATCGGTGGCAACCGGGTCCATTTCCATCGCTCGGCGCTGCTGGATTACCGCTACTACCTGGCGCGCGCCATCCTGAAGGTCGCGCTGGTGCTGCCCATTGTCGGCCTGGTTGACCCGCACATCCTGCGCTCCGGCGATTACATCGCCTTTTTCAGCAAGCTGTGGGGTGCACGCCCGCACCTGGGTGAAAACCTTTCACTCTCCCTGCTCTACGGGCTGGGGGTTTTTCTCGTGAAAGACTTTGTGCATTACTGGGCCCACCGCGCCTTTCATTCCCGCTGGCTCTGGGCATTCCACAAGGTCCACCATTCGGCCACCGTGCTGGTACCGGCGACGGCGAGCCGGATTCACTTCATGGAAGAGGTCGTCGAAAAACTGACGACCGCTGTCGGCGTCGGTTTCTATGCCGGTATTTTCTGGTACGCCTGTGGCGGGGAGATCAGCCGTTACACCCTGTTCGGCGTCAGTTATCTGGTGCTCATCTTCAATGGATTGGGAGCAAACTTGCGGCACAGTCATGTCTGGCTTTCGTTCGGCCCCAAGGCCGAGCATGTACTGAGCAGCCCGGCTCAGCACCAGATCCACCACAGCGACGCACCCCGACACTTCAACAAGAACTTCGGGGTCAACCTGTCACTCTGGGACTGGATGTTCGGCACGCTCTATGTCACCACCTCGAAGCCTGAAACCATCGGATTCGGTATCGGGGAGCAGGAACGCGACCGCTACCTGACGATCTACAGCCTGATCGTCACCCCCTTCGCGGAAACGGCCGGCAAGATCCTGCCGGCGAAACGTCCACAGCCCGTGCTCTCCAGAAGGTCCGAAACGCCTGATGCATAAGTGGAGCGGTCGCGATATTCAAGCGCCATGCCAGGCAGCGATGACAATGAGCGCGAGAAAACAGACCAACTGAATGCAAAAGAAGGTAAACCGAACCGCCACGAACGTATCGGTTTGCACATGGGATACGTGAACCAGCGACTGGCACACGCGAGCGATCAGGACGCTTATGGACAAGAAGTTCACTGCGGGGCCGTCGATACCAAGGGCTGAAATCACCCACACGATAACGCCAAAGACAGGCAGATTTTCCACACAGTTCGCGTGGGCTCTTGTCCCGCGCCGATACCAATCCTCGCCTTCGAGCTGATCGCTGCGAAAAGACGCAATCGGGACATTCGAGAACAGGATTCTGACCCAGCGATACACCCCGACGGTTGCCATCAACAGCAACAACGTCCAGGTCGCAAAGCCAAGCAACATCCACATCGGTATCGTCATGGCGGCCATCCTCGATAAATCATTTTCATCAGCAGGCGGCCGACGCGTGGTCGGCCGTCTGCTGTCGATCAATGGCTCATGATTGGCGCCAATGCGGTCTGAATCATGGCCATCTGTTCGGGTGTCGTCATGCGCGCAAGCAGCCGGCCAAAGTGTGGATGCTGCACACCCGAGACAATGTATTGCCAGCGGTAGGCACCCAGCACGGAGGCTTTGATCTGCGCAGTCTCATCGACACTGAATGATCGAGGTACATTTCGCATGAAGTAGTCGGCATCGGCTGCCGCTTGCGCCTGCAGGATCCCGTCGACGGCCGCCACCAGCGCAATCAGATCGCTCACGGCCTGGTCGCGCTCGGCAGGCAAGAGTTTCGCGTGTTCCGCCTTCCACTCCAGTTCATCGAGGACGACGTGGCGGCTTTCATCCTTCCAGTGAAATTTGAAGACATCCTTGAACAGTGGGCACAACTCCTCGCGCGGGGCGATGCTTTGCGCGTAGTGCGCCTGAACGAACAACTCGATATGACAGGTCAGCGCCAGCACCGACCAGGTGCTGGCCGCAAGTACCGCACGCGCCACATCGTTTGGGTCGGCAACCTGACGATATCCCGCTGGCAATTGCGCACCAATCATCGTCTCGATGCGCGCGAACAGCTCCTGGTGCTTGATCTCCTCGTTGGAAAAGCGAACCAGCGCTTCGAGTGCGAGCTGATCGTCAAAGACATGGGCCCGACCCTGATCGAGCATTTTGGCACTGATAAAGCGCTCGACGAGGCCAAAGATATACGCATAGGTTCGGCCCTGAATCTGACTGAGCAGACGCGCCTCGTCCGCGGCGAGAAAGGTCAGGCGGTCGATCTGCGACAGGCCGTCGGGCAAGAATTTACGCGAGAAGTCGAAACGCCGGTCCTGCAGCAGATCGCGATCGATCTGCCATTCCGCCTTCTTCGAGGATCTGACAAGCTGAGCATAACGGGCGGCGTTGGCCGAATCCGGGCTGGGTATGGTAGCGAGGGTGTTCATATGGATCTCCTGCTTCCCTGGTCGACTTGGAATGGAGCATTGCGGTTGACGTCGGAGCCTCAGCGGGTCCGCGTTGGTGCTAATCTAGGCCTCGCAGTTCAGGCGATGAATGACCAGTGCGCCTGATTACATGCTCCGGACTCCGGAAAGGAGGGCTGGCAGGTGTTGGATGCGTTTTCCGATGTCTTGCGGGTGATTCGGCTGTCTGGAGGGGTCTTCCTCGAGGCGGAATTCACTGCGCCCTGGTGCGTCAATGGCAGAATCTCTGCGGACGCTTGCAAACCCTTCCTGATGGCACCTCGACATATCATTGCGTCGCACTTTGTCGTCGCCGGAAACATGCAAGTACGAATCGACGATAGTCCCGCCATCGATGTACGGGCAGGCGAACTCGTTCTGTTTCCTCGCAATGACGCTCATACCTTTGGCAGCGACCTGAGCATTGCGCCCATGTCGGCGAGCGACGTTATTCAGCCGCCAGAAGTCGGCAGCATTGCACGAGTCAAGTATGGCGGGGGCGGTGCGACCACGCAGTTGCTGTGCGGATTCCTTGGTTCTGAAACACCCTTCAGTCCGTTGCTTTCATCGTTGCCATCGGTCTTGAAACTGGACGTCCGCGCCACGGCGTCGGGGGCCTGGATTGAAAGCTCATTCCGGTTCGCTGTCAGTGAGATCGCGGCGGGCCGCGTCGGCTCGACCACGGTCATCGCCAAACTATCGGAATTGCTGTTCGTCGAAGCCGTCAGCCAATATGTCGCCAGCCTCCCCGCCGAGCGGCGCGGGTGGCTGGCGGGTTTGCGCGATCCACAAATCGGGCGCGCCCTGGCGCTGCTCCATGCACGCCCCACCGAGGGCTGGACTGCAGAAGCCCTGGCGCTCGAGGTGGGCATGTCGCGCTCGGCATTTGCTGAGCGATTCACGGCATTGGTCGGACAGCCACCGATGCAATACCTGACGCTCTGGCGCATGCACGTGGCGGCGCAACACCTGCGCGAAGGTCGTGGAAATGTGGCGCAAATCGGCTATGCGATTGGCTACGAATCCGAAGCTGCGTTCAGTCGCGCATTCAAACGCCAGTTCGGCACATCACCCGGCACTTGGCGCAGACAGTCAGAATGAAGACTCAGACAAGCACAGGCTGGCAGGAAATTTCCAGAGCCGGCTGCTGCCCTTCGTCATAGGCAGTAATCGGCCAGAATCGGACATTCGGTATGCGCCCTTACGCTTGCTCATGCTTTCCATCACACAGCGTTCTGCGTTCTGCGTTCTTGGGTAAGGGTTCGCTTCACTTGCATGGTCACGAGCAGTGACCATGCAAGGATGACAGACGGTGTGAAGACTAGTGTGCCGGGTACTCAGCGATCACTTGATCCGTACCCGCATTAGTCAAGCCGATGACCTGGTACGCCTCCTGCTCTCCCTCGACCTCCATCCCCGGCGAGCCTGTCGGCATACCTGGCACAGCAATCCCGAGAAGGTCGGTACGCTTACTCAACGCGACGATTTGCTCAGCCGGTACGTGGCCTTCAACAAACTTTCCGTTGATCACCGCTGTGTGGCAGGACGAGAGTCGCGGAACCACACCCAGCTCCTGCTTGACCGCGCTCATGTTGGTTTCTACATGATCAACGACAGTGAAGCCGTTCGCTTCAAGGTGCTTAATCCACTTCTTGCAGCATCCGCAGTAAAGATCCCGATGGACATCGATCGTCAGCGATTCTGTGGCATGGGCAGCCGAGCTGATAAACAGAAACGCTAATGTCGCGAGGCGAAGTGCCCGGCCGGAACGAAGGAAGTTATTGCGCATGAGTGTGCTCCTTGCCATCGGCATGGGTGTGAGTCTTTGGCTGAGCGGCGGAAGTTGCCGGAACTCCATGTGAAGGCCCCATACCTTCAGGATGGGCGTGCTCGACACTTTCATCCCACGACGGTGCTACGACCTCCTCATGAGCATTGGCGCCGCTGGTTTCGCCGTGGTGCACATCAGCTTCGGCAAGCTCTACAGCTCCGTCTGCATCATGGTGATGTGAAGAAGTCGCTTCTATTTGACCATCATGCTGACCTTCATGGTTATGCATCTTGGACTCACCACCACCATGCTGGTGTCCACCGCTGCTCGCGGCTAGCGCTTTATATTGCTCGACCCCCATGGCCGGAAGCTGTTGAAGAAATGCGACCATTCCCCAGATATACGGATCGGCCATGCTCTTGCCCCAAGCAGGCATGCCGGTGGACTTGATGCCGTGTTTAATGATCCAGAACGCTGCGGCTGGGTTTCCATCGACACCGAGTTTCGACAAATTCGGGGGAGCCGGGTAAAGGCTTTTGCTCAACTCGGTTTGCGCGAGCCCCGGAGCCAGGTGGCAACCAATGCACATCGCATTGTAGTTGCCAGCACCTGCACGAATGAGCGCTTCGTCTGTGAGGTCAGGGACCTTAATGTCGCGGGAGCGCACTTCGATCGAACGATCCCGAGCGGTCGAGAGCAGGGAATATACCGGGTGCGAATGTGGGTCATCGGCGCCCACGTTAAACACTCCGAAATACACGACACCAGCGCCTACAATTGCGGCGACGCCACTGGCAGCAGACAACGTTTTGATTGTTCTTTTCATGTCACTCCCTTAGAACCACATGCGAATACCGGCAACAAATCGAGCCTCGTTGGTATCTTCCCCTTCATCGCTGGCCAGGTCGGCGGTCTTGCCGTAGGCGCGATTCCAGGTAACCCCGATATAGGGGGCAAATTCACGAACAATTTCGTAGCGCAACCGCAAGCCTACTTCGGTATTGGCTAATCCAGAGCCAATGCCGCGCTGTGGATCGTTTTTCCCGTAGAAGTTCACTTCGGCGGTCGGCTGCAAGATCAGGCGATTGGTGAGCAGAATGTCGTAATCACCTTCCAGTCGGGCGGCGGTCTGGCCGTTCTCGCCGATGAACGCGGTTGCTTCAGTTTCGAAGTTGTAGAGGGCCATGCCTTGGATACCGATGGCCCCCCACGTCTGCGGTGAACCGGGTTTGAAATCCTGGCGTACGCCGGTGACAACATCCCACCATGGACCGATTGAGTGGCCCCAAAGCGCCTGGAGTTCGGCATCTTCCGTCACACCGTTGGTGCGCTCGCCTTCCGAGCGCAACCACAAACGATCAATGTCGCCGCCAATCCAGCCTTTGGCATCCCAATTCAGGGCGCTGCCGTTATCCGCGTCCTGGTATTCAAACTTATCCAGGAGGACGAAAGAGTTGAGTTTCTTGTCATGAACGCCATGACCTGCGACAGGCGGAAAGGCGGCCTTGCGATCAGCATCGGTCAATACAGGAATGGGCGTCCGACTCGTGGTGGTCGTCCCAGCATCCATATTCATGGAGCTGTGATCCATGCCCTCCATTTGGCCTTGATCCATGTTGCCGTGATCCATTGCCCCCATCTTGCTATGGTCCATGGTTCCCATCGAACCGTGATCCATCTTGGAGTGATCCATCTCTTCGGCCGCGGTAGCGATACCAACAAACACAGAGCTGACTGAAACCGTCAACGCCATCAGGGTCGGACGTAAAAGCTTATGGGTCATGGTCTCAATCCGCTTTTTTAGTGTTTGAGTCATGATCCATCGACTCGTGATTCATTTTGCTGTGGTCCATCGTTCCATGGTTCATGGAACCGTGATCAGACTTGGACTCACTTGTCTTGGTCTTATGCTTTGTTGCTGGTTTGTCCATGGCAGCAGCAGCGTGAGCGTGTTCAGCACTGACTTCCCCAGCTTGTACCAAAGGCATTCCACTCAATAGGCCAATGGCAAAGGTGCAACCGATCAGTGAGTGACGGTTCAGATATCTGCTCATAATCCGTCTCCCTTACTCCTCAACCCGTACTTCACGGAACATGCCCATTTCCATGTGAAACAGCAGGTGGCAGTGATAGGCCCAGCGCCCCAGGGCATCGGCGGTGACGCGATAGCTGCGTTTGGTACCGGGCGGCATGTCGATCGTATGTTTTCGCACCATGAATTTGCCGTGCTCATCCTCAAGGTCGCTCCACATGCCGTGGAGATGGATGGGGTGGGTCATCATGGTGTCGTTCACCAGGGTGATGCGCAGGCGCTCGCCATACTTGAGGCGCAACGGCTCAGCGTCGGAGAATTTGATGCCGTTGAAGGACCAGGAAAACTTCTCCATATGGCCAGTCAGGTGCAGCTCAATCGTGCGATTCGGTTCGCGGCCATCAGGGTCCTGAAAAGTGCTCTTCAGGTCGGCGTAGGTCAGCACGCGACGGCCGTTGTTCCGTAAACCAATACCCGGGTCGTTGAGTTTTGGCGTAGTGCTCATGGCTTGCATATCGACCAGGGGGTTATTGGTTTCGGAGGCCGGGTGCGACTGCATCTCCATGCCTTCCATTCCACCCATGCCAGCCATGCCAGCCATCCCTGACATATCACCATGGTCCATGCCGGCCATCTTGCTGTGATCCATCCCGGCCATACCGGACATATCGCCCTGGCCCATGCCAGTCATTTTGCTGTGATCCATGCTGGCCATGCCGGACATATCGCCCTGATCCATGCCGGTCATCTTGCTGTGATCCATGCTGGCCATGCCGGACATGTCGCCCTGGTCCATACTGGTCATCTTGCTGTGATCCATACTGGCCATTCCGGACATGTCACCTTGCTTCATGGCGCTATGGTCCATGCCCGCCATGCTGCCATGGTCCATACCCCCCATCCCCATGTCATCCATGGTCAAAAGCGGACGTGGATCAGTTGCCGGTACCGGTGCGCTCAGCCCTTCGCGCACTGCCAGGGTTCCGCGGGCATAGCCGGTGCGATCCATGGACTGGGCAAAGATGGTGTACGCCTCTGCACTGGCAGGCTCGACGATCACGTCATAGGTTTCTGCCACGGCGATGCGAAACTCATCGACAGTGACGGGTTTGACGTGCTGCCCGTCGGCGGCCACGACAGTCATCTTCAAGCCTGGAATACGGACGTCGAAGTAGCTCATGGCTGAGCCGTTGATAAAGCGCAGGCGAAGTTTTTCGCCAGGTTTGAATATACCGGTCCAATTGCCGTTAGGGGCCTGGCCGTTCATGAGATAGGTGTATGTATCCCCGCTGACGTCGGCGAGATCGGTGGGGTTCATTTTCATTTCGGCCCACATCTTCCGATCTGCCACTGCCGCGGACCAACCCTTCTGGCTGACATCGTCGATGAAGTCGCCTACGGTACGCTTGTGATGGTTGTAGTAGTCCGACTGCTTCTTGAGCTTGGCCATGACGCGGCCAGGGTCTTCATCGGTCCAGTCACTCAACATCACCACATAATCGCGGTTGTATTGGAAGGGTTCAGGCTCTTTGGCATCGATCACAATCGGCCCGTAGACGCCTACCTGCTCCTGCATGCCCGAGTGACTGTGGTACCAGTAAGTACCATTCTGATGCACCTTGAATTTGTACTCGTACATGCCATCGGGCGCGATGCCATGAAAGCTCAAGCCCGGTACACCGTCCATATTGGCCGGCAGGATGATCCCGTGCCAATGGATGGAGGTGTCCTGATCCAGGCGGTTCTTCACCCGCAGTGTGACGGTATCGCCTTCACGCCACCGCAGAAGAGGCCCTGGCAAAGTGCCATTGATGGTCATGGCTGTGCGCGGCGAACCGGTGATGTTCACGGGGGTTTCACCAATGAACAGGTCGAATTCGTTGCCGGTCAGTACGCTCGGCAGACCCGGGCTGGTTACAGCCCATACAGGCGTGCGCCACAGACCAAGACCGCCAAGAATGCCACCAGCGGCCAGGCCTTTGACGAAGGTCCGCCTAGAGGTTTTGGAATGCATGCCGTTTATATCCAATCAGTCAAAAGGAAAACCGTGCGAAACACACTGAGCGTTGTGCTTACCGGTTGGGGGCGTGCTCTCTGGAATTCGGCGCGAATCCGGATGAGCCTTGCCCGCCGCCGCAAATGATAAAATTCATACGGCAGGCGAGCGTTGAAATTGCCACACTTTAACCACCGAAGTGATTACATTTCTGTCAGCTTGGGAGCGCATCAAGACGCTCAGTATTTGGCTTGATTGACAGCCTTGGCTTTGCTCTTGGCTACAGGAGTTTGATCGGCTCGCTTTTGAGTAGCTTGGTACGCTTCCATTGCGTTCTTCTGTGCCGCTTCCATGCGGGCAAATGTCCGGTCACCACCGCCTGAAGCCATAGCCAGAGAAGAGACGGTTAAAGCGGCAATGACCAACAGTGCTTTCATGGATTTCATTGGGGTATCCTCGAATGGGATTGGGTTAACCCGTTGAATCCACATCAAGAGATGATTCTCGGGGGGTGAGCTCAAAGCTCGATATAACTTTAAGACTCAGCCCCTGTCAGGAACCTTAGGTGAATATTACAGTTCTGTAAGATTTTGATTTTCTGACGATATTTTGAAATCAGAAGTTATGGCAGACCGTTCCCAATGGCTAAAAAGTCGATGGCACTTTGATACTTCAGCTCATGGTCAACCAAGAATTGGTCGACCAAATTTTCCCTACTGAGAGTAGTGCTCACTATTCCGTGGAAGCTATTGAAAGCAGGCTTATTGGGAAGGGTTAAGTTCAGCAGTGATCTGGTCCTCGCCGAGGTGGCGTGATTCGTTGAGGTGGACTATTGGTTGATGATCCGCCATGGGGCACGAATCTGGAGGGAATATGACGCTGTTGGCTGATTGTTCGCCTGACTGCATCCTGACCGTCACAGACGACAAAGGAAATCGCGAGCGGCTTAGGGCAAGCCCATTCTGGGTCAATGCCAATACTCCTTTGCCAATGTCGATCCGCTTGTTCTTTATTGCAGAGTCCAGTGAGCAGCTTGCTGACCTGATATGCGGCCCATTTCAAAACGTCGAGCAGGTAGAAAGTTTAGTCCTCCAAAGTGCATCAGCTTGGTGTCATCAAAATGGCACCTCCATGTGCGTCGAGCGCTCGGAGCATTGTACGTTCACCTCAATCTATAGATGTGTTCCTCAGCCTCAAAGCATTGAAAACAACGGATGCGGAGCTAACACTCATGGCGATGGCCGCGACCTTCGGTGATAAGAGATGTCCGGTCATTGGGTACAGCAGGCCTGCTGCGAGTGGGATGCCCATCGAGTTGTAGAGAAAGGCGAAGCCCAGATTCTGCCGCATGTTTTTTACTGTCGCGACAGAAAGGGCCCGCGCGCGAAGAATCCCCTGATCAACGATTGCGTGAGCCAAGGGATGTTCACTGCCTTGATCGAGGCTAGCGGCCAGTTGAAGTACTTCATTGGCGGTGAACCTCTGTGTGGCCTCCACGCTGTGAAATACCGGGCGTCCCTCTGTCAGGGTGCCGGTCTTGTCGACGATCAGCGTGTCAATTTTGCACAGGTTCTCGATCGCGCTGGCATCTCTGAACAGCACACCCATGCTGGCTGCTTTGCCTGTGGAAACCATGATCGACATCGGCGTTGCCAACCCCAACGCGCAGGGGCAGGCAATGATCAGCACGGCGACCGCATTGATCAGACCGAAGACCCAACTGGGCTCAGGACCGAAGAGCCCCCACCCCAAAAGAGTCAGGATGGCCACCGTGATGACGCCCATCACGAAATAGCCGGCGATGGCATCAGCCATGCGTTGCATGGGTGCTTTGGAGCGCTGGGCACGGGCAACCATCTGTACGATCTGCGACAACACGGTCTCAGCACCCACCTTCTGTGCTTCCATCACCAGACTGCCATGGGTATTCAGCGTTGCCCCGATCAGGCTATCGCCGATCCTCTTCATCACCGGCACAGGCTCACCCGTTAGCATCGATTCGTCGACCGCGCTTTCCCCCTCCAGGACGGAGCCATCGACGGGAACCTTTTCTCCCGGCCTTACCCGTAGGTGATCCCCTTTGTGCACATGTGTAAGGGGAATGTCTTCCTCTTGACCATTTGCGTTTAGCCTGCGTGCTGTCTTGGGTGACAGGCCTAAAAGGGACTTAATAGCGGCAGACGTTTGTGATCGCGCTTTGAGTTCAAGCATCTGACCGAGCAACGTCAGTGAAATGATCACCGCTGCAGCTTCGAAGTAGACCCCAATGCGTCCCCCTTGCATGAAAGTCGGGGGGAAACTCTGGGGGAGTACTGTGGCTGCGACGCTGTACAGAAAGGCCGCCGCTGTGCCCAATCCAATCAAGGTCCACATATTTGGGCTGCGATGACGAATTGAGGCGACGCCCCTTACAAAAAAGGGCCGGCCCGCCCACAGGGTCACTGGGGTGGCAAGGATCAGCTCAATCCAGTTCTGTGTAGCACCATGGAACAGTTGCAGCGAGTGTCCTGCCATGGCGAGTAAGGTCACGATGATGGTGAGAGGCAACGACCACCAAAAGCGGCGAGTGAAGTCCTTGAGTTCGGGGTTCTCGTCCTCCTCAAGCCCTGGCATCACTGGCTCTAATGCCATGCCACACTTTGGGCAGGTACCGGGCCCGGGCTGACGTATCTCCGGATGCATCGGGCAGGTGAATTCTGTGCCCACCAGCGACTCATTCACCTGCTTCGGATGGCTGACATGTTTGGCATCCGACGAGGTTGTGACACCGATCAAGCCCCTGCTACTTCACCTCAAACTGACCCATCATTCCCGACTGGTAATGCCCCGGTACGTTGCAGGCAAATTCCAGACCGGTGCTTTTGGTGAAGGTCCAGATAAGCTCCTTGGTTGCACCTGGCTCGATCAGAATGCTGTTCGGGTCGTTGTGCTCCATCCCGACCATTTTCATGCCCCCGCTGCCGTGCTCCATGTCGGCCATCGCTTGCCCGTGCCCACTAGGGGTAAGCGTGCCGTTCTGGAACATGGCCGCCATTTCTTTTTGGTGAGCGGCATGGGCAGCAGCTTTGCCAATGTTGAACTCATGCAGCAGCGAGCCCTCATTGCGCAGGACAAATCGAATCGTCTCTCCAGATTCGACACTGATGCTTTTGGGAACGAAAAAGACGTCGCCCATCTTCACTTCAATGGTACGAGTCACGTCGACAGCCGCACCCGGCTGGCCACTGTCATCTTTCCCAAGACCCACGCGAGCCATGGTTGTACCCCCCAGGAGCAGAACCATTGCAGCGATAAGTGGTTTGGCAATATTGGCTTTCATAACGACCTCAAGAACGAGAGTGAGTAGGTGCTGGCTATGCGAAAGAAGCGAAGCTGCCAGCTGACTGACCTGACCACTACATTTCTGTCAGTTTTCTGAAAAAAAGCACGGTGCCTGAACGACGCCGTTTCATCCTTATTTAGTGCGTAAAGCCTTAAGGTAGAGCGGCCACTACTACTTTTCTGAAAGCATTAGTTTGTGTTCACGTTGCATTTGGCTCAAAACGTCATCCACGATTTTGTCGTGCTTTTCCATCCAGGCGAGGTGTTGTTGGGGGGTCATTGCTGTATCAGGGTGGTCTTGATGCAGTTGGCTCATAATTTCTTCGAGCATTTTTATGTGCTCAGCCATGTGCGCATCACGCTGCCCTGGAGGGGCTTTTTCGGCTTGGACCAGGATGGTTTCGGCTTTGTCTCGCATAGCACTAATGCGGTCGATCACTCGGTCCCCACCTCCTTCAGCCCATACCGAGGCAGAGAGCAGGACTGAGCCAGCCAGAAACAAGGTTTTGAGGTAGTTCATTGGGCCGCTCCTTCGTAGGAATGTTGTCCGGCTCGACAGAGTGTTGCTCACTGGAGAGTCGGATGAACACTGCAAAGTGCTCATGCTCGAACCCTAGACAACGCTCGCTGACAACTACCTGAAGCCAATATTACATTTCTGTCAGTTGCTGGTTGGCTGGGCGAATTCGTTGCACACTCAATCTTGCCATCACTTTGAGAGCCACCCCCCATGAGACTTTTGGTTGCTGAAGACGAGCCAAAAATAGGTATCTATTTGCAGCAAGGCCTTACTGAGGCGGGCTTCAACGTGGATCGCTTTACCAATGGCACCGAGGCCCTTCAACATGCGTTGAGCGAAGCGTATGACCTGCTGATTCTGGACGTCATGATGCCGGGCCTGGATGGGTGGGAAGTACTCCGGAAGGTGCGCGCCTCGGGTAAAGATGTCCCTGTGCTGTTCCTGACGGCTCGCGACCGGGTTGAAGATCGGGTCAAGGGGCTTGAGCTCGGCGCTGACGATTACCTGAACAAACCCTTCGCGTTTTCCGAATTGCTGGCTCGGGTCAGAACGCTGTTGCGTCGTAGTAATAGCGCGCCCGCCCAAACCCGCATGAAATTGGCTGATCTTGAAGTCGACCTGCTCAAGCGCAGGGCCATTCGAGGAGGAAAACGCATCGACCTGACGGCCAAGGAGTTCGCTCTACTGGAACTGCTGCTCCGACGTCGGGGCGAAGTGCTACCAAAATCGCTCATCGCCTCGCAGGTTTGGGACATGAACTTCGACAGCGATACCAACGTGATCGAGGTCGCGATTAGAAGGCTCAGGGCAAAGATCGATGACGACTTTGAAGTCAAGCTGATCCACACCACACGTGGCATGGGCTACATGATCGATGCACCGGATGCTGACTCAGAATGAACCGCCTATCCCTAACGACGCGCATGAGCCTGATGTTCATGCTGGCGGTGACCGCCGTCCTCACTGTCGCCGGGCTCAGCTTCAACCATCTCAGTCGCCATCATTTCAAAATGCTGGATCAGCAGGCACTGAACGAAAAGCTCTATTCCACCCAGCGAATCCTGGGAGAGCTAACCAGCGTCGACGAATTCAGCGATATAAAGCCCGAGTTACAGGCTTTGCTCGGAGCCCATCGTGATTTGACTGCCATCATCCTGGACAGCGAAGGGAAGCTGCTTTTCGCTGACCCAGGGCCAGTCAACGTTCCGCAGCAGTTCCGCACAACCTCCAACTACGAAGTGTGGGAATGGCAGGATCAGCAGCAGATGTTCCGTGGCATGACGGCCCAAGCGATGGTGTCCGGCCTGGACAAGCCACTGACCGTTATCCTGATCTTTGACGTCACTCAGCACATGTCGTTCTTCACGACACTTCAGCGTTGGTTCTGGATTGGTCTGGTGATCAGTGCACTCGTCAGTGCCGGGCTGGGGTGGATGGTTGCCAGCAGTGGTATGCGTCCTATTCGGCAGGTGACCCGGGTCGCGGCCTCGATGTCGGCTAAATCACTCAACCAGCGCATCCCGTTAGCGCCCGTTCCCAAAGAGCTTCAACAAATGGTCTCGTCGTTCAACGCAATGTTGTCCCGCCTGGATGATGCGTTTGTACGGCTATCAAATTTTTCCGCGGACATTGCTCACGAATTGCGTACGCCGGTCAGCAATTTGATGACTCATACCGAAGTGGTGCTGTCCAGAAAACGGGACATCGAGGACTACGAAGACAATCTGTACTCGAACCTGGATGATTTGAAGCGCATGTCTCGAATGATTGACGACATGCTTTTCCTGGCCAAGTCCGACAACGGCTTGATCAAGCCGGAAAACAAGAAGATAGAGCTAGGGGAGGTGGTTGGTAAACTGCTCGAGTACTACCGTCTGTTGGCAGATGAACGCAGCATTGAGCTCAGTATTTCAGGAGCAGGGAGTGTTCGCGGCGATGTGCTGATGCTGCACAGAGCCATCTCGAATCTGCTTTCGAATGCGCTGCGCTATACCCCGGAGGGCCAAACCATCAGTGTGGATATCCGCCAGGATCTGAAGACAGCAATGGTGACGGTGGAAAACCCGGGGGAAACCATTGCGCCCGAACACCTTGAAAAGCTCTTCGATCGATTCTATCGCGCTGACCCGGCACGGCGTGAAGGCAGTCCAAGTAACGCAGGGCTGGGATTAGCGATTACGCGGTCCATTATCGAAGCTCATGAAGGCAGGATCTGGTGCACTTCATCCAATGGAATAACTGCCTTTCATATGGAGCTCCCTAGCGCCGGACTGGAACGTGCCTAAATCCGGAGCCGCTTTGGCGAAAGAACAGACGCGCTCGTCACCGGCAATCAAACGCCACATTGGAGCAATATTCGCGTCCCCTGGCTCCTAGACGGAGTGACCTGCCTAGAGCCTCTGAGAGGCCCGGATGACGACAAGGTGACGCAAGTCCTGAACGTGAAAACCACGAAGCATGCCCTCAACGCTAGACCAGAGACCACTCACCAAGCTTACTGAATTGTAATCGAACCGTCGGCGGTCATGTGGCATCGTGTCCTGGCTCAGTGACGTGGAAATCTTGATCCATTACCTGAGTTAAGTGCGTACCAGGACGCGGCATTCACTTGGTAATTGCCAGTGGTTTAACCAGCATCGAGAAGTAATAACTAGAACTTCCCCACCAAACCTCGAACCAACAGCTTCTGCTGTGAGGAGCCCTGCATGTCATTCTTTAAAACTACTACCGTAGCTGCTGCACTTACCGCTGGATTGCTGTTGAGTGCTATGGCCCAAGCACATCCAAAGCTAGTGTCCTCTACACCAGCGGAAGGTTCGACCTCCGTAGCACCGTCCAAAATTGAACTGCATTTCTCGGAAAACCTCACGACTCAGTTCTCCGGTGCGAAGCTGATCATGACCGACATGCCGGGCATGCCGAACTCCCCAATGGCTGTTAAGGCAGGTGTCTCCGGCAGCGACGATCCGAAAACGATGCTCATCACGCCCACCGCTCCGCTCACCACGGGTACCTACAAGGTCGAATGGCGGGCAGTCTCTTCCGACACTCACCCTGTAACTGGCAACCTTGTTTTTAAAGTGAAGTGATCCATGAGCGACTCAATCAATATCGCCGTTCGCTTCGCTCTTTACATGGACCTCATGCTGCTGTTTGGATTGGCCATTTTTGGTTTGTACAGCCTCAGAGGAAAAGAGCGAGTGTTCGGCGCCGTCTTGAACTTTGAGTCGCTAATTTTTGGCACAGTCATTGTTGGCGTACTTCTCTCTCTCGCAGCCATGTTGTTACTTGCCAAGGCAATGAGTGGCGTTTCCGAATTTATGGAACTACATCGCCATATCTTCGAAATGGTGCTTACGGGGACCGATGTCGGGCTCATGTGGATGGTTCGCATAGCTGCCCTGGTACTTGCGGGCATCGGCTTGACGCTAAACAAACGCTATCCGACCCTCAGCTTGTGGGTGGTTACCTTGTGCGGTGCCGTCGCGCTAGCCACCCTTGCCTGGACTGGGCATGGCGCTATGGATGAAGGCGGTAAGCGTTACATGCATTTCGCCAGCGACATCTTCCATCTGCTCGCAGCGGGAGGTTGGCTGGGCGCTCTAGCGGCTTTCGCTTTGTTGTTGCGTACGAAGATACTCAATGGCGAACAAGAGGTACGAATTCTTTCTCGAGTGCTTACGGGATTTGAATCGGCGGGTGCATTGATCGTAGTGAGCTTAGGAATTACCGGCATAGTTAATTATCTATTCATTGTTGGTCCAACACTAGACGGTGTAGTGTTTAGTACTTATGGCGCGCTGCTTTGTTTGAAAATTTTACTATTTGCAGCGATGCTCGTATTAGCTACGGTGAATCGTTTTCACTTGAGTCCGCTCTTGGAGCGTTCGATCCAGAGCCGAGAATACACGGGTGCCGTTAATGCTTTGCGACGCAGTATGGCCCTGGAGTTCTCTGTGGCAATAATCATAGTGTGCCTAGTCGCTTGGCTTGGAACCTTGAGCCCAGAGATGGATATGGGCACTGTATAGGGGGGAAAAAATTCGCATACAGCAGGGAGCGTAATAGCACCATCCGCAGCCCCGCTTCTGCTTGGTTCATTTATGGGCAGCCATCTCTCCTATCCCAAGTCGGTGACCTGTAAAGCTCCTGGGGCAGCAGGCGAGCATTTTCGATTAGTGCGTTGATGACCGATTCGGTGTCCTTGCTGGCAACCTTCCCAAGCATCACGTAGCGGGTATGGCGCTCGACAAACATGGCGATTTGGCTGTTCTTGCTGCCGAACAACACATCACCTTTCCAGTGGCCGGGTAGTTGAACGTGCCGTTGATCGTGTCATACAAAGTGCAGTAAGTCGCCAGTCAATCGATTCGTCATCTTTCGCGAAGAAGGCTGTAAAAAGGTTAGTCACGGTTTCCCAAACTCACTATGAGTCAGATCCATCCACGATGTCTGGAAATACAAAAGCACCGGGTCGAACACCGGGACCTTGATATCCAACTCAACTTACGTGGCCAGGCCGTCGATGGATTTTCAGAGGTCCACGGCCTAGTGTAGAGGAAGTCACAGGCCAGCAGCGGCGGGCATCTCGGTTGGGGCGGTGAGGGTGTTAAGGAAATGGGAGCGGATTTATTACTCCTTCACTTAACGGTCCCACCTGGCCGATTTTTGCCGGTTGCTACAGGCAGCTTGGGTCGGTTTCAGCCGGTCACGACAGGCAGAAAACGGCCAGAAGCAGACATCAATATAGGGGTACAACTCTGTGGGAGCGGGCTTGCCCGCGAAAGCAGCACCGCGGTGGTTCAGACAGACCGCGGCGTCTGAATCGCGGGCAAGCCCGCTCCCACAGTGCCCCGCCATTGGCAGCTTCGGGTCGGAAACAGCAATGCCATGGTTACTTGCAGCTCATCCCCTGTTGCACCCTCCCCCTTACCGCGCTAACCTTCGCCCGTCGCTGCAAATTCAGCGATCGGGTCTGCAACCCCGCCGAAAACACCAGGCGCATAGTGCCCTCCGTAAACAGCTCGGCGCTTTTTTTGTGCCGCAGTTTTATGGTGGCTGTGCGTGGGAGACCTTCGGGTCTGCCGGGTGCCTGGTTTCCCGGTCTTGCAGACCCGCGCACAGCTGCCACCCGCCGGCACTATCCTCAAAACCGTCACCCCCCCCTTCGGCTCCTGCGACGCCGGCCACGAACCCTTGTTCGCCGTCCGCGCCGGAATCAACGCCGAAGACGCCCTGGTCCATGCCTCACTCTTTCTCAAATGCGCAGTCGATACGGCCTACGCCGCCACCGAATGCCCCGGTGCTCACGAGAAAGGCCTGATCTGGTCAACGATGCATTCGATCGAAACGGCCCAGGCAATCATCAATGCATTACTCGATGGCGCTGAAGGTATGAACCCCGAGCGTAAGGCTAACGGCGGGTTGTAAGCAGGTGGCGTAGCGACTACCGCATGCCCCCTCAAAAGCAGCACCGGCCTCGCAGGACGGTGCTGTCAGGGCAAGCATTCCCTCCTGCCCTAGTGGGAAATTCCGGCAAGCAGATCCGAATCCTGCTCCGCCCGCTCGCTCAACCATTGCGATACGGCGCGGAACCTGGCGACCTGGCCAGCATCCTTGTGACTGAGTAACCACAGCTCTCTCTGTGATACTGGGTCCTGCTGGAGCCGGACAAGGTTCAAGCGATCACCGACTACGCACGGAAGCAGTGCGACGCCGACCCCTGCCTCGCAAGCGCGTGCAATCATCGAGATGCTGGTCAGCCGTATCGTCTGAGTCGGCGCCATCCTGGCCAGCCATTGCATCTCGGCCAACCTGGACATCTCGTCCGGGAATGCCAGCCAGGGAAGTGTTGGCCATTCCTTGCGTGATGCTCCGGAGAATTTCCCGGCACCGTACACAGCGAAACCCAGCGTCCCGATCTTGCGCATCCGCAGGGCCGCGTCTGCGGTTGGCCGATTCAGGCGAATGGCGAGATCGGCCTCACGCCGGGTGAAAGACAGTTCGCGAAAATCCCCGATGAAGTTCAGTTCAAGGTGCGGATGTTTTGCCAACAGTCCCGGTACATGACCCACAAGCCAATAACTGAGCAGGACGTCGATTGCGGTGATATTGACCGCACCAGAGATGTCCTGTGTCTCCTCCCGGCTCTCAAGCAGCATTGTCTTGACGCGGTCGGCGATGGTGTCCGCATGGGACAGGAAGACCTTGCCGCCTTCGGTCGGCTGATAGCCGGTGTGGCCGCGGATGAACAGTTTGATCCCCAGCGCTTGCTCGGCTGCCGCGACCCGTCGGCTCACAGTGGAAGTCACCAGGCCGAGGTCGCGCGCTGTCTGGGCCATGTTGCCGGACTCGGCGAGTTTCAACAGCAGGGGAATGTCGTTCCAGTCGAAGTTCATGGGGCAAGCCCCCTAAGCAATGGTTGCGCCAAATTCGTTGCTTTTTTGCAACGTACGATTGCCATCGTAGCTATTTCGGCAACGCTGCGCGAGGCGTAAAAAGTACTCATCGGATCGGCGCAAGCCCTGTCAGGACGGCACTGCTCACGGCATCGACTTCTTCCTCCTTCAAAGGATCAATGACCATGAATACCCAATTTGTCACCCCGCTCAACCAGGCTGCCACTGCCGAGAACCAGTATGTGCAGGTCAACGGAAACCGGATCGCCTACCGTTCCATCGGATCGGGTAGTCCTATCGTCCTGGCCAACCGCATGCGCGGCACGCTCGATACCTGGGATCCGCTGTTCCTGGACAAGCTGGCCGAACGGCATACTGTCATCACCTTCGACTATCCAGGCGTTGGTTATTCGACCGGCACGCTGCCCGACGACATCGGCCAGGTCGCCAGTTTTGTCAACGAATTTGCCACGACCATCAATCTGGACCGATTCGCCATGCTGGGCTGGTCATGGGGCGGCCTCACCACACAGGCCCTGCTGCTCGACCAGCCGGAACGCGTGACCCATGCGATCCTGGTAGGCACCAATCCGCCGGGGCCGAGACAATTTCCGATCCAGCAGGTCTTCATCGAGCGCGCCATGAAACCGATAAATGACCTGGACGATGAAGAAGTGCTGTTCTTCGAGCCGAAGTCCGCGTTCAGCCGCGCGGCAGCCAAGGCCTCTCATGAACGGATCTACGCCCGCCCCGATATCGTGTCGAAAATTCCCTCGCAGATGGCGCAGTTTCAGGTGTACCTGAAGGCGGGCCAAGCCTTTGGCGAGGATAAGTCGGGACGGCGCACCCAGCTGACCCGGACGCGCACGCCGATACTGGTCATCAGTGGCGATAACGACACCAGCACCGCCGGCCAGAACTGGTTCCCGCTCATCGGCCAGCTTCGCAATGCACAGTTCGTCTTCTATCCGGAATCGGGGCATGGCCCGCAACACCAGTACCCGGAGCTGTCGGCCGGGTACATTGCCGACTTCATTGCACGCACATCCAGATAACCACACTCAATTCAGTGGCGAGGACGCTGAATGAGCATCCGTAGGATGCGGCGGTGCGGCGATGGAATCACCGCGGTGATTCAGGCAATCCGAGTCGCCTGGATCGCGAGCAAGCCCGCTCACACAGGCGCAGGATTGCTCGTTGCACGGCGGCAATCTTTTCGGGGCGCTTCATGCGCCTCCATTTTCTGATGTCCTCCTTGCTGCGGGCGCAACTCGCGCACAGGTCAGCGCTGAACTGGCAATCGGAGATACAAGCATTTTCGATATCCCTGGCCATGGTTCAACCCCGCATCGAGCGGCTCGCAGGCAATGCTCTTCGCTATCGAAATGCACATGGGCCGATACCGGGCTGACGATAACATCCGCGTCTCTTAGCGCCGAGGCTGTCAGTTGAACCATGCGCGCGCCCTGCCCATTGGTAAGGGCCTGATCCATATTGGCCTGCATATCGAAGACCCGGTAACGGCCCACCGATGAGGAGCCTTTGCGCCTAGGCGCAACCGCGAGCCGATGCCTGGCGATGTTTTTGAGGTCGGGCAGAACCGTGTTGCGCAAGCGCGAACTGATGGCCTGGACTTGGGGGCAGTATGACCTGGAAGTAACCAACAAGAGCCTAGCCTAGGTCGTCCGTCAATTACGTTTGGGGCTGGAGAAGCTGCAGCCTGATCGGGAGTACATCCAGACGTTGCCCCGAATTGGTTACAAACTCTCGGACGGCGTACGAGTCCAGGAGCTATCAGTCGCAGCGAAAGGAGCACCGGCCGTCTCTGCTCCCGTCGCTAGCAACGAAGGACCGATCCCTGCTGCACCCGCGCCAACCATGGTTGATACGGGAAAGGATGAGGCGCAATCGCCTTCGATCCTGGCCCAGCAGGCGTTACGCGAAACACCTGCTGGGCCGTTGCCAGTGCCTCCGGTGATGTCAGCAAAGCGTTGGGGACCGTAGCTTGCATTGTTTCTGTGGGGATCACTTGCGTTCTGGCTGGGGAGATTCTGGATGACACCGACTGCTGGTGCAGCACCTCCAATGTTCGCAGTCTCTTTAGCGATGAATGAAGTGAGTGTCCAATCACCTTGTCAGCGTCCGCTTCGGGTCGCAAGCACCCTTCGCCACCGGTTGAATCCACAGCCAAAAGCAGCCCTCACTGCTTAAGACGTAAAGCATGAGAAATGCCGTGAAGCTACAGTAATAGCGGGTTGAACCAGGTGAAACCAGTTTTCCTGAAAGGCCGCGTGCTGCACATTCAACCGTAAGACAGGATCTCGGCCTGTCGGGGTGACATCCTGGAGGAGCACTTGATGTATTCAAGCATCTTTTTCGCATGGGGGCTGGCGGCCATTACCGTGGTCTTGCATGCAGTCGGTCTGGCCTTGATGCTGAGGTTTCTGGACCACCGGGGAAATGTCCTTATGACGCAACTAGGGGCCATTAGCACGCGATTGGTGTGGGTCGCCTGCTATATGATTCTGCTGCATTTGATGGCGATCTCGATCTGGGCGACATTCTATGTGTGGCAGGAGTGTCTGCCTGATCTCGAAACGGCGTTTTACTTCTCTGGAGTGACCTATTCGACGATTGGCTTCGGTGATGTGGTTCTGGGGAAACCCTGGCGTCTGTTCGGGTTGATGGAGGGTTTGACCGGCATCCTCATGTGCGGTTTATCCACGGGGGTCTTCTTCGCTGTGGTCAATCATATTTATCTGTTTTTCCACACGAAAAACGACGACAACCACACGTCCTGATTACCGGGCTTGCGGCCGCCCGCGGAGCGGCGGCCATTTCAGAAGAACACCACGAAAACTTGATCTGGCTGCTCGGTGCAGCCGTGGAGAAACTGCGCTGGGCAATCCATTCCAAAAGTGGTCAGGTTGAGATTACAGTGCCATGGCACTCATCACTCAGAAGCAAGCGCGGCGTCACTCCTCACCTGTTGGGTGCCAACAGCCGTCTGGCGAGCCACCTTGAACCATGCGGCGTACAACGCCGGGACGAAGAAGATCGTCAGTAGCGTTGCCACGGTAAGGCCGCCCATGATCGCAATTGCCATCGGCCCCCAGAACACACTGCGCGTTAGCGGGATCATTGCGAGCACGGTGGCCAGCGCCGTCAGCATCACCGGACGCGTCCGGTGAATGGCGGCATCCAGCACAGCATTCCACGGGTCGCGCCCTTCGGCGATCTCGGTTTGTACCTGGTCGATCAGGATCAACGAGTTGCGCATGATCATGCCACCCAGTGCGATAATGCCCAGGATCGCGACGAAGCCCAGCGGCGACTGGAACACCAGCAGCGCCGGCACCACACCGATCAGGCCCAGCGGTGCAGTCAGCATAACCATCCACATGCGAGAAAAGTTCTGCAGTTGCAGCATGAGCAGCAGCAGAATGGTGACCAGCATCAGCGGGGCCACCACGAGCAGCGCCTTGTTGGCCTTGTCACTTTCCTCGACCGCTCCGCCCACATCGATGCGGTAACCCGTCGGCAGCTTTGCTTCGATGTCCTTGAGCAACGGCTGGATTTCCTGGGTCACCGATACACCCTGCTCACCATCCTTCACGTCGGCACGCACGGTGATCGCCATGTCACGGTTGCGGCGCCACAATACCGGTTCTTCCAGCTCGGAGCGCACCTGTGCGACTTGCGACAGTGGCACCACCGTACCCTGGCGCGTGTACAGGTTGATGTCTTTCAGTGTGTCGAGGTTCAAGCGCTCCTCTGGTACGGCACGGGCCACGATGTCGATCAGGTCTTCGTGCTCACGCAGCTGCGACAAGGTTGCGCCGTTCATCACGGTCTGGGTCGCCAGCGACACGTCGGCCGGCGTGAGGCCCAGCGCGCTCGCCTTGTCCTGATCAAGCTCCACCTTCAGTGCACGAACCGGGTCGTTCCAGTCGAGCTGGAGATCCCTTACCTTCGAGTTGGACGCGACCACTTTCTCCACATCGCGGGCGATCTGGCGCACAACCTGGGTATCAGGTCCCACGACGCGGAACTGCACTGGGTAACCGACGGGCGGCCCCAGTTCAAGCCGGGTTACGCGCACCCACGCCTGTGGAAACTGCTGGTCAGCTGCGTTCATCAGCCGCACACGCACCCGCTCGCGCGCGTCCAGATCCTTGGTCATCACGACGAACTGGGCAAAGCCCGGATTCGGCAGTTCGGGGTTGAGCGAGAGATAGAAGCGCGGTGCGCCGGCGCCGGTGTAGGCGGTGAAGTACTTGACCTCCTCGTCCTTCGACAGCACTGCCTCCATCCGCTTCACTTGCTCGGTGGTCGCCGCGATGGACGAACCCTCTTTCAAGCGCAGGTCAATGACCAACTCAGGGCGCGAACTGTTGGGGAAGAATTGCTGCGGCACAAACTTCATGCCGGCCAGAGCAAGTGCCAGGGCGCCAAATGTTACTCCGATGACAACCCAGCGGCGCTCAATGGCGGTATCTATCATGCCGCGCAGCCTGCGGTAGAGCTTAGTGTCATAGGGATCACCGGCATGCTGGTGCTTGCCGAAGTCGTTGGGTAGCATCTTGACCGCCAGGTAGGGTGTGAAGATACCCGAGCAGATCCACGAGAACAGCACCGCGGCGCCGACGATCCAGAAAATGCCACCTGCGTACTCGCCGGTGGTGGACTTCGAGAGACCGATGGGCAGGAAGCCAACGACGGTGATGAGTGCACCGGTCAGGCGCGGCATGGCGGTGGACTGATAGGAGAAGGCGGCCGCCTTCACGCGGTCCATGCCCGCCTCCATCTTCACCACCATCATTTCGATAGCGATGATTGCGTCATCGACCAGCAGGCCGAGCGCAATGATCAGTGAGCCGAGCGAGATACGCTCGAGGTTCCAGCCCATCGCCAGCATTACCAGCGCCACGCCACCCAGCACCAGCGGCACCGAGGTCGCGACCACAATGCCTGTGCGCCACCCGAGACTGGCCAGGCTCACCGCGATCACAATGATCAGCGCCTCCATCAGCGACCGCTCGAAATCCCAGATCGCGTCCTTCACCGTAGAGGGCTGGTCGGCTACGCGCTCCAGTTCCACACCATGTGGCAGCTCGGACTGGATCTTGTCGACCGCCGTCTCCATGGCCTTGCCGAGGTCCACTATATTGCCGTCGTTGGTCATCGTGATGCCAAGCATCAGCACCGGCTGGCCATTGTGGCGGACCGTGTAGGTTGGCGGATCCTCAAAACCACGGGCGACGGTCGCGATGTCGCCAAGCTTGATCAGCCGGCCGCCTGCCGCGATGGGCACGTTGCGGATAGCATCCTCGCTGGCGAACTGGCCGCTCACCCGCACCATGACGCGGTCGCCGTGGGTGTCGATCTGGCCTGCGGGCAACATGGCGTTCTGGCTCTTTAGGCTTTCGGCGATGGCCAGCGGTGTAATGCCCAGCGCTGCCAGGCGCTCGTGCGAGAACTCGACGTAGACACGCTTGGCCTGCTTGCCGATGAGATCGATCTTCTTGACCATCGGCACCTTCAGCATCTGGCGCTTGATGTCCTCGGCCGCGTCCGACAGGTCGGCGTGGCCGACGCCGTCGCCCTTGACCGCGTACATCAGGCCATACACGTCGCCGTACTCGTCGTTGAGGATCGGGCCGATCACGCCGTCAGGCATCTCCAGGCTCAGGTCGTTGAGTTTCTTGCGCGCCTGGTACCAGGCCTCGCGCTGGTCAGCCTTTGAGGTGCCGCCGCGCACGGTGAGCGTCATGCCGGCGTAGCCTTGCCGCGCGTAGGTGACCACTTTCTCGAAGTTGTCGATCTGTTCGAATTTTTTCTCCATGCGATTGAGGACCTGGTCCTGCAATTGCTGGGCAGTAGCGCCCGGCCAGATGACCATGGCGGTCATGGAGGGCACGGAAAAGTTCGGATCTTCGAGCTGACCAAGGCGGGTGAAGCTGAAGGCGCCGGCCAACGCGACAATGAGGAGCATGAACAGGACAATCGCGCGATGACGCAGCGCCCAGTCGGTGAGGTTGAAATTGTTCATCGAGCTGCCTGCTGCGTGGTGTTCGTGTCAACAATCGCCGTGCCGGGAAGCGCGACCTTCAGTCCGGACGCCATCTTCTGCACCCCGGCGGTGACGACCAATGCGCCGGTCTGCGGCCCGGAGACGAGCACCTCGTCGTTGCGGTAGCCCCACACCGCCACAGGCACCAGTTCGACAGTGCCCACCGGATCCTTGCCCGCGGGCGTGACCACCCATAGCGCCGGCTGGCCGCCGCTTTGCGTCAGTGCGGTGGCTGGTACCGCCGCCACCGAGAGACTTGTCATCACGCGTTCGGCCGTTACCGTAGCGGTGGCGCCCAGCGGCAGCGCCTGCACCGGCTTGAGCCGCGCGCGATAGGTGCGCGTCTGCGCTGCTGCCTGCGGCGACAGCTCGCGCAGCGTGACATCGAAGGACTCACTCGGTGCACTGGCCAGCGAAGCCTTGAAATTCGCCTCCTTGAAGACAGACAGCTGATCTTCGGGCACATCGATGACGATCTCGGATTCATCCGGATTCGCAACCGAGACAACCGGTTGGCCCTCCGCCACTACCTGCCCCGCCTCAAAGCGCACAGCCGTGACGACTCCGCTACGAGAAGCGCGCAGCACGGTGTACTTGAGCCGGTTACGCGCAAGCTCAAGCTTTCGCGCTTCGGCCTCGGCGGTCGCATGAGCGGTCTGGGCATTGGTATGCGCACGCTCGTCATCGGCCGCACTGACCGAGCCGTCAGTCTTCAGCGCGGTCAGGCGCTGGCGGTCCGAGTCGGCCTGGCGCGTCTGCTCGACGGCAACCGCCCACTGCTGTCGCGACGCTTCCTCAGCAAGGCGGTAGTCGCTGTCATCCAGCACAGCCAGTATGTCGCCTTCGCTCACGAACTGGCCTACATCGACCTTGCGCTGGGCTACCTTGCCGCCCACGCGGAAGGCCTGGTCGACTTCATGCCGCGACTGTACGGTGCCCACGTAGCGACTGATATCGCGGACATTGTCGTAGCTGACTTCAACGGTGCGTACCGGTCGTGGTGCCTGCACGGTGGGCTGTTCGGGGCTGCACGCGGACAGCATGACGGCTACGGCCAGGGCGCCGGCCGCAGTAAGGGTGGTTTTCAAGGCTGTTCCTCTTTGAAAAACGGCAGATTCTCAGGAAAGTGGTGGCCGGTCGGCTGCAGTGGCTGCAGTGGGGTTGGCGGGTTGTTCGAACACCTGCCAGCCTCCGCCCAGTGCCTTGTAGAGCTGCACGCTATCGAGCAGCAGCCGGGTGTTGCTGTCGTTGGCACTCAGGCGTACCGCCAGGCGCGCCCGTTGCGCGTCCAGCAGCGGCAACAGGTCGATCTGCCCCCTGTCGTAGAGCGACTGCGCGTGGCTCAGCGCAGCCTCTGCGGACTCGGTGGCCGACTGCAACGACTGGGCGCGGTGACGCTCTTGCGCCTGCGTGACGAGGGCGTTCTCGACATCCTCGAGAGCGCGCACAATGCCGTCCTCGGCGCGCAGTAGCGCCTCACGCTGGCCGCTCTCGGCGACCTCGTTGATCGCGCGCGTGCGCCCGGCGTTGAAGATCGGCATGGTGAGCAGACTAGCCACGTTGGTGAAGCTGGCGGTGCCCAGATTCAGACCGTTCAGCTCAAGGCCCTGGCGGCCGTAGGATGCCCCGAGGAACAGCCGCGGGAACCACTCGGCCGCGGCTTGTTGACGGCGCGCATTGGCGGCATCGACCTGCGCCAACAGCGCCAGTACATCAGGCCGGCGCTGCAGCAAGGTGGCGGGCTGCCCCTGCCGGGCCTCGGGCGCCACCACGTTGACATGGGAGGGCTGGATACTCGCGGCGTTAAAGGCCTGGTCACCGATCAATACTGCGATGCGGTGCCGCGCCACAGCAGCCAGGGTTTCCAACGGAGGGATCTGCGCGTGCGCCGATGCGGCATCGGTCTGTGCACGCTCGACGTCGAAGGAGGTTGCCAGCCCTGCACGGTGGCGGGCATTGACCAGGCGCAGTGTCTCGTCCTGCGCCGTCGAGATCGCGCGTAATGTTTCGACCTGGCGCAGCGCGCCGACCAGCGTGAAGTAGTTGCTGGCGACGTCGCTCATCACCAGCAGGCGCACGCCACGTACGCCGTCCTCCGCGGCCAATGCCTCGGCATCGGCCGCTGCCGCGCCAGCGCGCAGGCGTCCGCTCAGGTCAAGTTCCCACGAGACGTCCAGGCCCGCGCCCACGGCCTCGGCATCTGGATAACCCTGTTTCTTGGCAGTGCTGTAGCCGGTGCTATGGTCGGAGCCGAAGGCGGACATGCCGACACTCGGAAAGAGCCAGGAACGACTGATCGTCTCACCGGCGCGAGCAGTGCGCACGCGCTCGGCGGCGATCTTGATATCACGGTTCTCGCGCATCGCGCGGCGCACCAGATCCGCCAAAACCGGGTCATTGAACGTCTCCCACCACGCGACTTCGGGCTCCATCTCCGAGGCCGTGCTGGCGGCGAACCTGGCTGCCACGGGCACCGACGGTTTGACGATTTCCGTGGAACAACCGGAAAAGGTCAAGGCGATAGACACGACGAGTGCCGCACCAACGACGACGCCGACCAGGCGTTCAGCATGTTGCAGGGGCGTCTTCCCGGCAAGGCGGGTCAACGGATGGAGGGTTGGAAGTCGCGGCATCGGATTGGACTCGTGTAAATTCGAGGTTGCATCAGCGTAGGACCCGGTGTGCGCGAAGTCGTCAGCGAAGCGTCGCCGTTCGGTCGCCATATCGAGCGCTCATTCAGGTTGGAGACGTCACTCGCCGTCGGCATCTGTCGCGTGCTCTCCCGCCGCCGACACAAGGTCCGAGGCAATCGACTCCAACAGCTCTTCGGCGGACGAGAACTCGCGCTGACGTCCGGTGACCAGGTTTTCGAGGCGGCCGGCCAGGGCCCCCGGCGCGGAATCGCTACGCAGCTTCACTACGTACGAGCGGCGGCTCGGGTACTTGGATTCAGGATTCAGGCTCATTGCAGACCAGGGGATAAGAAAGTTCGACGACAGCGTAGGCCGCTCCCCGGGTCGAGTCGTAAGCGAAAGGTCGGACTTCGGTCAATGCCTTGTAGGAGCGAGCTTGCTCCTACAGTGTCAAGCCGACGGAGCAGCCTGAAGCAACGAGCGCGCACGTTTCACCAGCTCGGTTCCGTCAGTTTCGGGCAACTGGTCAACCAGCGTCGCCAATGCCTGGTGGTCCACGGCCGCGGCGTGGTGGTGTTCACACAGCTCGACCAGTGCGAGCAGCTCCAACCACGGTGCGTCCTGGGTACGAGCCTCCTCAACCGCGCACCGCACCGCGGCGCAGCTGGCGTCAGGCCGCCCTTGCGCTCGCGCGATCGCTGCCTCCAGCAGCAAAAGCTGCGGCAGGTACACGCGCTCGCCCAGTTCCTCACCCACCCGCAGTGCTTCCTGAAGCTCGACTTGCGCTGCGCTGCAATCACCCGCCAGCAACAACGCCTCGGCGGCGTAGCCGAGCACCTCACTGGCGCCGGAGCGCATGCCGAGCCCGGTGTGTTCTTCATAGGCCTCGCGTATGCGACGATAGCCGTCGAGCGGCGCGCCGTTGCGCGCGTCGGCCCAGCCGCGCCACCAGCGGCAAGCCGTACGCCCCAGTGCGAGCGAATACTCATCGACCAGCTTCTGCATGTCGTCAGCCAGCACTGCCACACGGGCATGGTTGCCCATCCGCACCTCGATCAGCACCTCCTGCCAGGCGGCGACCAGCCAGGTCATAGGCTGGCGAAGCGCCTGCGCGCGGGTTCGCGCCCGTTGCATGTGGGTTCGGCCTTGCTCAACCAGGCCACAACGCACGAGTTCTATGGCCAGCATACCGTGCAGCATGACCTGAGGATCGGCCGCAAAGATCTCGCTCGCACCGATGTCCAACGGCTCGGCGATCGCGAGGGCGCGCTCCAGCCAACTGCGGGTCATCTGCGTGCGCCCCTGGAGGTGATGCACCTCGCCCTGCACGATGCACGCCGCCAGCATGAGCACTGGATCGTTCGCCGCGCACGAGAGGTCTTCGGCGCGTTCCGCCACCTCCAGCGCCAGCGCATAGTCGCCGCGCAGACCGAGCAGATAGCCGAATCCGTGCAGCAGGCGACCGCGCATTGGATGTTCGGGTACATCCGCCAGCAGCGTGTACGCGCGTTCGAACGCATTCCTGGCTTCGCTGCCGACACCGAACGTGTGGAAAGCCGACACCCCCTGCAGCGTGGCCAGGGTAATTTCGAGCGCATCGCGCTCCGTCCCTTCCGGGGCCTGCTTCAGCAGGACCAACGCACGCTCAGTGAGACCGATGCACAAGGCTGGGCTGAAATGCAGCAGCGCGGCTTCTGCGGCCTCGGCGTAGTAGCGCAGTGCGACCATCGGCTGCCGAGCCCGGTCGAAGTGCATTGCCAGCTCCGAGGCAGCAACCGGCACGCCGGCCGAGCGCTCGCGTTCGAGGGCAGCGCCAACCTGGCGATGGAGGTGGATGCGCAATGAACGCGGCGTGCGGTCGTACAGCACCTGACGGAAGAGAGCATGCCGGAACAAGTAGGGTAACTCTACGGTCTCTTCAACGTCGGTGGCCCGTGACCGTGTGAGCCAGACCTGCTCGAGAATCAACTCCTCACAGGCATGGGCCACCGAAGCGAAATCGCGCTCCAGGGCCAGCGCAACCGTCTCAACCCGGAATTCGTCCCCGCACACCGCGGCTGCCGAGAGCAGCGCACGCTGCTCCTGCCCAAGCCTGGCGATGTAGTGATCAATGATGGCCGCGAGGTTTTCAGGGACCGCCACACCTGCAAGCCGAGCCTCGATGGTGGCATCGTCGTCCGCTGGGTCCATTACTTCACTGATGACCGACGATACGAACAACGGCACACCGTCAGTGCGCTCGTGCAGGGCGCGCACGAAGGCTTCAGCGCGCGCGAGCGAGGCAGAACGCAGTGCAACATAGTCAGCGACCTCGGTTTCCGAGAACGGATCGAGCACCACTTCCTCGCACAGACGTTGCAGGCGCAGTTCGTGACGCAGCGAACTGAGGGGATGATCGAGCGCTACCACCTCGGCGAGACGGAAACTCGACAGCCACATAAGCCGCGTGCGACCACGTCGCCGCGCCATATAGTCAATGAGTTGGACCGTCGCCCGATCGCTCCAATGCAAGTCTTCGGTCACCAGCAACAGCGGTCGCTGCTCCGTGTAGCGGTCAAGCAGTTCGCCCATTTCCCGGAGCATGCGATCCGGACCGATGCCGGCAAGCTCGCGCCGCAACGCATCTCGCTCTTGCGCGGTGCTTAGCCACGGCAGTTGCAGCAGCCAGGTCGGCGCCACGGCGCGCAGCAGGGCTGGCAAGGTGGGGTCGCTGCGGCACAGATCGGCCAACGCCTCCAGCACCGGCAGGTACGGCTCGCCAGTGCCGTAGTGCTCCACGCAATGGCCGCGGGCGCAGGCGATGCCGCCCAGGCTGGAGATGAAATGCTCGATCAACGTGGTCTTGCCAATTCCCGGTTCACCGGCTAACCAGACCACGGCGCGTTGGCCGCCGTCAGCGCGTTCCCACGCCCGTTGCAGTATCGAGACCTCATTGTGGCGACCGATGAATGGCGGCGACGGATGCGCGCCGGCCGCCGGCACCGTCGCGGATGCAAGCGGCATCGAAGATCCGGGGGACGGCGCGGCGATGAAGCGATAGCCGCGCCGGGATACGGTCTCGATGAAACGGGGCCGTCTGGGATCGTCGCCCAGCACCTTGCGCAGGTCGCTGATGGCCGTCTTCAGCACCGAATCGCTGACGAACCGATGCCCCCACACGGCATCGAGCAAGGCATCCTTGGTCACCAGCGATCCCGGCTGGCGTGCTAGTGCGCAAAGCAGTGTGAAGGGGGTTGGCGCCAGCGCCACGGTTTCCCCATTACGTAACAAGCAAGCGTTGGCCTCGTCGAGCTCGAATTCGACGAAGCAGATCTGGACCGGGTTCGGATGGAGCTGCGGACGCGCCACGTTTGATTCCTGAAGACTAAAACATCGTTTCTAGTACTGGGCCAGTATTCCAATGACAACGCTGATCGGCTCGGAAGCCAAGCCTCTCCGGTCGGAAACTGACGCAAACAACTGCCCGCAGGCCATCGCGGGTCAACTCAATAAGTAGCCCCACTCAAGGAACAAGCACCTCATCCCGGTGCGCTAATGCCCCTCAAAAATAAATGACATAAATTTCAATATTGAATATTGTCTCATTTTTGCATACCTTGACACTGCCTGACGACGAGACCTGCGCGTCTCTCGATTTCAATCACCACAAGGGCTCGAGATGAATAACAACAAGAAAGTTTCCGAATCGCCTCCCTCCGCCGTCGATGTCCTGGTGGTCGGTAACGGTCCGGTAGGTGCGACAATCGCGGCGCTGCTCGGCCGCTATGGCGTGACGACGCTGGTATTGGACAAGACCCATGAGGTCGTACTGATGCCCCGCGCCATTGCCCTGGACAACGAGGCGCTGCGCATCCTGCAACTTGCCGGATTGTCGGAAGACGCTTTCGAGAAGATCGCTATCCCGGAAGTGAGGATGCACTCCCCGGTTCTCGGGCAATTCGGCCGGGCCAATACCACCGGATGCATCGATGGCCATCCCAAACTTGTGACGTTCTATCAACCCGACCTTGAACACGCGGTGCGCAGCCAGGTTTCCCGTCTGAAGACAGTGACCAGCCTCGGCGGCTTCGAGCTAGAGAGCCTGGTCGAGGAATCGGATTGTGTCGTCGCCTGCGTACGGGACCAGAATGGCCAAACGCATTTCGTTCGCGCCCAATACCTGGTAGGCGCAGATGGCGCAAGCTCCAGAGTCAGGGGACTGATTGGCCAGGAATTCGAAGGACAGACCTATGCGGAGGACTGGCTGATTGTCGATGCCAGGAACCGGCACGCGTCAGCAATTGATCACATTGAGTTCATCTGTGATCCACGGCGACCAACGCCACACATGCCCGCTCCCGGTGGAAGGGAGCGTTGGGAGTTCATGCTGCACCCGGGTGAATCCCGGGAAGAGCTGGAAAGCCCGCAAAGCATAGCCCGGCTGATCTCGCCGTGGGTCGATCCGCAGGAGCTGGAAATCGAGCGCAAGGCGGTGTATCGATTCCACGCGCGCTGCTGCAAAAAATTCAGCAAGGGACGCATCTTTCTCGCTGGGGATGCAGCCCACATTACCCCCCCCTTTGTCGGGCAAGGTCTCGTTGCGGGCCTTCGAGATGGCGCCAATCTGGCCTGGAAACTGGCCTGGGTCCTGCGCGGCCATGCCGCACCATCAGTGCTCGATACCTATGACGTAGAGCGTCGTCCCCATGCCCAGGCGATGATCGATCTGGCGAAACTCATGGGCCGTCTGGTGATGCCCAGAAACAAGATCACCGCTTTCTTCGTCCACGGCCTGATGCGCATGCTGGCGTTGACTCCCGCTACCAGAAGGTACTTCGAACAACTGGACATCAAACCGAAGAACATCTTCAAACGCGGTCTGTTCATGCAGCATCGTCGTGGCGACAAGCTGGTTCGTGGCAGTCTGTTTCCCCAGGCCTGGGTTCGCAACATGCAAAAACAGATCCGATTGAGCGACGACGCCCTGGGAGACAACCTGACCCTGGTTGGATTCGGTGTTGACCCGTTGTCACTGCTGACCGCTGATCAGGTCGTTTACTGGGAAAAAATGGGCGGCCACTTCCTGGAGATCAGAACACGCGGCAAGCGCGCCGGCGGCAGTTGCGACTTCATCGAAGACCTGAACCATGAGATCCTGCCGCTGGCTGCCAAAGGAACGCTGGTCGCGGTCCGCCCCGACCGCATCATCATGCACCACGCCCCGGGTGCAGAAGCAGGCAGTCTCCTTCGAGACTGCAGGGAGCTTTTGGGCAGCGCCGGTTCCACTGCCAATAGCCTTTCCATTACCATCAACGAGCCCCCTCGATTACGAGCCTGAAAATGCCCTCCCCCACTCCTTCTGCAGAAACAACCGCGCCACAGCCTCTCACGCGAGGCCACAAGAAGCGTGAGCGCACCCGTCTCGGGCTGGTGGACGCGGCGTTACGACTTGTCGCACGCAAGGAGGTGGGGGAAATTGCCCTGCTCGAGGTCGCCGCGGAGGCCGCGGTATCCAACGGCACCATCTACAACTATTTTCGAACTCGCGACGAAGTGCTCGAGGCGGTTGGCATCGCCATGGCGACCGAGTTCTCCGATGCCATTTCCGCCCTGAGCTCGGACATTCACTGCGGCGCGCAGCGGCTTGCGATTGGCGTACGCATGTTCGTCTGCCGGGCCGCCGACGACCACCAATGGGCCAACGCACTGCTGCGCATCATCCATTTCGATCAGGCCATGCGTTCTCGCTTGGCCGCCCATGTACTTGGCGACCTGCGTGAAGGCCTGCGCGAGGGCGCTTTCGCGTTCGAGGATGAAGGGATCGCCCTGGACATGGTGATCTCGTGCACAACCGGGGCAATGCGCTCGGTTGTCGAGGGACGTGCGGTGGCAGAGCATGACGTGCGTGTGGCCGAGATGATTCTCAAGGCTCTGGGCGTAACACCTGCCAGAGCCAAGAAAATCGCCAGCCTGCCGCTACCCGTCCGGTCCTGATGAAAACGGCACGGCGGCCACCTTGCAGCCTCACTGCACATAAATGACGGCCAACGCCGGCCCTGATAACATAAACCTAATGTTAGGCATTTGGGGTGAAAGGCGGCGTGAACAAGCGGAACAGTGATGCAGACATCAGGGCCGAGCGACCGGTGCTGGGAGCCGAACGCGGCGTTACGCAGTATCAGAGGTTAGCTTCCCTGCTGAGGCACCGGATCGCGAAAGGCGAGTACCCGCTCGGCACGCAGCTGCCGCCGATCACGAAACTGGCGCACGACCTGGGCGTCGCCGTCGTGAGTATCCGGCAAGCGTACGAACTGCTTTCCAAGGAAGGGCTGATCCGCAGCCAACGGGGTATCGGTACCCACGTGGCGGCGCTGCCCGCCGCCACCGGCGACCTCGAACTGACGATCAACGATCCGTTCGCCACGCCGCAAGCGCTTTCCTTCGAGATACTCGAAGTCCGGCACCATACCCAGATACCCCAAGAACTGCTTGGGTCGGACGATCGGTCGGCGGACGACAACGTGTGCGTGCGCAAGTTGCACACCTATTCCGGCGAGCCGTTCTGCTATGCCGAGATTTACGTGTCAACGGTGGTCTTCGAGTCGCTGCCCAATAATATCGCCAAGAAAAGGAAACTGCTCGCCGCGGTGCTCGACGAACTGGGCACGCGCGGCAAACGCGTGAAGCAACGCATTTCCGTGATGCCTGCGGATTTTCCTCTGTGCGACCTGCTGAAGATCCCGTTTGCCTCTCCCGTGGCGAAAATGTCACGGTGTCTGGTCGATGGCAAAGGCAACGTGCTGTACGCCGGTGTCACCTGGTATCGGGGCGACCGCTACGTCGCCGAGATCGACTTCCCCGCGTCCACATTGAAGACCATGCCCGGCATGACCGAACCCCAACCGGGCGTGGTGGGTGAGCGCAAGCAAGACTAAAAGCGCTCGTGCAGCAGGTCAATACGACTTCGGCAGGCCGAGCGCCTGCTCTGCGACGTAGCACAGCGCGAGCTCCTGCGTCAGCGGCGCGAGCAGTGACAGCACGCTTTCGCGCAAGCCGCGCTCGACGTGGTACTCCGTGGCATATCCGAATCCGCCATGGGTGCGCACCGCACGCAATGAAGTCTCGAAGCTGGCCTCGGCCGCCAGGTACTTCGCCGCCGTGGCCTCGACGCCGCAGGGCTTGCCGGCATCATAGAGCGCAGCCGCCTTCCACATCACAAGCTCGGCCGCTTGCAGGCGCATCCAGCATTCGGCCAGCGGATGCTGGATCGCCTGGTTCATGCCGATCGGCCGCCCGAACACGACGCGTTCCCTGGCATAGTCCGTCGCACTCGTCAGTGCCGTCTGCGCGGCACCAAGCGCAGAGGCCGCGACGAGGATGCGCTCCGGGTTCAGGCCGTGCAGCAGGTACTTGAACCCCTGGCCTTCCTCGCCGATGCGATCCTCGACCGGGATCTCCAGCCCGTCGATGAACAGTTCGTTCGAGTCCACGGCCTTGCGCGCCATCTTCTCGATCTCGCAGATGCGCACATGCGCGCGGTCGAGGTCCGTATAAAACAGCGTGACACCGTCTATCGGCCTCGCGCATTCCTCGATCGGCGTCGTCCGGGCCACCAGCAGGATCTTGTTGGCGTGCTGTGCGGTCGAGGTCCAGACCTTCTGGCCGTTGACGATGTAGCGGTCGCCCGAGCGGCGCGCGAAGGTTCTGATACGTGTGGTATCAGAGCCGATGTTGGGCTCGGTCACGCCGAAGCAAGCGCGATCCGTGCCTTCGATCAACGGCGGCAGAAAACGCCGCTTCTGCGCCTCGCTGCCGAATACGACCACGGGTTGCGGGCCGAAGAGGTTCAAATGCACCGACGACACCGCCGCCGAGCCGAGTTTGCCGATAGTGCGCATCACCATTGCGGCTTCCGAGATACCCAGGCCGGCGCCGCCGTACTCCTTGGGCATGGTCACGCCGAACCAGCCGCCACGGGCGACGGTGTCGCAAAATTCACCCGGCCAGCGCCCGTCGCGCTCGCGCTCTCGCCAGTAATCGGCACCGAAGTCGGCGCAGATCGCCCCGACGGCTTCGCGGATCGCGAGCTGGTCGTCCGATAAATCGAAATTCATGCGGGCAGTTCCTGCAGCAGGCTTTCGGGCACCTCGACCGGCATGTCGAGCAGCATCTGCGCCATGCCCTTGCCGAGCGGGTCATTGCGCAGCGACGCCATGCCGCCGCCGCCCAGCGCGCGCTCGCATAGGAGGTTGATGGCGTGAATACCGGGCAGTTCGTATCGATGCACCGGCCCCTGCACCAGGTGGCCGAGGTAATCCTTCACGCGTTCGGGCGTCACCTGCTCGATCAGCACCGGCAACAGCGCCGGATGGCGGGCGATCAGGCCGATATTGGACGTATCGCCCTTGTCGCCGCTTCGCCCGAGCGCAATTCTCACGAGCGGCACGGTATGGCGTGGACCAGCGGGCAGCGCACCCTCGATGGGCCCCAGCCGTTCCGGCACCCCCTCCGATGATGACGGCGGCAACCTCACGCTGAACGTCGTCTCGCCGAGCGTGACCGTCGGCGTCACCTGTTCCTTCGAAATGAGCCAGGCGAACTGCCGCAAGACCGGCGACACGGAGGGACGGCCACCTGAACCGGTCGTACCCGGCGACCATGACGTGCCGGGTGCGGCGAACTCGCGGCTGTACATCTCCAGCGCCCGCCGGTCTGCGTGCGTCACGGTCAGGCGCAGCACGACTTCGCGCGTCGGCAACAGCCGGGCGAGCGGGCCGTAGGCCGACTCGGTGCCAAGCAGCTCGATGTGCGTCGCCAGGAAGTCCGCGAACCCGTTCTCGCGCAGCAACCGACGGCCCCGCTCGAGCAGCGCTTCGCCGGTGCGCCTGGCTTTTGCGGCGGCATCGATCCCGACGATAGTGAGCTGCCCGGACACCTTGAAGCCCGCCGGCGCAGTGGCGCTGACCTTGTAGGTAGCTGTCGGTGGCAGGCCGCGCGCACCGGTCACCAGCACGCGATGCAGCCCGACTTGCTCCAGGCGCACCTGGCGGAAGTCGCAGACCACATCCGGTAGCAGATAGCGGGCCGGATCTCCGATTTCGTACAGAAGTTGCTCGCCGACCGTCCCGGGCGAGACGAGCCCACCGGTGTCCGCGGGTTTGGTGACGACAAAGCTGCCGTCGTCGCGGCACTCCACGATCGGATAACCGATGTTGGCCCAGTCGGGCACCGCGGCCCAGTCGGTGTGCAAGCCACCGGTGGCCTGGCAGCCGCATTCGATGATGTGGCCAGCGAGGCTGCCCGCGCAAAGCCGGTCGAAGTCGTCAGATGTCCAGCCGAATTCATGCATCAGCACGCCAAGGGTGACAGCACTGTCGACGCAGCGGCCGGTGATGACGATGTCGGCACCGGCATCGAGCGCCTGCGCGACCGGCAGCGCGCCAAGGTAGGCATTGGCCGTTACCAACCGCTCCGGCATCGGTTCACCGTTGGACATTCCGACCGTGCCGGCCGCCCGCATGGCGGCCGCGAGTGGCAGCACGTCGTCGCCTTCGACGATCGCGATGCGCACCGCCACGCCCAGTTCGTCGGCCAGAGCCTGCACCGCCGCGGCGCAGCCTTTCGGGTTCACGCCGCCGGCGTTGCTGACGATGCGAATGCCCTTCTCTACAGCCTGCTTGAGCACTGAGCGCAGCGCCACCGTGACGAAGTCGATGGCGTAGCCTTCCTCAGGACGCTTCATGCGTGCGCCGGCGAGGATCGACATCGTCAGCTCGGCGAGATAGTCGAACACCAGGTAGTCGATGTCGCCCTGGCGCACCAGCTGCATCGGCCCGAGGCTGCTGTCGCCCCAGAAGCCCGAGGCGCCGCCGATGCGCACGAGCTTGTTCGTGGTTTGCGGATTCACTTGTTGGTCCATTGCGGTTTCCTTTTTTCCTTGAATGCGGCGATGCCCTCGCGCGCATCCTGCGTCATGGCCAGCAGGCCGATCTGGCCTTCGCCGAAGGCGATCGCCTCTTCGAACGACATCGAGCGCATCGCCTTGATCGCATACAGGCCGCGGCGTAGCGCGGTGGGCGAGTTGCCGAGCAGACGCGACAGCAGGCGCTCGAGCGTACCGTCGAGGTCGCCGGCCACCTCATTGATCAGGCCGATTTCGCGCGCTCTCGCGGCATCGATCGGGTCACCCGTCAGGCAAAGTTGCACCAGGCAGCGCTGCGGCACCTGGGCCTGCAGCACGGCGAGCACTTGCATCGGGAACACGCCGACCTTCGCCTCTGGCAGGCCGAAGATCGCGTGCGGGGCAGCGATGGCGAGGTCACACATCGCGAGCAGGCCCATGCCGCCGGCCATGCAGGCACCGTTGACCCGCGCGATGAGCGGCACATCGAGCGTGCGGGCGGTGCGCAGCAGGTCGGCATAGGCGATGGTCGGCGTGGCGTAGTCGAACACGAAGGCATCCGCGCCCAGGTCGGCACCGGCGCAGAACGCCTCGTCGCCCGCGCCGGTGAGCACGACAGCGCGGATCGAGTCGTCCGCCCTGGCGCGCTGCAGGGCTTGCTGCAGCGCCGCGATAACACCTGCGTTGAGCGCATTCCGGCGCTCCGGGCGGTCGATGGTGAGAATTAGCCGACCACCCTGCCGGCTTTCTTGAAGGACCGTTGTCATGCCCTGATCTCCGTTTCCTTGGGTACCGTCGTCACCTGGGTCACGCTGGTCAGTACCATCTCGCGGATCTGCTCGCGCGAGTAGCCAGCCTCCGCGAGCACTTCCTCGCTGTGTTCACCCAACAGCGGCGGCGGGCGCAACGGCGGCAGCGGCGATTGCGGCCATTCGCTCGGCACCGCCATGGTCCGCAGCACGCCCTCGGTGGGGTGCTCGAATTGTTGGAAGAAGCCGATGTCCTTCAGGTGCGGATCCTCCAGCAGGGTCTCGAAGGTATGCGCCGGGAGCACCGGGATGCCGAGCGGCCCCAGCAGCTCTTCCCATTCTTTCGTGGTCTTGGTTTTCAGGTTGTCGGAGAGGATTTCGTACAGCACCTCGACATGCTGCGTGCGTGATTCGCCATCGGCAAACCGCGGGTCGCTCTCGAACCGCTCGGCCTCGCCGACCACGCGCATGAAGGCCTTCCACTGCTCGTCGGTGTAGACGACCAGGCATACAAGACCGTCCTGTGTGGCGTACGGTCGCCGCTGCGGGTTGAGCAGCCGCGGATAGCCGAAGCCACCGCGCGGCGGGATGAACGTGTGGCCGTAGAGGTGATCGCCCAGCATCATCTGCGCGGTCGTCTCGAACATCGGCACATCGACCGACTGGCCGCGTCCCGTGCGTTCGCGCGCCAGCAGCGCCGCGCAGATCACACCGAATGCGTACAGGCCCGTCGCCCGGTCCGAGAGGTTGAGCGGTGCATAGCGCGGTACCTCGGACCCCGCCCGCACGCTGGCCTCGGGGATCGCGACGGCGGCCTGGATCAGGTCGTCGAAGGCGCGCGAGGCCGCATAGCGGCCGCGCTGGCTGAAACCGAAGGTGCCGACATAGATAATGCCCGGGTTCACCTGCCGTACCGCTTCGTAATCCAGCCCGAGCCGCTGCATGGCCTGCGGCCGCACGTTGTAGATCAGCGCGTCGGCCGTCTGCGCCAGCTTCAGCAGCGCCTCCTTGCCGACAGGATTCTTAAGGTCCAGCACGATACTGCGCTTGTTGCGGTTGAGGTTGAGGAACAGCGGACCGGCGCCAGCGCGGCCGCCGGGCCCGGTGGCGCGCAGCATGTCGCCACCGGGCGGCTCCACCTTGATCACGTCGGCGCCAAGGTCAGCCAGCATCTGCGTGGCCGAAGGTCCCATGACGACTTCGGTGATGTCGATAATGCGCAGGCCGGCGAGCGGCCCGCCCTGGCTTGAATTGTTGTTCATTCGGTCCGTGCTCCTCTTTTCGGTCAGGAACCGGCTATGTCGGCGCTGTTGCCGCGGATGTAGGGCACCGGTCCGATACCGCGCGCCGCCGCGAGGGACTCGAGCGCGTACTGGATCGAAGTTGCGTCATTCATCGAGTGGAAGGTGCCGTCCTCGTTGAAGCTGACCTGCGCGCCTTCGATCCAGGCGATGGTGATGGTGTCCTCGGTGTTTTCCTTGGGGGTGTAGAAGGTGTGTACAGAGCCGCCCGGCTCGAACAGGTAGGAGCCCGCCGTCTGCGGCTGGTCGGGGTACTCGAGATACTTCCAGCAGCCCTGGATTGTCCACACCTGCGCCGTACCGGTGTGGTAGTGAATCGGCAGGGAGCAACCGGGCTCCACGATGGCCTTGAAGACCCACTCGCCGCGCTCAGGGTCGATACGTAGTGGCTGAATGTGGATGCCCGGGAAGACATTCTTGATCAGTGGGACCTGCTCGATGTTGACGGTCAGCAGAGTGTCCTGCGGGAGGCCGACCAACGGCAGCAACGCGCCGGTGGACGTTTTTTGCTGGGTGGGAAATTTAGCGTTCATGAGTTGATTCCTTTTGTTGTTGTGAGTAACGCGGTTGACGGAAGCTGTCCTTTACGGAAGCCGTCCTTTGATGAGAAAGCCGGATGCGGACTGCTCCGGCGTGCAGCGCAGGGCTGTGACGACCCCGCAAGGTAGAAATAGGAAGTCGCCCGCCGCGAGCTGGAAGTCCTGCCCGTCGACGTGGGCCTCGATCCGTCCGTCTTCGACGTAGAGAACCTGCTCGGCCTCAGGCTCGGTCGTGCAGGCCCATGCGTCGCCGGCACGCATCCGCAGCGCCGAGATATCGACCCACTGCGCGCCGACGGTGTCGCGATCGATGAGCGGGACGATCGGGGTGGCGGCCTCGGCGGCGGCAAGCACGCGGACTTCGCCGCGCTCAACGACCGCAGGGTCGGGTTCCGTGATCGTGTGCGCCGGGTTCTCGCCATAAGGCGGCGCATAGACGACCAGCAGCCGTCCGGGCTGGTCGCTGGTCACGCGAAATGTATGGAACACGCCCGCCGGCGCGTAGGTCCAGGTTCCGGGGCTCATCACGTCGACGCGACCCTGCGCTTGCGACTCGCCAGTGCCTTCAATCATGTAGGCGCATTGCTCCAGATGCGGATGCGCGTGCGGCTTCGCGCCATGGGATTTCACGATCGTGCCGATCAGTACTTCGAGTGCCGTCGCGCCCACAGTCTCGGGGCCAATCACGCGCACGTTGGTGGTGCCGGTGTGGTTCGCCGGCGAGTAGGCGGCAAGGTCCGCCGCCCTGATCACAGTGGGGATGGCTTTCATTGCGGCTGGATCCTGAACATTTCGCGTAAGCATCGAACCTCCGACATGACATAAACCTAACGTTCTAATGTTAGGAGTTTTGACATGAAAAAAGACCTTCGTCAAGCACCTCATGGGCGTTCAACGTCGCGGAGCGACCAGCAGGCCCTTGAAAAAGCCAGCGCCCGCTTGGCTCTGGCAGATAACCATCTTATTCAAGCCAATCCGAGTCCAAGCCGATGCGTGGACTCGACCTCAAACAAAACGAACTCTTCAGCTAATGCAATTCTGCTGGCTGGTCACGAGCTGGATCTCTGCGAGATAGATGCTTTCGTCGAGCTCGCAGTCGCGCTGCGCCACGCCCAGGCCGTGGCGGACTTCGATGCGATAGCAGCCGCTTTTCTTGGCCAGGCCGTCAAAGCGGAAGTCACCAAAGGCATCGCTGTACGTTACCGCGATGACTTTGGCACCCTGAAGGAGCGAGATTTCGGCACCGGCGATGCAATCGACCACGCCGTCAACGCTCGCGCTGACGCTGCCGCCAATAAAGCACGTGTCCCAACGCTCCAGCCCCCGGTAATAGACCCTCGGCTTCGCGTTCAACTTGGGTAGCAGCACCCGCAACCCTTCCTTGCACGCCTTCGCCTGCATCGCCTTGTCGTCGAGTTTCACCGCTTCAAACACGTCCGTCGGACAGACCTGCTGACAGCGCGGGCCTTTCCAGCCGCCGTCGAGCAGGTGGGCGTCGAAGATCCAGGTCTGAGGAAGCTGCTGCTCCTCGTTCCAGACGATGGCCTTGTATGGGCAGGAGCGAACGATGTCCTTGCGGCCTTTAGCCTTCACCGGATCAATTACGACGATGCCATCGGCACGCTTCTTGATCGCGTCGCCGCCGACCTTCATGCACGGCGCATCGTCGCAGTGGTTGCACATCACCGGCAGATAGGTGGTCTCAACCATCGGAGCCTCCCCTTGCACCCGCCGCAGGATGCGGATTGGCGCCTCACTGTTGAGGGAAGCCGGCGCCGCGTAGCCCGGATAGTCGTTGCCAACATGCTCGTCCTGCTCGGCGAGCACGCAGTTATAGCAATTCTCGCAACGCCCCACGTTGATGATCAGATTCCACTTACTCATGTACTGCTCCCGCCTCGGCGCGCAGGCACTTGAACGCCTCGGCGCCTTGCCATTTTTCGATTTGGACCAGGCATGAATTGGGACTCATGCTGCTGGTCCCCTGGGTCTGCGACCGATCCGGGGTGAGGATATTCATGCAGCCGCCGATTTCCACCGTTTCGCCGGCCACTTCCACCATCTGGAACTCCGCGCTCGCCTCGTAGGACTTCACCACCCCCGGCACCACCAGGGCCGACACGTCGGCGGCGCAGATCACCACTCCGCGGTCGTTGTAAACCTTGACCAGGTCGCGCTGCGAAATGCCGCGGGTAGCCGCATCGGCAGGGCTGATGCGCAGTAGCCAGAAATCGTGACCGGCAATGCGAGCACGATGGTCCTGCACCCGACTGGTAACGCTATTCTTGCCGTCGCTCGAAGTGTGGAAGCTGTAGCGGGAATGGGTCGCAATCATCTGCAGCGGATACTTGGCGACCAGATGGATTGTCCCCAATCCTTCCCAGGAGGGGATGTAACGGTTGAGCGCCGGTCGGTCGGGATTGTCCTTGGTGTGGCGCTTGAGGATTTCGGGAATGAACTCCAGCTTACCGCTAGGCGTTTGCAAACCCTTGCCGAATTCCTCCGACCACTGGGAGGGCAGCGGATGCGGCTCCGGCACGTCCTTCTGTCGCCCTTCGGCGAACCAGCGCATGTCGACCGGTGGGCGCAGTTCGGGCTTTTCCGGCGGGACGACGTAATAGCCCTTGCGGCAGAAGTCGGTCCACGAAATATGGTCCGGCAGGTCGGATGAGTCGAAGACCCGTTTGGCCCAGTCGAGCTCGGTGCAACCCTCGGTGAATACGCCGCCCAAGCTCAGGCGTTCGAGGATGGCCGCGAAGATGTCGTAGTCCGACCGAGACTCGCCAAGCGGTTCAATGCACTTGTGCTGCAGCGTCATGACGCGATGATTGACCAGGGTGTAACCATGGTGGGCATAACCGCCGGAATTGCACCATTCGCCGATGTCCCAGCGCTCTAGCTGAGTACAGGCCGGCAAGATGATGTCGGCGAACTGAGCCTCTCCCTCCATCCAGATCGACTGGTTCACGACGAACTCGATGCTGTCGTGGCGGTAGGCATCGACCCAGCGCCCGGAGCGGGTGACCGTGCTGAAGGACGAGCCGCCGTAACGGTAGATCATATGGATGGGCGAATAACCCGGCATCGGATAGGTGAAGGGCGCGAATTGCGCCTCCTGCGACATGCCGTCCCACAGATAGCCAGTGGCGTGGCCATCGATGATGGCGTCGGGCAGCTGCTGGCGCGGCACCATCTGCTTGACCGGGTTCATGGTCAGGATGTGGGGCATGCGCTGATAGTTGTTCACGGCGTTGCCGGTCCACATCAGGTCGCCGGATATCCCGCCGTCGGCATAGCCGGGGAAGTAGAAATGATGGTCCACCGGCGCACCAACCTGCAGGCAGCCGAAATTGACGCCAGGTTTTCCCCAACCCTGCATACCCATCATCATGATCATGCAGCGCGCCCACTGCTGCCCGGTCGCGCCGCGACAGGCACCGCCGAAGCCAGCCCCAGTCATGCCGGTCGCCAGATAGACTTTCCGGTTGCCCCACTTGCGGGCCAGGGCGCGCACGTCCTTGGCCGGCACGCCGGTTTCGCCTTCCTGCCACTCGGGGGTCTTGGGGATGCCGTCGGTTTCGCCCAGCAGGTAGCTTTTCCACTCCTCGAAGCCGGTCGTGCGGTTTGCGACGTAATCCTTGTCGTACAGGCCCTCAACAGCCCATACGTACATGATGGCGGTCGCCAAAGCGGCGTCGGTCTGCGGCCGGATCGGAATCCAGCGCCCGCCGAGGAGCTGCGCCGTCGGGTTGTTGTGCGGATCGATATGGATGAACTCGATGCCGAGTTCCTTGGCCCACAGGCGGCGGGTTGTTCCTTCGAAACCGGCATAGGCGCCGTTGGTGCTCTCCGGATCACAGGACCAGAAGACCATCATCTCAGCTTCCTTGAGGCAGTCCTCGATACCGCCATAGCCGGCCGGCACGCCGATCCGCATGGAATTGCCGAAATGGTGCATGGCGCCCCAGTACCAGCCCTCCCAGCTGTCCGGGTTGGCAGCGACACGGGTGAAGCCGATCAGGTTGGCGAAACGCGTCAGCGAACTGAGGTAATAGCCGACATTGCCCCACTGGTGGTGGGACGACATCGGAAAGGTGATCGAGCCGGGTCCGTGAACGCGCTTCTGCCGGTTGATTTCCTTGGCGACGATAGTCAGCGCCTCTTCCCAGCTGATGGGCACGTAGGGCGACTTGCCCCGGTTCTGCGGATTACGCTCACCGTCGGGGTCGAAATCGACCCGCTTCATCGGCTGGAGAATGCGTTTTTCCGAGTAGACCAGAGACTTCAGCGACAGGGCGTGCGGCGCCACCAGCGCGCGGCGTTTGGGCCGGAAGATCTTGCCCCGCGCCTGCAGTTCCCAGCTCGGTGCATCCTTGTCGTCCAGTTCGAGCGGCGTGACGCGCTGGATCCGCCCGTTCTTGACATAGACGAACAGCGGGCCGCCATTGGTGCAGGTGGTGTAGCGGCGTGTGCCGTCGCGCATCGGCAGGCCCATCTCCAGGCCGACCGTCTGGCTGAGGCTGAGCGTCTGCGTGAACCACACAACCAGATGGTCCGGGCCACTGGCGACGACCTTGAAATTCTTGGCTGCGTGGACGATCTCGCTCATGTCCGGATTGGGCATGAGGAATTTCAGCGCCGTCGGCAGGTCCTTGAACAGAATGCTGACATCGGCCTGCGCTGCTGTGCCGACGCGCGACGACACCTTGCCGCCCCTGATCTGCAAGAAGCGGCCGATGCTGCCGTCCTGTAGGCCGATATAAGCGGTGCAATTCTTTTGCTTGAGCCGGGCGCGGAATTGCGGATGTTTGCGGGCAGTGAAGCCGAGTACCTTCGGCAAGGCGAACAGTATTGTTTTTAGAAGTATTTTTTTCATTCAGGTTGCCACCGGTATTGGGTTTTGAGGTGCTCCAGCGGAACGACGTCTCGGAATCAGTGGGCGGTGGGGGAAGCAGTTCGATGTGCGGACCGACTCCCTCCACCAGGGGCTAGGCCTGGCCAATCCATTGCCGATAGCTCTTCGCCTGGCGACGAGCCTTCAGCTGATTGCCGATCAATGCCATGAGCGGCGACGTCCGGGGCCTTGTCCGTTTCCCCCGGCTCAGCAAGCCGAGTTGCTTCTTGACCACCGATGACACGGCAAGCGATGCCAGCGCCTTGTTCTTCCAGCGGACGACAATGGGCTCCACTTCGGTGTCCTGGCCTGCCATCCACAGGCGTGGCAGGGCCGGCTCGATTGCCAGCGCAGTGGCAAGCCCCACCATCGACACCGAGCCGCTCACCACTCGCTCCGCGACCGCCTTTCTACGCACGCCGCCGGTGACCATCAGCGGCATGCGCGCTATTTCTCCAATTCTCTGCGCGATCTCGAGAAAATAGGCTTCTCGAGCCAAACTACTGCCATCGCGGGTCTGCCCCTGCATCGCCGGGCTTTCGTAGCTGCCACCTGACAACTCGACCAGGTCGACCGCCTTGGCGTTGAGCATTTCCACCACGCGAGCCGCATCCTCGGCATCGAAACCGCCTCGCTGAAAGTCCGCGGAATTGAGTTTCACGGCGACACAAAAGGCCGGTGCCACTCGCTGACGTATTGCGTCGATGGTTCGCAGGAGAATTTGCGCACGATTTTCCAGGCTGCCACCCCACCGGTCGTTACGCCGGTTGGTCAAGGGCGACAGGAATTGGCTGAACAGATAGCCATGCGCTGCGTGAATCTCCACCCCGGTGAATCCTGCACGCTCGGCCAGCACTGCAGCACGGGTATAGCGCTCGATCAGCTCTTCGATTTCCTGCTCATTCAAGGCTCTGGGCGGGACAAAAGCCTTTGATAGTCCGGGAATGTCGACAGCGACCGCTGAAGGCCCCCGTGCCGGCTGCCCCATTGAGGTCAACAACTGCCGCCCGGGATGATTGATTTGCATCCAGGCCTGGGCTCCACGACTGCGGCAAGCATCGGCCCATAGCCTGAATTTGCCCAGGTTTCGAGCGTCCTCAAGCACCACGCCAGCCGGTCCGGTCAAGGCATGGCGATCAACCATGACGTTGCCTGTGATGATCAGACCGGCCCCACCGTCCGCCCAACGCCGATAAAGCCTGGCCAGCGCTTCCCCTGGAGCGTGATCATCATTGGCAAGGTTCTCCTCCATGGCAGCCTTGGCGATTCGATTTGGAATCACCGTGCCGTTAGGCAATCGAAGCGGTTCGAAGAGCTTTGAGCCGGTCATGTTCTGTCCTTCGGTTAATGAAAAGTCGGCCCGAGGGGGCGAGCCAGAAACACCAAAGAGCTGAACACGCGTGTTCATTTAAGTCAATATGTTGAAATCTGAACAGCCCTCGTCGACCTTGCCACATCACTCGAGCAGCTAGATTTCATGGGAGTCATAGACCGGCTTTTACCGTGAAGCGCGTTTTTAATGCAAAAAACCTTATTGACGCCAAATGAACACGCGTGTTCAATTGACCCATGAGGTAATCCTGGAGAGAGAGACCGTGGAATCCCTGAATCCGACGCAGCGCCGCATACATCAAGCCGCCTTTCGCCTGTTCGCTGAAAAAGGCACCTCGCAGGTGAACGTCCTCGACCTCGCGCAAGAGGCAGGCGTGGCACGCGGAACGATCTATAGCAACATCGACAACATGGAAAGCCTGTTCGAAACGGTCGCCAGCCATCTCGCCAGAGAGATGCACGAGCGCGTCAACAAGAGCTTCGATTCCCTCTCCGATCCGGCTCAGCGCCTTGCCAATGGAATTCGATTCTTCATTCGTCGGGCTCACGAGGATTCCAAGTGGGGGGCGTTCATACATAAATTCGCCATGAGCAATTCTTCGTTGCGCGAAATGTTTTCCAGCCAGGCGACTACGGATCTGCTGAGCGGACTTTCCAGTGGGCGGTACACCTTTGCGCAGGAGCAATTGCTCTCGGTCCTGACGCTGATATCGAGCAGCGTCCTGGGCTCGATTTTCCTGGTGCTGGAAGGACATAAAACATGGCGCGAATCAGGCTCTGACACAGCCGAGCTGGTGCTCCGGGCATTGGGTGTACCTCAAGAGGAGGCTCGTGCCTTGGCGACCACAGAGTTGCCGGCACTTCCCTCTATCGACTGAGCGCGTTAGCTGACTAAACCAGACAACACCCCTGGCATTTTCAGGGGTGCGGGGACGCTTTACCCTGAAAACCCGGAAAACAAGAACAATGAACAGCAAAAATGAAATGCCCCAGTTGGCAACGCAACAACCTGCACGGCATCCGCAGCCAACGGTGAAGGCCCAGGATCTGACGCACCTGATTTTTCAAAGGCCGGACTTGAACGAGGCGGCGCGTTTCCTGACCGACTTCGGCCTGACAGTCAGTCGACAGGACGCCGATACGCTCTATCTACGCGCCACCGAGCCCACTTCCTACTGTTACCGTGTCCATCGTGCGGACCATGCGCGTTTTATTGGATTCGGACTGGCCGTCCAGTCTCTCTCGGATCTGGAAAAACTGACGCGAATTCCAGGTGCGTCACCGGTCGAGAAATCAGAACATCCGGGTAGCGGGTACTACGTCAGACTGACTGACCCTTCCGGTTTCATTGTGGAAGCCGTTTGCGACCAGACTCCAGGTAAAAATCTGGCACACAGAGCCCCCCTTCTCTGGAATGTGGCGCAGGAGCAACCGCGCATCAACGCCACGCAGCGCCCGCCGATTGCTCCACCTGAAGTACTCAGGCTTGGCCATGTCGTCATTGAAGTGGCCGACTATCAGGCGACCTGCGCCTGGTATACCCAGCATTTCGGGTTTATTCCAAGCGATGTGCAGGTACTCCCGGACGGCACCCCCATCGTCGCCTTCATGCGCCTTGACCTCGGTGAAATTCCCGCGGATCACCATACGCTCGCGATAGCGCAAGGGTTCATGGCGACCTATAGCCATAGCGCCTACGAGGTTGTCGATGCAGACGCGGTGGGCATGGGGCAGCGCGTCCTGCGGGAGCGGGGTTGGCAGCACTCATGGGGAATCGGCCGGCACATTCTGGGCAGCCAGATCTTCGATTACTGGCAAGACCCTTGGGGTGACAAGCACGAGCACTACTGCGACGGCGATATCTTCACGGCCGTACAGCCCACCGGCATTCATCCCGTGAGCCCCGAAGCCATGGCGCAGTGGGGGCAGCGCATGCCCAGGAGTTTTACCAAACCCAGGATGAGCCTGACCAGTCTGCGCGCACTGATCCGCAACCTGCGCCGCAGCCCGGACCTTACCATTCGCAAGTTGATGACACTCATGCGGATGTTCGGGTAGCGCTGCTGGCATGTCGAGCAATTCAACCAGGCATGGCCGGCGGGATGTGCTTAAAGCCGGCGCATTGATCATCGGCGGCTCGCTGATCTGCAGCGTTGCCAGCCCCCTCTCAGAACAACACCAAAGTTCTCGCGCCACCGAACGCGGGACAAACGCCGCTCCAGGAGTACCTTCAATGTCTGCTGTACACGTAGTCCGCTTTGAATTCGAGAACGGTATCCACTGGGGCGTGCTGCGCCAAGGCCGTATCACGGTTGTCCCCGGTGCTTTTGAAACCACCGGTGACTTCATTCGCCAGAACAGTATCGACGACCTCGCTCGATTGACAGGTACGGAGTTGAATGAGAGCGAAGTGAAACTGCTGTCGCCGGTGACCCGTAACCAGCAGTTCGTCTGTCAGGGCGCCAATTACCGTCAGCACATGATCGAGTCAGGCATGGACCCGGACGCGAAGAACTTCAACATGATCTTTACCAAGGCAACGAGTTGCCTGGTGGCAGCCGACAGCGACCTGATCAAGCCGCGCAGCGTGCGCTTCCTGGATTACGAGATTGAACTGGGGTTGGTGATGAAACGCGCGATCACCGGCGCGGTTGCCGTCACCGACGCCAATTTGCATGAGTTCATTGCAGGCGTCGTCATTGTCAATGACTACTCGGCGCGTGACATTCAGATTCCCCAGATGCAGTTCTACAAGGGCAAGAGCTTCCGCACCTTTGGCCCGGTCGGCCCCTACCTTTGCCTGCTGGACGCCAAGAGCATGCCTTACCTGAAAGCACTGCAGCTGCGCCTGACGGTCAACGACCAGGTGCGACAGGACGACAGCACGGCCAACCTGGTTTACGGCCCAGCTGAAACCCTGACCGAACTCTCCTCGTTGCAGGATCTCGCACCCGGCGATCTGATCGCCACGGGTACTCCTGCAGGTTGTGCCCTGACGATACCCTCGCCCGCCAAACAGCGCATTGCAGCCCTGATGCCGGAAGCCACCAAGTGGAAGCTTTTCCTCAAGGCGCAGGAAAGCCGGACGCAGTATCTCAAGCCAGGTGACGTGGTCGAGGCGCGCATTCGCAGCGCCGATGGCGTGATCGACCTCGGCGTGCAACGCAACCGAGTCGTGGGGGAAGCCTGATGACGGTGCAAACCCTGAACGATATCGAAAAACTCGAACGAGTCCCGTTGTCGGCGCGTGGCCTGGCGCCCAGTACCTACGCAGCTTTGCGACAAGCCGTCGAGCGCACTCCCCAGGCACCGGCACTGAGCTTCTTTGCCGATGCCGCCGATTTCACGCGCACCTTCGAGTGGAACTACTACCAGCTCTTCGCTGATATCACCCGCGCGGCAAATGCCTTCCATGACCTGGGCATTAAACCCGGCGAGGTGCTTGCGTTCATCCTGCCCAACCTCCCGGAAACCCACTTCACCATCTGGGGTGGGGAAGCGGCGGGCATCGTCATGGCGATCAATCCTCTGCTCGAGGCCAAGCAGATCGCTGGCTTGCTGAATGCCGCAAAGGCATCCGTGGTGGTGACACTCGCACCGAGCGGGGGCAGCGATCTGTGGCCCAAACTGGCTTCGCAACTGGATCAGTTGCCCACGGTCAGGCATGTCGTCTGGGTCAGCATGGAACCCTATGTCGCCGAACCTGTGCGTGTGGCCATGAAAGCCGTGGCACAGAAGGAGCGAGACTTGCACAGCGGTATCGCGATCCACGATTTGCTATCGCTGATGAATGCTCAGCCACACACGCACCTGAAGAGCGGGCGGCAAATTCGCCAGGATGAGCGTTCCTCCTACATCTGTACCGGCGGCACCACCGGGCTCCCCAAGATCGCCGCGCGTACCCATGGTTCGGAAGTCTTCAATGCATGGGCCATGGCCGCTCACCTGCAGCCACGCCGTAGTGGCCAGGTCATCTTTTGTGGCCTGCCGCTATTTCATGTCAATGGACAACTGGTCACCGGGCTGATGCCCTGGACTCAAGGCGACCATGTGATCCTCGGGACGCCTCATGGTTATCGTGGCGAGGGGGTGATCACACGATTCTGGGAAATGGTCGAGCACTTCGGTATCAACTTCTTTTCCGGCGTACCAACTGTGTATGCGGCACTTTTGCAAACTGACCGGCAGGGTCGCGACCTGTCCAGTCTTCGCTATGCCATGTGTGGCGCCGCCCCCATGCCGGCTGAGCTTTTCCGAGAGTTCGAGCAGAAGACCGGGCTGAAGATTCTTGAAGGTTACGGACTTACCGAGGGCGCCTGCGTTTCCTCGGTCAATCCGCCCCATGGCGAACGTCGTATCGGCTCCATCGGGATACGGATCGCCTACCAGCATATGCGCGCGGTCTTGCTCGATGATTGCGGAGCGTACCTGCGCGACGCCAATGTTGATGAGACCGGCCTGATCACGATCAGTGGTCCGAACCTCTTCGCCGGCTATCTGGAGGAAAGTCATAACCGGGACCTCTGGATCGAGATCGACGGTCAGCGCTGGCTGAATACGGGCGATTTGGGTCGCCAGGATGCCCAGGGTTATTTCTGGCTGACCGGACGCAAAAAGGAGTTGATCATCCGCGGCGGCCACAACATCGATCCCAAGCAAATCGAAGAGGCTCTGCAGTTGCACCCCGCCGTCGCCCTGGCCGCTGCAATCGGCAGCCCCGACGTCTACTCGGGCGAGGTGCCGGTCGCCTACGTTCAACTGCGCCCCGGACAAACCTGCAATGCCGAAGAACTTGAAGCCTTCGCTCATCTCAACATCAACGAGCGGGCAGCGGTTCCCAAGCGCATTGAAATCCTCGAAACGCTGCCTCTGACTGCCGTGGGCAAGATATTCAAGCCCGCCTTGCAGCAGCGGGAAATTGCCAGAGTTGTTCAGCAGGAAGTGGACCGTCTGGGGCTTGCGGATATTGCAGTGGAGGTCGTGCAGGATAATCGCCGTGGGCATGTCGCCTGCATCAGGCCCGGAACCAGCCAGGAAATCCTGGCTCCCCTGCTGGGGCGCTACAGCTTTCAGGTCGAGTGGCTCAAATGAACCTGACTTCGTAAGTTCGGCACCCCGGCCCTGGTACTAGTCAGCCAGGGCCTTTCACAACTTCGACCAACTCCAACCGGAACTTCCAAGTGCACCGGAAGGTGAAGCTTTGCCTGCGCACCAATCAATAAAAACAATACGAGGTGGGAAATGAAACCGAGCAACCGTGCAACCCCGTGCCACTCAGCTGTGCGAGAAGTGTCTTCCTGGATCAAATTCGCAGGTGCCGCGGCAATAATCAGCGCTTCCACAAGCGCGGGGGCCAATGGCATTGCCTTGAACGAACAAAGTGCGAGCAGCGCGGGAACTGCTTATGCCGGAAGATCTTCTTCCGCGCTGGATGCCAGCACCATCTTTGGCAACCCTGCAGGCTTGACCAAATTGAAGCGCAGCGAGATTTCCGGCGGGGCCGCGGTCGTCTCGGCGAGCGACGACATCAGTGATGCGCAGAGCAGTGCCCCAGGAACGAACAAGGGGGACTCGGTACCGTTGGGGGTCGTGCCCTTTGCCTATATGTCGACGCCGCTTGATGATCGTTTTTCGATTGGCCTGGGCCTCTATGTTCCGAGTGGTCTGATCAATGACTACGAGAGCACTTTTCAGGGCCGTTACCATGGTTCCTATAGTTCGACCAAGGAGATCACCCTGCAGCCCACCATCGCCTATCGGATCAATGATTACTTGTCCATTGGTGGCGGACCGACCCTGAACCATTTCGATGCAAAGCTGCAGAATTACCTGGCCACCGGCGCCCTGAACAACGGCCAGGACACACTGGTCACGATCAAAGGCGATGACACCGCACTTGGCTACAACGTCGGCATCCTGGTTGACTTTACTGAGGCAACCCGTTGGGGGATCAACTATCACTCGAAGGTAGACTATGAACTTGAAGGGCATACTGAAGTTTCTGGCTCCCCAAGCGTTATTCCACTGGACGGAAAGTATGACAACAAACTAGACCTCACAATGCCCGAATCCGTGGACACGTCCATTACCCATCATTTCAATAGTCGCTGGACGGGATACCTGGGGACCACCTGGAAACGTTGGAGCCGAATCCAGAAGATCGAGGTAGTCAACAGCGGTCTTTCCCCCGTAGGCCAGGCGGCTGGCCTGGGAAGTGTGATCGAAGAAATGAACTGGCGCGACACCTGGGCCACGGCCGTTGGCGCATCCTATCAATTGAACCAACAATGGCTGCTGCGTGCAGGCTACGCCTATGATCCGTCGCCAATCAGGAATGCCGACCGCAGTGTGCGCGTTCCGGTTGGTAACCGCCAAGCCGTGACCTTGGGCGGCGCTTTTTCGCCGAATCCCGATCTGACGATAGACTTTGCTTACGGTTATCTCTGGGATTCCAAAGTCTCGGTCAATCAGGCGAACAACTCTGGTCTGCAACCGGAATACAATGCCAAATATGAAAATAGTGCGAATGGAGTTTCAGTGCAGGCGACGTATCGCTACTAATGCCTGCCGGCTTCAAGCAGCTCCAAGGTGACCTCGCCCCAAGGGCAGCTTCCGGCCAGGAGCCGACATCGATGTAGGGGTAAACCCTGTGGGAGCTGGCTTGCCAGCGATGGCATCACCGCGGTGATGTAGACCGACCGCGGCGTCTGAATCGCGGGCAAGCCCGCTCCCACAGGGTCGCAAGCTGCCCTTCGCCAAAGGCAGCAATGGCAACTCACTCCAACTTCCCGCCAACCTGCGCCCACGGCGCACTAGCGAAGCACTCGACCAGGTAGTCGATCAGCATTTGCACGCGAGCCGGACGGCTGCGCCCAGGCGGAGTCACGATGTGCAGCGCGATCGGCTCCACCTGCCAGTCCTCCATCATCGTCTCCAGCGCCCCCGACTGCAGGTCCTCCCAGGCCAGGAATTCGGGCTGCAGCGCCAGGCCCAGCCCCGCCCGCAAGGCCGGGGCCAGAGCTTCGGCATTGTTGGCCAGCAATGACACAGGCATTGCCTGGGCGAACTCCCCATGCCGTTTGTGGCAGAAACGCCAGCTACTGCCGCCGCGCGAATAGCTGTAATTCAACGCGCGGTGCCCGGCCAGGTCGCGCGGGTGGCCGGGACGACCATGGCGTTCGAAGTAGGCCGGCGCGCCGACCAGCAGGATGCGCACGGTGCACAGACGCCGGGCCAGCAGGCTGGAGTCGGCCAGAGTCGAAATCCGCAGGGCCATGTCGAACCCCTGGGCAACCAGGTCGATCATCTCGTCGCTGAAATGAACGTCGAGCACCACGTCGGGGTGGCGCGCCATGAAATCCGGCAATATCGGCGCCAGGTGCGAGACGCCAAACGACATCGGCGCCGTAACCCGGATGAGCCCGCGCAGGCTGGTCGACTGCTCGGCCACCTCGGCCTCGACCGCCTCGCCTTCAGCCAGGATGCGCGCGGCACGATCCAGCGCGGCGTGGCCACTCTCGGTCAGCGACATCCGCCGCGAAGTACGATGGAACAGCATGGTCTTCATGCGCCCTTCCAGGCGAGTGATGGCCTTGGAGACAGTGGCTTGCGACAGGCCGAGTTCGCTCGCGGCCCGGGCGAAGGAGCCCGTTTCCGTCACCTTGGCGAAGATCGCCCAGGCTTCGAGATCCGGCAGTTTCTTCATGGCAGTCCTGGAAATGATCCGATCACATTGACTCGATAGGATTCTCAACGATCGGCATGAAAATCGCCACCAATCAAATCAAATATGGAAATAATGGTTTTCCATCAATTCCATTCACAACATAGATTCGACTACCTATAGTTACTCCGTCAAAACGAATTGCCGCTTTCGAACCCGTTCAATCGTTGAAGGAGATCTACCATGTCCAACAAATATCTCGATGTCCTGACTCCGCAGAACAGCCAGGTCATCTTCATCGACCAGCAGCCGCAGATGGCCTTCGGCGTGCAGTCGATCGACCGCCAGGTCCTGAAGAACAACGTCGTGGGTCTGGCCAAGGCTGCCAAGGCGTTCGACATCCCCACCACCATCACCACCGTCGAGACCGAAGGTTTCTCCGGCAACACCTATCCCGAGCTGCTGGCCGTGTTCCCCGAGAACAAGATCCTCGAACGTACCTCGATGAACTCCTGGGACGACCAGAACGTGCGCGATGCGCTGGCCAGGCACGCCGCCGCAGGCCGCAAGAAGATCGTCGTCTCCGGCCTGTGGACCGAGGTGTGCAACACCACCTTCGCGCTGTCGTGCCTGAACGACACCGACTATGAAATCTACATGGTCGCCGACGCCTCCGGCGGCACCTCGGTCGAGGCGCACAAGTACGCCATGGACCGCATGGTCCAGGCCGGCATCGTACCGGTGACCTGGCAGCAGGTGCTGCTCGAATGGCAGCGCGACTGGGCACGCAAGGAAACCTACGACGACGTGATGGCGATCGTGAAGGAACACTCCGGCGCTTACGGCATGGGCGTGGATTATGCCTACACCATGGTGCACAAGGCTCCGGAGCGCGTGCAACACGGCGAGCGCATCGGCCCCAACCCGGCCAAGTAAACCACCCATCCCGTGGCAGGAGTCGTCGGGCGCATGCCGGCCGATGGCTCCGCGCCACGGGGGAATCGGCAACGAGGTGAAGCATGAAACTCTATGCCCTGTCCCTGGGCGCCGGCCTGTTGGTCGGCGTCGTCTACAGTCTGCTCAACGTGCGCTCACCAGCGCCGCCACTAGTGGCCCTGGTCGGGCTGCTCGGCATCCTGGCCGGCGAGCAGATCATTCCGATCGGCAAACAATTGCTCTGTGGCACGGCATTCAACGCCGCCTGCGACAAGACGCACACCGTCAGCCATCTGTTCGGTCAGTTGCCCGGTCGGCATGCCAGGCAGCAGGCGGAGGATACAGATAAGACGTGAACAACCTGGCCCGGCACTCGCTGGGACGCAACGCCGTCGCTGAAATACTCAATAAAGGAGAATCCACCGTGACCGATTCCGTTCCCGAGATTATTTTCCGTAATGGTCAGATCACCACGCTCGATCGCAGCAATCCCGTTGCCAGCGCCGTTGCCATCAAGGATGGCAAGTTCCTGGCCGTGGGATCGGACCAGGAGATCATGCCCCTGGCAGGTTCCGGCACTCGGATCATCGATCTCAAGCGCCGCAGCGTGCTGCCCGGCCTGTTCGACAACCATACCCACGTGATTCGCGGCGGCCTCAACTACAACCTGGAGCTGCGCTGGGACGGCGTGCGTTCGCTGGCCGACGCCATGGACATGCTCAGACGCCAGGTGGCCATCACCCCCGCACCGCAATGGGTACGCGTGGTCGGCGGCTTCACCGAGCACCAGTTCGCCGAGAAGCGCCTGCCAACTATCGCCGAGATCAACGCGGTCGCGCCCGACACACCGGTGTTCCTGCTGCACCTGTACGACCGTGCGCTGCTCAACGGTGCCGCGCTGCGCGCCGTTGGCTACACTCGGGACACGCCCGAGCCACCGGGCGGCCAGATCACCCGCGACGCCAACGGCAACCCCACCGGCCTGCTGCTGGCCAAGCCCAATGCGATGATCCTCTACGCTACCCTGGCCAAGGGGCCCAAGCTGCCGTTCGATTACCAGGTCAATTCCACCCGCCACTTCATGCGCGAACTCAACCGCCTCGGCGTGACCGGGGTGATAGATGCTGGCGGCGGCTTTCAGAACTACCCCGACGACTACGCCGTCATCCAGAAGCTGGCCGACGAGGGCCAGATGACCGTACGGCTGGCCTATAACCTGTTCACGCAGAAGCCCAAGGAGGAAAAGGAGGACTTCCTGAAATGGACCTCAAGCGTGAAGTACAAGCAGGGCAACGACTACTTCCGCCACAACGGCGCCGGCGAGATGCTGGTGTTCTCGGCGGCGGACTTCGAGGACTTCCGCCAACCACGGCCCGACATGCCGCCGCAGATGGAGGGCGAACTTGAAGAAGTGGTACGCATCCTCGCACAGAACAGGTGGCCCTGGCGGTTGCACGCGACCTACGACGAAACCATCACGCGCGCACTGGACGTATTCGAGAAGGTCAACCAGGACATCCCGCTGCAGGGAATCAACTGGTTCTTCGACCACGCCGAAACTATCTCGGAGAAGTCCATCGACCGTATCGCGGCGCTCGGCGGCGGCATCGCCGTGCAGCACCGCATGGCCTACCAGGGCGAATACTTCGTCGAGCGCTATGGCGCCCGCGCCGCCGAGGCAACCCCGCCGGTCAAGCGCATGATGGAGAAAGGCGTGAAGGTCTCCGCCGGTACCGACGCCACCCGCGTGGCCTCCTACAACCCTTGGGTATCGCTGTCCTGGATGGTCACTGGCAAGACGGTGGGCGGCCTGAACCTGTATCCGCAGCGCAATCTGCTCGACCGGGAGACGGCATTGCGCATGTGGACCGAGAACGTCGCCTGGTTCTCCAATGAAGAAGGCAAACGGGGGCGTATCCAGGCAGGTCAGTTCGCCGACCTGATCGTGCCGTGCAAGGACTATTTCACGGTGCCCGAGGACGAAATTTCCTTCCTCACCTGCGACCTGACCGTGGTCGGAGGGCGTGTGGTCTACGGCGCGGGCGAATTCGCGTCGCTCGACGATAACCCGCTCCCGCCAGCCATGCCCGACTGGTCACCGACCCGCACCTTCAAGGGCTACGGCGCCTGGGGAGAGCCCGATGGGGCCGGCAGGAACTCGCTGGCGCCGTTGCGCGCCCAGGCCGCGGCTTCATGCGGCTGCGCCAGCTCCTGCGGTCTGCACGGTCATGACCATGCGCGCGCCTGGGCCTCCAGTGCTCCGGTGTCGGACGCCAGGAGTTTCTTCGGTGCCCTGGGCTGCTCCTGCTGGGCCGTGTAGAGGAGACTGACCCATGCCAACGTCCAATTCATTCGAGCGAAAACTGACTGCTGCCGTACGGCCGGTGCTCGGCTCGCCCGCCGTGCGCTTCGTCGCCTACCTCGGCCTGTGTGCAGCTTATCTGCAAGGTGGGCTGGCCAAACTCACGGACTTTCCGGGCGCGATCGGCGAGATGACCCATTTCGGCTTGTCGCCAGCACCGCTGTTCGCGGTGCTGGTGATCCTGCTCGAACTGGGAGCCTCTGCGATGATCCTCAGCGGCTGGCTGCGTTGGCTGGGCGCGCTGGGGCTGGCGGGGTTCACCTTGCTGGCCACCGGCATCGCCTTGCGTTTCTGGGAACTGCCGGCCGGGCAAGAGCGCTTCATGGCCGCCAATTCGTTCTTCGAGCATCTCGGACTGGTGGGCGGATTCCTGCTGGTCGTCTGGCTGGACCTGAAAGAGCGAGAAGCATCATGAGCAAGGAATCATCGCAATCCGTTTCCGCGTCTACCGGTAGTTTCGCGCCTTTGCGGCAGACGTTTTTTGCAGTCCTGTGGGTCGCGACGATCATCGGCAACACCGGCAGCTTCATCCGCGATGTCGCCAGCGCCTGGATCATGACCGACCTGTCGTCGTCGCCAGTGGCCGTCGCACTGGTGCAGGCCGCCGCGACACTGCCGATTTTCCTGCTGGCGATTCCCGCCGGCGTGCTGTCCGATATCCTCGACCGGCGCAAGCTCCTGATCGTCATCCAGTTCCTGCTGGCCAGTGTCAGCATTTGCCTGATGCTACTGTCACTCGGCGGTCTGCAGTCGGTTACCTCGCTGGTGGCCCTGACGCTCCTCGGCGGCATCGGCGCGGCGCTGATGGGGCCGACCTGGCAGGCCATCGTGCCCGAACTGGTGGAGAAGAAAGACCTCAAGAACGCGGTGGCGCTCAACTCGCTGGGGATCAACATCGCCCGCGCCATCGGCCCGGCGCTGGGCGGGCTGATCCTCGCCAGCCTGGGGGCGGCGTTCACCTATGGGGTAGATGTCATCACCTATGTTTTCGTCATCTGCGCACTGTTGTGGTGGCGGCGACCAGTGGCCGCGCAGGATGTGCTGGCCGAGCGTTTCCCTGGCGCATTCCGAGCGGGGCTACGTTATGCCCGCGCCAGCCGCGAGTTGCATGTCGTCCTGGTGCGCGCTTTCGTATTCTTCGCCCTGGCCAGTTCGGTCTGGGCTCTGCTTCCGCTGGTGGCGCGCAGCCTGCTCGGCGGTGGCGCCGGCTTTTACGGCATCCTGCTTGGCGCCGTCGGCCTGGGCGCTATCGCTGGAGCCATCATCATGCCGAAACTGCGTGCACACCTGAGTGCCGACGGCCTGCTGTTAGTGGCGGCGCTGGTGACGGCGGCGGTCATGGCCTTCCTCTCGTTCGCGCCGCCGCAGTGGGCGGCGGTGGCTGCCTTGCTGGCGTTGGGCGCAGCCTGGATCACTGCGCTGACCACCCTCAGTGGCGTGGCGCAGGCCATCCTGCCCAACTGGGTGCGCGGCCGCTCGCTGGCGGTGTATCTCACGGTGTTCAACGGTGCCATGACCTTAGGTACCCTGAGCTGGGGTGCGGTGGCGACACTGATCGGCGTGCCGTTCACGCTGCTGACGGGTGCCGCCGGCTTGGTCGTGGTGGGCCTGGTCGCCCATCGGCTCAAGCTGCCCAAGGGTGAGGCCGACCTGATGCCCTCCAGACACTGGCCCGAGCCGCTGACGGCGGCACCGGTCGAGCATGATCGGGGACCGGTACTGATCCAGATCGAATACCGCGTCTTGCCGCAGGAGCGCGCCGACTTCTTGAAGGCGCTGGCCCGGCTGTCGGCCGAGCGGCGGCGCGATGGCGCCTACGCCTGGGCCATCAGCGAAGATGCGGCCGAACCTGATCTGATGCTCGAATGGTTCCAGGTCGAGTCCTGGGCCGAACATTTGCGTCAGCATCACCGGGTTTCCAGGGCGGACGCCGACATCCAGACCGAAGTGCTGCGTTTCCACCGGGGCGAAGGCAGGCCCGTAGTGCGGCATTTCCTGGCGTTCAACCACCCGAGCGAAGGGCGGGCATAGGGGCAGGTAGCTAGCGTTGCTGAATAGACGTCTGGATCACATACACACCCAGGAGAATTGCACTCATGGCGATCAGATCCATCACCCGCAGCGCCTCTCCGACAAGTAGCCCGATCAGCAGCGCCACAACCGGCGGCAGGTATGTCACTGTCGAGGCTTGCACCGCTCCCATGCGCTGTACGATGAAGTAATAGAGGACGTAAGCGACCCCAGTGCCTGTCAGTCCGAGACCCAGGACGAGTCCGGCCAAGGCGACACCACTTTGACCGATGTTGCTCAAGCCCGAATAGGGCGTCACCACCGCGAGAATGAAAAGCGCCAATCCGACCTGATACGTGGACAACGCGAGGGGCGTGATTTCCAGATTGGACATGAAACGCCTGGCATAGACGAACGAGCTTCCGAGGCTGAGCGACCCCAGAATCATGTAGCCCACGCCCCACAAATCGAGCCCGCCAGCACCGGTATTCCAAGGGCGAGCGATCAGCAGCACTCCCAGGAATCCCAATACCACGCCGACGATTTTTCTAACATTGATCGACTCTTGCTTTAGAAACAGCGCCGTCAGCACAAATGTAAAAAGCGGGATGGCACCGCTGAGCATGCCGGCGACACTGGATGGCAGCAGCGCGGTCCCCTTTGCGAAGGCGTAGTAATACAACGCGGTCGCCAAGATCGACATGACAAGGAAATGGGGCCAGTGGCGCAGGTGTTGCTTGCACAGGACGCCGCGATAAAGCGCGAGCGCCAGGATCGGGAAGAAACCGAACAGCACTCGCAGGAACACGATCTGGATAGGACTGATCAGTTCGGCCGCC
>NZ_VXCP01000009.1:0-23780 GCF_011355085.1 Pseudomonas akapageensis | reverse complement strand
CCGGGTCTCGGATCTTGAGGAGCACCTGGGCATGCGCCTGCTCCTGCGCGGCAACCGCAAACTTGTTCTGACCGATGCAGGGCATGACTACGTCGCCTCATGCCGGCGGATCCTGGCAGAGATCGCGCAAGCCGAGCGAACCGCTTCCGGCGAATATCACGCGCCGCAGGGGGAGTTGATCATCAGCGCACCCGCGATCATGGGCAAAATGCATGTGGTGCCCGTTGTAGTGGAGTTTCTCCGAACCTATGCGGACATCCGTGTGCGCTTGCAATTGACCGATCGCAACGTGAATCTCCTGGAGGAGCACGTCGATCTCGCTATACGCTTCGGCGAACTACCCGACAGCAGCATGATCGCCACGCGTATCGCGTTGCTTCGACAGGTGCTGTGCGCGAGCCCCACTTACGTGCAAGTCCGCGGCGCACCGTCGAAGCCTGATGATCTCGTATCGCATGACTGTGTGACGTACGAAGGTTTCTGGACCGGGAACTATTGGGCTTTCGGTACAAACGCAATTCCACAGGCGATCCGTGTCTCCTCACGGCTCGTCGTGGACTCGTCCGAGGCGGCGATCATCGCCGCAACAGCCGGGGCCGGAATCGCACGAGCATTGTCGTATCAGGTGGATAACCTGGTGGAAACGGGCGCATTGGTCACCTTGCTGGAGGCGCATGAACCTGCGCCCATGCCCGTCAACCTGATCTACCCCAGCCAGCGCCAGGTGCCGCTGAAGTTGCGTGCTTTCCTGGACTTCTCGGTTCCGCGATTGCGGGAGCGGTTGGGGTACAAGAGTCCGTAGACCGTCGAGTATCTGACCTCTCACTGTGCGCAAGGATTCCTCTCGAATTTACCGACTACTCGACGAGTCTGGCAGGAAGTAGGTTTTGTACGTGCCCGGTCCTTGACGATTGGCTCCTGCGAATCACCGAAGCCTTTCATGGGGTCAGGCACATCACAGTGAAGTTTCCTTCCATTTCAAAGCGAGTAGAAGTCCCATGACCCAAGCAATCAAAGTTCTCTATACGGGCAAGGTCCACACGGTAGGCGCCCGTGAGAATGGCACCGCCCGCAGTTCGGACGGACGCCTGGACATCGAGTAGTCGCCTCCCGGTGCCGCCGGTACCGGCACCAATCCGGAACAACTCTTTGCCGCCGGTTGGTCGGCCTGTTTCGAAACGGCGATGAGCCTTGCCGCCCGCAAGATCAAGGTCGTCTTGCCCGCCGAACTCGCCATAGATGCTGAGGTAGATCTCGGCATGTCCGGGGCCGAGTACATTCTCCGGGCGCGCCTCAATGTCAGTGTGCCGGGCCTGGACCTGGAAACAGCCCAAGCGATCGTGGATACCGCGCACCAGACCTGCCCGTACTCCAAGGCCCTTCGTGGCAACGTCGACGTCGCCATCAATGTATCCGTCTGACCGCACCAAAGCCGACGGGGATTTCGGGTCAACCTTTCGATAGTTGTCGTGCCTCGACGTCGGCATCCGAAGTCCCTCCGCCAATCTCGACGATTCCAAAGGTAAAGTGCAATGTTCAAGTTCATCACAACACTTGTCGTAGTGGCATTTACCCTATTCACCACGAGCACATTCGCTCAGAGCGCGCGGGAAGTCCGCGGCGGGTCACCTTACGTTGCGATCGAAAACGAGCCCGCGCCGAAGCTGACCGTAGATCCCCCGCTCGCCGAGGGGCTGGCCCATGGTATCTATTGGGCTCAGTACCGAGTGGAGAACTTACGCATCGTCAGCGTGTTTGGAGACGCTGCCGCAAAGGTATCTCCACGCATCGGGCATCTTCACGTGACGGTTGACGACCTGCCTTGGTGGTGGGCGGATGCAAGCGACAACAACACAGTCGATATCGCCGGACTCAAGCCCGGTCCGCACAAGGTGAAGATTTCGCTGGTCGACGCCAATCACCGCGTGTTCCAGGACGTGACACAGGAGTTTGTCGTGACTGGCTCGATTGAGCACTCGCATTGACGACCCATCGCAACAGTGTGCCGCTACCGCCTGAGCCACGTAGCGGCTACGCGATCAACTGGCCAAGGACATCTGCACCGGAGGCGTCGGCCAGTGCTGCCAGCGTCAGTCCGCAACACCCTGACGCCGCTTGCGGAACTCGGCGACCTTATGCCGGTTTCCGCACAGCGCCATGCTGCACCAGCGCCGCTTGTGCGACTTGGTGCGGTCGTAAAACATCAATGAACATTCCGGGCTTTCGCATTTGCGCACTAGATTGAAATCGCCCTCAGCCAATAGCTCGGCAGCGGCATAAGCGAGCCGGGTCAAGCGTTGGCTGGCGGCATCACCTTGACGGAAGCGATCCAGTACCGGCGCACCCACCTCCTCCCAAACCAGTTGCGGTACCGCCGGCAGCAAAAAGGCATTCAGCGCCGCCGGATCCGCAATGCGATTCTCTCGGCGAGCTGCGAGCAGGTCCTCGATGCTGTCGCGCAGCGTGCGCAATCGGGCGAGCAAATGCCCGTCGCCCCCCTCCACTTCTGTCGCCGGACCGAAACCGATCTGCTCCAGCCAGAACGCCGCATCGGCATCGGTTCCGAGCAGGTCTCGTCGCTGGCCCTCGAACATCATGCGGGTGTTCAGCAGATCCAGTGCCGGGTGATCGGCCAGTACCAACGGCGCAGGCAGTTCAAGGGTGGTGACGGAGTCAGTCATGGAAGTCTCCAGGGAATCGATAGACACATTGTAACCCATAAAAACAGCTTTACAAGTTACAAAATCCGTGCAGAATGGATTTACGTAACCCTTAAAACTAACTTTATGCAGTTACATTAGAGGTGATCCATGACCACATCCCGGCACACCAACATTGCCTACAAATTCGTCGAAGCCGACGGCGTCAAGGTGTTCTACCGCGAAGCCGGTGCTGTCGACGCGCCGGTGCTGTTGCTGCTGCACGGCTTTCCCAGCTCGTCGCACCAGTTCCGTGACCTGATCCCGCTACTGGCGGACAAATATCGCCTCATCGCGCCGGATCTGCCCGGTTTCGGCTTCACCGAAGTCCCGACAGAACGTAACTACGTCTACACCTTCGATGCCATCGGCGAGACAGTCAGGCAGTTTGTCGATGTGCTGGAACTCAAGCGTTACGCGATGTATTTCTTCGACTACGGCGCACCCACCGGCCTGCGCCTGGCGCTGGCCTACCCGGATCGGGTGAGCGCGATTGTTTCGCAAAACGGCAATGCGTATCTCGAAGGCCTGGGGGATGCCTGGGCGCCGATCCGCGAGTATTGGGCCGACCCGTCGCACACTAATCGCCAGGTGATCAACGATGCCATCCTGCACCTGGAAGGTACACGCTGGCAGTATGTGGAAGGCGTGAGCAATCCCGAGGTCATTGCACCTGAGGCTTACTATCTGGACGCGCTTCTGTTGGAGCGGCCAGGTAACAAGGACATCCAGCTCGACCTGTTCTTTGACTATCAGAACAATCTGAAGCTGTATCCGGAGTTCCAGCAGTTCTTTCGCGATACCCAAGTGCCAACGCTGGCGATCTGGGGCAAGGGCGATCCATTCTTCATTCCACCAGGCGCCGAGGCCTATAAGCGTGACAACCCGAATGCGGTGGTCGAGTTGCTGGATACCGGCCACTTCGCGCTGGAGACCCACGCCGAGCATATTGCCCAGCGAATTGTCGAAGTGGTGGGCAATGACATCAATTGAGATTTGCGCTGTCGGCGCGCAACCTGGTTCGCGCCGACAGTGTCCATTTCCCATGCATGGCTGGGCGATTAAACAAGGCGTATTGCAGTTAGCTTATTTAAAACGACAGACCGGAAACAGCTGACCAGGAAGCACCCTTCACGACCGTCCGCTTTGGGTTGTGGATTCAACCGGTTAACAAGCACCCCATTTGAGCCACGTTGGCCCCCAAATCCTGGGTGATATGATCTGAGCGTCTACATCTCGCCAAGAGATTGCCCATGGATCGCTTGTCTACCTTGTTGTCGCAGTTCGGTGTGCGCGCAAGCCTGTTTTATAATGGCAAACTGTGCGGTCTGGCGTCCTACGAGGGCACTGAAGGGCGTGGTTATATCCACCTGCTGCAGTCTGGCAGCGTTACTTTGCTGGGCCCCGATCGCAAGGACGTGCTGCTGACCTTGCCAAGCCTGATTTTTATGCCACGCCCCAGCCGGCATCAACTGTTTGCCGGTGAGTCCGAGGGCGCTCAACTATTGTGTGCGTCAATGGAGTTTGAGGGCGGGGTCGATAACCCGTTGTCGGCTTCGTTACCCGATTGTCTGGTGCTGTCCCTGGACGAACTGCCAATGCTCGCCGATACGCTGAAATGGATGTTCGGCGAGGCTGCGGGCGCGCATTGTGGCAGGGAGGCAGCGCTGGAACGCTTGTTTGAACTGCTGATCATACTGTTGTTTCGTCATCTGCTTGAGCACCAACAGTTGCAGACCGGAATGATGGCAGGGCTGGCCGATTCGCGGCTGGCGCGCTCACTGGTGCAGATTCACAACGCACCTCATCGTGCCTGGTCAATTGCGGAGCTTGCGAGTGAGTCGAACATGTCTCGCGCGGCTTACGCCGTGCATTTCCGGGAAGTTATCGGGCAGACGCCTGCCGATTATCTATTGAGTTGGCGAATCAGCCTGGCGCAGAAGCGTCTGCGTCAAGGACGGTCGATTACGCTGATTGCTGCTGAGGTCGGCTATGAAAGTCCTTCGGCACTTGCGCGTGCATTTCGACGCAAGACAGGCTACAGCCCTCGGGACTGGATGAAAGATGTGGCAGGAAAAGATGATGGGGCAATGGCCTGAAGCATCGAACTGCTTCAGGCCATCCCGGAAGAGGTCGAACACCGAATCAGTGGCTTTCCAATTCAGTCAGAGAATGACCTGCCACAAATATCGAAGCGGCAAGCAATCCGATGTCTTTAAGAAGGAACTGCCCCGGTGCAACCGTGATGGCTGGAAACCCGAGACCGGTTTCAATCACGCCTGGGGTCGAGAACATGAAGCTCAAGGTCGTGAAGAACAGCCCGGCAGACAGCGCACCACCGATCAGTGAAAGCTTGGGTGACAGCAAGCGACCTGCAATCAGAATACCTATCGAGACTTCCAGAACTCCGAGCAGACTGGAGAAGGTATCGACACTGAAAATGTCATACACCCAACCCAGGAAAGGGCTGTTGCTCACCAGCGGAACCAGTCCGACGGCTTCGTAGTGTGTGAACTTCATCCCGCCGAACCAGAAGTAAATAACGGCGAGTGCAAAGTAAGCCCCGTAGGTGCCCAGAGCCATGGTTTTGACCCCGAGCGTTGAATGGTTGTGTGCGTTGTTGGTTCTGTTGTTCTCGATGCTTAAGGTTTTCATGATCAAGGCTTCCAATAGTGTGGTGAGGAACGCTAATCAACAACCCGGCGCGGTGTGCGTTGGGAGTGGAGACAGTGTTGACTTTGATTCCACACTCGTGGCTTCTGAACGTATTGTGTTCAGTGCAGATCGTCTTGATCTCATTGCACATCTTGTACGAACAGGCGCTCTGAATCTCCAATGTCGGAGTCGGAATGGCAGCTTCTGGCCTGTTTCTGCCGCTCACGGAGGGCCGCTATGGGTCGACTTCTGCCGGTCACGACCGGAAGAGATCGGCCGATTCAGTTGAAAAAGTCGGCGCCGTCTCGGCGCGCTTGTCCCGCCTCAGCTTTTCGGTGCGTATTGCATTTCCCCATTGCCGAATGACCAGTCCTCACGCTCCACATCGATCAGGCTGATCCAGACGTCTTCCCTGCGTAAACCGGTTCTCGCATGAATGCCGTCTGCAATGGCCTTGAAGAAGGCCTTCTTGACTTCGATCGTTCTGCCGGCGTTCCAGGTAACCTGAATGAACACGATCTTCGTGGTGTAGACGATACCCAGATAGCCCGCCGCCGGGTAAACCAATTCATCCCGGATGCCCTCGCCTAGACCAGGCGCACAGTCAGTCCTGTTTTTCCTGAGCCCCGCTCCTGGCAATTCTGAAGGCTTCGAGCCGGCTGTCGCGCTCGTTGGTGTATGCGGGGCTCTGCTCTCCCACCAGGTCTTCGCGCCGCAACAACTGGCCACATCCATCGCACAAGGGGCCCAGGCCCGCCGGTTGTCCGCAACTGTGGATCAACCTGACCGCCAGACCCTCGGCCGGCGACTTGCACCACTGTTCGCCCCAGGCACGCAGCGCCAGGATCACGGGGTAGAAGGCTTCACCCTTCGCGCTTAACTGATACGCGTAGCGCAGCGGCCTTTTGCTGTATGGCGTGCGCACCACCAGGCCGTCGGCCTCCATCTGTTTCAGGCGTGTTGCTGCCATCTGCGGCGTTGCACCGGTCTGCGCCTGGATCTCGTCGAAGCGACGCAGGCCCATGAACAACTCACGCAGGATCAGCACAGTCCAGCGGTCTCCGACCAGGTCCTCGGCACGGGCGACCGGGCACAGGGTTTCAACGGATTTGTTTGAGCCAGGCACGGGTACTTCCATTTGCAGATTTTGATGATATGATTTTCATATCTTAAACGGACGTTGTCAAACCAGGGACGACTGATCACCCTCAAAAACGGCGAGGAATCCATCATGTCGCACACCGCCTATCCTATCGCTACAACGGCTTATCTGCTGGTCGATCCCTACAACGACTTTCTCTCCGAAGGCGGCAAAGTCTATCCCCACATCGAACCCATCGCCACGCAGGTCGGCCTGCTCGACAACTTGCGGGAACTGGATCGCGCTGTTCGCGAACGCGGCATTCAGGTGGTGATAGTGCCGCATCGCCGCTGGGAGCCTGGCGATTACGAGACCTGGGCGCACCCGAGCCCGAACCAGCGCAAGATCATGCAGGGTCATCAATTCGCCCGTGGCGAATGGGGCGGTGAGTGGCACCCCGACTTTGCACCGCGGGACGGCGACATCATCGCCGCGGAGCATTGGGGGTCGAGTGGGTTCGCCAACACCGACCTGGATTTTCGCCTCAAGCAGAAAGGCATCACCCATGTGATCGTCGTCGGCCTGCTGGCCAATACCTGCATCGAATCGACCGCGCGCTACGCCTCGGAACTCGGCTATCACGTCACCCTGGTACGCGATGCCACGGCAGCCTTCCGCCACGAGATGATGCATGCCGCGCATGAGTTGAACGGGCCCACGTTTGCACACAGCATCGTCGACACCCGCGAGCTCCTCCTGGCACTGCAACAACACTGAAGGGCGCACACCATGTCCGAACCTTCCATGATCGCGACCGGAATTTCCGGTCGCCTGATTGTCATGATGGCAGTGTGCTGCGCGCTGGCCGTCTCGAACATCGACTACCTTCACTTTCACCATTGCCTTCCAGCATAAGGAGCCGACCATGCCCAATGACCACAAGCAACTGTCCGTCCATCGCGAGACACCGGCGATCTGGCGCGTCAGCTTCTACCATCCGCCCATCAACCTGGTGGATCACGACACGCTGCTGGAACTGCAAAACCTCGCATCCGCGATCGAAGCATCCGCAGAGCTCAAGGTCGTCATCATTGATAGCGCGGACCCCGACTTCTTCCTCGCGCACTGGGACATTGCCAGCGTCGCACGTCCCCTCCCTGCGGGTACTCCACCCCCATCGTGGATCGATATCAGCCTGCGCCTCGCGCAGTCCCCCGTGGTTACCATCGGCCTGATCCGAGGTCGCGCACGGGGCATGGGCAGCGAGATCGCGCTGGGGCTGGACCTGCGATTTGCCAGCATCGAACGCGCGATCTTCGGTCAGCCTGAGGTAGGCGTCGGCCTCGTGCCCGGCGGCGGTGCGATGGAGCGCCTCCCCTTGTTGACTGGCCGCGCGCGGGCCCTGGAGATCGTGCTCGGCGCAGGCGACTTCGATGCTTCGACCGCCGAACGCTACGGCTGGATCAACCGTGCGCTACCGGACGCGCAGCTGGATACCTTCGTGAGGGACCTGGCGCAACGCCTCGCTTCTTTCGATAAGGCTGCGCTGGGCGAAGCCAAGCAAGCCATCAATCGGAGTACGCTGCCGAATTCAGATGATCTGAAGGCATCGCAGGCGCTGTTCTACAAGGCGTTCGGTCGACCCGGCACACAGTCACGAGTCAAGGCTCTGATGGAACGCGGCATCGGCACACGCAGTGACCTGGAGATGCGTTTCGGTGAGCACCTGCCCAACCTGATTTCGCCCGCCCAGCCTTGATAGGTGAACGCTTTCAACTCTGCTGCTGACCGGGCAAACACGCGTCGTACATGGGATTACCCTCAAACGTCTTGCATCACGCGCTCGACGGCGCGCTGGTAGAGGGAGTTCTTCGGTCTGGCAAAGACCCTGCGCAGCATTGGCTCGAAGAACTCCAGCGGCAGGATTTCGCCTTCCGGGTCGAACGCGGGGTTGTCGTACAGGTCGACGAACTCGCGGGCGCGCTCGTAGCAGGGGTGGTCGCGGTAGGCCAGGGTCGCGGTCTGCAGGCAATGGTTAAGGCGATCGATGGGGAAAACGCCGTAGTCGCCATCCAGTAGGCGCAGGTGGGCGATCACGTCCTGAAGTCATTTGACGACTAGCCCATCCCAGGCAGGCGAAGGAAGACATTACGTAGCCTCTCGCGTCTTACGACCTGGCCAGCTGTGGCTTTCAAGAATGGAGGCTCACCACTTGAGAGTCGATCGCGAGATCTCTGCTGATGGAGTCGATAACTAACCAAGCGCCGTAGGTTGCTGATCAATTGAGCAACCACTGGACTACCCCTACTCCTGTAGACATCCCCGGCCCATGCTTTGATTGAGAGCGGTCACGGGGAGTGACCGCCTGGCCGATTACTGCCCTTCGCAAGCGGCAGCTATAGGTCCAGGCTGTGTGAAAACACCAGCGTTTGTCTAATCTTCTGATCGTCGAGATCGTAGCGGGGACGATCATGAAGCGATTCATTGAAGGTGAGGCTCGGACGCAAGTCACGTTGCTGCCGGAGTGCCTGGACGATTACGTTGCCGAAGAAAATCCAGTGCGTGTGATCGACGTTTTCGTCGATGAACTCGATCTGGGCGCACTTGGGTTTGAGGGTGTTGACCCTGCTGCAACGGGGCGTCCTGCCTACCATCCAGCGATCTTGCTGAAGATCTATATCTACGGCTATCTCAATCGGATTCAGTCCAGCCGCCGGCTTGAACGTGAGGCCGAGCGCAACGTCGAGTTGATGTGGCCGAGGCCAAAGCCGAGCGGCTGAAAGAAAAGATAGAAACCCTGAAACAGCAGATGCAGAAACTCAAGGACATCGAGGCGCAGCTCCACGACACTCCAGACCAGCAGATCTCGCTTACCGATCCAGACGCACGCTCAATGGCCACGAGCGGCCGAGGTACCGGAACGGTTGGCTACAACGTACAAACAGCCGTCGACGACAAGCACTATCTGATCATTGCCCGTGAGGTGACCAACGTTGGCAATGACCGGACGCAACTCAGCAATATGGCGAACCAGGCGCGTGAAGAGATCGGCGCCGAGTCGCTGACGGTGGTCGCCGACCGAGGTTATTACAAGGGTCTGGAAATCCTTGCCTGCGAGCAGGCTGGCATCACCACCTTCGTACCGAAACCCCTGACATCGGGCAGCAAAGCCGAAGGCCGATTTGGTAAGTAGGACTTCATCTACGTTGCTGCATCGGACGAGTATCGGTGCCCGGCGGGGCAGTTACTGACCCGGCGGCATTCTTCGGTGGAAGACGGCATGCTACTGCACTGTTATTGGTTCTCGGGCTGCCAGTCCTGCGCAATGCGCAAGCAATGTACGACGGGTAAGGAGCGCCGGGTAAAGCGCTGGGAACATGAAGCCGTCATCGATGCGATGCAGGTACGGCTGGAAAATGATCCAACGATGATGAGGCGTCGCCGACAGACCGTTGAACATCCTTTTGGAACGCTCAAATACTGGATGGGAGGTACCCACTTCCTTACCAAAACCCTACCAAGGGTAAGCACCGAGATGAGCCTTCATGTGCTGGCCTACAACCTCAAACGAATGATGAGCATCTTCGGCATCGCAGGACTGCTTGAAGCGATCAGGGCGTGAATACAGCCGCTTGATCGTCCGTGATTGGGTGTTTGGGCCGCTGACGCGGCCCAAACAGCCTTTACGAAGGACTATGTAGCTGACCAGGGCAATACGCGCTTGCGTCTGCTGGTTTCGCAGGTAACGCCCATAGCTCTCAGCTTTCGACGTATTCAGTGCGTTTTCACACAGCCTGGGTCGCAAGCAGCAATGTCATGGTTACCTACAGCTCATCCCCTGTTGCGCCCTCCCCCTTACCGCGATACCCTTCCCCAGTCGCTGCAAATTCAGCGACCGGGTTTAGCAGCTCGGCTCAAATCAAGGCGCACAAGCGCCGCTATCCGATCAGTTGGCGCTTTTTTGTGCCTGCTGTTTCGTTTTATGGCGGCTGTGCGCGGGGCGCCTTCGTGCGCGCCGGGTTCCTTGATTCCCGGTCTGCTAACCTGCGTACAGCTGCCACCCATTACGTTTAGCAGCGTTGCGTGGCGGCTCCACCAATCAAGGAGCGTCACCATGATTAAGATCGTCCCCGATCCACCACCCGCCGGCACCATTCTGAAAACCGTCACCACCCCCTTCGGCTCCTGCGACGCCGGTCACGAACCCTTGTTCGCCGTACGCGCCGGAATCAATGCCGAAGACGCGCTGGTCCATGCATCACTCTTTCTCAAATGCGCAGAAGATACGGCGCACGCCGCCACCGAATGCTCCGGTGTCCACGAGAAAGGCCTGATATGGGCAACGATGCACTCGCTCGAAACAGCCAAGGCCATTGTCGATGCGTTGTTGGATGGTGCTGAGGGGATGAGCCCTGAGCGTGAGGCTGATGGCGAGTAACAAGCAGGGAGCGTAGCGGCTACCGCATACCCTTTATAAAGCAAATGACAGTGCCGGCCTCACAGGCTGGCGCTGTCAGGGCGGCGGTGCGGCGATCCGACTTCAACCCCGTATCGAGCGCTTGCGCGCCAGGCGTTGCTGCCAGTTCCCGGCATTGGCGCGCTGGCATTGCTCTTCGCTATCGAAATGCACATGGGCCGATACCGGGCTGACGACAACATCCGCGTCGCTTAGCGCCGAGGCTGTCAGTTCAACCATGCGCGCGCCCTGCCCTTTGGCAAGGGCCTGATCCCTATTGGCCTGCGTATCGAAGACCCAGACAACCATCAGGCTGGCAGGGAACCTGCCGTAATCCACCTCATGGGTCAGCCAGGAAAACCCCACGATTTCCGCTTTGGCCGTCTCGCACGCCTCAGTCAGGGTAGCTACCAGACGACGCTCGATTTGCGCCTGTTCGCGCTTGCTCAACATCATGGCTGCGCAGACGTCAGCAGCGTATGCACCATGCGTGCGAGCATCTTCACCGTATCCTTTTCGGTCAGGTAGGCGGGCCGTTCCAGCAGTATCGCCCGCGACACGGCAAGCAAGGCGTGGAAGACCAGAAACTGCGCCTTGTCTTTGTCAGGTACAACGACCTCTTCGGCGAAGCGGCGCATCAGGGCCTCGGTGACGCTACCGGACGGTTCTTCTGCGGTGTCGATCGCGTCGAGCCTCACCAATTCGTCGTAGTGGGTCGAGCGCACGCTGAACCCCGGATCGAAACGGATCTTCTGATGATAGAGGCCCAGGCCGACTTCGATGGTCAGGACAATGCCGTCATACAGCGTGGTCACGGCCGGCAAGGCGGCGATCCTGGCCAGCAGCTCGGTCCGCACTTCATTGCGGTAGTCTTCGTAGATGGCCGCAATCAGCGATTCCATGGTCGGAAAATATTCATAGATAGAACTGATTGCCACACCCGACTCTTCCGCCAGGCGCATGGCGACCAGCTCGCCCCGCCCATGCCGTTCGAGGATCCGCCGAGCTGCCTGTTTGAGGGCGTTTACCAGGACGACGGAACGTGCCTGCCGCGGTTCCTTGCGCTGCCGGGCAGGCACTTCCACCTGCAACACCCCATTGGCACCAGGTCGCGATTCGTCGATAAGCGGCTTGGCCATGTCGTTTCTCCGGGCAATTCTGCCATGACGGTGGCAGGACGCATTTGAGGGTTACCTCGGTTAGTCGGCAAGTTTACGCAACTCCTCCCGCACCGATTGGGGGATGGCGACCGAGGTATTGCTGGCTCGATCCACATACACGTAGACCACGTAGCCAAGCGCGCAAACCTCGGGTTCGTCGTTGCGGAAAATTCCCAGTTCGTATCGGGCACTGCTGTTGCCCAGGTGCGCGATGCGCAGGCCCACCGTCACCCGATCGGGAAAGGTGATCGGCGCCAGAAAGGTGCAGCTCGACTCCACGATCAGCCCGATCACCGGACTGCTGTCGATGTCCAGGGTGCCCTGCTCGACCAGGAAATGGCTGATCGCCGAATCGAAGAAGGAATAGTACACGATGTTCTGCACATGACCGTAGGAGTCATGGTCACCCCAGCGCGTGCCAATGGTGTAGAAGCGCCGGAAATCCTCGCGGCCGGGGCGATAGTCGCTCATAGCACCTCCCGATAGATCGCGCGCACGTCGTCCAGCAGCACGGAGCTTGCGCCCAGGTTATGCACCTGCGTGGCAAGACGGGTGGCGGCACCGCGCTCGATGATGATCGAGCGGGTGGTGTTGAATGCCATCGATAGCATCGGAAAGGTCCTCTCCAAGGTCAGTTTCAAGGCTGGTGCCGTTCGCCCCTGCCTGGAGGCGATCGCTGCAAACCCTTGACCGATGGTCACGTATTGATGAGGCCCGATCCCCCCTCGGATGGAGGGGGTAATTCGGCCTTGACCGCAAAATTCCGGGGAGGCGGTGGATGGGATTTCTACCCCCCCACGCGAGGGGTAGGTACGAAGGGCGTCAACGTTAGGTTCTTGTGGCGGCAAACCAGAACAACAAGAACTGAAGGGTAACCAACACATGACGTTCGCAAGACATACAAACCCACAACGCCAGTGGTCCTCTCCCACCTTGCCATTCGAATTGCGCCCTCACCTGCTGGCCCTGGCTGTCGGCCTTGGGTCGTGCGTGAGTGCCAATGCCGTCGACTTCCAGATCGGCGAAATAGAAGGTCAATTCGATTCGTCCCTTTCCATCGGTGCCAGTTGGGCCGTACGCGGGCCGGACCCCAAATTCATCAACAGTGCCAACACCCTTGGCCTGCGCGGCGAGTCAGCCACCCGCACCGCTGATGACAACCGGGAAAACTTCAAAAAGGGAGAAACCTTCTCGAAGATTTTCAAGGGTGTGCATGACCTTGAACTGAAGTACGGCGACAGCGGTGTCTTCGTGCGCGGGAAGTATTGGTACGACTTCGAGTTGATGGACGAAAGCCGCCGGTTCTACGACATCGACGACTCGGGGCGTGATCGCTCGGCCAAGTCTTCCGGTGCCGAATTCCTCGACGCTTTTGTCTACCACAACTACAACCTCGGCGACCTGTCCGGCAACGTGCGCCTGGGCAAACAGGTGGTGAGCTGGGGCGAGAGCACCTTTATCGGCAACTCGATCAACAGCATCAACCCGGTGGACGTTGCCGCCCTGCGTCGGCCAGGCGCCGAGGTCAAGGAAGGCCTGATTCCGGTCAACATGTTCTACATCTCCCAGGGCCTGGCCGAGAACCTCAACGCCGAGGCTTTCTATCAGCTGGAATGGGACAACTCGGTGGTCGACAACTGCGGCACCTTCTTCGGTTCCGACCCCCTGCCCCAGGGCTGCAACGACCGCCTGGTGTTCGCCGGCCCCGACCTCGCCCCGGGCGTGGCCCGCAATACCGCGACCGCCGCGCAGATTCTCTCGGGAAGAGTGGTGGACGACGTCTACATGCCGCGCTCGCAGACCAACGACCCGCGAGACAGCGGCCAGTATGGCCTCGCTCTGCGCTGGTTCGTTCCGGAGTTGCACGATACCGAGTTCGGCCTCTATGCCATGAACTATCACAGCCGCAACCCCTACCTGAGCTTCACCCAGACCACCGTCGCGCCGATCACCGCCGCCCAGGTGGGCGCCCTGCCCGCTGCTGCCCGCTCTCTAGGCGTAGCCCAGAATCAGTTCGACCGGGTGCGCGCCGCCCGCTATTTCGTCGATTATCCGGAGGATATCCGCCTTTACGGACTGAGCTTCCAGACGACCCTGGGCGAAACGTCCGTCGGCGGCGAGCTGAGTTACCGTCCCAACATGCCGCTGCAGATCAACACCGCCGACCTGAACCTGGCGGCGATTCAATCCACCGATACCAATTTCCGCACCCAGACCTCACCGGTATTCACCTCCGGCGAAACGGCCCAGGCCCTGGGGGGTGAACTTCCCGGCTACAAGCGCATGCCGGTGATGCAGGCGCAGGTATCTGCCACGCAGTTCTTCGATCAGGTATTGGGCGCCAGTCGCCTGACCCTGGTGGGTGAAGTCGGCTACAACCGCATCAACGGCCTGGGCCCTGCCGACGGCACCGACATTCGCTTCGGCCGCAGTCCCGTATTCGGTGCCGGCGAGTTCCCCGGCACCCAGAATGCGACCGTCTGCGCCACCGCCACCAACCCGCAAAAGGAATGCAACAGTCACGGCTTCTACACCACCGACTCGTGGGGCTACCGGATGCGCGCCAAGCTGGACTACACGAACGTGATTGCCGGCATCAACCTCTCGCCCAACCTGGCCTGGTCCCACGACGTGGACGGATGGGGCCCGAACTTCGAGGAAGGCGCCAAAGCCGCCAGCGTTGGCGTGGATGCCGACTACCTCTCCACCTACACCGCAAGCCTGAGCTACACGGACTTCTTTGGCGGTCAATTCAACACCAACACCGACCGGGACTTCGTCTCACTCAGCTTCGGCGTCAACTTCTGAGTCGCAACAGACAGAGGGTACAACCATGAAAGCAAGCATGATCATCACCTCCACAGCCCTGGCGCTCTCCCTGCTGGCCACCAGCGTCATGGCCGCCGTCAGCGAACAGGAAGCGGCTCAACTCGGCACAACCCTGACGCCCCTGGGCGCCCAGAAAGAGGCCAACGCCGACAACAGCATTCCTGCCTGGACCGGTGGCCTCAAGGCCGGCGCGGCGCCGGTGGACGCCAAGGGTTTCCTCGATGACCCGTTCAAGAGCGAGAAGCCGCTGTTCACCATCACCGCGGCCAACGCCCAGCAGTACAAGGAAAAGCTGACGCCCGGCCAGCTCGCCATGTTCCAGCGCTATCCGGACACTTACAAGATTCCGGTCTATCCAAGCCATCGAACCGCCCAGGCGCCCTCGAAGATCTACGATGCAGCGAAAAAGAGCGCAGTGAATGTGCAACTGGTCAACGACGGCACGGGGCTGGTCAATTTTGCCGACTCGCGCTACTACGCGTTCCCGATCCCCAAGAGCGGCGTCGAGGTCTACTGGAACCATGTAACCCGTTTCCGCGGCGAGAACACCGAACGCTGGTCGGTCCAGGCCGTACCGCAGGTCGATGGCGCCTACACGGTGGTCGAGACCCATGACCAGAACAGCTTCCCGCAATTCATGGATGGCGTGGATCTTCAGGCCGAGAAGAACATCCTCTACTACTACATTTTCGCGGTCGACGCCCCGGCGCGCCTGGCAGGCACCGTGTCCATGGCCCATGAAACCATCGACCAGGTGGCTGAGCCGCGCAAGGCCTGGACCTACAATGCCGGCCAACGCCGCGTTCGCCGCGCCCCACAGCTGGCCTATGACGCACCCGGCCTGGCTTCGGACGGCATGCGTACTTCCGACAACGCCGACATGATGAATGGCTCGCCGGACCGCTACGACTGGAAGCTGGTGGGCAAGAAGGAGGTGTACATTCCCTACAACAACTACAAGCTGCAATCGCCGAGCGTCAAGTATGCCGACATCATCAAGCCTGGCCACATCAACCAGGACCTGACCCGCTATGAGTTGCATCGCGTGTGGCACGTGCAGGCGACACTCAAGCCCGGCGAACGGCATATCTATGCCAAGCGCGACATGTACTTCGATGAAGACACCTGGGTGCTGTCCGAGGTGGACCATTACGACGGTCGCGGCCAACTCTGGCGCGTGGGTGAAAACTACACCTACAACAACTACGAAAAAGGCCTGAATGCCCCTGCGGCGCAAGGGTTCTACGACTTGCTCGCCGGACGCTACATAGTCGCTGCCATGAGCAACGAGTCCAAGCTGGCACCACAATACGGTGCCCGGACCAAGCTGGCAGACTTCACCCCGGCCGCCCTGCGCAACGCCGGCATTCGCTGACCTCGGCGCCAGCCGTTAAAGAAACGCCCCGCTTGCGGGGCGTTTTGCATTGGAGACGATTACCCGGACATGAAAAAGCCGGTCATCAAGGACCGGCTCGGGCACAGCTGTAGGGGGCGCTATTCGAAAATGACCTTGCAGCGACTGGCATCCCACCCTTCGATCTTGCTCTGATAGTGCTCCTCAATCAGATTGCGGCGAATCTTCAGCGTCGGGGTCAGTAGCGCATTGGCGACAGTCCAGGGTTGTGCGACAACCACCAGGCATGCCAGTTGCTCGTGGGACTCGAACTGGGCATTGACCTCTGCCAGGAACACTTCAAGTTCGGTGGCAACCTTGTCGCGGCCCTCGGCGGTGGTCAGGGCGGCACGGGTATCGGGCGATACGTTGAGCAATGCCAGCGGCTGTGCCAGACCGACGCCAGTGACGCAGGATGCCTCGACACGCGGGTGATTGCCCAGCCTCGCCTCGATCGGCACGGGCGCGACGTACTTGCCCTTGGCGGTCTTGAACAGCTCCTTGACCCGTCCGGTGATGCGCAGGCGCCCTTGCTCATCCAGTTCGCCACGGTCACCGGTACGAAACAGGCCATCGGCGGTATAGCTTTCGGCGGTCAATTCGGGTCGTTTGTAATAGCCCAGCATTTGCGCGGGACTTTTCACCAGAATTTCGTTGTTGTCGCCAATACGGCATTCGACACCCGGGATCGCCGCGCCTACATAGCCGACGCGGACCTGGCCCGGCAGACTGAAATGCGACGTGCCGAAGTTCTCCGACATGCCATAGCCTTCAAGCAATTCAAGACCCAGCGCTCGGTACCACTCCATCACCTTGACCGGCAAAGGGGCGGACCCGGACAGGCCGGTGTGCACCTGATCAAGCCCCAGGGACGAGAGGATCTGCATCTTCAGCGCCTTGCCTTCTACCGGATCGGCGAAAGCGGCAGCCTGTCTGGCAGGGTCGATGCGTTCGTTGACCCCCTGGTAAAACTTGCCCCACAACCGTGGCATGGACAGGAAGATGGTGGGACGCGCGCGACGCAGGTCTTCACTGAAGGTTTCCAGGCCCAGGTTGAAGAACACCCGGCAGCCGCTGTAGAGCGATATCGCCTCCACCACCGCCCGCTCGGCGGTATGGGCAAGCGGCAGGTAGGAAAGCAGGCGGTCGTTGCTGCAGGTGCCCTGGCCGTTGGCATACATGCAGCCGGTCACCGCCGGTGCGGCGTACATGGCTGCGAAACTGTGCATCACACCCTTGGGGTCGCCGGTGCTGCCAGAGGTATAGATGATGGTGGCGAGTTCGCCTGGCGCCGGTTCGACCACGGATTGCAACGGCGCGGTATCGGCAACGATGCGCTCCCAGGACTGGCCCTTGCCGCCACTGGACATCGGCAGATCGATCAGCGGCAGGCCCGCCGGAATCGAAGTACAAACGGCGTTCCAGCCGGCTGCATCGCCCTCCAGGCGACCGACGAAAAGCAGCCGTATTTCGGCATGCTCCAGCACGTAGCGCACGGTATCGCTGTTGGCGGTGGTGTACAGCGGGACGCTGACGTGTCCGGCCATCCAGATCGCCAGGTCGGCGATGATCCAGTGCGCGGTGTTCCTGGCGAAGATGCCGATCGAGGATTTCGCCGGCAAGCCAAGGCTCTGCAGGTGCGCGGCCATACGTCGCGCCTGGTCGCCCACTTCACGCCAGCTGTAGTCCTGGACGCTGCCATCGGGCAAGGGTTGGGTCAGATAGATTGAATCGGGTGTACTGAGCTCCCAGTGAAGGAAGCGATGCAGCAGTGTCGGGTGCTTATTGTTGTTATTCATGGCGGATCCTGCATCCTGAGGGTGGCATTGCACCCATTGATAATGTTCCTGTTCCCCCGGCCGTCGCAGTGTACGTTCGCCGCAGGATTCAATCACGCTGATAAAGAGTGGTTGTCACTGTGCCATCGGCCCCTGTCTGGTGCTGCAGGGCCAATCGCGCATCGGCGACCTGGCGTCGGCCGGCATTGCCCCGCAGCTGGTGCACCAGCTCGATGCACTGCGCCAGTGAGCTCGCTGCCGACGCATGCCCCAGCGAAAGCAGGCCACCGGAAGGATTGATGACCAGATTACCACCCTCGGTATTGTCGCCATCTTCGACCATTTTCTCGGCGCTGCCTTCCGGGCAGAAACCCAAGGCCTCGTAGAGCAGCAACTCGCTGACGGTACTGGTGTCGTGCAGTTCACACACGGTGACCTCCTGCGGCCCCATGCCCGCTTGCTCATATAACGCCCGGGCAGCGGCAACATTGACGTCATAGTCGATGCCAGCGAAGATCGATGCCTGATTCAGACCGGCCACCTGCTGCGGTGAAACCCATGCCTGGGCGGCAATGCGCACGGCCGGGCCGCTGCAGTGGCGCCTGGCAAACTCACTGGAACACAGCAGAACCGCCGCGACACCCGAACTGCCCCAGGCAAACTGAGGATGGGTGAGCGGTTCGGCGATCATGTCTGCCCCCAGCACCTGCTCCAGCTTCAGCGCGCGGTTGAACGCGGCCAGTGGATTGAGCGCGGCATGCCGGCGCGCCTTGACGGCGATCATGGCAAAGGTCTCTTGCCGAATCTGGTAACGCGCCATGTAGTCTCGCGCAGTGGTACCGAGACGTTCGAACGTGAGGCTTGGCGCAGACCTCGCCGCGGCACTCTGCACGCCCAGCACCAGGATGCTTTCTGCCTGGCCCTGGGCTATGGCCTGACAAGCGCGGGCAAACACAATGCTGCCATCGCCCTCACCTTCCGGGAAGTGACAGAGGGGTACATGGGAAAACCCCACGCGGTGCAGAGCACGCTGCAAGGTCGCGCCATCCATCATGCCCGCAACGGCGTAGACACTGGCAATGTTGCTCGCGGACAAGCCGGCGTCGGAGAGCGCCTGTCGTATCGTAGCGCTGACCAGCACGGTCGGATCCGGTCCCAGTGAGGTCGTACGAAAGGGTGACAGTCCTACGCCAATCACATTGACGCAACGTTGCATTGTTCTCTCCTGAAATAGAAAACTGCCGCTTCCCGTTCATGGAAGCGGCAGGTGGCCAAGGGATCAGGCCGGGACGGATTCGAACAGTTCGACCGCACCGTTTTTCAGGACGACCACGTCCCGTTCCACGGCGCGCATCTCGACCACGATGCGCGTCGGGGACTCACGCCACATGCGGGTTTCCAGGGTATCGCCCGGCATCACGATGGACGCGAAGCGCGCACGCACACTCTTGAACAGGCGCGAATCGTTGCCGCAGAACGCCTTGATCACGTGGCGGCCGAGATAGCCAAAAGTGCACAGACCATGCAGGAATGGCTTCTCGTAGCCAGCCGTGGCGGCGTAGTCCGGATCGACGTGCATCGGGTTCCAGTCACCGCACAGGCGATAGAGCAATGCCTGGTTGATCTCGGTGGTGTCGGCCAGCACGGCATCGGGATCGCGCGCCGGCGGCACGTTGATCTCTTCGCTGGCGATGCGCTCCAGTCCTGCACCGGGAACGCCCGGGTAGAAGCCAGTTACCTCGTTGTAGAACAACGGCGTGCCGTGTTCGTCCGTGGTCTCGATGGCCAGCACGCTGACCGAGCTCTTGCCTTTGTCGATGGCCGCTTTCAAACGCATGCTGTGCTTGAGCTTGGCCTTTGGCGGCAGCGGACGGTACATCACGGTGTACTGCTCGCCGTGCAGGCCTTTGGCGAACGGCAGGTTCAGGCCTTCGAGTTGCGGCTGGCCGGTCTTGGCGGCACGCAGGAACACTTCGGTTGCCGGCAAGACGGCCATGGTCGGCAGTACGCGGAAGTCATCGCCGGCGAACTCGTTGACGTACAGCAGTTCGGTACGGTCCAGCGGATCCTTCGCGGCACCGACGGCCAGCGCATAGAGCGCGGCATCATTCTGGTCGTACTCGGTTTCCAGGTAGGACACCGCGTTGGCCGCCACCTCCATATCGACGAAGGCATTGCCGCCCTTGGCCGGCGAGTCCATGCGTGCGAACAGCTCCTTGAAGCTTTCGCCGCCATCGGGGTGGTAGACACTGTGCTCATCGAAGCGGGTGATGCGCTCCCAGTTATCGCGCACCAGCTCCGGGCTCAGGGTATTGGTGTGCAGGAACCGGCCCTGGGAACGCTCCCAACGGTATTTGGCATGGAAGCCACCACCGACCTCGAACAGGCCGCCGGTGTCAGCACACTCCTCGCTGCACAGCCAACCCACCAGCGGTGCGACGTCTTCCACCTTCAGTTTGTCGTGCAACTCCTGAGGGAAAATGCCACTGGCGATTACCATGCGCGAGGCGGCGATCGGGGCAATGGTGTTGACACGGATGTTCTTGCTCGCCCCTTCGATGGCCAACGAGTTGGCAAAACCGATCAGTCCCGACTTGGCAGTGGAATAGTTGCACTGGCCGAAGTTGCCGAAGATGCCTGCGCCGGACGCGGTCATCACGATGCGGCCGTAGCCCTTGTCGCGCATGATCGGCCACACGGCGTGGGTCAGGCGGAAGGCGCCCTTGACGTGAACGTCCTGGATCAGATCCCACTGCTCTTCGGTCATTTTATGGAACGAACTGTCGCGCAGGACGCCGGCATTGTTGATCAGGATATCGACTGTGCCGAATGCCTCGAGCGCAGTGGCGACGATTTTCTCGCCCTCGGTCACCGAGTGGTGATCAGCAACGGCCTCGCCACCCAGGGCGCGGATTTCGGCGACCACGGCATCTGCGGCGGCGCTTGAGCTGCCCAAGCCATCGGTGCTGACACCCAGGTCATTGACCACGACTCTGGCACCCCGGGCACCCAGCAGCAAGGCGTGGGCGCGGCCGAGGCCGTTGCCGGCGCCAGTGACAATGGCGACTTTACCGTCGAAACGAATTTCTTGTGACACGTGTGCTCTCCTCTGATCGCGCTCACAACGTGCGAGCGATGATTTCCTTCATGATTTCGTTGGTACCGCCCCAGATCCGGTTGCCACGGGTGTCCAGGTACAGCCTGGCGATCGGGTACTCGGTCATGTAGCCGTTGCCGCCATGCAGTTGCAGGCAGGCATCGACCACCCGGCTGCTGAGCTCCGCGGTCCAGTACTTGGCCACCGCCGCCGCTTCGGCCGTCAGTTCGCCGCGCAGCAACAAGGCCATGCAGCTGTCGACCCACGAGCGGCCGATCTGGATTTCGGCCTTGAGTTGCGCCAGGGTGAAACGGGAATTCTGAAAGTCGAGCACGGCCTTGCCGAACACGGTGCGTGTACGGGTGTATTCGACGGTGTGATGCAGCGCCGCCTCGGCCTGGGCCTGAAAGCCGACGGCGCCGATGATCCGTTCCCACGCCAGGTCATGCATGAGCTGATAGAAGCCCTGCCCCGACACGCCACCAAGCACGTTCTCGACCGGCACGCGGCAATCGTCGAAGAACAGCATGCTGGTGTCCTGGGCATGCAGACCGATCTTTTCCAGCGGCTGGGAACGGCTGAAGCCTTCGCGCTCCTTCTCGACGATAATCAGCGAGATGTCCTTGGCACTCCCGGTGCTGCCGGTCTTGCACACCACCAGCACCAGGTCGCAGGAAGCGCCATTGGAAATGAAGGTCTTGGAACCGTTGAGGATGAACTGATCACCCTCCTGCACGGCGCGGGTGCGCACCGCTTGCAGGTCCGAACCGGTATTGGGTTCGGTCATGGCGATGGCGCCCACGGCCTCGCCTGCGATCATTCTCGGCAACCAGGTCTGCTTCTGCGCCTCGGTCCCGTAATTGAGGATGTAGAACGCCACCAGGCCGTGCACGCCGAAGCCGATCAGGCCCGAGGCGCCCACGCGCATGAATTCTTCGGAAAAGACCATGTCGAAAAGACGGTCGGCGCCTGGCCCGCCATATTCCTCCGGCATGGAGGGCAGCAGCATGCCCAGGTCACCGGCCTTGCGCCAAACCTCACGGGGTACGCACTTGTCTTTCTCCCATTGGGCGTGGAACGGAGCGATCTCCTGCTCCATGAAGCGGCGGCAGGCTCGGCGAAACTCTTCGTGCTCGGAGCTGAACAACGTACGGGGGATCAAGTATTCCATTGGGTATTCCTCTGCGTCCCGGATCAGAGCGTGCGCCCGACCAGATCTTTCATGATGTCGTTGGCGCCGCCGGCAATGCGCAGGACGCGGTGATCGAGGTAGTGACGGGCAACCGGGTACTCCAGCATGTAGCCGTTGCCACCGTGCAGCTGGACGCACTCGTCCACCACCTTGGTGTAGAGCTCCGAGCACCACAGCTTGGCGGCGGCAGCTGCCTCGGGGCTGAGGGTCCGGGCCAGGCACTGCTCCATGCACAGGTCGACGTAGTTCTGCGACACCGCCAGTTGCATCTTCAGGTCGGCCAATTTGAAGCGCGTGTTCTGGAAGTCGAAGATCGGTTTACCGAAGACGGTGCGACCCTTGGTGTATTCAAGCGTGCTTTCGAGCACCGCTGCGGCGCCGGCAACGCTGCTGATGGCGATGGACAGCCGCTCCCAGGCCAATTCCTTCATCAATTGAATGAAGCCTTGCCCGGCCACGCCACCCAGCAGGTTTTCTTTCGGGACCCGGACATTTTCGAAGAACAGCATGGTGGTGTCCTGGGCGTGCAGACCCACCTTGCGCAGTGGCTGGGACCGGCTGAAACCGGCGCGATCGGCTTCGACCAGAATCAGTGAAATGTCCTGGGCACCCTTGCCCGAATTGCCCGTCTTGGCGACCACCACCACGACGTCGCAGTTGCTGCCGTTGGAGATGAAGGTCTTGGCGCCATTGATGATGTACTCATCACCGTCCAGCACAGCGCGTGTCTTGACCGCCTGCAGATCGGAGCCGGTATCGGGCTCGGTCATTGCCACCGCGCCGATGGCCTGGCCTGCCGCCATCTTCGGCAGCCAGGTCTGCTTTTGCAGTTCGCTGCCGAAATTCACCAGGTAGCCGGCGACGATGTCATGCACCCCGAAACCGATCAGGCCGGAGGCCTGGCCCGCCCGGTAGATTTCCTCCGTGGCGATCATCGAGAAACGGCGATCCAGCCCTAGCCCGCCATAGACTTCCGGCGTCGTGGCATTGAGCATGCCCAGGGCGCCTGCACGCTCCCAGATATCCCGGGGGACCCGATGATCTGCTTCCCACTGTTCCAGGCAGGGAGCACATTCCTGCGCCAGGAAGCGTCGCACGCTGCTGCGAAACTCCTCGTGCTCATGGTCAAACAGGCTACGCGGAATCATTGCTGGTTCTCTCCTAGGGTCAAGATCTGCCGCCTTTTCCAGGGGCTTTGGATCGATCATAGGAGGAGGTATCGGTGCTCCGCCCCCTCGGGGCGGGGGGATTTGAACGGGGCTGTCGGGGGGCTGTTGCGCTCCCCCCGCTTGTTCGGTCATGCCTTGATTGCGGGCCCAGGACACCGCGTCATAGCGGCTGGAAACGCCCAGCTTGGCGTAGATGTTCTTCAGGTTCCACTTCAACGTTTCCAGCGAAATGTTCAGCGTAAGGGCCACGCGCTTGTTGGCCATTGCCTGG
>NZ_VXCP01000089.1 GCF_011355085.1 Pseudomonas akapageensis | reverse complement strand
TACATATACTCATCGGGAAAGGTAAGACAATACCTTTTATTTTTAGTTATTTTATCACTGTACTACTCCATAGCGGAACCATTTAAGTCTGAGTTAATAAAAAACATATCATATTCACTGATGGCTGCATTTATTTTTGATACAGGGCTTAATTTTAGCAAGGAGAATATAACTAAAGGAGTGATTTCAACAAGGTGGCATAATGACCTATATTCATCATTTGAGAGAATGAAAGCAATTAATAAAATTTACTACCCATCCAACAAAGAGATAAACACAGAAGGTCTATCCAAAGCCATCACATCATCTCTTTTCAATGATGACGCGAACTCGTTCGCAAAGAGAGATTTTCGCTTGATGTGGGACTTATCTTCTGAAAAATATCTTTCCTATAAAGAAATAATAATAAGAAAAGGCGATAAGCTTGACGCTGTATGCTTGAGATTTATAAATGATGACTACAAGTTTTTAGTTAATTTCAACAGAGATGAAGAGGTTTTCAAATACTTTCCATCTATAATGCAACCTTCACTCAAAACATATAGAGCGTTATCAAGACTAGTAAACTCAATCAAAGATCCTTCTAGATTTAAGTTCACGACAGAGTCATTAGAAATGGAGTTACTAGAATACTTAGAGTTAAGAAATGAATTATTCAATGACATAGAAGAAGTAATGGGTAGCTATGCTCAGAGGGCACCATAGTTCATGATAGCCCTCGATAGTACTTACTTATATTTTTAGAGAGGTTTAAGTGTAAGTAGAGGGAGTAACACCTGGTTTTTCAGCATCCACTCCAATGAATGCTGACACCGATACGCGATAATTCTCTTTATCGTAGCAAAATCATCCTCCAGATTGCGGTTGAGAATAGGTTCATGGTGCGCAATACGATTGCGCAGTTTTCTCACGGGACTTGTTAGCAGTAATGCTTCCCCCCGGGGACAAACGACAGAGATATACAACAAAGGCCCGCAATTAAAAT
>NZ_VXCP01000088.1 GCF_011355085.1 Pseudomonas akapageensis | reverse complement strand
CCCGTCAGGGCGCGTCAGCGGGTTTTAGCGGGTGTCGGGGCGCAGCCCTGACCCAGTCCCGTAGCGATAGCGGAGTGTATGCTGGCTTAACTATGTGGCATCCGTGCGGATTATAAGAAAAGTGCACCATATGCGGTGTGAAATACCGCACAGATGCGTAAGGAGAAAATGCCGCATCAGGCGCTCTTCCGCTTCCTCGCTCACTGACTCGCTACGCTCGGTCGTTCGGCTGCGGCGAGCGGTATCAGCTCACTCAAAGACGGTGATGCGGTTATCCACAGAATCAGGGGATAACGCCAAAAGAAACATGTGAGCAAAAGGCCAGGAACAGGAAGAAGGCCGCGCCGCTGGCGTTTTTCCATAGGCTCCGCCCCCCTGACGAGCATCCCAAATACAGATGCTCACGTCAGAGGTGGCGAAACCCGACAGGACTATAAAGGTACGAGGCGTTTCCCCCTGGAAGCTCCCTCGTGCGCTCTCCTGTTCCGACCCTGCCGCTTACCGGATACCTGTCCGCCTTTCTCCCTTCGGGAAGCGTGGCGCTTTCTCATAGCTCACGCTGTTGGTATCTCGGCCCGGTGTAGGTCGTTCGCTCCAAGCTGGGCTGTGTGCACGAACCCCCCGTTCAGCCCGACCGCTGCGCCTTATCCGGTAACTATCGTCTTGAGTCCAACCCGGAAAGACACGTAAAAACGCCACTGGCAGCAGCCATTGGTAACCGTTTAGAGGAGTTAGTCTTGAAGTTATGCGCCGGTTAAGGCTAAACTGAAAGGACAGATTTGGTGGCTGTGCTCCTCCAAGCCAGTTACCTTGGTTCAAAGAGTTGCTGCTCTGAGAACCTTCGAAAAGCCGCCTTGCTGGGCGGTTTTTTCGTTTACGGACAAGACTACCTTCAGGATCGTTAGATCTCAAGACAATCATGCATAGTGAGCATACACAGGAGCCGAACTTGCTTACACTGTTCATCTTTTTTGTTTTATTAATAGCTGCATGTTTCTTTTGTTTTGCTCCACCACGAAGAGGATATGACAGAAATGAGATCATTCTTGTCTTTTTTTATTCTTTGCTCTGTT
>NZ_VXCP01000087.1 GCF_011355085.1 Pseudomonas akapageensis | reverse complement strand
AATCGGGCAAAATCATGGCTGACGAGGCTTGCAGAGGAGTAAGCCAGTATACACTCCGCTATCGCTACGTGACCTGGTCAGGGCTTCGCCCCGACACCCCAAAAGGGCGTTGCGTTGCGCGCAACACCCTTGCCTAGAATAGATCTTTTACGCCGATTTGTAAGTTGTTGTTTTTTTAGTGTGTTTTTTGTTTACCTGTCGCATCCAGGGTGACACAACGTTGTCGCATCCTGGATGCGACAACACGCAACAAGGTGTTGCACAGATGTGTCATGATGGCTTAGATTTGAACCAACGTTAGTGCATGGGATTTTCAGAGGGAAAAAATCATGTTTATTGATTCAGAAAAACGACTGAAACAACTTTCAGATGAGGCAAAGAAAAACACCGAGGATCTCGAAGAAGCAAAGAAGAATTCAAGGTTTACACAGGTATCCCCAAAAGGTTGGGAACGCGTTCGAGAGCTGCTGAAGGATAGCCAAGGCATATCAGCACTGAAGCTGTACTCATTTTTAGCGGAGCATATCGATCCTACGTGTGGCGCTGTCGTTGCGGATCAGCAATTCCTAGCTGAAAAACTTGGAGTTAGCAGAAGCACAATTATTCGGTGGCTCAATTACTTAGAATCAAAAAATGCATTAGTTAGAATCCCCGTTGCTGGTAAGGTTTGTGCGTATGCCCTCGATCCACATGAAGTCTGGAAGGGATACAACACTACGAAAAACCATGCAGCGTTTGTCACTAAAACACTGGTCAACAAAGACGGTGATATTCAGCGCCGAATCATGGCCATGTTTTCAAATTGAGCCAGCGGCAGGCGGACAATCAGGGGCTACGTGTTAACGTTTTGACCATGATTGTCTATCCTGCATTGCTCTTTTGCCGCCTCAAAATCCCTTGCGTGTTTTTGCTCCCCGATCCCCAGAACGACCGCGCCGCCACGGTTCCGGCAGCGCCTTGAGCGCAACCGGAAACCGTCTGGGGAGAACCCCAGACCCCCATCGCTGTAACACCGATGGTCTACGACCACCAACCAGCCGAATAGCTGCCTGTGCCGTGCAAATAGGCTTTGCAGGGAGCTGACGCGGTTCCTAGCGACCTGAAAGCCCCTGGTTAGGGGTATCGGCGCGCCTGACCTCCTGAGAGCCTCTGTAAGCGTTTTTCGCGCCTTCCATGCCCTGGCGGGCATTTAAACCCGTTTCGTGCGTCTGAGAGCTTCTGAGCGTGTTTGAAGGGCTATCTGACGACTCATCCCCGAAAGAACAACAACGGGATAACCGACAACATGCGAGAGGTGATCCCGCTCGCCGCAAGTCGATGACCGAGCGTAGCGAGCGAATCGACGAGGAAGCGGAAGAGAACCGGAAGTTACATTGAGCACTTACGCACGGATGCGGGGTGTCGGGGTGAAGCCCTGACCAGGTGGGGAATGTCTGAGTGCGCGTGCGCGGTCAGACATTCCCACATCCTGTCCCGATTTCTGAGGCGTTTTAACGGTGAACGGACGGCAAAAACATGATCGAGCTGTTGAACGTGGAGATCGCGA
>NZ_VXCP01000086.1 GCF_011355085.1 Pseudomonas akapageensis | reverse complement strand
TGCTTTCACCGTCATCGCCGAAGCGTGCGAGGCAACTACGGTAGAGTTCGTCGGCGTGGTCGTGAAGTGATTCGCAGATGTCTGCCTGTTCGTCCGCGTCCAGCTCGTTGAGTTTTTCCAGCAGGGTCAGCGTCTGGCTTCTGATAAAGCGGGCCATGTTAAGGGCTGTTTTTTCCTGTTTGGTCATGGTCTTAAGGCTCCTTAATAGGGGATTTTTTAGGGGGAATGATACCGATGAAACGCGAGAAGATGCTCACGATACGGGTTAGCGATGAGGAGCACGCCCGGTTACTGGAACGGTGCGAGGGTAAACGGCTGGGGGAATGGATGCGGCGGGTCTGTCTGGGGGAGCCGGTTGCGCGCACAGGAAAGCTGCCGACACTATCGCCGCCATTGATGCGGCATCTGGCTGCCATCGGGAACAATCTGAACCAGACAGCCCGGAAGGTGCACAGCGGCCACTGGTCTTCGATTGACCGGGTTCATGTGGTGGCCGCTTTGATGGCCATCGAGGGTGAATTGCGCCAGTTGCGGCAGGCTGTCAGGGAACAGGGGGGACGGGATGATAGTTAAATTTCATGCCAGGGGGAAAGGCGGTGGAAGTGGCCCGGTCGATTACCTGCTGGGGCGGGAGCGTAACCGCGAAGGCGCAACGGTGCTCCGGGGTAACCCGGAAGAAATCCGGGAACTCATTGATGCCACGCCATTTTCGAAGAAATACACGTCAGGCGTTCTGTCGTTCGCGGAGAAGGAGTTACCGCCGGGTGAACGCGAAAGAGTGATGACGAGCTTTGAGCGTGTTCTTATGCCCGGTCTCGAAAAAGACCAGTACAGCATTCTCTGGGTGGAACACCAGGATAAGGGGCGGCTCGAACTGAATTTTGTCATTCCGAACATGGAACTACAGAGCGGTAAGCGCCTCCAGCCGTACTACGACCGTGCGGACAGGCCGAGGATAAATGCCTGGCAGACGCTGGTTAATCATCATTACGGGCTGCGTGACCCGAACGCACCGGAGAACAGACGGACGCTTGTCACACCGAATAATCTGCCAAAAGCGAAACAGGAGGCCGCAGAAGCGATTACACGGGGCCTTGAGGCGCTTTACCGTGCCGGAGCAATAAAAACGCGTCAGGATGTCACTGAGGCGCTCACAGCGGCAGGTTTTGAGGTGGTGAGGACAACCAGAAGCAGTATCAGTATTGCCGACCCGGAGGGGGGGCGGAATCTCAGGCTAAAGGGGGCGCTGTATGAGCAATCTTTTACAAATGGGAACGGACTTCGAGAAGAAACTGAAAGAGCGAGCCGCTTCTACCGAGAACATGCTGAACAGCGAGTTCAGGAAGCTAGAAGAGTCTGTAGACAAGGCACTGAGCTTAAACAGGCAGAAAATCAGAGACGCTATCAGCGAACATACAACATCCGTGAAACAGCAACTGGATACGCTGAGCACCACCGTGAGCACGCAGCTCAGCACCACAGAGGCCGAACTGTCCCGGCAGCAGAAAAACCTGCTCTGGCAGGTGATCAAAGGGCGGGTACTGTTTCCGGCGCTGACCGCGCTCAGCGTCACGGGCGGCATTTTCCTGGGGTGCTGGGGGCTGATTCAGTGGCAGGAAAGCAGGATTGCGAAAAATATCTTGACCATCAGAGAGCAGGAAAACACGCTGGCGAAACTCGAGGCAAAAACCTGGGGGGTGACGTTCGTCAATGGCGAGAACGGGAAATTTCTGGTGCTGCCGGACGGGGTGAAAGGGGAAAACACCTGGACGGTGGGCGACAAGAACGCCGTGAGGCTGGTCAGGGAGTAAACGAGTATGACGGAACTGGAAGGGCATTTGCTGAACGCCTTAGAGCATTTGCAACAGGACTATATGCGGCGGCTGAACGAGTGGGAGAGCGCCTTCGCAGAATTGCAGAAGATGCACGCGGTTACGCAACAGAACAACGCGATACTGAACGAGCGTGTCGTGAACTTGAGTCAGCAGGTGCAGCTATTAGCCGGACAAGTCGACCGCTTGAGTCGGTTATTTATCACGAACAACAGATAAGGGATGAACAGGAGCGTCAGGCGCAGGAGCTTGCCCGGCGCTGGCATGAAGAGCAGGAACCCGAAGCGCGGATCTGGCGTGGCCCGTCAATGGGGATGTGACCGGGGTACCCCCTGAAATCGAGCCAGTTTGTGGCACGCCCTACCCGGATGGCGCCAATGTTAATGTACGTACATTAGCATTAACAATATCCAAACCTCCCCATTTTTCCCCGTTCGACGGCTGGAACGTGCGAAACTGATCGTCATTCAGTTTCGCGCATAACTATGCATGAGGTTAAAATTTACCAGGCGCGATCGCGGCAGTTTTTCGGGTGGTTTGTTGCTGTTTTTACCTGTCTGCTGCCGTGATCGCGCTGAACGCGTTTAAGCGGTACGCGCAATGCGACGTTATGGTAAATACGGAGTATTTTAATTGCGGGCCTTTGTTGTATATCTCTGTCGTTTGTCCCCGGGGGGAAGCATTACTGCTAACAAGTCCCGTGCGAAAACTGCGCAATCGTATTGCGCACCATGAACCTATTCTCAACCGCAATCTGGAGGATGATTTTGCTACGAGAAAGAGAATTATCGCGTACCGGTGTCAGCGTTGAGTGGAGGGGAGGCGGAGAATCC
>NZ_VXCP01000085.1 GCF_011355085.1 Pseudomonas akapageensis | reverse complement strand
CACCAACATGTTTGCCAACAGCGTTCGCTACATGCTGATCGTATCAGCGCGTTCTCAGTTTGCATTGCTGATGGATATGTATAGCAAAGGCATCATCACTGGCAGAACTGGCGAAGATGAAAGCTCCGACGCACTAACCGATGGTCAATTACTTTTTCGCTTGCAGGACTTCTATGGTGCAGGACAAGACGCCATTGAGATTAACGATCACGAATATGCCCAGGAATGTACTGACGTTGTAAGCATCATCCGCGAGGTCATTGAATCCCGGAAAAAACTGAAAGCTGCAGAGAAACAGATTGCTGAGCTTGAACGTGACGAAACACAGTTAATCGAAGAGCGAGACAGCGCGGGGAACGCTCTTGCTGATATGTATGAGGCCGCAATGGGGAATCGCCCTGAATGGAGCAACCTATTCGGGTACGCTGAAGCTATTGATGATGTGGCCCAGCATATCAATCTTCTCGATCTCGCCGCTGCTACCGGAAAAGGAGACTGAGTATGGGTACAAAAACCATTTGGGATGGTAAAGACCTTCCACCTGTCGGGTGTCAGGTTTTAATCCACCTTTCTTCTGTCGGGATGCGTCCATACGAGGTAGCAGGATATGAAGTACGCCGTTCTGTTGAGGAGGCTCAATATCCGCACTGGTTATAC
>NZ_VXCP01000084.1 GCF_011355085.1 Pseudomonas akapageensis | reverse complement strand
CGCAGACGCAGCAGCGAACGTCCATCCGGCTCGTGGCCAACGCGCAGCGACTCCAGGGCGAGTGGCCGCAGCGTCAGGTCCTGGGTGGTGGTGTAACGGCACCGGGTGCGCTGTGGTCCGATGGGCTGTGATAGCACTTCCAGGCCTTATCGATCGTTTCGCTGTCCTTCATCTGCTCGATCGCGGGCACCAGTTCGACGATCGATAGCGATGGAATGGTCCGCAAGTAATGCGGCCACAGCAGGCTGACCAAGCCTTCGGTCAGCTCCGGCAGGTCGTCGTCGAGCTTCTCGCGCAACCGCCCCATCAGAAAGGCAAAGCCCTCGAACAGGCGTTCCACATAAGGGTCGTGTGCGCCCGGCTTGTCCAGGTTCAGCTGCGCCGCCCGGTCCGGGAAGGCTTGCGCAAACTCCTTGGCAGCCTCGCGCAGGTAACGCATCTCGGCATCGAAGTAATGCAGCGTCAGATTGTCCTTGTCCACAAAAAACTCCTGATCAATAAGGATTGGTCGCAGCGCACTGCCGCGGGTACCGGGTCAATGGCCATCAGCGCCGCTCTGGGCGAGGAAAATCTGCGACGGCAACTTGAAG
>NZ_VXCP01000083.1 GCF_011355085.1 Pseudomonas akapageensis | reverse complement strand
CTCGGCCTGGCGCATTAGCGTTTTCATGGAGCCAAGCGAACCCGCCGGCTTGGCGGCGATGCGTTCGGCCATCCGGCGCGCGTCGGTACGTAGCTGGTCGTTGGCACAGACCTTGTTGGCGATGCCCCACGCAACAGCGGTTTGTGCGTCAAGCGGTTCACCCATGGCAAACATTTCGAAGGCCCTGACGTGGCCCACGCGCAGCGGCAACAGATAGCTCGATGCCGCTTCAGGCACCAAAGCCAGATTGATAAAAGGCGTGATCAGTTCTGCGTCCTGCGCGAGCAGCACGTAGTCGCAATGCAGCAGCATGGTGGTGCCAACGCCAACTGCCTTGCCGTGAACCGCGCCAATGATAGGCACCGTCGCTTTGGCCAGGGCATGCAGAAATCGGTGAACGTGGCTTTCGCTGGGGCCCTTTCCCGACGCGATGGCAGCGAACTCGCCCACATCATTCCCTGCAGTAAACATGTCCCCATCACCTTGTATCAGCACCACGCGGACATTGGCGTCATGCTCCGCGTTCTCGATGGTGTCGGCCAGGGTGCCGTACATCTCATTGGTTAATGCGTTCTTCTTGTCTGGTCGGGCAAGCGTAATGGTCAGAATGCCGTCGGACAGCTCGACGCGTATTGCTG
>NZ_VXCP01000082.1 GCF_011355085.1 Pseudomonas akapageensis | reverse complement strand
CTATGCCGGTGACACCCTGGCTGCGGCGCTGCTGGCCAACGGCGTGGATATCGTCGGGCGCAGCTTCAAGTACTCGCGACCACGGGGCATCTACGCCGCCGGGGCCGAAGAGCCGAACGCGGTGCTGCAGATCGGCGCCACCGAAGCCACCCAGATCCCCAACGTGCGGGCTACCCAGCAGGCGCTGTACGGCGGCCTGGTCGCCACCAGCACCAACGGCTGGCCGAGCGTGAACACCGACGTCATGGGGATTCTCGGCAAGGTCGGCGGCAAGCTGATGCCGCCGGGCTTCTACTACAAGACCTTCATGTACCCGCAATCGTTCTGGATGACCTACGAGAAGTACATCCGCAAGGCGGCGGGCCTCGGCCGGGCGCCGCTGGAAAACGATCCGGACAGCTACGACTACATGAACCAGCACTGCGACGTGCTGGTGGTCGGCGCCGGCCCCGCCGGCCTGGCCGCGGCATTGGCGGCGGCGCGCACCGGGGCGCGGGTGATCCTCGCCGATGAACAGGAAGAATTCGGCGGCAGCCTGCTCGACAGCCGCGAGAGCCTGGATGGCAAGCCGGCGGCCGAGTGGGTCGCCAGCGTGATCGCCGAGCTGAAGAAACTGCCGGAAGTGACCCTGCTGCCGCGGGCCACGGTCAACGGCTACCACGACCATAACTTCCTGACCATTCACGAGCGCCTGACCGACCATCTGGGTGATCGCGCACCGATCGGCCAGGTACGCCAGCGCATGCACCGGGTTCGCGCCAAGCGTGTGGTGCTGGCCACCGGGACCCACGAGCGGCCGCTGGTGTACGGCAACAACGACGTGCCGGGCAACATGCTCGCCGGTGCGGTGTCGACCTATGTGCGCCGTTACGGCGTGGCGCCGGGCAAGAAGCTGGTGCTGTCGACCAACAATGATTATGCCTACCGGGTGGCGCTGGACTGGCTGGATGCCGGGCTGAAAGTGGTGGCCGTGGCTGATGCACGGCACTCGCCGCGTGGTGCCCTGGTGGAGCAGGCCAGAGCCAGGGGGATTCGTATCCTGACCTCCAGTGCTGTCATTGAAACCCGTGGCAGCAAGCGGGTGACTTCGGCACGCATCGCGGCCATCAATGTGAAGGCCCACAGCGTGACCAGCCCGGGGGAGTGGCTCGATTGCGACCTGGTCGCCAGCTCCGGCGGCTACAGCCCGGTGGTGCACCTGGCGTCGCACCTGGGTGGCAAACCCGTCTGGCGTGAGGATCTGCTGGCTTTCGTGCCAGGCGATGCACCGCAAAAACGTGTGTGCGTGGGGGGCGTCAAGGGCGTGTTCTCGCTGGTGGATGTGCTCAGCGACGGTTTCGATGGGGGCATTTGTGCCGCTGTCGAGGCCGGCTTCAAACCCGTCAGGAAGACCGTGCCCAAAGCGATCAAATACAAGGAAGAACCCACCCTGGCGCTGTTCCACGTGCCCCACGAAAAATCCACCGCC
>NZ_VXCP01000081.1 GCF_011355085.1 Pseudomonas akapageensis | reverse complement strand
AACGAAGGTCGCCTGTCGGGGGCCATTGTTTCACGCTGTACGGGTAGCTGTGTGGGACACGCTCGCAAGCCAGCGTGTATGGCAAGGCTTGGAGGGGTGGTGGGACTAAAGGCCAGATTCTGACTGTTCGCAGCAGTACAGACCGTGGGAGACATCGCCCCACCCCTTCCACCAAAGCGCCGATAAAGAATGCATCGTTTGCAAGCGACGATAGAAGCAAGCCAGCGCCTCTTGGTGAAACCCCTTCAAGCAGCAAAACCTTAACGTGGAGAGTCGGCAATGGCAACGCGAGTGGCGCGATCAATTACGGGCGTGGATGTCGCCAAAGTTGAGCTAGTCACCTATCAGATAGAGGCCGATGAACTCGAGTCAGTCAAAAACGACAAACCCGCAATCAAACGATGGCTGAGTGGTTTACCGGTCAACACTGCGATTGCTGTCGAAGCAACAAACACTTATCACCTAGACCTCGTCGAGCTCGCTTACGAAGCTGGATTTGAGGTTTACGTGATTGATGGATTTCAACTGAGCAACTATCGAAAAGGTATCGGTGGTCGGAGCAAAACGGATGCTTCGGACGCTCGGTTGTTAGCCCGTTTCCTGAAAAACGAAGGGGATGACTTGCGTCCCTGGACACCTCCTCCGGCTGTCTACGGCAAGCTGCAGAGCCTTCTGCGACGGCGTGCGACCTTGGTTGAAGCCCGGACCAGCTTGACGCAAAGCTGGTCGAACGATGCGTCCTTGAAAGCGGCCTTTAAGACATTTTCAGCTTCAATGGAAAAGCTCGACTTACTGATTCAGAAGAAGTTGAAGGACGTTCTGCGCGAAGCAGGTCTAATGGAGCAAGTTTCCCGCTGCCAAGCAGTAGAAGGGATAGGATTTTTGACGGCTACAGCACTGGTGATGGCGTTTGTCAGAGGCGACTTCAAAAACAGTGATTCCTATATCGCGTTTTTGGGCATGGACCTAAGAGTGACGGACTCTGGGCAAAAGAGTGGTCGCCGCCGATTGACGAAACGAGGTTGCTCCGAGATTCGTCGGTTGTTGCACAACGCAGCCATGTCGGCCAGTCGCTCAGCAGCCTGGAAAAGCGTTTACGCACATCATCGCAACAGTGGAAAGGCGACCACCCAGGTCCTGGTGATACTGGCTAGGAAGCTGGCTCGCCTGGCGTTCGCCCTGATGAAAAACCAGAGCGAATACTTGGCCCAGGAGCCGAAAATGGCTTGCCCACAACCATAGAATCTCCCACAG
>NZ_VXCP01000080.1 GCF_011355085.1 Pseudomonas akapageensis | reverse complement strand
ACACCTCCCGCCTGGCGGCCCCCCGGCACCGCGAGTTCGCGCAGCGGCCGAGCAGGGCCGCCCACGACCTCTCGGATCGCGGGTGGTCAGATCAGGTAGCCAGTTGCTTGGCCGAGGTGGTTGTCCTGGGCGCCCGCGATGAGGTGCAGTGGGATGTGTTGTTGCGGATCAATGGTTGGGACTTCGAAGCTGGCCACTAGCTGGGGCTGGCGCTCACTTGGCTCGATGGACGCTTCTGCCAGTGCCTTGGCCATTCTCGCGTGGTTCGCTGCGATTTCATTGAGAGTTGACACGTTACATCTCCGGTGACTGACCAAGCGTATTGCTGGTGTCCTTTAAGCGTTAATTTTGATTGCTGCCGCGTCAGGATTACGTCGTTCTGTGGCTGCTAGGGCGGGGCTTTGCAAAGCGTAAGCCAAATACTGTCAAAATTCTGTTGTTCGTTTTTGTATGCGACGAATGGTGGTGCGGGGGGGGATTTGTGGGCTATGTAAAACGCGTTTTCTGACTGGCACTGTGGGGTCGGGCTTGCCGGCGAAAGCTTCATTTCAGTGCGTCTGATGTACCGCGTCGCCTGAATCGCGGGCAACCCCGATCCTACAAGATTCGTAAACACATTGATAAACGTGCTCGATACCGTCGAACCGCCGGTCGGCTTTTCTGTGCGCGGGTTGACGCTCGTTTTAATTGGGCTAGCTTAAAGCGTATGGGAAATTTTCCCACGCGGATAATTCAAGGAGAACGATGCAAGGGTGATAGGCCGCTTCCTCGTTGGCGGCGCCTGGATTGCACCTTGGCTGCATTGGCTCTGCTCGCGGTAATCATCAGGAGACACAAGATGACGGTTCAAATGCTTTTCAAGAAGGCTTTGCTGGCGTTGGCAATCGGTGGGGTCCTGTCGGCTTCCATCGTTTTGGTGCCTGATACTGTTTCCCATGGCTCGAGTGCATACGCCAAGGACGGTGGTGGTCAC
>NZ_VXCP01000008.1 GCF_011355085.1 Pseudomonas akapageensis | reverse complement strand
ACTTCGGTTAACTCTTTGATTCTCAAGGAGTTTTCCGTTTCGTCTGCGCCGGAAGTGGGGCGAATTATAGAGAGATCCACAGGGCCGTCAAGGGTTAATTCCGCGGATCTGCGATTTGCCGCCAAAACGCCGATTTAAACGGGTCGATGACTCACACGAAAGAAAGTTGCGCACTATATTGCTCATTCGCCAATGCTTGCGCATCATAGGTAGCAGCAGACATCCCAACCATTCTGTTCTCCTCCATATATAGGGACAAGTATCCGCAATGAGCGACCAACCGCGCAGTCTGGCATCGACGCTATTCCCTATCGGATTGTTGCTCATTGCAATGGCATCGATTCAATCAGGGGCGTCGCTGGCCAAAAGCATGTTCCCGATCATCGGTGCTCAGGGGACGACCACCCTGCGCCTGATTCTTGCCAGTGTCATCATGGCCCTGCTGCTCAAGCCCTGGCGCGCCAAATTGAATGCCCAGTCACTGCGCACGGTGGTGGTCTACGGTATGGCCCTGGGCGGCATGAACTTCCTCTTCTATATGTCGCTGCGCAGCGTACCCCTTGGTATTGCCGTGGCACTCGAATTCACCGGCCCTTTGGCGGTCGCTATCTATGCCTCGCGCCGCGCTATCGATTTTCTCTGGATAGGCCTCGCCGTCATCGGCCTGTTGCTGCTGATTCCCGTAGGCCAGACCCAGAGCGGAATCGACCTGTTGGGCGGTGCCTATGCCCTGGCTGCCGGCGCGTGCTGGGCCGTCTATATTCTGTTCGGTCAGAAGGCCGGCGCCGATAATGGCATTCAGACCGCTGCGCTTGGCGTGATAGTCGCTGCACTATTCGTTGCCCCCATCGGTATCGCCCATGCCGGCAGCGCCCTGTTGACGCCCGCACTGATTCCCATCGCGATCGGCGTGGCCATCCTTTCCACCGCCCTGCCCTACAGCCTCGAGATGGTCGCACTGACCCGAATGCCCGCCCGCACCTTCAGCACGCTCATGAGTATCGAACCCGCGTTTGGCGCCCTCTCCGGCCTGCTGTTCCTGCATGAAGTGCTGTCGGTGGCGCAATGGCTGGCGATCGTCTCGATCATTACCGCCTCGGTCGGCGCCACCATGACGATGCGCCGCGAACGCCCTTCGCTGGTCACGGCAGACTGATTGAGAACGGTTACTTTTGACTGAGGTATGGTATTTCTGCCTCAATTAAGCCATGTTTATCCTCTAACCTGGCGCCAAACTTGAAGTTTTAAATTGTCTGACACGGACGTCGATGAGCATCAGCCGGTATCAAAGAGAACCAGACCCGGGTAGCCGGGCACGTATTAAGGACAGGAATGAAACCAATTTTTATCATCCTGGCCGTGTTGGCCCTTGCCGGTTGCGCAGCCACTGCCAAGACCGAGGTCAAGCATGGCAGGAAGGGGCTGCACCTCAACTGTTCGGGCCTGTCCTCTTCCTGGGACAAGTGCTACAACAAAGCTGCTGAACTCTGCGGCGAGAAGGGCTACAAGGTGCTCGCCAAGTCCGGTGACAACGTCGAGGATCCGGGCGATTACCCGTTTGGACTCAATCCGGCCGGCTACACCAGTCGCAGCATGATCGTGATCTGCAAGTAGACCGCTGAATCCTTCCATATTCATGGCAGCTTTCAAGTTGCCGCCCTCCTCACTCATGGCTATGGTTCGCTGAGAAGACTGTCGTTCCAGCAAGTCGACCCGAGCGAGCCGACACATGACCAAGACCGTGGAGTTTTATTTCGATGTGGGCAGCCCTGCCAGTTACCTGGCCCATACGCAGCTGCCGACACTGTGCGCACAAACCGGTAGCCAGCTGATTTACCGGCCGATGCTGCTCGGTGGCGTGTTCAAGGCCACCGGCAATGCGTCGCCCAACAGCATTCCCGCCAAAGGCGCCTATATGACCCACGACCTGCAGCGCTACGCCAGGCGCTATCAGGTCACGCTGAACTTCAACCCGTACTTCCCGATCAACACGCTGCATTTGATGCGTGCCATCACTGGCGTACAAATGCGCCAGCCAGAACGTTTCCAGGAGCTGGTCGACGTCGTGTTCACGGCTCTGTGGGTCGATGAGCTGGATCTGGGCAATCCGCAGGTGCTGACCAGACTGCTGGCCGACAAAGGCTTCGAAGCCCATGAAATATTCGCCCTGACCCAGGACGAAAAGGTCAAGGACCAGCTCAAGCACAGCACAGAGCTTGCCATCGAGCGCGGCGTCTTCGGCGCGCCCAGCATGTTCGTGGATAACGAGCTGTTCTTCGGCCAGGACCGCCTTGAGTTCGTTCGCGAAGCCCTGAACCAGAAGTGAAGCATTGGCGCCATCAGCGATGGCGCCAGTCTCCGTCAGATAGCCGTAGCACGGTCCTGCAGCCATTGCAGTGGCGCCCCGGTCACCAGCGGGCCAATGCGCTCACGCACCTGTTGGTGATAGGCATTGAGCCAGGCACGCTCATCTGCGGTCAGCAATTCGAGCGCCAGGCAGCGGGTGTCGATCGGGCACAAGGTCAGCGTCTCGAACTCGAGGAAATCGCCAAACTCGCTTTTGCCCGCCTCACGGTTCAACACCAGGTTTTCGATACGCACGCCCCACTTGCCGGGTCGATAGGTGCCGGGCTCGATGGAGGTGATCATGCCGGCTTGCATGGCGGTCTGCGGTGTGGTCGCCGCTTGATAGGCGATCACTTGCGGCCCTTCATGGACATTCATGAAATAGCCCACGCCATGGCCGGTACCGTGGCCATAATCGACACTTTCGGCCCAGAGCGGCGCCCGGGCGATGGCGTCCAGCAGCGGTGAAAGGATGCCACGCGGGAAGCGTGCGCGAGACAAGGCGATCATCCCCTTGAGTACACGGGTGCAATCGCGCTTCTGATCAGCGCTCGGTGTACCGATCGCCACCATGCGGGTGATATCGGTGGTGCCGCCCAGATATTGGCCACCCGAATCGATCAGCAGCAGGCCATCGCCTTCGATACGCGCATGGGACTCCTCGGTTGCCCGGTAATGCGGCATCGCGCCATTGGCATTGAACGCAGCGATGGTGGCAAAGCTCAGGGAAACGTACCCCGGTCGGCGCTCACGCGCTGCACTCAGGTGTGTGTCGATATCCACTTCGGTAAGGGTTTGCTGCCCCTGCACCGACTCCAGCCAGGCGAAGAATTCGCACAGGGCTGCACCGTCCTGCTCCATGGCCTGACGGATATGAACAGCATCGGCCTCGCTCTTGCGGGACTTGAACAAGGTACTTGGGTTCAGCCCCTCGAGCAGCTTGACCTCGGCACTCACATTATCGAGCAGGCCGCAGGTGACCCGCGCCGGATCCACCAGCAGGGATGCACCAACCGGCAAGGCAGCCAGGGCTGCCTGCGCCTGGTCGTAGCCCTGCAGGTTGACGCCATCCTTTTCCAGCGCCTGGCGCAACGCAGCGTCTACCTTGCTCGGCGCGACGAACAAGGTGGCCTGATGCTGACCGATCAAGGCGAAGGAAACGAACACGGGGTTGTACGAAACATCACTGCCGCGCAGATTGAACAGCCAGGCGATGTCATCGAGGGTGGCGAGGAAATGCCAGTCGGCGCCTCGCTCCTTGAGGTTCTGCCGCAGCTGGGCCAGCTTGTCGGGCCGGCTCAGCGTCGCATGGGGTGGCAAGTGCTGGTAGACCGGATTGTCCGGCAATACCGGGCGGTCTTCCCAGATGTGCGCCAGCAGGTCGATATCAGTGCGCAGGCGGACCTTGCGGGCCTGGAGCTTCTCGCCCAACTGGCGCGCCGACGCCACGGCCATGACGGCGCCATCCACCGCTACCACACCGCCCTCCGGCGCCTGTTCGGCCAGCCATTCGAGCGGGCCGGGATTACCCGGCAGCAGCTTCATCAGTCCGATGGTACTGCCTGCAAGCTCCTTTTCGGCCTGTTCCCAATAACGGCTGTCGGCCCACAAGCCGGCAAAGTCCCGGGTAACGATCAGGGTACCGACCGAGCCATGGAAACCGGAAAGCCACTGCCGCCCTTGCCAGTAACCCGGCAGGTATTCGGAGAGATGCGGGTCGGCCGAAGGGACCAGCAAGGCGTCGACGCCTTCGCGACTCATCACTTCGCGGATACGCGCCAGGCGCGCGGTGACCGTTCCCTGGGTTGAAGACTGCATGCTCATTGTGACTCCTGCTACCACGGTAAATTATGGGCAGATAATGGCGCAGCACTCACTCGCGAGCAACTGCCCAGAATGCTGGCGCGCAAACGTTGTCTTTTATGGCCTGCGCCGCGCGCTCTATATCCTGCCCGGTAGTGTAGCGCCCCAGGCTCAGACGAATGGTTTGCCGGGCTGACTCGGCGTCGTGCCCCAGAGCCAACAGTACATGGGAAGCGGCCGTGCTGGCCGAGTTGCAGGCCGAGGTCGAGGAAAAAGCCAGGACCTGGGCCAGTGCCTGCCGGTTGAAGTCCGCGCTGGCGAAGGTCAGGCTCAAGGTATGGGGAATGCGCTGGTCCCGACAACCATTCAACCGCAGTTGCGGGATCTGGACCAGATGCGCCAGCAGCTGCTGTTGCAGGCCGCGGATGCGCGTGGTTTCTTCCTCGAACACTTCGCCGGCCAGGGCGAAGGCCGCCCCCATGGCCGCGATCTGATGGGTGGCCAGGGTTCCCGAACGCAGGCCACTTTCATGCCCGCCGCCATGGATCTGCGCATGCAGCTGCCCACGGGCGCGAGGACCGACGTACAAGGCACCGATGCCTTTGGGTCCGTAAACCTTGTGCGCGGAAAAGGACATCAGGTCGACCGGCCAACTGGCCAGTTCGATCGCGACCTTGCCCACCGCCTGGGCGGCATCCACATGCAGCAAGGCGCCGTGGTGGCGGACCTGCTCGCCGATGCCGACCACGTCATTGAGCGTACCCAATTCGTTGTTGACCAGCATCAGGGAGACCAGAAAAGTATCGTCCTGCAAGGCTGCCTTGACTGCCTGCGGGGTGATCAGGCCTTGGGCATCCGGGGCCAGGTAGGTCACGCTGAAACCGGCGTGCTCCAGTTGCCCGACCGTATCGAGCACGGCCTTGTGTTCGATACGGCTGGTGATGATATGACCACCCTGCCCGGCTCGACTTTGGGCAATCCCCTTGAGCGCCAGGTTGTTCGACTCGGTGGCGCCGGAGGTCCAGACGATCTGCTCGGCATCCGCTGCGACCAGGCCTGCCACCTGCCGCCGCGCCAGCTCCACCGAGTGCCTCGCCTGTTGTCCATACACATGCGAGTTCGAGGCAGGATTGCCGAAGTTGCCGGCCTTGCCCAGGCACTTGACCATGACTTCGATGACTCGCTCGTCAACGGGTGTCGTGGCGGCGTAGTCGAAATACAGGGGGAGATTGTTCATGGCAATAGACTCTCTGGGCGGCACTGTCTTTGGAAGCAGAGATTTCCGAAATATGTATCGGCTTTTTACTCCGGCGTACCTCAGCCATCATGCACGAGCGCACATAGATCCTTTAATTATCAATAATGATATTGTTATTCCAATTTCAGTATAACTGCAGTTCTCCATTCATCAGCCGCACTGAACTTCCACCTCGGCTCGTCTTTCACAACCTGTGTGTGGCTCATTTCCACGGAGCCCATGATTACCCACAGGAGATCTCGCCATGCCTGCCGGTAGTAAAGCCAAATATAGCGACAAACAGAAACGCCAGGCCGCCCATATCGAAGCGAGCTACGAGGAAAAAGGTGTTTCCAGGGAAACTGCTGAAGCACGGGCTTGGGCCACCGTGAATAAACAGTCCGGTGGCGGCGAAAAATCCGGCTCAGGTCGCAAGACCAGCCCGGCGGCCAAATCCCGGGCCCGTCATGACTCAGCCAAGCGCGCAGTGGCCACCCGCGAGGGTAAACCCCGCTCTTCCGCATCTTCGCTGGGCACTCAAAGCAAGGAGGCACTCATGAAAGAGGCCAGGACCAAAGGCATCACCGGTCGCTCGAAAATGCGCAAGCAGGAGCTGATCGAGGCCCTGCAAAAAGCCTCTTGAACCGGACCCGAGGAATTCCCCTATGCCCCGTATCGATAAAGCCAAGGCCGGTGTGGTTCTGCTCGACGCGCGCGACCCGACGCCGCCACACGAACGTGCCGTACATCGCAATCTCGCTGCACGCCTGGCCAAGCTGCTGGGTACGCAAGTGGTCGATGAGGACGACAGCGCCACAGCCCCCGGAAAGATGTATTACCTGCCGACCGACACATTGATCAATCCGGAGCACTATCGCACCCTGGGCATCGAGTCGGAGGACGACTTCTTCGGCGGCATGGTCAGCCATCCCTATATGGCGACCAAGGCCATTTCCCATCCGCTGCCTGCCGGCGCGACCGCTACCGAAGGCTGGACCGATGAGTTCGCCATCCAGGCCGCCGGTGCCCTGCTGCGCGGCTATACCGTGTTCAGCCTGGCTGACGCACGAATGGCGGCCGATCTGCTGCTCATCGACGGCCCGCTGCGGCTCAAACTGGTTCGCGCGACCGCGGGCCGAGGGCAATTCGTGATCGCCAATCACAATGAACTCGACGCCATTCTCAGCCAATTGGACGAAGAAGAAATCTCGCTCTGGGGTCTGGTGCTGGAGGAGAACCTCACCGACGTGCAAACCTTCAGCGTGGGTCAGGTCACCGTTGCCGGGATCACGGCCAGCTATTACGGCACCCAGCAGTTGACCCGGGACCACGACGGCGAATCGGTTTACGGCGGCTCCGACCTGGTCGTGGTGCGCGGCGATTACGACCAACTGCTGCAATTGCAACTCGACGAGGAAATCCGCCTGGCTGTCACCCAGGCCCGGCTGTACGAACAGGCGGCCTACCAGGCCTTTCACGGTTTTGTCGCCTCGCGGCGCAATTACGACGTGGCGCGCGGCCTGGACCGGCGAGGCAAGGCCCGCAGCGGCGTGCTCGAACAATCCTGGCGTATCGGTGGCGCCAGCAGTGCCGAGGTGCTGGCGCTGGAAGCCTTCGCCGCCGACCCATCGTTGCAACGCGTCCGCGCCTCGACCCATGAAGTCTTTGGTGATGTCGAGCTACCGGAAGACGCCACACTCTTCTATCAGGGGGATGACAGTGAAGTCGGAAGAATCAGCAAATTCGCCCGAGTGCGGGCCTATGACCATCCATAGCGAACCGATCGACATCCAGGTCGATGACGAACTCATCGCCGGTACGCTTCTCAGCCCGAGCCCGAAGGTCCCGGGCATTTTATTCGTGCACGGCTGGGGTGGCAGCCAGCAGCGCGACCTGGCCCGCGCCAAGAACATCACGGGCCTGGGTTGCGTGTGCCTGACCTTTGACCTGCGCGGCCACGAGAAAACCCAGAGCCAGAAGCAAAGCGTGACCCGCGAACAGAACCTCAACGACCTGATCGCCGCCTACGACAAACTGGTCACCCACCCGGCCGTTGATACCTCGGCCATCGCCGTGATCGGCAGCAGTTACGGTGGCTATCTGGCGACCATCCTCACCCGCCTGCGCCCGGTCAAATGGCTGGCACTGCGCGTTCCCGCACTGTATTGGGACGATGAGTGGAACCTGCCCAAGCAGGACCTGAACCGGCAGAGACTGGTGAGTTATCGCCAATCGGCGCTGAGCCCGGCCGACAATCGTGCGCTGGCTGCCTGTGCCGAATTCGTCGGGGACGTGCTGCTGGTGGAGTCGGAAAAAGACGATTATGTCCCCCATGCCACCTTGATGAGCTATCGCTCGGCGTTCGTCAGCGCCCACTCGCTGACCCATCGGATTGTCGATGGCGCCGATCACGGCCTTTCAACCGACAGCACCCAGAAGGCCTACAGCTCTATCCTGACGGCCTGGATCAGCGAGATGGTGATCGGTGCACGGCTGGAAAAATACCCGCATCACTCGCCCTGGTATTCCTTGGGCTGATCACCCTTGTCGATCGCGGCTTGCCTGCGCGCGCTGGGCATTCACCGGGCCCATGCCGTCAAAGCCGAAACCCTGAGGCTGTTCGCGCTGTAATTGAGCCTTGAGCCGTTGGTAATCGTCGAAGGACAAACCGCGACGGTTCAGGGTCTCCAACGCCAGCTCATGGGCTTCCTCGGCGGTGTAGGGCCGCGACTCCGGCCCGGGTGCCGTGGCACAACCGGCCAGGACGGTCACGGCAATCAGCAGTGCAGTATTGAGGATGCGGTTCATGAAAGCCCCCCCGTGCTCTCGAGCTTGATTTTCAAGCGGTTGAACAAAGGCTACAGGGCCCTTCTTTTGCGAAAAAATCATCCTGCTCGATAGTGTTTATTGCCTTTATCAAAACACTTTATGGCCATCAATATTCCATAACGAAATAATAATATTTTTTATAAGTATTTTGCGGAATATACGAGCCACCCGTATAACGAGCGCCGAAACCAATGAACTGTTGACCAGGCCTTGGACCAGGGCCCGGCGTTGAGAGATACCGATGCAACTACTGACCCTTCCCCCCTCGCCGGCCCTGGCGACTTCGATCCGCGCCACCGCCCAGGTGTTCGAAGACCCGAAATCCCGGGCGCTGCTCGCGCACCTGGAAAAGATCGCGCCGAGCCAGGCCAGTGTCCTGATCATCGGCGAAACGGGCACCGGCAAGGAACTGGTCGCCCGCCACATCCACAACCTCAGCGCTCGCCGCAACCGGCCGTTCGTGGCGGTGAACTGAGGCGCATTTTCGGAGTCGCTGGTGGAGGCCGAGTTGTTCGGCCATGAAAAAGGCGCCTTCACCGGTGCCTTGAGCGCCAAGGCCGGCTGGTTCGAAGAAGCCAATGGCGGGACCTTGTTTCTGGATGAGATCGGCGACCTGCCGATGCCGATCCAGGTCAAGCTGTTGCGGGTACTGCAAGAGCGCGAAGTGGTTCGCCTGGGGTCACGCAAGAGCATCCCCATCGATGTCCGGGTGCTGGCGGCCACCAACGTGCAGCTGGAGAAAGCCATCAATGCCGGGCATTTTCGCGAAGACCTCTACTACCGCCTCGGCGTGGTCAGCCTGGAACTGAACCCCCTGCGCGAGCGTCCCGGCGACATCCTGCCACTGACTCGGCACTTCATCGATGCCTACAGCCAGCGCCTGGGTCATGGCACCGTGACCCTCAGCCCGCAGGCCGAGGCCAAACTCAAGGCGTACAGCTGGCCGGGCAATATCCGCGAGCTGGAAAACGTCATCCACCACACCCTGCTGATCTGCCGCATCGGGGTGATTCAGTGCGAAGACTTGCGCCTGTCGAACTTGCGCATCGAGCGCCAGGACGAAGTGGCTGAAACCGACTGCTCGGCACAGGCCCTGCTTGATCGCGCCTTCGAAAAACTGTTCGAAGAGCATGCCGGTGCCTTGCACGAGAAGGTCGAGGATGCGCTGTTGCGTGCGGCCTATCGCTTCAGCCATTACAACCAGGTGCACACCGCCAATCTGTTGGGGTTGAGCCGTAATGTCACCCGCACCCGCCTGATCAGGATCGGTGAGTTGGCGGTAAACAAGCGTCGTCCGGGTGAGTCCATTGCCCAGGATGGTGTGTTGCAGTTGTCGATCTGAAGAGCCCCCCTCGTTCCCACGCTCCGCGTGGGAATGCAGAGTCAGTCGCTCCAGCGTCGCGACGCAGGAGCGTCAGGGGAGGCATTCCCACGCGGAGCGTGGGAACGAGGCGTTCACAAGCCTAATCAAAACCCCGGCGCAATCTGCCCCTTGTAACGGGTCAGGATAAACTGCCGAACCTCATCCGAATTCAACGCCTTGGCCAGTTTCTGGATGCCCGGGTCATTGATGTTGTCCGGCCGGACCACCAGGAATTCCACGTACAGGTCCTTGCCCTTCTCCACGATCAGGGCACTGTTGGTGTCGATCCCGGCTTCCAGCGCATAGTTGGCGAACACGAACGCCAGGTCGACCTGGCTCACCGAACGCGCCAGCAAGGCACCTTCAAGCTCGCGAATCTTCAAGTGCCTGGGGTTCTCGGCGATATCGCGCTGGGTCGCCAGGGTGTTGCTCGGGTCCTTGAGTTTGATCAACCCGGCATCGTGCAACAGTACCAACGCCCGCCCGGTATTGACCGGGTCGTTGGGGATCGACACCGAAGCACCATCCTTCAGTTCGGCAATGCTCTTGATCCGGGTCGAGTAGGCGCCGAACGGTTCGATATGCACGCCGACCACAGGTACCAGGTCAGTGTGACGGGTCTTGTTGTAGTCATCCAGGAATGGCCGGTACTGGTAATAGTTGGCGTCGAGATTCTTCTGCGCCAGTTGCTGATTGGGCTGGATGAAGTCGGAGAAGACCTTGATGTCCAGGTCCACCCCCTCCTTTGCCAGCTCCGGTTTGACGAACTCGAGAATCTCCGCGTGGGGGACCGGGGTTGCGCCCACGATCAGTTTTTCATTGGCGTGGGCGTACATCGACACCACGGCTGCCAGAATGGCCAGGGCCTTTTTCATGTGTTGCTCCTCATTGGGGTGGCCGTCGTGGGGTGGACGTTGGGCCTGGTTTTTTTGGATTAAAGATTCAACGTCGGTTGTAGCGTGCCACCAACCTATCGCCGCTGACTTGCAGGGCCTGTACCAGGAGCAACAGCAGCACCACAGTGACCACCATCACGTCAGTCTGAAAGCGCTGGTAGCCAAAGCGGATGGCCAGGTCGCCAAGCCCGCCGCCACCGATGACACCGGCCATGGCGGTGTAGTCAACCAGGACGATGGCCGTGACAGTCACGGCGGCGATCAACCCGCCGCGCGCTTCAGGCAGCAGCGTATGGTGGATGATCTGCCAGGTATTGGCGCCCATGGCCTGGGTCGCTTCGACTACGCCGCGATCGACTTCGCGCAAGGCGGTTTCCACCAACCGGGCAAAGAACGGCGTGCAGCCGACCACCAGTGGTGGAATGGTGCCCGGCACGCCCAGGGTGGTGCCCATCAGCAGCGTGGTCACGGGAATCAGCACGATCAGCAGGATGATGAAAGGCAACGAACGCAGCATGTTGACCAGCACCGACAGCCATGGATAAAGCCCCGCGGCTTCATGCAGCTGTCGCTTGCCGGTCAAAAAAAGCAGGACGCCCAGCGGCAGCCCGAGCAGGACCGTAAACGCCAATGCCATGCCCAACATGCTCAAGGTATCGAGGCAGGCCTGGGCGATGTCAGCCCAATAGATATGTGCAAACCAGTCAGCCATGGCGCGCTCCTCAGTTCCAGTCGTGGCGCGGCGGCTTGACGCCGTTGAGCAGCCAATTGCCGATCAGGTGATACTTCCAGCGCACCGGGTCGTGCAGGGTATGCACCCGTGCGTTGCGCCAGTGCCGGTCGAAGTTGTGCTTGCGCAAGGTCGAGCGGGTTCCGCCCAGTTCGAACAGCTTGTTGCTGGCCTCGATGGCGATTTCGGTGGTCAGCACCTTGGCCCTGGCAACAGCGACGGAGGCCAGAGCGACGCTGTCTGCGTCAGGGGCCGGACGCGCGGCGTCCAGGGCCTTGCCGGCTCTCTCGAGCAAGGCATTGGCCGCTTCGAGTCGAATTTCCAGTGCACCGACTTGAATGATGGTCAGCGGGTCCTCGCTAGCCTTGTCGACACCGGCATCGATCCACGGCCGGGCCTGCTCGCGAACGAAGGCGATGGTGTCGCGCAACGCGGCCCGAGCAATACCGGCATCGATGGCAGCCGTCGTCAACTGGGCAAAGGGGCCGGCCAGGGTCGGGCGTTCATAGGAACGGTAGGTTGGGAACACATTGAATGCCGGAACCTGCAGGTCGCTCGCCAACACCGTGCCGCTGGAAGTGGTGCGCTGGCCCATGCTGTCCCAGTCGTCGATCACCTCAAGCCCTGGGGTGCCCCTGCGCACGAACGCCAATTGGCCCTTGTGTTCGTCATCGAGCGCCAATACCGCCAGCCAGTGGGCATACAGGGAACCGGTGCAGTAGCCCTTGCGGCCATTGATGCGATAGCCATCGCCATCGCGGCGGATGGTCGCCTGCAGATCCTGTACGGTCTTGCCACCGGTTTCCGACAGCGCATTGGCAAAACGATGCCCTTGCAAGGCCAGGCCAAAGAAGTACGCCTGCTGTTCGGGAGTACCCTGCAGGCGGATGTCTTCGAGCAGGCAGTAATGGTTCTGCGGGATCTGCCCCAGAGAGGGATCGGCCGCCGAAATGATCACAATGACCTCGGCCAGAACAGCATAGGAAACCTGCGCGCCACCGTAATCACGGGGGACACTGATGCCCCACAGGCCGCTATTGGAATACAGGTCGACGATCTCGACCGGCACCTGGCGGGTGCGGTCGCGTTCGGTATCCTGCTGCAGGAGAACGGCGGCAACGCGATGGGCAACGGCCAGCGCCTCGGCTTCGCTTTCGATGATGTGGGCGGCGGGTTGATGGATCGGATACTGACTCGACTCGGACATGTCCAGGCCTCTTTGTGGATGTGCCTGGTATAGAGCAGGGACTGTGCCAACGTGCTGGAGGGCTTGTGGCGTGGGGCTTTGGTGGGTTTTTGACGACCCACTCAGGTGTCATTTGGATGAGCGATTTGCTGGACTGCTGTTGCGTGGTGAACAGTGCTGCGATGGCGACCGCTTTCCTCGTTCCCACGCTCTGCGTGGGAATGCATCCCAGCGACGCTCTGCGTCGCACTGTGGCAGTCGACGCTGGAGCGTCTGGTGCGGCATTCCCACGCAGAGCGTGGGAACGAGTTACTGCTGCTCTCGCTACAACACTAACCGCGCTGCCAGCGCCTTGGCCTGTAACGCCACATCCGTGACCGCCGTACTCTCCCACCACATCCCGCGCAACGGCGGGCCCATGGCGAACAACCGCGTCGAAACGACGCCACCGGCATCCACCACCGCACCACCGGCATCGGCGGCAATGCCCAAGGCCAGCGGCCCCGGCTGAACCAGACCGCGCTCCAGCAACCGTTGCGGCAATGGCCTGGCCACCCGGCGCCAGTCGTATTCGATGCCTGTCGAATTGATCAACGCCGCCGCACTCACGACACGACTTCGATCTTCACCGCGAAACCGCAGGCGTACGCTGACTGGCTCACCTGCAACCGCTTCCAGCCCCTGCAACGAGGCTGCATGAACGTGCAAGCGCCCCTCGCGTTGCAAGCGTTCGAGCAGCGCCGCGCCCTGGGGTGGCGAACGATGGTGATGGCTCTCCCACCATGGCCGCACATGACGCACGAACTGCCGCTTCTGACGCTCGCTGGCCTGGCTCCAGAGCCGGGCGATGTGCACGCGCACGGTGTCGAGCGGTGCCTGCCAGTCGATCCCCGCCGCCTGCGCCTGCCGACACTGTTCGCGCAAGGCCCGCATCACTTGCCGTGGGCTGCGCAGGGTGTGATCCAGGGCCAGGAAGTCCACCCACGCCGGCAGTTGGCGGCGCACATGCGGCAACAACCCGTGACGCGAATAGACGTCGATCGGTCCACGATGCCCTGCCTGTTGCAAAGACTCCAGGGCATCGACCATGGTCAGGCCGGAACCGATGATCACCACCCTGCCCCGGGGATCGATTCGGCGCATGGCCTGCACATCCCAGGGGTCGACCGCGGCTGCGTTCAAGCCGCTGGATTGGCGCTGGGCCGTGCGCGCCGCCGCGAACATGCCGGTCGCCAGTACCGCAAACGCACCGTGCAGCACACGGTCGTCGCTGAGCTGCAGCGTCACACTCTCGGAGCCTGTCCGTACATCGACGACTTCCGCGCGGATGTGCTCGACGCTGGAACCGTAGTGCGCGCCGACCGCCTGCGCCTCGGCCAGGCGTTGCTGCACATACAGGCCGAAGATCCCCCGAGGCGGGAACAACTCCGCCACCGGCACGGCCTGTTGTGCGGCCTCGGGCCAGCCGCCGCTGGCCAGGTACTGCTCCAGCCACTGGGTCAGGTCATCGGGATTGTCCGGATCGACACTCATGCGCGCCGCATTGCCGTTCAGGGTATGACCCAGTTCAGTCGCACTATAGGCTTCGCCCCGGCCCAATTCACTACGGGGCTCGATGACACGGATCCTGCGCGAACCAGGCAGGCGCAACAGTTGCACCGCGAGCATGGTGCCGCTGAGGCCGCCGCCCACGATCAGGATATCGGTGTCGCTCATGACAGGCTCCCTCGTCATAAATTCAGGCCGGCTGACCTTCGCGCCGGCGCTTCAAGGCTGCCAGATCCCGGTAGTGGCTGCCAGGATGGTTCTGCGGCAAACGCGCCGCGTCGCCGAACAACTTCTCGCGCAGGGTGCCGGGCTGGTACTCGGTCTTGTACACGCCCCGTTTCTGCAACTCCGGCACCAGCAGCTCGACCACATCGACAAAGCTTTCGTGAGAGACCACGTAGGCCAGGTTGAAGCCATCCACATCGGTGTCTTCGACCCACTCCTGCAGCAGGTCGGCCACGGTCTCGGGGCTGCCGACGAACAACGGGCCGAAGCCGCCGATCCCCACCCAGTCAGCCAGTTCGTTGGGGGTCCAGACCTTGTCCGGATCCGCCGTGGAAAAGGCCTCGACCGCCGATTGAATGGCGTTGGTGCGCACATGCTTGAGCGTCTCGTGCGGCTGGAACTGGCTGAAGTCGATCCCGGTCCAGCCGCTGATCAAGGCCATGGCACCTTCATAGCTGACGTAGGACTTGTACTCTTCGAACTTGGCCTTGGCCTGTGCATCAGTCTCGCCAAGAATCACCGTCTGCATGTTGAAGATCAAGACCTTCGACGGGTCGCGCCCGGCTTCGGCGGCGCGGCGGCGGATGTCGGCCACGGTGCGCTTGAGCAACACCTTGGACGGCGCGCCGACGAACACGCACTCGGCATGCTCGGCGGCGAACTGCTTGCCACGGCTCGAGGCGCCGGCCTGGTAGAGCACCGGGGTGCGTTGTGGCGATGGCTCGCAGAGGTGAATCCCGGGCACCTGGAAGTGTTTGCCGACATGGCCGATTTCGTGGATCTTGCTCGGATCGCTGAAAACCCGTCGCTCGCGGTCGCGCAGGATGGCGCCATCTTCCCAGCTGCCTTCCCAGAGTTTGTAGCAGACTTCCAGGTATTCGTCGGCGAAGTCGTAGCGCGCATCGTGCTCGGTCTGTGTCTTCTGCCCAAGGTTGCGAGCACCACTCTCCAGGTAAGAGGTGACGATGTTCCAGCCCGCCCGCCCCTTGGTCAGGTGATCGAGGGTCGATAGCCGACGGGCGAATGGGTACGGATGTTCGAACGACAGCGACGCGGTCAGGCCGAACCCCAGGTGTTCGGTCACCATCGCCATGGGCGGGATCAGTTGCAGAGGATCGTTGACCGGTACCTGCGCAGCCTGGCGAATCGCCGCGTCGCCATTGCCGTTGTAAACGTCGTAGATGCCCAGCACGTCGGCAATGAACAAGCCATCGAACTTGCCCCGCTCGAGGATTTTCGCCAGGTCGGTCCAGTATTCCAGGTCCTTGTATTGCCAGGAGCGATCGCGAGGATGTGCCCAGAGGCCCGGAGACTGATGACCGACACAATTCATGTCGAAGGCGTTGAAGCGGATTTGACGGGACATGCACAAAACTCCTGCTGAAGACTTTCGTACATCACCTTTTGCAGGGGCCGTGCCACAACAATAAATTCATATAATTCAGTTATTTATAGTCATATTACCGTTCGATTCCGGTCCGATCAGACACATTCTGTTGATTCACTGTTGCCGAGCGAACAGTTGCTATCACTCGGATTCCACGCGCAGCTGACAAAAATTTCACTGGCCTTGTTATAACGTTACAAGCAAAGTAACGCTCTGCTATAACCAATTGAATGGACGGCGCGGATCGGTTCCGCGTCCACGCTGCCGTGTGAGGCCTCGAACCCTTGAATAGCATTGACCTGGACGCATCCCCCGGCGATCTTGCCGCCCTGCCTCGATTCCAGCATGCCGCCTGGCAGGCACGTCGCCTGCGCCTGGGGCTGATCGGCCTGGCCGTGCTGTTCGGCGTGCTGCTGTTGATGGCGATGGCCATCGGCCTGTTCGGCCCGGCCTCGATCGGTTTGCCCCTGCTGAGCCTGCTCGGCGCTTCGGTGCTGTTACTCGGGGGCGCGACCCACTCGGCCTGGCGCATCGCCCGTTGGCGTGCCGACGTTCTGCAACCGCCGGAAATCGAGGCGCAACCACTCGAGCCTGACGCTGAGCCCCTGAGCGCCTACGACCGGTTCATCGAACGAATCGGCAGCACACTGTTGACGACCCTGCGCCGCCTGGGTGTCGATGCCCTGTGGCTGGTCGCCCTGTCCGTGCTGGCGTTGCTGGTCATCGATTTCGGCTGGCGTCTCGATCTGCCGGCCACGGCTCAGAATCAAGGCGCCTATGCCCTGGCCGGCCTGGCACTGCTGCTGGGCTTCGGCCTGCTGGTGCTGGAGCGGCACCTGGCCCACGCCTCGCCGCTGCAATGGCCGGAGGCCGCCAGCCTGGCGACGCTGATCCGCGTTGTGTTGTTCGGCCTGCTGCTCAGCGCGTTCTGCCTGTTTTTTGCCAGCGCCGACAGCGTCTGGCCGTTGCGCGTGGCCGTGCTGGGCAACCTGTTGCCGGCGCTGGTGGCCCTGGAGCTGATCGTACGCGCCGTGGCCGCGGTATTCCGGCCGCAACGCGCGACCCTGGAACCGCGCCTGATTGCCGAAAGCCTGGTAGCCGGCCTGTTGACCTGGCCGCCGCAGCCGCTGAGCCGACTGCAGGATGAGTTGCAAAATCGCTTCGGCATCGATCTGCGCCAGAGCTGGGCACTGGGTTTCATGCGCCGGGCCTTTGTGCCTGTACTGGGCGCTGTGGCGCTGGTGGGCTGGTTGCTCAGCGGCCTGTGCGAAGTACCGATGAATGAACGCGGCATCTATGAGCGTTTCGGCAAGCCGGTTGCCGTATTGGCGCCCGGACTTCACGCCGGGTTGCCCTGGCCCTTCGGTCAGGTGCGCAGCGTGGAGAATGGCGTGATCCATGAACTGGCCACCAGCCTCGACACTACGTCCGCCCAGGATCTGGTCAGCGCCGACGGACCGGCTCCCGCCAGCGCCAATCGGTTGTGGGATGCCTCCCACGTAAGCGAGAAATCCCAGGTCATCGCCAGTGCCGACCGCAGCAAGCAAAGCTTCCAGGTGGTTAATATGGACGTGCGCTTTGTCTACCGGATCGGCCTGAGCGATCAGGCCGCCCTGGCTGCCACCTATCACAGTGCCGATGTGGCAGCGCTGATTCGCAGCACCGCCAGCCGCGTGCTGGTCCATCAATTTGCCGCCCGTACCCTCGACGACCTGCTCGGCCAGGCGCGCATCGAGCTGGCCGCCAACATCGAAAAAGCCGTGCAAACCGACCTCGATCGGCTCGACAGTGGCGTCGAAGTGCTCGCTACGGTGGTCGAGGCGATTCACCCTCCGGCCGGCGCCGCCAATGCCTATCACTCGGTCCAGGCGGCGCAGATCCGCGCCCAGGCACTGATCGCGGTGGAACGCGGCAAGGCGGCTGAAGCCGCAGAGCAGTCGCGGTTGCAGGCCAGCGTCCTCACCGACCAGGCCCGGGCCGCCAGCCGGGAAACCCTGGGCGGTGCCCAGGCCACTGAGCGGCGCTTCGACGCCGATCTGCAGGCTTGGCACAGCGCCGGCCAGGCGTTTATCGACGAACAGTATTTCAGCCAGTTGGCCCTGGGCCTGGGCAAAGCCAAGGTATTGCTCCTCGATCACCGCCTGGCCCATGCCGAGGGGCCAACCCTGGACCTCAGAACCTTCACCGCGCCGGTCGATCCCGGCCAGCCTCGCCGATAAAGGCCTGCAGGAGCACTTTCCTTGAGTTCATCGCATCCCTCTGGCAGCCATGACCACCACCATGATCACGATCATCACGACCATGACCATGACCATGACCATAACCATCAGCCGCCTGGCCCTGCCCGCCCCTGGCGCCGTTTCGGGCTGGCCGGCCTGTTGGTGATCTTCGCCGCCGCCACCGCCTGCCTGGTACAGGTGCGCTCCGGCGAAGCCACGGTCATCACCCGCTTCGGCAACCCGGCCCGGGTTCTGCTGGAGCCGGGCCTGGCCTGGCGCCTGCCGATCCCATTCGAGGCGGCGGTACCGGTGGACCTGCGCCTGCGCACTACCTCCAGTGGCCTGCAGGATGTCGGTACCCGCGACGGCTTGCGCATCATCGTCCAGGCCTATGTGGCCTGGCAGGTCCAGGATGACCCGGACAACGTCCAGCGCTTCATGCGCGCAGTGCAGAACCAACCGGATGAAGCGGCGCGGCAGATCCGCACCTTTGCCGGCTCCGCGCTGGAAACCGCTGCCAGCGGCTTCGACCTGGCCGACCTGGTCAATACCGACGCCAGCAAGGTCCGCATCACCGAATTCGAGGCACACCTGCGCGAGCAGATCGCCCAGCAACTACTCAACACCTATGGCGTGCGCGTGTTGCAGGTGGGTATCGAACGCCTCACGCTGCCCTCGGTAACCCTCGACGCCACGGTCGAACGGATGCGCGCCGAACGCGAGACCATCGCTACCGAACGTACGGCAGAAGGCAAGCGCCAGGCCGCCGAGATCCGCTCCGCCGCCGAGCGCGATGCGCGCATCCTGCAGGCCGAAGCCACTGTGAAGGCCGCCGATATCGAAGCCCAGTCGCGAGTCCAGGCCGCCGAAATCTATGGCAAGGCCTACGCCGGATCACCCCAGCTGTACAACCTGCTGCGCTCGCTGGACACCCTGGGCACGGTCATCAACGCCGACACCCGCCTGGTCCTGCGCACCGATGCGGCGCCCTTCCGTGCCCTGGTCGATGGTCCACCCCAGCTGCCAGCGACTCCGCGCGAGAGCAAGCCATGACCGGCCCGTCCCAGTGGGGTGGTTCGCCCTGGTTGCAAGCCAGTCGCCTGGCATTCCTGGGGCTGTATGCCATCACCTTGTTGGCGGCCCTGGCCTGGGCGCTGTCCAACATCCGCCAGATCGGTCCGGACAGCCGCGCCGTGGTCCTGCACATGGGCGCCCTGGAGCGGGTCGAGGGATCCGGGTTGCTGCTGGCCTGGCCGCAGCCCTTCCAGCAAGTCGTGATCGTGCCGGCCGCCGACCGGGTCATCGAACGCCCCATCGAAACCCTGCTACGCGCCTCGCAGACCCGCAAGGTCGATCTCAATACCTCGCGCAGCAACGATGCGGTCGCCGGCGCCGGCTACCTGCTCACCGGCGACGCGGCGGTGGTGCAACTGGCTGTGCGGGTGTTCTACACCGTCACCGATCCTTTCGCCTATGTGCTGCAGCACGAGCATCTGGACGCGGCCCTGGAGCGGCTGGTGGCGCGCAACGCCGTGAATATCTGCGCCTCGCGAGACCTGGACACCATCCTGGTTGCCCGTCCGGAGCTGGTCGGTGGCGACCAGCAAGCCGCCGAGCGCCGTGAACGGCTGCGCGGGGACCTGGTCCGTGGCATCAACCAAAGCCTTGCCGCGTTGCAAGACGCCGGGGCCGGACTGGGCCTGCATATCGAACGGGTCGACCTGCAATCGAGCCTGCCCGATGCGACCATCAGCGCCTTCAACACGGTGCTGACCGCCAGCCAGACGGCCGAAAAAAATGTCGCCAGTGCGCGCAATGACGCCGCCCGCCAGGCGCAAGAGGCAACCCAGGCCGCCGACCGCGTGCTGCAGGTCGCCCATGCCCAGGCCAGCGAACGCCTGGCCAAGGCCAGCGCCGACACCGCCACCATTTCAAGCCTCGGTCAGACCGCCGACCCCGGCCTGTTGCAACGGCTGTACCGCGAACGGGTGCCGGCCATCCTGTCCAAGGCCGCCTCGGTCACCACCATCAACCCCGGTGATGACGCTCACCTGATCCTGCAGGGCAACAAACCATGAGCACTCCCATGCCCCACGATCACAGCCACGCCGGCCACAGCCACCATGACCATTGCAGCCACGGTCACCTGACCGGCGCCCTGCTCAGCCGCGATGAACAACGCAACGCCGCGCGCCAGTTGAGCCTGGCGATGATTGCCCTTGGCCTGCTCGGCCTCGGCCTGCTCTGGCGCTGGCTCGAGCCGCAACAGCAGAGTGTCGGCCAGATCCTGTTCGGCGTGGCGTCCTTGCTGGTGGCCGTACCGGTGTTGCGCTCGGGCTGGTACAGCCTGCGCTTCCCGAGCCTGCATGGCATCACCGACCAACTGGTGGCACTGGCCATGCTCGGTGCCTGGGCCATGGGCGACCTGCTGACCGCCGCCCTGCTGCCGATCCTGATGATCTTTGGCCATGTGCTCGAAGAGCGCAGCGTGGTCGGCTCGCAACAGGCCATCGAAGCCCTGGGCAAGCTGACCCGAAGCCAGGCGCGGCGCCTGCTCGCTGACGGCCAGGTACAAGAGGTCGACAACAGCGAATTACTCCCGGGCGATCAGATCGAAGTACGCGCCGGCGACCGCATACCGGCCGATGGCCGGGTGCTCGAAGGCAGCGCCAGCCTGGACACCGCGCCCATCACCGGCGAATCGGTTCCCCAGCAGGCCGGCCCGGGTATGGAAGTGTTCGGCGGCGCCATCAACCTCGATGGCTTGCTGCGCATCGAAGTGACCCGTACCGGTGAGGCCTCGACCCTGGGCAAGGTCATTGCCCTGATGCAGAACGCCGAGCGGGCCAAGCCGCCGATCACGCGCTTGCTGGAACGCTATGCCGGGCAATACATGGTGCTGGTCCTGATGATCGCGGCCATCACCTGGTTCATCACCCAGGACCCCCAGGCGATGCTCGCCGTCCTGGTCGCCGCCTGCCCCTGCGCCCTGGTGTTGTCGGCCCCCGCGACTGCCATCGCCGGCATCGCTGTGGCGGCGCGCCACGGCATTCTGATTCGCAGCTCGGCATTTCTCGAGGAGTTCGCCGACCTCAGCTCGCTGGTGGTCGACAAGACCGGCACCCTGACCTACGGCGCCTTGCACTTGCAAGCGTTGCACTGTGTCGACGGTACCGGGCAGGATCAGGCCACGCTGCTGGCCCTGGCCGCCAGCCTGGGTTCGGCCAGCAGCCATCCGGTCAGCCGCGCCCTGGCCGGGCTGGTCGCCCACGACGCCTACCCGCCGCTGCAAGATATTCGCGAACGCCAGGGCCTGGGCGTAACGGCAATCACCGCCCATGGCGATGCCGCCCTGGGTCGCGTCGAACTCTTCGACCAGTTGGGCATCAGCACGCCTGCGCCGCCCGACCACGACGGCCCGATCGCCGGCCTGGCGCTGGACGGACGTTTTCTGGGCTGGCTGTTGCTCGCCGACAAGGTGCGCCCCGAAGCCGTCAGTGCGCTCGCCGACCTGCGCCAGTTGGGGTTGGGCCGACAAATGCTGCTCACCGGTGACCGTTTGCCCGTGGCCAGGGCCCTGGCCCGCGAGGTGGGCATCAGCGAAGTGGTCGCCCAGGCCCTGCCCGAGGACAAACTCTCCCACGTCAGCGCCGAAATCAGACAGGGCTTTCGTCCGCTGGTGGTCGGCGATGGCATCAATGATTCGTTGGCGCTCAAGGCTGGCGTGGTCGGTGTGGCCATGGGCGCAGGCGGTTCGGACATCGCCCTGGCCTCGGCCGACATTGTCCTGATCGGCAGCGACTTGCGGCGCCTGGGCACCTGCCTGCGGCTGAGCCGACAGTGCCGGCGCACCCTTCAGGTCAATGTCGCCATTGGCCTGGGCTGGACCCTGGCCATCGTCGCCGCCGCCGCGTTCGGTTTGCTCGGCGCCGCTGGCGCCATGATCGCGGCGCTGCTGCACAATTTCAGCACACTGTTGGTGCTGGGCAATGCCGGGCGCCTGCTGCGCATCGAAGAGCCGCTGTCCTGACGCTCAGGCACTGGCTGCAGGCCGCGCCGCCGCGCCAAACCGGCGGCGATAGTCACTGGGCGCAAGCCCGGTGAACTTGAGGAACACCTTGCGAAAAGCGCCGGGGTCCTGGTAACCGACGCCCCAGGCGATCTGGTCGATGGTGCGATTGGTGAACTCGAGCATCCTGCAGGCCTTGCCGACCCGGACCTGCTGGCAGTACTCGGTGGGCTTGAGCCCGGTGGCACTGCGAAAACGGCGCAGAAAGGTGCGCTCCTCCAGCCCCGCATGGCTGGCCATGGCCGTCAGGCTGACGTCGCGGGCCCCGGTGCTCTGCAACCAGTGCTGGACCTTGAGCACGGCCTCGTCGCCATGGTTCAGCTTCGGCGTGAAGCTGTTGTTCGGCAGTTGCTCGGGGCAGGCCAGCTCCACTTCGAGAAACCGCGCGGTTTCCGCTGCCAGGCTCGGCCCGAGGTAACGCTCGACCAGCTTCAGGCCCAGGTCGCACCAGACCATCAGCCCCGCCGAGGTGATGATGTCGCCGTCATCGAGTATCGGCAGGTTGGCCTCTACCCGCACCTTGGGAAAATGCTCGGCCAGGGTCTGGGCAAAGTTCCAGTGAGTGGTGGCCGAGCGACCGTCGAGCAGGCCGGTGGCGGCAATGAAAAATACCCCGACGCATACCGACACCAGCAAGGCGCCGTCGTTGTGCCACTGGCGCAGGCCGATGCTGAACTGTTCAAGCTCGGCGGCAGAGGGCATTTGCGTCAGGCTCGGCGGGACGATGATCACCGTTGGTCGATGGGGTAACGCCGGATGGGTATCGAACACCGGCAGCACGGCCTGCCCCTCGCTACCACTTGACCAATGGGTTACCCGCAGTTGCGGCAGCTCACTGGCGCCCATGTCTTCGCGCATCCGGTTGGCGACGGCGAACAGATCGGTCAAGCCATGGACAGCCGCCAGCTGCGCGCCGGAATAGAGCAGCAAGCCGATTTCCAATGTTTGCGCCATTGTCAGTTTCCCCAGCCAATTTGTCGGTCGCGCCAATCCGCATCCGTGCCGATCAAGCCTATAACTAACACCACGCAACCACCACTCTTCACAAGGAACCCGTCATGACCCAGCAAGCACTGATCGTCGTCGATATCCAGAACGATTATTTCCCGGGCGGCAAATGGACCCTCAACGGTGCCGACGCCGCAGCCGACAACGCCGCTCGCCTGCTCGCAGCGGCACGCAAGGCCGGCGACCTGGTGGTGCATATCCGCCACGAGTTCGAATCCGACGCTGCGCCCTTCTTCACCCCGGGCTCGCCCGGCGCGCAGATTCACCCCAAGGCCGCCAATCTGCCGGGAGAACCGGTGATCCTCAAGCACAAGGTCAACGCCTTCTTGCAGACCAACCTCAAGGAAGTACTCGACGCGAAGAAAATCGAGAAAGTGACCATCATCGGCAGCATGAGCCACATGTGCGTCGATGCCCTGACCCGCGCCTCGGCGGACCTGGGCTACCGCGCCACCGTGGTCCACGACGCCTGTGCCTCCCGGGACCTTGAGTTCAACGGGGTGACGGTGCCTGCCGCCCAGGCCCATGCCGCCTACATGGCCTCACTGGCCTTTGCCTATGCCGACGTGGTGTCCACCTCGGACTACCTGGCGCGCTCACAGGGCTGAGGCCATCAGACCAGGCTCAAATCACCACATTGCGGATAAACCGCGTTGGCACCGCACCCTCATTGCGATAGGCATGGGTGCGGTTGCTGGCGAACACCATGAATTCGCCGGCCTGCAGTTGATGCTGCTGGTGCTCGACCATCAGCGTCAGACAGCCTTCGAATACATACAGCTGCTCGCTCCAGCCCTTGGGGTCGGCCTCGGCCGAGTACACCTCCCCGGGCTCGAGGCGCCACTCCCACAGTTCCACCTCGCTGCTGGCCACGGCACTGCCGAGCAGCACCGCCCGACTGCCGGGGTGAATGCCGGTCCAGGCCAGCTCATTGATGCGGCTGGGGTCGCGATTGTCCGGAGCCTTGATCAAGTCGGTGAAGGCCACGTCCAGCGCCTCGGCGACCCGGTCGAGGGTCGACAGGCTGACGTTCTTCTCGCCGGCCTCGATGGCCACCAGCATCCGCCGGCTGACCCCGGATTTTTCCGCCAGCGCACTCTGGCTGATTTCGGCGACATGGCGCAGACGGCGCACGTTGTGGCTGACGTGTTGGAGCACGGAAACTCTTTGGCCTGGATCTTTGTGCACTATATTGCTCACTGATGGGGTTTGCGCAGTATACTGCTCACTTTGGCGCATTGTGCGTCGACCTTATTCTGTGTGCAAGGCCATGATCAAGAACGCCCCGTTGAACTTCCGTCTGAGCAAAGCCGAACTGGTGCTGGTGTTCATCACCATGCTGTGGGGCGGCACCTTCCTGCTGGTGCATAACGTCATGACGGTCAGCGGGCCGATGTTCTTCGTGGGCCTGCGCTTTGCCGCCGCCGCGTTGTTCGTCGGCCTGTTTTCCCTAAAGTCGCTGCCGGGGCTGACTCTGACCGAACTCAAGGCGGGGATCTTCATCGGCACCTCGATCATGCTCGGCTATGGCTTGCAAACTGTCGGCCTGCAAAGCATCACCAGCAGCCAGTCCGCCTTCATCACCGCGCTGTACGTGCCCTTCGTGCCCCTGCTGCAATGGCTCGTGCTGGGCCGCCGTCCGGGCCTGATGCCGAGCCTGGGAATCGGTCTGTCCTTTGCCGGCCTGATGCTGCTGGCCGGCCCCAATGGCAGTTCGATCAGCTTCAGCCCGGGGGAAATCGCGACCCTGGTCAGCGCCGTGGCCATCGCCGCCGAAATCATCCTGATCAGCCATTACGGCGGCAAGGTCGATGTGCGCCGGGTTACCGTGGTGCAACTGGCGACCGCCTCGGTGTTGTCGTTCATGATGATCGTGCCGACCCAGGAACGCCTGCCGGACTTTTCCTGGCTGCTGTTGCTCAGTGCCGTGGGCCTGGGCGCCATGAGCGCGGTAATCCAGCTGGCGATGAACTGGGCGCAGAAATCCGTCTCGCCGACCCGCGCGACCCTGATCTATGCCGGCGAGCCGGTCTGGGCCGGTATCGTCGGGCGCATCGCCGGTGAGCGTCTGCCTGGCATCGCCCTGCTCGGGGGGGCGCTGATCGTGGCCGGGGTCATCGTCAGCGAGTTGCGCGGCAAGCGCGCGACCGCTTCCCAGGAAGAGACGGAGAATGATCCCCGGGAACAAGAAGCCAGCCTCTAGCCCGCCAAGCGGCAGCGCAAGGCACGAAAGTCGCGGCTAGTCTGCAAGGAGCGCCGCGACATGCAAAATTGCAGATTCGACCTGCAGTTTTCCCGATTGTACTCGGCAAATTTGCACTGATAGGATTCCCGGTCATAAAAGACGGCCCTACACCCGCTCCAAATCATTTGGAAAATCAATAACAAAGCAGGGAGAACGCGATGACAGCCCAGGCCCGACCTTCCGCCGAGTCGACTGCCAGTTCTCTGGATGCCCACGTCCAGAGCGAAGTCCGCAACCATATCGGTCACCTGACCCTCAATCGCCCCAGCGGCCTCAACGCCTTGACCCTGGACATGGTCCGCAGCCTGCAGGCCCAGCTCGATGCCTGGTCCGTCGACCCGCAGGTGCATGCCGTGGTCCTGCGTGGCGCAGGTCCAAAAGGCTTCTGCGCCGGTGGCGATATCCGCTCGCTGTATGAAAGCTTCAAGAATGGCGACACCCTGCACCAGGACTTCTTCGTCGAAGAATATGCCCTGGACCTGTGCATTCATCATTACCGCAAACCCGTACTGGCGCTGATGGACGGGTTCACCCTCGGTGGCGGCATGGGTCTGGCCCAGGGCGCCGATCTGCGGGTGGTCACCGAACGCAGTCGCCTGGCCATGCCGGAAACCGGTATCGGCTATTTCCCGGATGTGGGTGGCAGCTACTTCCTGCCGCGCATTCCCGGCGAACTGGGCATCTACCTGGGCGTCAGCGGCGTACAGATCCAGGCCGCCGACGCGCTGTACTGCGGGCTGGCCGACTGGTACCTGGAAAGCTCGAAACTGAGCACCCTCGATGACCGCCTCGACAACCTGGCCTGGAGCAAACACCCACTCAAGGATCTGCAGGGACTGCTGGCCAGACTGGGCGTACAGCAGCTGGCCAACCCACCCCTGGCAGCCCTGCGACCGGCCATCGACCACTTCTTTGCCCTCGCGGATTTGCCGAGCATGATTGAACAACTACGCCAGGTAACAGTGGCCAACAGTCATGAATGGGCGCTGAAAACCGCCGACCTGCTGGAAAGCCGCTCGCCATTGGCCATGGCCGTGACCCTGGAAATGCTCCGCCGCGGTCGCCACCGCAGCCTGGAAGCCTGTTTCGCCATGGAGTTGCACCTGGACCGGCAATGGTTCGAGCACGGCGACTTGATCGAGGGCGTGCGTGCCCTGCTGATCGACAAGGACAAGCAGCCCAAGTGGAAGCCCGCCACCCTGGCCGAACTGGATCCTGCGCGGGTCGAACAATTCTTCGAAGGCCTTTGAAGGCCGGAGCCATGACATGCAAGACCTTGAACTGACCGAAGAACAGATCATGATCCGCGACATGGCGCGTGACTTCGCCCGTGGCGAAATCGCGCCCCATGCCCAGGCCTGGGAAAAGGCCGGCTGGATCGACGACGCACTGGTCGCCAAACTGGGCGAACTGGGCCTGCTGGGCATGGTCGTGCCCGAGCAATGGGGCGGCAGCTACACCGACTATGTCGCCTACGCCCTGGCCGTCGAAGAGATCGCCGCTGGCGATGGTGCCACCGGCGCCTTGATGAGCATCCATAACTCGGTCGGCTGCGGGCCGTTGCTGGCCTACGGCAGCCAGGCCCAGAAAGAAACCTGGCTGGCACGCCTGGCCAGCGGCGAGGTAATCGGCTGCTTCTGCCTGACCGAACCCCAGGCCGGCTCCGAAGCCCATAACCTGCGCACCCGCGCCGAACTGCAGGGCGATCACTGGGTGATCAATGGCGCCAAGCAGTTCGTCAGTAACGGCAAGCGCGCGGGCCTTGCCATCGTCTTCGCAGTGACCGATCCGGAACTGGGCAAGAAAGGTATTTCAGCCTTCCTGGTACCGACCGATACCCCGGGTTACGTCGTTGATCGTATGGAACACAAGATGGGCATCCGCGCCTCCGATACCTGCGCGGTGACCTTCAACAATTGCAAGATTCCGGCTGCGAACATGCTCGGCGCACGTGGCAAGGGCCTGGCCATTGCCCTGTCGAACCTCGAAGGCGGCCGCATCGGCATCGCCGCCCAGGCCCTGGGCATTGCCCGCGCGGCCTTCGAGGCGGCGTTGGCTTACTCCCGTGATCGGGTCCAGTTCGGCAAGCCGATCGGTGAGCACCAGAGCATTGCCAACCTGCTGGCGGACATGCACCTGCAGATCAACGCCACGCGCCTGCTGATCCTTCACGCGGCTCGCCTGCGCAGTGCCGGCCTGCCCTGCCTGTCGGAAGCTTCGCAAGCCAAGCTCTTCGCCTCGGAAATGGCCGAGTCGGTGTGCTCCAAGGCGATCCAGGTGCATGGCGGTTATGGCTATCTGGAGGATTACCCGGTCGAGCGTTACTACCGGGATGCGCGGATTACGCAGATTTATGAAGGGTCGAGCGAGATTCAGCGGATGTTGATTGCGCGGGAACTCAAGCACTATTCGATTTGATCTGCCCCGGGGCGCCTTTCGGCGCCCATCGCTGCGGTCCGGCGATCCGGCAAGCCAGCTCCCACAGGGATTTTCAGGGTGCATACAATCTCTGTGGGAGCGGGTTTGCCCGCGATGCAGGCCGCAGGCCTGCCAGGGACTAAACGACCTCCGCCTCAACCTCACTCCGACGTATATCCGCCAGAAACCGCTCCGCCGGCAACGGCTGCCCCAACAGATAACCCTGCAACGAATCACATCCCAACTCAGTCAGAAAGCTCTGCTGCAAATCCGTCTCCACCCCTTCGGCAACAATACGCAGCCCCAGTGCCTGACCCAACGCAACGATAGCCGAAACAATCGCCGCATCATCGCTGTCCTGCTCCAGGTCGCGGACAAACCCGCGATCGATCTTCAGCTCATTGGCCGGCAGGCGCTTGAGGTACATCAGGCTCGAATAGCCGGTGCCGAAATCGTCGATGGACAGGTCCACGCCCATTTCCGAGAGTTTCTGCAACACCGTCATGCTCGCGTCGGCGTCGCTCATGGCGGTGGTTTCGGTGATTTCCAGGGTCAGGCTGTTGGCCGGCAACTGGTGCCTGGCCAGGGCATTGGCGACACTGGCCACCAGGCCCGCGTGGCAAAACTGCAGGGCCGAGAGGTTCACGGCGATGCGCCAGTGACCATAACCCTGTAGCGCCCAGACCCGCATCTGCCGGCAGGCTTCATCGAGCACCCACTCGCCGATCGGGATGATCAAGCCGGTCTTTTCCGCCAGGACAATGAATTTGTCCGGCAACAGCAGCCCCAGTTGCGGATGCTCCCAGCGCAGCAGTGCCTCGGCACCCACCGGCTGACCGTTGCCGGCGTCGAACTTGGGTTGGTAGTGCAGGCGCAACTGCCCCAGTTCCTGGGCCATGCGCAACTCCTGCAACAGCTGCAATTGCTTGCGGGCGTTGGTGTTCATCGATCCGTCGAAGAAACTGTAGCCGTTCTTGCCGGCGCTCTTGGCGTGGTACATGGCGGCGTCGGCGTTCATCAGCAATTCATGCTGGTCGGCACCGTTGCCGGGGTAGATGACGATGCCGATGCTGGCGGAAATCTGCAGTTCCTGCTCGGCCACGCGAAACGGGCGCGAGATCAGGTTGACCTGATTGGCCGCCACGCTGGGGGCGTCGTTGGGCTCCGGCAGCTGCACCAACAGCACGAATTCGTCGCCGCCGATGCGCGCCAGGGTGTCCTGGCTGTTCAGGTAACCCCGCAACCGCAGGGCGACTTCGCGCAGCAACTGGTCGCCCATGTGATGGCCGAAGGCATCGTTGACCGGTTTGAAGCCATCCAGGTCAATGAACATCAAGGCGAAACAGCCGCCATTCTCGGTAACCTTGTGCATGGCCTGATCGATACGATCGGCCAGCAATATGCGGTTGGGCAGCCCGGTCAGGGTGTCGTGCAGGGCCAGCTTGGTCAGCTCCTGATTGGCCAGGGTCAGGGAATTGGCCAGGTCGGCGGTACGGGTTTCCAGGCGCGCATCCAGCACCGAGGTCAGCAAGGCGATGGCCAGGACCGACAGGCTGGTGATCAGCACCAGATAGTCCAGACCGTTGCCGCTGAGCCCCGTTTGCGCCGCGCCGCAGTAACTGCCTTCGGGGAAGTTCGCCGCGGCCATGCCGGTGTAGTGCATGCCGACGATGGCCACGCCCATCAGGATCGCGGCCCCGCCCCGCACCATACGCACATGAGGGGTCTGATGCCGCAGGTGGAAGGCAATCCAGAGCGCCGCGGCGGAAGCCACGACCGCGATGACCAGTGAAGCGCTCAGGTAGCCCCAGTGATAATCGATGCCCGGCTGCATGCGCATGGCCGCCATGCCGGTGTAATGCATCGCACTGATGCCCGAGCCCATGACCAGCGCACCGAAGGCCAGTTGCCCCAGAGGCAGGCTCGGCTGGTTGACCAGCCACAAGGCAAACCCCGAGGACAATATCCCGATCAGCAGCGAAAGCAGCGTGATGGTCAGGTCATAACCCAGCTCTATCGGCAGGCTGAAGGCGAGCATGCCGATAAAGTGCATCGACCAGATCCCGACGCCCATGGCAAAGGCACCGCCTGCCGTCCACAGGTGGACTGCCCGCCCCTTCGCCGTGGCGATACGCCCGTTCAGGTCCAGTGCGGTATAGGAGGCAAGGATCGCCACGCAAAGGGAGATCAGCACCAACGTGGGAGAGTAACTACCGATGAGCATCGAGCGTTCCAGGTCCGGTTTGTCGAGCAGCGTCCGTGCTTGCTCAAAGCCGATTATTGTACTGAACCTATACAGAAACGCACGGGAATTAAATCGCCATCATTCGCAACAAGTCACGCTCCATCATTCTGGCTCGGCGCCGTTGCGCCATCCCAGCCGCCACCCAGCGCGGCAATCAGTTGAACGCTGGCAATCAGCCTGGCCTGCAGCAGGGTCAATACGCTGCGCTCATTGCTCAGGGCCGTGGTCTGGACGTTGACCACGTCCAGGTAAGCGATCAAGCCGGCCTTGTACTGATTGTTGGTCAGGCGCAGGGATTCGCGTGCCGACTCCAGCGCCTGGGCGCGTACCCCGGCCTCCTGCTCATAGACCTTGAGCTGGGCCAGGAAGTCTTCCACTTCACGGAAGCTGTCCAGCACGGTTTGCCGGTACTGGGCCACGGTCTGGTCATACGCCGCTTCGGTGCGATCGACTTCGGCCGCACGCTGACCGCCGTCGAACAGGGTCATGGCCAGTTGCGGGCCGACCGACCAGAAACGGTTCGGCAGGCTGATCCAGTCGGAGAAGCTACTGCTGCTGTAGCCGCCGCTCAGGCTCAGGGTCAGGTCCGGAAAGTATGCCGTCTTGGCGACGCCTATCTCGGCGTTGGCGGCCATGACCGAACGCTCGGCCGCGGCGATGTCAGGACGGCGCTCGAGCAACTGCGACGGCAGCGCCACAGGGATGGCCGGCAGCGCCGGGATCTGCGTGGTCGCGGCCAGGCTGAAGTCGGCCGGCGCCTTGCCCATCAGCACGGCAATGGCGTTTTCGAACTGCGCGCGTTGCCAGGCCAGGTCGATCAGATCGGCCTGGGTGCTGCGTAACTGGGTTTGCGCCTGGGCCACCGCGTCCTTGCCGGAAACCCCGGCGCGGTATTGGTTCTCGGTCATTTTCAGCGACCGCGTGTAGGCCTCGACCGTGGCTTCGAGCAAGCGCTTCTGCTCATCGATCACCCGCAATTGCAGGTAGTTCTGCACCAGTTCCGACTGCTGGCTCAAGCGCGCTGCCGCCAGATCCGCGAAGCTGGCCTGGGCGCTGGCCGTGTCGGCTTCCAGACCGCGGCGCAACTTGCCCCAGACATCGGCTTCCCAACTGACGCCCAGCTCGGTCCGGTACGTGTTGCGGATACCGCTGCTGGAACTGCTCAGGCTCGAGTTACTGCTGCCCGAGCCCTGGCTGGAGCGGGTCTTGCCCGCGCTCAGGTCGACCGTCGGGAACAACGCGCCACGGGTGGTACGCGCCAGCGCCACGGCCTGGCGATACTGCGCTTCGGCCTGGGCAACCGTCTGGTTCGAGCTGTTGAGCTGCTCGACCAGGGCGTTGAGTTGCGCATCGCCATACAACTCCCACCAGGCCCCACGTGCCAGGGAGTCGGCCGGTTGCGCCTGACGCCAGCCGGCGGCCTCCTTGAACTGCGCCGGGGTGGTCACGTCCGGGCGGTGATAATCCGGGCCAAGGGCGCAGGCACTGAGCATCAGCGTACACAGGCTCAGGCTGAGCAGGCGCAGGCGATGGGGTTTGGCGGCAGGATCGGGCAGCTTGACGGTCATAGCGGGGTATCCAGGGAAGCATCGGTCCGCACGCCGCGCCAGTGATTGAAACGATGGCGCAGGCGGTCGAGGTAAAGGTAAACCACCGGGGTGGTGTAAAGCGTGAGGACCTGGCTGAACACCAGCCCGCCAATGATGGTCAGGCCCAGCGGGTGGCGCATTTCGGCGCCCTCGGCACTGCTCAGGAGCAAGGGCAAGGCGCCGAGAATCGCCGCCAGGGTCGTCATCAGGATCGGTCGCAGGCGCAGGAGGCAGGCGCTGCGAATCGACTCCAGCGGCGTCAACCCGGACTGGCGCTCGAGTTGCAGGGCCAGGTCGATCATGAGGATGGCGTTCTTCTTGACCACGCCGATCAACAGGAACAGCCCCAGCAGCGAGATCAGGCTGAACTCGCCGCCCAGCACGTAAATGGTCAGCAAGGCGCCGACCCCGGCCGAAGGCAGGGTCGAGAGGATGGTCAAGGGATGGATATAGCTCTCGTAGAGAATGCCCAGCACCAGGTACACCGCCAGCAGCGAGCCGAGGATCATCCACGGCTGGCTCTTCTGGCTGGCCGCGAAGGCGTCACTGGTGCCGGCCACCTTGGCGATCACTTCCTCGGGCAGGCCGACCCTGGCGATGGCGTGCTCGACGGCCACCATGGCCGCATCCAGGCTGACCCCGGGCGCCAGGTCGAAGTTGATGCTTTCCGAGGCAAACTGCCCCTCGTGGCTGACCCGGTCCGCTGCCAGGCTGTTTTCATAGCGAGCGAAGGTCGACAGCGGCACCCGGGCGCCGTCGGCGGTGATCACCTGGACCTGCTCGAGGGTGTGCGGGTCCTGGGCATATTTGGGGTTGATCTCCATCACCACCTGATACTGGTTCAGGCTGTCATAGATGGTGGAAATCTGCCGCTGGCTGTAGGCGTTGTTCAACACGGCGGTGACCATGTTCATGTCAATGCCCAGGCGCTTGGCCTGATCCCGGTCGACCACCAGGGTCACCTGCTGGGAACCCCTGCCCTCCCTGGCATCGATGGCCGTCAGCTGCGGCAGTGGCTTGAGCGCCGCCACCACTTTCGGGTACCACAGACGCAAGGCTGCCAGGTCGCCGCTTTGCAGTATGTACTGGTACTGCGCCGTGCTCTGCTCGCGGCCACCGCCGAATTGCAGGTCCTGGTCGGCCATCAGGAACAGCCGGCCGCCGGCGACCTTGGGCACGTTTTTGCGCAAGCGCTCGATGACCTTCTGGGCGTCGATCCGGCGCTCCTTGATCGGCTTGAGCTTGACCAGGATCACGGCGTTGTTGATGCCACTGTTGCCGCCGATGAAGCCGGCCACGCTGTCCACGGCCGGGTCGGCGAGAATGGCACGGCGATAGGTTTCCATTTTCGGCTGCATGACCGAGAACGACAGGCCGTCGTCACCGCGGACAAAGCCGATCAACTGGCCGGTATCCTGCTGCGGCAGGAATGTCTTGGGCACCACCACGTACAGGGCGATGTTCACCGCGATGGTCACCAGCAGGCTGGCCAGGGTCAGCCGGGGGTGGCGCAGGACCCAGCCGAGGCTGCGGTCGTAGACGGCGACCATGCGTTCGTTGACTTGCCGGCTCCAGCGCTGCAGGCCGTTCTCCTGGCTCGGTACATGAGGCTTGAGCCAGCGCGAGCAGAGCATTGGGGTCAGGGTCAGCGAGACCAGCAACGACACCACGATCGCTGCCGCCAGGGTGATCGAGAATTCACGGAACAGGTTTTCGACGATCCCGCCCATGAACAGGATCGAGAGAAACACCGCCACCAGCGAGGCGTTCATCGATAGCAGGGTGAAGCCCACTTCCTTGGCGCCCAGATAGGCCGCGCGCATGGGCGCCACGCCTTCATCGATATGCCGGGAGATGTTCTCCAGCACCACGATGGCGTCATCGACCACCAACCCCGTGGCCAGGATCAGTGCCATCAGCGACAAGTTGTTCAGGGAAAAGCCGCACAGGTACATCACCGCGAAGGTACCCACCAGCGACACCGGCACCGCCAGCGTCGGGATCAGGGACGCGCGCAGGTTACCGAGAAACAGGAATACGACCAGGATCACCAGGGCCACGGCGATCATCAGGGTGCTTTCGGCCTCGTGCAGGGTCGCCTTGATCACCGGCGAGCGGTCCATGGCCACGTTGAGCTTGACGCTGGCCGGCAGCACCGCCTCGAGCGCCGGCAACTGCGCGCGGATCTGCGCCACGGTCTCGATGATGTTGGCACCGGCCTGACGGTTGATCACCAGCAGCACGGCATCGTCGTCGTTGAAGAAACCGCTGTTGTAGCGGTCCTCCACCGCGTCGGTGACCTTGGCCACATGACTCAGGCGCAGCACCGAGCCGTTTTCGTAGCGAATGATCAGCGGCTCGTAATCCCTGGCCTTTTCCAGCTGGTCATTGGCCTGGATCTGCCAGTTGCGCTGGCTGTCCTCGACAAAGCCCTTGGGCCGGCGCACGTTGGCGTTGGCGATGGTCTGGCGCACCTCGTCGAGCGACACGCCGTACTGGTTGAGCAGCTGCGGCTCCAGCTCGACCCGTACCGCCGGAAGCGAACTGCCACCGATCTGCACTTCGCCGACGCCAGGCACCTGGGACAGGCTCTGGGACAGGATGGTCGAGGCCAGGTCGTAGAGCTGGCCCTTCTGCAAGACGTCGGAAGTCAATGACAGCACCATGATCGGCGCCTGGGACGGGTTGACCTTCTTGTAGGTGGGCATGCTGCGCATACCGCTGGGCAGCAGGTTGCGCGAAGCATTGATGGCCGCCTGCACCTCGCGGGCGGCGCCGTTGATGTCGCGGTTGAGGTCGAACTGCAGGATCACCCGCGTAGAACCCTGGCTCGAACGGCTGCTCATGGTGTTGACCCCGGCGATGCTGCCGAAGGAGCGTTCCAGCGGCGTGGCCACCGACGACGCCATCACCTCGGGGCTGGCCCCGGGCAGGTTCGCCGAGACCACGATCACCGGAAAATCCATCTGCGGCAACGGCGCCACCGGCAGCAAACCGAAGCTGACCCCGCCCAGCAGGATGATCGCCAGGCTCAGCAGCATGGTCGCCACTGGCCGGCGAATGAACGGCCCGGACAGGTTCATAGCGGGGTCTGCTCCAGGCCTTGGGGCTCATGCCGCCAGCGCCGGGCCAACCGGTCGAAATACAGATAGATCACCGGTGTGGTGAACAGCGTCAGCACCTGGCTGACCAGCAACCCGCCGACCATCACCAGCCCCAGCGGCTGACGCAACTCGGCACCGGAGCCGGTGGCGAGCATCAAGGGGATGGCACCGAACAGCGCCGCCAGGGTGGTCATCAGGATCGGCCGGAAGCGCAACAGGGCAGCCTCGTAGATCGCCGTCTGCGGGTCGAGTCCGCGGTTGCGTTCGGCTTCCAGGGCGAAGTCGATCATCATGATCGCGTTTTTCTTGACGATGCCGATCAGCAGGATGATGCCGATAATGGCGATCATGCCCAGGTCATTGCCACTGATCAGCAACGCCAGCAAGGCGCCCACCGCCGCCGAGGGCAGAGTCGAGAGAATGGTCACCGGGTGGATGTAGCTCTCGTAGAGCACCCCGAGCACGATATACATGGTCACCACCGCCGCCAGAATCAGCAGCAGCGTACTGGACAAGGACGCCTGGAAGGCTTCGGCGGCACCCTGGAAGCGCGTCTGCACGCCGGTCGGCATGCCGATCTCCTGCTGCACCTGCTCGATCACCTTGACCGCCTCACCCAGGGCCACGCCCGGGGCCAGGTTGAACGACATCATCACCGCCGGGAACTGGCCGATATGGGCAATCGCCAATTGCGCCTGACGCTGCTCGATGTGCGCCAGGCTCGACAGCCGCACCTGGCCGCCGTCGGTGGTCTTGACGTGGATCTGCTCAAGGGCCTGCGGGCCAATGTCGACCGACGCGGCTGCCTGCAGCACCACCCGGTACTGGCTGGCCTGGGTATAGATAGTGGAGATCTGGCGCTGACCGAAGGCGTCATACAGGGCATTGGTGATATCCCCGACGTTCACGCCCAGGCGGCTGGCGGCATCGCGGTCGATCGCAAGGTACACCTGCAGGCCCTTGTCCTGCAGGTCGCTGGCGACATCGGTGAGTTCCGGGCGCAGGATCAGGGCATCGACCAGCTTGCCGCTCCAGAGGCTCAACAATTCGGCATCGGGCGAAGACATGCTGAACTGGTACTGGGTACGGCTGACCCGGTCCTCGATGGTCAGGTCCTGCACCGGTTGCATGAACAGGCGCACGCCCACCAGCTTGTCGACCTGCAGCTGCAGCCTGGCAATGACCTGCGCGGCGGTCAGGTCGCGCTCGCCGTGGGGCTTGAGGTTGATCAGCAGGCGGCCGCTGTTGAGGGTGCTGTTGTCGCCATCGACACCGATATAGGACGACAGGCTCACCACCGCAGGATCCTGCAGGATCACGCTGGCCAGCTCTTGCTGGCGCTGGCTCATGGCGCTGAAGGAAATCGACTGGGGCGCCTCGGAGATCCCCTGGATCACCCCGGTGTCCTGCACCGGAAAGAAGCCCTTGGGTACGACCAGGTACAGCACCACGGTCAGGCCCAGGGTCGCCACGGCGACCAGCAGGGTCAGTGGCTGGTGCTTGAGCACCCATTGCAACTTGCGCCCGTAGGCCGCGATCAGCCAGTCGATCCAGGCTCCACTGGCTCGGTAGAAGCGGCCCTGCTCGGCTTCGCTGGGCTCGCGCTTGAGCAGGCGTGCGCACATCATCGGCGTCAGGGTCAGCGAGACCACCAGGGAAATCAGGATCGCCACGGCCAGGGTAATGGCGAATTCGCGGAACAGCCGCCCGACCACGTCGGCCATGAACAACAGGGGAATCAGCACCGCGATCAGGGAGAACGTCAGCGAAATCAGGGTGAAGCCGATTTGTCGGGCGCCCTTGAGCGCCGCCTGCATGGGGCTGTCGCCCTCCTCGATATGCCGCGAGATGTTTTCCAGCATCACGATGGCATCGTCCACCACGAAACCGGTGGCGATGGTCAAGGCCATCAGGGTCAGGTTATTGACCGAGAATCCGGCCAGGTACATCACCCCGAAGGTGCCCACCAGCGACAGCGGCACGGCGATCGACGGGATGATGGTGGCGCTGAAACGGCGCAGGAACAGGAACGTCACCATCACCACCAGGGCGATGGCGATGAACAGTTCATTGCGCACGTCCTTGACCGAGGCGCGGATGGTCTGGGTGCGGTCGGTCAGTACCACCACATCGAGGCCGGCCGGCAGGTTGTCGGTGATCGACGGCAACAGTGCCTTGATCCGGTCGACCACCTCAATGACGTTGGCACCCGGCTGGCGCTGGATATTGAGTAACACGGCCTGGTTCTGGTTGGCCCAGGCGGCCAGGCGTTCGTTCTCGGCACCATCGACGATCTGGGCGACATCCTTGAGCCGCAACGGCGCGCCGTTGCTGTAGGCCAGGATCAGGTTGGCGTACTCCTCGGGCGAGCGCAGCTGGTCATTGGCATCGAGGGTCGAGACCCGGGTCGGGCCATCGAAGTTGCCCTTGGGCTGGTTGACGTTGGAGGCGCCGATCAGGGTACGCACGTCCGCCAGGTTCAAGCCATTGGCTGCCAGCGCCTCGGGGTTGACCTTGATGCGCACGGCCTGGCGCTGGCCGCCGGCGATGCTGACCATGCCGACGCCGCTGATCTGGGCGATCTTCTGCGCCATGCGCGTATCGACCAGGTCATTGAGCTTGGGCAGCGGCATCGTCTTGGAGGTGATGGCCAGGGTCAGCACCGGGGTGTCGGCCGGGTTGACCTTGTTGTACACGGGCGGCGCCGGCAAGTCGCTGGGCAGCAGGTTGGTCGCGGCGTTGATCGCCGCCTGGACCTGCTGCTCGGCCACGTCCATGTTGATGTCGAGGTTGAAGCGCAGGGTCAGCACCGAGGCGCCACCGGAGCTGGTGGAGGCCATCTGGGTCAGACCGGGCATCTGCCCGAACTGGCGCTCCAGGGGCGCGGTGACGGCGCTGGTCATCACTTGCGGGCTGGCGCCCGGGTACAGGGTCAGTACACGGATGGTCGGGTAATCGACCTGGGGCAAGGCCGATACCGGCAACAGGTGATAGGCGATAAGGCCGGCCAGGACAATGGCCAGCATGCTCAGGGTCGTCGCTACCGGACGCAGGATGAACAGCCGCGAGATATTCATACGCCGCTCTTGGCCTGCTTGCCGGCCTCAGCCGAAGCACCCGGTTTCGAGTCCTGGCCCAGCAGGTGTTCATCAGGCGCGTTGGGCGCCTGGGGCGCGTCATTGACCACTTCCACATCGCTGCCATCGCGCAGGCGGTCAGTGCCTTCGAGCACGACACGCTCGCCCTTCTCCAGGCCCTTGGTGACCACGGTCGTCGTGCCGTCGGTGGCACCGACGGTCAGTTGACGGATCCTGACCTTGTTGTCGCCGTCCATGACATACACGAAGCTGCCGTCGTTGCCGAACTGGATCGCCGCCGAAGGCGCCAGCACCACGCCTTTCAGGGTGTTGGCGAGCAGGCGCACGTTGACGAACTGATTGGGGAACAGGGCTTCGTCCTTGTTCTCGAAGCGCGCCTTGAACTTCAAGGTGCCGGTGGCGGTGTCGATCTGGTTGTCGATGCTGCGCAATACCCCGGTGGCCTGCTGCTTCACATCGCTGCGATCCCAGGCCTCGACGGGCAGGCTCGCGCCGCCGTGGAATCGATCGAGTACTTCGGGCAGGCTGTTTTGCGGCAGGGTGAAACTGACCGTGATCGGTTCGATCTGGGTGATGACCACCAGGGCCGTGGTGTCATTGGCCGCCACCAGGTTGCCCACGTCCAGCTGGCGCAAGCCCAGGCGACCGGTAATCGGTGCACGGATCTTGGTGAATTCCAGGTTGAGCCGGGCATCGCCGACCGCTGCCTGGTTGGTCTTGATCGTCCCTTCATACTGGCTGACCAGCGCCGCCTGGGTATCGAGGGTCTGCTTGGCGATGCTGTCTTCGGCGAACAGGCCGCGATAGCGCGCCAGGTCCAGTTGCGCGTTCTTGAGCTGGGCCTGGTTCTGCAGCAGCGTGCCTTCGGCCTGCTGCAAGGCGATCTGGTAGCTGCGCGGGTCGATTTCAGCCAGCAGGTCGCCGGCCTTGACCAATTGACCCTCCTGGAAATACACCTTGACCAGCTCGCCGGCCACCCGGCTGCGCACGTTCACGGTGTTGGTCGCCGTCACCGTCCCCAGCGCCTTGAGGTACACCGGGAAATCACCCACCGTCGCTGGTGCCACGCGCACTGGCACCGCACCGCCGTTCTGGCCGAAACCAGGCCGCCCCATCCCGCCGAACTGGCCAGACCCGGGTCGCCCCGCTCCACCCTTGCCCCCCGCGGCGCCCTTGTGTACCGACGCGGCAGGCCACAGCCACCAGCACAGCAGGGCAACGAGCAGGAGGATCAGCAGGCCGAACAGCCAGCGACGGGAATTGCGGGAACCAGACAATTGCATGGGGAGACCAACCATTGTGCGCGAAAGCTTCTACGTGGGGGAAAGTGAACGATAAGCATTGAGGAGCAATATGCAAAGCGCCTTTACCGGCTATTTACGTATTGCTGACGCTGGCTAACATCATGAAACACAAATAAAAACGGCCTGGGCAAGGCCAGGCCGTCGATCACTCGGCAGGAGCGATTACTTCAATACAGCCAGGGCAGCTTCGTAGTTCGGCTCTTCAGCGATTTCCTTGACCAGTTCGCTGTGCAGCACTTTGTCATTCTCGTCCAGCACCACCACGGCACGGGCGGTCAGGCCGGCCAGCGGGCCGTCGGCGATGGCGACGCCGTAGTTCTCGATGAATTCACGACCACGCAGGGTGGACAGGTTCTTGACGTTCCCCAGGCCTTCGGCGCCGCAGAAACGCGCCTGGGCGAACGGCAGGTCGGCGGAGATGCACAGCACGACGGTGTTGGCGACATCGTTGGCCTGGGCGTTGAACTTGCGAACCGAAGTGGCGCAGGTCGGGGTGTCGACGCTTGGGAAAATGTTCAGCACTTTGCGCTTGCCGGCGAAATCCTTCAGGGTCACATCGGCCAGCCCTTCACCAACCAGCGAGAACGCCGGCGCCTGGGAACCTGCCTGAGGCAGTTGACCGTTGACCTGAACCGGATTGCCTTTGAGAGTCACTTGAGCCATGAACGAAGTCCTTCTGCAGGGTTTGGGTTAAGCCACAAAGTTAAACACGAAAGCGCCGCGACACCTATGGTCCGGCAACAATATGTTGAGCTTGCGGACAGCTTCCCCGCATTTCGCCTGCGGCGAGGCCCCTCAACCTGCAATAGGATGCGCAAGGCTGTGCTGCTTGCACTCCAGTTTCGCGCGCAACTCATCGACCAGGCGGGAGATTTCCTTGCTGCTCGACAGTCGGTCCATGGATATCCCCGGCACGACCAAATCACAGTGCGTGGCAGGATCGGTGATATGCACAGTCAACGTCTGATCCGGGGCACAGGTACAGGTGCATTGCAGCGGCAGGAACTCACATTCGATGATGTTGCGTAGTTCCAGCGGGCAAAGACCCAGAGTCATCATGGTTCATTTCCTCAGGCAGAAACCGCAGAAATCACAGGCATACAGCTACTCCGATCGATGCTTCGACCTTGGTGCATAGCTCTGTATATACCCCGCGCCCGCCCCTCGCAAACCTTGCCGGGACAATTCGATCAATCGTCGTAGCGGCCATGATTGATGTGGCACATCACCCTTGAGAATGAACGTTTCAGCCGAGCAAAAATCGGCGAAAAACGGCGGACTCAGCTCATGCAGAATGCACGGCAGCGGTGCGCCATCTGTCGCGTCGCGCTAATTGGGCTCGGACGGCTCTCGTACCTTGGGTATCAGACTCTGCAACTGCAGGGCAAAAAAGTCGGCGGTAAAGGGGAAAAGGTCAGGCTGATTGATACCGCGATCCTTGCGCCATGACCACTCGGTGGACGGTGGCAGGCAGATCAGCGAAATGCTGCCGTAGCGATCGGACGGCAAGCCCACCACCGAAATGGTGATCGACCCCTTGGCGCCCATGACTTCCGGGACCAACTCGATGGTCTTGCCGGTGACGGTAATGGCGAGCTTTTCCGTGGCAAAGGGCGAGACCGTGGGCGCGAATACCGCGTTGGCAGCAATGTAAGGCTCACGCTGGACTTCCAGCAGGCCCTCGCTACGGACCGGCTGCAGCCACTGTTCGATGTTGGCGTAGAGCTGCACGATACTTGCGGCCCAGGCAGCGGTCTGCTCGTCGAACTGGCGCTTCTTGTGCTCTTCGCTGAGGGCATGCTGACGCAGCATTTCGCCCAATTGTGCAATTTCGTCCATAGCCGAACTCCTCTGCCAGCGTTGAGTGCATCTTTCAGCATGGCAGGGATTCGGTATGGATGTTGGAATTCTCGTTCCCACGCTCCGCGTGGGAACGAGGCGGTCGCTATATGCCGACTACACCGACAAGGAATAAATCAACGCCGAAATCGCCACCAGCCCCACCGCCACCACGAACACGTTCGAAGCCTGCCCGCTGTAACGGCGCATCGCCGGCACCCGGCGGATTGCGTACATCGGCATCAGGAACAGCAGCGCCGCAATGATCGGCCCGCCCAGGGTCTCGATCATGCCGAGAATGCTCGGGTTCAGGGTCGCCACCAGCCAGCACACCACCAGCATGAAGGCCGCGGTGACGCGGTCGAGAGTCTTGGCTGCCGGGCGGCGACCGCTCTTGACGATCAGGCCCTTGAGGCCCTCGCTGGCACCGATGTAGTGACCCAGGAACGACTTGGCAATGGCCACGAACGCAATCAACGGCGCGGCAAAGGCGATGGTCGGGTTACTGAAGTGGTTGGCCAGGTACGACAGGATCGACAAATTCTGCGCCTTGGCCTCGGCCAGCTGTGCCGGCGACAGGGTCAGCACGCAGCTGAACACGAAGAATAGCACCATCACCACCATCAGGCCGTGGGCACGGCCGAGGATCTGTCCACTGCGCTCTTCGGCATGCTCGCCGTAACGACGCTTCTGATCCACCGCAAAGGCAGAAATGATCGGCGAGTGGTTGAACGAGAACACCATCACCGGGATTGCCAGCCACAGGGTATGCAGCAAGGCCGAGGACGATGGCATTGCGGAAGCGGTGGCGAGGATGCCGCCGTTCCAGTGCGGAATCAGGAACACCGCCAGAAACAGCAAGGCGACGATAAAGGGATAGACCATCAGGCTCATGGCTTTGACTATCACCTGCTCGCCGCAGCGCACTACGGCCAGCAGGCCAAGGATCAGCACGAACGCCAGGATCGCCCGCGGGGGCGGCGCGATATGCAGCTGATGCTCCATGAAGCTGCCGACGGTATTGGTCAGGGCCACGCTGTAGATCAGCAGGATCGGGAAGATCGCGAAGAAATACAGCAACGTGATCAAGGCTCCGGCCTTGATGCCGAAGTGCTCCTCGACCACCTCGGTGATGTCCGAGCCTTCGCGCCCGGACAGCACGAAACGGGTCAGGCCACGGTGGGCGAAGAACGTCATCGGAAACGCCAGCAAGGCCAGGATCATCAATGGCCAGAAGCCGCCGATGCCGGCATTGATAGGCAAAAACAGGGTGCCCGCGCCGATGGCCGTGCCAAAAAGGCCGAGCATCCACGTGGTGTCCTGGCGGTTCCAGGTGGCGACGCTCGTTGTTGCCGAATCGAAGCGTTGATCAACGCTCTGGGCCTGGTCATTCATCCGGTCGAATCTCCGCTAGCCGGTCATTGACACATGGCCGGGACGGATCGAAACAGGTCAAAAACAGCGCCCCAGCCATTAAGAGGGGCGCGATTGTCCGGGATTCTCCAGCAGAAGCAAAGACTTAGGTGAGGAGCGGTGTTTTCCGATGCACATCACTGGCCTATACAAAACCGTTACCTGACCAATTGGAATCACAGAATCGAGCCAGCCAAATCAATGATTGAGCTAGTTCTACCTGCTCACTCGCCCAGGGCTTTCAACCGGGAATACGCTGACTGTGATTCTCGCTCCATCGCAGGCACTTTCCACTCGGTTGCAGGATCAGCGTGAGCTGGTTGAACAGGTGGATGTCGGCGTACAGGGCAAAGAAGCGATTGAGCATTTCGCCGAATAGGCTGATGTCGCCCTCGCCGCAAAAGCCATTGGCATCCAGGGTGACTTCGATGTCCACGCCGCGCAGCAAGAAGCCTTTCTCGAAGCGCTCGATCAGGTAGTGGTTCACTTCGACTATCGCTTCCAGGCGACGCCGGTTCAGCTCACTGCCCGTCCAGTCGTACAGTGCCAGGGTGCCGCGCAGCACCTCGGCATTGTCGAGCATAGGCAGGAAATTCGAGCCCAGGTGGCTGAGCACGCGCCAGTGAAAGCGATCGCGATTCGGCGGGTAGCAGGGCAAGGTCGGCGCGCACAGGTTGCGCACTCGCAAGCCGGTCAGCGAGGATTGCACCAGGGTATCGAGCAAGGTGCTTTGCAGCGCCTTGCGCGGTAATTGCCCGTTGGTGCCGGTCAGTCGCAAGGACAGGCTTTTGTCCTGGTCCAGCGCATCCTGATCGAAGCCTTCGCCGCCCAAAATGAGCCAGGTGTCGTGCAAACCATTGGCGCCACGCTTCAATCGGGTATGGAAGTAGCGCTCGGGCGCCTCGTCGCGCAGCATGCCGCCCTTATGGCGAAAGCTGGTGAACGGCACATATTCCGTATGCTCGCCGTTCTTCGAAGACGTGACATGGTCCACCGAATAAATTTCCGTATGACCATCCTGCAGACGCATGGGCCTGAGCAGGTAGTCGGTTTGCAAGGGTGCCAGCGCCAAGGGGTCGGCCTCCAGCGCAAACAGATTGATCACCGGCACCGCATGCAGTCGAATATGCTCGGCACTCAGGTCAAATGTGTGCGGCCACGGCTCGCGTAACACAACTTCAAGTTCGAACCAGGGTGTGCCTGGCAGGATGTTCAACTGTTCCAGCCCACAAAGGGTCACGAACATGAACTTCTCACTGAAGGTGAAATACTCCAGCAGCAGTTGATAACCGCTGAAAGCGCTGTCGCCCTTGGGCCACAGGCTATCTTCATCACCGAAGCCCTTGGCCGCAAAATGGCCTTTCAGCGCCTGGCGATCGGTCTGCCCTGGCATGCGCACGTACAGCGCCTGGGTGTTCAGGGTCAGTGCCTGGTGCAGCGCACTGGCCAGCGGAGCATCGGCGTTGAGGTACATTGGCACGCGGCTCAGATCAATCTGGCTCCAGTCGGCCAACGCACTGCAGGCAAAGCGCAGACGCAGCAGCGAACGTCCATCCGGCTCGTGGCCAACGCGCAGCGACTCCAGGGCGAGTGGCCGCAGCGTCAGGTCCTGGGTGGTGGTGTAACGGCACCGGGTGCGCTGTGGTCCGATGGGCTGTGATAGCACTTCCAGGCCTTATCGATCGTTTCGCTGTCCTTCATCTGCTCGATCGCGGGCACCAGTTCGACGATCGATAGCGATGGAATGGTCCGCAAGTAATGCGGCCACAGCAGGCTGACCAAGCCTTCGGTCAGCTCCGGCAGGTCGTCGTCGAGCTTCTCGCGCAACCGCCCCATCAGAAAGGCAAAGCCCTCGAACAGGCGTTCCACATAAGGGTCGTGTGCGCCCGGCTTGTCCAGGTTCAGCTGCGCCGCCCGGTCCGGGAAGGCTTGCGCAAACTCCTTGGCAGCCTCGCGCAGGTAACGCATCTCGGCATCGAAGTAATGCAGCGTCAGATTGTCCTTGTCCACAAAAAACTCCTGATCAATAAGGATTGGTCGCAGCGCACTGCCGCGGGTACCGGGTCAATGGCCATCAGCGCCGCTCTGGGCGAGGAAAATCTGCGACGGCAACTTGAAGCCGCGCAGCTTGAGCAAGGCCAGCGGCCCCGCCCCCAGTTCGGTGCGCAGATGCCAGGTCAGGCCCAAACCATCCGGGGCCTTGAGCACCAGGCGGTAGCGGCTGTCGGCGTCGTCCAGCGGGGTGACCTGGGCTTGTTCCAACAGGCGAATCAGGCCCCAGGTGCCTTCGTAATCGCCAAACAGGCGCGCACCAGTGCGTACGCTGGTCCAGGTCAGGCTCACGCCCGGCCGGTCGCTGCGTCCGGGCCAGGCGAAGCGCTGCCAGCTTTCCTTCTGGTTGAAGTAGTGATGCTTTTCGCCATTAAGGACGAAAACGGTCTCCACCACATCGCGCACCGGTTTGCCGCGCAGTTCGAAGCTCAGGCCCATGCCGCCGTCGGTATAGAGCACGTCGGCCAGGTGGCTGAGCTGGTTGATGGCCGTGAGAAATTGCGGGTTGAAGCGCAGGCCCTGGCTGTGCCTTGGATCGGCCACCCAGCGGTCGCCTTCCTTGCGCAGCACGCCACCCAGTTGCTCCCGCAAGAACTGCTCGATGCGCCCGGAGTCGGCACGGATCATCTGCCCCAGCATCGGCAGCGAGGCATCGCTGGGGGTGGCGGCGAACGGGTAGCGGCTGGCGAACGCACTCTGCCAATGGCTGACGATCGCCCGCTGCCACTGGCGGTTGAGGCTCGCCGCCGAGGGTTGCAGAACCCGCTGCCAGGCCTGCTCCAACGGCTGCACGAAGAGGGTCTGGCCGATCCCGCCCCACTCCGCACCGAGGCTGGCGGCGAGCAGATTGCCGTAGGCCTGGGTTTCGGTGAGGTCGACATTCTTGCCCTGGAACACGGTTTGCGCCAGGGCCTGAGTCATGGCTTGCGGGTCGGGGGCGGTGCTGATTTGCTGCAGGGTCAGGCGCACGCGGGTGACCTGGGTGAGGAAGGCTTGCAGGCTCAGGCTGTCGTTGCCGGTCTTGTCTTCAGAGGCGCTGCCAAGCAGGGTCAGCAAGGGGCCGAAGGTGGCGTCCAGCGGGCCACTCGGACCCTGGACCTGCTGGTCGATCACCGGCTGTTTGTCCTGGGCGATCAGCTGCTGCGCCGACTGCAGCAGCGAGTCAGCCAGGGCCTGGCGACGGCTGCCGGCCTGGCCCTGGTAGGCCAGGGTGTTCATCAGGGCGATCAGCGGCGACTGGCGCACGTCGCTCATCAGGGTCAACTGGTCGATCACATCCCCCAGGCTGTCGGCCGGGTGCCAGCGCAGACTGCCGAGAAAATCCAGCCAGGCGCCGCTGTAATCCTGGAAGTAGCGGGCGGTGAGGCGTTCGCGCAGCACGTCCGGACTCAGTTCGACGGCAAGGCTCGCGGGGTTGTCGCTGAGCACCCAGTCGACTTCTTCGCGGCGTGCTGCGGCGATCTTGTCGATGGCCTGGCGCACCTGCCCTTCCCAGGCCTGGCGGGTGAACACGCCGGGGACGCTGGCGGTGGTGGAGAACAGTGCCATGCCGCCGTTGTCACCGAGCATCTGCTGCAGGCGCAAGGCCGGATAGTGGCTGGCGCTGCTGTCGAGGACCTGCTGGTACAGGCTGGCTTCGGCATTGCGCTGGCCCAGTTGGCCGAGCAGGACCAGGCGGGCCTGGGCCACCAACATCGGGTCGGCCTCGAGGCGCCACTGGGGATGGGCGGGTAACTGTTCGGCGTAAAACTGCCACAAGTCCGGTTCGGCTTGGCCCAGGACGTTGACCAGAAAAGCCGCGTCGGCCTTTTCCGGGTTCGCCAGCATCAGGTAGGCCTTGAGTTGATCGTAGGCCTCGCGGGAGCGCCGGGTGCGTTCGGGGCTGTCCGGGGGGAGTTTGATCAGGGCGTTGAGTTGCGCCGTCAACTGGGTGGCGGCCGGATCGCGCAGCAGGCGGTGAGTGACCTCGACATAGTGCGGCCACAACGCCTCGAGCAAGGCGCGGTTCTGGTTGAGGCCGAAGCGCTGGTACCAGGGCGCGCCGTGTTCGGCGCGGTAGTCCAGGCGACCCAACTGGAGGACCCACTCGCTCAGGGCGAGGCGTTGCGCCTCGCCGGGCTCGGCCTGTTGCAGGGTGGCCAGCGAAGTTTGCAGGTCCGCGATCTGTGCGCGGTTGCTGGCGAACGACAGCAGCAGGCCGGCGCCCCACACGGCGGCCAGGCCCAACATCAGCGCATAGCCGATACGCGGGGCGCTCCAGCCCACGCGGCGAGCAGTCGCGCTGTGGTCACCGAGCACGCCGCCCCAAGCCGGGTCCCGCAGCCAAAGATGCTCCGCCTCACCGTTGACCTTGGGCTCAGGCGCAGGCAATGCCAGGCTGAACCACAGCCCCCGCAGCGGCACGCCACGGGCGAACTGACCCAGCAACGGCGAAACCGCCTGGCGCCAACGGGCAATGCCTTCGACCTGCAGATCGCGAGACAGACGCAGCAGGAAGTCATGACCCATATCGACCTGCATCTGCTCCAGTCCCATGCTGCGCAAGGGGTCCAGCAACTGACCGAGATGGCTTTGCAGATCCTGCTCGGTACAGCGTGCGGGCAAGCTGCAGCCGACCGCTTGGGTCGTGCGGGTGTGTTGCGACCAGGCACTGTCGCAGACTTGCCACAGGTGCAGCGGCATCTGCCAGCCCAGCTCAAAGGCCAGATCTTGCAGACCGCGCACGCCCTTGCCCATCTTGGCCGAATCGGCGCTCTGCGCCTTGTTCAGTGTCCAGACGACGCCGTCCATGCCGCGCCAACGACACAGTTGGCGCCACAGGGCGAGCAATGACGCGTCCGGCTTGGTCTGCACATTACCGCCCCACAGCAAGACGGTGTCCTGGCCCTCCAACCAAGGTCGCGCCTCGGTCAGGCCCGGCACGATGGCTTCGATCTGCGTGGGTTCGCCAACCACCAGCAGTACGCGAACCTTGCGGCGCCAGAAGTAGCCGTAGCGGTGACGCAGGTGCGCATCAAGCGCGGCAAACTTTTGCGCCGTCCGCGCCTCTGAGGGTGGAGGCAAGCTGACTTGCCTGGGCTGTAACCCTTCATCCGCGCCCTGCCGGCGATAGGTGGAAAGTCCCTGCTGCTGCCACAGCAGACGGTAGCCGCCCAGAAATATCACCACGACCGATGTCGTCGCCGCGATCACCGAGAGCCAGGAGGTTTGCCGGGCACTGCCAGCGGCCATCCCCAACCACTCCGGGTGAAACCAGACCAGTGCCCCCAGGACCATAGCGGTCAACAACAGCCCCCCAAAAAGAACCCCACCTACCCCTACCGAGCGTCGAAACCGCATGCAAGACTCCTAGTTCGAAAGCGATGGCACCGGCGTCACCACCGTGCTCCAGAGCCCCGCCTCGATGGCGCCGCCCCCACTGAAAATGAATTGCGGCCCGATTCCAGATTGAATGGTTTGGGTCGCGGCGGCGATCGCCAGCCAGGGCGAGGCTTGGCCGGGATGCCCCAGCGTTGCATCCAGGTTGCAAAAGCCCTGCGTGGGCTTGGTCGGCAGCGACAGTTCGGCCAGTACGGTGTTCATCGCCGCATCCTGTTGCTCAGCGACTCCCACCCGCCAGACGTGCTGGATGGCGGGCGCTTCCAGCGGTACCCAGTCCAGCGCCTGGCACGCCCCATAGCGCACTGCTTCGGTGCTCGGCCCGCGTGCCTGCTCCGGACGGTGGAGGTAGGCAATCGCCGGCAGGATGGTTTGGGTCAGGCGATTGCCGAACAGCAACCCCACCACCGCCTCAGCCGTGCCTTCGGGCTGCTCCGGGGCGAAGTGCACCGCCACCACCAGCAAGAGCGCCTGATCGCCGATACGCTGGTCGAGCCAGTGGTCGAGTGCGGCCAGGCCACTGCCTTCGACCGGCACCGTCTTCTGACGGATACCCGACTCGTTCCAAACCTTTTGCCAGATCAGGTGTACTTGGCTCTCGTGCAGATGGCTATCGACCTCCAACAATAAGGCCAAGGGCGTATCGTCAGGCAGATGCACCAAGATTGGCGCCAGATCGGAGAGTACCTGTGCCATCACTCGAAGCAGCGCGCGCTCAGGATCTTCATCCATATCGCCGGGTAAGCGGCTATGACGCAACGCTCTATCAACCGACCTTGAAGGCTGAGCTGTCAGCGCCTCGGCCCCCTTGAGCAAGGCCTCCAGCTGCGCTGCCGGCTGCTGCTCTGACTCTCGAAGGGCGGTATACAAACTCACGCTCAACACTTGCTGGGAACGCCGGCCCCGACGCATTCTGCGGATCAAATCCTCCTCGCGGGCTTGATCCCAACCGTCGGCTGCGCCTTGCTGGCCGATGTACAGCAACAAACGCCCGAAACCCAGCACGCACCAACCCAGCAACGGTATGCCCAAAGCCGGCCCCCAGAAGTCAACGGGTTGCTGATTCAACGCTTGCTCGTCGAACAACAACGTCAATCCCACACCCAACAGCAGAAAAAGCAAAATCAGGCCTAGCCAAAGCCAGGCACGCGGAGGTGCGGGGCGCGGCGCCCGCGCTGGGATCTGATCCAGTCTGACCGGCATGACTAGCTCGCTCTCGCTTGAGGTCGCGGCGCAGTCAACGGGCAATCGCAATCATCGCGATGCCAGGCCTGCTCACTTGCAATAGCAGATTTCACGAAATCCAAAACCAATTTACTTACTAAGTAATTAATCATTTTTTGAACACCCATCATTGCAATTACCACTCAAAGGAAATCTCAGACCATCAATATCTGCGCGCGCTCCGCATACGCCCATTCCAAGAGCTGTCGGATCGACTCCCTTCGATGAAATTTCTAGAAAATTTCCATTACGCTGTATTAGTACAGATCCAAACTGTGTTTTGTGGATGAGAGCCTCGCCAACACTATCCATCCGAAACAAAAAAGAACATACATGCTGATCCGCTTGCGTACTGTGCAACTCTACTAAAAATCCTTGGCGCACTGATTCTATCTTGAGAAAATCGCGAAACTGCTCTAAGCAGCTCTCTCCGTTATTTGGAAAGGTGCATAACTCACTTTTTTTCGCATACTGGCCAGGCCAGTGAAATGTCGATATATTTTCAATGTGAATATATTCCCCACTAAAATCATTAGTCTCACCTGTAGCAAGGATAGACATCAACAATATCGATACAGAAAAGGACGTAATAGGCTGCATTTTCAATCTCCGGCCATCAGGTCGTCGTCTATATCTGAGCATGGACCGGCCGATCGAGAGCGGCATTCGGTCCCGTGACCGCCATTTCGATTACGGTCGATGACGTAGCGCAACACAATCAGCAGCTTGGGTTTATGTGTTAAAACTCACTGCAGCCTTCAAGATCACTACACTTTAACCAACCTTCAACTGTGCCTATTCCAGAATACCTAAACTCAACCCAGGTTTCTCCGCTGCGCGACTGATTAAAATTGAGGAGCACTACCTTGTTTCCGCGCACTAAATATTTTTTTGTGGGTTGCGCAGCTTCTGGCGAAGAGAAAATCTCGGCTCGGCTAGCGACCACATCCGCAGTTAGCGGAGTTCTTTTTTCAAAATCAGCATTATCAGAAACCAGAATCCTGACAAATGATCCATCTTGACGGTGTTCCTTGCGTTGTACCTCACCACATCCAATACAGCTATCTGAAATAATAGGACTTACTTTTCCATCGTTGATTTTGTATACATTTTCATTCCATGCTGCACCTTCCCTGTAAGAGCTAACGACATACCCATGCTGAACTCTGAAGTTGCACAAGCCCCCCTTATCAAAAACCAACTCCTTCAATGAGCGCTCGGCTTTTGAGTAATATAATATTCTTGAGCAAGAGTTCACGTCGCTCCCTGCCAAGCGAAAAACCACTTCGCCGACCCCACTGCCGCTTATGTCTTCTATATAAACATCATTATACACCCCCTCAATTTCATGCATAAAATCAGCTGGCAGCGACAATGACTGAGAACTTACTTTATCATGCACGGACAGTGCAAGTGGATCACGACTATCCAGCTTCAATTTAGGTAGAGATAGATCTGCATAACTCACGCATGAAAAAAAATTGCAAAACATTAGGAGGCAAATTAGCGATGACGAATTAACTCTTCTCATTTACGCAAGCCCCCAAATTTTTCGTATAGATTCGTACACCTGTGTGCGATCGTGCAGGCCATTGGTTCCGCCGTTCACCGCCAAAGTTACGAGCCCGACGTTGTTAGGCTCATTATTAATCAAGACATTAATATCGCCCTGCGCATTATGTCTTTTGCTAACAGCTCCATTATGACGCCAATACCAACAAGAGACATCAATAGCATCAAACATATTTTCAGCGAGCAGGCCAGGAGAGCTCACAAAATCAATGCCTCTGTATTTGGAGTAAGATCTATAATTGTTTTTCCACGTCAGCTGTATCAAACCTTTTCCTTTGTACTTTGGACCGTCGCCGACCTCTGTATTTCCGCTGGCAGTGGCGTTGGTATGATTTCCAGGGTCGTACTGCGTACCTGAGGCGAATTCGACAGTCGTTTCAAAGGCAGCGGACTCATGAAAGCATTGTGAAATAAAATGCGCCTGCTGGTGCGGAGAAATTATTCCGTACCTTTCCAGAGCCTCATTGAGCAAAATTACAAATTTATACTTGTCATATTTATATATTTGTGGATGTTTTTCTTCGAACTCTCTAGTGAATGTCCGGCCCCCCCCTTTTCCTGTAAACCAGTCACCCGTTTTGCCAGTAATTTTTTCCAAAAAATCTACAGTAATTCTTCGAGTACTAGTTTGAAATCTCCCCGCCAACCCCACCGCATGAAAGTGATAAACCTTCGCGTACCCCGGTAGCCCAACCTTCTCCGCCACCTCATCCCACCAGCTCAGTTGCTTGAGCCGCTCCTTCTCCGCCAACCAATTCAGGTTTGGCGTCGAACCGCTGTGCCCGAGTATTTCATCCAGCGCATCCCACTTCTGCGCCCGGTAATACCACTCGCTTTCGGCGCGGATGATCAGTTGCGCGATCGACTGGGCATGAGCGGGCAACTTGAGGGCGGCCTGCAATTCCTTGGCGGTCATATGGCTTTCCGAGTTGCGGCCAATGATCTCGACCAATCGCTGCTTGATCTGCCCCTGATCGCCTTCGTCGGCCATGCGGCCAAAGCGTTCGAGTTCCGCTTCGCTGAAGTCGCCAGCGGCCCGCCTGAAGGAGGCCAGCATCTGCCGGGGCAGGTCGAAGTGGTAGATGATGTCGTAGCCTTCCCACGACCAGGGACTGACCCACGGGGTAACGTCCACTTCTTCGCGCACCCAACCGTCGATCAGCTTGTGGTCGGCGTCATGCAACAACCCGTCGAGGCGGTACCAGTTATAGGCCTTGCGATCACTCGTGGCGGGCTCCGTGATTTTGCAGTCGGCAGACAGCCCATCGAGCAGGCTCTTGGGGACCAACAGGTCGGCGTCGCTTGAGGTGGTGTCCCCGTAGAAAAAATTAGGTGGCCGCTTGGCGCTGAAGTGCTCCTGATGCGCCGCCACCACCGTGCCTTTGGCCAGTTTCAGCCAGGTCCTGCTGCTGGCCGGGAGGCGCTGCGCCCAGGCGCGACTGGCTTGAATGAACGGTTCCACCTCATCGCCGCTGAATACTTCCAGGTGCAATTTCTTTTCTGGGGCCGCATGGCTGTCCTGGTACAGTCCGATGTGACCGATCAGGTCCCCGGCCTTGATTGGGACGGGCTGGTCGAGTACGACCACGCGATCACGGGCCAGGGGTTCCAGCCCACCGGGGAGCGACTTGTAGTGCACGTACTGGTTGACCCGCTCCAGCTTGCGGAAATCGCCGTCACCGCTGATCGTCACTTCCGTGCCCTTCGGCAGTTCCCCAATCTTATCGCTATCACGCTTTGCTTCAGCGCGCACGTTGAGCGCGCCCTCCTTGGTGGCGACGCGGTACTGGCCTCCCTCGATGGGCTCCAGCAGGCTGATGGCGACATAGCCCCGCAATGAACCCTCGGCGCTGATCAGGTCGGCTGGACCGAGGCTGTTCTCCAGCTTGCGGTAATCACCGTCGCCGCTGACGGTTACCTGCGCCCCCCGGGGCAGGAGGTCGAGGACCTGGCCCTGCCACGCCTTGTGGCGCACGTTCAGACCCGGTTGATTGGGATAGCGAGGGTGGAAGTCATTGACCGTTTCCTTGACCCGGCGCGTCGCGCCCTCGGGCCAGAAGGCCGAGCGCGTTAGGGCCGCATCAGCCTGATAGACCGCCCAGTCCTGCAGGTGCAGGTACAGGCTGAAGAAGGTCAGGCTGGGCGGCGTGTCGGCGCTGCCCTCGATTTTCGGGGCCTGCAGACGATGCCGCACCAGCACGAAATTGCGCGAAAAGGGTCTCAATGTCGGCAGCTTGTTGACGATGTAGGACGTGGTCGGCGAGCGCTGGTCGATGCGGTAGGCCACCACCTCGCCGTCGGCCAGGCAATGCACGCTGGATGGATCCAGGGTGCTGGCGGTGCCGTCGTCGAAATGCACGCCACCGTGCCAGAGGCCATTGACCCCCAGCGGGTAGAAGCCCGCTTTTGCGTCGGCCAAGTGAGTCAGTTGTCGCAGCGGGTCGCGCGTTTCCTTGAACGGATGGCTCCAGTTCTGTACCGGTGGCAGTGTGTCACTGAGCTCGGCAGGCGAGGCTGCGCGAACGGGATCGGTGTCCGGCGTTGATAGGATCGGGGGATGGCGTACGTCGAAGCGAGCGTCGCGTTCGTGCTGGGGGACGCCAAACAGCCATCTGAGTAGGCTAGCCATGGGGTTTGCTCCTTGCAAAGGGATTAGCCAGAGATCACCGAACGCCCTTGGGTTTCGGTTTCATGCGCTTCCAAAGGTGGCAGCGGCGATGGCATTGCCAGCGCTTGTTGGGCGGCGCCCTGATAGGAAAAATGCGCGGACTTGACCAGATAGTCGCCCGCCGTACCCGATTCGATGCTGTTGGGATCGAGGGTGATGTAGCTGCCACCGGCATTAAGGGTGATTTTCTTCTTGGCGGTGATGCGGATTTCGTCCTCAGTGCTGGTGATGTCCAGACCATGCCGGGCCAGCAGTTCCAGCTTGTCGTTCTGCGCCTGGACAATCACCGGCCCCTGGTTGGCGATCAGCTTGAGGCCAAGCTTGCGCACGAACAGACTCAGCCCCTGCCCCACGCCCATGAAGAGGCGCTTGACCACGCTGATATCCGCTTCGCCACCGGCGTTAAGCATCAGGTTGTGTTGCGCCGCCAACTGCAGGTGTTTGCCGCTGGTCAGGGCGATGCCCTGGGGTGCGCTGAGCAGCAGGACGGAGGATTTGAGTTGTTCCAGGTCCTGCCGGAGCAGGCTGATTTGCGCTTGGACGTCTGCCGGTTCGGCGTGGCTGGCCTGGGCATCGACCGAGAGCTTTTGCAGTTGTTCGCCGGCCTGTTGCAATCGATCCACGGCGGCGCTCATGTCGAGCACCGGGCCCTGGGCTTTGGCTTGTTCCTCGGCGCTGATGAACAGGCCTTTGCCACTTCGGATCGCCCCCCAGCCATCGGTGCGTAGCTCAAAACCTTCACCGCGTTTTTTCTTCTGGCTATCGACCAAGTGCCCCAGATTCAGCTGGCTCTTGCCACTGTGCTCGGTACTGAGCTTGACGTGCTCTTCGCCGCGGTTGTCCTCCATACGCAGCTTGTTATTGGCTGGCGTGCGCAGGACGTTGCGCTTGCGGTTGTACAGGGTGACGGGGTCAGGGTGTTCGCTGTCGTGCAGGGCGTGGGCAATATAGGGTCGGTCCACATCACCCCGCTCGAACGCGATAGCCACTTCGGTGCCGGCGAGCAGCGGCAGGTGCAGGCCGTAGGTATCGCCGGCGTAAGGCCGGGCCCGCCGCAGCCACATGCTTTCCTCGCCACGCGGCCAGGTGTCGCGGTCGAAGAGGAAGTTGACCCGGTAGCGGCCCTCCGGGTCCATCTCGGCATAGAGATCATTTTTCTGCGGGTTGGTGACGCGGGCCGGGACGGTGCCGGCGATTTGTGGCTTGGCCCGCAGCGGTGGGCGGAAGCACACCCGGTCGGCATAGGGCATGGCCTCGAAGGTGACCAGGAGGCTGCTGTCGCGTGCGGCTGTGGTCGTCATTTTGGTGATCACCGCACCCGGGGCGAAGGCCTGCGGCGCACCGTCGGTGATCTTCAGCACCTGGCCCGGCGCCAGGGTGGCGCTGCTGCTGACGCCGCTCAGGCGGGTCTGCTTATTGAGGTAGCGTTCGTGGCTCAGGCGTGCGTAGAAAATGCCGCTTTCGCATTGCAGGGTTCTTTCGTCCAGGGCATAGCGGTCGCCGAGCACGGTGTAGGGTTCGGCGTAGTGGTAGGCCTCGCCATAGGTGGTTTTGGCGCCGCGGGTCTGGTCGATGTCGCCGTCTAGGAAGGCGCTGGCTTCGCGGTGGTTGTAGGCACGGATGTTGATGTTGCGTTCCACCACCTGGTGGCGGGTCTGCAAATCCCAGGCGGCGTCCTCGTCGCTGCTCAAGCCGCCGGGCTGGCGGTACGGCAGCTCCACGTCGAACTGGTAATGGCGCTGGTGGTCATGGAACTCGACCACGTCGATCTTCAGGCGTTCGTCGCTGGTGAAGCGGTACCAGATGCCGACTTCGGCCAGCAGGCGGGCGATAAAGGCCAGGTCGCTTTCGCCGTATTGCATGACCTGTTCGCGTTTCTCGTATTCGTTCGCCAGCCGAAATAAAAAATCCTGCCCTCTAAATTGGTGGCGGCTGCGCAGGATGTGCTCGACGATTTCCGGTACGGATTTGTGCTGGTAGATGCGGTACTGCTTGCCCCGGTCGAGCAATGCCAGGCGCGGTTGCAAGGTGACTTGGTAGCGGGCTTCGTCGCGGGACGCGGACAGCCGCTGGAAGTCGGTGATCACCCCATAGAAGGTGCGCAGCGGCTTGATCTCGGGTATCGGCAGGCCAAAGGAGAACGGCTGCTTTTGCGGCGGGGCGTGCAGGCTGAAGCGGGCTTCGCGGCCGAGCAGTTGGTCGGCCGCGAGGTCCTGTTCGGGGCAGGTGAACTCGATCGAATAGTTGAAGGGTTTGCTCAGGCATTCCTCACCGCGAAAAACCAGGACGTCGAGCGGTGCCTTGATATCCCCCACCCGGAGTTTATGGCGGCTGTGGTCGAAGAAGGTAACAAATGCTTGGGACATGGTCAGGCCTCCGTGGCCACGGGATATGTAAGATCAAGTTGTTAGTCAGGTTGAATTCGAGGCAGCGGGTTGCGCAGGTCAGCAGAACACTGACTTTTTTCGAACATTGAGCATGAAGCCAACAAACACGAAACCAAGCAAGATTGGAATTCGAACTTTCAAGCAAATACCGAACAACTCACGAGACGCGCACCAACTTCCTACCTAGAACAATAGTGAATGACTTCACTCAACTAGTCCACCCTCCAAAGTAAGCTTGGGAAATTTCCGACTAAACCTCAGAATACGCCTACAATTGACGCTAGAGAGCCGCTACCAAAGCAGCCAATCACAAGGGCAATAGACACCCCGCTCACCAACCCCGCTTATCGCATTCAGCCTCAATATATGCACTAACAAACACCCTACTATTGAAACCAGTTTTTACAAACCAAATGCGACCGGAAAGATCCTACATACTCCTAAACCAACTTCAGCAAGCCCTTCACAAATTATTGCTTTTACATTGCAACTCATTCACAGCCGATCGCTCCGGGAGTCACATTCGAAACAATATGAAACAATGAAATTTGCCAAAGGCGTAAAGTTTTACCTGGCGATTTTGAGACGTTCAGGGTTGCTACAGAGAGTGGATCTTTCATCAGAACACCAGCAGTCCCCGCTCAATAAGCACGCTACAACACGCAGATGCAGCCTCTCCTTCTGCCGCTTGCAGGCAGAAGGTGGTACTGGTCGGTCTACTAGGGAGCGGCCAGGATTAGGACTGGCCGCAAAGGATAGCAAAGCCCTGGATAGGCTCTGCGCCAAGGAGGGACATGGGGCACGAACCGCTAGCGCATCTCAGCCATTGGTAGCCAAGGGATACAGCTTCTCATCAAACTGCGACAACCGTGGAAAGTCGATCGGCCGATCCTGCTCCAGGTTTTCGAGGCGCTCACGGTACTGCTCCAGGAACTCTTCGCGCGCCTCGGCACTGATGTAGGGCACATGCCAGGCCACGAACGGCGGCAGTACATCCAGCCCCACATACGCCAGGGTACCGCGCAGGATCGGCCGCAGCATGTCTTCCAGCGGGCCATGGATCGCGCCTTCGCCGAACATGTGCTCGCGCCCGCCCAGGGTCACGGTCACCAGGGCTTTCTTGCCGGCCAGGCCGCCCTGGTCGTAGAAACGCTTGCCGCCGTAGCAGATGCCCGACACCAGTACCCGGTCGATCCAGCCCTTGAGCATGGCCGGGGCCGAGAACCAGTAGATGGGGAAGTTGAGGATCAGCAGGTCGGCCCACAGCAGTTTGTCCAGCTCCTGCTGGATATCGGCGGCCAGGGACTGGCTTTTCACGCCCAGGCGCTGTTCCAGGGCGTAGACCAGGTAATCCGGGTTCTCCCGGGTGGAGAAGTCGTCGGCGCTGGCGATCGGGTTCCAGTTCATCGCATACAGGTCGGAGACCTGCACTTCATGCCCCTGGGCTTGCAAGGTCTGCACGGCCTGGTCACGCAGGGCGGCGGTGAAGGATTTCGGCTCGGGGTGAGCGTGGACGATAAGTACTTTCATGGTGATTCCTTGAATTCTCAGGGTTGAGCGACCAGGGGCTGGCCTGCGCCGCGCTGGTCGAGGATGCGGTCGAGCCATTCGGGGTCCATTTCCGGCTCCGAAGAAAACAGCAGGCCGGTGTAGTCCTGATGCGGCGGTGTGAAGATCGATTTACGGGGGCCGTGGTCGACCACCCTGCCCCGCTGCATCACCACCACCTCATCGGCAATGGCGCGCACCGTGGCAACGTCGTGGGTAATGAACAGATAGGACACGCCCAACTGCTGCTGGACCCGGTCGAGCAGTTTGAGAATGCCCTCGGCCACCAGTTGGTCCAGCGCCGAGGTGACCTCGTCGCAGATGATCAGCTGCGGATCGGCCGCCAGGGCACGGGCGATACAGATGCGTTGCTTCTGGCCGCCGGAAAGCTCGCGGGGCTGGCGCTCCATGAACTTGTCGGGGTCGAGTTCGATCATCGCCAGCAAATCGGCGACCCGATCACGCAAGGCCTTGCCCTTGAGGCCGAGGTAGAAACTCAGGGGCCGGCCGATGATGTCGACGATGCGCTGGCGCGGGTTCAGGGCCGTGTCGGGGATCTGGTAGATCATCTGGATCCGCCGCAGTTGCTCCTTGGAACGCTTGCGAAAGTCGATTGGCAGCGGGTTGCCCTCGTACAGCACCTGGCCAGCGGTGGCCGGCAGCAGACCGGTGATCAGCCTCGCAGTGGAGCTCTTGCCACTGCCCGACTCACCGATCACCGCCAGGGTCTGGCCGCGATAGAGGCTCAGTGAAACATCGTGCAGGACCGGCTGCTGGCCATAACTGGCGCAAGCCTTGCGCACTTCCAGCAAGGGCAGTTCGCTGCGCGGGCGTGGCTTGGGTTCGGTGCGAAAGCAACGCACGGCCCACAGCGATTTGGTGTATTCCTCCTCGGGTGCGGCGAGCATCTTGCGGGTTTCGGCTTCTTCGACCAGCTTGCCATGGCGCAGGACCATGATCCGGTCGGCCATCTGCGCCACCACCGCCAGATCGTGGCTGATATAGATGGCCGCACTGCCGTAGCGCTTGACCGCATCGCGAATCGCGGCCAGCACTTCGATCTGGGTGGTCACGTCCAGGGCCGTGGTCGGCTCGTCGAAGATGATCAGGTCCGGGTAGCACGCCATGGCCATGGCCGTCATGATCCGTTGCAGCTGGCCACCGGAAACCTGATGCGGATAGCGCTGACCAATCGTTTCGGGGTTGGGCAGGCGCAGCACCCGGTACAGCTCGATGGCTTCGGCCTCGGCCTGGGCGCGGCCGATGCCGGCATTGGTGACGGCCGTTTCGATGTGTTGATCGATCAGCCGGTGCGCCGGATTGAAGGACGCCGCCGCGCTCTGGGCGACGTAGGCGATACGCGTGCCGCGCAGCTTGCGCAGGTCGTCGGGGGCGAGCTTGAGCAGGTTCATGCCATCGAACTGCACCGAACCACCGGTGATGCGGCAGCCATCGCGGGTGTAGCCCATCGCCGCCAGGCCCAGGGTCGACTTGCCCGCCCCGGACTCACCGATCAGACCCAGCACCTCACCGCGTTGCAAGGTCAGGTCGATGCCCTTGACCAGCGGGTGCCAGGCATCCTCGTAATGCCCTTCGATCTGCAGGTCGCGAATGGTCAGCAAGGGTGATGCACTGTTTACCAGGGGTTTGTTCATGCTCAGCACTCCTTGAGCCCGCTGGATTTATGCAGCATCCAGTCGACGACGAAATTCACGCTCACGGTGATCAGGGCAACGGCCAGCGCCGGCAGCAACGGGCTGACGTCGCCGAAGGTGATCAGCACCGCGTTGTCACGCACCATGCTGCCCCAGTCGGCCGTTGGCGGCTGGATGCCCAGGCCGAGGAACGACAGCGCACTGATGAACAGGAAAACAAAGCAGAAGCGCAGGCCGAATTCGGCGATCAGCGGCGCGGCGGCATTGGGCAGCACTTCGCGCGTCACCAGCCACCACAGGCCTTCGCCGCGCAGGCGCGCCGCCTCGACGAAGTCCTGGACCACCACGGTCATGGCCACTGCCCGCGCCAGGCGAAACACCCGGGTGGCGTCGAGCAGGGCGATCACCAGCACCAGCGAGGTGGCCGTGGTGCCGACCACACTGAGAATCAGCAAGGCGAAAATCAGTTGCGGAATGGCCATCAGAATATCGACGACCCGCGACAGACCCTGGTCGACCCAGCCGCCCTTGATGGCGGCGACAAGGCCGCAGGTGCCACCCAGCAGGAACGCCAGCACCGTGGTCAGGAAGGCAATGCCCAGGGTATTGCGCGCACCGAACACCAGGCGACTGAACATGTCCCGGCCCAGGTTATCGGTGCCGAGCAGGAATTGCCCGCCCCAGGGTGCGAAGCCATCGCCGACCACCTCGGTTTCACCAAAGGGCGCCAATACCGGGGCGAACAGCGCGACCAGTATGTACAAGAGGATCACCGCCATGCCGAACTGCGCACTCAGCGGGGCCCTGATCAATTCAATGAACAGACGCTTCATGGACTACCCCTTCGGATGCATCAGGCGTGGGTTGCTGGCGATGGACAGCACATCGGCCAGGGTATTGAGCAGCACGTAGGTCGCCGCGAAGATCAGGCTGCAGGCCTGCACCACCGGAATGTCGCGCTTGGCCACCGAGTCCACCAGCAACTGGCCCAGACCCGGGTAGACGAACACCACTTCGACCACCACCACACCCACCACCAGGTAGGCCAGGTTCAGGGCCACCACGTTGACGATCGGCGCCAGCGCGTTGGGCAAGGCGTGCTTGAAGATGATCCGCGACTGGCTGATGCCTTTGAGCCGGGCCATTTCGATGTACGGGCTGGCCAGCAGGTTGATCAGGGAGGCGCGGGTCATGCGCATCATTTGCGCGATCACCACCAGGCTCAGGGTTGCCACCGGCAGCACCGAACGCTCCAGCACCTCGCCGAACGAGGCATCCGGCGCCAGGTTGGAGATGCTCGGGAACCAGCTGAGCTTGACCGAGAAGTACAGGATCAACAGGTACGCCACGAAGAACTCGGGGAACGACACCGCACTCAAGGCCGAAGTATTGAGCAGGCGATCGAACCAGGAATTGCGGTACAGCGCCGCCAGCATCCCCAGGAACAACGCCAGCGGCACCGAGACCAGGGCCGCCAGCGCAGCCAGCGACAGGGTGTTGCCCAGGCGTGCACCGACCAGCTCGGCGATGGGCCGCTGGTTGGCCAGCGAAGTGCCCAGGTCCCCTTGCAGGAAATGCCAGATCCACTGGCCGAATCGCGTCAAAGGGGGCAGATCCAACCCCAGCTGGGCGCGGAAAGCCGCCACGGTTTGCGCCGTGGCGGACTGGCCGAGCATGGCCTGGGCGACGTCACCCGGCAGCATGCCGACGGCCAGGAAAATGATCACCGAAACGGCGAACAGGGATAACACCCCCAGCGCCAGGCGCTGCAACAACAGCTTGAAAAGACTCTTCACCGCATGACTCCTTGCGTGAACATGACCCGGCCCTTGTGCAAGCGATCAGCCGATCAGGCTTGCCACCAGCGCTCGATCACCCGCAGGCCGTCGAGCTCGCCGTAAGGTGCGGTTTGGCCGCCATGGGCGACGCGATTGGAGCGTGCGGCCACGGAGCTGGCGAACAACGGCACGATGGCGCCACTGTCATCGCGGCAGATCTGCTGCATCTCGTTGTACATCTCGCGGCGCAGCGGGTCGTTCATTTCGCCACGGGCGGCGTTGAGCAACTGGTTGAAGCGCGGGTTGTCCCAATGGCTTTCATTCCAGGCCGCGCCCTTGGCGTAACCGATGCTGAACATGCGGTCGGCGGTCAGGCTGCTGTACCAGAAGGAGCTGGTGAAGGGTTGTTTGTTCCAGACGTTGGAGAAGTAGCCATCGGCAGGTTCGCGCACCACATCGATGTCGATACCGGCCTTGCGCGCCTGCTCCTTGAACATCACCGAGGCGTCCACGGCGCCGGCGTAGGCCGCGTCGGAGGCCTGCAGGCGAATCTTGAAGGAATCGACCCCGGCCTGTTTCAGGTAGAAGCGCGCCTTGTCCGGGTCGTACTTGCGCTGCTCCAGCGCGGTATTGAGGAAGCGGCTACCCGGCTGGATCGGGTGGTCGTTGCCGACCATGCCGTAGCCGTGCAGGACAGTGCCGAGCAGGGCATCGCGGTCGATACCGTGCTTCATCGCCATGCGGATATCGTTGTTCCTGAACTCCTGGCTGTCGCAGAGCATCGGGAAGGTGTAGTGCTGCGCACCTTTGGTTTCCTCGATCACCAGGTTGGGGTTGCGCTTGAGCAGCGCGACAGTCTTGAGGTCGACCTTGTTGATCACGTCGACCTGGCCGGTCACCAGCGCGTTGATCCGCGCGGCGCCATCGGCGATACCGATCAGCTCGGCGCTGGCGAAATGCGCCCTGCCTGGCTTCCAGTAGTTGGGGTTGCGCTCCAGCACCATGCGCACGCCCGGCTCGAAGGATTTGAGCACATAGCCGCCGGTACCGACGCCGGCACGCCAGTCGGCAACGCCGTCCTTGCTCGGCATGACGGCCACATGGTAGTCCGCCACCACATAGGCGAAATCGGCGTTGCCCGCGTGCAGTTCGAACACCACGCTGTCGTTGCCGTCGGCACGGACCTTGGCGACATCGCCGAGCACAGTCTTGGCCGCCGAGGTGGAGCCTTCGCCCAGGTGATGATTGAACGAGGCGACCACGTCCTCGGCGGTCAGGCTCTTGCCGTTGTGGAACTGCACGCCCTGGCGCAGTTTGAAGGTCCAGACCTTGGCATCGGACGAAGCCGACCAGCTTTCGGCAAGTTCGGGAATGGCGGTGCCGTCCACGGCGATTTCGGCCAGGGTGTTGTACACCGCCGAGAAGCCGACGAAGGTAAAGGTGTCGCTCCAGGAGCCCGGGTCGTAGGAGTCGGTGGTGCTGGCACCGGCCAGACCAAGACGCAGTACGCCGCCCGCCTTGGGCGTGGCTTCCTGGGCGAAGGCATTGATTGGCAGGCCCATGGAAAACGCGGCGCCTACCATGCCCGCGGCCATGCTGTACTTGAGAAAATCCCGGCGGTGAAGCATGCCGTTCTGAAGCGCTTGAGTAATCTTGTTGTTGTTATCGCTCATTGCATTGCCCCTGTCGTTTAAACGCGGAGTTGCTGACACGCACATGTAGCCGCTGCCGCAGGCTGCGCTCGCCTGCCTCGCAGGCGCAAAATCTCGAAATCCCCGGGGGCCTTGCGGCCCCAGCGCAGCCTTCGGCAGCGGCTACAGTTTGCGTTCATCAAAATCCGAACGTTTTTTATGGAAGCTGCTAATCTTGTAATTGTTAACGTATCAAACACATTAACAATTTGAAACCCACTTTCATCGTTTGAGCAGGTAATATTCACAGGATCGAAAATGCCTGCGAAGCTCTTCCCAAAACCCTGCCCAACCCGGGAACCCAACCGCCCCATGAGCCAGTCGACCCGCCTGATCACAGCGTCTTACATTCTGTCGTTCGTCGCGGCCAACGCGCCGCAGAAACTGCGCACGGAAACCATCGCCAAGTGGGTCAAGACCCACCCTACCCGCGTGCGCAATCTGGTATCGCAGATGGTCAAGGCCAACATTTTGAAGTCGTACCGAGGCGCGCGCGGCGGCCTGACCCTGGCAAGGCCAGCCAACCAGATCACCCTGCGCGAGGTCTATGACGCGGTGCAGGAAAGCTCGCTGATCGCCGAGAAGATCGACAACCCGTTTTCCGGCATGGAAGACCATTGCAAGGTCTTCGAAGTGTTCACCAACCTCTTCGCCATGCTGGAAAACAATGTTCGGCTGGACCTGGGCAAGATCACAGCCGATCAGTTGTTTGTCGCCTTCGACACGCCCCTCGAAAATCAGCGCTGAATGGCCTTGATCTCGACGAACTCGGCCAGCCCCTCCTCGCCCCACTCACGGCCGTTGCCCGACTGCTTGTAGCCGCCGAACGGTGCCTGGTAGTTGAACGCACCTCCGTTGAGGAAGCACTGCCCGGCGCGCAGTTGCCGCGCCAGTTCCAACGCCCGCGCCGGGGTACCGGCCCAGACACCGCTGGACAGGCCAAACGGAGAATCGTTGGCCAGCTCGATGGCATGGGCTTCATCGGTATAGGGAATCAGGCACAGCACGGGCCCGAAAATTTCCTCCTGGGCAATGCGCATGCGGTTGTCGACGTCGGCGAACAGCGTTGGCTTGACGTAGTAACCACGCTCCAGTTCCGCCGGCGCCTCGGCCCCGCCACACACCAGGCGAGCACCCTCCTGCAGGCCGATCTCGATGTACTCGCGCACCGTGCGTCGCTGGGCTGCGGAACACATCGGCCCGAGGAAGCTTTTCGGGTCAAGGGGGTCGCCCATGGTCAGGCTTTCACACTCGGCCCGGGCTATTTCCACCGCCTCGGCATAACGACTGACCGGCAGCAGCATGCGGGTCAAGGCGGTGCAGGTTTGCCCCGAGTTGATCATTACGTCCTGCACGCCGTAGCGCACCGCCGCCTCCAGATTGGCATCCTCGGCAATCAACAGCGGCGACTTGCCGCCCAGTTCCAGGCACACCCGCTTGACCGAGGGCGCCGCCGCCTGGGCCACACGCACCCCGGCACCGGTGGAACCGGTGAACGAGACCATGTCCACATCCGGGTGGCGTGCCAGGGCTTCGCCGACCTTCGAGCCAGGCCCGCTGACCAGGTTGAACACCCCGGCCGGCAGGCCGATGGCCTCGATCATCTCGGCCAGCAGGAAGGCGTGCAGAGGTGTTTCCTGGCTCGGCTTGACCACCACTGTACAACCCGCCGCCAGGGCCGGCGCCAGCTTGCCTATCAATTGATGCAACGGGTAGTTCCACGGATTGATGAAGGCGCAGACACCAACCGCTTCACGCAACACCAACGAATTGCCAACTTCGCGCACCTCGTCCATCAACCCGGCGATTTCGATGTAGTGCTCCAGACCCGCAATGGGTCCCTCGACCTGCACCGAACGCGACCATTGCACCGGCATGCCCAATTCGCTGGTGATCACTGCGGCCATCTCATCGGCACGGTCCTGCAACTGATCGGCCAGGGCGCGGATGTAGCCTGCGCGCACGCTTGACGGCGTACGCGACCAGCTGGCAAAGGCCTTGCGTGCAGCGGCGACGGCGCTGTCGACATCGCGCTCGTCACCCAGGGGCACGACACCGACGACCGCTTCGGTCGCCGGGTTCATCACCTCGGCCAAACCCTGGCCGGACGGCGCCTGCCAGGCACCGTCGATAAACAACGCGTTGTACTCAAGCATTGCGCGCCTCCATCAGTTCAGTCGCGCAACGGACGATCCGCTGGCAAGCGTCCTGCAGCTGCGGGGTGTCCAGCACCAGGCCGAGACGGATATGCCCTGCCGCACTCGGACCGAAGGCTTCACCGGCCAGCACCGAGACCCCTTGCTGGTCGAGCAGGCGGTTGGAGAATTCATGGGCACTGAGGCCCGTGGCACGGATATCGACCATCACGAACATGCCGCCATCAGGCTTCAGGGCACGCAGGCCCGGACAGCCGGCAAAGCTCTCGCAGACCAGGTCGCGGCGCTGACGATAGGCCTCGCGCATGGCGTCCAGCTCCGGCAATTGCGCTTCCAGGGCCACGACCGCAGCGTCCTGAATGAAGTCCGGCAGGCCGTAGAGCATGCACAGCGCCAGGTTCTCCAGATGCGCAGCCAGCGCCGGCGGCGCCACAACCCAGCCGACGCGCCAGCCGGTCATGGCGTGGGATTTCGACAAACTGTTCAGGGTGGCCGTACGTTCGGCCATGCCGGGCAAACTGGCCGGGCTTACGTGTTCGCCCTCGAACAACAGTTCGCTGTAGACCTCATCGGAGATCAGCCACAGGTCGTGGGCCACGCACAGCTCGGCCAGGGCTTCCCAGGTGGCACGCGGCAGGCTTGCACCCGACGGGTTGTGCGGGCTGTTCAGAGCCAGGGCACGGGTACGCGGGGTGATGCGCGCGGCGACGTCCTCGGGTTGCACCCGAAAGCCGTTCTCCGAACGCACCGGCACCGGGATCACCGTGGCACCACAGGCCCCGAACACCGCTTCGTAAGTCACGTACATGGGTTCGGCGACGATCACCTCGTCGCCGGGGTTGAGCACGCACTGGGCAACGCTGAACAAGGCACACTGGGCACCGGCCAGAACGATCACCTGACTGTCGTCCACTGCATGGCCGCTGCGCTGCTGATGGCGCCTGGCGATGCTTTGACGCAGCGTCCGCTTGCCGCGGACATCGGCGTAGTGAGTATTGCCGCCGCGCAAGCTCTCGACGGCGGCGTCAACGATCGGCACCGGGGTGTCGAAATCCGGATCGCCCACCGAGAGCAACAGGATGTCCTCGCCCTGTTCCTGCAAGGCCAGGGCACGGTAGTGAATGTCCCAGGCTGCAGCGCCGTCACCGGCGATGCGTTGTGTCAGTGCGGAAAAACGCATGATGCTTACCTCTATGGATAGCGCTTATAGGACTTACCGCTCGACCAGCACCTTGGGGTTGGAATTGCCCCAGACGGTGTACAGGTCGGCGAGCAACGCGCCGTTGATTTCTTCGATTTCAGCCTGGCTGATCTCGCCCTCGCCCTGCTTGCCGAACAGCACCACCTCATCACCGGCTTTCACATCCGGGGCATCGGTGACGTCGACCATCAGGGTGTTCATGGAAACCTTGCCCACCACCGGTACGCGGTGGCCGTTGATCAGCACCACGCCCTTGTTGGTGAACACCCGGCGATAGCCATCGGAATAGCCGACAGTGATATTCGCCAGTTTCGAATCGCGGCTCAGGGTGTAGGTACGGTCATAGCCGACGGTGTTGCCGGCCGGGTAACTGTTGACCGAGGCCACGTGCGACTTGAACTGCATCACGCGCTGATACTCGGTGTGCGACACCACGGTATCGCCAAACAGGGCGCCGCCGGGGCGGACCATGTCCAGGTGCGATTCCGGCACTTCCAGGGTGGCGAACGAGTTGGCCGCGTGCAGGGTGATCTTCTTGCGATCGAGCTGGGCCACGTCCATCAGCCAGGCCGCTTGTTCGTTGAAGGTCGCCAGGCCCTTGCGCACATCGTCCTTATCCTCGACGGCGAAGTGGGTCATGATCGCGACCACTTCCAGGTTCGGCACCTTGGTGATCGCCACGGCGTCTTTCTTGCCCTGCTCGGTGGCCATTTCCACGCCGTTGCGGCTCATGCCGCTGGAGTTCAGGCCGATGTGCACCTGCAACTTGCGCCCGTGCTTGTGGGCCAGCTCAGCCACCTGACGGGCGAAGTCGATATTGCCGACCAACTCCTGAGCGTTGTATTGCAGTGCGTCTTCCAGCTCGCTCAAGGAAGCGGTGCGTACGCGAATCAGATCGCCCTTGAAGCCGCTCTGGCGCACCACGCGCATTTCCTCGTTGCTGGCCACGGCCACGCAGGGCACGCCGTATTTGATCACCGACGGCATCACCAGGCCGATACCATGGCCATAGGCGTCAGCCTTGAGCACCGCGCACAGCTTCGACTTGCCGGCAAGTTGCGCCTGCAGCGTCTGAATATTGTGATCCAGCGCGGCCTGGTTGATTTCAATCCAGGCGTTGCTGTTCTGCGCCACCATCGCGCTGGTGCCGTTGTTCAAAGTCAGTGGTGGTGCGGCCTGCACCTGGCTCTGCAGAAAGACCAGACCCAGGGACAGCGCGAGAACGGTACGGGTAAAAGGCATGGCAAACGATCCTTATTTTTGTTGATCCATCACGGTGGATCCGGAGAATGGCGGCGCCACGAAAGTGTCGTCGCCGCTGGATTCTACGGACCCTCAAACAGCGTATTTGTGTCGTAGTTCGATCAGCGTCACACCGTTTCGGCTGAATCCTTCTTGCAAGTCCTGCTGCAACTGATCCAGGCTCTGCGGCTGCTTGACGGTGCAACCGAACGCCCGACCAAGCCCGGCGAAATCAGGGTTGCGCGGCAGCACGCCAATCGGCTCGATCTCAAGCCCGACCATGTCATCGCGGATCTGGCCGAGGGCGTCGTTGTTCCACAGCAACACCACCAGCGGACTGTCCAGTTCCTCGGTGGCCGTGGCCAGTTCCTGGGCGGTGTAGAGGAAGCCGCCATCGCCAACCAGAACCAGGCCCGGCCGTGTCGGCGCACCGAACTTGGCGCCGATGCCGGCCGGCAAGCCGTAACCGAGGGTGCCGTAGCCGGTCGGGTGCAGCCAGCTGCGTGGGGCGTTGCTGGCGAAGGCGTAGTTGCCGGTGTAGGCCAACTGGGTCATGTCGCTGCTGATAAACGCATTGTCCGGCAGCACGGCCTGGATGCGATCCAGAATCGACTGGTGGATGGCCTGCAATGGCGCATGTCCGGCCTTGACCGCCTCACGCAATGCTTGCACGGCGGCGACGGCAGCGCTGCTGTCGCGGGCGGCTTGCGGCAGACGCGCCAACAGCGCCGCAGCAGTTTCCCGGGCGTCGCCGTGCAAGGCCACGGTGCACGGATAGAAGTCATTGAACTTGCGCGCGTCGATATCGACCCGGATCAGTTCGGCATTGAGCGGCAGGCGTTCGCGCCAGTAATCGGTGTCGGCCATCTCGGTACCGATGGCAAGCACCACGTCGGCCTGGGCGATCAGGTCCCAACCCGGCTGCACGCACAAGGTCGAACCGGCGTTCAAGGGTGCATCGGCTGGCAACAGGCCCTTGCCGGCAACGCTGGTGAACAGCGGTGCAGCCAGACGCGTGCTCAATGCCTCGAGTTCGCGACCGGCTTCAATTGCACCGCCACCGGCGATGATCATCGGACGGCGCGCCGCCTGCAGTTCGGCCACAGCGATACTCAACGCATCGCTCGCCGGCACGCCACGACCCGGGCGACGCACCACTTCGTTGCTCCAGTCGCGGGCAACCTTGGCCGACAGCACATCGAGCGGCACCGAGATGTGCACCGGACGCGGACGCTCGCTGTCGAACACGGCGTAGGCGCGGGCGATCAGCTCGGGCAGATCCTCGGCACTGAGGGCGACTGCCGAGAACGCGGTGATCGGCGCGGTCATGGCGCGCTGGTCCTGGGTCTCGTGCAGGCAGCCCCAGCCCTTGCCCAGGCTGGCGGTATGGTTGACGCTGGAAATCACCAGCATCGGGATCGAGTCGGCGTAAGCCTGGCCAATCGCGGTGGCAGCGTTGGTCACGCCGGGGCCGGTGATGATGAAACACACACCCGGCTTGCCACTGACCCGCGCATAACCGTCGGCCATGAAGCCTGCGCCCTGCTCGTGGCGCGTCAGCACATGGCGGATGCCACTGCCGGGCAAGCCGCGATAAAGCTCCAGCGTATGCACGCCAGGGATGCCGAATACAGTGTCAACGCCGTAGTTGGCCAGCAGGCGCACCAGCGCCTGGCCGCCTGTCAAAGTCTGTTCTGCTTGCATGGTCATCTCCATTTACTGCTGTCCGAGGCGAATCAACGCATCGACCGCTACCGAGCCCTGGGCACCGGCCAACAAAGGGTTCACATCGAGTTCGAGCAAGAGCCCTGCGTTCTCGCAGGCGTAGTCGGCCACGGCACGGATCGCCGCCACCAGTGCATCCAGGTCCGCCGCCTGACGACCGCGGAAGCCTTGCAGCAATGGCGCACTGCGCAAGCCCAGCAGCGCGGCGCGAATGGCTCCGTCGGTGGTGGGCAGCAACAGGCTGCGGCTGTCCTTGAGCAGCTCGACCATGATCCCGCCTGTGCCGATCACCAGCGCCAGGCCGAAGTTGGTTTCGCGCTTGATCCCGACGATCAGCTCTGCCAGTGGCGGCGTCGCCATGCGCTCGAGCAGGATCTGATCGAACGGCACGCCCGGCGCATACGCAGCGATGCGTTGTTCCATCACGACCAGCGCGCTTTTCAATGCCGTTTCGTCGGCCAGGTTGAGGGCCACGGCTCCGGCTTCGGTCTTGTGCGGCAACTGGGCGCTGACCGCCTTGAGCACCAACGGATAACCAAGCTGGGTGGCCGCCTCGGTGGCCTTGGCCGGAGTGCTCAGTACAGCTTGCGGAGTCGGCAGGCCAAAACCGCGCAGGGCCTGCTTGGACTGCCACTCATCGAGCAACCGGCCCTCGCCTTCCAGCGCCTGCGGGCAGACCGGCACCAGTGCCGACTCTCCCAGGGCCAACAAGGTTTCACGGCGCTGGCGGTAAGCCGCAATCCGGCCCCAGGCCGCCAGGCCATCTTCCACGCCTTGCAGGGCAGCGACGCCTTGCTCATGCAGCTTTTCGCGAGCCGTGGCCGGCAGCAATTCGGGGAAAGCCGAGGTGACAAAGCCGGTCTTGCCATGACGCTTGAGCGCCGCGCAATAGAGCTCCAGCAGCAGGTCGCATTCCTTGCGTTCACCGGTGGCTTCGGTCGGATAGTCGAGCACCAGCATGGCCGCATCGGCTGGCGTGCGCAGGGCGCTGTCGAGCATGCGTTCCAGCGCTGCGCCGTCACCCCAGATCGCCGTGGTGAAGTCCAGCGGGTTGACCAGGTTGGCATAGCCGGGCAGGACCTGCGCCAGTTCGGTGACCTGACCGTTGTCGAGCTTGGGCAGGGTCAAGCCATTGCGTTCGGCGTAGTCGGCGATAAAGCCGGCATCACCACCGGAGCAGGCCAGCGCGATCAGGCTTTCGCCGCTCGGCAAGTTGCCACAAGCCGCCGCCTTCAGCGTCTCGACGAAGCTCACCGGGCCACTGACACGAATCACCCCGAGGCGATCGAACAGGCTGTCGTACAAGGCATCGGAGCCGGCCAGCGAGCTGGTGTGGCTCAGCGCCAGTTCCGCACCGATCTGCGACACACCGGTTTTCAGGGCGATGATCGGAATACCCTTCTCCAGCGCCTTGTGTGCGGCGCGGGCAAAGCCCGGCACGTTCTTCAGGCCTTCGAGGTGCAGGCCGATGGCAGTCACGCGTGGCTCGTCGAGCAGCACGTCCATCAGTTCGGCCACGCCCAGTTGCGCCTGGTTGCCGACCGACGCCATGTAGGCCACCGGCAGCGAGCGGTCGCTCATGGACAGGTTGTAGGCGAAGTTGCCGCTCTGGGTGAGCACTGCCACGCCCTTCTCCACCGCCTTGCCGCCATGGGCCACCGGCCACAGGGCCGAGCTGTGCAGATAGTCGAGCAGGCCGTAGCAATTGGGGCCGAGCAAGGCCATGTCGCCGGCAGCCTTGAGCAGTTGGTCCTGCAACGCCTGGCCTTCGGCGCCGGTTTCGGCAAAGCCCGAGGCGTAGCAGATGACGCCGCCCGCGCCTTTGGCGGCCAGCTCGGCCACGCAGGTCAGGGTCAGGTCACGGTTGGTGGCGATGAACACCGCATCCGGGCCTTCGGGCAAATCCGCCACCGAGCGTACGCACGGCACGCCTTCGAGGCTGTCGTTCTGCGGGTTGACCAGCCACATCTGGCCCTGGTAACCACCTTCGGCACAACGCTTGAGCGCGCGGGCCATGCTGCGCCCGCCAATGAACGCCAGGTGGCGCGGGGCGAGCATGCGTTTGAGATTGTCACGTACCATGAATGTTCTCCCGATCAACGCAACAGCGGCCGCAGCAATTCGCGGGAAATGATGTGGCGCTGGATTTCCGAGGTGCCTTCCCAGACCCGCTCGATCCGTGCGTTGCGCCAGATGCGCTCGACAGGACTCTCGTCCATCAGGCCCATGCCGCCGAAAATCTGCACGGCGTCATCGGCGACCCTTCCGAGCACTTCACTGGCGAACAGCTTGGCCATGCCAGCCTCGCCATCGGTCATGGTGCCCTGGTCCATTTTCCAGGCGGTGTGCAGGGTCATCAGCTCGGCGGCGCGGATCTGCGTGGCCATGTCGGCCAGCTTGAAGGACACGCCCTGGTAGGTGCCGATCGGCTGGCCGAACTGCTTGCGGTCGGCCGCCCATTGCAGCGAGGCATCCAGGGCACGCTGGGCCTGACCGACGCAGTTGGCCGCAACCATGACCCGGCCTGCGGTCAGCCAGGCGTTGGCCACTTCCCAGCCCTTGCCGACTTCGCCCAGGACCTTGTTGGCCGGCACGCGGCAGTCATCGAAGAACATCTCGAACGTGTGGTAGCCACGATTGCTCACGCATTTCGGCCCACGGCGGATGGTCATGCCCGGGGTGTTGCGATCGACCAGGAAAGAGGTCACGGCGTTACGCGTCTTGCCGTTGTGCTCATAGGTGTCGGTGACCGCGAAGACGATGGCGAAATCGGCATGGCCGGCATGGCTGATGAAGTGCTTGCTGCCGTTGAGGATGAAGTCGTCACCGTCACGCACGGCACGGGTCTTGATCGCGTTGGCATCGGAACCGGCGCCCGGCTCGGTCAAGGCGAAGCAGTCGACCTTCTCGCCCTGGATGCATGGCAGCAGGTAATCCTGAATCTGCTGACCCTTGCACGCCATGAGGATTTTCGAAGGACGGGCGACGAACACGTGCACGGCCCAGGAGACCTTGGACAGCTCGCGCTCGATCAGCGCCTGGGACACATAGTCCAGGCCACCGCCGCCCACTTCCTCAGGCATGTTGAAGGCATAGAAACCGGCGGCAATGGCCTTGCCGCGAATCTCGGCGGCCAGTTCCGGCGACACCGCATCGGCGCGCTCGACGGCGTCTTCGTGGGGCAGCAGTTCCTTGGCGACGAAAGCGCGAACCGCTTCGACCAACATTTCTTGTTCTTGGGTGAGCTGGAAGTTCATAGCGCAGTCGTCCGTTTATTGGCCGATGAAGTTGGGGGAGCGTTTTTCCACGGCAGCGCGCAGTGCTTCGGCACCGTCCTGGCTGCGACCACAGAGCAGGCCGGCGGCGAGTTCGGCGCTCAGTTGCTCGGGCAAGGTGCGTTGCGCGCCTTCGCGCATCAGTTTCTTGGTCTGGGCGAAGGCAAAGGTCGGGCCGCTGGCCAGACGCTGGGCCAGGTCACCGGCACAGGCACTCAGTTGCTCGTCGGCACACAGTTCGCTGACCAGGCCTGCGGCCAGGGCGCGCTCGGCACCCCACAGCTCGTCGAGGAACAACAGACGCTTGGCCTGCTCGCTGCCGATCAGCCGTGGCAGGTGCCAGCTGGCGCCCGCATCCGGCGAGTAGGCCATGCTGGTGTAGCCGGCCTTGAAGCGTGCGGACTGGGCGGCGATACGGAAGTCGCAGCACAGGGACAGGTCCATCCCGCCGCCAACGGCAGTGCCGTTGATGGCGGCGATGGTCGGTTTGTCGAGGCTGTGCAAGCGGGTCATCAGCGCGTGGGCGGCTTCGGTCCAGCCATAGGTTTCCAGCGCGCCACGGGCCTCGGCTTCGGCCCATTCGGCCAGGTCAGCACCGGCACAGAAACTACGGCCGCTGCCGGTCAACACCACCACGCGCACGCCAGGGTCGGCGTTGTGCTGCTCGAGCAACGCATGCAGAGCCTTGAGGGTCGGGACATCCAGCGCGTTGCGCTGTTGCGGACGATTGAGGGTGATCCAGGCAACACCAGCTTCGACCTGGCTGAGCAGCGACGATTGAGCAGTCATGCGAGTCCTCGAATTGTTTTGTTTGTCATGAGGTGAGGGACGTTATGGAGGCCATACTAAACGACTGTTCAACAAGGCGGCAATGGTTAGATTTTTGACTCTACAATTTATTTAAGTATTTGTTTTATATAGATTTAATTTGAAGATCATAAATATCGGACGACTGTTTGTTACATATTCGAACAACTGCCTACAGCAACCCCCCTCGTTCCCACGCTCCGCGTGGGAATGCCTCTCCTGACGCTCTGCGTCTGGACGCGGAGCGTCTGCCACTGCATTCCCACGCAGAGCGTGGGACCGAGAAACG
>NZ_VXCP01000079.1 GCF_011355085.1 Pseudomonas akapageensis | reverse complement strand
GGCGGTGGATTTTTCGTGGGGTACCTGGAACAGCGCGACGGTCGCTTCTTCCTGGCGCTTCAGTGCTTTAGGCATTACGCCTTCAACAGCCTTGAAGCCAGCTTCGGTGGCAGCGCGAGCGCCACCCTCAAAACCATCGGCCAGGGCATCGGCCAAGGCATACACGCCGTTGATACCACCGACACACACACGCTTCTGCGGGGCATCGCCCGGCACAAAAGCGAGGATATCTTCACGCCAGATCGGCTTGCCGCCCAAGTGCGAAGCCAGGTGCACCACCGGGCTGTAACCGCCGGAAGTGGCAACCAGGTCGCAGTCGAGCCATTCGCCAGGGCTGGTGACAGTGAGGGCCTTGACGTCGATGGCGGCGACACGGGCCGAGGTCACGTGTTTGCTGCCACGGGTTTCGATCACGGCGCTGGAGGTCAGGATGCGCACGCCTTTGGCGCGAGCTTCTTCGACCAGCGAACCGCGTGGGTTGTGGCGTGCATCTGCTACGGCGACGACTTTCAGGCCGGCATCCAGCCAATCCAGCGCCACCCGATAGGCGTAATCATTGTTGGTCGACAGCACCAGCTTCTTGCCCGGCGCCACGCCGTAACGGCGCACATAGGTCGACACCGCACCGGCGAGCATGTTGCCCGGCACGTCGTTGTTGCCGTACACCAGCGGCCGCTCATGGGTCCCGGTGGCCAGCACCACGCGCTTGGCGCGAACCCGGTGCATGCGTTGGCGTACCTGGCCGATCGGCGCGCGATCGCCCAGATGGTCGGTCAAACGCTCGTGAATGGTCAGGAAGTTATGGTCGTGGTAGCCGTTGACCGTGGCCCGCGGCAGCAGGGTCACTTCCGGCAGCTTCTTCAGCTCGGCGATCACGCTGGCGACCCACTCGGCCGCCGGCTTGCCATCCAGGCTCTCGCGGCTGTCGAGCAGGCTGCCGCCGAATTCTTCCTGTTCATCGGCGAGGATCACCCGCGCCCCGGTGCGCGCCGCCGCCAATGCCGCAGCCAGGCCGGCGGGGCCGGCGCCGACCACCAGCACGTCGCAGTGCTGGTTCATGTAGTCGTAGCTGTCCGGATCGTTTTCCAGCGGCGAGCGGCCGAGGCCCGCCGCCTTGCGGATGTACTTCTCGTAGGTCATCCAGAACGATTGCGGGTACATGAAGGTCTTGTAGTAGAAGCCCGGCGGCATCAGCTTGCCGCCGACCTTGCCGAGAATCCCCATGACGTCGGTGTTCACGCTCGGCCAGCCGTTGGTGCTGGTGGCGACCAGGCCGCCGTACAGCGCCTGCTGGGTAGCCCGTACGTTGGGGATCTGGGTGGCTTCGGTGGCGCCGATCTGCAGCACCGCGTTCGGCTCTTCGGCCCCGGCGGCGTAGATGCCGCGCGGCCGCGAGTACTTGAAACTGCGCCCGACGATATCCACGCCGTTGGCCAGCAATGCAGCGGCCAGGGTGTCACCGGCATAG
>NZ_VXCP01000078.1 GCF_011355085.1 Pseudomonas akapageensis | reverse complement strand
TAGCCGCTGCCGAAGGCTGCGCTCGCCTGCGCAGCAGGCGCAGGATCTCAAGAGCGCCGGGGAGCCCCTGCGGGACTCCAGCGCAGCCTGACGGCAGCGGCTACGCCGATCGTAGTAAGCCAAACTCTGGTGCAGCGAGCTGTATTCGAAGCTGGTCGATGGGCGCCCCCCTCGAAAATAGGGGGGTGGCAGTCACTGTTCTCCGTCACCATCGGCGCCAACGCGGATCCCGAGGTTGTCACAACCAGCTCGAAACATTGGCACGTGCTGACTTTTATCAGTATCGGGTAAATAATCCGACAATCGCCAGAATGTGGCCACACCTTGCCTATCCGCATCGAGCATTGCCTGGCTCGCTGTTTCGTTGGGTTCGGCAGGATGGGAGACCAGTCAGGACATGCATACCGACAAGCTGCTCGTATCGACGAAATTCGTTCCACCGCGCATCGGCAACCAGACCATCATGCGCGAACGCCTGCTGGAGGAACTGCGTGAAATGACGCAGTGCCGTGTGGGCTTGATTACCGGCAGCCCTGGTTTCGGCAAGACCACGCTGCTGGCCCAATGGCGGCAGGGGATGATGCGTACGGGGGCCGAGGTGGCCTGGCTGTCGCTGAGTGCCGATGACAAGCACGTCCCCATCTTCTTCGCTTATTTGCTTGGCGCATTACAGCGTCTGGGCATTGTCCTGGACAGCGGCATCCCCCTGGAAGGCGCGCAACCGGAACTCATCGACGAGGTGGTGGCGGCGATCGTCGAAGGCGCCGCGGCTATCAACAAGGAGCTGTACCTGGTTATCGATGACTACCAGAATGTCACGGACCCGCGCTCCCACCAGCTCATGCAAAGGCTGCTGGATCACAGCCCCGATAACCTGCATTTCGTCATCTCGTCCCGTGCCGCGCCGCCCCTGAGTTTCAGTCGCCTGCGATTGAGGGGGCAATTGTTCGAACTCGATTGCGCCGCATTGCCATTCGATCTGGCGGAATCTCGCGCCTTTCTCGAACAGAGCCTGGCGGCATTGAAGCTCGGCCCGGAAGAGCTGCATCAGATTCATGAACTCACCAGCGGCTGGCCGGCGACCTTGCAACTGGTGATCATTCTGCTGCGCAGTGATCCGGACTCCCGCGGCGCCCTGCGCGAGATGGGCTGGCGCTCCGACGATCTGCAGAGCTACCTGGCCGAAGACGTAATGGCCCATCTGCCTCCCGATCTGGCCCAGTTCATGGAGAGCGTGAGTATTTGCCGCCGCTTCAACGCTTCTCTGGCGCAAGCGATCACGGGCGTCAACTCGGCGCAGGCCATGCTCAAGCGCCTGGATGAAGAGAACCTGCTGATCTTTCGCGTCGAAGCCGATGACCGTCAACCCTGGTATCGCTTCCATGCCCTGTTCGGCGATTTCCTGACCACGCGGTTCGCCCGTCGTGACAGCGCCGCGCAAACCGAAATTCATAACCGGGCCGCTCGATGGTTCGCCGAGCGCAAGCTGCTGGCCGAGGCTGTAAGGCATGCCACCCTGGCGGGTGATCTCGGCTTCGCCGCGGAGCTGATAGAACGGGCCGCCCCGGCGACCTGGAGCCTGAGTCAACTGAGCCCGCTGCTGCGCCTGCTCGACCGTTTGCCCCAGGACATCCTGTTCTCCCGGCCCCGATTGTTCTTTCTCGGTTGTCTGGCCTATGCACTCACCGCACGTCCGGCCAAGGCAGAGGTCTGGCTGGAGCAGTTCCGGCGCAGTGGAGCGGCGCAGCACGCCGACGACGCTTATCGACTACCGCTGGTTCAGGCGGCCATCGAGGTTCAGCGTGATCGCACGGAACCCATCATTGCGTTGCTCAAGGATTTTCAGGCGTTGCCGGATGACTATTCCGTGACGCGTTTCGGCGCGCCGGCGCTGCTGTCTATCGCCTACCTGGCGGCGGGGAGGATCGAGGAAGCCTTGCAGTGCCTTGACGAAAATCCCATCCCCGAGGCCGAGCGCGATGCCGAGATGGCCCTGGTGGCCGAAGGCACCCGGACCCTTTGCTATCTGCAGGCCGGTCAGATGCGGGAGGCTGAGCGGATCGGTTCGGCACAATTGGCCCGTGCCGTGACGGTTCATGGACACCGCGCCGCCAGCGCCTATCTGGGAGCCGCCACGCTGGCCGAGGTCTACCGTGAGCTGGACCGTACCGACGAAGCGCGGGAAATCCTCGCCAATCGCAATGGCCTGCTGCAGTGGGCCATGCCCGATACCATGCTGCGCGCCACCATCTGCCGAGCGCGCCTGGACCTGCTTCAAGACAGTGCCTCGGTGGCCATGGCATTTCTGGAGAAACAGGAGCGTCACTTTCGCACCATCGGACAGGATCGGGCCCTGGCTCACTGCCTGGCCGAGCAGGCCCGCATTGCCTTGCTGGAGAATGACAAGACATTCGCTGCCGACAGGGTCGGCAAATTGCAGACGCTTGCAGCGAATCATAGCGAGTCCCTGGGCTTCCAGGCAGACATCCCGGCGATGGCCGCGTTGGCGCGAGCGCGTCTGTTGCTGGCCACCAATTACCCGGAAAAGGCCCTGGAAGACTTGGCCATTGTGAGCGCCTACGCCAGCAAGTTCAGTCGCGGACAGCTCCAGGTCACAGGGTGGTTGCTCGAGGCTTGCGCGAGGGCCGACCTGCTGAAGCTGGAGCAGGCGCAAGCGCAATTGCTTGAAGCCTTGTCCCAGGGTCGTCGATTGGGACTTGTGCGTACCTTCATCGACGAGGGCGAAGCGCTGCGCAAGATGCTCGCAGGGCTGGCGAGCAAATCGCTGGCCAGTGAGGACGAGGCTTACCTGGCACGGTTGCTGGAGCGCTTCGGCCCTGGAAGTGTCGGCCGCAACAATGAATCGTCGGCCAATGGCGCGTCTACGGTGCTCACGCCACGGGAGGTGGCCATTCTGGCGTTGATCAGCCAGGCAATGGCCAACAAGCGCGTGGCGCTTACGCTGAACATTTCGCTGGAAACGGTGAAGTGGAACCTGAAGAACATCTACGCCAAGCTGGGCGTTTCCAGCCGCTATGACGCGGTGTCCTGGGCCCGCAATCAAGGCCTGATCGAATAAGCGGGGGGGCGCAACAGCCCCCCGACAGCCCCGTTCAAATCCTCCCCCCC
>NZ_VXCP01000077.1 GCF_011355085.1 Pseudomonas akapageensis | reverse complement strand
TCGAAGAAGTGGTCATCGAGGCCGACCCGTTCGACTTCCAGCACCTGCGCCCAGATATCAGCGACGGCCTGCTCGGTTTCCGTCTGCGGCGCGCGGTATTCGCGGCCGGCGGCGGCCTCCGGCTCCGGCAACGCGCGACGGTCGAGCTTGCCGTTGACCGTCAGCGGCAAGGTGGCCAACACCACGATCTGCGCCGGCACCATGTATTCCGGCAGACGTTCGTGCAGGTGCGCCTTGAGGCTGTCCTGAATCGTCGGGTCCGCACTGGCCACGTAGCCGACCAGGCGCTGCCCACCGGCACCGTCCTTGACCAGCACCGCCGCTTCGCTGACCTGCGGATGGCTCTGCAACTGGGCTTCGATTTCGCCCAGTTCGATACGGAAGCCACGGATCTTCACTTGCTGGTCGATCCGGCCCAGGTACTCCAGGCCACCGTCGGCCGTGCGCCGCGCCAGGTCGCCGCTGCGATACAGGCGTTGCTGCGCATCGAACGGGCTGGCGATGAAGCGTTCGGAGGTCAGCTCGGGACGGTTCAGGTAACCCCGCGCCAGACCGGCGCCACCCACGTACAGCTCACCGGCAATGCCCACCGGCTGCGGGTTCAAGTCGGCGTCCAGCACGTGCAGGCTGAGGTCGGCCAATGGCCGGCCGATCGGGCTCGGGCCGTTGTGTGCAAGGTCCTGCCAGCTGATTTCCCGGTAGGTCACGTGCACCGTGGTCTCGGTGATGCCGTACATGTTGATCAGCTGCGGCTGGCGGTCGCCATAGCGCTCGAACCAGGGCCGCAGGGCTTCCAGTTCCAGGGCTTCGCCACCGAAGATTACGTAGCGCAGAGCCAGTTCGGCCGCGTTTTTCGCCGCCAGGTGGGTCAACTGACGGAAAGCCGACGGCGTCTGGTTCAACACCGTCACGCCCTCCTCGGCCAGCAGCGCGAGGAAGTCTTCCGGCGAACGGCTGGTGAAATACGGCACGATCACCAGGCGACCACCGTGGACCAGCGCGCCGAAGATCTCCCACACCGAGAAGTCGAAGGCGTAGGAGTGGAACAGGGTCCAGACGTCATCTTGGTTGAAGCCGAAATCGCCTTGGGTGGCCTGGAACAATCGCTCGACGTTGCGCTGGGTCAGTTGCGCGCCCTTCGGCTTGCCGGTCGAACCCGAGGTGTAGATCACGTAGGCCAGTTGCTCCGGGTCGATCGCCACCAGCGGTGCGCTGAGCGCCTCGGCGGACAGGTCCAGGGTATCGAGCGCCAGCACCTGCACCGGCAACTGCAGATCGAGGCTCGACAGGCTGATCACCTGCTGCAGGCCCGAGTCCTCGACCATGTAGGCCAGACGCTCGGCCGGGTAATCCGGGTCCAGCGGCACGTAGGCGCCGCCGGCCTTGAGCACGGCCAGCAAGGCCACGATCAGCTCCGGCGAACGCGGCAGGGCCACGCCCACCAGCACGTCGGTGCCGACGCCCAGCCCGATCAAACGATGGGCCAGTTGGTTGGCGCGCTGTTCCAGTTCGGCGTAACTGACGCTGACGCCCTGATGACTGATCGCCACGGCGTC
>NZ_VXCP01000076.1 GCF_011355085.1 Pseudomonas akapageensis | reverse complement strand
ACCCAGCGCTTCGTTTCCCGAGGCCATGACGTGCACCTGAACGTGTACGTCGGCAGCCCCGCGGAACTGGAAGAACGGGTGCTCGACGGGCGCCTGCACCTGGCCATCGGGCACTTTCCGATTCACGTGTCGGGTGTTGAATACACACCGCTGTACCAGGAAGCCCTCGGGCTTTTCTGCGGTCGCCGCCATCCGCTGTTCGGCAATAAGGCCGAAAGCGCCGAACTGCTGCAAGAGATCGGCGAAAACCGGATCGTGGTCCGGGGCTACATGGAGCAATACGACCTGGAGCACCTGGGCGTGAACAAGGCCGCGGCCACCGTCGACAACATCGAGGCCCTGGCGATTCTGGTGATTTCCGGCGCTTATCTGGGCTTTCTGCCGGTGCATGTCGCCGCCCAGTGGGTCAAGAGCGGCGAGATGCAGCAACTGGCGCCGATGAGCCTAAGCCTGATGTCACCCTTCGACGTGATCACCCGGCGCGGCGTCCCTGCCGCGCCCATCCTGCGGGTGTTTCTCGAAGACCTGGCGGCCTGCGCGCGCCAGGAGAGTCATGGCTGAGTCCGGATAACGCTGCGCCGAGGCGTCTGGCCTATACTTTTTCTGGCTGGTAACCGAGCCGAAAAAGCCTGACGGGTGATAGAAAATGGAACAGCGCAACAGTCGTTTCCTGGCCTTGTCTCTCACCCTCATGCTGTCCTTGCTATACCTTGGCGCAGCAAAAGTCCTTCCGGAACTGCCTAGCGTCGAATTGACCCCGGCCGAAGAAGCCGAGGTGCAACACCTGGTGTTGCCGGTGCCGCCCAGCTGGACCGGTGATTTCGATGCCATGCGCCAGCGCCGGATGGTGCGGATCCTGGTGCCCTACAGCCGGACATTCTTCGTGGTCAATCGCGGTCGCGAGCAAGGCATCAGCTACGAGCTGGGCAAAGCCCTGGAAGCCTGGCTGAACAAAACCTACCCCAACAAGAACAAGTCACTGCAATGGCGGGTCATGTTCATTCCGACGCCGCGCGACCAACTGGCTTGTGGCTGGATGTGAACCCGGACTGGAAACCCGGTCAATGGATCGGCCGCCAGGAGCCGCTGGGCGTGTTGATCGACCCCATCCGCTGGCAGGTCGATGCCTACGTCGACCAGGACAAGGTGCATCGTCTGGTCAACGGCGGCATCGTGCGTTTCTACCCCGATGGGCAACCGACGCCCGTCACCGGCCGGGTGATCGCCATCGGCAGCACCCGCATCAACCAGCTGACCCATCGCATGCTGTCTTCCCGCTACGGTGGCCCGCTGCCGACCTCGGCCCAGGAAACCGCCCTGGTGCCCACCGCCCCGGTGTTCCAGGTGCTGGTGCAACTGGATGCGCCCCTGCCCTCGCTGCGCGAAACCCGGGGCCACCTGAAGATCGAGGGCAAGCGACGCAGCCTGCTGGCCGACGGTGCGACCCATGTGTTGGCGGTGTTGCTGCGCGAAAGCGGGTTCTGAACAGATCCCGCCTGCACATATCGCGTCTATGCTTGGCAAAGCGTCCCTCACACCAGGTGACGACCTGAAGGAGACAAGCGATGCTGCGTACGAATATTTCTGCCAGGGCGCTTTCTGGTGGGCTACTCGATGTCCTGATCCGCGCCGGGTTGATCACCGTGCTGGTGATCTTCTGCTTCCAGATCTTCCTCCCCTTCCTCAACCTGATGCTCTGGGCACTGATACTGGCCGTCACCATGTACCCGTTGCATTGCATGCTCAGGGGCAAGCTGGGCAACAAGGACGGTCGCGCCGCCACCCTGATCGTGGTGGTCGCCCTCGCCTTGTTGATGGTGCCGATCTACCTGCTGGGCACCTCGATCAGCGAGTCGATCGATGGCACCCTGGCCGTGCTCAAGTCGGAAACCCTGCAAATTCCGCCACCCAGCGAAAAAATCGCTACCCTGCCGCTCATTGGCAAGCCCCTCTACGCCTACTGGATGCAGGCGTCGACTGACATGAGTGGCGTGGTGATGAAGTTGATGCCTTACATCAAAAGTATCGGCTTGACCCTGTTGGGCAAGATGGCCGGTGTTGGCGTGGGCTTCCTGCTGTTCATCGGTGCCTTGATCATTGCCGGTGTGCTCATGGCCTATGGCACCAACGGCGAAAACGCCGCCCTGGCCATTGTCACGCGTCTTTCCGGCCCTCAGCGCGCCCCTGGCATCACCGAGCTGTGCACCGCCACCATCCGCGCGGTGGCCCAGGGCGTGGTGGGCATCGCCTTTATCCAGATGCTGCTGGTGGGGGTCGGCTTCGTGCTCATGGGTGTCCCCGGTGCCGGGTTGCTGGCCTTGGTCGCCCTGTTATTCGGGATCATGCAACTGCCTGTGATTCTGGTCACCCTACCGGTGATCGCCTACGTCTTCGCCACCGAAGGCACCAGCGTCGCCACCATCGTGTTCGGCATCTACAGCCTGTTGGCCGGGATGGCCGACAATGTCCTCAAGCCGTTGATGCTGGGCCGTGGCGTCGATGTACCGATGCCGGTGATCCTGATCGGCGCCCTGGGTGGCATGGTCGGCAGCGGTTTCATCGGCTTGTTCATCGGCCCTGTGGCGCTGGCGGTTGGCTACCAATTGTTCTGGCAATGGGTAGAAGACCGGCCGGTGGCGGCTGAAGTCGATCAGCCATTGACGGTCGAGCTGGAGGAACCGGGCGGGAAGCCGACGGCTTGATGCGGTCGAGGCCGCACCATGCCCCACACAATTCGCCTGAGCCTGCTGCTCTATGGCGCACTTGGCCTCAGCGGATGCGTGCGCCTGGGGCCGGACTTCCAGTTGCCGGCCCTGCCCTGGGCCGCCAATTGGAAGAGCCAGCCCCTGGCACAGGCCACCCAGCAAAAGACGCAACCCGATAGCCGCCAATGGTGGCATGTGTTTGCCGACCCCGTGCTCGACCACCTGATTGCCGAGGCCGATGCCCACAACGCTGACCTGGAGGTTGCCGGCCTGCGGGTGATGGAAGCCCGCGCCCAACTGGGCATCGCCCTGAGTGGCCTCTACCCGCAATTGCAACAAGTCAACGGCGCCAGCCTGTACGTGGATCGTAACCAATGGGGCGGCACCCTGCCGAAGGACACCAACTTCTGGCAGCACAGTGCCGGTTTCGACCTGGGCTGGGAACTGGATTTCTGGGGACGGTTCAGCCGCGCCATCGAGTCGGCCGATGCGTCATGGTTTGCCGCCCAGAGCAATTATGAAAACGTTCTGGTGCTGCTACATGCCCAGGTGGCGCAAACCTACTACGCACTGCGCACTGCCGAGGCGCGCCTGCGCATAGCCCTGAGCAACGCCAAGCTGCAGAAGCGCAGCTTCGAGATCACCGAGAAGCTGTTCAACAGCGGCGACAATGCCGAACTCGACCTGCAACAGGCCAAGACCCAGTACCTGGGCACCCTGAGTACCATCCCCGATTTCGAAGCGCAGGTGGCAAGCACGCGTAACGCCTTGTCCACCCTGATCGGTCGCCCGCCCAGCGCGCTCCCGGAACTGGACACCAACACCGGCGTGGTGCCTTTGATCGACCGCGCGGTGTTGCAGGACGTGCCGGTCAACCTGCTGTTGCGCCGGCCGGATGTACGTACCGCAGAAGCGCAGGTCGCTGCCCAGTCGGCACTGATCGGTGTCGCCGAGGCCGACCTTTATCCCTCCATCAGCCTGTTGGGCAGCATCGTGTGGTCCACGACCTCCCTGAGCAGCACGCCCAACACCCTGGACCTGGTGGGCGGGCCAACCTTGAGCTGGAATGTGTTCGACCATGGCCGCATCACCAACAACGTGCGCGTTCAGGATGCCCGCCTGCAACAATTGATCGTCATTTATCAGGACAGCGTGCGCCAGGCGGCGCGTGAGGCCGACGATGCGGCGACCGGGCTGGTCAAGGCCCTGGAGCGCGACAGTATCCTCACTGAGGCATCGATTGCCGCCGAACGCTCGGTCTCCCTGGCCAATACCCAATACCGCGAAGGCTATTCGGATTTCCAGCGGGTACTCGATGCCCAGGCTGCCCTGTTCGCCCAGCAGGATAACTACCTGGTCAATCGCAACACGGCCGTCAACAGCCTGATCGCCCTGTACAAAGCCCTTGGCGGAGGTTGGTACAGCAGCCAACCGCTGCTCGATCCGGCCACCCGCCAACAAATGCAGCAACGTACCGACTGGGGCAATCTGCTCGATGAAGCGAAGGAAGGTGTCAATTGAGTGACCGCCAACAAGAGGCCGAAGAGGCTGCACCAACGCCTGCTGCAGAACCTGCCGGAAAAGCGGTGAATTGGGTTGCCGTACTGATCATCCTGAGCCTGGTCTGGTACCTGCTGGCCGACCGCTTCACCCCTTACACGCAGCAGGCACGGGTGCAGACATTTGTCGTCCCGGTGGCGGCAGAGGTCGCCGGCACGGTCATCAAGGTCAACGTGCGCAACAACCAGGACGTCAAGGCCGGTGAAGTGCTGTTCGAATTGAACCCGCAGCAGTACCAGATCGCCGTCGATCGCGCCCGGGCCGACCTGGAAACGACCCGCAAGCAGATCGGCGCCAATACCGCCGGCATCGACTCCAAACTGGCCTCCCTGAAAGCGGCCCAGGCCAACGAAGTGATGTCCCGCCAGGACCTCCAGCGCCTCGAACGCTTGTACAAGGAAGACCCCGGAACCATCTCCGTGCGTCGCCTCGAGGTGTCCCGCGCCTCACTCGATGCGGCCGTCGCCTCGGTCGCCGCAGCCAGGGCCGAAGTTCAACGCGCCCGCGAAACCCAGGGTGGCAGCGACGAGAAAAACGCCCAGTTGCTCAGTGCTATCTCCAATCGGGACAAAGCCGAACTGGACCTGGCCAACACCAGGATCCATGCGCGTTCGAACGGCCTGATCACCGATTTGCGCACCGATGTCGGCCAGTTCGTGGGGGCCGGTGCCCCGGTCATGACCCTGATCGCCATTCACGATGTGTGGATCACGGCTGACATGACCGAAAACAATCTGGGTCGGATGCAGCCCGGGACGCCGGTGCGGATCGTGTTGGACACTCTGCCCGGCTCGATATTCGAAGGCCATGTGCGCAGCATCGGCTATGGCGTCAGTACCGGCCAGAGCACGCCGGCCGGGAGCTTGCCGACGGTGCAGAACAGCCGCGACTGGCTGCGGCCGGCCCAGCGTTTTCCGGTGATCATCGAACTTGAACCCGGCCAGTTGACCGACTACAGCGGTATCCGTGTCGGCGGCCAGGCCGAGGTCATGGCGTTCCCCAGCGAAGGCAACCCGCTGAACCTGCTCGGTCGGTTGTTCCTGCGCGTGATGAGCTGGATGTCGTATGCCTACTGAGCAGCAAGTCCGCGCCCAACGCGCCCTGCGCCTGGCCACGGGCACCGCGCTGTGCCTGGCTGCAGCCTTTGGCCTGGCCTTGCCGATCCCTTTCATCGCACCGATACTGGCCCTGACGATGCTGGCGGCGATGAACCAACCGCTGCCGCTCAAGGCGAGCCTGGGCCTGGCCGTGGTGGCGATGTTGACCACCAGCACCGGCTTGCTGTTAATCCCACTGCTGCACTATTACGCGGCATGCGGCGTGATGCTGGTCGGCCTGTGCCTGTATCTGGTCTTCGGCTATGGCCTGGGCGGCGGCAATTCGCTGGTCGCCACGTTCATGGTGGTTGGCCTGACCCTGATCAGCGCAGCCGGCGCTTCGGACTTCGACCTGGCGCTGCAGGTCATCGGCGCCCTGATCAAGGGCTTGCTTCTGGCCGTCACGGCGGTCTCGATCAGCCACTGGCTGTTCCCGGACCCCATCGGCGCCAAGCCCCGCGCGCCCGCGCCCGACCTGTCGGACGATGAAAAAAACTGGCTGGCGCTACGTGCCGCCCTGGTGGTGATGCCCGCCTTCCTGTTGGCGCTGATCGACCCGGCCAGCTACATGCCAATCGTGATGAAAGCGGTCAACCTCGGCCAGCAGAGTTGCGCGACCAACGCGCGCACGGCCGGGCGAGAACTGCTCGGCTCGACACTGCTCGGCGGCCTGATGGCGATTCTCTTCTGGTTCGCCCTGGGCATGTTCGTCAACCTGTGGATGTTCTTCCTGTGGATGCTGCTGTTCGGGCTGCTGGTGGCGCGAAAGCTCTATGGGCTGAGCCCTGGCAACTACAAACCGGGGTTCTGGCTCAACAGCCTGACGACCATGATCATCCTCCTTGGCCAATCGGTGCAGGACAGCGCCGCCGGCAAGGACGTCTACACCGCATTCGCGATACGCATGGGGTTGTTCATCCTGGTGACCTTGTATGCCTGTGCGATGGTCTACCTGCTCGACACTCGCCGGCAACGTCGCCGAATTCGCAATACCAGCTCATGAACCATTCTGGAATGCATCGCGATCCGTGTAGCCGCTGCCGCAGGCTGCGCTGAGGTCCGCAGGACCTCCCCTTTGCGGTCTTGAAATCTTGCGACCGCTACGCACTCGAGCGCAGCCTGCGGCAGCGGCTACAACGGCAGGGCCTGATAGCGTGCAACGGCCTGCTCCAGATTCAGGAACAGGCGTTGGTCACCCAAGGCGCGTCCCCACGGTGTATGCATGATCATGGCCGAGACACTCGGGCTCATGCCGACGAGCCAGAGTGAGATGCCTCTTTCACTCAAGCGCTTGTCCTCCGCTGCCAGCATTTTCAGGGCCGTGTACTCGAGATCGAAGACACTGCGCAGATCAAGGATCACGACCTTCGGCCCCGCTTCGTCTATCAGATGCTGCGCCTTCATACCGATGCGCGAGGCATTGGCGAAAAAGATGCGGCCTTCCGGGCGCAGCATCAACAGTCCGGCAAAGCGTTCATCCTCGGGATATTTCGCCGACTGCGGGCGGAACACGTTGGTGCCGGGCTTGCGCGCCAGGACGTATACCGGTGGGTCCGACGCCTGGTGGGCCAGCGCCAGCAGTGACACGATGATCGCCACGACGATTCCCTGCAGCGTACCGAGCAGCATGACTCCGATCATGGCGATCAGCGCCCAGAAGAATTCCATGTGGCGGACCCTGAGTATCTCGCGAAACTCCGCCGGCTGGATCAGGCCTACCGAATAGACGATCACCACCGCGGCGAGCGTGGCATTGGGCATCAGGCCGATGAAGGGTGCCAGCAGCAAACAGGTCCCCAGCGCCAGCGCTGCGGTGATCAGCCCGGCCAGTTGCGAGTTTGCCCCCGCCAGACGATTCACCGCGGTCTGGGTGGTGCCACCGCCAGCCGCCATGGCCCCGAGAAACGCACCGCCGATATTGGCGATGCCTGTGGCGAACAGTTCACGATTGGGTTGTGGCATCGGCTCGTCGCTGCGGGCGAAAGCACGCCCCGCGGCGATCGTCTCGGTAAAGCTCATCAGCGCGATACCCACGGCCGAAGGCCAGAGATCGATCACCATTGCCCACGCGGGCAGCGTCAGGGCGGGCAACCCCGTTGGAACATTGCCTACCGCCCCGACGCCGAAGCGATCCAGGCCCAGCAGGCCCATACCGGCGATCCCCACCGCCACGGCGACCAGCGGAGCTGGCAGGTGCGGGGTAAAACGCTTCATGGCAACCAGGATCAATACCATGAACACCCCCACGGCAACGGTCGGCAGGGAGGCGTCCGGGATACCCTTCAGCAACGCCAACACGTTGTGCAGGAAGTCACCCTTTTCGATGTGAATGCCCAGTAGCTTGGGCAACTGGTCCAGCACGATGACAATCCCGATGCCGGCCTTGAAGCCAACCAGTACCGGCTCGGAGATGAAGTTGGCAACGAAGCCCAGGCGAAGCAGCCCCGCCAGTACCAGGATCGCCCCCACCAGCAAGGTCAGTGTGGTCGATGCCGCCATCAGTACGGCCGGATCACCGGAGGGGCTGATCTGGCTCAGGGCGGAACCGACCAGAATGGCGAGGGTGGTCGTGGTACTGACGCTAAGCGGGCGCGATGTACCGAGCAAGGCGTAGATCGCCATGGGTATCAGCACGGTGTAGAGCCCGACCTGTACCGCGAGGCCGGCGATGGTGGCATAGGCCAGAGCCTTGGGAATGACCACCGCAGCCGCCGTCAGGCCGGCAATCACATCACCCTTGAGCCAGCCCTGTCGATAGTCGACGAGCCATTGCAGCACGGGCAGATGCATGCTGCCCCGGGCCTGCCGTGGCAGACTCCGGGGGTTGCGTTGCTGGCGTTTGCTACTCATATAGCGCTAATCAGTGGAACGGGAAGATGTAGTTCATCCAGGCGGCCATCCGCAGCAGGATCTTGCGCATGACAGCCACATGGTGAAAGTGTTTGCTGTAGAGCGCTGCCTGCCCGTAGGCCCCGCCCGGCATCAGCTGCTTGTACTGGGCGAACTCCGGATCGGTGATTTCGATGGTGACCGGCACGCGCCCGGGCGGTGGCGAGCCGGTAAAGCTGATCAAGGTCCCTGAAGGCTGGATCTGACCTTCTCCGATGACCGAGATGACACTCTTGACCTCGCCCTTGAACACCTTGCCGGGGATGCCATCGAAGGCGACCTCGGCTTCATCGCCGGATGTCAGGCGCAACAGGCTGTTCTGCCGCATCCAGGCGGTGAAGTAGTAGGCTTCATCGGGGACGAACACCATGGAGGGGCGCAGCGGCAGTCTGCTTGCCATCATCCCGGGACGCAGCGAGACATGGGTCACGAAGCCTTTGCTCGGCGCCCGCACCACCGTATTGTCCAGTTCGAACTGGGCAATGTTCTGTTGCGCCTGCAGGTCATCCACCCGTGCGGTGGCGACGTCCAGTTCACGCCGGGTGCCGAATCCCTTCCTGATCAATTCGCTGACGCGAGACAGGTCGCCTTTGGCTTGAACCAATTGCGCCTCGACGGACTTCAGCTTGTTATCGAACGGGAGGGGATCGATGCGAAAGAGTATGTCGCCCTTCTCCAGTGGCTGATTGCCCTTCACCGGTACGTCGATCACCTGGCCGGTGACAACGGGGATCACCGGTACGGAGACGAAGTATGAACGTGCAACTTCCGAATAAGGATGGTTGTAGTTCATGGTGAAGATCAGGGCGCCAATGATTACGATCCCCCCCAGCACGGCCGTGGGCACGGTCCACTTGTTCAGGGGGATGCGAAAGATCTTGAATATCGCGACGCAAAGGGCGGTGTAGGTCAGAATCAGCAGAAGATCCATGGTTCAGACGCCCTCTCCGGAATCGACTTTACCCGAGCCCTGGGACGGCCCTGCCACTCCCTCCAGGCGATCGAGGCGCTGTCGCAGCTCGGCCACCTGTTGTTCCAGGCGTATCACATGGCTCTGGGGCGACTTGCCATCGCCAAAGCCCCAGCCTCGGTCTTCCCGATACAGGGTTGCCCAGATCCACAGAAACGGCCACAACACATGCAGGGTGAACAGGCTGACCCAGCCCGTTGCATGGATGGCGTCCTGGTGCGGGTGGTTGCGGTGCTTGGCGATTTCGTAGGGAATGTCATGCAGCACGATGATTCCGTAAAACAGCACAAGCCCGACAAATATCAATATGCCCAACGCGAAGTAATCGAGCATGACTTCTTCCTTGTACGGCTGTTGAGTTGTGGGCTTAGTGTAGTTCAGGCTCACGGTGCTTCGACGACAACGTACGTCACATTGGTGCCTTGGTACTGCGGCTGATACCAGGTCGAGCCGCATTGCATGTAGGCGGTCACTCGTTCCCACGCTCTGCGTGGGAATGCTTCTCCAGACGCTCTGCGTCGACGACACGACCGCTCGGCGCGGAGCGTGGGAGCGAAGGAGATAACAAACGCCAGAAAGCACTGAGGGGAGCCGAAGCTCCCCTCTAGGATTGTTGCATGCTCTTTTTTTTTATTTTTGGGGTTTAGCCTGTTTTTGTTTTTGTCGGCCTTACCC
>NZ_VXCP01000075.1 GCF_011355085.1 Pseudomonas akapageensis | reverse complement strand
ACCGGCTCCACCAGCACGCTGGACCTCAGCGTCACCCCGGTCGATGACCCGAGCGTGCTCTCGGCAGACACCACGTCTGTCGAAGAGGATCATGCCGCCACCGGTAACGTGCTGACCAACGACAGCGACGTCGATAACGTCCTGAGCGTGGCCAAGTTCACGGTTGGTGGTACCGAGTACACCGCCGGCCAGACCGCCAACATCGAACACGTCGGCACCCTGACCCTCGGCGCCAACGGTGACTACAGCTTCACCCCGGTGGCGAACTACAACGGCGCCGTGCCGACCGTCACCTACACCACCAACACCGGCTCCACCAGCACACTGACTATCAACGTCACCCCGGTCGACGACCCAAGCGTGTTGACCGCCGACAGCCAAACCATTGCCGAAGACGCTACGGCGACCGGCAACGTGCTGAGCAACGACCACGATGTCGATAACGTCCTGAGCGTGGCCAAGTTCACGGTTGGTGGTACCGAGTACACCGCCGGCCAGACCGCCAACATCGAACACGTCGGCCAACTGACCCTCGGTGCCAATGGCGACTACAGCTTCACTCCGGTGGCGAACTGGAACGGCGCC
>NZ_VXCP01000074.1 GCF_011355085.1 Pseudomonas akapageensis | reverse complement strand
ATGACTGATCGCCACGGCGTCGGGGCGCAAGGCGGCCTGGGCGGCGATGCGCGTCGACACTGGCACGAAGTCGGGGAAGCTCTGCTGCACTTCGCTCCACTGGGCCAGTTGCTGCAACGCGGCTTCATCATTGAGCTGGATACGCCCCAGGGCAACGTCAGCGTCGTGGGCCATGTTCAGCAGGATCTGCCGCAGTTGCCCGTCCAGGCGCATCAGCGTCGCTTGATCGAAGCTCGAACGGTGATAGCTGTAGCCGATCTCCAGGCATTCGCCGAGGTTCACGGTCAGGGCCAGCGGATAGTTGGTCATTTCCAACTGCTCCAGCGGACCGAAGCGCGGGCCGCTGTCCGCTGCCTGACGCAATGCGGCATCCACCGGGTAGTTCTCGAACACCACCAGCGTGTCGAACAGGCCTTGCCCGCCCTGCCCGGCCCAACCCTGAATGGCGTACAGCGGCGTGTGTTCGTGCTCACGCAGAGCCAGGTTGTCGGCCTGCAGACTGCGCAGGAACTCGCCCACCGCCTGCTCGCCATCGAGTTTCACCAGCAAAGGCAAGGTATTGATGAACAGACCCAGCCAGGATTCGGCACCTTCCAGCTGCGTGGGTCGCCCGGCCACCGTGACGCCGGTGCATGCACACTCAAGTCCCGTATAGCGTTGCAGCAACAGCAACCACGCACCCTGTACCAAGGTGTTGAGGGTGATCCGCTGACGATGGGCAAAGGCTTGCAGACGCGCCGTCTGTTCAGCGGTCATCGCCTGTTTCCAATTGCCTGGTCCCTCTCCCGCTGCGGGCGCGGCGATAGTATTGGCCAACAGGCACGGCTCATCGAGCAGGCTCAGGCGCTCGCGCCAGAAGGTTTCGCTGACCACAGCATCCTGCGCCTGCAACCACTGGATATATTGACGATAACCGCCAGCCACCGGCCGCAGGCTTTGCGGGTCGGCATAGGCCTGCAACACCTCGCCGATCAGCTGCGCGCTGCTCCAGCCATCGAGCAGCAAGTGGTGGCTGGTCCAGATCAGCCGATGGCGCTGCGGCTCATAACGAATCAGGGTCAGACGCAGCAAGGGCGCTTCGCCCAATTCGAAGCCGCGGGCGTGGTCGGCGCTTGCATATTGCTGCAACTGCGACTGCACATCGTCCCGACCGCGATAGTCGAGCACCTGCAGTGGCACCTCGAGTTGGCGCCGCACCAGTTGCAATGGCTCGGGCAAATCACCGCGCCAGACAAAACCCGTGCGCAATATTCCGTGGCGCGTCAGCACGACATTCCAGGCGGCGCGGAAACGCTGCACATCAAGGTCATCGACATCCACACACAGCTGGTTCACGTAAGTGCCGGCCTCGGGCGCGTACAGGGAATGGAACAACAGCCCCTGCTGCATCGGTGCCAGCGGATAGATGTCTTCGATTTCGCCTGCGCTCAGCGGCAGGCCGTCGAGTTGTGCCTGGCTCAGGCGCACCAGCGGGAAATCGCTTGGCGTCACCCCGCCCGCAGCGCAATCCTGGCAATGGTCGAGCAGCGCATCCAGCTCCTGGCGGTATTCGTCCAGCAGCGCCTGCACACTGGCAGCGCTGTGGCGGGAGGCATCGAAGCGCCAGCTCAGGCTCAGCTCGCCGCCATAGACCTGGCCGTTGATTTCCAGGCGTCGCGCCGGGCCGGATGCAGTACCCTCTTCACGACCGGCCGACTCGCTGGCCGGTTGCAGTAGCCCATCTTCAGCAAAGCTGCCGTCGAATTGACCCAGGTAGTTGAAAGTGATTTCGGCACGCGGCAGTGCCTGCATCGCGGCTTGTGCCTGCGGCGTGCCGAGGTAGCGAAGCAAGCCAAACCCCAGGCCTTTGTGCGGCAGATTGCGCAGGGTTTCCTTGCTGGCCTTTAGTGCCATCGCCAGCTCGGCGTTGGTGCTCAGGCGTACCGGGTACAGGCTGGTGAACCAGCCGACGGTACGGGTCAGGTCGAGATCAGCGAACAGCTCTTCGCGGCCGTGGCCTTCCAGGTCGACCAGCACGCTGGCCTGGCCGTTCCAGCGGCACAGGGTGCGCGCCAGGGCCGTCAGCAGCAGGTCATCGATGCGTGTGCGGTAGGCCGCGTTCGCGGTTTTCAACAACTGCGCGGTGCGGGTCTTGTCCAGGGTCAGGGTCAGGCTTTCGATGCCCGCCCCCGGTGTACCGTCCTCAGGGAACTGGTCGGATGGGCCGGCCAACTGCTGTTGCCAGTACGCCACTTCCGCTTGCAGCACCTCGCCTTGGGCAAAGGCTTGCAGGTGCTCGGCCCAGTGCTTGTAGGCGCTGGTCTTGGCCGGCAAGGGTTGACCGGCGTAGGCCGTTTGCAGGTCTTCCAGCAGGATGCGCCAGGACACGCCGTCAACCACCAGGTGGTGCACTACCAGCAGCAAACGGGCCGTGCCGTCGGCCAGGCGGATGTGCACGGCGCGCAGCAGCGGGCCGTTTTGCAGGTCGAGACTGGCCTGTGCCGCATCGCAATGGGCAGTGATTTCTTCTGCTGTAGTCGCCTCCCGTTCCCACAGCAACGCTTGTTCGCTGAGGTCGCGATGACTTTGGGTCCAGCTGTCCCCGTGCTGCTGCCAGCTCAGGCGCAGGGCATCGTGGTGGACGACCAGGGCTTGCAAAGCATTGTTCAGCGCCTGGCTGTCCAGCGGTTGCGCCGCCTTGAGCAGGATCGACTGGTTCCAGTGGTGACGCTGGGGAATTGGTTGCTCGAAGAACCAGGCCTGAATCGGTGTCAACGGCAGCTCGCCGTTGACCGGGCCCTGATCGATGGCCCGTTGTCCTTCGACCGGCTTGGCCACCCGTGCCAACGCTTGCAGGGTTTGATGCTGGAACAGGTCTTTCGGCGTCAGCGCCAGGCCGGCCTGCCGCGCACGGCTGACCACCTGGATCGAGACGATGGAGTCGCCGCCCAGCTCGAAGAAGTTGTCGTGCAAACCGACCTGCTCCAGGCCCAATACCTGTTGCCAGATCGCCGCCAGGGCTTGTTCTTCTGGAGTCGTCGGGGCCTGATAGCTCTGGCTTTCCCACACTGGCTCCGGTAGCGCCTTGCGGTCGACCTTGCCATTGGGGGTCAACGGGAAGCGTTCCAGCACCAGGATCTTGCTCGGCACCATGTAGTCGGGCAGCGCGTCCTTGAGTTGCGCTTTCAGCTCCTCGGCCAGACTGTCATCGCGGCTCGACACCACATAACCGACCAGGCGCTTGTCGCGCAATACCACCACCGCTTCACCGACGTCGGCGTGGGCTTGCAGACGGGCTTCGATCTCGCCCAGCTCGATGCGGTAACCGCGCACCTTGACCTGCTGGTCGATGCGCCCCAGGTATTCCAGGCTGCCATCGGCCAGCCAGCGCACGCGGTCGCCGGAGCGGTACAGACGGCCACCCTCGGTAGAAAACGGATCCGGCACGAAGCGTTCGGCGGTCAGGTCCGGACGCTGGTGATAACCCCGCGCCAGGCCTTCACCACCGATATACAGCTCACCGGCCATGCCCGGCGGCAACAGGTTGAGGTCGGCATCGAGCACGTACAGGGTGCGGTTGCCGACGGCATGGCCAATTGGCGCATACGGCGTGTCGCACGCCACATCGCCGTCGGCGCGCCACAGGGTCGGGGTGACGATGGTTTCGGTCGGGCCGTAGCCGTTGATGATGCGCTGCGCCTTGAGACCACGGCGCAGCAGCTCGAAGGTCTCCCGCGACACCGCTTCGCCACCGATGGTGCACGAGCGCAGCGCTAAATCCTGTGGATGGGCCAGAGCCCATTCGGCCAACTGGTGGGCATAGCTGGTGGGGAAATAGGCGATGCTGACCTGCTCATCCACCAGAGTCTGGTAGCTCTGCTCGGCCGAGATCAGCCCCGGGCCGCGCAGCACCAGGCGCGCACCGAACATCATCGGCGACAGCCACTGCTCCACCGCACCGTCGAAGCTGATCGAGGCGAAATGCAGGGCGATGTCGTCGACGCTCATGTCGTACAGCTCGGCGGCGGCGCGGCAATGCATGCTCAACGGGCCGTGCTCGACGGTCACGCCCTTGGGCTGGCCGGTGGAGCCGGAGGTGTAGATCATGTAGGCCAGTTGTTTCGGATCGATCGCCACGGCCGGGGCTTCGGGAGATTCGCGACTGATATCCAGTTGATCCAGCGCCAATGCCTGCACGCCTTCCGGCCATTCCAGTGCCAGCATCGAATCAGTCAGCACCAGCTGCAGGCCCGAGTCCTTGACCATGTAGGCCAGGCGTTCGGCCGGGTATTCCGGGTCCAGCGGCACGTAGGCGCCGCCGGCCTTGATGATCGCCAACGGCGCGAGGATCAGTTCCAGCGAACGGTCCAGTGCCACGCCGACCAGGGTCTCCCGCCCTACGCCCAGGGCGATCAGACGGTGGGCCAACTGGTTGGCACGGCTTTCCAGCTCGGCGAAGGCCAGCGAGCGGTCGCCGCACACCAGCGCAATGGCGTCCGGACGCAGAGCGGCCTGTTCGCTGATGGCGTCGTGCACCAGTGGCAGGCTCGGGGTGACGCCCGCCGACTGGCTCCAGGCATGCAGTTGCCGCTGCTCTTCATCGGTGAGCCACGCCAACTGCAGCAGAGGCAGTTGCGGCTGCTCGATCACCTGACGCAGCAAGGCTTCAAAGCGTTCGGCGAAGCGCTCGATACTGGCAGGCAGGAACAGGTCCACGGCATAGGTGAACGACAGCACGATACGACCGCTGTCGTCTTCGCTGCTGTCCAGGCCAAGGTCGAACTGCGCAGAGGTCTCTTCCTGGTCCAGGGCTTCCAGGGTCAGGCCCGGCAAGTGGGCCAGTGCCCCAAAGCCTTGGCGCTGATGGTTGAACAATACCTGGAACAGCGGATTGTGGCTCAGGCTGCGCTCCGGATGCAGGGCCTCGACCAGTTGCTCGAACGGCAGGTCCTGATTGGCCTGGGCACCGAGGGCACGTTCGCGTACCTGCTCCAGCAGGTTGGCAAAGCTGCCGTGGTTATCCACCTCACAGCGCAGCACCTGGGTGTTGACGAACAGGCCGATCAAGCCCTCGATTTCCAGCCGATTGCGATTGGCCGTCGGCACGCCGATACGCAGATCGCTGTGGCCACTGGCCCGTTGCAGGCTGACGGCAAAGATCGCCAGCAGTACCTGGAAAGTCGTCGAACCCTGGGCCTGGGCGAACTGGCGCAGGCGTTGACCGAAACCTTCGCCGAGCACGCGACGCTGCCGGGCACCGCGATAGCTTTGCAGCGCCGGGCGAGGGAAGTCCCACGGCAATTCCAGCACCGGCGAGGTATCGCCCAGTTGGGCCTTCCAGTAATCGAGCTGGCGCTGCAACTCGCCAGCTTCGAGCCACTCGCGCTGCCATTGGGCATAGTCGGCGTACTGCACCGGCAACGCCGGCAGGTCCACCGCATGGCCTTGAACGCAAGCGCTGTAACCGGCAGCGAATTCGTCCACCAGCACTTTCATCGACCAGCCATCGGCGATGATGTGGTGCAAGGTCAGCAGCAGCGCGTACTCCTCATCGGCCAGGGTCAACAAGGTGACCCGCAGCAAGGGACCGCCCGCCAGGTCGAAGGGTTGCAAGGCTTCGGCTTCGACGGCGGCGGCCAGGGCTTCGGCGCCCTGCCCGCGCAAATCAATGTGCGTGAGGGCCACTGGGGTCGGCGCATCGATCACCTGCCGTGGCTGCGCATTGGCATCAGCATCGGCCATGAAACGCGTGCGCAGGCTTTCATGACGTGCCACCAGCCCATCGAACACCTTCTGCAGGGCGTCTTGATCGAGCCGGCCGCGCAGGCGCAGGGCGCCTGGAATGTTGTAGGCACTGTTGGCCGGTTCCAGCTGCGTGAGAAACCACAGCCGCTGCTGGGCATAGGACAAGGCCAGCGGCAGGCTGCGATCAGCCGGGTTGATGGGCATCTGCGCAAACAGGTCGATACCTTTTTTCTTCAACAGCGCGGCCAACGCCTTGCGCTTTTCAGGGGCCAGGTCTTTGAGGGAAGCGATCAGGTTTTGCATAAATTCAGTTCTGTCCTATTCCGCCAGCAGGGCTTCGAGTTCGTCGGCCGACAGTCCGTCGAGTTGCGCCAATGCGGCATGGATATCGTCTTGCAGTTCCTGGAGCGCGGCCTGGGCCCGCGGGCGCAGTGCATCGACAAAGCCGGCGAAGGCTTCCAGTTGCGGGCGCTCGAACAGCTCGCGCACGCCAATGTCGAGATCGAATTCACGCTTGAGCCGTGAAACCGTCTGCACGGCCAGCAGGGAATGCCCGCCCAGTTCGAAGAAGTGGTCATCGAGG
>NZ_VXCP01000073.1:898-2220 GCF_011355085.1 Pseudomonas akapageensis | reverse complement strand
CCCCACGAAAAATCCACCGCCCGGGCGCCGAAGCAATTCGTCGACCTGCAGAACGACGTCACCGCTGCGGCCATCGAACTGGCCACCCGCGAGGGCTTCGAGTCGGTCGAGCACGTCAAGCGCTACACCGCGCTGGGCTTCGGCACCGACCAGGGCAAGCTCGGCAACATCAACGGCCTGGCGATTGCCGCCCGTTCACGCGGCATCTCGATCACCGAGATGGGCACCACCATGTTCCGCCCCAACTACACGCCGGTCACCTTCGGCGCCGTTGCCGGGCGCCATTGCGGCCACCTGTTCGAGCCGGTGCGTTTCACCGCGCTGCATGCCTGGCATGTGAAGAACGGTGCCGAGTTCGAAGACGTCGGCCAGTGGAAGCGCCCCTGGTACTTCCCGCGCAGCGGCGAGGACATGCACGCTGCCGTGGCCCGTGAATGCAAGGCCGTGCGCGACAGCGTGGGCCTGCTCGACGCCTCGACCCTGGGCAAGATCGACATCCAGGGCCCGGATGCGCGCGAGTTCCTCAACCGCGTCTACACCAACGCCTGGACCAAGCTCGACGTGGGCAAGGCCCGCTACGGCCTGATGTGCAAGGAAGACGGCATGGTCTTCGACGACGGCGTGACCGCCTGCATCGGCGAGAACCACTTCGTCATGACCACCACCACCGGTGGCGCGGCACGCGTGCTGCAGTGGCTGGAGATCTACCAGCAGACCGAATGGCCTGACCTGAAGGTGTACCTGACCTCGGTCACCGACCACTGGGCGACCCTGACCCTGTCCGGGCCCAACAGCCGCAAGCTGCTCAGCGAAGTGACCGACATCGACCTGGACAAGGAAGCCTTCCCGTTCATGACCTGGAAAGAAGGTCAGGTCGGCGGTGTGCCGGCGCGGGTGTTCCGCATCTCCTTCACCGGCGAGCTGTCCTATGAAGTGAACGTGCAGGCCGACTACGCCATGGGCGTGCTGGAAAAGATCGTCGAGGCCGGCAAGAAGTACAACCTGACCCCGTACGGCACCGAAACCATGCACGTGCTGCGGGCCGAGAAGGGCTTCATCATCGTCGGCCAGGACACCGACAGCTCGATGACCCCGGACGACCTCAACATGGGCTGGTGCGTCGGCCGGACCAAGCCGTTCTCCTGGATCGGCTGGCGCGGCATGAACCGTGAAGACTGCGTGCGCGAGAACCGCAAGCAACTGGTGGGCCTCAAGCCGGTCGACCCGACCCAGCTGCTGCCTGAAGGGGCGCAACTGGTGTTCAACACCAAGCAGACGATCCCGATGAGCATGGTCGGTCACGTGACCTCCAGCTACATGAG
>NZ_VXCP01000073.1:0-793 GCF_011355085.1 Pseudomonas akapageensis | reverse complement strand
GCCAGCGATGAGGCCCGCATCGACAACACGGCAGCTCACAGAATTCAGAGACAGGTGTCCAATGACCACAGTCAACGTCTACCAACAACGCCCCACCAACGGCGCCAAGGCCGAATCGCCGCTGGCGCATGCCGACCTGGCCAGCCTGGTCGGCAAGGGCCGCAAGAACGCCGGGGTCACCCTGCGTGAAAAGAAACTGCTCGGTCACCTGACCCTGCGCGGCAACGGCCACGACCCGGCCTTCGCCGGCGGCGTGTTCAAGGCCCTGGGCCTGGAACTGCCGGTGGCCCTGACCGTCGTTGCCAATGACGAAATGTCGCTGCAATGGATGGGCCCGGACGAGTGGCTGCTGATCGTCCCCGGCGGCCAGGAAGTGGCCGTGGAGAACAAACTGCGCGAAGCCCTGGCCGGCCAGCACATCGCCGTGGTCAACGTCAGCGGCGGCCAGACCCTGCTGGAACTGAGCGGGCCGAAAGTCCGCGAAGTGCTGATGAAATCCACCAGCTACGACGTGCACCCGAACAACTTCCCGGTGGGCAAGGCGGTCGGCACGGTGTTCGCCAAGTCGCAACTGGTGATCCGCCGCACCGGCGATGAAACCTGGGAACTGCTGATCCGTCGCAGCTTCTCCGACTACTGGTGGCTGTGGCTGCAGGATGCAGCGGCGGAATACGGGCTGAGCATTCAGGATTGAGTTGAAAGTGCCCGGGCCCTGATCGGCCCGGGTCAACTTTCATTTCCACACCCCGTCGCACGGTGCTGCGGCCGCGGCGCCGCCCCGCGTAAGGTGCGG
>NZ_VXCP01000072.1 GCF_011355085.1 Pseudomonas akapageensis | reverse complement strand
GGCAAGCTGAACTGGTCAAGTAATTCTGGACACCGGTTACGGTGCTTATGCCGCTTTTTGCTCCATGGCTATCGGTGACAGATAACCGTTGTAGCTGTGGAGCCTTGTGCGGTTGTAGTACATGAAGAAGCGCACGATATCGATTTGCGCTTCTTCTGTTGTGCCATAGCCTTTGCCAGGTACCCACTCCGATTTCAAGGATCCAAAGAAGCGCTCGGTAGGCGCATTGTCCCAACATTGCCCGCGGTGACTCATGCTCTGCAATATTCCGTACCGCGTCAGTTCGTTTTGAAATCGTCGGCTGGTGTATTGGCAGCCTTGATCAGAGTGAAACATCAGCCCAGGCTCCCGCTGCCGGAGATCGGCCGCCATACGCAGCGCTTTGCTGACCAGATTCGCGTCATTGACCAGGGAAAACGCCCAGCCAATTACGCGGCGTGCATACAAGTCGATCACAATTGCCAAATGAAACCAGCGTTTACCGACCATCAGGCTCGTGACGTCACCGCACCACACCTGATTTATTGCGCTGGGCGTAAAGTTACGCTCAAGCCGATTCGGCGCCACAAATGCCTCCACCCCTTTGGATCTGAATGGATGAGGTTGGCGCTGCTTGCTGACGATGCAGGCCTCCTTCATCAAGGCCGCAGCCAAGCTTCTACCCACCGATATATTCTCGGCCTTCAGACGTTTGGACATCATCCGCGAGCCCATGCTTTCACGGCTTTCAGCGTGTAGCTTGATCACCTGCGCCTTGAGTTCCTCCCGTCTGACCTGGGGCTGTGAGCGACGCTGAGCCCACTCATAAAAGCTGCTGCGTCTGACGCCAAACACACGACACAAAGTGGCAGTCGGAAACGACTCTCTCAGCTCCGCAATCATCGAAAACGAGCGGGATCCGACATCAAGAGAGCGGTAGCCTTTTTTAAGATCTCTGCCTCCAGCTCCATCTGCTTGATTTTGGCCTTCAACTCCTGGATCTGACGCTGATCCTCGGTAATCGCCTTGGTGCCTTTGACTGACTGTCCTTCGCGTTCCTTGCGAACCTGATCGACCCACCGTCGCAATGCAGTCGGTCCAATAGCCAAAGATGCGCACACCTCTGGAACCGGACAGTTATCATCGAGCACCATGCTGGCAGCACGCAGCTTGAACTCGCGGGAATAGACCTTTCTTTCGTTCATGGAACCTCCAAGTTGGCGAAATCATATCGCCCTTAAGAGGTGTCCGGAATTATTAGGCCAGTTCAAGCCAGCTCCCACAGGGTTCACTAAAGATCTCTGTGGGAGCTGCGGTGCGACGACTCGACTTGCCAGCGATCGGCCGCAAAGCGGCCGCTTATTCGTCATAACCCCTTGCGCCGCTCCGCCCGGGCCACGCGCTGCACTTCCTCACGCACCTCATCCAGCACTTCCTGCACATACAGAATGTGTCGACTGGACCCTTCCCGCGCCTCCCGTTGCCC
>NZ_VXCP01000071.1 GCF_011355085.1 Pseudomonas akapageensis | reverse complement strand
CTTCCACCCGGGCTGTCAGTACAGCGATGCGTTCGCCCAGATAACGCCTTTCGACGAGCAATTCATCGATCAGTTCTCGCAACAGATCCGGCAGTGGCTGAGTGGCGTCTTCCAGTATCCGCGGCACACCTTGATTGATAGCCACATCGCCTTGCGCCAGGGCTACACCGTGCTCAAGCAACAAGCCACGTACCTGATTGCCCAGTGCAGTGTGCCGCCGGACATAACCTCGTCGGGCCCGGTGTAGAGCCTGTATCGCCAGCGCCGTGGTGCTTTTGATCGGCACCGCTGCGATGCTCGAATCCCGACCCGCACGAAGAATGGCATGCGCGTCGTTGCGATCGTTCTTGGCTCCACTGCGGTGCTCGGCCACCCGCTGGGCTGGCAGGATACGTACTGGGTTCCCTTTTGCCTGGAGCAACCGGGCCCAGGCTTGCGCTCCAGGCCCACTCTCCATTAGGACGGTCACCGTCACAGGCAACTTGATCAGGTACTCATGAAACGCTTCACGGGATTTGATCCGATCTTCGTAGATAACACGACCAGGACCATCATCACCCGCCAGTTGAAAGACCTGCTTGGCCAGATCAATTGCCAAGTTCACGCAGAGCTCGATTGAAGACAAGGAGTTGTGTTTCGCCGTATGCTTTTTCATGGACTCGCCCTCGCTGCCGTTGGCTTCTTAAGAACGCCACCGTGGCACTGTGATGCCTCGGCGGGGGCGAGTCCATTTGATTACAGGTTCGGCGCGATTGCGGTCTACCTGTAGGCAAATTCTTTATTTCTTGAACGACATTTCCCAAGCATAATCAACCCGCCTTGAACGCTGTTGCGCCTGTGTTTCCCGGTGGCTAGTCTTGCCCCGGCGCGGCCCAATCACCCACCGGGGTCTGCGAGCCCGGAGCGCTGGGGCCTAGGGTGCGCCGG
>NZ_VXCP01000070.1 GCF_011355085.1 Pseudomonas akapageensis | reverse complement strand
CCCTGAGGTGCGACGAACCCCCCCCCTGGGTCGTGTGTCTGCTACTTTTTGTTATTTTTGGGGTTTAGCCTGTTTGCGTGTTTGTCGGACCTTCCCCTCCTTGGTTTTTTTAGCGACCCCCATCCGGGGTCAAGAGCAAACGTATTTTTTTGAGCGCTGATCTACCTTCATCATTGCTGATCCAACCGACACCGTAGCTACCTTGGGGTAGTTTTATTGTTCTCTGTCCGGTCGCGGGGCACGCCCCTGGAAAGCACATCCTCTCCAAAAAAATCAGTTAGCTGCGTCTCTGCCGTGTTTGTTCTTGTTATGTCAGAGTCGGTACGTCTTATTTTTATTGGGTTTGCTGCAGTTTTTATTGTTGTTGTGCCAGAGATATAGCAGGTCCCGTGCCAACTTTTAAAAAACCAATAAAATCAATAACTTAGATTTTGGTAAAAAAAGCTTCACAAAAAAGTGGTGAAATTTTGTTTCCGTGTTACTCGCTTTTACCGCTTGAGGTGAGGGGGCGGTAACACTGCACTGGCGTTACCCCCACACTTGTCACTGCGCGCTGCGCGCCCGGGCTACCCGAGACCCGCTGGGGCGCCCCAGCACGGCGCTGATCCGCTGGCCCGCCGCAATCAGCAGCTCCATGTCGATACCGGTTTCAATGCCCAGCCCTTGCAGCATGTACAGCACGTCTTCGGTCGAAACGTTGCCGCTGGCACCCTTGGCATAAGGGCAGCCGCCGAGACCTGCGATGGAGCTGTCGAACACCGCAATACCTTCGAGCAGGCTGGCATAGATGTTGGCCACAGCCTGGCCATAGGTGTCATGGAAGTGCCCGGCCAGCTGCGCGCGGGGCACGTGCGCGGCGACAACGTCGAACATCTTGCGCGTCGCACCCGCGGTGCCCGTGCCGATGGTGTCGCCCAGGGACACTTCGTAGCAGCCCATCTGGTGCAGTTCACGGGCAACCACCGCGACCTGCTCGGGCTTGATCTGGCCTTCGTACGGGCAGCCCAGCACGCAGGAGACGTAACCGCGCACACTGACACCGTGCTCGCGGGCCTGCTCCATGATCGGCACAAAGCGCTCCAGGCTTTCGCTGATCGAGCAGTTGATGTTGCGTTGGGAGAACGATTCGGACGCCGCCGCAAACACCGCAATCTCTCTGACGCCGGCCGCCAGTGCATCTTCGAAGCCGCGCAGGTTCGGTGCCAGTGCGCCGTAGGTCACCCCGGGCTTGCGTTGAATCTGCGCGAACACCTCGGCCGAGCCGCCCATCTGCGGCACCCACTTGGGCGAAACGAAACTGCCGACCTCGATGTAACTGAGGCCGGCGGCGGTGAGATCATCGACCAGCCGGACTTTGTCCGCGACGCTGATGGGCTGGGCTTCGTTCTGCAGGCCATCGCGCGGGCCCACTTCGACCAGGCGGACTTTGTTTGGCAGTGACATGGCATTGTTCCTGTTCTAGGGGGCCTGGCGGCCGTTCTTCTGATTCTTCAGGGTCTCTGCCAGCGCTTGTACGCAGCGCTCTTCGGCAGTGTCGAGTTCCAGCTGCATCTGCTGGATATCCAGCAACTGCTGCTCCAGCTGCGCCCGGCGCTCGGCGATCTTGGCCAGCATGCTGTTGAGCTGCTTGCCGTTGCCGCTGCTGGGGTCATAAAGCTCGATCAGCTCGCGGCACTCGGCCAGGGAGAAACCGATGCGCTTGCCGCGCAGGATCAGCTTGAGGCTGACCTTGTCGCGCGCCGTATAGATCCGTTCAAGACCACGCCGCTCGGGGCTGAGCAGGCCTTGTTCTTCATAAAAACGGATGGCCCGGGTGGTGATGTCCAGCTCGCGGGACAGGTCGGAAATGCTGTAGGTCTGGGTGCTCATGGTGAGGCTCGCATTAAGGCATGAGACTAACCTAATGGCAGGTTGACGTTTACGTCAAGGTCGGCGTGCACCAGACATCGTATCGGGGGGGTATTTCCGAATGCTCCACGCAGAAACAGACGGGAATACTGAGCAATAACCGGCCGCTTCGGCCGCCCGCGCGGGGACAAAACACTCGCGTTTTATTGCTTTCGTCACAAGGAGTGACTCCCCATGGTAACGACACAATCTGCAGAGCCGAGTGCAGCACCCGCATGGCTGGACAGCATGGAAGGAGCGGGGAATGCTTTGTTCCAGGCTCAGCAACAGGTGGCCCACGCAGTTTCCCGACTCCACCAATTGGCAAGGTTGGCCCCAGTGGGACAAACCCGGGAGGGGTCGTATTGGGTATCCCGGGCACCGGAAACTTCAATCAGTCGCTGGAGCGCTGTATTCGAGTCGTTGATCGAGTACTTCAAGGCACGGGCAGACATTGACTACGGTTTGCTGAAACTTCCCCATGCCGGTTGGAAATGGGCGCTGGAGTTTCTTGCAAATGCCCAGGCCCAATGGAATGCAGACGGCAGGTTTGAACAAACCTCCATCCCCCATGCCCTTTTCTGCGTGGCGTTGGACAATAGGCAACGGCAATTGACTGCCGGCTTTGTCGTGTTTCGCAATCTGGATGAAACCGGAGAATGCCTACTGTTCTCGATGGGCAACGGATGTCGCTGGTTCACGGACAAAAAAGCGCTGCAAGATTTTGTGGAAAAGCTCTATGCGAGGAAAACGGGGGCCACGCCGGACCCGACGCGTGCATTCACCTATCTTCCTATAACCCGAAATCCGCTCACCATGATGCTTGAGAGCATTTTGATCGAGCTGCGTAATAAATCGATCAACCAGTTTGAGAAGGTTTATGTCAAGGATGTGTCGCAGGCCGTTAGAGATCAGATCCAATGGCGTCTTGCGCAAGAGGGGTGCCGTGACAGCGAGTTGATCAATTTCGGCAGCCTTGACCCGCGGTTCTCCGTTGCTTACCGAGAAAAAGCGGTTGGGCAAATGGAAGAAAGTATTCTGGACTACATTGGCGAACCTGCGGAAGGCTCGACCGCATCCAATCGGCTGCGGCAATTGCAGGAAAGCTCCATCGCGGCGCAACAGCGACGTGAACAGGCCCACTCGGGATTAAGGGCTTTGATCGACGCCAGCCGCGCTTCCAACTGGCAAGCCGGCCGCAACCAGGCATTCAAGGTCTTTTGCAAGCAACGGGCTCGTCGCTTGCTCGATGAGGCCAGGAGCCAGCGCACGCTGGGTCAACTCAGCCAGCTCCAGTTGGCGATGATAGAAGAACTTGTTTCGAAGCCGGTGTCCGACTCTGGAATCGACCGCTTGAGCGTGGCGCTTGAACTCACGATTCACTCCGACACCGAGCGCTGGAAGGTGGCCGGTGCGCTGGTGTTCATGGTGCTGGATGTCTACGACGAGCCAGATGAGCAGTCGCCGGCGTTATTGTACGTACCCGGCGAGGAGGGCGGACTGGCAGCGTTCGACAACGCCACGCAACTGCGCTCGGCGCTTGGGCGGACATTGCGCGAGAGAACGTATTCGGCGTTGCTGGACAACTTGCCTTATGGTCAGGAGCAGGCTGTCGACGACTACCTCGATACCTGCGCTGAACAAGGCCTGGCGGTCGGTCTGGAGTTTTCAGTGCTTGCTGGTGACATTTTCGAACAAAGCCTTCTGGCGCAGCTGGAAAACGATCGCAGACACGCACGACTCATCGCAGCCGGCCGGGCATTGTTTGCCGATGCGCCGACAATCGAACAATCACTGGCACGCTTGCAAGTACAAACCTTTGCAACACTGGCAGTGCCATCGAACGCTGTCAGGGAAGCCGCTTATGCACGCGTCAGCGAGCAAATGCTCATACTGCCTGATGCCGACAGCATCAAGAAGCAATTCGACCTGACCACCTCGGCCAGTCGCGAGGCAGCGCAGAATGCGCTGGAAGGCTTGCGCTCGGCTTTTGTGAAAGCGAACAGGCAATTGACCCAGCTCCTGCCTGGGCGCGTTGCTTTTGTCGAGAGCCTTTTGCGTCCACGTTTAGAGCGCGACATTGGCCTGGTCTGGCCTTTCAAGGTCAGCGTTGAAATACCGGGCTCGGTCGAACCCGTTCTGCTCAAGGTTGTGAACCCTCGCGGTGGCACTTATACAGCCGCCGAGTACCGAGCCGCAGGTGAAGGACTGCGCCGCAGGGCAGAAGATCAACACTGGATCTTTGTGTACAGCTATGAAGGCCAAGGCGAGTGGACAACGGTGGCACTCGGTGAGCTGGCATTGAGTAATCTGGATTCATCCACCAAAGAGCAGCTAAAGGCTGCAGAGTTTGTGGTTGAGTCGGAACATGTCGCTAACCAGGAGAAGCTGGACAACTATCCCAATCTGGCGGATTACATCATCCGGCTGATAACGTCGCTTGATGCGGCCGCCGCGTATTCGCGAAAAATAGAAAGTGCCTACCGGTCGCCCGGTAGCACTGCTTTCGAACGCGGGATGATCGTCGAAACCTTGCAAGCACCCTGGCGCTGGGTGTTCGAACTTTACACGCTGGCGGCCAGTCAGAGGTTGTCGACATCAGGTAAACGCATCCTGGAAGCTCTGGCCAAGGGACATGCGCCGAGCGAGCTTCAGCTGCAAGGTTTCAACGTTGCGCTCAAAACACCAAAACTGACGTCCGCCAGTACCCTGTTCAACTCCCCAGACATCTCGCTCAACGGTCTGCTGTTCATTGAGGACCAGGTTTCGAAAAAGACGGTTATGTTCTTGCCAGGTGCACCCAATGCAAGGGTGCTGGGCGAGTACGCCACTATCGAGGCTGCTTGTGACGACCTGGTTCAGATGACTGCCAGCAGCGAAATGACTGCCTTTGTGGCGGGATGTGCGGTGGATGGCGATACCGTTAAACATATCGCCTACATCGAGGAGGCCTGGCGCAAATCGTTTCGTTCGTTCATCACTGTGGACACAGCCCGGGACTCGTTTGAAAGCGTTCCCGCCTGCTTGCTTGATGCAGAGCGTGTACAGGCCAAGGTCAGGCATCAAAAAACTTCCCGTACCAACTATCAAGTGCGGCTGCTGGATGAAGCGCTGGAAAAGCAGCTGTTGATCGACAAAATAAAACAGGCAATGGGCTTTGTGCCGGGCATCGGCGTGGCCATTTCTGCCTATGATTTCTGGGTAGGTTCCAATGCGGTGGTGCGGGCTTACCTGGAGGGTCGCAACGCAGACGCCAACGGGGAATTGGTGTCTGTGGCGATGTCACTGGTCGATGTCGTAGGTAACCTGGGTCCTGTCGCTGCCAGTTTAGGAAAGCTTGGCAAACTGAGCAGAACCCGGGCGATTGCTCGCTACCGTCATGCCCAACTGGCGTTACTTGATAATGACCTGCGCTCGGTAAAACTGAAGGGGGGCAATGAACTGCGCGCCAGTGGTGCCAAGCGGTATGCCTATGATCCGTTTGAAGGGCGAGAGAGCCTGGTCTCTTTAGTGGATGCCAGGAAAGTACTTGAAGGGGATTCGGCTGGTACTTTTTTCAAGGATGGAAAGCATTACATTCAACAAGATGGCAACGTTTTCGCGGTTTTCAGGAAGGATGGCATTTGGCGACTGAGCCAGACATCAACGGCGAAGTACGAGCAGCCCATAACACTCAATAGGGATGGACGATGGGTAACTTCAGGGTCGATTTCGGGGCGATTGGTCGAAAACGGATTGCAGGGCGGGGGATGGAAAGAGTGGTGGGTTTGGTTGCGCGGAGATCAGGGCCGCGGGGAGTTGCCGACGCCAGGACGAGTTGAGGGTGGCGCTGACTCAAAAAATATATCATCGCAGCTCAAAAAAACGTTTAAAGCTGAAGGGGCGAGATTCGACCAGTCTCTAAAAAGCTATCAAGAGAATGGCGATGCGCTTGAGTTTAATCAGGCTGTTACAGGTTATATTAAAGTAAAGGTTGATCAGCTGGACCGGCTGTTGGATGCAAATGGTCATGAGGTGGTTACTAACTTTTATGTGGAGCTGAGAAACACGCTAGAAAGTTTTGGCAAGGGTATTAAAAAGCACCTGAAACAGGATTCTGATGTATCAGCGAATTTGATGCCGCTGAATGCGGCTGTGCTCAAACTCGATGGTTCGGATCCATTAGTGGGAAGGGCTGAATTAAAGCAGGCGCTGGAAAATATCCAGCGTACGTTAGCAAATCACGGCGCAGCATTGCCTTGGAAAAATCCAAAAAATATACAGCCTGTTCAGACGGCTCCGAATAATCCGGTTCTGAAACCTGATGGAAAAACTTTTTCCGCCGCAAAAGCACTTGCGAGCAAAAAAGAGTTTGACGATTTTGTTGCCAGGCTGGAGGGGGAAGGACCTCTGGTGAGTGCTGACTCAATCGAGTCATTGGTCAAGCGGCAAGCGGATAAATATAAGAAATTTTCTGATTTGCTTGAGCCGTTCAAAGAGAATCCGGACGTAAAAAAAATCCTTCCTACGTTGAAAGCGCGTCCACAGGAGCTTCTGCAAAAAATACCGGGTCTAAAGCAGCGCCAGTATCTGTTGAGTGATCCGACCAAAGAAGGTGTTGAGTCGTTGTTAAACGCCGGCAAGGTTGAAATTCAGGCCGTCGGCAGGTTGCAGCATGACACTGCAAAGGGTGAAGGGGTTTTCCGTTATTACATTATCAATAAGGAAACCAAGAAGTTGCATGCTGTCACGCATTTTCATTTCGACGGTAAAAGAGAGTTTAATCTTGATGGTAATGGCTTTTCCTTCGCTCATTTCAAGCGTCCGAGCGAGGCAAATACCGGGGCCGGGAAAGGTGCATATCATTATTCCATTGAAGATATGCAATGGCTTCGTAGCGCATTTAGTCCGCCACTGCATGCGTTTCCCAATGTCAATCAAAGGGTCAATAATCGCATTGACATGAAACTGCTGACCTAGCGATTAGATTAAATACCATCCACTTCGGGCTTGACAATCTACGCCACCTGACCGGGTGGCGTATTCAATATTATCGCTGGCTTTAGCGAGCTTTATGCTTGGGAGGCTCGCTCATCCTGCGAAGTCACCCACTGACACAACTCAATCATCTGCTCCCGCATCCACCGGTTCGCCGGGTCCTGATCCGTACTCTCATGCCAGTACAGGTGCGTCTCCACCGGCGGCACATCCTTGACCGGCAAATTCACGAAATTCAGCTCATGGCGACGGGCAAAACGCTCCGGCACGGTCATGACCATGTTGGTCTGCTGCAGCACTTGCGAGGCCATCAGGTAGTGCTGCGAGCGCAGGGCGATCTTGCGTTGCACACCCATCTTGCCCAGCGCCAGGTCCACGTGGCCCAGGCCGTTGCGGCGGCTGGAGATGTGGATGTGGGTCATGCCCAGGTACTCGTCCAGGCTGATCTTGTCCTTGTACAGTGGGTGACCCTTGCGCATGGCACAGACGTAGTTGTCTTCCATGAGCTTGACGTGGCGCACCTGCGGGTCGGTATTGAGCGGGGCATCGACGGCGAAGTCAAGGCGCCCGGCGGCCAGTTCCTTGGTAGTCTCACGGCGCTTGCACAGGAAGCTTTCGATGATCACGGCCGGGGCCTGGCGGCGCAGGCGCTGGAACAGCAGGGGCAGGATCACTGCTTCGGTCAGGTCGGTCATGCTGATGCGAAAGGTCTTGTTCGCTTGCAGCGGGTTGAAAATGCGACTTTCCTGAACCGACACACGCAACAACGACAAGGCATTGCGCACCGGGCCGATAATGTTCTGGGCCATGGGCGTGGGCACCATGCCCTGGGCGGTGCGCACGAACAGCGGGTCGTTGAAGGTTTCGCGCAGACGCGCCAGGGCGTTGGATACGGCTGGCTGGGTAATCCCGACGATCTGCCCGGCCCGGGTCAGGTTGGCTTCGGTGTAGATGGCATCGAAGACGATGAAGAGATTCAGGTCGACCTTGCTCAGATTCATGGGCTGCGCTCTTGTTGTGTTTTTTGCGGTTGCATCAGCCGATCATATATCGGTTATGAATGTTTATACACGCCGAGAATAGGTTAGGTAAATCTTGATCGCTGATCTAGCATCGGTTTCATGACCCCGACAACCTCATTCAGAAGGTAGCTGCTCATGGATTTCGCCTATTCCCCCAAGGTCCAGCAACTGCGTGAACGCGTCACCGCTTTCATGGACACCTATGTCTACCCGGCCGAAGCGGTGTTCGAACGCCAGGTCGCCGAAGGCGATCGCTGGCAGCCGACCGCGATCATGGAAGAGCTCAAGGCCCGCGCCAAGGCCGAGGGTTTGTGGAACCTGTTCCTGCCTGAGTCCGAGCTCGGCGCCGGTTTGACCAACCTGGAATATGCGCCGTTGGCTGAAATCATGGGCCGCTCCCTGCTGGGGCCTGAACCCTTCAACTGCTCGGCGCCCGATACCGGCAACATGGAAGTGCTGGTGCGCTACGCCAACGAAGCGCAGAAAGAGCAGTGGCTGCAACCCTTGCTGCGTGGCGAAATCCGTTCGGCGTTTGCCATGACCGAACCGGACGTGGCGTCCTCCGATGCCACCAACATGGCCGCCCGCGCCGAGCGTCAGGGTGACGAATGGGTCATCAACGGTCGCAAATGGTGGACCTCCGGCGCCTGCGACCCGCGCTGCAAGATCATGATCTTCATGGGCCTGACCAATCCCGACGGTCCGCGTCACCAGCAGCACTCGATGATCCTGGTACCTACCGATGCACCCGGCGTGAAGATCGTCCGCCCGCTGCCGGTGTTCGGTTACGACGATGCGCCGCACGGCCACGCCGAAGTCCTGTTCGATAACGTACGGGTACCTTATGAGAACGTGCTGCTGGGTGAGGGCCGTGGTTTCGAAATCGCTCAGGGGCGTCTTGGCCCGGGCCGGATTCACCACTGCATGCGCTCGATCGGCATGGCTGAACGGGCACTGGAACTGATGTGCAAGCGTTCGGTGGATCGCACCGCCTTCGGCCGCCCGCTGGCGCGTCTGGGTGGCAACATCGACAAGATCGCCGATTCGCGGATGGAGATCGACATGGCTCGGCTGCTGACCCTCAAGGCGGCCTACATGATGGACACCGTGGGTAACAAGGTGGCCAAGAGCGAGATTGCCCAGATCAAGGTGGTGGCGCCGAACGTGGCCTTGAAGGTGATCGACCGGGCCATCCAGATCCATGGCGGTGCCGGTGTTTCCAATGATTTCCCCCTGGCCTACATGTATGCCATGCAGCGGACCCTGCGCCTGGCCGATGGCCCGGATGAGGTGCACCGTGCCGCCATCGGCAAGTACGAGATCGGCAAGTACGTGCCCAAGGAGTTGCTGCGCAGCGGGAACTGAACCGGCTGATCAGTTCACCCACACCTCGACTCGCCGATTTTTGACCCGGCCCTGGTCCAGGTCATTATCGGCGACCGGCAATTGTGCGCCGAGCCCGATCAGGTCGCGCAGGACGACCCCTTGCCTGACCAGCTCGCGTCGCACCGCCATGGCCCGCAGTTTCGACAGCAGCAAGGCGCGCGCCGGGTCATCCTTGGTGTCGCCAAAGCCGACCAGGGTGACCTTGCGGTCGAACTTGTCGGCTTGCTTGAGCCAGGCGAACAGTCGATCCAGGTCCGCCCGGGCCTTGTTGTCGAGTGTGGCGCTGCCCTCGCTGAAACGCAGGTTCAACGACAGGCGCATGGCGTTATCGGCCAGCACTCGATAAGCCGCTGGCATACCGTCGAAGGGAGGGACCCGTATCGCTTGAATACTCTGCGCGACGAATCCACTGGCACTGACGATGGCCTGGCCTTGCTCGCTTTGCACATAGTGCATCAAGGAACGGGCCCAGGGGTTCTGGTTGTCCGGCGGCAGGTAGAAGTACAGGCGTCGCGCCAAGGGATAATCTTCGCTGGCTATCAGGGCGGGCGTCGGCAGCATGGGTTGCGAGTCGCCGTCCTTGATGGCCAGTGGCTTGGCCTTGTGTACATAGGGCAGGCCGATAAAACCGATGGCCTGGGGATCCTGGCTGACCTTGTCCGAGAGTTGCTCGCTGGACTCCAGCCGTATGGCATTGGCTGACAGGCTTTGGCCGAGCGGGTCGAGAATCAGCGACTTGAAGGTTTCGAACGTGCCCGAGCGTTCATCCCGGGCATACAGATGGATCGGGCCCCGGCCCGAGCCCAGTTGCTCCCAGGTCTTGATCCTGCCGGAAAAAATCCCTGCCAGTTGTTCGGTGTCCAATTGCTGCAAGGGGTTGCCCGGATGCAGGATGATGACCACGCCGTCGATGGCGATGACCTGTTCGGCATCGGGGCTTTTCAGGTCGCCCAGGGCTTCGAGATCCACCAGTTCGGCATCCTTGATCGGGCGCGAGGAGGCTGCCAGATCGGCGTCACCGGACTTGAGTGCACTGAACCCCGTGCTTGAACCATGGGCCGCGACTTCGATGCGGATTTTTTGTCCTTCGCTGGTCTGGCCGATGATCTGTTGTTCGTTGTCGTTGCCTGACGGTTGCACCTGCACCGACTGCAGCCCCTGTTCTTCCAGCATGCCTTTGACCAGGGCCGGGCCGAGCGCTGCGCCTATGGTGTTGGAGCCCTGGATGCGCAGGACCGGTGCGGATTCTTCGGCGACGGTGAGGCCCGAAAACAGGAGGAGGGCGGCCAGGATTGAAAGCGCGCGGGGCATGCGGCAGGTACCTTGAGGGTAAGGGGCTGCCGGGAGATTAAGTCAATTCGATGACCGGAGTGTGACTGTGGGTGAGTGACTACCTCGTTCCCACGCTCTGCGTGGGAATGCCTCTGCTGATGCTCTGCGTCGTGACGCGGAGCGTCAGGCACTGCATTCCTTTGCTGCGCGTGGGAACGAGTAGAGCGAGTCGATCAGCTCAGCTCAAGCCAGATCGGCGCATGGTCCGACGGTTTCTCCATGGCGCGCAGGTCGTAATCCACCCCCGCGGCCGTCACCCTTGGCAGCAGGCCGTGAGAAGTCAGGATCAGATCGATGCGCAGACCACGCTTGGGTTCGTCTTCAAAGCCGCGGCTGCGGTAGTCGAACCAACTGAAGCGGTCGGCCACATCCGGGTACAGGTGGCGGAAACTATCGGTCAGGCCCCAGTTCTTCAGACGCGCCATCCACTCGCGCTCTTCCGGCAGGAAGCTGCACTTGCCGGTCTTGAGCCAGCGTTTGGCGTTGTCGGGGCCGATACCGATGTCGCAATCTTCCGGCGAGATGTTCACATCCCCCATCACCACCAGCGGCTGATCGTTGCTGAACTGGCTCTCGAGCAGCGCTTGCAGGTCGCTGTAGAAGCGTTGCTTGGCCGGGAACTTGGTCGGATGGTCGCGGCTTTCACCCTGGGGGAAATAGCCGTTCATTATGGTAATGGGCTGGTCGTTGGCGTCGGCGAAGGTGCCCCAGATGAACCGCCGCTGGGCATCTTCCTCGTCGCTGGCAAAGCCCTTGAACAGACTCAGGGGGGCCTGACGCGAGAGCAGGGCAACACCGTAATGACCTTTCTGGCCATGAAAATGCACGTGATAGCCCAGTGCCTGGATTTCGGCGAACGGGAACTGATCGTCCGAAACCTTGGTTTCCTGCAGGCCGATGACGTCCGGCTGATGCTTTTCGATCAGCGCCGCCAGCTGATGGGGTCTGGCCCGCAGACCGTTGATATTGAATGAAACGATTTTCATGGCGGCAATCCTGGCAAAAGCGGAATGCTAGCGGACATCACTTGTCGCCGCCAGCGTGGCGCAAGGTGGTATCGGCTGCTAACGTCGGACAGGGGGCTTTGCACGTAGGAATAGGCTGGGCGTGTGGCTCTCCAATGGAAAACATGCTGCCAGATGAGGTTCTACCCGATGCCTGAATCTTCCACCGCAACGGCTGAAGTCTGTTTGCTCGATGGCGGTTACAGCCGCGAAGCCTGTTCATTGCTCTATCACGCCTACCGGCACGAGCCTACGTTCGGCTATCTGTTCGAGGCCGAGCGACCGGGTTATGAGCATCGGGTGCGGGCCACGGTGCGGGAACTGGTCAAGCAGCATTTCTTTCAGGAGTTGCCGGCCCTCGGGATGTTGCTCGATGACCGTTTGATCGGCATGGCGCTGATTGCCCCGCCCCAGCGCCGGCTGGGGATCACCGAGAGTTGGGCGTGGCGCATGCGCATGTTGCTCAGTACCGGATTTCGTTGTACTCGCCGCTACCTGGACTACCACGAAGCGGTCCTGGCCTGCCTGCCATCCGGTGCCGTGCATGTCTTGCCCTTGCTGGGTATCCACCCGCAATTCCAGGGCAAGCATTACGGCGAGCAATTGCTCACGGCAGTGCACAACTGGTGCGCCGTGGACGCTCACTCCGAAGGCGTCGTGCTCGACACGGGGAACCCTCGCTATCTGGAGTTCTATAAACGTCAGGGTTATCAAGAAATCGGCCAGATTGCGGTAGGACCGGTTCTTGAGCATGTGTTCTTTCACCCAAGTCCCCAGCGAGTGGAGGCAGTGCGCGCCTGAAATGCCGGGGTTAGAGCTTCTGCCAGCCTCGTGTTAGCATCCGCGCCTATGAAGTTTTCAGGAAGATTTGCCGGTGGTTTGATACTGCTGGTCAGCAGTTTCGTGGCCTGCGCCCAGAGTGAGTTGGACGTACGTATCAAGCCTGCCAATTCGGAACTCAAGGCCAACGTCGAAGGCTATATCGGAAGCCTCGGCGATCGCGATGAGGAGGCCTTGCTGCGGTTCAGTCGAGGGGCCGAGGAGCAGGCCAAAAAAGCCGCGCAGGCGCTGGGCTACTATCAGGCGCATATCGAAAGCGAGGTGAAAGCCGGCAAGTCGCCGCGCCTGGTACTCAAGATCGAGCCGGGCGAGCCGGTGCGCCTGCGCGAGGTCACCATTCGGGTCGAAGGCCCGGCCAGCCAGCTCAAGGTGTTTCGTGTCCCTGACGGCAAGGCCCTGCGCAGTGGCGCGATTCTCAATCATGGGCATTATGAAGATGCCAAGCGGCTGATCCAGAACCAGGCGTCGCGCTATGGCTTTTTCAATGGGCGCTTCACCCGCCAGCGCCTGGCGATAGACCCTCAGGCCGGGGTTGCCGATATCGAATTGGTGTACCAGAGTGGCCCGCGCTACAGCCTGGGCAAAGTCCATTTCCAGGGCGATACGCCCTTTGACGACGAACTCCTGCAACGCATGGTGCCGTTCAAGGAGAACACGCCCTACGATTCGGAGCTGGTGGCCGAACTCAACCAGAACCTGCAATCGAGCGGCTACTTCGAGGGGGTGCGGGTCGAGGCTGCGCCCACATCGGCGCAAGGGCAGACGCTCCCGGTCGAAGTCCAGCTGACAACCCGCAAGCCCCGCACCATGGGTCTTGGCCTGGGCTTTTCGACCGACGTCGGGCCGCGTGCCAAGGCCAACTGGACGCGTCATTGGGCCAACTCCAGGGGCGACAGCTATGGTGCGGAAATGGAACTGTCGGCACCACGGCAGAACGTCGGTGTGTTTTATGACATTCCGCTCGATCCACCCCTGACCGACAAACTGCGCTGGGCCGGCGGTTACCAGTACGAAGAAATCGCCAACACCGACAGCGTGAGTAAACTGCTGACCGTAGGTCCGGAATGGCACAGCAAGCTACCCAGCGGCTGGCAGCGGGTCATTTCGCTGAAGTGGCAGCGCGAAGAGTACCGGCTGGGCGACGATTCAGGCCTGAGTACCTTGCTCATGCCCGGCGTCAGTTATTCGTACCTGCGCAGCGACAATCGCATCGACCCGCACAATGGCTATCGCTTGCAGTTCGACACCCAGGTCGCCAAGGAAGGGCTGCTGGCGGACACCAACCTGCTGCATGGAAACGTCATGCTCAAGGGCTTGACCACGCTGGCGCAGAGACATCGACTGCTCGGGCGGGTGCAGTTCGGTGGCAGCGCTACCAGCGGCTATAGCAAGATACCGCCGTCGTTACGCTTCTATGCCGGCGGCGACCAGAGCGTTCGCGGCTATGACTACCAGTCCCTGTCGCCGGAAAACTCCGAAGGCGACCGGATCGGTGGTCGCTACCTGGTAGCCGGCAGTGTCGAGTACCAGTATTCGGTTGCCGAAAAATGGCGGGTGGCAACCTTTGTCGACCAGGGCAATTCCTTCAATAATCTGGAACTGCCCAGCCTCAAGACCGGCGTCGGTATCGGTGTGCGCTGGATTTCCCCGGTCGGGCCGCTGCGCCTGGATCTGGCCCATGCGCTGGAAGACCCGGGCGGTATTCGCTTGCATTTCTCCATGGGGCCGGAACTTTGAGTCGCGTTGTGAAGGGTTTTTTTCTCGGGCTGCTGGCCCTTTTGCTGTTGCTGTTCATCGCACTCGGTTCGCTGCTGGGGACCCAGGCCGGCAGTCGTTGGGCATTGAGCCTGGTGCCCGGACTTTCGGTCGAAGATTTTCAAGGTCGCCTGGGGGGGCATTGGCGCGCGGCGAACCTGCGCTGGGAGCAGGGCGAAGATCGGGTGCAGCTGCTGGCGCCGTCGATCGCCTGGTCGCCGGCCTGTCTGCTGCGCCGAACCCTGTGCATCGAGCAGCTGCAGGTGGAAAAAGTCGAACTTCAATTGGCGCCCGGCGACAACAGCGCCGACAGTGGCCCGCTGCAGTTGCCGGACCTGAAGCTGCCGTTGGCCATCGAGCTGGGCGATGTTCGCATCGGCAGCCTGGAGCTGGACGGAACCCGGCAGCTCAGTGACCTGCAACTGGCTGCCCATTGGACGGCAACGGGTTTGCAGATCGATGCGCTTAAAGTACAGCGGGATGATTTGGGCCTCGATCTGCACGGCACCTTGCAACCCGGTGGTGACTGGCCCTTGACCGCCAGTGGGCAACTGCAACTGCCCAAGGTGGGCGAGCAGGCCTGGCAACTGGCCGTGGAGGTCAAGGGCGATTTGCTCAAGACGCTGCAGGTTGAAGGTGACAGCAGCGGTTACCTCAATGGCCATTTGAGTGGCGAGCTCGAGCCCCTGGCCGAGCATTTGCCGGCCCGGGTTCGCATCACCGCCGACGGCTTCAAGGCCGCCGCCGACCTGCCCGATACCTTGCAACTGAATCAACTGGAGCTGACCGGCAAAGGCGATCTCAAGGCCGGCTATCAAATTATCGGACAGGCCAGCCTGCCGGCCGAACAAGGGCCGATCAGCCTGGCCCTGCAAGGCCGAGTCGATGCCCTGGGCGCCGATATCGCGACCCTGGACCTGACCGCCAGCTCCGAACAGCAACTCAAGCTCAAGGGGCGACTGGATTGGCAAGAGGGTTTCAGCGCCGACACAAAGGTCGATTGGCTGGATTTTCCCTGGACCCGACTGTATCCCGTTGGCGAATCGCCGCAGGTCGTTCTGCACCGTTTCAATGGCGAAGTGCAGTATCGCGATGGCAATTACCTGGGCAACTTCAATGGCGACCTGGAGGGGCCGGCAGGTGCATTCAAGCTGGGCAGCCCGTTCAGTGGTGACCTGAAGCAGATCTTTCTGCCGCAACTGGAATTGGAGGCGGGGCAGGGCAAGGCCAGTGGTTATCTGAAGTTGCAGTTTGCCGACGGCATTGCCTGGGACACGGCACTGGACCTGAGCGCAATCAACCCGGCCTACTGGGTTGGCGAGCTACCGGGCACGCTGGCGGGTCCCTTGCGCAGCAAGGGAACATTCCACAACGAGCAGTTGCAACTCAACGCCGACCTGGACCTCAAGGGCCGCCTGCGCGGGCAGACCGCCGTGCTCCGGGCCAAGGGCGAAGGGGCAGGTGAGAAATGGACCCTGGGGACCCTGGACATCCGCCTGGGCGACAACCACATCAATGGCAGCGGCAGCCTGCAACAGCGCCTGGCCGGGCAGATCGACCTGAACCTGCCGCGCCTGGGCCAGCTCTGGCCGCAGCTGCAAGGCCAGCTCAAGGGCCGGCTGGATGTGGCCGGAACCCTCAAGGCGCCCCAGGGCCAGCTCAAGTTGCAGGGGCAGCGCCTGGGCATGGCCGAGAATCGCTTGCAAAGCCTCGATCTCCAGGCTCGACTCGATAGCGCACAACGGGGCGTCCTCGACCTCAGTGCCAACGCCATCCAGATCGGCGACACCGCGCTGGGCAATCTGACGGCCAAGGGCCAGGGCGATATTCGAAGGCAACAATTGCAATTGGCATTGCAGGGGCCGCAACTGAAGCTGGATCTTGGGCTCGACGGCAATCTGGACAAAGGCAATTGGCGCGGTCGCCTGGCCAGTGGCGAGATCCAGACCGGCGGCCAGGCCTGGAAACTGCAGGCCCCGGCGAAGCTCGAACGCCTGGCCAGCGGCCAGCTCAACTTTGGGGCTCACTGTTGGCTGGCGGGGCAGGCCAGCCTGTGCGGCGAAGACCAGCGCCTGCTGCCTGAACCGCATCTGCGCTATCACCTCAAGCAGTTTCCGATCGAAAGCCTGAGCCAATGGCTGCCCAAGGATTTCGCCTGGCAAGGGCGGCTCAATGCCGATGTGGAACTCGACCTGCCGGCCTCCGGCCCCAAGGGTCATGTACTGGTAGACGCCAGCGGCGGAACCTTGCGTCTGCGCGAAAAGGGCGAGTGGCAGGATATCCCTTATGACGCCCTGCGCCTGGACAGCCGGCTGACCCCACGCCGAGTCGATACCCAACTGGTTTTTCGCGGTATCAAGAAGGGCGAATTGACGGTCACCTCACAAATCAACCCAGTGGCGAAAAACAAGCCGCTGACGGGCGAGTTTCGTCTTGCGGGGCTGGACATTGGTGTAGCGCGGCCCTTTTTGCCCATGGTCGAGCGCCTGGCCGGTCAATTGAATGGCAGCGGTCAGCTCTCGGGTACGCTCATGGCGCCGCAGGTCACTGGCAATGTGAGCCTCAGCGGCGGCGAAGTCAGTGGCGCCGAGCTACCGACCAGCCTCAAGGATCTACAGGTGCAGGCACTGATCGCGGGCGAAAGCATCCAGTTGCAAGGCAGCTGGAAAAGCGGCGATGTCGGCCAGGGCAGTCTGAGCGGACAGGTCAATTGGCAGCAGGCGCTGGACGTGGACCTTCATCTACAGGGCACGCGCTTGCCCGTCAGTGTCGAACCCTATGCTGCGCTGGAGGTGGCGCCGGACCTGAAGATCGGGGTCAAGGGCGAGCGGCTGTCGATTGCCGGTAAAGTCCTGGTGCCCAAGGGGGCGATCACGATTCGTGAGCTGCCGCCATCGACGGTCAAGCTCTCCGATGACACGGTGATCATCGGGCATCAGACCGAGGAGGGCAAATCCCCCCTGGCAATGGCCATGGACATCAATGTGGAAGTGGGGCAAGAAAAGCTGACGTTCAGCGGTTTCGGCTTGACGGCCAACCTGGCCGGACACGTTCATATCGGTGACAACCTCGATACGCGTGGCGAGTTGAACCTCAATGACGGGCGTTACCGCGCCTATGGCCAACGCCTGACCATCCGCCGCGCGCGCCTGCTGTTTGCCGGGCCCATCGATCAGCCGTACCTGGACATCGAAGCCATCCGCCGGACCGACGATGTGATTGCCGGGATTCGTCTGACCGGCAACGCCGAGCAGCCGACGACCCAGGTCTTTTCGGAACCGGCCATGAGCCAGGAACAGGCGCTGTCGTACCTGGTGCTGGGACGACCGCTGAGCACCAACGGTGAAGACAACAACATGCTGGCCCAGGCGGCTCTGGGGCTGGGGTTGGCCGGCAGTGCCTCGATCACCGGTGGCCTGGCCAAGGATCTGGGCATTGAAGATTTCCAGTTGGATACCCAAGGCAGCGGCACCAACACCAGCGTGGTTGCCAGCGGCAATCTGTCCGAACGCTTGAGCCTGCGTTATGGCGTCGGCGTGTTTGAACCGGCCAATACCATCGCCCTGCGCTACAAGTTGACCAAGCGCTTGTACCTGGAGGCGGCCAGTGGCCTGGCCAGCTCTCTCGATCTGTTTTTCAAGCGCGATTTTTAAAGGACTCCGGCTGCATCAGCGCACGGTGGCGGCCTCGATGTATTCATTTGGCTCGGGCGCGGGCACGACCGGGGGCGGCGGGCGGAAGGGGCTGATCAGGTTGGTGTATTCCTCGATCAGCCGATTGATGGCTTCGGGTGGCTCGCAGGCCTTGAACTGCATGCTTATCTGCACTTCATCCGGGTCTCGTGTCTGACTCTGGCGCTTGTCCGTCCCGACCGTGACGAAGAAACGCCCACTCTGAATGTCACCATTTTCCAATGCATGACTTGCGGTGGCCAGTTCGGTGTTCTGAATCTTCACCGACAGGTCGACCTGCATGTGTTCGAGTGCCAGACCCCGTGGCGCGACCAAAGAGATCAACGGGATCTTCATGCTGTGCTGTTCGTCCAGCGCGACTTCGACCATCTTGGCTTTCATCGGCGTGCCCAGTTCGTCGGCATCGTAATCGAAAAACTGATCGAAGAGCTTTATGTACTGCTGGGCGATGAGGTTGTTGGTGGCGGCAGCTGCTTCTTGCAGGCCTCGGGTTATGTCGCAAAGGTCACTGGCGGTCATGGGCTCTTTGTTGCGGGAAAAAAGTGCCACGGATCTAGGCTCCTAGCGAAGTCGGCAGAATGCCTCGCCGGGTGGCGAGGCATGGGTGTCGCGATTGAAGGTGTAAATTCAGGCGTTGACCGCAATTGCGTCATCCACCTGGTCAGGCATGGGCAGGGCCGAGGCCGATGGCAGGGCGCTCTCGTTTTCCACGGTGACACCCGGCATGACCGTCGGCTTGGTGGCGGCTTCGGTGAGGAAGTCGATCACTCGCATCAGGGCTTCGGGCGGGTCCTGGCGAACCACGCGGGTATTGAAGGCGTAGCGTGCGCGCGTATCGGTCTTGCGGGTCTGGCTGGACTTGTGGCTGACCTGGCCCTTGACCGATACCTTGAAAGGGCCCCAGCCCATGGAGGCCTGGAACTCCGCGCCAGCGGCCGTTTCAGAAGAGCTTTCGGCCTGCTGGCTGATGGTCAACTCGAATTCGATATTGCCTTCTTCGATGCTGATGTTCGGGTGGGTGATGGCCGCCAGCAGAGGGATCTGCATTTTCTTGGCGATTGTCCCTTTGTACACCCCTTGATCATCGGTGATGGTTTCGTCGTAGTCGAATTGAATGGCGACGGCCTTGCCATCCTGAATACAGACCCCCATGAGGAAGTCGGCGTAGGATTTGCTCGCCGAGATCTGGGCTTGAATCATTGCCTGCAGCGGGCCGGAAATCATCCGGTCCAACGGCAGGGCGTTCATGACCGAGCCGACGAGTTCGTTATCGATAGTTGCCATTTGCGAAATCCTGTTCATTGATGCGCTTCATTGCGCATTTTCATCCTGAAGGCACTGCACATCCTGGTGCAGATGGAATCCGTTACCGCTGGGAGGCGGATTCCTGGCGGCGAATATTGCCGATCTGGCGCAGGCTCAAGCCGTACTTGTCGGCCAGCACGCTGCGTGAAAAGCCATTGGAGCTTTCTTTCTGGATCTGCTGGTTACGCAACTGCCGGCAGAAATGGTCGGACTTGGGAATCTCCAGGGCCATGCCGGCGTAGCGCTTGATCAGCGCGTGCAAGGCGTCCTGCGGAAGAATGTCGGCCAGCGACGTGCGTTCGGGATGCTTGGGAATGTATTTCGGGCGACCGCCGTAGGTGCAGGTCAACCGGTAGGCGTTTTCCAGGCCGATGCAGTCGATCAGCATCTGCAGGGAGTGGGGAAGCTGGCTGATATCGATTTGCTTGAGGTCGATGGTTTCCATGTTTACATCCTTGTACTGATTGATGGCCAGCAAACGAATCGGGTTGCAGTGACGCTGTCCTTGCTGCAGTTTGCTGGCCAGGGGTGGGTGATCGTTTGCGCAGGCGTTGTCTGAAGAAAAGCCGGCGACGGCGTACGGATTTTTAATCAATCAACCCCACAATATCTAGGCCACAACAGAATCAGCATGAGTAGCCTTTTTGAGGGTTTTAAGTAGGGTCTGGTCCTGTCGGAAGTAGTAAAAAAACCGCAACGCACGCCACAGGCCAGACGGCGCGTGGCAGGGCGCATTCAGCATGACTCCTGCATCGCCAAATCATGAAAGGGGCTACTGACAGGGTCGCGTCAACAGCAAACTGACCTGTTGCATCGACGCACGCTCATCGAGCCGTGGTTTTTCCGGCAGGGTTCGCCAATCGATCCAGACACAGACAGCGGTCAATGCCTGTGGACCCTGCTGACCAACGACCATGGGACTGAAATCGCGCCGGTACAGGGCTTGCGTCTGCTTGAGGGGGCTGATGCTCTGTGCCTGATTCAGCGTCGTTGAAACGAGAGCGGGTATTTCTGCCATGGGGGTGGTGAAATGCGGCAGCGTGGGGTGGGCTGCGAGATGCCCGGCGTGTCGGGAGCGGCTCCAGAGTTGTTGCCATTGGCTGCTGCCCGCCACTTTGTCCAGTGTCGCTGCGAGTTTCAAGAGTGTGGCATCACTCAAGTCTTCCGTTTGCAGGGCATGGGCTGTAAGGCTGAACAGCATGACCAGACTCAGCAGGCTAGGTTTCAACATGATCTACTCCAATGCGAGTGGGCAGGTGCCCGAAGCAATCATGTTTTCAGGTAGCGAGGCAGCGGATCAGACGGAAAGGGTTCTTTGACAGGCCCGGCATTGTAAGATGCACGCCTGCTCCGCACGGGCGGTTGACTCGATTGCAATTGAAGGAAGTGCGTAATGACCCAATCTCAGCGTTTGAAATACTCCATCCTGATTTCCCTGGTGGTTCTGGGCACCATGCTGGGCCTGTCCTACCTGCAGAATGCCGGTGTGATCACTGAACAGTTGTTTCAATACATTGCCATTGGCGTGGCGATTCTCGTGGTCGTTCTGAATGCGATCATGCGCCGCAAAGTCAAACCCTGAACACCTTCGTTCAACTGTCTGACCTTTGCTCCAGAATGGCTTGGGCCTCGGCTGTCAGGCTATAGCTCTTGTCCGGGTTCAGGCGGATGACACCCTCGCTGCAGAGGCGCTTGAGCACCTCGCGCACACTCAGAAACGACAACTCGACGGCAAGCGCTTCCAGTTGGGCATGCACACCGCGCACGCCGACGGGGCGCCCGTTTCTGGCTGCGACCAGCAGTACGTCGATGACCTTCAGGCGGATCAGGCTGGTGCGTAACCCATAGCGACGAAGCAATTCGCGAATCTGCTCATTGGCGCTGCGCCCAGTCTCGGAAGATCGATGAGTCGGTGCAATCTGGTTGTGCAGCGACGAGTCCGTCGATGCCGGCGCTGGCTGGTCGTACATGCGAATACTCCTTTTCAGGGACTTTCCCGATAGCGATTCATGCTCACATCTGACTAGACGATTGAGCCGGGAAAATATGCAGGCCTGAATGGGGAAATATTGTTGATGTACTGGGTATTGACCTCGTTCCCACGCTCTGTGTGGGAATGTCTCCGGTGACGCTCCGCGTCACACCCGGCGGATCGACGCTGGAGCGTCTGGCACTGCATTCCCACGCAGAGCGTGGGAACGAGGAATGCGCTAAAAAACCAACTGTCTCAACGCAACCACTGCCCCGGCCACCCCACAATCTGCTTGGGCCGAGGTTTGGCATAGGTGCGCACCTTGGACGTCGACAGCCCCAACCGTACCAATGACTCGGCCAGGGTAACCGCCGCCGTTACCCCGTCGACCACCGGCACCCCGGTGCGCTGGCGGATCTGCTCGTCGAGCCCTGCCATGCCGCCGCAGCCCAGGCAAATCACTTCCGCCTTGTCCTGGCGCACTGCAAGCTCGGCCTGGCCCACGATGGCCTCGACTGCGCGCTGGGGGTCTTCCTCCAGTTCCAGTACCGCCAGGCCACTGGCGCGCACCGACGCACAACGCTCGAAGAGCCCCGCAAGCTTGAGTCGATCCTCGATCAGGGGGACGGTCCGGTCCAGGGTCGTGACCACCGAGTAGGCGTGGCCCAGCAGCATGGCCAGGCTGGCGGCTGCTTCGGTGATGTCCACCACCGGTACATCGAGCAACTCCTGCAGACCCTCGCGGCCATGTTCGCCGTAACCGGCCTGGATCACCGCATCAAAGGGCTGGTCATAGGACATCACGCGATCCATCACGGCGATGGCAGCCAGGTAACTCTCGAAGTTGCCCTCCACCGACTCGGCACCGAAGCGCGGTGTCAGCCCGACAATTTCGGTGCCGGGCGCCGCGACCAGGCGCGCCTGCTCGGCGATGGCGTGGGTAATGGATTCGGTTGTGTTGACGTTGACGACCAGAATACGCATGCAAAATCCTCGTTTGGGGTGAAGCAGGGCGCCACCGCCCTGCGCAGAATCAATGGCTGGCGTTGGCCACGGCGATCGACTCGCCGTCGACCTCTTCGAAGGCCCGGCGCCGGTCGGCGATGACGAAATAGACAAACCCGGCGATGGCTGCGCCGAACAACCAGGAGAACGGCGAGACCGGTTCGAAGTGCGGCACCAGGGCCAGGACGATGGCGATGACCGCCGCCGGGATGAAGGCCGCAACTGCCCGCAGGTTGACGCCGCGGCTGTAGTAGTAGGCCCCTTGCGGATCTTCGGTGTAGAGCTGCGGCACGTTGACCCGGCCTTTGCGGATCAGCCAGTAGTCGACCATGATCACGCCGTACAACGGGCCGAGCAGGGCGCCCAGGCCGGACAGGAAGTACACGATCACCAGCGGGCTGTTGTAGAGGTTCCACGGCAGGATCAGTACCGCCACAGTGGCGCTGATCATCCCGGCGCGGCGAAAGCTCAGGTAGCGCGGTGCCAGGTTGCTGAGCACGAAGGCCGGGGCGACGAAGTTGGCCATGATGTTCACCGCCACGGTGACAATCAGGAATGCCAGGCAGCCCAGGCACAGCAGCAAGGTATCGGGAATCGAGCGAATGATATCGGTGGGGCTTTCGATGATACGTCCGTCGATCGAGAACTGTGCCCCGCACAGCAGCACGGTAATGGTGGCGAACACCAGGATGTTGACCGGCAGCCCCCAGAAATTGCCGATACGAATGGTTTTCTGGCAGGGCGAGGAGCGGGCGAAATCGCAGAAATTGAGGATCAGCGTGCCGTAGATGGCCAGCCATAGTGCTCCGCCGGCAAAGATATTGCGCCACATCTCGGCACCGCTCAGCGGTTCGCGAATCGACCAGGCGATCTGCCCGTCGACCTTGAAATACATCCAGGCCGCCAGGGCCGATACCGTCAACAGGATCACGGGGCCGGCAAAGGCTTCGTAGCGGCGAACCATCTCCATGCCGTAGGCGAGAATAGCCAGTTGCACCAGCCAGATACTGATGAAGCAGGCCCAGCCCAGGCTGGACAGCCCAAGTATGGCGTTGTGGTCATAGGTCGCCAGGTCCGGTGCAACCGCCGTCAACAGTACGCGCAGCACCACCGAGGCCAGGTAGGTCTGGATGCCGAACCAGGCGATGGCAATCACCGCGCGGATCAGCGCGGGAATCTGCGCGCCATGAATCCCGAAACTGATGCGGCTGATCACCGGGAAGGGCACCCCGGTCTTCTGGCCCATGTAACCGGAGAGGTTCATGAACAGGTAGACGAGCAATGCGCCGATCGCCAGCGACAGCACGATCTGCCAACCGCCCAGGCCCAGGGCATAGAGGCCGATGGCGAAGGAGTAGTTGGCGATGTTGTGGACGTCGTTGGTCCATAAGGCAAAGAGGCTGTAATAGCCCCAACGTCGGCCTTCAGCCTGGGTCGGCGCCAGGTCGTGGTTGTGCAGGCGAGGGCTCAAGGGCAGTGCTGCGCTCGCGGATGAGCTGCGCGATGCCGCTTTGGGCACCTCCAGGTCGATCGATGAAGCGGGGCTTTGGCTCGGCATGCAGGCTGGCTCCTGGTTCTTGTTGTGCACATAAGTTGTATACAAAACCTGTGTTCAACAAAGCCAGTTCCATGCCAGTTTTTCCCTGGTTTTTCCAAATTTCCTGCTGAGTTTGCTATTGAGTCGTTCTATCTAATTGATATTAAACGATAAAAAATTGATCGTTCGATCAGCTTTAAAATTTTATCGATGTTGCATGCGCACTATTTTGGTGCGATAAATTTTCCTTGATACGCGGGTTGTGCACAAAAAAGGTCACAAACGGTGACGTTTTTGTGTGCACTTCGCGCCCCGGTGACAGGGCTTGACAGTCCGGTTCGCCAGCAGGGTTAATCGAGGGGTTGAAAACTGGCGCCCGCGAATAAATCAAACAATGGAGCTTCAGATGTCCACACCTGTACAAAATGCCAAAGACGGCGCAAGCGAAACCCTTTCATTTGCGGAACTGACCGAACTGCTGCGGCAGATCTTCGTTCGCCATGGCACCTCCAGCGAGGTCGCCGAAGTGCTTTCGCACAACTGCGCCACCGCCCAGCGCGATGGCGCCCACAGTCATGGCACCTTTCGTATCCCCGGGTATCTGTCGACGCTGGCCAGCGGTTGGGTCGATGGTCACGCGCAGCCTGTGGTCGAGGATGTCGCCCCGGGTTTTGTCCGGGTGGATGCGAAAAACGGCTTTGCCCAACCCGCGCTGGCTGCAGCTCGGCCTCTGCTGGTAGCCAAGGCACGCGAGGCGGGCATTGCGATTCTGGCGATTCGCAGCTCACACCATTTCGCTGCGCTTTGGCCGGATGTCGAACCCTTCGCCCGCGAAGGCCTGGTGGCCCTGAGTGTGGTCAACAGCATGACCTGCGTGGTGCCACACGGCGGCCATCGTCCCTTGTTCGGTACCAACCCGATAGCCTTTGCTGCGCCCTGTGAAGGCAGCGATCCGCTGGTGTTCGACATGGCCACCAGCGCACTGGCCCATGGCGATGTACAGATTGCCGCGCGCAGTGGCGTCAAGGTCCCACCGGGAACCGGGGTCGACCGTAACGGTCAGCCGACCGATGACCCCAAGGCCATTCTCGATGGCGGCGCCTTGCTGCCGTTTGGCGGGCACAAGGGCTCGGCGCTGTCGATGATGGTCGAGTTGCTGGCGGCGGCATTGACCGGGGGCAATTTCTCGTTCGAGTTCGATTGGTCGCAGCACCCGGGGGCCAAGACGCCGTGGACCGGGCAACTGATTATTGTCATAGACCCGAGCAAGGGCGAGACCGGAAAAGGGTTTGCGCTGCGCAGTCGCGAACTGGTCGAGCAGATGCATGCCGCGGGGCAGACACGATTGTCCGGGGATCGGCGTTACCGCGAGCGGGCGCGGGCCGATAAGGAAGGTATCAGCATGCCGTGTGAAGAGCTGGCGCAGTTGCGGGCGTTGGCAGCGCAATAGCCCGGAAATCTACTCGTTCCCACGCTCCGCGTGGGAATGCCTCTGCCGACGCTCCGCGTCATGACGCTGGAGCGTCAGATCACTGCATTCCCACGCAGAGCGTGGGAACGAGGGGGTCGAAAACTAAGGACGTCGCCCCAGCAGCAACCCCACCACCAACCCGAACCCCGCCGATATCGCCACGGTCTGCCACGGATGCCCGCCAATATAGTCCTGGGTCGCATCCACCATCGGCTGGGTGCGGGCGCGCACGCCGGTTACGGCCTCACGGGCGCGCCTGAGTTTGATGCTGATCTGTTCGCGCAGGTTCTCGCCTTCTTCGCCGACCAGCGCGGCGCTGTCATTGAGCAGTTTTTCCGAATCTTCGATCAACGTCTGCAGTTCGCTGAAGGTCTGATCCTTGATTTGATCTTCGATACTTTGCGCGACTGATTTACGGGCCATTGCGAGCTCCTGCTGATTGTGGTGGGCATTAATCAATGGATGTCGTGGGGCGTGGAAAGTTGCAATGACTTTCCTGGCAAGGTGATTCCGAGAAATGGCCGACTACAGTGTAAGATAGCGCCCATTTTCACGCGGTAGGAATTCCCAATGAGCTTCAATCTGGCCAACAAGACCCTCGCCGAGCGGGCGTTGATCGAAGACGAGAAGTCGCGTCTGTTCGAGCTCTGGCAAACCAACCTCGGCAAGGCCAAGGGTGAGGCCGCCCGTCTGATCGGCGAAAAGTCCAAGCGCAAGGGCAAGTGGGCCGAGTGGGTGCGCTCGGAACTGGACGCGATGTCGCCGCCCGAGTACGCCAATATGGTCCGCAGTGAAGTCAATCGCCTGATGGCCGCGGCCAAGTAGGTTTCAAGGGAAACAGGCAGTGATCGCTTCGCGTACCTTCAACACCACAGGGTCCGGCTGGGCGCTGGTGCGCCAACCCAGCTCGATCGGATAGCGTGGCAATGGCAGCGGGCAAGGCAGCAGCGCCAGCCCGGCCAGTTCGGCAATCGCGTGGGCGGCATGCCCGGGGATGGTCGCCAGGCTCCGGGTGCCCTTGAGCAGAAATGGCAGGGCGGCGAAATGCGTCGTCGAGGCACTGACCCGGCGGCCCAGGCCCAGATTGCCCAGGGCTTCGTCAACGATCCCGATAAAGCCACCGGACGACACCAGGATCTGCTCACGGGCCACGAACGCCTCCACGCTCAGGCTGTTCTGCCCCGGCGCCAGGCTGGCGGGGTCGAGCAGGCATTGATAATCCCCTTCGCCCAGTACCTGGCGACTGAGCATGCGCTCGCTGAAACCACCAGCGGTGATCGCCAGGTCCAGGCTGCGTTCCATCAGCGCGTCGGCGACGATCTGGCTGTGGGTCTGGCGAAAGATCAGGCGCAGGCGCGGCGCCCGCCGTTGCACCTCGTCGATCAGGCGCCTGCCATAGGCGATCTCGAAGTCGTCGGATAGCCCGAGGGTGACGGCACGCCCTTCGTATTGACCGGCTGTGGGGTCAAGCAGGGCCAGGCTTTGCCGGCACTTGTTCAAGGCTTCGCTGATCAGCGGTTTGAGCTGGTTGGCCCGCAAGGTCGGCGCCAGGCCGCGCCCGGTGCGCACGAACAGCGGGTCGCCATAGAGGCTGCGCAAACGGCGCAGGGCCGCACTGACGGCCGACTGGGTCACGCCAAGGCGCAATGCGGCGCGGCTGGCGCTGACTTCGTCATGCAAGGCCTCGAAGACTTTCAGCAGGTTCAGGTCGACGTCGGCGATATTCATGGTGTTCATATCATTCAGAAATGGATGGGGCTTTATTCATGATTCATCCGCGCCGGACAATGTGCAACATCACCACGCACACGGAGTCATCGCCATGCCCAAGTCCATCGTTGCCGCCTTGCAGATCGGTTCGTTACCCGGTGGCAAGGGCGAGACCCTCGAGCAGATCCTGTCCTTCGAGCAGCAGATCCGCGAAGCCCGCGCCAGTCTCGTGGTCATGCCCGAAGCGCTGCTCGGCGGCTATCCCAAGGGTGAAACCTTCGGCACCCAGCTGGGCTATCGCTTGCCCGAAGGGCGTGAAGCCTTCGCCCGTTATTTCGCCAACGCCATCGACGTGCCCGGCAGCGAGACCGAGGCCCTGGCCGGCCTTTCAGCACGCACCGGGGCCAGCCTGGTGGTGGGCGTGATCGAGCGCAGCGGCAATACGCTGTACTGCACCGTGCTGTTCTTCGAACCCGAAGGTGGCCTGGTGGCCAAGCATCGAAAACTGATGCCCACCGGTACCGAACGGCTGATCTGGGGCAAGGGCGATGGCTCGACCCTGCCGGTGGTCGATGGCAAGGCCGGACGCCTGGGGGCGGCGGTGTGCTGGGAAAACTACATGCCGCTGCTGCGCACGGCGATGTACGCCAAGGGCGTGCAGATCTGGTGCGCACCCACCGTCGACGAGCGCGAGCTGTGGCAGGTGAGCATGCGCCATGTGGCGGCTGAAGGACGTTGTTTCGTGGTCAGCGCCTGTCAGGTTCAGGACTCGCCGCAGGCCTTGGGCATCGAGGTCGAAAACTGGCCCGCCGAACGCCCGCTGATCGCCGGTGGCAGCCTGATCGTCGGGCCGCTGGGCGAGGTGCTGGCCGGGCCGCTGCTAAAGGGTGAGCGCGGTCTGCTTTGCGCCGAAATCGATACCGACGACCTGGTGCGGGCACGCTACGACTTCGACGTGGTGGGCCACTACGCTCGCCCGGATGTGTTCGAGCTGTGCGTGGATGAGCGGGTCAAGCCCGGGGTGCGCTTTATTTGAGTTGCGCCGGCAAATCCAGCGTGCCTTCTTCACTGAAGCGCACGGTGCCGAACAGGCCGCCGGCCAGTTTGCCGTGCAGCTCATAAGGCAGTCCGTCGAGGCTTTGCGTGCGGCCCAGGCGCATGCCCTGGCGCAATACCGAGAAGGCCGAAACGCTCATGGGCACCACCAGCACGGCCTCGCCGAAGCGCTCGATGCGGCCGGACTGGTCGCTCACACCCGAGGCCAGCGGCCGGCCGTTGACTTCCAGGTCGACGGCGATGCCGTTGTACTCGATCACGGTGTCATTGGGGTTCTGCACGCGCAGCTTGACGGCCATGCGCAGCTCCATGTCCTGGCCGGACAGGGGCTCGATGCCGGCCACCGAGACCTTGACCGGGTCGCGTTGCGGCAACAGGCTGCAGGCGCCCAGGCTGGCGAGCATGAGCGCCATCAGGCAACGCAGCAGGGTCGGACGCAATCCTTGAGCCATGGGTGATTCTCCGGGTGAAGGCAGAATTACCCTAACTCAGCGGGGGCGGCGAGTCGATGTGGATTGAGCGTGCCGCAAAGCCCTGCCGGAAACCGACCTCGGAGCGCATTCGGTCTATTCTTAGGGCCTTGGCCTGTCGTGCAATTGCAGCAAGCGGCCACCAGGCAATACCACACAGCGTAGGGCCCCGCCTATGTGTAATGCCTTGAAACCAACACTACGCATGTACTTCATGCTGTTGCTCATCCTGATTCCGGGGTTGCCCTGGGCAGCCAACGGCCCGGATTCGCAGGTGAAGTACGAGACTGCAGTTGCCGCGAGCCAGCTGCAAAGCCTGCAGGCGCGACTGGACGATATCAAACAAAAGGTTTCGGTCACGACCAATTACAACCAACTGATCGAGCTCCAGGACGTCATACAGAAATTCATCAGTGACACCAATCAGCAGGTGGCTGCGTTGCTTCCCCAGCAGGCACAGTTGCAGGCGCAACTCGCTGTTCTGGGCCCGGCACCCGGTCCGGGGGCGGCGGTGGAGGAGCCCGCGATCGCAAAACAGCGATCAGACCTCACGGGGCAAAAGAGCGAGGTGGACAAGGACTTGAAGCTGCTGGCGGACATCAAGCAGAGTGCCGCCACTCTCACCTTGCAGCTTGCCAGTATCCGCCGTGACCAGCTGGAGTCCCAGTTGGTGATGCATTCGGGCGGTATCCTGAGCGTTGGGTTCTGGGCACCCTTGTTCGATCTGCAGAACGATGACAAGTCGCGGCTGCAGGGCTTTTTCGAACAGGTCTGGCCAGCTGTGAAAGCCATCTGGCAACCGGGCCAGCGGGCTGCCTCCTTCGCACTGTTGCTGTCGGCCCTGGCGATCTGGACCCTGGGCCGTCGACTGGCCGAACGGGTGCTGACCTGGTGCTGCATCAACTGGCTACCCGAAGGCAGGCTGCGGCGCAGTTCGCTGGCAATCACCACCACATTGGCCACTGTATTGACCACCGTCTGGGCGCTGAAACTGGTCTTGCTGGTCCTGGCCAGGCCGCAACCCTTGTCACCGTTCGTGGAAAGCTATCTGGGGGAAGTCGAGAAGGTGGCGTATATGTGCGTCATGATCACGGGCCTGAGCCGCGCCCTGTTAGCCACCGAGCACCCTTCATGGCGCCTGCCGGCCATTGCCGATGAGGTTGCGCTGGCACTCAAGCCCTACCCACGGGTGCTGGCGGCCGTGCTCATGGTGACGATTTCACTGGCGCAGATCGGCTACATGGTGGACGTCAGCTCGCCGCTCGTCATTAACTCCCGGGGCATAATCGCGCTGGCTGCGGTGCTGGTCATCGGCGCATTGCTGTTGCGGGTCAATCATGTGCGCAGAGCGCTGGCGGCTACCGGTGAAGCCCCGGAAGCGAAGACCACCTTTGCCGGTCTGATGTATTTCGGTGCCAGTGTCGTCACAGTGATTTCGGTGTTTTGCCTGGTGATCGGCTATACCTCCCTCGCACGTTTCCTGACCTATGAACTGGTGTGGATTTTCATCGTAGTGTCGAGTTTCTACCTGCTGTCGAAACTGGTCAAAGATCTCTGCGAAAACATCTTTTCCTCGCGCAACCCCAGCGGCAAGGCACTCAAACAGCTGCTGGGCGTAGGCGACGAACGCCTGGAGCAGGCCGCTATCGTGCTGTCGGGGGCAAGCCGGGCGCTGCTTTTGCTGCTGGCGGTCATTTCGCTGATCATGGGCGGGGTCGGCAGCACACTCGGGCAATTGGCGAACACGACCCTGGCCATTCTCGGCGGTGAAGGGCTGCGCAAGCTGAACATTATCCCCGCGCACCTTATGAATGGGTTGCTGGCCCTGGCAATCGGCGTTTACCTGATTCGATCGTTGGGCCGCTGGTTGGACAACGAGCTGTTGCCTAAAACGGAAATGGACCCGGGCCTGCGCGCCTCGCTGAGCACTTTGTTCAACAATATCGGCTATGCGGTGGTCATCCTGCTGAGCCTGTCGATACTGGGTATCAAGTGGAACAGCCTGGCCTGGATCGTCAGTGCGTTGTCGGTGGGTATCGGTTTTGGCCTGCAGGAAATCGTCAAGAATTTCGTCTCCGGGGTTATCCTGCTCACCGAGCGTCCGGTCAAGGTGGGCGACCTGATCAGCATCAGCGGCGTCGAAGGCGATATCCGTCGCATCAACGTGCGGGCCACGGAAATCCAGCTCAGCGATCGTTCGATCGTGATCGTCCCCAACTCCCAGTTGATTTCCCAGAACCTGCGCAACGTCACCCTGGGCGGCAGCGCCCAGGGCGTGGCGACGCTCGAGCTGATCTTTCCCCTGGATATCGATCCTGAGCAGGTCAAGGACCTGCTACTCAATACCTACATCGAACACGACGCCATACTTGAGAAGCCTGCACCCTTCGTCAGGTTCAGCCAACTGACGCCTGATGGCATCACCCTGACAATCACCGGTTACGTCGGCAGTCCCAGAGTCGTTGGCGCGACCAAGAGCGATTTGCTGTTTGAAATTCTCAAGCGGCTGGGTGCTGCGGGGATTGAGTTGGCCAAGCCTAAATCGAGCTGAAGGCTTCGCCAGAATTGCGCATTTTCCAGTGTGTTGCATCGACCGGTTGAATCCACAACTTCTGTGGGAGCGGGCTTGAACTGGCCTAATAAT
>NZ_VXCP01000007.1 GCF_011355085.1 Pseudomonas akapageensis | reverse complement strand
GCCTTCCGGTTTGCGGGTGTAGCCCGCCACCCCCGCATGCACTCGAAAGTACGCCAGCCCGCGTTGGTCGAGCACATCTACGGTCTCGACCCATACTTCCATGTAACGGGGCGCGGCCAGGCCGACGTACCAGCTGTCATAGGGCAAATTGGGGGACCTGGGACCGCTGGCGCAGGCACACAAACTGAACAGCAGGCCGACGAGCAGGCTCAGGCGCATCATTGGGGATACCCCGTCTGCGGGTGGTTGGGATAAATGTTGCGTTTGTTCTTCGGCGCCGGCTTGTTGATCATCAGCCCGTAGCTGGGCGTCCAATGGGCAGATCGATGGATATAGCGGCTAAGCAACAGACGTTCCTGATCGGGTTCGAGGCTAATTGCGGTTCCCGCCAGCGCTTGCTCCAGGATTTGGGCGGCGATGGGCTGCAATTCTTCAGGTAACGCCAACTCGGGTCGTGCTTCGAGACTCTTGAACGGCACGCCATGACGCACGCCAAGCTCACGCATCACGCGCAGGCCAATCAGCCCCAACTCGCCCCGCACCGGCCGGTCGAGGACGATCGCCAGCCAGTAGTCCTGTTCATCACTTTCCGATCGGCCCCGCGCAGGCTTGGGCAAAGGCCAGGCCTTGACCTCGAGACTGCCTTCACCGGCCAGGCCGGTTGTGCGCAAAGTCCCCAACCGGGCACTTAGCTGCACCCAGTCTGGGTGCGCTTCTACCGGGCGATTGTCTCGATGCTCCATCCGCTGCGGTTGGGTCAACAGCAACCGTTCGCGGGCGCGCGGCAAGTAGCCACCGCCAATGTCCGAGTGCACGCCTGGCAGGCTGATTTCCAGATGGCCGTGTTGCACACTGTTAAGGGCGAAATTGAGACGACACTCGTCGCGGGCCTGCAGTTGGACGACCTGGCGCGCACAACCGGGCGGCAGATACAAGTTGACGTCCGGGTTGTTGGCATCGGCCGGGGTCAGGTCTCCGCGCTCAGGTGCCGAGATGGCCGCAACGGTGTCGAACAGGCCGATCAGGTTGAGGCTAACGTCCACAGCCCGGTCGAACGTCGTCAGCAGTGTAAAGTGACCGGCCTGCAACAGTTCGCTGAACAGGCCGCGACCCGGTTTGAGCAGCTCGTTGGCACAATGCCGGCCGGCGGCAGCGCCGCGACTGAAGCCGAAGATGTCGAACTCGACACGTCGGATGTAGATGCCAGGGTTAGTTTGCTGGAAGAAGTTCAACTGCTTTTTGATCAGGTCTGGCGCCTGCTTGACCCTTGCCACCACTCCGGTTTCACCCCGCCCCAGGCCTTGACCTATGATGACCGAGTCATCACCTCCGTTGCTGGTACCGATGCCCTCCAGGTAGACCTTCACATAGCCAATTTCAGCCCCTGGAGGGAGACCATCGGTGGCATGGTCGGGATACAGTTCATACAGATACGCCACATTACTCGGCGCATTGCCGTAGCTATTGTCGGGCGCTCGGTTAAAGCCGCTGACATCAAACCCGTCGAAACCGTACTTCTTGCACGTCTCGATGATGCTCGCCAATTCGCTCTGGTCGAACAGTGCCAGGTCGTCGCGCCTGCATTGTTCGGTGACTGCGGAATTGGCCTGGTTATTACCCGTACCATCGAAAAACAAGCCCAGGCGCAGGGTGATGCCTTCAAGTTCTTCCTCCTCTTCCTCTTCCTCCATGTCGTAGCTCAGCGAGAGGTTTTCAGGCGTGGCGGTATAAACCCGCTCGGTGAAGCCCTGGCTGTCGGTCTTGCCTTTCCAGACCTTGCCGGAAGCGGCGGTGATCCTGTAGGGAACGCCGGCCCAGCCCCGTTCACCATCGTTCTTGAATATCCGGAACTGCTCATCGAACTGGAGCGGCGGGTCGATGATCTTTGGCAATGCCGCTACCCGTGCGGCCTGCGTGGCTTTACTCTCGACGTATTCAAAATGTGCCGACTTTATGTTGTAGTCGCCCGCCGTACCGGATTCGATGCTGTTGGGATCGAGTGCGATGTAGCTGCCACCGGCATTGAGAGTGATCTTCTTCTTGGCCGTGATGCGGATTTCGTCTTCTGTGCTGCTGATGTCCAGTCCATGCCGGGCCAGCAGTTCCAGCTTGTCGTTTTGCGCCTGGACAATCACCGGGCCCTGGTTGGCGATCAGCTTGAGGCCGAGCTTGCGCACGAACAGGCTCAGCCCCTGCCCCACGCCCATGAAGAGGCGCTTGACCACGCTGATATCCGCTTCGCCACCAGCGTTAAGCATCAGGTTGTGTTGCGCCGCCAGTTGCAGGTGCTTGCCGCTGGTCAGGGCAATGCCTTGGGGTGCGCTGAGCAGCAGGACGGCGGATTTGAGTTGTTCCAGGTCTTGCCGGAGCAGGCTGATTTGCGCTTGTACGTCTGCCGGTTCGGCTTGACTGGCCTGCGCATCGACCGAGAGCTTTTGCAGTTGTTCGCCAGCCTGTTGTAATCGGTCCACGGCGGCGGTCATGTCGAGCACCGGGCCCTGGGCCTTGCTCTGCTCTTCGGCGCTGATGAATAGCCCCTTGCCGCTGCGGATGGCCCCCCAGCCATCGGTGCGCAGTTCAAAGCCTTCACCGCGCTTTTTCTTCTGGACATCCACCAGATGCCCCAGATTCAGCTGGCTCTTGCCGCTGTGCTCGGTACTGAGCTTGATGTGCTCTTCGCCGCGGTTGTCCTCCATGCGCAGCTTGTTATTGGCTGGCGTGCGCAGGACGTTGCGCTTGCGGTTGAACAGGGTGACGGGGTCGGGGTGTTCGCTGTCGTGCAGGGCGTGAGCAATATAGGGTCGGTCCACATCACCCCGCTCAAACGCGATGGCCACTTCGGTGCCGGCGAGGAGCGGCAGATGCAGGCCGTACGTGTCGCCGGCATAGGGTCGGGCCAGGCGCAGCCACATGCTTTCCTCGCCGCGCGCCCAGGTGTCGCGATCAAAGAGGAAGTTGACCCGGTAGCGGCCTTCCGGGTCGATCTCGGCGTAAAGATCATTTTTCTGCGGGTTGGTGACGCGGGCCGGGACGGTGCCGGCAATCTGCGGCTTTGTCTGCAACGGCGGACGAAAGCACACCCTGTCCGCATAGGGCATGGCCTCAAAGGTGACCAGGAGACTGCGATCGCGTGCGGCCGTTGTCGTCATTTTTATAATCACCGCGCCCGGGGCGAAGGCCTGCGGTGCGCCGTCGGTGATCTTCAGC
>NZ_VXCP01000069.1 GCF_011355085.1 Pseudomonas akapageensis | reverse complement strand
TGCGCAGCGGCTTAATCTCGGTTTCCGGCAGGCCGAAGTAGAACGGCTGCTTTCGCGGTGGGGCGTGTAGGCTGAAGCGGGCGTCGCGGCCGAGCAGTTGTTCGGCCGCGATGTCCTGCTCGGGACAGGTGAATTCGACGCTGTATTTGAAGGGCTGGCTCAAGCGTTCCTTGCCCTTGAACGCCAGGACGTCGAGCGGAGCCTTGATATCCCCCACCTGGAGTTTGTGGCGGCTGTGGTCGAAGAAGATGCGCGGTTCGTTGGGCATGTTCGGGCCTCCATGGCAGTCGACGGCACCTTGCCTCGTACACATGAGTTCTGGGCGCGACCAGTACAGTTTTATTTAAAAACAAGGCAAAGTGCTTTCAGAAAAAGTGTTGAGCGCTTTTCTAATAACAATGAATTATTTCCAGTAGCCATTCCACCCTCCGGAACACATTTCAGAAATTTCCGAAACATCTTCAGAAATTTCTCTCGCTTTCTTTCCGGGGAGCTTTGAACGCAACTATCACTCAACATGAAACACACGGACGCCATGGGCTAGAAGCTTGCTAACTTTAAATACTCTTACAAACACAGCAAAACTATTGCAAATTGCCAAAGCTATTAAGCCTGGGACACTTCATTTAACAATGGTCTTATTGGACACTGATAAACGACCACTTCCGAATAGACTGTATTTATAGCTAGCTGCCTTACTCGAATGTATTACATCGGACTCTGCAACTGCTACAGTACGAACAAGACTTTCGATCGTGAGCATCTATGGCTTTCCCGCGTCTGGCACGAACCCACCCTCGCCTCACCGCTGCCGCCGTCGCCGGCTGCGCAGCCGGTTACCTGATACCGGCCGAGGGCCTGGTGAACAAATTCCTAGCCGGCTGGAACAGCGGTGTCTGGCTCTACATTCTGCTGATTCTCTGGCTGACCCTGCGGGCCAAACCAGATCAGGTCAAACGGGTCGCGGTCATCGAGGACGAAAATGCCGGGCTGGTGCTGGCCACTGTCTGTATCGCCGCCCTCGTCAGCCTTGCGGCGGTCACCCTGGAGCTGGCCGGCAGCAAGGATCTGGACAGCCACACCCGGTTGCTGCGCTACGCCTATACCGGTATTACCGTGCTGGGTTCCTGGCTGGCGATCGGCCTGGTCTTCAGCCTGCATTATGCCCGGCTGTTTTATACCAATACCGGCAAAGAACCGGGTCTGCGCTTTGCCGACGGCGAGCGCCACCCGGATTACTGGGACTTTCACTACTTTTCCTTCACCCTGAGCGTGGCGGTGCAGACAGCCGATGTCGGCGTCGCCACCCACGCTCTGCGCAAAGTAGTGCTGGCCCATTCATTGATCGGTTTTCTGTTCAACACTGCAATCCTGGGCTTCACCATCAACATCGCCGCCGGGCTGTTCAGCTGAACCTGTGCTTTGGGTTTGACTCTCGCCGCCGGCTGACCGAAGCTGAGCCCCTTTATGAGGTTCGGATCCACGCATGCGCAAGGCCCCACGCTTTTCCACCATCAGCCTGATCCTCCTCGTCGCCCTGGGTGCGGGCTGGTATGTCCTGCAGGGTGATGAGCCTGAGCAGCCCCAGGTGCTCAAGCACGGTTATACCAAGGCGCTGGAGCAGGCGCACAATGGCTTGCCTGGCGCGGCGCGGGTGCTCTATCAACAACTGGCGCGCACCGACCTCTCGGACATCCGTCGCACCAGCCTGCTTGCCGAACTGCCCAACTACCCCAGCCCGCAAGCATTGAAGCTGGCCGGCGCAGATCTGCAAAACGAGTCGGTACTGGTCCGCCAGGCCGCCATCGACAGCGTGGTTGGCCTGGTGCCGGGGCCGCAGCGCAGTCTGCTGCTCGGCCCGCTGCTGGACGATGACGACCACACCATACGCTTCGCCGCCGCCCGCGCCATGCTCGGCCTGACGCCCGATGAGCTCGGCCTGTATTTCGGGCCCCTGCAAACCGTGCTCGATGAGTACGTTCGCGTCCTGCAAGCCGAGGACGACGACAGCGATGCACAACTGCTGCTGGCACGCCTGTACGTGCATGGCGGCGATTATCCCGAGGCCCTGGCCGCACTGCAGCGTTGCCTGACGCTGGTTCCGGACAACCTCGAAGCAGTGGCCCTCAAGGTTCAGGTATTGGAAAGCCAGGGGCAGACCGACCAGTCGCGGCAGGTGTTGGCCGATCAACTGGCCCGTCATCCACAGTCGGCGTTCCTGCAGCACGAACTGGGCCAGTGGCTGCTGCGCCACGGGCAGAACGAATACGCCCTGCTGGCCTTCTCCCGAGCGCTGGAGCTTGAGCCGGACAACAACCGGTATCGCTACACCCTGGCCACCAGCCTGCATGCGCTGGATCAAGTGGAGGCCGCCCAGAAACAACTCGAAGCCATCGTCCAGAGCCAACCGGCCAATCGCAAGGCACGGCTACTGCTGATCGACTACTGGAAAGAGACCGGCCAACTGCAAAATGTGCAAGTGCTGCTGGCCCAGCTGGAGCAGCAGAACCCCGACGATCCGATCCTGCAACAAGGATTGTAAGGATCGAGTGAACCCCGCACCTCGAGCGTGGTCCAGTTCTACAAGGGGGCGTTGAACAAGCCCTGTCCAATGCCGCGCACCGATGACCGGCGAGGCAACCGTTGAACACTCGCGAACGCGCAATTCTTCTGGGCGCCGACAGCCCGCACAATCGCACGCTTCTGGAAGAGGCAGGCTATGACGCACTCATAGCCCCGGATCTCGGCCAGCTGTGCCAGACACTTGCCCAGGGCGCGGGCATGGCGATTATCGCCCTGGATGGGTTGAACGGCATCGACCTTGCTCCGTTGCGCCTGTATTTGAGCCAGCAACCGCCCTGGTCCGATCTACCGATCATCCTGATCATCAACCGAGGCATCGGCGAAGATGCCCTGCCCGCTGAACTGGGCAATGTCCTGCTCCTGGAGCGCCCCTTCCAGGCCAACACCTTGATCAGCCTGGCGGCCACGGCCATTCGCGATAGACGTCGGCAATATGAACTGCGGGATCGATTGCATGAACTGACCCGACTGGAACAGGCCCTCGCCGGCGACCGCAGTGAACGCGAACGTGCGCAAGATCAGTTGAAACGCCTGAATGAAACCCTGGAACAACAGATCGAAGAACGCACTGCGCAAGTCCGACACAATGAAGAAGCCCTGCACCAGGCACAGAAAATGGAAGCGGTCGGTCAACTGACTGGCGGTATCGCCCATGACTTCAACAACATGCTCACCGGTATTATCGGCAGCCTGGAACTCATGCGCAGGCGCCTGCAACGGGGTCGCCTGGACGACCTCGACGGGCTGATCGAAATGGGCGTCACCTCGGCCAACCGTGCCGCCAGCCTGACCCATCGCTTGCTCGCCTTCTCCCGGCGTCAGTCCCTGGATGCCCAGCCCGTGGAAATGAACCCGCTGGTCACGGCCATGGTCGAGTTGCTGCAGCGCAGCCTCAACGAGAGCATCGACTTGCGGCTTTTGCTCGGCGATGACCTGTGGGTGGCCGAAGCCGATCCCCACCAGGTGGAAAGCGCCCTGCTCAATCTGGTGATCAATGCCCGCGATGCCATGCCCGAAGGGGGGCTGTTGCAGATCGAAACCCGCAATCAACACCTGGACGAACGTTTCACCCGGGGCCAGCAGAATCTGGCGGTTGGCGACTATGTGGTGCTGAGTGTCAGCGACAACGGCTGCGGCATGCCGCAAAGCATCATCGACCGCGCCTTCGACCCCTTCTTCACCACCAAGCCCATCGGTCAGGGCACAGGCCTGGGGTTGTCGATGATCTACGGTTTCAGCAAGCAATCCCGGGGTCATGTGGCGATTCAAAGCACGGAGGGCAAAGGGACCACCGTGAGTCTGTACTTGCCGCGCCACAGTGGTGAGCAGGTCGAGGCCGAGCCGCAAGCGCACGACGACACCCAGGTCGCTGGCAAGGGCGAGACCGTGCTGATCGTCGAGGACGACTCAGCGGTACGCCTGCTGGTGTGCGAAGTCCTGGACGAGTTGGGCTACACCTTTATCGAGGCCCGCGATGCCAATGCCGCGGTGCCGATTCTCGAGTCCGCGCAACATATCGACCTGATGATCAGCGATGTCGGCCTGCCGGGCATGAATGGCCGGCAACTGGCCGAGATCGGTCGGCAACTGCGCCCTGGTCTGAAGGTATTGTTCATCACCGGCTATGCCGAGCATGCCGAGGTTCGCGCGGGATTTCTCGAACCGGGCATGCAAATGATCAGCAAGCCGTTTGCGTTTGAGCTGTTGTCGGCGAAGGTGCGGGAGATGATTGAGGGGTAGTGCTTGACGCAATTGCAGCTTTGATCATCCCGGCCTCATCGCTGGCAAGCCAGCTCCCACAGGGACGCCACCGTACCTGTGGGAGCTGGCTTGCCAGCGATGGCGTCAGTTCAGGCCAACATTTCCTGAATCTTTTCCTGCAACTCATCCAGATCAAACGGCTTGGCCAGAATCGGCGCCTTTTTGGCGATCGGGCTGTTGCATTCGCGGATTTCCTGCGGGTATCCGCTGATGAATATCACTTTCAGGTCAGGGCGCATCTTGACCGCCGGTTCGGCGATCATGACGCCGGAAACTCCACCGGGCAGACGATAGTCGGTCACCATCAGATCCAGGTTCGGCTTGCTGGCCAGAATCTCGAATGCCTGCTCGCCATCCTCGGCCTGCAGGACCCGATACCCCAGACTGGACAAGTAATCGCTGAGAACTCTCAGGATCACCGCATCGTCCTCGACGATCAGGACGACATCTTCTGCATCTTCACTCATGGAACGCCTATGTTCTGTCTATCTGCCCATACGACCATGCCGGAGCGCAGAGGTTGCCTGGCCGCAGGCATTTCTCCTTTCAGCTTACAGCATTATTCGATAATGGCAGACTGACATGAAACAAGGCACCCTCACCGATCGCACTTTGCACGCTGATGCGACCGCCATGGGCCGCCACGATCTGCTCGGAAATATACAGCCCCAGGCCCAGACCGGCACCCGCATGGTTGTTCGAAACCCGCTCGAACTGCTGGAAAATGCGCTTCTGGTTTTCTTCGCTGATGCCCCCTCCGTGGTCGCACACATCGACGCAGGCCATATCGTTTTCCTGGTAGACCCGCACATCGACCGGGCTCTTGCAGCCGTAACGCAAGGCATTGGTCAACAGATTGGCTATCACTTGTTCGATGCGGAACTCGTCCCAGGTGCCCACCACAGGGCGCGGCGCCTCGACGCTGAGGGTTGAGCCGGCCTCGGTCGCCTGTTGCCGGAAGTTTTCCACCAGGCTCACGACCAGTTGCGCCAGGTCGAAGTGCGTGGGGCGGATCGACAACTTGCCCGTGCGGATGCGCGAGACGTCGAGCATGTCTTCGATCAAACGAATCAGGCTCTTGATCTGCCGCTCGTCGCGATCGACCATGGCACGCATCTTGTCCAGGGTGAAGGCATCGGCATTGTCCCGGGCCAGGTGCAGCTTGCGCAGCTGGGTTTCCAGGATCAAGCCGTTGAGCGGCGTGCGAACCTCGTGGGAAACGATGGACATGAAGTCATCGCGCATGCGCACGGCATGCTCGAGTTCCTCCTGGGTCGCTTGCAGGCGCTTGAGCAATACCTCCTGCTCCTTGCGCGCCTGTTCCAGTGCCTCGACCTGCACGTTCATGGCCTTGCGCTGCCGATACAGGTCGACGAACACACTGACCTTGCTCCTGACCGCATGGATATCCAGTGGCTTGTGCAGAAAATCCACGGCACCGCTTTCATAGCCCTTGAAGGCGTAGTTCATTTCCCGGCCGGCGGCGCTTACGAAAACGATCGGGATGTTCTTGGTCTTTTCCGTGCTGCGCATCAATTCGGCCAGCTCGAAACCGTCCGTGCCGGGCATCTGTACGTCGAGAATGGCCATGGCGAACTCATGTTGCAGCAGCAGCGACAGGGCTTCGTCGGCAGACAGCGCCTTGTAGACCGTACGATCCTCACCCCTGATCAGGGCCTCCAGGGCCAGCAGGTTTTCCGGTAGATCGTCGACGATCAGCAGTTTGGCTTCGATGTTGCTTAACATGGGCGTTTATCCAGATCGGCGAGCAAATGCCCGATGCCGTTCAAAGTGAGAATATAGTCGGGCGTGTGCAGCTTGATGGCGGCCCGGGGCATGACCGTGACCCGGGCTTCGGCGGGATCCTGGACCACTGTCAGCCCCCCGCAATCCTTGATCCGGGCCAGGCCTTTCGCGCCGTCTTCATTGGCGCCTGTCAGCAGCACACCGATCAATGCCGGGCCATAGGCATCGGCGGCGGACTCGAACAGAATGTCGATTGCTGGCCGCGAGAAATTCACGCGATCTTCCAGGCTCAGGGACAGGCTGCGGTCCTGCTCCACCGACAGGTGATAACCAGGGCCGGCAAAGTACAGCATTCCCCCAGCGATGCTTTCCTTGTCCTGCGCTTCCTTCACGGGGCGCTGCAGGCGGCGCGCAAATACTTCGGCCAGGTCACTGTGACGCTCATCGGGTAGGTGCAGCACGATCAGGACCGGCAACCGGAAATCCCCGGGCAATGCACCCAGTACCTTGAGCAGGGCTTCAACGCCGCCCGCCGAGGCTCCGATGACGATCGCTGCGGGCCTGCTCATGATTTTCGATAGATCCTTTCCCGTCGGGCCAGTGCGTCGAAACTATGAGCGTAACCGGAGAACTCCAGTGTCTCCTTGCTGCCGAGGACCAGAAATCCGCGATGGCAAAGCGACTCGTGAAATAGGCCAAAAGCCCGGTCCTGGAGCTTCTTGTTGAAGTAGATCAGCACATTGCGACAGGAGATCAATTGGGTTTCGGAGAATACACTGTCGGTTGCCAGGCTGTGATCGGCGAAGGTCACGTTTTCGCGCAGGCTGCTGTCGAAAATCGCATTGCCGTAGGCAGCCGTGTAGTAGTCGGCGAACGAACAGAGACCACCGGCGCGCTGGTAGTTCCCGGTATAGGCACGTACGTTCTCCATCGTATAGATGCCTTGCCGGGCTCTTTCCAGGGAACCGGGATTGATATCAGTGGCGTAGATGATGGTGCGATCGAGCAGACCTTCTTCGCGCAACAGGATGGCCAGGGAGTAGACCTCCTCACCCGTGCTGCAACCGGCAATCCAGACCTTCAGCGAGGGATAGGTCTTGAGCAGCGGGACTACATCGCGACGAATCGCCAGGTAATGCTCCGGGTCGCGAAACATCTCGCTGACCGGGATCGTCAGGTACTGCAACAACTGCATGAACGCTGTGGGGTCATGCAGCACCCGTTCCTGCAGCGCCGACACACTCACGCACTCCGTTTGATGCAGGGCGTGGTGGATGCGGCGTTTGATCGACGCTCCCGCATAGTCGCGAAAATCGTAGCTGTACTTGAGATAGACAGCCTCGATCAACAGACGGATCTCGATGTCGGTACTGCGCTCCTCCGTCATGCCCGTCAGCCTTTTTTCTGTGTGCTCTTAATGAAGATACACCATAGGACACGCCCTAGATGCGCTCCATCTGCGGCAACCACACGCGCACCAGAGAGAACAGACGGTCCAGGTCGATGGGCTTGGCCAGGTAATCGTTGGCGCCGGCCTGCAGGCAACGCTCCTGGTCATCGCGCATGGCCTTGGCCGTCACGGCGATGATCGGCAGCTTGCGCCAGCGCGCGTCCTGGCGGATCAGGCGCGTGGCTTCGTAGCCGTCCATTTCCGGCATCATCACATCCATCAACACCAGGTCGATATCTTCGACCGCATTGAGCTTCTCGATAGCCTCGCGGCCATTGCGACCGATCTCGACGATCGCGCCCTTGTGCTCCAGGGCACTGGTAAGTGCGAAGATATTGCGCACATCGTCGTCGACCAGCAGGATCTTGCGCCCTTCGAACACCTTGTCGCGGCTGCGTGCCGTCCTCAGCATCTTCTGCCGCTCCTGGGACAGCCGGGATTCGACCTTGTGCAGAAACAGGGTCACTTCATCGAGCAGGCGTTCAGGCGAACGGGCCCCCTTGATAATGATCGAACGGGAATATTTGAGCAGTTCCGCTTCTTCATCGCGGCTCATGTTGCGCCCGGTGTAGATGATCACCGGCGGGAAGGCGCGGATGTCCTCGGCGGACATGCGCTTGAGCAGGTCATTGCCCTGCATGTCGGGTAACTTGAGGTCGATGATCATGCAGTCATAGACATTCGCGCGCAGCAGGTCGAGGGCTTCCTGGGCCAGGCCCACGGCGGTGATCTCGATATCCTCGTCACCGATCAGGCGGGCGATGCTGTCGCGTTGCAGGTCATCGTCCTCCACCAGCAGGATGCGCTTGAGCTTTTGCGTAAGCTTGGCTTCCAGGCGGGCGAAGACAGCCTTGAGTTCCTCGCGCGTGGTCGGTTTCAATGCATAGCCCACGGCGCCCATGTGCATCGCCGCTTCGGTGCGGTCCTCCACCGAAATCACATGCACCGGAATGTGCCGGGTGGCCGGCAGTTCCTTGAGGCGCTGCAGCACGGTCAGGCCGGAATGGTCGGGCAGGCGCATGTCGAGCAGGATCGCATCGGGGGTGAAGCTTGCGGCCAGATCGAAGCCCTCGTCGGCCGCCTGTGCAACCAGGCAGCTGTAACCCAGTTCATGGGCGAGGTCGAAAAGAATCCGGGCAAAACTGGGCTCATCCTCGATCACCAGTATGCAGCGATTGGTGAATGGGGCCTGGCCTCGGTCATCGGCGAAGGTGGCATCCGGCACGGGCGTGGCCGGAGTCTGCGGATCGTTTGCTGGCGCATTGAGCGATGACACTATCGGGCCCTGATCGGGCGATATCGGTTGATACTGCAACGGCAGCTCGAGGGTAAAGGTACTGCCCTGCCCTGGCTGGCTGCTGACGGTGATCTGCCCACCCAGCAGGTTGGCCAGGTCCCGGGAGATCGACAGGCCCAGGCCGGTGCCGCCATAACGGCGGTTGGTGGTGCCGTCGGCCTGGCGAAACGCTTCGAAAATGCTCTGCTGCTGATCCGCCGCGATGCCAATGCCGCTGTCATGTACGGCGAAGGCGATGGTGCCGTTCACCTGCTGCGACACCGTCAGACCGACGCTGCCACGCTCGGTGAATTTCAGTGCGTTGGACACCAGATTTTTGAGGATCTGCTCGACCCGCTGGCGATCGCTGTAGAGCATTTTTGGCGTGTCGGGCGCGACATCCAGGGTGAAGATCAGGTGCTTTTCCGCGGCCTGCGGTTCGAACATCCCGCGCAGGCCTTCCACCAGGCGCACGATGCTGGTGTTTTCCGGGTGTACATCGAGCTTGCCGGCTTCCACCTTGGAAATATCGAGAATGTCGTTGATCAAGTTGAGCAGATCGTTGCCCGCCGAATAGATGGATTCGGCGAACTTGACCTGCTCAGGCGTCAGGTTTTCCTGGGGGTTGTCGGCCAGCAACCTGGCCAGGATCAGCGAACTGTTGAGTGGCGTGCGCAGTTCGTGGGACATGTTGGCGAGAAACTCGGACTTGTACTTGCTCGAGCGCTGCAACTCTTCGGCGCGCTCCTCGAGCTCCGCCTGGGCCTGTTTCAAGTCATTGTTCATGCGATTGAGGGCATCGCGCTGCTCGGCCAGCGCGATGGTGCGCTCGGCCAGTTGCTCGTTGGTCTGCTCCAGTTCCGCCTGCTGCGTTTCCAGATGCGCCTGGGACTCCTTGAGCACCTGCGACTGCTCTTCGAGCTCTTCGTTGGCGGTCTTGAGCTCTTCCTGCTGCACCTGCAGTTCTTCGTTGAGTTGCTGGGTCTCGGCCAGGACTTCCTGCAATCGCTGGCGATAGCGCGCCGCCTCGATCGAGGTGCCGATGTTACCGGCAAGCAGCTCCATCAGGTCGATATCGCGCTCGGACAAGCCACGCAGGAAGCCCAGCTCGATGACCCCGTTGATCTGTCCGTCATTGCTGGTCGGCACCACCAGCACACTGCGCGGCGAGCCGTCGCCCAGGCCCGAGCTGACCTTGAAATAGTCGTTCGGCACGTCATCCAGGCGCAACAGCCGTGCCTGGGCGACGGCCTGGCCGATAATGCCCTCGCCGCTCTGCAGGGTTTGTTCGACGGCCTCCTGTTCGCGGGAAAAACCGTAAGTGGCGACCCGGTGCAGGCCGCCATGCTCATCGCGTACATAAAACGCCGCCACGACGCTATTGAGGTAATGGGCAAAAAACTGCAGGACATTGCGCCCCAGCATCTGCGGGGTCAGCTGCCCCAGCGCATGCTCGGCCAGTTCAGTCTGGCCGGCGCGCAGCCAGGCTTGTTGCTGCAAACGCCGGGTACTGTTCTGCTGGGCCTGCAGGTTGGCAACGTAGCTGCTCGACAGGGTGAGCAGGTCGCGCCGGCCGAAGAAGGCCAGCATGAAGCTGAGTGCCACCAGAAACAGCAGATAAAGTGCGCTGGCCAGAATAGCGGTACGGCTTACATCATCATTGCGCGCCACCCGCAACTGTTGCTCCATGGCAACGAACTGATCGTACTCCTTGCGGATTTCGTCGGTGAGACGCTTGCCCTGGCCCGCTGCAATCGCCCCTCGGTAATCACCATTGCTGCGACGCATGTCGATCATCTGATTGGCAAAGACAGCCCACTCATCCTGCAGGGCCTGCAGCCGAATAAGGCGATCGACTTGCTGCGGGTTGTCCGCCACCAGCGTCTGGAGCGAGGCCAGCTCGGCACTTACGCGCGGCTTGGCGAGTTCGTAGGGTTCGAGAAAGTGCTCGTCACCGGTAATGAGGAAACCGCGAATGCCGGTTTCCATGTCGATGGACAGCTTCAACGCTTCGTTGGCGCTGCCGATGGCCCGGTCCGTATGCTCCACCCACTGGATGACCGAGAGCAGGTAACTGATGACGGCGGCGAACACCAGTGCACTCAACAGGCCCACGCCCAGAGGCAAGGCCACGTTGCGGCTCAGAAGCTTGCGGAAACTGCGCTCATCGATGGAAGGAGGCTGAGTCATCTTCAAGGGCCTGAACGATAGGATCAATGAGTGGAGTGTGCCCTACACGGGATTGCAAGTTACAATTTTCCCTCACTAGGCTTTCTAGAAGGCTATGGCACTATTTGCCAGTAATTGGTCCGCAGGGTACGTTAAAAATTCCACCGGGGCCGTATACAGTGCACCCGGAACTTATCTCACGTATAAGCTAGGCTGACCGACGCAGCCCCTCACACTCACTTGCTCGGGGTACCACGATGTCAGACACCAGCACCCTACTCGTAGTCGAAGACGACGCCATCGTGCGCATGCTGATTGTCGATGTGCTTGAAGAGCTCGAGTTCAAGGTGCTGGAAGCCGAGAACGGCGATGCTGCACTGGTTTTCCTCAATGACACGCCCCTGCGCATCGACCTGATGATGACGGACGTTGGCCTGCCAGGAATGGACGGCAAGGAATTGGCCGTCAAGGCCCATGAGCTCCGCCCGCAGATGCCCATACTCTTTGCCAGCGGCTCCGCCGAAATTGTGGTGATACCGCCTGGCATGCACATGATCGGCAAGCCCTTCTCCATCGATCAGCTGCGCGACAAGGTCAGATCGATACTGCAGGGCTGATCCCCTCGTAACACCCACCTTCACCCGTCCAATCCACTGGCCTCGGGCGCTTTGGCGCACCCGGCTTTCGACCTTTTGTCGCCTTGCAGATGCACGAACTTGCACGGGGGGCTTGCATACACAATATTATGGTATACCATCATACAGCACAGCAGTTCCCCACCCTCATATGGAGCAGGTCATGAGTTTCGAAATTCGCAAAATCGTCAGCTATGTCGAAGAAACCTTCATCGAGGGCGGCAAGGCCACCGACAAACCAGTGAAAATGGTCGGCCTGGCCGTGGTCATGAAGAACCCATGGGTTGGCGCAGGCTTCGTCGAAGACCTCAAGCCGCAGATCCGCGCCAACTGCTCGGACCTGGGTGCCATGATGGTCGAGCGCCTGGGCGGCATCATCGGCGGCTTCGAAAAGATCGAAGCCTATGGCAAGGCCGCCGTGGTCGGCGCCGACGGTGAAATCGAGCACGCCTCGGCAGTCATCCATACCCTGCGCTTCGGCAACCATTACCGCGAAGCGGTCAAGGCCAAGAGCTACCTGAGCTTCACCAACAAGCGCGGCGGTCCTGGCACCTCGATCCAGATCCCGATGATGCACAAGGACGACGAAGGCCTGCGCTCGCACTACATCACCCTGGAAATGCAGATCGAAGACGCCCCGCGTGCCGACGAAATAGTCGTGGTACTGGGTTGCGCCGACGGTGGCCGCGTGCACCCGCGCATCGGCAACCGTTACATCGACCTGGAAGAACTGGCCGCTGAAAAAGCCCAACAACAATAATCGGGCGTGTCACCAAGGAGCGACCCATGATTCGGCTCACCGCTGAACGCACCCCGGCCGGCACCAGCTATCTGGCGACCGGCCAAGGCCAACCCGTGGTATTGATCCATGGCGTGGGCTTGAACAAAGAGATGTGGGGCGGCCAGATCGTTGGTCTCGCTCCCCACTACCGCGTCATTGCCTATGACATGCTCGGCCATGGCGCCAGCCCGCGCCCGGCCTCGGGCACCGGACTGCTCGGCTATGCCGACCAGTTGCTCGAGCTGCTCGAGCACCTGCAACTGCCCCAGGCCACCGTGATCGGCTTTTCCATGGGCGGGCTGGTGGCACGGGCCTTCGCCCTGCATTACCCGGAACACCTGCAAGGGCTGGTGGTGTTGAACAGCGTGTTCAACCGCAGCGCCGAGCAGCGTGCCGGCGTCATCGCCCGTACCGCCCAGGCGGCCGAGCATGGCCCGGACGCCAACGCCGAAGCCGCCCTGTCGCGCTGGTTCAGCCGTGAATACCAGGCTGCCAACCCGGCACAGATTGCCGCGATCCGCCAGACCCTGGCCAGCAATGACCCCCAGGGTTACCTGACCACTTATGAGCTGTTCGCCACCCAGGACATGTACCGCGCCGAGGACCTGGGCAACATCCAGGCCCCGACCCTGATCGCCACCGGCGAGCTGGACCCCGGTTCCACCCCGGAAATGGCCCGGCAACTGGCCGAGCGCATTCCCGGCGCGCAAGTTGCCGTGCTCGCCGAGCAACGGCATATGATGCCGGTAGAGTCGCCGCGCCTGGTCAACCAGGTACTGCTGGACTTCCTCAACAGCGCACAAACCCTTCAGAACTCAGCAAAGGGGATCGTTGCATGACACTCGCACGTTTCCAGATGTGCATCGACGGCCAATGGGTCGATGCGCTGTCCGGCAAGACCTTCGAAAGCCTCAACCCGGCCCTGGCACAAGCCTGGGCCGAACTGCCCGACGCCGATGAAGCCGATGTGGAGCGCGCCGTCCAGGCCGCCCAGAAAGCCTTCGAAAACCCCGCCTGGCGTGGTCTCAGCGCCACTGCCCGGGGCAAGCTGTTGCGCCGCCTCGGCGACCTGATTGCCGAGAACAAGGAACACCTGGCGCAGCTGGAAAGCCGCGACAACGGCAAACTGATCCGCGAGACCCGTGGCCAGGTCAACTACCTGCCCGAGTTCTTCCACTACACCGCAGGCCTGGCCGACAAACTCGAAGGCGGCACCCTGCCGCTGGACAAGCCTGACCTGTTCGCCTACACCGTGCACGAGCCGATCGGCGTGGTCGCCGGGATCATTCCCTGGAACAGCCCGCTGTACCTGACCGCGATCAAGCTGGCGCCAGCGCTTGCAGCCGGCAACACCATCGTGCTCAAGCCCTCGGAGCATGCTTCGGCGACCATCCTGGAGCTGGCGCGCCTGGCCCTGGAAGCCGGCATTCCGCCGGGCGTGGTCAACGTCGTCACCGGCTACGGCCCGAGCACTGGCGCGGCCCTGACCCGCCATCCACTGGTCCGCAAGATTGCTTTCACCGGCGGCGCCGCCACGGCTCGCCATGTGGTGCGCAGCAGCGCCGAAAACTTCGCCAAGCTGTCGCTGGAGCTGGGCGGCAAGTCGCCGAACATCATCTTCGCCGACGCCGACCTGGACAGCGCCATCAACGGTGCCGTCGCCGGCATCTATGCCGCTTCCGGGCAGAGCTGCGTGTCCGGTTCGCGCCTGCTGGTGCAAGATGAGATCTACGACGAATTCGTCGAGCGCCTGGTCGCCCGGGCCAAGCGCATCCGCATCGGCAACCCCCAGGACGAAACCAGCGAAATGGGCCCCATGGCCACCGCCCAGCAACTGGCCGTGGTCGAAGGCCTGGTCGCCGACGCCATCGCCGAAGGCGCGCGCCTGCGCCTGGGCGGCAAGCGCCCGCAGATGGACAGCGATGGCTGGTACTACGAGCCGACCCTGTTCGAATGCGACCACAACTCGATGAAGATCATGCAGGAAGAAGTCTTCGGACCGGTCGCCTCGGTGATTCGCTTCAAGGACGAGGCCGAAGCCCTGGCCATCGCCAACGACTCACAGTTCGGCCTGGCCGCCGGCATCTGGACCCGCGACCTGGGCCGTGCCCACCGCCTGGCTCGCGACGTGCGCTCCGGAATCATCTGGGTCAACACCTACCGCGCGGTCTCGGCCATGGCGCCGATCGGCGGTTTCAAGAACAGCGGCTACGGTCGCGAGAGCGGCATCGATTCGGTGCTGGCCTATACCGAGCTCAAAACGGTATGGATCAATCTCTCGCAAGCACCGATGCCCGACCCTTTCGTCATGCGTTAAGAGGTGGCCTGACATGATCGAACCCGGCATTTACAAAGAGGTGATGGGCTCATTCCCATCCGGTGTGACCGTGGTCACCACGCTCGACGCCCAAGGCGACATCGTCGGCATCACCGCCAGTGCCTTCAGTGCATTGTCGATCGATCCGGCGCTGGTGCTGTTCTGCCCCAACTATGGCTCCGACACCTACCCGGTGCTGCACCAGAGCAAGCAGTTCGCCATTCACCTGCTCTCGGGTGACCAGCAAGCCGAAGCCTACGCCTTTGCCGGCAAGGGCAAGGACAAGGCCGCCGGCATCGAGTGGCACCTGAGCGAGCTGGGCAACCCGTTGCTGAGCAAGGCCACCGCCATCATCGAGTGCGAACTGTGGCGTGAATACGATGGCGGCGACCACGCCATCATCGTCGGTGCGGTGAAGAACCTGATCCTGCCCGCGCAGTCGGTCACGCCGATGGTTTACCACAAGGGCAAGCTGGGCGCGCTGCCCTGCCTGGCCTGACACTTTGTTTTGGGCCGCGCGGTTGGCGGTCCTTCAGTTGGAAGCGCAGGGGAGCATCAGCATGAGCAACGAAAAATACAGGAAGGGCCTGGCCATCCGCACCCAGGTGCTGGGCGAGGCCTACGTAAACAAGTCGATCGAGAACGCCGACGACTTCACCCGGCCCTTGCAGGAAATGGTCACCGAGTACTGCTGGGGCCACGTCTGGGGCCGCGAGGGCTTATCGCTCAAGGAACGCAGCATGATAAACTTGGCGATGATTTCGGCGCTCAATCGGCCCCATGAACTCAAGCTTCATGTACGCGGCGCCTTGCGTAACGGCCTGAGTCGTGAACAAATACGAGAAATTCTGCTTCAGGTCGGCATCTACTGCGGTGTACCCGCGGCCGTAGACAGTTTCCGTCTCGCTCGCGAAGCCTTCGCCGAGGCCGACGCTGAGGCATCCAGTTAACGAATGGCTGTTTGATTTTCAGGCAGCAACAGCGACAGCCATTATCAGAGCGGACCCCATGAAACGCCAGCCACTCGACGACACTTTCAAGGTCAATCGCAACCCCGTCACCCTGCGCGAAATCGTGCTGGACAAGCTGCGCAGCGCCATCATGAACTTTCACCTGCTGCCTGGCGATCGCCTGGTCGAGCGCGACCTCTGCGACCGCCTCGGTGTGAGCCGCACTTCGGTTCGCGAAGCCCTGCGCCACCTGGAGTCCGAAGGGCTGGTGGAGTTCGCCGATGCCAAGGGCCCCCGGGTCGCCATCATTACCCTGGAAAACGCCCGCGACATCTACGAGCTGCGCTGCGTGCTCGAAGGCCTGATCGTCCAGCTGTTCACCCTCAATGCCAAGGCCAAGGACATTCGTGCCCTGGAGAAGGCCCTCGAAGAGAACCGCAAGGCCCTCGAGGAAGGCGAGCTGCAACAGGTGCTCGAATCGGTGCAGGGCTTCTACGACGTGTTGCTCGAAGGGTCGGGCAACGATGTCGCCGCCCAGCAACTGCGCCAGCTGCAGGCGCGCATCAGCTACCTGCGTGCCACCTCCGTGTCCCAGGAGAACCGTCGCGGCGCCAGCAACCAGGAAATGGTTCGCATCGTCGAAGCGATCAAGAGCGGCGACCCGCTGGCCGCGCACCAGGCCTCGGTGGACCATGTGCGTTCCGCCGCCAAGGTGGCTCTGGACTACCTGCGTGCCAAGCAGAACGATACCGGCAAGGTACGCGAGATCGCCTCGCCCATCGCCCTCAAAGAACCCCGCATAGGCCGCTGATCATGCCCAGCCCGCGCTTTTGCCCGCAATGCGGCGGCGGTGACCTGGTTCACCGCCAGCCGCAAGGCGATACCCACGAGCGCCTGATGTGCCGGGGCTGCGGCTATATCCATTACATCAATCCGAAGATCATCGCCGGCTGCATCATCGAGCAGGACGGCAAGTACCTGCTGTGCCAACGGGCGATCCCGCCGCGCCCCGGCACCTGGACGCTGCCGGCGGGCTTCATGGAAAGCGGCGAAACCACCGAACAGGCGGCCGTGCGCGAGGTCTGGGAAGAGAGCGGCGTGCGCGCCGAGATCATCTCGCCCTACTCCATCTTCAGCGTGCCGAAGATCAGCGAGGTGTACATCATCTTCCGCGCCATCGCCCTGGAAATCACCGGGCAGTACGGGCCGGAGACCCTCGACTATCGGTTCTTCGCGCCTGAGGAAATACCCTGGGAGAGCATTTACTACCCGGCGATCCGGCAGATTCTCGAGCGCTATATCGAGGAGCGGCAGGCGGGGGTTTATGGGATTTACATGGGGAATGATGATACGGGGAAGGTGCACTTCATTCGCTGACTCCCTCGTCCTCCTCGTTCCCACGCTGAGCGTCACTAGTGTCCGGTA
>NZ_VXCP01000068.1 GCF_011355085.1 Pseudomonas akapageensis | reverse complement strand
AGATTTCGATTGGCCAGCCTGCCGCCGCCTCCTTGCGCCCAAGGCGGGATAGCCAGCCTAAGAGGCGGCGGTCATCTGGCTGATCGGAATCAACCCTCAATTGCTTGAGCACCGCGTGTGCACCCTGGACCAGCATGCTGCGCAGGTAACCATCTCCCCGCTTGCTCATCCTGCCTAGCCTGACCTTGTTCCCACTGCTGCGCTGATCGGGTACCAAGCCGAAATAGGCGGCAAATTGTCGAGCGTTGGCGAAGCGGGCTGGTTCGGGCTGTTTGGCCAGTAGGGCCGTGGCGATGATCGGACCAACACCGCGTATCGTCATCAAGCGTTGAGCTGTCTTGTCATCCCGAGCAGCCGTTTCCAACCGGGCTGTCAGTACAGCGATGCGTTCGCCCAGATAACGCCATTCGACGAGCAATTCATCGATCAGTTCTCGCAACAGATCCGGCAGTGGCTGAGTGGCGTCTTCCAGTATCCGCGGCACACCTTGATTGATAGCCACATCGCCTTGCGCCAGGGCTACACCGTGCTCAAGCAACAAGCCACGTACCTGATTGCCCAGTGCAGTGTGCCGCCGGACATAACCTCGTCGGGCCCGGTGTAGAGCCTGTATCGCCAGCGCCGTGGTGCTTTTGATCGGCACCGCTGCGATGCTCGAATCCCGACCCGCACGAAGAATGGCATGCGCGTCGTTGCGATCGTTCTTGGCTCCACTGCGGTGCTCGGCCACCCGCTGGGCTAGCAGGATACGTACTGGGTTCCCTTTTGCCTGGAGCAACCGGGCCCAGGCTTGCGCTCCAGGCCCACTCTCCATCAGGACGGTCACCGTCACAGGCAACTTGATCAGGTACTCATGAAACGCTTCACGGGATTTGATCCGATCTTCGTAGATAACACGACCAGGACCATCATCACCCGCCAGTTGAAAGACCTGCTTGGCCAGATCAATTGCCAAGTTCACGCAGAGCTCGATTGAAGACAAGGAGTTGTGTTTCGCCGTATGCTTTTTCATGGACTCGCCCTCGCTGCCGTTGGCTTCTTAAGAACGCCACCGTGGCACTGTGATGCCTCGGCGGGGGCGAGTCCATTTGATTACATTGGTCTGGGGCGGGTTCAGCTGTTGGTGTGCTTTGGCGTGTTTTCTTTCCTGTTTGAACGCCGCTGGATGGTGGATGCCACCGCCCCTGACCGGATGTTCGAATTGGTCAGCGATGCGATGCCAAGAGAACGATCCAAAACTCTAACCGTTGCCGAACGGCTAATTGAGTGCATTCTTACGCTCTCCTGGCACCTAACAACGCCTCGAAATCAGAAGCCTGAATCTCCGAAGCCCCACTCAACATATCCCGCGCCAAAGCTCGTCGTTGGCTCACTACATGATTTTGCCTAACCCCTCCTAGCGAACGCTCTTAACATAGGCACTGCCCAAAGAGCCATCGCCCTCAAAAACTTCCGGATAGTCACCCTCCTCAAGGCCGATGAAGGGTTTGATTACTGGCGCATCCGGTGTAACACATAGCGCCTGCTTACCACCAATTGAAACCCGCTCTCCAGCGCAATCGGGCACAATGAGAAAACTTTTTTCTGAGCTTGGATTACGCTCATCGCCAATGATTACCAGCGCACCGGGTTCGACCCTACTGAATACCAGCGTGTCGTTGGAAAGCCGCCCCATTAGTCTCTCGCAATCCTTGATGCTTCCTTCAAGTTTGATGGAGCGGATTTTATGGGCAGTGGCCAGGTACTGGGCTTCTTCCTTGAATGTATCGTAGCGGCTCTGCATTGCGCCTATATGCGAATTCGCTTCGCTTTGCGAATCACGAACAGACTCCTGTGCCACACTCAGCATATCCAGTAATTTCATCTTTATATTATGGAAAGCGGCTAATTTTTCCTTATTGATACTCACGCACAATCACTCCAGTACGATCAGGAAACTGATAACCTCTACCTTGCTTCAGGCACCACGATGAAACAGAGTCAGGAAATCCACAATTGAAGTTACAGCGACCTTCAAGCACCAGGCGCAGCGGGGTAGAAGAGATACTTTTTCGCAACTCTTGGCCCCACGGTTGGTGCTCAGAGATAAAAAACGTGTCGTTTTCATAGGTGCTATGAGCTAAGTCTTGGCGCAGATAGCACAACGATGACTTACCTTCTGGGAAGACCCTGAAATAATCCCCGTAACCCTCGAGGCAGTTCGATTTTTTTGTACATAAATTGCACACGGCGTTGCTTTTTCTGGCCGTCGACTTCAGCTTATATTCGACTAAGCCATGTTGGGGTGTTAAGTACCTTACCCTTGAGCGACCGCGCTGCTGGCCGTCATCTTGAATCAGTTTTACATAACCTGAGGCCACTGACGCTTCCAGCGCTTCTTCCGGCGAAATGTAGTACCTGTCGTATTCGCCAGCAGACTCTTCTGTCCAGTACAGATCCAGCAACTTCAATCTCAACTGGTGCTGATCAACGAATGCTAACTGCTCGGGCAAATCTGCGGTATGGCCTCTCATTAACACCCTGTTCAGTGACATACTTAATGAGCAATCAATCCCCGCACGGACCCCCTCGATAAGTTTCTCAAGGCTCCCTCCTCCGGTTATTTTGCGATAGATGTCTGGCGACATGGAGTGCCAGCTCAAACGCAAAAGATCCAAGCCCGCCTCCTTGAGCTCTTGCGCATTCCGCGCGAGCAAGCTGCCATTGCTGGTCATCGAAACACGGAAGCCCATCCCCTTCAGCTCTGCCACAACGTGGCCAATGCGCACTTCGCCTTCTCGCCAGAGCAGTGGCTCAAGTGCAGCCACCTCCACTTGCATAAGCCCGGCGTTTTCCTTCCACCACTGAGCGACGCTGATAATCTTTGCAAAGCTAAGCCGATTCATTGCATCAGCCCTGATAAAATCAAATCGCACACCTGCTCTGGTGTTCTATCGTTGGTGTCGATCTGGATAAGATCCTGCATGGCAAGAAAGCGTCGACGTGCTTTATCCAGCAAGCTGAGGTTATGGTCGGTAGGGGAGACAACTCCGGTTTGATCCTCTCGCCGAGCAATGCGCTCACGGGAGACTTCTCTACTGACTGTCAGCAAAATTGAGCAATCTGGCCGGATCAGCGAGGGAAAGAAATCAGGAATATCAGCGGGTAGTGGCTCCGTGTCAGGCCACTGATAAGCGATAGTCGAGTGAATATACCGATCACATATAACGGGTCCTTCCTCCAGCAACTCGCTAATTTCAACTTTCTGTGCTTCTAGCGAACGGAGATAGAACGCATATTTTTCTTCAGTGGTCCCTTGGTTTTCAACAATCTGACGCTCATCGGAAAATCTCTCGTCCGGCGTCTTGATACATACAGCACCCAGGCGCTTTGCGAGCATGCGTACAATTGTTGATTTACCGGCGCCATCTATTCCTTCGACCGTAACAAAGAGATGCTTCATGAGTAGTTTAACTGCCTTGTCTGACAACCAGAAACCGCCAGGGCCAGCCTTTAAGACTGACCGCTGCCGGCCTTGTTAGTAGAAATAGTTGGACTCGGCCTTTTTATCGAGCCCCACCAAAACGCTCTGATCAATTCGACAGGCCGCCGGTGCGTCGTTTGGCCCCCAATGCTGGCAGTAGTAGCGACCTTCGTTCACAGACTTGCCATCTTCGGTAAACACTTCGATCACCGCATTCCAGAGTGACACCCGTGGGGCCTCGCTGGTGGGGTCAAGACACAGCAGGTGAGTGATCTGCAACTCATCTTCATCGTTTGCCTGGTAACCCTGATAGCCGATAACCAGCAACCAATGCCCGGCCTGCCCGCAGTCCCACTCGACCCCGACGATCGGAATTTTTCGGTTGTCGACGGCATCGGCAAATTTACGAATGGTCGTTTGACGTCGCGGAGCCACATCAAGCACATCGGTAACAACGCCGGCCCGCTTGAACACGTCTACCAACCAACTCACATCAAAATCGTTGGTACCTTCCGAAATCAGGGCACCGAAGGCCATTAAACTTTCGCGAAAGCGGCCCAGGCGGGTACGCCCATCAAAACTGTCGAGTGACTGCGCCTGCTCACGGGACATAACGCCCAGTGCAATCAAGGTCATCACCACACAGTAAGGTCCACAGGCACCATCCATCTCTCCTTGGCGCAAATGAACATAGTCATGAGCGTGGGGATGGGCACAGGTCACAGGCCCGTTGGGTGATACCGACAGCCATGGACTTACAAACATTCGATTCATTACGCGTCATTCCTTTGCCGAAAAAAGCAGCCGCTCAGATTGAGCGGCTGCAACTACAACCAGACGGGCTCACTTCCAGCCGTCGTGAACCAATTGGATTCAGAACTCCAGTGCCTGCAATGTGCGCGTCAGCTCACGCCAGTCGCTCCAGTCTTTTTCAAGTTGGCTGGCGGCGCCTTGCAAAGCTGCACGGCTCTCTTCATAGGGTTTTTTCTGTTCGATGAAGAGTTGGTCAATCAACTCGCAGACGCTTTGGACCAAGGCGCTCTCCAACTCGGCACCTGTCTCTTCAATCCACTGTATGCGCTGAAGGGCACGGCTGTGGTTGCGCTCGTTTTCCTTCTCTTCGCTACGAGCAGCAAGAAAAATTTCTGCAAGCGCAAATACCAGCTGAACAACAGGCGCGGCACGCCCCGCCCATTTCTGCAATGTCGAGAGCCAACGCCCTTTCAACAACGGAATCTTCAGGCTGCGGCCCAGGACCAGCAGAGAGGTCAAGTGATCCTGGTTGATGCCCTTGAGCTGAGCGAATATTGGCCCGGACAACTTATCCAGCAGTTCGCTTTCTTCGACATTCGAATACAGCTTGGGGTCTATCCCCGCATCCAGCAGCAAATCATTGATCTGCGCCTTGCGCATGCTCTGCAGCTCGCCCTCCAGCCATTGCTGCAGTTTTTCGGCAATACCCTGCGCCTGAACTTCCAGCGCACGCGTCAGCGAAGCGGAGTCGCCGCACTGATCAAGGGCTGCCTCGATTGCCGGCCGTGCCGCGAGGATCTCCCGACGCACCAGGTGCCTGGCGCTGTTTTTCAGCTGTTGTTGCTGGCGTGCCATATGTTCCAGCTGAGCGTCGATTGCGCTCAGCTGCTGGGCATGTGGCGTTTCGCCTTCGATTCGGCTGGCCACTGGTGCCAGCAGCGCCCGTTCGATCATTTCGCAGGTTTGCTTGAGCAGTTGCTGCTCGCCATCGAAATGCTGCAGCCATTGCTTGAATCGAACGATGAAGGCTTCAAAGCCTGAATGCTCAAGCAGTTTCGCCTTGCCTTCCAGACGGCCACGGCTGGCGGTTCTGATATTCATCAGAATCACGGGCAACTGTTGAACCAGCGCCTCATCGAAGCCGTTTTTCCGCGCATAGTTGAGCAACGTCTGTGAGAAGCTGGCCTGGATACGCTCGATGACAGCCGGGTCACTGTCTTCATAGTTCAGCACGATGAACAGCGGGCGTCGTTGGGAAAGCAACGTAAAAATGCGCTCGACAATGTTCTGCGCGTCCTGATCTTCCTGGCGCAACACGAACAGAATCAGGTTGGCCCGTTTCAACTGCTCGGTGCTGACTTCTTCATGCTCGATTGGCGCATTGATACCCGGGGTATCGAGCAATACATGCCCGGCCCAATCGTAGCGATGGACGGCATCAGTGGTTGGAATATCGCCAACCACTGCACGCTCTTCACCTAACAGGGCATTGATCAAGGTGCTTTTGCCGGCGTTATAGGCACCGAACAACATGACTTGCACCTTGCGCTCATCAATCTGTTCGACCAATTGTTCGATACGCGCAGGAGCGTCTGGCAGGTAGCGCGAAGCAATGCTGCAGGTACTGGCGAGCAGCGTCTTGTATTGTTCAAAAGGGTTCATCGCGCAACGCTCTCCTTCAAACGCTTAAGTTCCTGTTCACTGGTCGCGATGATGTCGAACAGGCGCATGGCCTCGACTTCCACCAGGTTGATCGACTCGATACAGGTCTCTACCGCAGCGCTAACGGCCTTGGGTAAACGAGCGCGCAGGTCGGCTTCGAGCTTGCCATGCAAGCGCACGTAACTGACGCCGACTACTTGCCTGACCATCTGCGTTTCGACCATATAATTGCCAGCGGCACCGCCAAGCATCCCGCCCAGTAAGCCGCCTGCGAAGGCACCGATCGGGCCGCCCAATGCCGTGCCGATCGCTGTACCGATCGCGGTTCCGGTAGCCGCAGCAGCCGCTTGCTTGCCTCGTCCGGTGACCAGTTCGACATCGACGCCAAGGTCCTCAAAGCTACCGATGTCATCACCGGACATATCGACCAACGCGCCTTTGAGCTCACTGACATAGTCTTTCAACTCACGCGTCAAATGATGCTCGATGGTGGCTTGGCACAGCGCGTTAACATCCTTGGTCAGCGCCTGGACATTCTGAGTGGCCTTGTGTGTCTCCAGCAGGTCACCCAGTTTCAGCAGCACATCAGCAAGCACCGCCGAGGCGATCTGATCGTTACGGACCGTGAGGCCATGGACAGCCTTGCGCGTCGCATCTCGCAGCTCATCCAACTGGGGCAGAACCGTGCTGCGCAAACTGTTGAGCACGTTGTTCTCAAGATGGCTGATCACCAACTGCGTCGCTTTGCCCTCTTTGTAGGTTCGGGCCTCTTGCGCAATAACCTGCAACTGCTGGAACAAGCGCTCGAAACCTGCCGCTTCCAGTACATCGGCCTGCGATGCATTTTTTCGGGCATAGCGCACGGAGACAGACACAACCGGCTTGAGCAACGCCTCGTTCAGGTTGGAAGCGGTGAGCTGCTGCGCAGCCCTTTTCCACACATCATCTTCTTGCACCTTACGATTGGCCGGAAGCTTGTTGCGCAGCACCTTGACCAGCTCTTCCTGACCCGGAACCTCGTCCTCGTCGATGAAATCGCTTTTGGTGATGATGGGCAGCAGTGGCTTGTTACGCTTGAGCTCCACTTCAAGTTCCGCCAATTCCTGCACCTGCCCAGGCGCAGTGGAACTGCTCAACCACAACACAGCATCCGCGCTGTCAGTGTAGCGCTTGGTCAATTCGCCATTGACGCCCGTGACCGAAAGCAGGCCGGGTGTATCGATGAGAATCAGCTTTTGCCCAAGGCGGATGCCCTGGATCTGCGACGTGGTTTCCGTCTCACCTTCTGCGAACGGCTCATCGCGATCGACAATCTTGTCGTTGGCCAGGTGAAAGTACTGAACGGCTTCACCGTTGGCTTCGAATCGCTCGGCGATGAAGTTACAGAACGAACTCTTGCCGGCATTGACCTTGCCGAACACCAGAATCACGGCCTTGTCGCCAAAGGTTTCGGCAAGCTGGGCCGAGGGCTGATTGCGAGCCCATGACTTGCCCCAATCGTTGATGCACAACTGCACGACTTCCCGCACACCTTCCGCTTGGCGCGCAAGGTGGCCATCGCGGTTCAGCTTACCCAGCGATGGCTGAACGCTCAGCGCTCGAGTCAATGCTGCCTGCCAATCCCGAAGCTTGCTTTCGTCGGCTTCCACGCGACGGGTCAGGTATTCGAAGCCTTTGAGCGCTTCGATAAATGCTTTTTCCTGCATACACAGTCCTGTGCTTGTTCACGCTACCCCAGGCAGCGAACAGATAATCCATAAGGAGCAGTGCGACCACCGACAGGCAGCACACTGGCGTTGAACGGGCTGTCAGCCAATGGGCAAGCTGTTGAGAAATGCCTTGGCTTGGTTACGCTCGGCGATCTGCAGTTCCAATGCGCTGACTTCAGTATCAATGGCGCGCATGGATGGGTTGCGCAAGAAAGCTTTTTTCAGCGGCTCGCCAGGGTATTTATCGGGCTGGCTGACCATCGTCTGAATCACCGCCGCTAACTGCGCCCCATCGACTTCAATGTCTTTTCCCTGAAGGAAAGCCCTGAGTTGACGCTCTGCCGCCTCTTTGTTGGCCTGAAGCTTTACTTTGCGCGCTTTTTCAGCGGCTTCACGCTCATAGTCTCGAGAAGACCCCGAAGAGGAAGACGACGATGATGAGTCCGAACTGCTGGATACGGCCGCCGCTACTGCCGCTACTGCGCCGGCTAACAAAAGCAAAGGAAGCATGGTTCAGGCCCTATTGAGTTGTTGGTGTAGTTTGCTGTGCAGCTGCCTGTATTCTTCAGCAAAGCCGGCCAGTCGCGACTGCTTTGTGGACTGCTGATGATCAAGCCGCGCTTGCAGGTTGCTGAGCCCCTGATCGATAAGGCTGCCCAGGCTTTCTCCCAGCTCCAATACTTCGTCGCCACGGGTTTGCAGTACCTCTGCCATCGCTATTTGCAAGGCCTGGCGCAATTCGTTGATGCCGCTCTTCTTCAACTTCAGCGCACTACCGCTTTGCAAACCTTGAAGGTAACGATGGGCAGAGACGTGAATGATCGGCAGCTTTGACGCTTGTTGTTTGATACGCGCCTGAACGTTTGCCAGGGTCTGCTCTTCGACTTGCTCGATCTGGGTCAGTACGATCAAGGTCTGACGTCCACTATCTGCTGCGTCCTGTTGCAACGCATCGATCATGTCGCTTTCGCTTTGGTCAAACTCGCCTTCGCGAACGCAATGCACGAACAGACGGATATCCGACTGCTGCCACGCGCCGGTCATCGCCTCACGATCATCTTTGCGCGCAACGTCGGCATCCAGCCCAGGCGTGTCCAACCACCTCACACCTTCATGCTCGAAGTAGCTCAAGACCGTTGTTTCCCTGGCATCGGAAACGGCGAACTGGTCGCGCTCCACCAAGGCGTTGAGCAAGGAGCTCTTGCCATGGTTGTACTTGCCGATCACCGAAACCACCGGCAGTCGTGCCTCAGCCAATAAGTACTGCAAGCGGCTTATCTTGTCCGCATGATCGGGCAGCACCGCATATATCGCATCGAACCCCATACCTGCTCCTCTCCCTGAATGATATCATTATGCCAATACTGACCGTGCTTAGAAGATGCCGAACAGCTTGGGCCTGGCGATGATTCGGCACTTAGTGAGGTAGCTGGCAAAGAAGTTGTCTTGATCGGCGTATTTGATGAACAACCGATCGAGCTCTTTGTCGACGCGACCAAAGCCGTCATCAAACCATTCGATCATGGTCGACTTCATGGTCAGGATTATTTTTGCTGCGTCGTAGAGAGCGCCAACCTTGCGCAGCAGGCTATCTGACTCGAATCCGTCTTCTATCTCTTTGAAACGGTTCTCCATCTCACCCTGGAAGTCATCGAGCGCCCGGGTCACTGCGCTTTCCAGCTCATCGCTGGTCTCCCAGTCCCCGACAAAGCCAAAGGATGAGAGGTAGTCATCGAAGCCTCTCAGATCGGAAAAAAGCTCATCAAAATCGGGAAGCTCGATTTCTTTGTCCAGATCGAGGTCAGCGATTTTGAAGATACTGAGATCGGCCTTCTCTATCTTGGCAACGACCGTGTTGCGCATTTCGCCAAGCACACCTTTTAAGTTCAAGCAGCTCATCGCCGCCAGGCGCTTGCTGAGGAAGCCGTGCGACTGTTCCAGGTACTTTGAAAGCACTTCATCGCGGCCAAACGCTTGCGTCGACTGGCCTCCACGCTTGCGCACCGACACCGAACACAGCGGTGTAACAGATACCCCGGGGCATAATTTGTGAATTTCTCGCTTCAATGCCTCGACTTTATCGCCAGCAACATCGGCATTGGTCAGGACGACCTGAAGGGGAATCCTGGCATCGCTACCGAGCCGCTGGATGAGGTTGACGTCGACGGGCTCCAGCCGTGCCGAACTGGCGTTGATGACATAGAAGGCGCCATGAATCCAGGTTTCAGGCTCCATGGGGCGCGCACGCCGCTGCTTCATGAAGCGGTCGAACTGTTCGAGCCATCGTTCATAGTTGTCGGCTTCCAGGCCAACACTGTCGAACACGCTCAATAGGTGCCCCTGATGCGTGAAGGTGTGCGACTGGAAATTCTGCTCCCAGGAGGTGACGGGCTTGCCGCTTCCGGTTTCAAACAGGCCTGGCTGGTCGAAAAGATAATTGCAGAAGCTGCTTTTGCCGACGCCGCTTTTACCCAGCACGATGATGTTGATCGCGAACTGATCCATGTGTGTCTGAACCTTGAACAGCTGTAATCGGATAAAGGCCTGCGAGGGAACAGAGCGGTCTGACCCTCGCCACGGCCTTCAGAATGCGCCGAGGGGTATCAGGCTTTTTGCGCCTTCCACTTTCCCAGACCGGTGTTGAAGGCTTGCATGAACAGCTCGTTAGAAAACAGGCTGGTCCAATCCGGCGACTTGCCAGTCTTCAGGTAGCCGTCCACAGCTCGCTCATACACCTCGACCAGGGCCAAACCAAGCCCGCCGGTGATCGCCGCTGCGACACCGGCGTTAATAACCTGCCCCAGTACGGGTATCAACTTGGTCAGGCTGGCCGCCAACTGGCGCCCGACTAAACTCAGGATCTGGCCCTTGAGCAAGCTGACGGCCATTTCACCCATCGAACCGAATCCGTAGAGCTTGGCCAGGGACGCGGCCATGGCAATCTGCTGCGGCACAATAAGCAATGCGTCCGACATAGGCACCGGGTTAAGCCCGGCACTGGCGGCAGTGGTGGCGCTGTAGGTCATGATGATGGTCATCGCCTCGCTGCGTTTGGCAGGCAGCGAAGCGATCTGGGCAGCCACGAAGGACTGGCGCAGCGCATCATCCTTGAGCGATGCGCTCGACCAGGCGATCAACTTTTCAAGGTCCAGCTTCAGCTCTGGATCATGCTTGGGGTTATTTGCACAGGTTTCGAAGACTTCGCAATGCACGCCATTTTCGCGCAGGACTTGGCGAAACGCCCGGGAGGTCTCGCCGTTACCCTCTTCATCGATCGGCTCGGCATCGCACTGGGTGAGTACCACAGCCACCGGAATATCCAGTTCGCCGGTAATCAGCCGAAGGTTATCCAGATCGAAATCGGTAACGCGGTGGTTAGCTACCGAGAGGCAGTACCAAATGAGGTGAATCTGCTCATTCAAGGCTTTGGACTTACGCTGCTTGATCTCGGGAATGATTTTTTCCCGGAAGTTACCCGCCGATGCCTTGCCTTCAGTCACCTCATAGCCTTCGGTATCGAAGATGACCAAGGGAACGTTGGCATCTTCGTAGCGATGACAACCCCGAGTGACGGGTTGCCCCGTACCTACCTTGGCAATTGATTTGCCGAAGATATGGTTGATCAGGCTGCTCTTCCCAACACCGGTTCCGCCGACGATCATCAGATTTGGCCGTTTGACCGCAGCCATCTCTTGATCGAACTGCTCTTCCAGTTGAGTTTCCATACTTGCCATTGTTTTTTCTCCGTCACTTCGCGGCGCCCGCAATATTGCGCGCTAAAAAGGTTTTCGCCTTGGATCCAGGATTCTTAAGCCTCAATCGCATTTTGCCATCAATCCTGTCAAGCTCAGGAAAAAGGGAAATGATTCCGCCGTCTCGAGCAATACATACCCACGGGCGCTTTATTCAAACGATGGCGACCGCTGTGCGGTCGAATCACGGGCAATCGGAATGCCGCCCCACCCACGCCTA
>NZ_VXCP01000067.1 GCF_011355085.1 Pseudomonas akapageensis | reverse complement strand
AATTTCGATAAATGCCCCCCCTTGCGATCGTTGTATTCCCCTCCCCCTAAACTGGTAGCGTTTCCTCTAAAAAAACCTGTAATTAGCTTTTAGGGTGATCTGCTGCGTAATTACATGGACTTGACCACCAATTTGCATTGCCGCTGACCAGTCAATTGCATTCGATTTGACCAGCACACGCCGCAGTGACGACCGGCAGAGAACAACCCGTTGCCGTCTTTCATCATTCAAATGGGATAACGTCAGGTTTTGTGGGGGCACCGGCCACTCAAACCATAAAAAAGTGCACGTATAGCAAAATGGGCAATCAACCAGGAGCGGCGACAGCGCAAATTATTATGCCAACGGGTACAATGACCTCCCATCTGTTTTGCCATGAGCTCGGCTATGACACGCCATTGGTCTGAAGACCCCTACTGGACGGAGGCTGCTGACCGCTTCTACGAGCTTCGCGAGGAAGGGACGAAGCAGCTCGTCATTGACCTCGATGCCATCGACAAGACGCTATACGATGGGGATGGTCCAGCATACCGAGCGCTTGAGGCCATGCTGTCGGTGCACGAGCATGAAGGCATGGATGGATTCCGCGGGGCTCCACGAATTGTCCTGGCACTGCTGCAGATACTCAGCGAGCAAGACCGCAACTCTAAGAAATAAACTCCATGCCCAGACTCATCTACGTGCTGAAAAACGAGGCCATGCCCGGCCTTGTGAAAATCGGACTCACCACTGATACCGTCGAATCCCGCATTTCCAATCTAGTTCCAGCTCTGGAGTGCCGCTGCCGTACGAGTGCCACTTTGCCGCTGAAATACCGGCAGAGGTCAATCTGGTCAAGCTGGAGAAGACACTCCACCAGCTATTCGCCGAACACCGCATTAACCCAAAGCGGGAGTTCTTCAAGGTGGAGCCAGAGAAGGTCGTGCTTGCACTGAGCATCGGCACCTTCAAGGAAGTCACGCCAGGCAAAGTCGACATCGACCCCATCGAAGTGCAAGCCATGGAAAAGGCGAAGGAACAGCGCCGGTCGCGTATCAACCTTGCTGCGCTCGGTATCAAGGCTGGCGACATCCTGGTGCTGGCTAGGGATGAGACCATCACGGCAGCAGTGCTCGATGGCCGTAAGGTCAACTTCAAGGGCGAGCCCATGAGCCTCTCAGGCGCCGGCCTGAAGGCCATCCAGGATATGGGATACAAATCGACTTCGGTCAGTGGTTCCGACTATTGGATGTTCGATGGCGAGCTGCTGGACGAGCGCAGAGTCCGGCTCGAAGCGAAGCAATTCGAAGAACAACCTACCTAACAACTGGGATATCCGCCCATCGCTTACTGACGCCATCAATTAGCCGAATGTCGGCAAATGCCACGTTGTGGAATTCAGTCTCCCGGCAGCTTCAGTGGTACAGCAGTCGTATGGGTGACAGCTTTCTGGAGTCATCGAACGACGGGTAATGGCCGTTCCCTGCCGATCATGGTTACAAAGCGTGCTGGTCAAATCCGATGCAATCGGTGGTCAGAACGAATGCAAATGACTGGTCAGGTCGAATGCAAACGTGTGGTCAAGTGGAGTGCAATTTCGCATCTGCGGACTCCGCGGCCACCGTCCTAACAGAAGCAGGGCTTAGCGTAGGTAGGTATCGGTGATTTCCGGTCGGAAGTGACCAAGCTCTTGCGATACAATCTGTTTTGCTCGATCGATGCTACCCAGATGCATTTGTAATTCTCGGTAACGGTCCTGTGCATAGCTGTGCCGAATGCCGTGTGCCCCGTTACTGAAACCCAGAGCCCTGAAGCTGGCTTCACTGACGCTCTGAGACCAGGCCTGCCCCCCCGCAATATCGTAATGGCTCGTATAATGAATTCGCCGATCGACTCGACTGGCGGGCTCGGACAATCTCATCGTCTCTAGACGTAGGGCTAGAGGCTGCGGAATGCTCACCTCTCGGATCAAACCGCCTTTGCCAACGACTGTATAGCGAACACCGTCGCGAAATTTTTCTGGATCGGCTGGTCGATCACTCATCGGTCGCTCTGCCGCTGGCAAAATTGTCAGCAGTTCGTGCGCACGTAGTCCAGCTTCATACGCTAGCTCTGTTGAAAAACCATTTCTGTCGGTTTGGCATTCAATTATCCGCTGGACTTGATCGGCAGAATAATTTCGGCTGAGCAACACTTGCTGACGCTCAGCCTGAATCACTGACAACCTTCCTGCCTCGTGAAATCGCCCGGTGTGTCGTAGTAGTGCCTGCAGTGCCTGCCGATCACGATCGAGAGTTTTTTGGCTAACCGTTTTTGCTCGCTCCGCCAAGAAAACTTTCGCTGCTTTAGGGGAAATCTCAATCAAAGACCCACGGCCCGTTTTATGCAGCCAATTAGCAACCAACGTGAGGCTACCTTCATAGCTGAGAGATGTACCCAGGCTGGCCAGCCGATTGGAGTTGAACATGGCTTTGCTCATTACTTGAGCCTGAGTTCTCGGTTTTGCGAACGTACGCGCCAGGCTCTTTATATGTTTTCCTTTCTTCTCTTTCATTGGTTACTCTCAGTGCCCGATAGACCGAGCTGAGTGAAGTTTTTATGCCCAAAGAGGTCAAGTAGCTGAATATCTCCCTAGCACTTAACCCCTGGACAAATCTAAAATTCTTGATCATCCCATCGACAGCACTTAAATGACACTTATAGTTCCTTACCTGGCGACGAACACTTACCACTGACCTATAATAAAAATATTCAGCATCAGGTTCACTTCGGAAATTTAATCTTTCCGCGCTTAATAATTTTTTTATGGATCTTGAGATAGCTGACTTGCAGACCGAAACGCCATATATATCTTGCAGCCAGATCTGTATCATTCCCAGCGTATAACGTTGGAGGTATCGCTTTAGAATCTCGCTGTGAAAGCAGGACAGTTTATTATTCATGGCGCGCACTTATTCTGTAAGTTACAGCCACCACTTCAACATTACGAAGATTCAGCTGCAAGCCAAAAGGCGCGCTCGAATTTTCCTATTCAGTGGTTCCGACATCCAATGAATGCCTAGCCCCGTTTTACAGTCGGACTTATCAGCTGACAATTGACGAAATTAGCCAATGCAACGATGCGCTTGAAAGCACTCTCACTGTTTGCTTCTCACTATCAAACTCTACCCAACCTAAATTATCGCGTCCAAATCAGGACTCAATTTAATATCAAAGTTCAGCAGTGGTTCTACCTCGAATCACCAGATGAAGCAGTCTGATAATCCGGCCCTAGCAGCAACCTAGATAGGCGGCCAACCCATCGAGGCATTGCTACTGACTACGTTGATGAAATGCACCAACGTAGTCAGTCGCGCAGCGAGGAGAGCCAGAAATGTCTGTGCTCACACCTCGCACCTCCCCAGCTGGAACTTGCGAAATAGCGCTACGTTCCGAAGCCCAACATCATGAAAGGCATGATGTTGTTAGGGTTGAGTTCATGATTGAACTCTGGGGTGCAGATCGATATTGAATCTGCCATCCCCAGTAGGTCAACGACGGATTCGATGTGTCACATCGATTTTGCCTTTGACCGCGGGACGCGGCTCTGTCTGCGGTGTTGAGCGGAGCGAAGCACCCTGACAGAGCCGCGTGGAAACCACGCAGCAGCGCGTAGAGCGCTGCCCCAATCCGCGCTTACAAAGACGAGATACAGTGCAAAATAGCGGACCAACACAGGGATTTCCGCCGAGCGCAACTATGGCCTGATTGGCCAGTACACCAAGGCGGCCGGGATCAGCGATCATTTGTGTCGATAATATCCTGGAAGGTGCCCATAAGTTTTTCCATACCATTCTCGATGTAATATTTGCCTTGGTAGCCATAAAGTGGAACACCGCGAGAGAACGAGTCATCAGTAATTTTAAGGTCTGCATAACGTCCCCCCATATCATGCGCAATCGCACCCTCTATGTTCTGCACCGACACGTAGTTATGCGTTTGAGGGAGCCAGGCACGTACGACTTTACCTTCAGGATTTACAAGGAAGACCATTGTAGGCCACCAGTCATAGAACACACCCTCCTCGCTGCCACCACCGCCCAGGCCCTCGTAAACGTGCTTAGCCCCCTGGGAGCTCTGATCACCACCGAATTTCATGTAAGGGGCGGTCCAGTCCTTGAAGGAAAGTCGTTTTCCTCCTGAGAATCGCTCAGCCGGCGAGATGAAATAGTTAGACACGCACAAGCGGAATGCTTTCTCACATGGATCATTATCGAAGGTTAAAAAGCTCCCTTTTGAATTGAATCCATCTTTCATGAGGGAAGCCGGCACTGGATCGTAACCCAGATAGTTGATCTCAAGATCTACTTTATTCGCCTTTACGAATTTGCTCACTTCGCCTATGAATAGACTTTCCTCTTTGGCTCGCTCAGCTGCAGACAATGCCCTACCAAAGCCTTCTCTTAGCAATTGGAGATCATCACGAGGGGCCTTGGCGTCAGAATAGACATTCGACGCAACCCATAGCGACCAGCTATGCGGCTTCCATTCTGCCTTTGAAAAGGTCCAATCCCATTGCTCCAGAGGCTCCATTCTGTTTTTGGGTTTCAGAGCGTAAAGCTGACTAGGGAACTGGAATTGCGGCGAGTCATACACAACACCACCAATCCACGCGGTTGACTCAGATTTCTTGCTGTCATCGCAGCCGGCAACAGCAGCAAACATAAGGGCGATGGCCAGGTTTTTATTCATGAGCATCAACTCCAATTTAGGACCGTAAAATTTAAACCAGCAGAATGGCAATATGCCACTATTAAAGCAATCGTGATTGCATTCCGATAACTCACCTCAGTACGTGATCGACAAATCAAACGACTCAGACAGTGGCAAAACCTGGTCTCGATGTTGATCAGCGCAACCAGGATCGTCTCAATGGCTTCTACGTGCTGGAAAAAATTTGCGATGCGATCAGGCCGATGCCTAGACCGATCAACACACTGATCAACTCTCGCGCCAGCCGCTTTTCTCGCTGTCCCAGTAGGCAACGGATAGCAAATGCTGTCGTGAGTAAGGTCAGAGCGCCCCATACCAGCTGTGAAGTCAGAAACCCGGGCCAGGCAGATACGGATGCTATGGGGGAGATGCTCAGGAGCAAGGTGGCTAGCCACACGAATCGAATTCGGTCAGGGGTCATCGTCAGGCCCTCCCGGTATACGGCACATTCACCGCCGGCAGCTTGTCCACCAAACTTTGGTACCAGCACAGATGAATTTCCTCAAGGCGGGCGTCCATGTGGTTGCGTTTATTCAGCTCGCTCAAAACCAGAAAAAACGTGAGCGCATCCAGGTGTGGTGTTTCTACCAAGCGGATCTCAATTGTCATCGACTCTTGCCAATCGAAGGCAGGCACGCCGCTCAGTTGGGCATACCGATGCTCGGGATCGCCGCGCATCACCCAGCACAGACCTGGCCAAAGGGCTAAGGTGTCGAACAACCATCGCAAGTCGACCGGGCTGTCCCAAGTCGCAGACCAATCCGCGGTCAGATAATCATCAAATGTCAGGCTCATTAGCGGTCTCCAGCTAGGTATAGGAGACGCCAGATTCACAAAGCTTGACCCGTGCCAGAAGCACTTTCGCATTCCCTCAGATTGGAATCGAATTGCATTTTGGAGATGTAGCCAGACCGCGCAGCGGTCGAAACGGTGGCGTTTTGTCCTATGTGGCATGAGTGGCGCGACTGACGAATTCACGCTGGCCAGCGCAGTGCAGAACCTGCGACGAGCTGGAAAACCCTACTTTTTCAACGCAATCGGCCGATTGCTTTCTGTCGCGAAGGGCTGCAACTGATTGTTCTCTTTCGGCCCCCTTCGGAGTGCATTGGCCAACTCGGGCGTAGACGATGGTCAGCACCAAACCAATTTTTTGGTAATAGGTCGGTTCGTCCAATTGGCTATGCCGTAGACCTGTCTGGCAAAATGGTCCGAATCGGCTCATTTGGTCAGTCTCGCCGCTAGTTCGTGTGTCGAACTGTTAGGCGGCAGTACCGCCTTGAGACCTTCTAGCGCCGCTATGATGTAGGATCGCCATCATCTGCCAGGAAAGGATATGTAGATATGGATGAAGTGTGGATGCGTCAAATACGGGAAGCTATTGAAAATTTTCCGCCTCGACCAGACCTGGACGGCCTGATCGAAAGTGGAGACATTGTCAAAGTGCCGGGAGGGTACCAGGCACCCACCGAGAAGGGCCGCAAAGCAATCGAGAAATACGCGATCGGCTTCAAGATTAGTAACAAAGGAAAGCCGCTCGTATATCGCCTCAGCATCCGCCGAAAGCGCAAGCCCTCGATGTGAGGCCGCAGTACCCCGCGAAAGTGCGAAGACCGTCCACAGTGTTGATTCCTACACAGTGTGTTGCTTCCCACACTCTGTGGCGTTTTCCCCACGAACATTGAGACCGAACCGTCTCACTGAGACCAAAACGTCACGCAGCGCGATATTTCACTGTGGGAGGGAAGGGTTGCAGGGCTTTTACCTAGTGATAGAGATGTACTCAAAACGGAGTGCATCTCCTCACTTTCTGATCGTCTAGGAAATGCAGCAGTTTTTGTACTTCTTTCCACTACCACAGGAGCATTTTTCGTTCCTGCCAATTTTTCTAAGGTTATTCACTTTGGTAGTGAAGTTGATGCCTTTTGCATCTCTGAGGCGCTGTTGTGGTTTAGGCATACGCTTGGTGGCCTCATCCAATTCACTTGAATGCTCCCAAGGTTCGGTAAGGCTGATTCCAAATTTTAGCTTAGCGTTATTTGGGGAAATACAGATGCCAAACCAAGATTTAGCTTTTTGCTCGTACTTTCTCAAAGTGCACAACCCTCGAAGTCGATTGCCAGCTACTTCAAGAGAGTCTTCATTACAGTGAATAGTCAGTCCTGTTGAGTGCTTCGGAAGCGCGAATACAATATCGTGATGCTTCCCATCTGCTTTGGATAGTTGAGTGATTTTTTTGATAGCAGTATTGAATTGCTCAACAAGGTCACCGCTAAGCTCGAGCAGTAAGAATCCGAAATCTATTGTTTGGGGGACCGCCAGGCTTTCAATGTCAGTAATTATACTGTCAAATTCTGTTCCTTTGAATTTTGTCAGTATTCCTTCGGGGGTCTTCGGGCCGGGCGCTCCAAGTCGTCGGCTAAACATAGCTAGATCGAGCTCTGCACCGACGTTGTCTTCAACAAATACCATAGAGTTATCATTCTCTACCCACAGATTTTGCTTAAGGTGATAGGACAGAATTGTCAACTCGTGATTGGACATTATCTTATTGTTGTGAGTTGTTCTTTTGTTTATATAGCTCAAGAAGTAGAGTGGTGTTTGAAGCATTTCTGACATCACGTCCAACAAGAAGACGTCCATGACCAGAGTAGGTTTTATTGTTTCTGTTGTTTGGAATTTCAAGAATTGACGAGATTGAAAGCTAAGCGCAGGGTAGTGTTCGGATATCACGCAGACAGGATATATTTCTTTAAAGTTTCTTTCTAATATTAGTTCGTTCTTTTCGCTATCTATGAGAGTGTAAGCTTCATCAAGTAAAAAACCCGCACAAAGAAATGCTTGATCGTTTGCATCCTGAATTGCTTTTTTGAAGTCATCTCGAAGGATGTTGTCGTTCCCCTTGCGTGCTGCGAGTGTAAGCTTTTTTGATTTTGCTTGAAGAATTATTGCTCTGTCAGCATAAACAACCAATACATCGATTTCTCCAACTCGGGTTTTCTTGTTCTTATAGATGTCGATGTTGGTATGTACATTCTTTTCACCAAACACGAGCTTTAAGCGCTCGGCCGAAAACTCTTCTGTGAATTCTCCACGATGTTTTCTGGCGGTATCTGTGTACTGCGGATCAGAGTTAAGCCAGAAAAATGGAGTTTCATACAGCGCTTCGGATAGGCTGTAGCTTTGGAAGGAGATGTATCCGGTTTCACTTATTTTTATTATCGGGAAGGCATTTGACGCGTTAAAGTCATCCAGCGCTGAGAAACTTAATAGCATTTCAATCGGTAGTGTAAAAGCGTCGATGAATGCTTGGATGGCGTTTGTGTCAATGCCGGAAAAACTGGAGATGTCTTCTACGGTAAAAGTGAAAGCAGGCAAGAATGTCCAGGTTTCAGGTGCTTGAGTAGAAAAAGCTTTTCTAGTTGAGGCGAGCTTAGTGCTCTGAAATTCATCTATTGCGGAAATAATATCGTTTGCCTGCGCCACGGAGAATTTCTTATTTTTTTCAAACCATGAGTTGTCTTTTTTGTATTTTATACTTGATAGGTCTCTATACTGGAAGTTGTATGCGCCTTCCCCGCCATAGAAGATGGATTCTCGAAACGCGGCTCCTCCCGCGATTGGCAAGGGAGCTTCGCTTTTTTCATCTTTAAATGTTTTCATTACAGGAAGAAACATGGCGTTATGAATTTCTTCAAGTAAGCTCTGGGTTTTTTCTATATATTGTAAGGCTATCGTAGGGGTAATGCTTGTAATGTCCAATCCGCTTTTGCAGGAAAGCCCTATTAGTGTTGAGAGTTCGGTACGGGTCAGTCGCTCTGTAGTGAATTGCTCAAGGACATTTTCTACAGTCATTGTGTCTGCGTATTTAATCGCGTTATCCCTAAAGGATAATAACGCAATCGCATGAAGGTATCCTGGAGATGAGCATAGTTTTTCCAACTCCAAAAAAATTTCACTTTCAGTGCGTGTGACGTCCATGTGGTGCATCTCCAAAGCGTCGGTGTGGGTGAGGTGGAGGCCAAATGCTGTGTAGTGTTTGGAAGCAACCATCGATTAGTCAAGCATCTGAGTCGCGGAGTACTGGTCCATGACGGAGATGTGATTGGGATGATATATTCTGCGCTCATCTGTTGCGTTACTGGTAATGCAGTGACACGATGGAACTGAGTGATCTTCGTTTTCAAGCAGTTCAGCTCCGTGACAGCACCGTGGAAGCAAAAAGAACTATACGAAGCCGTTTTCACGGATGCAATCGGACGATAAGCCCCGTATTTGCTGGCATGACCCAAGCTTGGAAGCTTCTAAATTGACCCTCCTAAGGGGAAGGTTGGCAGTTCGAACCTGCCCTTGGACACCATATAATTCAAGGCTTCCACCCAATTGAGGTTTTTCTATCACAACCTCGTGGGTGCAGTGCGGGTGCATACGCAATACTCTAGCCGGCAAAAGCCCCGCGACAGAATCACCTGGGCGGGGCTTTTTTTATGCCGATTGTGCTGCGCTGGTGAAGTCTAAGGCCTGGCGATGGTGCGAGCGAGCAACGAAGGTTGGGACAGCTGTCCTCGCTGTCAAAGTGTCTGATAGTGAAAAGTTCAGGGGCTGAGACAGGGTGATTGCTCAGATTCCACGTAGTAACGCGCTCTCTTCCCCCAACTCCCTAATTAGAAAAACATAGCCATAGGTATCATTGATGATTTTCAGAGGGATTTTGTTTATTGAATCTTGCGCGTAGAACATTTCGCCCCACGCGTCGTTGCAACTTGTGGCTCAGGGTAAACAGGCCCCACTGTTTTGGCCCGAGACGTGAATCGCCGTACCTTTTTTTAACGCACAAGACAAACTTTTCCCAACCGCTGAGCAATTCGTGGTCAAGGGAGTCAAATGCAATCTTGAGGGTAAAGCCTTGATCAGGTAACCCAACCGCCATCTCGCCATCAAGAATCACATACTTAGCGCGCAGGTCACCTGCAACGTCATGGCCGAGTCTCCCCAACTGCGAAACAATCTGCTCAACCGACTCTTCAACGGCGTGCTGAAATCGCTCGATCTGATCGTGACAAGCGTCTGTGCGAATTACCGCCTCAACAGTCATGCCCGACGCGCTGACAGGCCCACCAAGCGGGCCATAAACAGTCCCGTCTTTCACTGTGACTACACAGTTTGCCCGCTTTTTACGCAGAGTCGTGCGGTCCGATTCAGTCATTGGGTCGGGTGAAACTCCGTGAAGCACGTACTGGTGTATTGCGTCAGGCCAATTCTGATGTAACGTTTCGACGATTTCAGTACTCGCCCACCCCTGATGCTCGTAAGTATTGATTGCGTAAAAGACTTCATCGGTCACGAGCGCAAAAACGACAGGGGGAGTTCGCTCCACCAGACCGGGAATCTTGGGGTGCGGCCCAATACCTAAATGGAAATGATGAACTCCCCAATCATCTAGAAGACCATCCTGATTGCGAAAGCTCAGATGATCTTTGTGGACTTGCCCCTGCAAAAC
>NZ_VXCP01000066.1 GCF_011355085.1 Pseudomonas akapageensis | reverse complement strand
TTCGAGCACTACAACGAGCAGCATCCGCACAGCGCCTTGAAATATCGTTCACCGAGGGAGTTCAGGCGCTTGGCGGCCGCATCAATTTAACGGGGAGTTGGTGTCCAGTTTTGCAGGGGCAAGTCCAGTTCAGGCGCGCTTCGTTGACACGAAAGAGATGGATCATGATCACTCCTCAAGGCTAGAGGAAAGTGTAGTTAATACGTGAAAGTAGCCTGACTGACCAGATGTGCTTGAAAATGGTAGTTGCTTTGGAAAGTGACATTGCGTATGGAACCAATACGGTCTCTGCGGGCACTCGCGAGAACGAACTGTACCGTTGACCTCAGTCAGGCAGCTAATTGCAATTCCGATGTGATGCGATAGGGTGCCCGTCAACCAACGTCGACATGTGACATCAAGTGTATTGATTGGATCAGTAGACCTTAGGAACGATCAGCTCCGACGGTGTGGGAGTCCGCACGTAGTCCTTGTGACGCATACGTTGGGGTAGCTCCACTTGGGGTTGCTCGACCTCCTCGTAGGGCATCTGGTTCAGCAAATGATGGATACAGTTGAGACGCGCCTGCTTTTTATTGTTGGCTTGTACAACCCACCAACGCGCTTCCTGGATATGGGTACGTTCCAGCATTATTTCCTTGGCCTTGGTATAGGCCTCCCAGCGGCGCCTGGATTCCAAGTCCATAGGGCTGAGCTTCCATTGTTTGAGTGGGTCATGGATGCGGCTGAGGAAACGCAGGTGTTGCTCCTGATCGGAGATCGAGAACCAGTACTTGATCACCTGGATTCCAGAGCGCACCAGCATGCGCTCGAACTCCGGCACCGTACGAAAGAACTCTTCGTATTGATCATCGTCGCAGAAGCCCATAACCCGCTCGACGCCAGCTCGGTTGTACCAGCTGCGATCGAACAGGACGATCTCACCTGCTGCTGGAAGGTGCGAAATGTAACGCTGGAAGTACCACTGAGTACGTTCGCGGTCGTTCGGCGCGGGCAGTGCGGCGACCCGGCATACCCGAGGGTTAAGCCGCTGGGTTATGCGCTTGATCACACCACCCTTGCCGGCGGCATCGCGGCCTTCAAAGATGATCACCACTTTGTGACCGGTCTTGACTACCCAGCTCTGCAGTTTTACCAGTTCGCCCTGAAGGCGAAACAATTCGCGAAAGTAATGACGTCGGGCTTCCTTCTCCGGGGATTCTGGGATGTCGCGATCTAACAACTGGTCGAGGTTTTCGGCATCCTCGATCAGCTCCAGCTCAAGCTCCTCGTCGCTTTGATCGATGAGTTCGCGGTGAATGCGCTGGATCAACGTGTTGTTAGGCATGTCCGGTCTCCGCTATTGATGCCTACTGATTTTAGGGCATTGCTGAGGTAGCTCAGTGACAATACGGTGACAGCTGGAGATTTGTGCTGGTGACCAGCCAGATGCCGGTAGCGGATGACCTGCCGCTTTGGTGAAAAAAAATTTGCCAGTTTCTCAATCGATCCGATTTCCCGTCGATTTTGGATTAAGCTGGAGATTCGCCCATGTCCATCTGGGTTGAACTGGCAATCTTGCGACGACGCTAGATGTGATGCTCCGGTGTCAGTCGAGAGTGTTTGCAATCTCGGTAGTGATGAACAGTCCAAGCCTTGGTCCTCTACCAAGGGATCCAGCATCTGAGCGAGTACCTTCACCGTATTGTCGGGACGATCAACGGTTCGCAAGTGGCAAGGTTGCTAACGCGAAACTGTCAGACGTTAGCGGGCGGGGCAGGCGAGTCCGTGAGCCAGATTTTTGCCATTCAAGTTCATAAAATCGTAACAAAGTCGGTGCAGAGTATGGTGGCTCATTATCTTGAGGAGTTGCGTCGATGAATCGTTTGATGAAGTCCGCTGCGCTCGCCCTTACGGTTTCACTTTGTGCCACCTCATTGTCTTTTGCAGAGGAAAGCGTCCGCCTGACGGGTTCAGGCGCCAGTTTTCCGGCCCCGATCTACCTCACCTGGTTCAAGGATTTCAGCAAAAAAACCGCAGGCGTCACCGTCGATTACCAGTCCAAAGGTAGTGGCGCGGGCGTTCAAGACTTCCTGAACAAAACCGTTGATTTCGCGGCCAGTGACTCGGCAATGAAAGACGAAGACATTGCCAAGGTTGCCGAGGGCGTGCAGTTGCTGCCGATGACGGCGGGTGAAATCGTGCTGGCCTATAATCTACCGGACAGTCCCAAAGGGCTAAAACTGCCACGTGATGCTTACTCCAATATCTTCCTGGGCAAGATCACTCGATGGAACGACCCGCAGATCGTTGCGGCCAATCCCGAATTGAAACTGCCCGATATGCCGATCACGGTTGTCGTGCGTGCAGACTCCAGTGGTACTACTGCGGTATTCACCAAGCACATTGCGTCAATTAACCCAGAGTTCAACCAGGCGTTAGGTGAAGGCAACACCGTCAATTGGCCGGCCAGTGACAAATTCATCAAATCGCCCAAGAATGATGGTGTGACGGCCACCGTACGCCAGACCCCAGGGGCCATTGGCTACATCGAATACGGCTTCGCCAAACTGGCCAAGGTTGACTTTGCCCAGTTGCAGAACAAGGCCGGGAATTACGTTGTGCCGGACGCACAAAGCGGTGCCGAGGCTCTGGCTGCGGTGAAGATGCCGGACAGTCTGGTGGCCTGGCTGCCCGATCCAGAAGGTGAAAAGTCCTACCCGATCACTTCCTACACCTGGATGATCTTCCGCAAACACAATGAGAACCCGACCAAGGCTAAAGCCATGCGTGAAATGGTCGAATATAGTCTGACCGAGGGGCAGAAAATTGCCGATTCGATGGGTTACATCCCCTTGCCGCAATCGGTCATCGATCAGGTTCGAAAAGCTTCTGCCAACATCCAGTGACGCTCGCTAGGCCTCTTCCGGCGTGGGCTGTTTACCTCGCCGGGCGAGTTTCCTCCACGCTTTGGAATTAGCCTATGAACAGCCCATTCGTGGTACCGGAAAATCCGGACTCTGCCTGCCAACCACCTTCTGCAAAGGATTTTCTGGTTGATCGCACCTTTCGTGCGCTTGCACGTGTGGGGGTGGTTCTGGTTCTGGGGGTGGTATTTGCCCTTATATACGAGGTGGGGCGAAAGGCAGTCCCAGGCATGGAAAATCACGGTCTGGACGTGCTTTTGGGTAGCGTCTGGGACGTTAATCAGGGCAAGTTCGGCATTCTGCCGGCCATTTGGGGCACGCTTTACAGCGCCCTCATCGCGTTGATGATTGCAGGCTTTTTCGGCATCAGCATGGCGATTTTCCTGACCCAGGATTTCCTGCCCGCCCAGCTTGCAGCGGTTTTTCGCACCATCGTCGAATTACTCGCGGCTATCCCCAGCGTCGTTTACGGCCTGTGGGGAATCTATGTAGTGATCCCGGCGATCAGGCCCCTGACGGCATGGTTGCACAGCGAACTTGGCTGGATACCTTTTTTCGGCACGTCCTTGAGTGGCCCGGGACTGCTACCTGCGGCCTTGGTGCTCGCCATCATGATTCTTCCGACCATTGCTGCCGTTTCGCAGGATGCCCTCACTGGCGTACCGATGAGAACCAAACAGGCAGCCTATGGCATGGGTACCACCCACTGGGAAGCGATTCTCAAGGTGATGGTGCCATCCGCTGCCACGGGCATTTTCGGATCACTGGTGCTGGGCTTGGGAAGGGCACTGGGTGAAACGATGGCCCTGGCCATGTTGGTAGGTAACGCGAACAATATTTCCCTTTCTCTGTTTGCTCCGGCCAATACGCTGGCAGCCTTGTTAGCTCTGAATTTTCCCGAAGCGGGGCCGAACGAGATAGAGGTTTTGATGTATGCCGCGCTGATACTGATGTTGATCACTTTAGTCGTGAATGTCATTGGATCCATGTTCATGTTTTATGCCCAGCGTGGTAACAAATGATGAGAGACCTCACTTCTCGTACAGACCCTGTGCCAAGTCTACAGCGCAAGTTTGAAGGCCGTGCCCTGCGCAGCCTGGTCTTGACTACGCTGGTCTGGGGGGGCGCTCTACTGGCCAGCGTGCCTCTGATTTCAGTGCTCTACATGCTGATCACACGGGGCGGTGCTCGCCTTAGCCTGGAAGTATTCACCGAACTCCCTCCTACCGGTTTCGAGACTGGCGGCGGCTTTGGCAACGCGATGGCAGGCACCTTTGTCATGGTCGGTATCGCCGCAGCGATCGCGGTTCCGGTCGGCATCATGGCTGCCATCTTTCTGGCTGAGCTAGGGCCGGACAGCAAACTGGCGAACGCCACGCGCTTCGCCGCCAAGATACTCACGGGACTGCCTTCGATTTTGGCCGGTGTTTTTGCCTACGCCCTGGTGGTGATAACCACTGGTACGTACTCGGCACCGGCGGGTGGCGTGGCACTGGCAGTACTGATGCTGCCGATCGTCGTGCTTACGGCTGAAGAGTCGATGAAGATGGTACCCAAGATCATGAAGGATGCCGCCTACGGCATGGGATGCACACGCACGCAAGTTATTTGGAAAATCGTATTGCCTACCGGCATGCCGGCGATCCTGACCGGCGTCATGCTGGCCATAGCGCGGGCAGCGGGCGAGACGGCGCCGTTGTTGTTTACTGCGCTGTTCAGCAACTACTGGCTCTATCACGAAGGCAATCTGGCGCTAATGAACCCGACGGCATCGCTGTCCGTGCTGATTTATAACTTTTCCGGCATGCCTTTCGACAACCAGCTCGAACTCGCATGGGCGGCCTCGCTGGTATTGGTGCTCATCGTGCTCTTCGTGAATATTGTCAGTCGTATTTTCGGCAAGCCGAAGTTTTGAGAATGGGAGCTTCTGAATCGTGAAAGTACTACCTGAGCAAAAAACCGCCCCGTTCGAGACCCAGGCACCAGTGGTCATGGACTGCAAGCTGGACAAGATTTTCTATGGCAACTTCATGGCAGTACGTGACAGCCATGTGCCAATCGAAAAAAACAAGATCACGGGATTCATCGGCCCTTCCGGTTGCGGAAAAAGCACTGTGCTGCGCAGCCTCAATCGGATGAACGATCTGGTGAGAGGTTTTCGTTTTGAGGGGCACGTGCATTTCCTGGGGCAAGACGTCTACGGCAAGGGCGTTGACCCAGTGGTCGTGCGCCGCTACATCGGCATGGTATTTCAGCAGCCGAACCCGTTCTCGATGAGCATATTCGACAATGTCGCTTTTGGTCTGCGCCTTAATCGCTACAAGGGCGATCTGGGTGACCGCGTAAAACATGCCCTACAGGGCGCCGCGCTGTGGGATGAAGTCAAGGACAAGCTTAAAGTCAGCGGCCTGTCCCTCTCCGGCGGTCAACAGCAACGCCTGTGTATCGCTCGCGCCATCGCCACCGAACCGAAGGTTCTGTTGCTGGATGAGCCCTGCTCTGCACTCGACCCGATTGCCACCCGCCGTGTCGAGGAGCTGATGGTCGAGTTGAAGAAGGATTACACGATCGCTCTGGTAACCCACAATATGCAGCAGGCAATCCGTGTTGCTGATACAACTGCATTTTTTTCGGTGGATATTTCGCAGGGCACGCGCACCGGCTATCTGGTTGAGATGGGCCCAACTACGCAGATTTTTGACAGTCCACGGGAGCAGATGACAGGGGACTACATCAGCGGCAAGTTCAGCTAGCCGACGACGTCCGGTCAAGGCTGCATGCCGCCAGGGTGTAAACGGTTTCTGTATGTATGCAGTCGTTTTTTCGTCTCACTCACCATTCCTCAGGATTGCCTATGTCCGCAAATCGTCGCCTTGATTTGTCAGCGATTGAACGCGCACTGCGTGAGGTGCAGGGCCGCTTTGCTGAGCTTAGCAAGCACTTTACCGAGCCTCGTGATCCCTTCACTGACGAAGTGTTGCAAAACGTGCTTGAGGGTTATGCCTTGATTGACGACTACGTCGCACGTGGTGTCGACCTGTTTGATCTTCAGCAACTGAATCTGATGCTGGAAATCAATGCCACGGTTCTCTGCGGTCGAGCCCCTGCTAGCCGACTGGAATTCGCTCAGCACCTTGCTGCCACCGAGGAGCACTTTTTCAACAACAGAGAGGGTGGAATCAAGGACTTGTACAATTGGTACTGCGCGTACCGCAGTGAATCAATCTGGAAGCGTGCTGCCGGTGTCTATGTTCGAATTCTGAGCAAGCCGCAATTGTTCATTGAAGGCAATAACCGCAGTGGTTCGCTGATCGTCAGCTATTTACTCATGCGCGCAGGGCTGCCTCCGTTCGTGCTGACGCTAGACAACGCTGAGGGTTACTTCAACCCGTCATCGGTGATACGGAACTCCGCCAAGCATGGTGTCAAGGCGTTGTATGAATTCCCCAAGATCAAGAAAAAATATGCAGCCTTCCTGGAAGAACAGGCACCTGAACCTAAGAAGTTTTTCCTGAACGGAAAAAAATTGTCCGTCTATCAGGAGGGCGCTTGATGAGAAGGTGTCCAGCTTTTGATAAAAGCCGAATTTCCTACGCTAAGGGATGGCAAACAATCAAAGGTTTTATCCCGATGTACTTGTTCAGGCGTCAGCGCATACGTATTTCGTTTGATATAGATGACACGTTGGCCTGTCATCCCCACCACTGCGCAACCGAGCAAAACAGGCTGCCGGTATTTGTTCATCGCTGGCTGGGCGAGCCGTTGCGCAGTGGAACGCGCTCCCTGACCCAGGAGTTACGTCGCCAGGGCTGCAGTATCTGGGTCTACACCTCGTCCGGTCGGACACCGTCCTACATCAGGCGTTGGCTATTACTATACGGCATCCGTGTCGACGGTGTGGTCAACAGTGTTCGGCATAACCGTGCCCTGACGGTGCATGGGCTGTCGAACTCTCCCTCGAAATTTCCGCCAGCATTCGATATCGACTTGCATGTCGATGATTCCGAGGGCGTGAAGATTGAAGGCTATGACCACGGTTTTCGCGTCGTTGTAGTAAGTCCTGATGATGTGAACTGGGCGCAGAGAGTCTTGGATGCAGTCGCTGAAGTCCAGCAACAACTCGCTTGGCAGCAACTGCTAGGACGCAAGGATACGGCGCATGAACGCTCAGAAGTTTTGTCCTCCTGAGTTCCGATGCTTTGGAGCGGAGGACATGGGATCCCAATCCTTCCCCGCGAGCGGGCCGTCCGGCTCCAGGCGGGGATTGCGGTGAAGTCAATTATCCAGTTGCCGTTTATCGCGAACTCCGAGGACTAAGTGCGGCTCTTCTCGCTATCAGGATGATGATCGAAATCTATACCGGCAGCGGTTTTGATTATGATCAACATCTATGTATCATTGGGCACATGATTTCCCAGTGGACATGAGGTATTGCACGTGAGAGTGACCAAGGCCCAGGCGCAGACCAATCGGGAGCACATCGTTGAGACGGCCTCTGAGCTATTCCGTGAGCGCGGATTTGACGGCGTCGGTGTGTCTGATCTCATGGCGGCTGCCGGTTTCACCCACGGAGGTTTCTACAAGCATTTCGGCTCGAAGGCCGACTTGATGGCCGAAGCTTCTTCCAGCAGCCTTTCCAAATCGCTGCAAGGTGCGGAAGCGCTCGATGTTCCAGGCTTCATCGGCGTCTATGTGACGAGAGAGCATCGTGACGGACGTGGCAGTGGTTGCACCATGGCCGCGTTGTGCGGCGACGCGGCGCGTCAATCGGATGATTTGAAAGCGACCTTTGCCGAAGGGATCGAGCACACCCTGCAAACTCTGGGGGGGAAATATCCGACGGGGCCGGATGCCGCGCCTGGTGAGGGGAGAAAGAAAATGATCGACCTGCTGTCTCGAGCTGTCGGCGCGATTATTTTGTCGCGCGCCTGCCCGGATGATTCCGCGTTGGCGGATGAGATCCTTGAGGTTTGCCGCGCTGAAATGTTTGCTTCGTTGTCGGTCAATGAAAGCGAGGCGGTCTAAAGCGGCGCTCATTCAAAGCATGGCTTTCGGTAGAACTTCGATTTTGATGCTTGGACCAGAAAGTCAACTTTGAGTTGAAAGTTGCGGTTCACAAATGGCGGCTTTCAACTGACAACTGCCTGTCGCGAGGGGCCGCAATCGATCCACAGCCGGCTCTCCCAGCCACTCGCCACTTACTGAACCCGTTGGGGCTAGGTCTTCATTCGACAGTATGTTCCAAATCATCGAACGAGTAGGCCCGAAACTTGGTGCGTCATTCGAATGGTATCGGCAGATGATTACTCTCAATCCGCAACCAATCATGGGCGGACCTACTGATCTCTACCGAGGATTGCACCATGACTAACATTACCCGTGTTGCCGTCGTTTACCACAGTGGCTATGGTCACACCGCCAAACAGGCTGAGGCCGTTGCTAAAGGGGCAGGCAGTGTTGTCGGGACCGAAGCCTTGCTGATCAGTGTTGACGATATCGACCAATACTGGGAAACCTTGGAAGGTGTTGACGCAATCATCTTCGGCTCTCCAACGTACATGGGTAGTGCTTCCGCCCAGTTCAAAGGCTTCATGGACGCGACCTCGCGGACTGTCTTCGCAAAAGGTGGTGTCTGGGGCAACAAGATTGCGGCAGGTTTTACCAATGCCGCATCCCGTTCCGGTGACAAACTGGCAACCTTGCAGCAACTGTCTATCTTTGCCGCGCAGCACGGTATGCACTGGATCAACTTGGGTCTTCCACCGGGTCACAACAGCACCAAAACCACAGAAGACATGCTGAACCGCCACAGCTTCTGGCTCGGTGCAGCAGCCCAGTCTGATGCGGATGTCAGTGCTGAATTCGGTCCACCGAAAGCTGACCTGCTGACTGCCGAACACCTCGGTGCCCGTGTGGCAAAGGTAGCCCGTCAGATGGCTGCGGGTCGTCACGCCGTGGAATGATCCCCGACGAGTGTTTAACCGCCGATGTACGATGGCACATCACCCAGTGAGCGCCATAATACATCGGCTTTTTTGTAGCATTCCCCGCAGCACGCCTGAAAGTGTCGCGACAGTTCGAACGTATTGGTCTGGCAGCCTGTATCAGTGCGCTGGGGGAATGTCTGTTTCTATGTCAGTTTATGGGCCGACGTCATTCCTTGATCACAATTCCACCCAGATGGACAAGGAAGAACAGCGTATCTTCGAGTGCCTCCGCGTCGTGTTCCTCCCCGGGTCCGATTTTCAGGTAGTCGCCTGCCTCCATCACCAGGTCGCCCATTCGGATCCGTCCCGACAGGATGAGGACTTCCTCCTGACCTTCATGGTCGTGAAGCGGAAAACGGGCGCCGGCCTTGAACTCAATGAAGTCCGAGCCATTACCATTTTCTCCCCAGATGGCAGACGAACGTATGCCAGGGAAACCGGTTTCAGAGAATTGGCGAGCGGTTTTTGTATAGTGAAGCATGGGAAACTCCTGGTTCATTTGGTTAGGGGCGGGTGGTTCGATGAATGAGGGCAATCGAACCGACCGCGCCTAAGCTAGGTCCATTGGGCCTCGCCCACTAGCCGGCAAATTCGAAAGGAATCCTTTCACAAAATTCTCAAGTCGCGTGGATGCGCTTGTTCATGTCGGTGTTTCATCCGCGTACTGCGCGATACCAAGGCCAAACGACCAGTTCTCCTTCTTGACCTCCACCAGGTTCACGAAGACGTCCTCAAGCCTGATGCCATGTTCGCTGTTGAGTCGCCGGGCGAGCTCAGCGTAGAAAGACTTCTTCGCCGCGGTGGTGCGTCCTTCATTCAGCGTGATCTGGATGATGACAAGATCCTGCGTCCTGGTGATCCCGAGGTAATCTGGGTCGTAGACAAAGGTGTCAGAGGAATGCTCATCGATCAGTTGAAAGTTGTCTTTGTCTGGAACGCCGAGGACGTTCTTCATGGTTTGATAAACCGTCCTGCCGATGGCTGCGGACAGTCCGTCGATGCGCTTGATTAGTGAAATCCTGACGAGGGGCATGTTCAGATACTCTAAAGGTCGAAGGAGATGCAACAAGACCTCCATTGTCCGGGAGGATGGATTCACTGGATTTCGACGCCTCGATGCGCGCCATCCCACCCGTTGCATTGGGGAGCGGCTGGTTCGACGAATCATGGCAAGCGAGCCATCCGCGTGGTCAAAGCTAGACCCGTTGGGTCTTGGCCACTAGCCATCAAGTTCGATAGCATTCCTTTCACCAGTGAAAGGGCAGGCCCGGATCCTGTCGAAAACCATGAATGACATTCCCACAGCATGGCTGACTACGCACTTTGGTAGCCGAGCCGCTCTCTCAATCGCGGAACCGAGAAGTCCAGGAAAGCACGCAACTTCAGCGGCACCTGGCGCTGGCTGGGGTAGATCAGGTTGACGGGCATGGGCGCAGGTTCATGCGCCTCCAGCAAGGTGACCAATGCGCCCGTTTCCACCAGGTTATCCACCTGATACGACAATGCTCGTGCGATTCCGGCCCCGGCTGTTGCGGCGATGATCGCCGCCTCGGACGAGTCCACGACGAGCCGCGAAGAGACACGGATCGCCTGTGGAATTGCGTTTGTACCGAAAGCCCAATAGTTCCCGGTCCAGAAGCCTTCGTACGTCACACAGTCATGCGATACCTTCGTCGGTACGCCGCGGACTTTCACGTAAGTGGGGCTCGCGCACAGCACCTGGCGAAGCAACGCGACACGGGTGGCGATCATACTGCTGTCGGGCAGTTCGCCGAAGCGTATAGCGAGATCGACGTGCTCCTCCAGGAGGTTCACGTTCCGATCGGTCAGTTGCAAGCGCACACGGATGTCCGCATAGGTTCGGAGAAACTCCACCACAACGGGCACAACATGCATTTGGCCCATGATCGCGGGCGCACTGATGATCAACTCCCCTGCGGCGCGTGATATTCGCCAGAAGCAGTTCGCTCGGCTTGCGCGATCTCTGCCAGGATCCGCCGGCATGAGGCGACGTAGTCATGCCCTGCATCGGTCAGAACAAGTTTGCGGTTGCCGCGCAGGAGCAGGCGCATGCCCAGGTGGTCCTCAAGATCCGAGACCCGGCGGCTGACTTTGGCGAGGGGGATGCGCAGCTGACGGCTGGCGGCGGAGAGACTGCCAGCTTCTACAGCGGCCACCAGGATGGCCATGGCTTCGAGTCGGTCCATGGTCTCTCACCTGTGAAAGGATTCCTTGCGAATCTACAGGCTAGTCGCTGGAGAGTGAAGGGCCTAATGTCTATGCCATTGGCCGCCAACCCAATGGAGTCGAGCATGAAATCGATAGAGCGTTCTGCCATTGTAGCGTTTGCATCGCTGGGCCTGATCTGGGGCAGCAATTTCATTTTCATGAAGTGGGCGGCCGAACTGATCAGTCCTATCCAGATCGTGTTCCTGCGAGTGCTGTTCGGTTTCTTCCCGATCCTGGCGCTCGCGCTTTATCGCGGCGTCCTGCGCAAGCAACACCTGCGTCACTGGCCCCATTTCCTTGTCATGTCGATATTGGCGACAGCGTTGTATTACTACGCCTTCGCAAAGGGCACCGCACTGCTGCCGTCCAGTGTCGCCGGCATGCTCAGCGGTGCCATCCCGCTTTTTACATTTGTGCTGACGGCGCTGTTTCTAAAGCAAGAGTCGATCAACGTCAGAAAGATCGTCGGCGTGGTATTGGGGTTCCTGGGTGTGCTGTTGATCGCTCGTCCCTGGAGCACCGGTGCCGGCGGGCTCGATCCGTGGGGCGTGGGCTACATGATCCTGGGGTCGCTCAGCCTCGGGAGCTCGTTCGTCTATGCCAGGCGTTTCATGTCGAACCTGGAAATCGCGCCCCTCGCGTTATCCACGTATCAGGTCGGATTGGCGCTCTTCATCCTCGCGGTGGCGACACCCTATTCGGGCTTGAGCAACATCGGCCAAAGTGGCGTCGCCCTGAGCGGACTCGTGCTCGGTCTTGGACTGACCGGCACCGGCATCGCGTATGTCCTCTACTACTACATCGTTCAGCGGATGGGGGCGGTGCAAGCCTCGACAGTGACGTACCTGCCACCGGTGGTGGCGTTGCTGATCGGCATACTGGTCGGGGAGGGGCTGCGTGCAATGGATCTGATCGCGATGAGCGCAATTCTTGTTGGCGTGTATGTGATCCAGATGCCCGTTCGGCAGCGCAGTACCGGAGTTTCAGACATCCGAAATTGACTGATGGACTCAACCACACAGGCCACTAGCAGTCCTGTTCTTCCTGAGCCCCGCTCTTGGCGCTCCTGGCGATTCTGAAGGCTCCGAGCCGGCTGTCGCGCTCGTTGGTGTATGCGGGGCTCTGCTCTCCCACCAGGTCCTCCCGCCGCAACAGCTGGCCACATCCGTCGCACAAGGGGCCTAGGCCCGACAATTGGCCGCGCGCGGGTCCTGGAGATCGTGCTCGGCGCAGGTGACTTCGATGCCTCGACCGCCGAACGCTACGGCTGGATCAACCGTGCGCTACCGGACGCGCAGCTAGATACCTTCGTGACGAATCTGGCGCAACGCCTCGCTACTTTCGACAAGGCTGCGCTGGGCGAAGCCAAGCAAGGTGCGCTGCCGAATTCAGATGATCTGAAGGCATCGCAGGCGCTGTTCCCGTGTCTTCTCCGCGAGCTGGAGTCTTACCCGGATGGCCCAAATATCCTTGACTCTGAGCGGGGCTTTCTACCCGACAAGCTTCCCTTGTTCCAAGGCTGGTCGCCCGGACGCTCAAGCGTTATGCCGACAATGCCTTTGTCAAGCGGTCCTATCTGTTCTGCGTTGACCTCGAGCATCGCTTTGCTGTTTTGTCCGAGCTGGTTGCTACGGGTCGGACAACTCATGGAAGGCAGTACCGCCGAGGCTGAGGACGGTCGCCAGAATTGTCGAAACCAGTGTTGCAGGCAGGGTATTTTCCGTTGTCGTCCGGGACGAACAGGACTACGGCCTAGGCGGCGACTGCTCGACACGCCCAGGCTGTACCGATTGAAGGTGTCAGTCAGGTGTTCTGCGGGAACAGTGCGCGGCGGGTTTCCTCGTCGAACTCGGCTTTGAGGGTCACCTTGTCTTTCAGGCCATGAGCGCGCTGCGCGGCTGGCCGGGCCGATATTTCATCGAACAGGCGCTTGACGTTAGGGTAGGCGTCCAGGCCCTGCTCGCCAAAGATGTACGGCGCATAGTTGGCCCAGCCCCACAGCGCCATGTCGGCAATGCTGTACGCCCCTCCGACCAGGTAACGGGAGTTGGCCAGACGTTCGTCGAGAATGGCATAGTGTCGCTCGACTTCCTTCAGGTAGCGGTTGCGTGCATAGGGAAGCGCCTCAGGCGCATGGTGGAGGAAGTGGACAGCCTGACCGGAGAATGGTGAGAGGCCGGTAGCGATAAAGAACAGCCATGAGAGTAATTCGGCGCGGGCCTCCACCGAAGTGGGCAGGAACCGCTGGTGCTTCTCTGCCAGGTGCAGAAGGATGGCCTGGGAATCAAACAGGGTAGATTCGCCGTCAGCCAGCGCCGGCACCTTGCCGTTCGGATTGACCTTGCGGAAAGCCGGCGAGTGCTGTTCGCCTTTGAAGGTATCGACGGCAATCAGCTCGAAGGGAAGTTGCAACTCTTCCAGCAGAAGGGCGACTTTCATCGGGTTGGGAGAGGGGTGAAAGTAGAACTGGATCATGGGTCGTACTCGGTGGCGGAAGGTGAGTGCCCGCACCGGAGGATGGCCGGCTCAGGCCCTGTGGCTGTCGGGGTAAGGCGGCAACCGTGGTTCTATGTTGGACGAGCCGGCGATGTTTGACGTACCATCGGTTTGTTCTAGACGTTCGAAGGCCTCGAACATGTTGTCTCAAGAAGAACTGGCCTTGCTGGAGGCCATCCGCGAAACCGGCAGCCTGTCCCGCGCTGCGGTGAAACTGGGCAAGGCTCCCTCCACTATCTCCTATGCCGCCCGACAGTTGGAGGAGCGCTTCGATGCCCTGCTGTTCGACCGTCGACGCTATCGCCTGCAGTTGACTCAGGCTGGTCAATTGCTGGTGGAGGAGGCGGCGCGGCTCAGCCAGGACATGGCACGCCTGAGGCAGCGCGTACAGCAGGTGGCCAGCGGCTGGGAAAGCCGGTTGTGGATCGTCACCGACGAGGTGTTGGAGTTCGAAACCCTGCTGCCGATGATCCAGTCCTTCGATGCCCTGAAGTCCGGGGTGCCTTTGCGCATTACCCACGAGGTGCTGCGTGGCACCTGGGAGGCGTTGCGCGATGGTCGAGCGGACCTAGTGATAGGTGCGACCAATGAGCCGCCCAGGATCGCCACCTTGCGCTGGTTCGAATTGGGGGTGATGGAGTGGGTATTCGCCGTTTCGCCCAGGCATCCGCTGGCCCGCGTCAAACGGCCCGTCAGCCGGGACATGCTGGCGGAACATCGGGCGGTCGTGGTCGCAGACACCTCGCGCAATGCCGAGGGACGCACCTACGGGGTGTCCGCGGGGCAAGGTACCTTGGCGGTACCCAGCATGCGGGCGAAAGTGCTTGCCCAGCGTGCTGGACTGGGAGTCGGTTGGTTGCCCCGCCATCGGGTTCAGCCCTTGCTGGAGCGGGGGGAACTGATAGAGAAGGAAATGACCGACCCGCGTGAGCCGAACATTCTTTACGTCGGCTGGCAGGGTGATCACCAGGGCCGCGCCATGGAGTGGTGGCTGGAGCAGCTGCGCCAACCGTCGTTGGCCGCTCGACTGATTCAGGGGCTTCCCATTCCCGTTTGAGCCCGGCTCAAGGTCAAAGGTGCGGCCTGTCGGGTGTAATCAACAGAATGTTCTGCAGTGGCGCGCACCATTTGCCTCAAGTTGCAGCCAATTCCTTGGCGGGCTCCCTGAACCTTGAGGACACGTCATGAATACCCATACTCGCGTTGCCGTCGTTTATCACAGTGGCTATGGCCACACCACCAAGCAGGCGCAGGCTGTAGCCCGTGGCGCAGGTCGTGTCGCCGACACTGAAAGCCTGCTGATCAGTGTGGAAGACATCGACCAATACTGGGAAATCCTGGAAGGTGTAGATGCCATCATCTTCGGTTCGCCGACCTACATGGGCAGCGCCTCGGCCCAGTTCAAAGCTTTCATGGATGCAACCTCGAGGACAGTGTTCGCCAAGGGCGGCGTATGGATCAACAAGATCGCGGCCGGCTTCACCAATGCGGCCTCACGTTCTGGCGACAAACTTGCGACCTTGCAGCAGCTCTCGATCTTTGCCGCCCAGCATGGCATGCACTGGGTCAATCTGGGCTTGCCGCCGGGGCACAACAATTCCAAGTCGACTGAGGATATGTTGAACCGTCATAGCTTCTGGCTCGGCGCTGCGGCGCAATCGGATGCCGATGTCAGCGCTGAAGTCGCACCGCCGAGCGCGGACCTGCTTACGGCTGAACACCTCGGAGTTCGAGTTGCGGACGTGGCGCGCCAGATGGCGGCCGGACATCGTGCGCTGGCAGGGATAAAAGGTTCGCAACAACACACCGCACTTTCCTGATTCCGAATATTGCTCCGAAAACACTTATAGAAGCCCGCTTCGCGGCGGGCAAGGGCGTCGGGACCGCTCGGCTTTGCTGTCTCAACCGCGCGAACACTCTCGCCCGCTCATGAAATTCCTGCTGCGTATGATGGAAGGACTCCTGCCCGCCACATCCTCGCCGGCCATTCCTCCAACACGGCCACCAACTGTTGCACGGTCGCGCTTTCGAAATTGTCGGCGTAACTCCACGCCACCAGCTCCCGGGGACGCACTGCCTGGAAGTGGGCGCGCTGGCAGTCTAGTCCCCCGACCAGCACTTCAGGGTCTCGTACCGATGGACAGGAACCGGCATCTACTGCGGTGAAATTCTGGGCGCGGGACACCTCTAGGCGTCGAGTCGACCGCAATAAGCTTCGCAGTTTACGAAGACTTACTCGAGGAGCGGTTCGGTTTAAGTCCGGAGATGAGTAACGATATCCCGGATTGCATCCGGCGACGACCTGCTAGCCTTTTCAGAGGGCCGGTCCGCTTTTTCCCAGTCAGGGAGCATAGGGTAAGTCCGTGTTTTCTGAGCGTGGATGATGACTCCCGCACCGGTTTGGCTTGCCGTGCGAGTACGTTCGATGAAGCCGAACGAGTCCGCCAAGATACTGGTACATCATACGCGATGGGATGAGCCACCATTCATGCCAGACAACTTCAATTGCTCCAGAGAAGTCCCATCCACGACACCTGGCAGGGCGAAACGATGCCGGGGCAATCAGGACGTGCACACCATATCAGGCGCTGCCTGCCGGTGTTGGCCAGTCTGGGATGTTCCCGGTATCGGCTAGTCTTTAGTAATTAACCAGGCGGCCCAGGAGCCCTGGCGCCACCCCGCGTTTTACACCCTTGTTCATTAGGAGACATGCCATGACTCAGACCCTTTCCAGCAAAGTTGCCTTCGTTACCGGTGGCGGACGCGGCATCGGCGCTGCAATCGTCCGTCGCCTGGCCCGTGAAGGTGCCACAGTCGCCTTCACCTATCAAAACTCGGCTGCCGCTGCCAACGAACTGGTGGCCGAGGTTGCCGCCGCAGGTGGTCGTTCCATTGCGCTGCAGGCCGACGTCGCCGACGCTGAGTCTCTCACCCGTGCCATCGATACCACGGCGCATCAGCTGGGCAAGATTGACATCCTTGTCAACAACGCAGGGGTGTTGCTGCTGGGCACGCTGGACGACTTTACGCTGGAGGATTTCGACAAGACCCTGGCGATCAACGTTCGAGCAGTCTTCGTCGCTGCCAAGGCTGCCGTGCCGCACATGGGGCAGGGAGGCCGGATCATCAACATCGGCAGCTGTAACGCAGAGCGCATGCCATTCCCCGGTGGCAGTGCCTATGCCATGAGCAAGTCGGCATTGCAAGGCCTGGTGCAGGGCCTGGCCCGCGACCTAGGGCCCAAGGGGATCACTGTCAACAATGTGCAGCCCGGCCCGACCAACACCGACATGAATCCGGAAGTGGGTGATTTCGCCGAGGCAATGCACGGCATCATGGCCCTCCAGCGCCATGCTCACCCAGACGAAATCGCCGCAATGGTGGCCTACGTGGCCGGTCCGGAGGCGGGCTTCGTGACTGGGGCCAGCCTGACCATCGACGGTGGCTTCAACGCGTGAGTGGACGTGCCCGTATGTCCCTGGAGGCATAGGGCCATCCCGCTATCCGCTCGGGCGCTATGGAACCGAATCACCATGAAGATTTATCTGTTTTCCCTGGTAACAGGTGTACTGGTCGGCACGATCTACGCGTTGTTGGGCGTTCGCTCACCGGCGCCGCCGACCATCGCCCTTGTTGGTCTGCTCGGCATTCTGCTGGGCGAGCAACTCGTTCCGTTCGCCAAGCAGGTCGGCGCAGGCCATTCACTGAGTGAAGCCTGGCACTCGATGGAGTGGATGCCCTCGGTCAGTGGAGTCTCTCAAGAGCAGCCACCTAAAGAGGGTCCCAGTTCCTCCGACAAAGACCCAAACGGCAGTATCTGAGGGCAGGAACGAACACCGAACCGCGAGTTGAACCACTTCATACGAACCCTGCTTGAGGCAGGGGCAACTATCGTTGGAGAATTTTCATGAGCCAGACCATTGCCTTCATTGTTCACTTACCGGGCAAGCCGGAACATCGCGAAGAGCTCGAAACCAAGCTGCTGTACGTGCTCGATCAAATGTCCAAGGAGCCCGATTTCATCAACACCTATCTGCATCGTTCGGTCGAAGACCCCGACACCCTAGTGCTCTTCGAAACCTGGGCCTGCAGCGAACAGCATTTCCGGGATCACCACCTGAAAGTTGCCTATCGCAGGGAGTACGAAGCCATACTCCCCAACTTGCTGAAGGCTCCGCGTACCCTGGAGTTCCTTGACCCGGTTCGCAGCTACCTGAAAGCTGTCGAGTGACCGTCGAGGCCGGTGCGGCGAGCGCCGTGCCGTCGTTCGCTGCCATTCCTATTCCAAATGAGGTCAGTCAAACAGCGATATTGCCGGTCCGGTAGATTAGCTGGCTGACAAGGTTGAGCACCACGAAGAGTTCTAGTCCCGGCTCGGCATTTTCCATCGTGCAGATGATCGAACAGCCGGACTTCATCGATATCTACATCCATCGCGAAATGGATGACCCGGACGCCTTGGTGCTCGACAACCTAGCTATGCTCGCGAAAAGGCTCGAGGCCCATCAGTTGAGCCGAATGTACTTGGGTATAAAAAACCGCGCTGCCAGAGCTGGTCAAAGCAACGCGCCGAATCGTTATTTCTGAAGCCGATGCAGACATTTGAAGAGAACCAGGTCTGACATCGGCATCCAAAAGAGGAGGGTATCGTTATGCAAATTGGGTTCCTGGGTTTAGGCGCTATGGGGCGACCGATGGCAGCCAACCTGCTGATGGCAGGCCACGACGTATGCGTCTGGAACCGCTCCCGCGAGGTAACCACGGAGTTGGTGGCTCAAGGCGCCAAAGTCGCTAATTCGCCAGCCGAGGCTTTCGACGCCGACGTGGTCATTTCGATGCTTGCGGACGACCAATCGACCCGAGAGGTTATCCTCGATAGCGGGGCGTTAAAGGGCGCTCGACCGGGACTCATCCACCTGAGCATGGCGACTTTATCGGTGGCGTTTGTCTCTGAGTTGGTGGCGCGTCATGCCGAAACCGGGCTGGCCTACGTCGCGGCCCCGGTATTCGGTCGCAGCGAGGTCGCCGCGGCAGGTCAGCTGAACATCCTGGTGGCCGGTCCCACGGATGCCGTCGCCAAGGTCCAACCCCTGCTCGATGTCCTGGGCCAGAAGTGCTGGCCGCTGGGGGTGGACCCGGTGCGGGCCAATGTGGTGAAAATAGCCGGCAACTTCATGCTGATCAGTGCCATTGAGGCCATGGGCGAAGCGTCGGCCCTGGCTCAGGGTCATGGCGTTCAGGCTGCGGAGCTGTTAGAGATTCTGACCAACACGCTGTTCGCCTCCCCAGTCTACAAAGGCTATGGCGCGCTGATCGCTGAGCGACGCGTCACTGAGCCGGCGTTCAAGCTCGCCTTGGGTCTGAAGGACGTCGGTCTTGCTCTGAGCGCCGGCGAGGCCAAGCGCGTCCCGCTGCCGTTCGCCAGCGTCCTGCGCGATGCCTTGCTGGAGGCAATGGCCCAGGGCGAAGGTCAACTGGACCTGGCGGCTCTAGGCTTGCGCGCGATGAAGAGGGCTGGCCAGCTCTGAAGGACGGAGCTGTCCGCTTTTCTCTCGCTAGGCCATCCGCCCCTCCGAGGTGCGAAATTGCACTTCACTTGACCACCTGTTTGCATTCGACCTGACCAGTCATTTGCATTCGTTCTGACCACCGATTGCATCGGATGTGACCAGCACGCTGCGTGGCAATGATCGGCAGAGAACGGCCAGAAGCGGCCCCTGATGACTGGCCGCAGCCCGCTCCCACCGGGGTTGGCATCCAATCATTATCTCGTTCCCACGCTCTGCGTGGGAATGCCGTGCCAGACGCTCTGCGTCGACCTTCAAGAGCGCTTTGCGGCGCGTCTCTGTATGCATTCCCACGCGGAGCGTGGGAATGAGGAGTTGTACGGGCCGGCAACACGGTCGGCATAGCCGCTGCCGCCAGGCTGCGCTCACGCTCGTTAGCGGGCGCAAGATCACAAGTCCGCCGGAGGAGCCCCTACGGGACTCCAGCGCAGG
>NZ_VXCP01000065.1 GCF_011355085.1 Pseudomonas akapageensis | reverse complement strand
TGTTGCGAGAACTGATCGATGAGTTGCTCGTCGCATGGCTTTATCTGGGCGAACGCATCGCTGTACTGACAGCCCGGTTGGAAACGGCTGCTCGGGATGACAAGACAGCTCAACGCTTGATGACGATACGCGGTGTTGGTCCGATCATCGCCACGGCCCTACTGGCCAAACAGCCCGAACCAGCCCGCTTCGCCAACGCTCGACAATTTGCCGCCTATTTCGGCTTGGTACCCGATCAGCGCAGCAGTGGGAACAAGGTCAGGCTAGGCAGGATGAGCAAGCGGGGAGATGGTTACCTGCGCAGCATGCTGGTCCAGGGTGCACACGCGGTGCTCAAGCAATTGAGGGTTGATTCCGATCAGCCAGATGACCGCCGCCTCTTAGGCTGGCTATCCCGCCTTGGGCGCAAGGAGGCGGCGGTCAGGCTGGCCAATCGAAATCTGCGCATCATCTGGGTACTGCTGCAGAGTGAACAGACCTACCATCGACAATCGAGCAGTCATCATCAGGAGGCGGTATGAGCCTCTGATTTACAGAGTTACGCCACCGGGGCGCTGAGCCGCTCCAACCCCTGCTACTGAACATTGACCCTTGGTAAGACCGTCGCGGATTGATGCCTGCGCTCCTACCGGCCCACGAGGCCTGAATGTAATCGGCATACCGCGAGCTCACCCCGATGTTGGCCAGAAGCGAAACGCTTCCTCGGATAGGCCTGATACATAGATGCAACCGGGTAACCATGTTCAAAAGCGGGTAGACAATGTAGGCGAGTCCATACATAGGAGCGGGCTTGCCCGCGATGGAAGGCGCAGCCTTCCCCTGCGATGTCATGCCTAATATAGCCGGGGCTGCTGCGCAGCCCATCGCGGGCAAGCCCGCTCTACAGACCTGTGTCAAATCATGACCTGGGGTACGAACCAATCCAACTGTTCCCCCTGAAGGCGATGCAGCCGAAGGTCATGCGCCAGGTCACCCGCTTGTGGACGAAGGTCACCTGTGGCTTATGAGTCGCGTAGCTCCGGGCTCATTGCCGGTTGCCAGGATTGCAGCTCGATGATGTTGCCTTCAGGATCGGTCACGTAGCACCAGGTGACACGTGAGCCCGCGGCAGTCACCAGCGTGACGACTTCGCCAACGGCCTTGCCGCCCGCAGACAGCACCTGTTTGCGGGCCTGGGAGACCGAGTTCACCTCAAACGCCAGATGGCCGAGGCCGGGTCGGTTCACGGCAGGCGCATCGCCGTTAGCCAGAATGGAGTAGGTGAATATTTCCAGCGTCGGCCCCTCGGCGCCATGGCCCGGCAAGCGCAGGTGAACGCCGGCCAGGGACGCTCCCGCCACGCCCGTGCCGGCTTCCAGCTCAGCCCCCCGATAGTCGCGTTCGGGCGGCACCACCGTGCAGCCGAACAGCTCGACATAAAAGGCGGCGAGTCTGCGCCAGTCATGGGCAACCAGATTGGTGTGCGCGTACCGCGCGCCCTTGATCACAGTGGTATTCCTCGTTGGGTTCAGTTCAGGGATAGCTCACCTGCGTGGAGGCTGCAACACTGCAAGCGTTTACTCGGCAGGGGTCAGGTCCGCGTATCGATGCTCAGGTTGACCGACATGCCCATGCGCAGACGCAGGACTTGCGGTTGGTCCGGTTCCAGCACGATCTTCACCGGAATGCGCTGCACGATCTTGGTGAAATTGCCCGTGGCGTTGATCGGGGCCAGGGGCGAGAAACTCAAGCCCGTCCCCGGCGCGATGCTTTCGATCCGGCCGCGCAGGGTTTCGCCGGGCAGGCTGTCCACCTGCACCTGAACCGGTTGGCCGGGCTGCATGCGGGTCAACTGGGTTTCCTGGAAATTGCCAACGATATAGGCCTGCTCCAGCGGGACAACGGCCATCAACGGGGTACCGGGGCTGACCAGGGCGCCAACCCGCACATCGCGCTTGCCCACCAGTCCGTCGGCGGGGGCCGTGATGCGGGTGTAGGAAAGATTCAAGCGAGCCTGCTCGAGTTCGGCTTCATGGCGTTTGACCACGGCCTGGGCTTGCTTGAGTTGAGCTTGCAGCACGGCCACCTGTTTGACCGAAGCGGCAACGCCGGCATGGTTCTGTTCTCGTTGGGCCAGGGCAGTGTCGATACGCGAGCGGGCTTGCTGGGTCGTCTGCAGGCTGATGAGCCCACGATCGGACAGCCGCTGGTAGCGACTCAGGTCCTGTTGCGCGAATGTGACCTGGGCGGTGTCGGCCTTGACTTTGGCCTCGGACTGGTCGATTACCGCCTGCTGTTGGTCGAGCAAGGCGCCCAGGTGTTCAAGGCTGGCTTGCGCCGCGATCAGATCGGCCTGCGCCGAGTCCAGTCTGGCGCGGTAGTCTCGGTCGTCGATCAGCGCCAGCAGTTGACCTGCATTGACCGGCTGGTTGTCTTCCACCAGTACCTTGGCGATAAAGCCGGAGACCTTGGGGGCGATCAGGGTGTAATCGGCAACCACGTAGGCGTCATTGGTGTTCTGGTAGCGGTCTGGCCAGAGGCGTACCAGGCCAAGCAGGCAGAGCGTGACCGCGATGACGCCGACGGCAATGATCAGGCTGAGTTTGCGGGACATGACGATAGCCTCACTGTACATGCTGGGGGACTTGCGATGGGACGGGCGGCGCAGAGCGTGGTGGGTAGACCCGCTTGGGCACCAGCGGCAGTAGCAGGATCAAGGCAACGACGAACCAGGCCAGCACGCGGTATTTGTCGGCGGCGACCAGTACTGTGGCCTGGACCAGGCTTTCCCGGCCAAGGTCTTGCAGGGTGGCTGCCGGGGATTCGGCCAGGCGCGACATCGTCAGCTGTATGGCCTGGCCGGCATTGCCTGTCTGGTCCATCAACAGATTGAGGTGGAAGGACTGACGGTGACTGCCCAGCACCGCCAGGAAGGCACCGCTCAGCACGGAGGCGAAACCCCGCAGGCTGTTGATCATGGCCGAGGCAAAGGGGCCTTCGGCAGGCGCCACCGTGCTGGTGGCCTGCAGCAGGATCGGGACTACCGCCAGGGGTTGGCCGATGGCTTGCAGGGCGAACAGCCAGTAGAAGTTTTCCCGCGTCCACTGGCTGGTGATCTGGCTGCCCGCAAAGCAGGACAGCGACAGGAGCGCCAGTCCCAGGGCCAGGATCCAGCGGCTATCCACCCCGGGACGGTTGCACAGCGCTGCCACCAGCGGAATCACCAGCAATTGCGGCAGGGCGATCATCAGCGCCAGTGGCGCCATTTCCAGCGGGCGGTAGCCCTGCACCCGGGCCAGGTATTCGGCGGGGATGGCGAGGTTGGCGCCGGATATCAGCACGACTCCGCAGAGGGTGAGCAGGGCGTGCCACAGGTTGCGTCGCTTGAGCATGTCCAGCTTGAGGAAGGGCAGCGGGTGAGTTGCCTCGTTCAGGAGGAAGGCAATCAGCAGGCCTGCGCTGGTCAACAGCAGGGTCTGGATCATGGGCGATTCAAGCCAGTCCAGCCGCTCGCCCTGCAGCAGGGCGATGACCAGCAGGCAGATGCCCGGGAAACCGGTCAGCAGGCCGAACCAGTCAAACTGACGCAAGCGCTCGAGCCGCAGCGGGTCCTGGGGTATGCCCCAGGCCACGGCGACCAGGCTCAACAGGCAGAACGGGATGACCTGCCAGAAGATGAACTGCCAACCGACGTACTCGAACCAGACGGCGGCCAGGGGAATGCCCAGGTTGGGTGCGAATGTGGAGGTGAGGGCATAGGCCCCCAGGCCGTAGAGCCTGATACCCGGAGGCAGGAAGCGCAGGGCCACGGTCATCAGCATGGGCGACACGCAGCCGCCGAGCAGCCCCTGGATGGCGCGCAGCGCGTAAAGGCTGCCGAGCCCCGGGGCGAAGGGGCAAAGGAGGGCGATGAGGGTGAAACCGACGATGGCCCACAGGGTGAAGCGCCGCAACGAGAAGGTCACCGCGCACCAGGGCGCGAAGACCATGGCCGCGACCTGGAAACCCGAATAGAGCGAGGTAAGCCAGGTGCCATCGTCGAATCCGATGCCCATGGCGCCGCGTAGATCGACCAGGCCGACATCCGTTACTCGCTCGTTCAACCCGGCTGCCAGGCTGGCTACCAGCACGCCGCACAGGCCCACCAGGATACGCAGCCCAAAGGCCGAAGTGGCGGGGGCAGCTGTGGTCTGGGCGGTGCTCGTTGCTGCAGGCAGCGCAGTCGGCAGGTTCATGCCGGCCGGACCGAGGGCGGGAAATGGAGGTGCATCAGTTGCATGGCGGCGACACTCGCAGGGGGTTGCGCTAGTGTGCGAGTTCCGGGCACCGTTAAAAACTGAAACCTTTGCAACCTATCAATGCGTCAAACGCAATGCTCATCAGAGTAACGAGTTGGTCGATTCGCTCAGCTCGGCGCACACCTGGCGCACGGTCTTGCGCAACCAGCGGTGGCCGAAATCGTTGTCGAAACGTGGGTGCCAGGCCTGGATGACGATCAGGTTTTCCAGAGGGATCGGAATCATGAAAGGACGCAGGCTCAAGCCGAATCGATTGATCCGGTACAACGCATGCTGGGGAATCGGGAGCAACAGATCGGAGCCGGGCAGGGCGAATATTGCCGTGTTGAAGGACTGGGTGGTCAACATCACCTTGCGCGACAGACCCAGCTTGCCCAGCGCCACGTCGATCGGATCACGGTCGCGACCGCCCCGCGACACACTGATCTGCGGGTAGGCGGCAAATCCTTCCGGGCTGATGTCCTGGGCAAAGATCGGGTGGTCGCTGCTTGCCAGTCCCACGTAGTGCGTCGAAAACAGTGACTGGCGCTTGATCTCCGGCCCCATCGGGATCGGCGCACCGAGATAGATGTCGATGCTGCCTTCGCGCAAGTCGCTTTCGTCCAGCACATTGTCCGTCGCGAAGCGCAGGGTGCAGTTGGGCGCCTCCTGGCGAACCGCTTCGAGCATGCGAATACCCAACCCGCCCACCAGCACGTCATGCACGCGCAGGGTGAACTGGCGCTCCAGGGTTTCCAGGCGTTGCTCGCTGCCCGAGCGGAACAGCCCGCCGGCCTGTTCCACCAGAACCCGGACTTGCTCGCGCAGCTCCAGGGCACGCGGCGTGGGCACCATCCGGCGCCCGGCACGCACCAGAATGGGGTCGCCGAAGGCCTCGCGCACCCTGCCCAGGGTACGACTCATGGCTGGGGCACTGAGGTGCATGCGCTGCGCGGCGCCTACCACGCTGCCTTCTTCGAGCAATACATCGAGGGCAACCAGAAGATTGAGATCGGGATATTGCATGGGGCGCACGCCATCGGGTTGGGGATTGCATCATGATAGCTGTGTTAAAGAGTTTTCAACTCAGACGTGCCTTGCCCAGCAGCAGGATCAGGGATGCCGCTGAAAATGCCGCACCGGTGTAGAACACCAGTGCAGCGCCATGCAGCTGCCAGAGCCAGCCAGCGATGACACTGGCGAGCAGCAGCGCAATGCCGCTGATCAGATTGAACAGCCCAAAGGCCGTGCCCTTGAGCTCGCCGGGTGTGGTGTCCGCGACCAGTGTTGCCAGAATGCCCTGGCTGAACCCCATATGCAGACCCCACAAGGCAACCCCCAATAGCAGCATGCCGATGGATTCGGCATTTGCCAGTGCGATATCTGCGAGGATCAACAGCACCAGGCCAAAACCCAGTAGCGTCGTGCGGCTGACGCTGTCCGACCATTTCCCCGCCGGATAGGCGGACAGCATGTAGAACCCCGCCATCACGACCATCACCAGCGGCACCCAGGTGGCAGAAAATCCTGACTGCTGGGCGCGCAAGACCAGAAAAGCCTCACTGAAACGTGCAAGGGAAAACGCCGCGCCGATGGCTACCACCCACCAATAGTCCCTGGAAAACCGACTCAGCGACTCCAGCCTGATTGGCGAGCGCAAGCGCTGTGTACCGGTTTCATGCCTTGGCTCGCTGATGCCGAAGATGAGCAGCCCGACGGCGAGCACGGCGGGAATCACGGCAAACCACAGCACCCGGGCAATATCGTTGGCGAACCAGAGCATCAACACGATGGCCAGGAGCGGGCCCAGGAAGGCTCCGACGGTATCCATCGATTGCCGTAGCCCAAAACAGGCGCCGCGGATGGCGGCGGGGGCGACATCGGCGACCAGTGCATCACGCGGAGCCCCGCGTATCCCTTTGCCGATCCTGTCCAGGATACGGGCGGTAAAGACAAGGTCAGCCGACGTTGCAAGGGGAAACAACGGCTTGGTCAGCGCAGCCAGGCCGTAACCCAGCAGCAGTAACTCCTTTCTTCGGCCGATGTAGTCGCTGATCGCGCCGGAAAAGACTTTCACGATCAGCGCAGTGGCCTCAGCCACACCCTCGATGATGCCGACTGTGAGCACACTGATGCCCAGGGTGCTCACCAGATAGATGGGCAACAGGCTATGTACCAGCTCCGACGACAGGTCCATGAACAGGCTGACGAATCCCAGCGCCCATACAGTACGTGGAATGTCCCGGGTCGAGTTGCCTGCAACTGTGCCCATCTCATTGCCCTTGATGAGTCGTTCGGTTGCGTTGCCAGGTTATTCGGGTCAACGCAGCCAATAGACCAGCAAACCGATTGCACCGCAACCGAGCAGTACTTGTATCACGCCACGTTTGAAACGAAACAAGGCAATGGCGGCTGCCACGGCAATCAGCAAGGAAGGCCAGTCCAGATCGCCGGCAAAGCCCTTGGGCCAGAGCACGTGATAACCGAAGAACATCGCCAGATTGAGGATCACGCCGACGACGGCGGCTGTAATGCCGGTGAGTGGGGCGGTGAACTTGAGTTCATTGTGGGTCGACTCCACCAGCGGCCCACCGGCCAGGATGAACAAGAACGAAGGCAGGAAGGTGAACCAGGTCACCAGGCAGGCCGCGACGGCGCCGGCGAGAAATACCTGATCTGCGCCAAACACCTGATGCACATAGGCGCCGACAAAACCCACGAAGGCCACGACCATGATCAGCGGCCCGGGCGTGGTTTCCCCCAGGGCCAGGCCATCGATCATCTGGGTTGGCGTGAGCCACCCATAGTGGCCAACCGCACCCTGATACACATAGGGCAGCACGGCGTAAGCCCCACCGAATGTCAGCAACGCGGCCTTGGTGAAAAACCAGCTCATCTGGGTCAAGGTGCCTTCCCAGCCAAAGAGTGCAGTCAGGAGGGCCATGGGCAAGACCCAGAGCACGGCACCGATCAGCACCAGCTGCGCCAACCGTGTCCAGCGGAAACGGGCGTGTGCGGGTGTCGGCGTATCGTCATCGATCAATGCCGGGCCAAAGGATTTCTTCGCCGCGTCGTGGCCGCCGCCGAGACTGAATTTCGAAGGCATGATGCGGCCTCCCAGGTAGCCTAGCAAGGCGGCACCCAGGACGATCAGGGGGAAGGGGACATTCAGCGCAAATATCGCTATGAATGAGGCCGCGGCGATTGCCCACAGCCAGCTGTTTTTCAGCGCCCTGGAGCCAATTCGGTGAGCGGCATGCACGACGATGGCGGTGACGGCAGGCTTGATGCCATAGAACAACCCGGCCACCACGGGCACTTCACCAAAGGCGATGTAGACCCAGGACAACCCGATCAGGATAAACAGGGACGGCAGTACGAACAGCCCGCCGGCAATGATGCCTCCCCGGGTTCGGTGCATCAACCAACCGATGTAGGTCGCCAACTGCTGGGCTTCGGGCCCGGGCAGCAGCATGCAGTAATTGAGTGCATGGAGAAATCGTCGCTCCGAAATCCAGCGCCGGCGTTCGACCAGCTCCTGGTGCATGATCGAGATCTGGCCAGCGGGCCCGCCGAAGCTGATCAGGCCGAGTTTGAGCCAGAACCAGAAGGCCTGGAGCAGGGGGATGGTTTCGGGGCGGGGTTGATTCCGTTCAACGGTCATAGTGCCGCTCTGCAAAGCATGGGAGCACTACAATAAGCGTGGTTGAGAGTTTTTTGTAGCCGCTGCCGCAGGCTGCGCTCGCGCGCGTTAGCGGGCGCAGGATCTCGAAATCGCCGAGGAGCCCCTGCGGGACTCCAGCGCAGCCTGCGGCAGCGGCTACACGAGTTTGCGTTGCCCAATAAAGAGGGGCCTGTGCAGGCCCCGATCAATGCGCGATCAGCTGTTGACGTGCCTCTGAAAGAACCCCGCCACCCATTTGGCGATGGGCGTCGCATCCACCGGCAGATCGTTGACCGAGTCCAGTGCATTGGCAGAGACCTGCTCAGGCAGCAGATCGCCACGGAATTTTTCAGCGAGCACCCTGGTGTACTCCGCCGAGAACTCCGGGTGGTACTGCACTGAAATGGCCGGGAACGAGTAGGCGAACACACCGTTTTCGCAATGGCTCGATCCGCCGACGCGCGTGGCTTCAGGGGGGACTTTCTGGACCTGGTCCTGGTGGAACACGTAGGCGTGAGTCGACGCCGGCAAGGCCTGGGCGTCGTATTCATAATGCTGCGAACCGACTCCCCAGCCTTTCTCGGATTTCGCATTCAGCCCGCCATAGGCATCGGCCATGATCTGGTGCCCGAAGCAGATGCCGAACACCGGGATGCGTTCCTGGCGCAGTTGCTGGAGAAACGCGATCAAGGCGAGCATCCAGGGACTGCGTTCGTAAGTGCTGTATTTGGAGCCGGACAGGATGTAGCCATCGAATTCGGAGGGCGAGGGCAGCCTGTCACCGGACACGGGAGACAGGTAGGTAAAGGTCGCCTCTGGCAGAAAAGGGGACAGCCACTTTTCGATCATCATCGGGTAAGAGCCGAATTGATCGATCAGGTCGTCGGGCGTCCTGCCATTCTCCAGGATGCAAATTCGAATTAGCTTCTGAGACATTGTTCACCTCAAATGATTGCTGCATCACAGAACACTGCGAGCGTGCCTGGCCGACTGTCGAGCGGCCGGGCACGGCGCATGACCTGAGTTAGTCCCTGAACATCAGGCTTTACCGAGCACCTCGGCGGCGGTCAGGTCCAGGCACTTGCGCGCCTTGTCCACCAGCTCGTCGATCTCGGCCTTGCTGATCACCAGCGGCGGCGAGATGATCATTGTATCGCCAACGGCGCGCATGATCAGGCCGTTGTTGAAGCAGTGGCCACGGCAGATCATGCCGACGCCCTTGCCCTCGAAACGCGCGCGGGTCTCTTTGTTCTGCACCAGTTCGATGGCGCCAAGCATGCCGACACCACGCACTTCGCCCACCAGCGGATGATCGGCCAGTTCGCGCAGGCGTTGCTGCAGGTACGGCGAGGTTTCAGCCCGTACGCGGTCGATGATTTCTTCTTCACGCAGGATGCGCAGGTTTTCCAGCGCCACTGCTGCCGCGACCGGGTGCCCGGAGTAGGTGAAGCCGTGGTTGAAATCACCGGCTTCGTTGAGTACCGCGACCACTTCGTCGCGCACAATCAGGCCACCCATCGGGATATAGCCGCTGGTCAGGCCCTTGGCGATGGTCATCATGTCCGGCTTCAGACCGTAGAAATCGGTACCGAACCACTCGCCGGTACGGCCGAAACCGCAGATCACTTCGTCGGCCACGAACAGGATGTCGTACTTGGCCAGGATCTCCTTGATGCGCGGCCAGTAGGTTTCTGGCGGCACGATCACGCCGCCGGCACCCTGGATCGGCTCGGCGATAAAGGCTGCGACCTTGTCGACGCCCACTTCAAGGATTTTCTGCTCCAGCTGATCGGCCGCCCAGATACCGAACTCGTCGGGGCTCATGTCGCCGCCTTCACCGAACCAGTAGGGCTGCGGGATGTGCACGATATCGGGGATCAGGCCACCCTGGTCGTGCATGCCCTGCATGCCGCCCAAACTGGCACCGGCCATGGTCGAGCCGTGGTAGCCGTTGATGCGGCCGATGATGACTTTCTTCTGTGGCTGGCCCTTGCTCGCCCAGTAGTGGCGAACCATGCGCAGCATGGTGTCGTTGCCTTCGGAACCGGAACCGGTGAAGAACACATGGTTCATGCCTTCGGGCGCCAGGTCGGCGATGGCCTTGGCCAGTTCCAGCACCGGTGGGTGCGCGGTCATGAAGAAGGTGTTGTAGAACGGCAACTCTTTCATCTGCTTGGCGGCGGCCTGCACCAGTTCGTCGCGACCATATCCGACAGCCACGCACCAGAGGCCAGCCATGCCGTCGAGGATCTTGTTGCCTTCAGTGTCCCAGACGTAGACCCCTTCGGCCTTTTCGATGATTCGCGGGCCTTTTTCCTTCAGCTGCTTGTAGTCGCTGAAAGGGGCCAGGTGGTGGGCATTGCTCAGGGCTTGCCACTCGAGTGTCTTCGGGTTGCTGACGTGGTTGCTCATTGTTCTATTCCTACAGTCAATAACAAATTCGGGGGCGCGATGGCTTACAGGTACCAGCGGTATTCGCGCGCATGGATCTCTTGCATGAAGGCCAGATGGTCCTGGCGCTTGTTCTCGCAATAGACGTCGACAAACTCGGCACCCAGCCCCTCGCGTACGGCGGGCTCGTGCTGCATGTTGCGCACAGCGTCAAGTATTTCTAACGGGAAGTCAACGCCACTGTTGCGGTCTTCATTGAGCGGGGCGATCGGCTCGCGGCCGGCTTCAAGGCCGTGCTCCAGACCTACCAGAATCGCTGCCAGCACCAGATACGGGTTGGCGTCGGCGCTGGCCAGGCGGTGTTCGATGCGCAGATTCTTCGCGTCGGACTCGGGAATCCGTACGCAGGCGTCGCGGTCCTCGAAGCCCCAGCTGGCCTGGGTTGCCGCGTTGACCGTGCCGCCCAGGCGGCGGAACGCGTTCTGGTTCGGCGAGAAAATCGGCATGCAGTGAGGGATCAGTTCCAGGCAACCGGCCACGGCATGGCGCAAGGCCTGCTGCTGGTTCGCCGCCAGCAGGTTGTTGCCCGCGGCATCGTAGAGGCTGACATGCACATGCATGCCGCTGCCCGGGTGCTGCAGATAGGGTTTGGCCATGAAACTGGCGCGATAGCCGTGCTTGAGGGCCACGCCACGGGTGCTGCGGCAGAACAGCGCTGCCCAGTCGGCGGCACGCAGGCCGTCATCCAGGTGACCGAAATTGATTTCGAACTGACCAGGGCCCAGCTCGGCCGTGACGACCGTGGTATCGATGCCCTGGGTCCGCGCCGTCTCAACCATTTCATCGAGCACTGGCGAGAAACGCGACAGCCGTTCGATGTGCATATTGGGCTGATCGTCTTCGTCGTCGCTCAGCAGGTCCCGGGGAAACTGCGGCTGGCCGTCGCGCAGCTTCTTGTCGAACAGGTAGAACTCCAGCTCGAAGGCCACCACCGGGTGAATGCCCTTGCGCTGCAGGCGGTTCAATACCTGGGCGAGTACTTCCCTTGGTTCGAATTCGATCGGTGCTTCGGTGCCGTCGGAGGTAATCAGCATCTGCCCCAGCGGCTGGCCTTCCCAGGTCACGGGCTTGAGCGTGCCGGGCACCAGGCGGCGGCGGGCATCCGGGTCGCCGTCGTTGAAGCAGTAGTCGCCGATCTTGAACAACCCGCCTTGTACCCCCAGCAGCACGCAGTTTTGCGGCAGCTTCAGGGCGCTGCCGGCCGCCACCTTTTCCAGCATCTCGATCGGATAGCGCTTGCCGTAGAAATGGCCGGGGATATCCAGCGAAATCAGGTCGACGTAGCGGACTTCCGGGTAGCGCTGGCGAAATGCGGACACTTCGGCCAGCAGGTCGTTGCAGGCAGCATTCATGGTGGTTCTTCCTTCGATATTTGTAAGTTGTTATCAGGTGTAAACCCAGAGTACCCGGGCTGGATGTTCGGAAAGGTTGCCGTAGCGGCAACGGGCGCGGCTGGCCAGCTGGAAGCTGTCGCCCGGATGCAGGGTGACCGGCTCCTCGTTATCGAGCCACAGCGTCAACTCGCCTTCGATGACGTAACCGGCCTGCTCGGACTTGTCGCTCAACAGGCGCTCGCCACTGTGGGCGCCGGCCTCGAGCTGGCTCTCGAGCATGGAGAAAGCCGCTGACATGTTCGGCGAAACCAGGGTGTCGGTAATGCCGTTGGCCAGGTACAGGGTGCGCCGCTCGCTGGGGCGGGTGACCCACGGCAATTTCTTGAGCTTTGGTGCGTTGTAGAAATAGGTGGTCGGCACGTCGAGCACTTCGCTGATTGCCGTCAAGTCCGCCACTGTGGGGCGCGACAGGCCGCGCTCGACTTGTGACATGAAGCCCACCGAGCGGCCGATCCTGTCCGCCAGGTGTTGCAGAGTGAATTTCTTGTGCTTGCGCAGGTCGCAAATAAGGATCGCCAAAGCGGAGATTTCTTCTTGCTTGTTCATGCAGTGAATTCCAGAAACGCGTCCGTGAAATTTACAACTTTTAATTTCATGAAAAATTATCACTTAAATTTCATAAGTGCAAGCGCGTGTCAAAGATACTTCACATACAGGGGCGCAACCGTCGGCAAAGGCCGCGCCTGACAACGCCGGACCTATACTCAAATCAGGCATGGGTACGTTGTTGTCGAATCCAATTTCGGGGGGCGATGATCTTGAATCTGCGTTCCCTGATCGTGGTACTCCTCACCGCCCTGATGCTGGTGACAGCAGGCTGCGCCTCGAAAGCCCCGGCTCCCCAACCGCCGCCGCCTCCACCGGTAACGATCTCGGAAGCGACCTGGCAACAGGCGGATCGGGACATCGTCGCCGCCTCGCAAGCCACGACCAATACGGTCAAGGATTACACCCGCCGCTCCATGCGCGTCTGGAAGGATCGTGTCTACCAGTTGACCGAATCAGACTTCATCCCCTGGTTCACTGGCTACTGGACCCAGCAATGGCTGACCATGAAAGTGGCGTTCTACAAGGCCAACTCGGGGGAAGGGAAGGTCCCGCCGGAAAAGCAATTGGCCGTCTACCTGCAGGAGCAATACCACCAGCGGGTGATCGACCCGGTTGCCAAGGAGGTCAATCCCGACCTGGTCATGGAGCAGGCGACCAAACTTTACGTGCAACTGCTCACCCGGGAACTGCGGGGCATTGCGCAGCGCTATGGGCTGCCGCCGGACCAGTTCGGACGACGGCTGTCAGACATTCTCGCGATCGAGCTGGCGCCACCACCAAAACATGACGCCTCGCTTTACCAGGTGATCCGTGCCGAACCACTCGAGCAGTTGCCGGCCTATGTGGTCCTGATCAATAAAATCCATAAGGCTGCGGCGAATACTGCGGTCGCGGCTGCGGACGCCAGTATTTCTACGGTGGCTGAAAATGCCAGCAAAAAGCTGGAAGCCACGCTTGCCCCCAGAGGTATCGCCGGCGCTGTCTCGGCGGCTGCCGGCAAGGTCGCCGGAGCAATGATTTCCATCGCGACGGCAGGTGTCAGTGTCTTGATGCACCGCAACGAACAGCCGGAAATGGTCGATCAACTGCGAGTGATCCTCAACGCTGCCCTGGACAAGGAGTGGCGTAACGAAATGGAAAACCCCACCACCGGGGTGAATGCGGGTGTGCTTTATCTGTCTGGGAAGATCGAAGCCAACCTCACCAAAACCCTGACGCCACCGGTTGAATTCCAACCGCCGCCGCAAGCGGTTCCCGATCAGGTGCCTGAACAGGGTGGCTCGGATGAGGACTCTGGCGATGAAACCTGCGTAATCAGCGGCGACAGCAAGGGCGTTGGAGCCAGTCCGAATTGCAGTGCATACTGATCCGATTCAGTGACGCGCCGATAGCGGCAAATCGTTCAGGGACGGGAACTCACATGAAGCGTCTGCTCATGTTCATTGCATTGTTACCGGGCGCGCCCTGTGTGCAGGCAGAGGAGGGGGACTTCTGGTATCTGCAAACCAGTGTGTACACCAATCATTGGACCAATGACCCTGACCACAACAACAACCAGGAGCTGATTGGCCTGGAACGCAATTGGGCCAATAGCTTGCTTGCGGGGGGCGCGACCTTTCGCAATTCGTTTTATCAACGTTCGTATTACGTTTATGGGGGCAAGCGCTGGGAGAGCGAGACCTATCCTGTCTATGCAAAGCTGACGGGCGGCTTGCTGCAAGGTTATCGCGGTGACTACCAGGATAAGATTCCGCTCAATCATTTCGGGGTCGCGCCGGCGATCATCCCCTCGGTAGGCGCGCATCTGGGGCGGGTCGGCGCCGAAGTGGTGTTGCTTGGGGCTGCCGCGGTCATGATCAATGTCGGTTTGCGATTCTAAATGGTCGACTCGAGCCTACGCGGACCCCCTCGTTCCCACGCTTCGCGTGGGAATGCCGTGTAAGACGCTCCGCGTCGCGTTCAGGAATGTCGACGCGGAGCGTCTCTGGATGCATTCCCACGCGGAGCGTGGGAACGAGGTTACGAGGTTCAGGCTTCACTTCTCGATGAACGCGCTGATCAAGGCAACAGTCGCCTCCGGGCTTTCCTCCATCAGCCAATGCCCCGCACCGGGCACGACCTCGCCCTGAACATTGACGGCTGCATTGCGCATCACCGTCGCCATCATCGCGCCGAAGGACTTTTCCCCTCCGATCGCCAACACCGGCATCTGCAATCTGGTTTGTCCCGTTTGCCGATTGGCCGCAACGTCCAGGGCCGCAATGGCATTGAACTGGGCAAACGCCGCATGCATGGCCCCGGGTTGGGCATATTGTTTGGTGTAATAGGCGCGGGTGGCTTCGTCGATCTTGCCGGGTGTCCCGGCGAATTCGTTCCAGAAGCGATCCAGGTAGATGCGCTCGCGGCCCTTGACCAGCCGCTCGGCATCCGGCCCGCCGAAATTGAAGTGCCATAAGGCGGGGCTCAGGACGATTTCGTCCCACGGGGCAATGCCCGGTACCGGGGCATCCATGACCACCAGCTTGTCGACCTTGTCAGGATAGCGCGCCGCATAGGCATAGGCGACCATGGTGCCGATGTCATGACCGACAACGACCGCGTGATCCACCCCAAGGGCGGTGGCGACGGCGCGGATATCGGCGGCCTGGTTTGCTTTGTCATAACCGCTTTTTGATTGGGCCGAACGGCCCATTCCGCGCAGGTCCGGTACGATCACCTGGTGAGTCCTGGCGAGCTTGCTGGCGAGCGGTCCCCACATGTCACCGGTATCGCCGAAACCATGGATCAGTATCACCGCCGGCCCCTTGCCACCATGGCGCACGAAGATCGGCGTGCCGTCGGGTGCCGGCACGGTTTGTGTCGCAAAGCCTGCCGGCAGGACGGGCGCCGCTGCATGGGCGGCGGGAGCGATCAAGGCCAAAGCCAGGACCCACACGAAACAGCAGGCACGCGGATTCATGGTTGCTCTCGATGGCGGATACCGGGTAGTCGGTGAAAGGATTCTAGCCACAGGGGCCGCGTTCGCCAGCCAGCGTCCCCCGCGCTAACGCCTTTGGGGTAACGAATGGGGGTTATCGCTAATTACCCGTCGGATTTCTACACTTCGAGCACCTTAATGGATCGAGTCTGGAGAATAGAACAATGCGTTTACGCGACCTTGGCATCACCATTGGCACGGGCAAACCAGGCGTCTACAACGCCATCACTGACGTGCCGGGTGTGCGAGTCGGTCATCACACGATCAGTGTCGAAACGGACAAGACGTCCATTCACACCGGTGTCACCGTCATCGAACCGCGGGCTGTCGCGGCGCACCTGGAGCCCTGTTTCGCCGGGGTACATGTGCTCAATGGCAACGGCGATGCCACGGGACTGGAGTGGATTCGCGAAGCGGGCTTGCTGACCACGCCTATCGCGTACACCAACACCCATAGTGTCGGTGTGGTGCGCGATGCGCTCGTGGCCGCCGAGCGGGAGATGGCCAAGCAACACACCTACTGGTGCATGCCGGTGGTGCTGGAAACCTATGACGGCATCTTGAGCGACATCTGGGGCCAGCATGTGACCGCCGAGCATGTTTATGCTGCGCTGGATGCGGCGCGTTCCGGCCCGGTGGAGGAGGGGTGTGTCGGCGGTGGCACCGGCATGATTTGCCATGAGTTCAAAGGTGGCATCGGCACGTCCTCGCGGGTACTCACCACAGAGGAAGGTGGCTGGACGGTGGGCGCACTGGTGCAAGCCAACTACGGCATGCGCCAGGAACTGCGTGTGGCGGGGTATCCGGTCGGCGGGGTGCTGGGGGATGTGCATTCGCCGTATCGCGGTTCAACCAATGTCGGTGTGCCGGGCATGGGCTCGATCGTGATCACCATCGCCACCGACGCGCCCTTGCTGCCCCATCAATGCACGCGCCTGGCGCAGCGGGCAAGCGTGGGCCTTGCGCGGGTCGGTGGTGGTACCGAGGACGACAGCGGCGATATCTTCGTGGCGTTCTCGGTGGGCAACCGCAATTTGCCGGTAGCCAATCATGGTCACCCTGGCGAACCGACGACGGCTTTGCACATGGTCAACAATGACTACATTTCGGCCTTGTTCATGGCAGCTGCCGACGCGGTCGAGGAGGCCATTCTCAATGCCATGCTGGCCGCCACGGACCTTGCAGGCTGTGGCAACAAGGCCCTGGCGCTCAAGCCCGAGCAGCTGTTGACGGCCATGCGCAAGGTTGGCTGGCAACCCGGGACGCGTTAAGAATCGCTCAGGGCCCCCGACACGCAACATGCGTGTCGGGGGCTTTTTTCATTCCTGCGCCTGCAGAAACAGCGAGAACAGCTCCGACTGGGACTTGATCCCCAACTTGCTGTACATGTGCTTGCGATGCACCTTCACGGTTTCGGCGGAAATCGCCAGTTTGCGGGCAATCTCCTTGTTCGAGCAGCCACTGAGCATCAGTCGGCCCACCTCCATTTCCCGTGCCGAAAGCGGCGACTCCATCTGTCTGGCGGTGGATTCCAGGCGGCTCTGCCAACTCGGTGGCAAGGCCGGGGCTTGTTCCAGCTCCCGCTCGAAGGTCATGCGCTGGCGCATCAGGGCCGCGACCCAGGGCTGGATCAGGCCCAGCAAGGCGATCTGCTCCAGGCTGAAACGGCACTGGCTGCCCAGGGACAGACTGAGGGTCCGTTCGGTGTCGAGCTGCACGTTCATATGCACTTCGTCGGTGACGATGTTGAGGCGGAAATAGCGCTGGTAGTAGTCGGTCTGCTCGAAGCACTCCGGCGCCACATCGTCCAGGCGAAACAGCCCGCTTTGCGGCGCCTCGCGGTTGGCGATGTAGAAGGGGTCGAGCAGGTACAGGCCCTTGAGATAATCCTGGAACAGCGAATCCAGCCCACCGTCCTCGCCGGGCGACTCCGCCAGTACCACGGGCCGGCCCGCACTGAAGATCAGCACGACCCAGTTGTCCACGGGCACATAGCGGTCGAGCAGGCGCACCATGGCGGTCCAGAAATTGGGCCGGTCCAGGGTTTCGATCAGTCGGCCGACCGCGTCATGCCAGGCCACGTCCTGCAAGGTCAGGTTCATGTTGCTACCCATTAGGGGTTACCCCATCGATGTAATTACTTGCCGCCGGGCGGCGCTCCATACTCGGTCCAGCCCTGGCGGGTGCTGTTTGGCGAGTGGAACCTCTATAACCTGTGCAAGGAACATACATGAAGATTGAACTGGTACAACTGGCCGGACGTGACGGCGATACCGTTTATAACCTGGGCCGTACCATCGACGCCATCGCTACCTGCGCGGCCGACACGGATCTGTTGGTCTTCCCGGAAACCCAGTTGATGGGCTTCGCCGATGCCGAGCAATTGGCCAGCGTGGCCGAACCCCTGGACGGTCCGACCTTGCGCGCCATCGAATACGTGGTGCGCCAGCGCAATGTTTCGGTGGTGGTCGGCATTGCCGAAAATGATGCCGGCACCTTCTACAACACCTCGGTGTTGGTGACACCCGAAGGCATCGCCCTGCGCTACCGCAAGACCCACCTGTGGCCTTCGGAGCGCGGCGCGTTTTGCCCGGGTGACCGCTATGTCACGGCGTTGTGGAAGGGGGTGCGCGTTGGCATCCTGATCTGCTACGACATCGAACTGCCGGAAAGCAGCCGCGCCCTGGCCCAGCTCGGCGCCGAACTGATCATCGTCACCAACGGCAACATGGACCCGTACGGCCCCGTCCATCGCACCGCGATCATGGCCCGGGCCCAGGAAAACCAGGCCTTTGCCGTGATGGTCAATCGGGTCGGCGCAGGCGATGGCGGCCTGGTGTTCGCCGGCGGCAGTGCGGCGGTCGATCCGTTTGGACGTGTACTGTTCGAAGCCGGACGCGACGAGTGCCGCCAGGTCGTTGAACTGGACCTGGAGCAACTGCAAGCTGCCCGACTCGAATACGACTACTTGAGTGACCGCCGCCTGCACCTGCCGGGGCAGCGTGTCGATCACGCCGACGGGCGTCGCGAACTGCTGATACCCTGAATCGGCCAGCCTTGAAACCAACAATAACAAGCTGTTCTGGAGTCGTTCGATGAGCCCTAAACGCTATTTACCCCTGGCCCTGGCCATGCTGTTGACTTCGACCCTGGCCTGCGCCGAGGCGGCGAAACCCAGTGTGCACATCTACAACTGGTACGACTACATCGCCCCGGATGCGACGAAGAACTTCCAGAAAGAAATGGACATCGACCCGGTGTACGATGTGTTCGACAACAGCGACGTCATGCAAAGCAAGGTCATGGCCGGTCGCAGTGGCTATGACGTGGTGTTCGCCAGCGGTGACCTGCTGCCCAACCTGATCAAGGCCGGTGTGCTCAAGGAACTGGACAGGACTCAGTTGCCCAACTTGCCGCACCTGGACCCGGAAATCCTCGCCAAGCTCCAGAGCAACGACCCCGGCAACCGCTTTGCGGCGCCGTACATGTGGGGCACCACGGGCATCGGCTACGATGCGGACAAGGTCAAGGCGCTGCTCGGCACAGAGGCCCCGGTCAACTCCTGGGACCTGGTCTTCAAGGAAGAAAACATCGCCCGATTGAGCCAGTGCGGCGTGGCCATGCTCGATGCGCCGAACGAGATCATCCCGATCGCGCTGCATTATCTGGGGCTGCCCTACAACAGCCAGAATCCGGAGGACTATCGCAAGGCCGAGGCGCTGCTGCTGAAGGTGCGACCGCACGTTCGCTACTTCGACTCTTCCAAATTCATCTCTGACCTTGCCAACGGCAACGTCTGCGTGGTGGTGGGCTGGTCTGGCGGTGTCAACGATGCGAAAACTTCGTCGGCACTGGCCGGCAATGGCCGCACGATCCTCTACAGCATCCCCCGGGAAGGCGCACCGGTGTGGGTGGAAAGCATGGTGTTGCTCAACGATGCGCCGAATCCCAGGGAAGGGTTGGAGTTCATCAACTACATGATGCGGCCGCAGGTGATCGCCGAGTCGACCAACTACCTGGCCTACCCGAATGCCAACAAGGATGCCATGGCGCTGGTCGATGAGAAGATCAGGAACAACCCGGACGTTTATCCGCCCAAGCAGGTGTTGGACACACTTTTCCCGCTCGAGCCGCTGCCATTGAAAATGGAGCGCGTGAGAACCCGCCTCTGGAGCAAGGTCAAAACCGGAAATTGATGGCGCAGGGAGGTTGGCTCGTTCTGGCGGCCAACCTTGCGCTGGCGTCTTACATGGAAAGCCAGGTCAGCTGGTGTAACAACAGATCGCATGCATCCCACCAGTAGACCAGAGAAAGCAGCATCAGACCGCTGGCGATTGCCATCACAATGCACATCAAGTCAGCCACCGTAATACGAAGATCCATGGTCCATATTCCTTCTTGGCGGAGTACAAGAGTCAGCGTAGTGGAACTTTATCTGGCGGCCACTGTCTTTGCGTGCCACTGGTCCCCCGCCGACGAGTGGCGAGGGGACAACGCTTGGATCTTCTGTGGGAGCGGGCTTGCCCGCGATGCTGGCGACGCGGTGGTTCAGGCAGATCGCGGCGATGCTATCGCGGGCAAGCCCGCTCCCACAGGTACATCGCCAATTCCTACCGTTTTCGCTTTTGCGAAAGTCAGCTTTCGTCCTTGGTAATTGTTGCTGTCCGGCCATTCCCCTACCTTCATCCCAGGTCAGCGCCCCATCACCGGGTGTTGCTCAAGAGCTCCGTCTTACAAGAAGCGTTTTCGCAACCTGCCAATAAAAAACGAGCCTGGGAAAAACCATGAAACTTCATGAACTGATCGGTTACGACCGTCACGGTACGATCCGCGAACTCGATACCGCACTCAATAAAGGCAAGCTCAATACCAAGGACGTCAGTTTTTCTGCGTTGGGATTCAATGCCCCGGCCTGGGTGGCAGCCTCTTCGATGTCGATTCTCTATTCGATTTCCGGGCACCAGGCACCCCTGGCCATCCTGATCGCGTTCTTTTTCCCCATGCTGGTGCTGGCCGTGTGCATGGTTTCGCTGACGCGCCAGGCACCTTCGGCCGGCGGTATCTTTACCTTCTGCTCGCGTTTCCTGCACCCGGACATCGGCTGCATCCTGGGCTGGACCTACGCCGTGGCCTGCATCGCCGTCACGCCCATGTGTGCGCTGATCGGTACCGAATACATCCAGGCGCTGATCCCTTCGCTCGCTGGCGAATTCAATGCGAAGATCATCGGCACCTTGCTGATCCTGACCTTCTTTGTGGTGTCGGTGCGCGGTGTGGGCGTCACCGCGAAGCTGGCCAGTACCTTTCTGGTCTTCGAGATCGCGGTGGTGGCGGGGCTGGGGTTCATGGGGTTGATCGATCCCCAGGTCGAGAACCTGTCGTTTGCCTCGATGTATTCCCTGCAGGGTACCGGCGGCCTGGCCGCGATCGGTCCAGGGGTGCTGTTCGGAGTGTGGATGCTGGCGAACTTCGATTCGGCCATCAACTATATAGAAGAGGCGCGGGTGCCGGTGCGCACCGTGCAGCGTTCGCTGTTGATCGTCCTGACCTCGGCATTCGTCATCTACAGCCTGGCCGCCATCGGCTGGCAGTACGCGGTCCCGGTGGAACAACTGGCGGCCATCGTCGAGAACGGCAACGGAGGGCCGATTGCGGCTGTCGCCCATGTCTACCTGCCACCGGCCATGGCCTGGCTGGCGCTGTTCGTGGTGATCACGTCGGCCTGCGCGGGCTTGCAGATTTCTTCCAACTCGTCGGCGCGCACACTGTATCGCATGAGCGAAGAGGGGCATCTTCCCGCGGCCTTGCGCACCGTCAACCGCTTCAAGGCACCCTGGTTCACCCTGGGCCTGGTCTCCCTGGCCGGCATCGCCCTGGTGTGGTGCAAGCCTCTGGACAAGATCGTCTGGTACTACGACGTGGTCACCATCACCCTGGTCATGTCATACATCGCCGCGCTGGCAGCGTTCATGGTCATGACCTGGAAGCAGCACAAGGCACTCACCGCGATCCTGCTCTCCATCCCGGCGCTGCTGGCACTTCTGGTGCTTGCCTACATCGGCTACACCGCCGGCGCTAATCCGGTCTCTCCAGAAGACCTGTACACCGCCTGGTACCTCGGCGGGCTGTCACTGGTGACGGGCGTGCTGATCGTGCTCTCGGGCAAACGTCGCCGTAGCGCCATCGGCCGGACGCCGGCCAAGGCATAAGCATTCCCTGCAGTCCCTTCCTTATTGTCGATTCATCCGTTCAGTGTCAGGAGCAATCCCCATGGCCAATGATTTCCCGCAACCGCTCGATGCTGCCGTCATACCGCGTTTCGCCGGCATCCCGAGTTTCATGCGTCTGCCGATCTTTACCGACCCTGCCGACGTGCAAATTGCCTTGCTCGGCGTGCCCTGGGACGGCGGCACCACCAACCGCGCGGGCGCTCGCCATGGTCCGCGCGAAGTGCGCAACCTGTCGAGCATGATGCGCAAGGTCCATCACGTCAGCCATATCGCGCCCTATGACCTGGTGCGGGTGGGTGACCTGGGCGATGCGCCGGTCAACCCGATCGACCTGCTCGACTCGCTCAAGCGCATCGAAGGCTTTTATCGGCAGATCCACGAAGCCGGTACCGTGCCGCTGTCGGTCGGCGGCGATCATCTGGTGACGCTGCCGATCTTTCGCGCCATCGCCCGGGACCGGCCTATCGGCATGATTCATTTCGATGCCCACTCCGACACCAACGACCGTTACTTCGGCGACAACCCCTACACCCATGGCACGCCGTTTCGTCGTGCGATCGAGGAGGGGTTGCTGGACCCCAGACGCACGGTGCAGATCGGCATTCGCGGTTCCATCTACTCGGCAGAAGACGAGGACTTCGCCAAAGACTGCGGCATCCGCGTGATCCATATGGAGGAGTTCGCTGACATTGGCGTTGCCGCGACCATCGCCGAAGCGCGGCGCGTGGTCGGAGATGAGCCGACCTATGTCACCTTCGATGTCGATGTCCTGGACCCTGCGTTTGCCCCGGGCACCGGCACACCCGAGATCGGCGGCATCACCACGCTGCAGGCGCAGCAACTGATCCGTGGCCTGCAGGGCCTGAACCTGATCGGTGCCGATGTGGTCGAGGTTGCGCCGCCCTTCGATGTCGGCGGTGCCACGGCGCTGGTGGGCGCCACCATGATGTTCGAGTTGCTGTGCATCCTCGCCGACTCGCTCAAACGTCGCCAGTAGAAGGAACCCTGCGCATGATTGCCTGGCCCGATAACAAACGCTTTGCCGTGACCTTGAGTTTTGACCTGGATGCAGAAACCGCGTGGGAGTCATCGAGCCTGGGCGGTCGCCGGCTCTCTCTGTTGTCGATGGGGGCGTACGGCCGTCGCGTCGGCGTGCCGCGCCTGCTGGAATTGCTGGCTCGTTATCAGATCCGCGCGCAGTTCTACATTCCCGCCCGGGTAGCCGAGATCGACCCCGAGGTGGTACGCAGCATTGCCGCGGCCGGTCACGGGATCGGCTGCCACGGGTATTTCCATGAGCGTGTCGATGAGCAGACTCCTGCGCAGAACCTGCAAATCCTCAAGGATTCCAGGGCACTGCTGGAAGCCACCATCGACCGCCCGGTGACCGATTACCGTGCGCCAACCTGGGAGCTGACCCCGGACGTCGTCGAGTCGCTGGTCGCCCTCGGCTTTCACAGCGACAGCAGCCTGATGGGCGATGACCGGCCGTACCGGGTCGGCAGCGCCGAGCGAAACCTGCTGGAGCTGCCCGTCAGCTGGCTGCTCGATGACTGGGAACAGTTCGCTTACTCGGCGGAGCCTGCGGTGGGCAACGTCATCGAAGATCCGGAAAAAGTCTTTCGACTCTGGTCGGCGGAACTGGAGGGAATGCGCAGCTATGGCAGCCATTTCATCCTGACCATGCACCCGCAATTGATCGGCCGTGCCTCGCGCATCGCCATGCTCGAACGGCTGATCCAGCAGGTTCAGCACTACGGCGATGCCTGGATCTGCACGCCGGGCGATGTCTATTCACACTGGCAGGCGGGCAATCTCGAACTGCCGCTGCATCCTTATTGAGGGCGGGCCATGAATGTATTGGTAACCGGGGCCAACGGGTTTCTTGGCCAGGAAGTGGTGCGCCAATTGTTGGCCCAAGGTAACGAGGTGGTGGGGTACGACCGCAGCCTGGTGTGCGCCATCGAGCATGCGGCCTACCGTTACGTCCAGGGCGATCTGGCGGACGTTGCGAGCTTACTGGAGAGCTGCCGGGGGCGTTCGGTGGATGCGATCATCCATACTGCGGCAATCTCCCACCCGGTCGACTCACGGCGCATACCCTTGCAGACGGTGATGACCAATGCCCTGGGCACGACCCATGTCTTTGAATGCGCACGGCTCAGCGGCATCCCTCGGGTGGTCAACCTCAGTTCCGAATGCGCCTATGGGCCCAACCGGGAGCTGGAGGTGATCGACGAGCAGGCGCCGCTCGATCCGACCACACCCTATGGCTGCACAAAGGTCTTCACCGAAAAGCTCGGCCGAGTATACAGCGACCTGTACCAGGTCAGCGTGGTGTCCCTGCGCCCGGGCTGGATCTACGGACCGGGCCAGTTCATGCAGTGCTACCTCAAGAGCATGCTCAGGAGTGCCATCGACCATGTGCCGTGGCACGAAGAGGAGGGCGGCGATTACCGTTTTCAGTATGTGCACGTCGTCGATGTTGCTCGTGCCTGCCTGCTGGCGGCCCTGGTGCCGGAAGAGCGATTGCGCCAGCGGGTGTTCAACGTCACGGCCGGGGAGCAGGAGAGCTATCGGGCAGTCGCGGCCAGGGTTCGGCAAGTCTACCCGCAGGCCCAGCTCAGCATCGGGCCCGGCACCTTGAATGTACTGGATGAAAACGCCCGCTTCGACATTTCGGCAGCGGGCGAACAACTCGGCTACCGGCCGCAATACGATCTGCACGAAGGCATCGCCATGTATGCGCAATGGCTGGAACAGCATCCTTACTGAAGGAATTTTCATGAAGACTTATCTGGTAACCGGTGCGGCCCAGGGAATCGGCCGTGCAGTCGCGCTATCGCTGGGTGAGCCTGGCAGCCTGGCCGTGCTCAATGATCTGCAGGAGAGTCCGGCGCTGCTGGCCCTGGCGGATGAACTGAAGGCAAGGGGCGTGGAAGTGCGTCTTGCCGTGGGTGATGTGTCGGTTCCTGCGACGGCGGAACGTGCCTTTGCCGGGCTTGAACGCCTGGATGTGCTGGTCAACAACGCGGGGTTCCTGCAGGAGTCGCCGCTGACAGAGCTCGGTTTCGAGGCCTGGGACCGCATGATCCGTGTCCACCTCTATGGCGCATTCCTGTTCTGCAAGCCGGCGGCGAAGTTGATGACTCGACAGGGCAGTGGTGCCATCGTCAATATCGCCTCCGACCTTGGCCAGATCGGCTGTGCCAATCTTTGCCACTACTCGGCGGCCAAAGGTGGGATCATTTCGTTGACCAAGTCATTGGCCCGAGAAATGGCCGGGCAGGGCGTGCGGGTCAATGCGGTGGCCCCGGGCGGCACCTTGACGCCGATGGTCGAGCGCATGGGGGAGGCTTATATTCGCGAAGAAGCGTTACGCTACCCGATGCTCCGGCTGGGAACGGCAGATGAGGTGGCCGCGGCAGTGGCGTTTCTCGCCTCGGATCAGGCCAGCTTCATGACCGGGCAGGTGCTGGGCGTCAATGGTGGCGGTGTGATGAACGGCTAAGTACTCAATAGAAAAAGAGGTCGCTGCATGCTGGTGAATTTGACGGACGTGGATCTGCGCATGCTGCGGATTTTCTGCTCGATCGTGGATGCCGGCGGTTTTACCGCCGCGCAGGTTCCGTTGAACACCAGCTTGTCGCGCCTGAGCGTACTGGTGCGCGACCTGGAAGTGCGGCTCGGCTACTCGTTGTGCAAGCGCGGGAAAAGCGGCTTTCAACTGACCGAGGAAGGTGAGGAGACCTACGCGGCGGCGCAGGAACTGTTCACCAACATCGGCCAATTCCGCCAGCGCACGGCCGTGCTCAGCGGGCGTCACCGGGAGTTGTTGCACATCGGCACCGTCGACAGCCTGCTCACCCTCGAAAACAGCCCCGTACCGGCAGCCATTGCCCAACTGCGCGCTGCGCAGCCCGGTGTTCATGTCGATCTGCACGTCATGCGCCCCGATGAACTGGAACAGGCCGTGCTCGAAGAACGCATTCAGGCGGCGGTGGGGGCGTTTCATCATCGCTTGTCCGGCTTGCATTATCAGGCGCTGTTCGAAGAGGAGCAGCATCTGTATTGCGGCAGCGGGCATCCGTTTTTCCAGCGAACGGATCAGGACCTCAGTTTCGAAGAACTCAGTACGGCCGATTATGTGGATCGGGGCTATGTGGCAGAGAACAAGCGGCCCTGCGAGCTGCGGTTCGCCAGTGCTGTCAGTGCGTTTTCCATGGAAGCGATTGCGCTGCTGATATTTTCCAATACCTACATCGGCTACCTGCCGACCCATTATGCGGCGAGCTGGGTTGAACGCGGCCGGCTGCGCTCGATCATGCCGCAGCGGCTGGCCTATCGGTCGGCCTTTCATTGCATTACCCGCCAGGGCGTGGAGCAGAAGGGGACGGTGACGCGGTTTCTAGATGCCCTGACAGCTCATGCCGGGAAATACTTGTAGGTCCAACTCGTTCCCACGCTCTGCGTGGGAATGCCTCTAGCGGCGCTCTGCGTCGTATGCGCACGAGGCGACGCAGAGCGTCTGAACCTGCATTCCCACGCAGAGCGTGGGAACGAGGTGGGCAACGAGAGATCAGCGACGCGCCTGGGCGCGGGCGTGGAAGACGAAGCCGATGCTGTTCATCAGCAACTGCGCCGCGAGGATCGAGGTCATTCCGGTCGGGTCGTAGGCCGGGGCGACTTCTACCAGGTCCATGCCGACGATGCGCCCCTGACTGCGAATGGCCAGGGCCTGGATGATCTCCAGCACTTCGTAGTACTGGAAGCCGCCGTGGCTCGGGGTGCCGGTGCCGGGGGCGATGGAAGGGTCGAAGCCGTCGATGTCGATAGTGATGTAGTACGACTCGCACTCGGGGATCAGGTCCAGAACGCCCTGGCAGCCCAATTGACGCACATCGCGCACCGAGAGGATCTTCGAGCCGGCATCGCGGGCCGCGTTGTAGTCGTCGCGGTTGGAGGACGACACGTTGCGGATGCCCATCTGGGTCATGCCGACAATGTGGTTCATTTCCGAAGCGCGGCGCAAGGGGTTGCCGTGGCCATAGCGCACGCCATGACGCTCGTCGACGAAGTCCAGGTGGGCGTCGAAGTGGATGATGTGGATCGGACCGCGGCCTTCGAAGGCCTTGATCACCGGTGCGTGTACCGAATGGTCGCCGCCCAGTACCACCGGCATGGCGCCGGAGTCGAGCAGCTTGCGCACGGCGTGTTCGATGTTGTCGTTGCTGCTCTTCATATCGGTGTGAACGATATCCGCGTCACCCACGTCGACGATGCGCACGTCCTCGGCCTGCAGGTACATCACGTCGTCTTCGAAATCGTAGGCGCCGCTGTGGCCGAACGAGAACAGTGTCGATGCTTCACGGATGCTGCGTGGTCCAAAACGTGCGCCGGAACGCCATTGGGTACCCATGTCGTTAGGTGCGCCCAGTACGGCGACGTCGGCGTCGATGGCATTCCAGTCGAGGCACACGGGCGACTTGGCGAAGGTGCAATGGCCGACGAAGGGCAGGTTCAGGCGACCGTTTTCATAGCTGTTGCTGGACATGTAAGGCGTCTCCGAATTGTTCTTGTTGATTGCCGGTCGAGAGCACCGATCGAGAGTACCGATCGAGTTGCAGTCATCTCGTCCATGGCTGCACTATCGGCTTTACCTGCGCCTGAGAAAATGATGATCATACGATGCGCAAATCGCTAATTCCGATGTAAGCCCTGAACGAGGTGCCCGCACGATGATCCAGTTGCACGATGTCGACCTGAAGCTGCTGCGGGTGTACAGCACCATCGTCAAGTGCGGCGGCTTTTCCGCTGCGCAGGCTTCGCTCAATGTGGCGCAGTCGACCATCAGCGAGCAGATGGGGCATTTGGAAGCCCGGCTCGGGGTCAAGTTGTGCGAGCGCGGGCGTAGCGGCTTTCGCCTGACCGAGCAGGGCCAGGCGATCTACGAGGCGACCCAGCGCCTGCTCGGGGCGGTGGAGGATTTTTGCGTGGACGCCGACGTGCTCAAGCGTCAGGTCAGCGGCACCCTCAACCTGGGCGTCATCGACACCACCATCACGGACCCCGGCTGCCCGCTCAAGCAGACTACCCAGCGCTTCGTACAACGCGGCCACGAAGTGCATTTGCAGGTGTACATCGGCACGCCGGCCGAGCTCGAGGAACGGGTGCTCGATGGCCGTCTGCACCTGGCCGTCGGGCATTTTCCGTTGAGGGTGCCGGGGTTGCACTACTCACCGCTGTATCAGGAGAGCCACGGTTTTTATTGTGGCCGCAACCATGCGCTGTTTGGCGGCGAGGTGCCCAAGGTCAATCTGCTCGAGCGTATCGCGGCCAGCCGGGTGGTGGCCCGGGGTTACCTGCAGCATCGTGATCTCCAGGCTTTGGGAGTGGAAAAGGCCGCCGCCACCGTGGAAAACGTCGAGGCCCAGGCCATGCTGATCCTGTCGGGTGCTTACGCCGGCTTTCTGCCCGATCACTATGCCAGGCAATGGGTCGAAAACGGGGAGCTCGAGCACCTGGAACCAGGACGCCTGCGCCTGCTCTCGGCGTTCGAAATCATCACCCGGCGCGGCGTTTCACCACCGCTGATCCTGCGTGCATTCCTCGACGAACTGATGCAATGTGCCCGTGCGTGGGCGCAGCAGTCTTGAACCTTTAAGGGGTCGCCATGCGTATCCACGTCACATTCAACGATCGCGTCGGCATCACCCAGGAAGTCCTGGCGTTGCTCGGTGCGCGCAATCTCAACCTGGACGCGGTGGAGATGATCCCACCGAACGTCTACATCGACGCCCCTGATCTGAGCCAGACGGTGCTGGACGAACTCAACTACGCATTGTTGCGGGTCGAGGGCGTCAAGGCCGTGGACCTGGTCGATCTGCTGCCTGGCCAGCGCCGGCGCCTGCAGCTCGATGCGCTATTGGCCGCGATGAGTGATCCGGTACTGGCCGTCGACCCCAATGGCTACGTGCTGCTGGCCAATCCGACCCTGGTCGGCCTGTGTGGGCGTGAGCCTGCCGGTGAGCCACTGTCGAACCTGTTCGCCGAACCGGACCTGGCGCGAACCCTGGTCGACAAGGGCTTTCGCCTGCCCATGTGCGAGGTGAATTTCAATGGCCAGGACCTGCTGCTCGATGCCACGCCCATCAGCGGCGGCAGCGACACCGCGCGCTTTCTCGCCGGTGGCTTGCTGACGCTCTATCCCCCTAGTCGCATTGGTGAACGCCTGGCCTCGTTGCACCACGACCATGCTGAAGGCCTCGATTCGCTGCTGGGCAAATCCGCAGTACTCAAGCAGCTCAAGGCCCGTCTGCAAAAGGTCGCGGGGCTCGATGCGCACTTGTTGATCCAGGGCGAAACCGGCACCGGCAAGGAACTGGTCGCTCGTGCCTGTCATGCCATGAGCGCCCGTCGCGATGCGCCGTTCCTGGCGCTGAACTGCGCTGCCTTGCCGGAAAGCCTGGCCGAGAGCGAGTTGTTCGGTTACTCGGCCGGGGCTTTCACCGGCGCCCAACGTGGTGGCAAGCCGGGGCTGCTGGAACTGTCGGACCAGGGCACCGTATTCCTCGATGAAGTCGGAGAAATGTCGCCCTATCTGCAGGCCAAATTGTTGCGCTTTCTCAGCGATGGCTGCTTCCGCCGGGTCGGTGGCGACCGCGAAGTGCACGTCAACGTGCGCGTGCTGTGCGCCACCCACCGCGACCTGGAAAAGATGGTCAGCGAAGGCAGCTTTCGCGAAGACCTCTACTACCGCCTCAACGTGCTCAACCTGATGGTGCCGGCGCTGCGCGAGCGCGGCCAGGACATTCTGCTGCTGGCCGAACACTTCCTGCGCCAGGCCTGCACACAGATCCAGCGCTCACCCTGCCGCCTGGCCCCGGCCACCTATCCGCTGCTGCTGGGCAATGCCTGGGCCGGCAACGTGCGCCAGTTGCAGAACGTGATTTTCCGCGCCGCCGCCATCTGTGAAGGGGAGGTGATCGACTGCGACGACCTGGAGCTGGCCGGTACCGCCTTGAGCAGCCAGCAGGCCGACGCGCTGGAGGTCACCAGCCTGGAAGCGGCGGTGCAGGGGTTCGAAAAGTCGCTGCTGGAGAAATTCTACGCGGCCTATCCCTCGACCCGGCAACTGGCGGTGCGCCTGCAGACATCCCATACCGCCATTGGCCAGCGCCTGCGCAAATACGGCATCGCCAATCGGTCTTCGTAGCAGGCCGGTACGATTACGCTCCACTGGAGTGATTTCGCTCCAGTTCGACGCAAGCCGCGCCGTTCGTCGTTTTGGCCCATAAACGACTGCCGCAAGTGGCTGCAAGGGTGGAGCGAATTCGTTCCGATGGTCTTTGCGGAAAAAGCTGAAAACACCATAACTGATTGATAAATAACAATAATATTTAGTTGGCATCGCCCTTGCTCTTGTCCAGTCAGTCCTGCATCGGACCCACCTGATAACAAGAGGAAGATCCATGAGCACTTTGCGTTTTACCCCTGAACATGAATGGCTGCGCCTGGAAGAGAACGGCGAGCTGACCGTGGGCATCACCACCTTTGCCCAGGAAGCCCTGGGCGACGTGGTGTTCGTGCAACTGCCGGAGCCGGGCCAGTACGCTGAAGGGAATGAAGTCGCGGTGCTGGAATCGGTCAAGGCCGCCAGCAACATCAGCATGCCCCTGACCGGTGAGGTGGTGGCGGTCAACGACGCACTGGCCGAAGACCCCGAGCTGGTCAATGCCTCGCCCATGCAGGCGGGCTGGTTCTTCCGCATGAGTGCGGCCAACCCCAGTGACCTCGACACCTTGATGGACCAGGACGGTTACGACCGTTTCCTGGCCGACAACGCCTGAGCCGAGGCCGCCGACATGACCAGAGCACAGATCCCGCTGGGCACGGACAACGAGTTCATCGCCCGCCACATCGGTCCGCGCGAGGGCGATATCAACGCCATGCTGGCGCTGACCGGCCACGACACGCTCGACGCGCTGATCGACAGCGTCATCCCCGACAGCATCAAGGGCACCAGTGTGCTCGAACTGTCCAAGGGGCAGGGCGAGACTGAAGCCCTGGCCGCGATCAAGGCCATCGCCGCGAAAAACGAGCTGTTTCGCAATCACATCGGCCAGGGCTATTTCCCTTGCCACACGCCGGCGCCGATCCTGCGCAACCTGCTGGAAAACCCGGCCTGGTACACCGCTTACACGCCGTACCAGCCGGAGATTTCCCAGGGGCGCCTGGAAGCGCTGCTGAACTTCCAGACCCTGATCAGCGACCTCACCGGCATGGAAATCGCCAACGCTTCGTTGCTCGATGAAGCCACCGCCGCAGCCGAAGCCATGACCTTCTGCAAGCGCCTGGCGAAGAACAAGGCCCCGGCGTTTTTCGTTTCCCGTCACTGCCATCCGCAAACCCTCGATGTGCTGCGTACCCGCGCCGAGCCTCTGGGCATCGAAGTAGTCGTTGGTGAAGAAGCGGAACTTGCGGGCGATAGCCTCGGCGGTTATTTCGGCCTGCTGCTGCAATACCCGTCCAGCACCGGCGATATCGCCGACCATCGCGCCCTGGTGCAACGCGCCCATGAAGCCGGCGCCCTGGTGGCCGTTGCCGCCGATCTGCTGGCCCTGACCCTGCTGACGCCGCCTGGCGAGTTCGGTGCCGATGTGGTGTTGGGCAGTGCCCAGCGCTTCGGCGTGCCGCTGGGCTTCGGTGGCCCGCATGCGGCGTTCTTCGCCACTCGCGATGCCTTCAAGCGCGACATGCCGGGCCGCCTGGTCGGCGTGTCCATCGACCGCTTCGGCAAGCCGGCCCTGCGCCTGGCCATGCAGACCCGCGAGCAACACATCCGTCGCGAGAAAGCCACCAGCAACATCTGCACTGCGCAGGTCCTGCTGGCCAACATCGCCAGCATGTATGCGGTCTATCACGGCCCCCAGGGCCTGGAGCAGATCGCTCGCCGCGTGCATCGCCTGACCTCGATTCTGGTGCAGGGCTTGTCGCAGCTCGGCCATCAGGTCGAACAAGAGCACTTCTTCGACACCGTCAGCGTCGTCACCGCACGGCCTGTGGCCGAGGTCCTGGCCGCCGCCAACGCTGCACGCCTGAACCTGCGCCTGATCGATGACGTGCGCGTGGGGCTGTCGCTGGATGAAACCTGCGAGCAGGCCGCTGTCGAATCACTGTGGGCGGTGTTCGCCGCGCCGGGCCAGGTCCTGCCGGACTTCGCCGCCCTGGCCGCCAGCACCGGCGATTGCCTGCCGCTATCGCTGCTGCGCGAAACGCCGTTCCTGCAGCACGAGGTGTTCAACCGCTACCACTCCGAAACCGAGCTGATGCGTTACCTGCGCCGCCTGGCCGACAAGGACCTGGCCCTGGACCGTACCATGATCGCCCTGGGCTCGTGCACCATGAAGCTCAACGCCGCCAGTGAGATGATCCCGATCACCTGGCCGGAATTCGGTGCCCTGCATCCATTCGCTCCGGCCGAGCAGTCGCTGGGTTATCGCCAACTGACCGACGAACTGGAGGCCATGCTCTGTGCGGCCACCGGTTACGACGCCATGTCCCTGCAGCCCAACGCCGGCTCCCAGGGTGAGTACGCAGGCCTGCTGGCGATCCGTGCCTACCACGCCAGCCGTGGCGAGGCGGGGCGTGATGTCTGCCTGATTCCGTCGTCGGCCCACGGCACCAACCCGGCCACCGCGCAGATGGCCGGCATGCGCGTGGTGGTGGTCGATTGCGATGCGCGCGGCAACGTCGATGTGGCCGATCTGCAAAGCAAGGCCGAGCAGCACAGGGATCGCCTGGCCGCGTTGATGATCACCTACCCGTCGACCCACGGCGTGTTCGAGGACGGCATCACCCGCATCTGCGACATCATTCATGAACACGGCGGCCAGGTGTACCTGGACGGCGCCAACATGAACGCCATGGTCGGCCTCTGCGCACCGGGTAAGTTCGGCGGCGACGTGTCGCACCTGAACCTGCACAAGACCTTCTGCATCCCCCATGGCGGCGGCGGTCCGGGCGTCGGCCCGATCGGCGTCAAGGCGCACCTGGCACCGTTCCTGCCTGGCCACGGCCACATGGAACGCAAGGAAGGCGCGGTGTGCGCGGCGCCTTACGGCAGCGCCAGCATCCTGCCGATTACCTGGATGTACATCCGCATGATGGGCGGCGAAGGGCTCAAGCGCGCCTCGCAGCTGGCGATCCTCAGTGCCAACTACATCGCCCGGCGCCTGGAGGAGCATTACCCGGTGCTCTACACCGGCGAGAATGGCCTGGTCGCTCACGAATGCATCCTCGACTTGCGCCCGCTCAAGGACAGCAGCGGCATCAGCGTTGAAGACGTGGCCAAGCGCCTGATCGACTTCGGCTTCCACGCCCCGACCATGTCTTTCCCGGTGGCCGGCACCTTGATGGTCGAGCCGACCGAGAGCGAGTCGAAGGAGGAGCTGGACCGCTTCTGCGACGCGATGATCAGCATCCGCGAGGAAATCCGCGCGGTGGAAGACGGCACCCTGGACAAGCAAGACAACCCGCTGAAGAACGCACCACACACCGCCGCCGAGCTGGTGGGCGAATGGAGTCACAGCTACAGCCGCGAGCTGGCAGTGTACCCGCTGGCCTCGTTACGCGAGAGCAAATACTGGCCGCCGGTGGGGCGCGTGGACAACGTCTACGGCGACCGCAACCTGGCCTGTGCCTGCCCACCGATGTCGATTTACCAGGAAGCCTGATGGTGATGGCCCGGACGCGGTCCGGGCCATTCCGAAGCCTTGTCTGTCACCCGAACAAGAAGGAATTACGAGCATGTTCCATAAAAGCCTGACACTGTCCGATTTCGACCCTGCGCTGTCCGACGCCATCCGCCGCGAGGCGCAACGCCAGGAAGACCATATCGAGCTGATCGCCTCGGAAAACTACACCAGCCCGCAGGTGATGCAGGCCCAGGGCACCGAACTGACCAACAAGTACGCCGAAGGCTATCCGGGCAAGCGCTACTACGGGGGTTGTGAGCACGTCGACGTGGTCGAGCAGTTGGCCATCGACCGCGCTAAGGAATTGTTCGGCGCAGGCTACGCCAACGTCCAGCCGCACTCCGGTAGCCAGGCCAACGCGGCGGTCTACCTGGCCCTGTTGCAGCCGGGCGATACCCTGCTGGGGATGAGCCTGGCCCATGGCGGCCACCTCACCCACGGCGCCAAGGTCAGCTCGTCCGGCAAGCTGTACAACGCGGTGCAATACGGCATCGACGGCAATGGCCTGATCGATTACGACGAGGTGGAGCGCCTGGCCGTGGAGCACAAGCCGAAGATGATCGTCGCTGGCTTCTCGGCGTATTCCAAGACCCTGGACTTCCCACGCTTCCGCGCTATTGCCGACAAGGTCGGCGCCTACCTGTTCGTCGACATGGCCCATGTCGCAGGCTTGGTCGCTGCGGGCTTGTATCCCAATCCGCTGCCGTACGCCGACGTGGTCACCACCACCACCCACAAGACCCTGCGCGGTCC
>NZ_VXCP01000064.1 GCF_011355085.1 Pseudomonas akapageensis | reverse complement strand
CCCCCCCCCCAACCGCCCAAACGGCAACGAGCCAGGCAGAGGTATCCTCATCGATAAAGCCGAGAATCTTTGGGCGAACGGCATGCAACGACATAAGCGAGACTCGTAACGCCGGCGTGCGTGGGTTCACATTGGCTCAATAGCATTTATAGCCATTAGCCATTATTTTGCCTAGTGGCCTGTACGGTTAATTCGTTAGCTCAAGTTCGGATGCATGAAGCTCCGAGACAAGGCGCCACAACGAGTCATAGCAGGGCTATGGCGAGGAGTGGCAACGCAGTATCGGAGCTTCAGGCGCCGAATTTGACTAACAGAATTAACCACACAGGCCACTAATTGCGAAACAATCACCGAGCCCCTTCAATCAAGGGGCTCGGAATTCCAGGCTCAACGTGCCTGAATACGCCAGGCCCGATGGATCTTGCTGTTACGGGCAAAATCCGGATCCAGCGTCTGGGCCGTGATTTCTTCGACCGAATAGCGCTCAGCGAGATTCTCGTCCAACTGGAACTTGCGGAAGTTATTGGAGAAGTACAGCACGCCTCCCGGCGCAAGGCGAGCCACCGCCAGATCCAGCAATTCGACATGATCGCGTTGAACGTCGAACACACCTTCCATGCGCTTGGAATTCGAGAACGTCGGCGGATCGATGAAGATCAAATCATACTCGTCCCGGCTGGCCTGCAACCACGCCATCACGTCGCCCTGCTCCAGGCGATTCTTGTCCGAGAAACCATTGAGCGACAGGTTGCGCCGCGCCCAGTCCAGGTAGGTTTTCGACAGATCGACGCTGGTGGTGCTGCGCGCGCCACCCTTGGCCGCATGCACGCTGGCGGTTGCGGTGTAGCAGAACAGGTTGAGGAAACGCTTGCCTGCCGCTTCCCGTTGAATACGCATGCGCATCGGCCGGTGATCGAGAAACAGGCCGGTGTCCAGGTAGTCGGTCAGGTTGACCAGCAATTTGACGCCGCCCTCCCTGACTTCGGTGAACTGCCCCTGAGTGCTCTGCCGCTCGTATTGACGCGTACCGCTCTGGCGTTCACGGCGCTTGATCACCACGCGGCTCTTGTCGATATTCAAGGCTTGCGGAATCGCGGCCAAGGCATCGAACAGACGCGCCTGAGCCTTTTCCGGGTCGATCGAACGCGGCGCAGCATATTCCTGAACGTGTACCCAGTCCTGATAGAGATCGATGGCCAGGGCGTACTCGGGCATGTCGGCATCGTAGACCCGATAGCATTCGACACCTTCGCGACGCGCCCACTTGCTCAACTGCTTCAGATTCTTCTGCAGGCGGTTGGCAAACATTTGTCCGCCTTCGCTCAAACGCGCCTGTTCAACCACGGGAGCCGGCGTCGGCGCGGGCTTGATCGGGTTGCCGTTCTTGTTGTACTGACGCTCTTGCGGCTCGCTTGGCGCCTGATCGTAAGCTGCCTGTTCACGTTCGGCCTGACGCTGTTCAGGGGTGCGACGATCACCCGTGACGAACTGGTCGGGCAGCACCTTGATCAGCAGCAGCTTGCACGGCAATGCGCCGTTCCAGAACGAATACTGCTTGTGGCTGCGAATGCCCATGCGCTTGCCCAGGTCCGGCGCGCCGGTGAAAACCGCCGCCTCCCAGTTCAGGCACGCCTGGCGCAGGCGCTCGCCGAGGTTCTGATAGAGGTACAGCAGGCTGGCTTCATCCCCCAGGCGCTCGCCATAGGGAGGGTTGCAAATCACCAGGCCTTTCTGGTTCTGGTCAGGGCGCGGCTCGAAGGTTGCCACTTCGCCCTGGTAGATCTTGATCCAGTCGCTCAGGCCTGCCCGCTCGACGTTGTTGCGGCCCGGTTGAATCAGGCGCGGGTCGGCTTCGTAGCCACGAATCCACAGCGGCGGCTTGGCAAGCCCGGTCTCGGCGCGGGCCAGGGCCTCGTCGTGCAGCTTGCGCCACAGGGCCGGGACGTGCCCCAGCCAGGCCGAGAAGCCCCAGCGCTCGCGCTTGAGGTTCGGGGCGATATCAGCGGCGATCATGGCCGCCTCGACCAGGAAGGTACCGACGCCACACATCGGGTCGGCCAGCGCGCCACCTTCGGCAGCAATGCGCGGCCAGCCCGAACGCACCAGGATAGCGGCGGCAAGGTTTTCCTTGAGCGGTGCCGCGCCCTGCTGCAGACGATAACCGCGTTGGTGCAGGCTGTGGCCGGACAAGTCCAGGGAGAGGATCGCCTCGCCACGGTCCAGGCGCAGGTGCACACGCAAGTCCGGGTTCAACTTGTCCACCGATGGGCGCTCACCCGTTGGCGTCCGCAGTTTGTCGACGATCGCGTCCTTGACCTTCAGTGCGCCGAAGTGGGTGTTATCGATGCCCGAACCATGGCCGCTGAATTCCACCGCCAGGGTGCCATCGGCCAGCAGGTGGTCCTGCCATTCCACATCATGGACGCCGTCATACAGGTCTTCGGCATTTTTCATGGCAAAGCGCTTGAGCACCAGCAACACGCGGTTGCCCAGACGCGACCACAGGCACAGGCGATAAGCCGTCTCCATGTCGGCCATGCCGCGGATGGCCGAGGTGTGCTCGCGCACCTCTTCAAGGCCAAGCCCGCTGGCTTCCTCAGCGAGCAGGCCTTCGAGGCCTTTGGGGCAAGTGAGAAAGAGTTCGTAACGATCCGACATGGGGTATCCAGGGCCTTGTGCAATAAGTGAAGGGGCAAGCGCATTGCCCTTTCGAAGTTTAATCAAGCGCTTTTCTTAAGAGCGCTCGAGTGGCACCACCAAGGTGCCAATCCACGCCAAAATCACGGCTTGCGCGATGGCAAAAAGCCTTTGATTGCGGCGCAGAGAAAATTCTCCATCACAAAGGATCTTATTTTGACCCTTCGTCGTTTAATGCCCGAGTTCTGCGCTATGGTTTTTGCCATGGCGTTCTGATCCCGTCGATGGACCAAAGCCTGATCATAGTGGGCTTTGCGGCATTTCCATCATTGAAGCATTTTTTTACTTATCGTCCGACCACATGAATCATTACGTGCTTATGACAAAACGATCATTCACACAGCACCGTCCATTGGTTAGAACTCAATACAGGTTGCCACCGCAACGGGGCAACACTTTTGCTCGCCACGCCGGCAGCGAGCAGACACCAGCAGAATGATTCTGCCCGGCCTCAGAAGAGGCCGACGGGACATTACAGTCAACAAGTGAGGGCAACACCCTATGAGAAGACTTAAGCGTGATCCGTTGGAACGAGCATTTTTACGCGGATACCAATATGGCGTCCATGGCAAATCCCGTGAGCTTTGCCCCTTTACTCTACCGTCGGTACGCCAAGCCTGGATTAACGGCTGGCGCGAAGGTCGCGGCGACAACTGGGACGGTATGACCGGCACTGCGGGTATCCACAGACTCAACGAACTTCACGCCGTTGGCTGAGCGAGGAATTTGACCACTTACCATGCGCGCCCCATCCGGGCGGCGGGCTAAGGCCCAGGGGCCCCTTCAAGGGGCCCTTTTTTATGCCTGCCGTTTCAGCGCGCCGGCATGGCCGCGATCGCATCCACCGCTTCGCGGATCAGTGCCGGGCCTTTATAGATGAAACCCGAATAGATCTGCACCAGGCTTGCACCCGCTGCCATTTTCTCTGCGGCGTGGGCACCTTCGGTGATACCACCGGCGGCAATGATCGGCATCTTGCCGGTCAACTCACCTGCCAGCACCTTGACGATATGGGTGCTTTTTTCACGCACCGGCGCACCGGACAGACCACCCGCCTCGTTGCCATGCTCCAGGCCTTCGACGCCTTCACGACCGAGGGTGGTGTTGGTGGCGATCACTGCATCCATGCCCGATTCCAGCAATGCTGCGGCCACCAGTACGGTTTCTTCATCGCTCATGTCTGGGGCGATCTTGATCGCCAGCGGGATGCGCTTGCCATGTTGCTGTGCCAGTACTTCCCGGCGTTCGGCCAGGGCGCCGAGCAGTTGCTTGAGCGACTCGCCGAACTGCAGGCTGCGCAGGCCCGGGGTATTGGGCGAGCTGACGTTGACGGTGATGTAGCTGGCGTGGGCGTAGACCTTGTCCAGGCAGATCAGGTAGTCGTCGACGGCGCGCTCGACCGGGGTGTCGAAGTTCTTGCCGATGTTGATGCCCAGGATGCCGGTGTATTTGGCGGCCTGTACCCGCGCGACCAGGTTGTCGACGCCGAGGTTGTTGAAGCCCATGCGGTTGATGATGGCCTGGGCTTCGGGCAGGCGGAAGATCCTTGGTTTGGGGTTGCCCGGTTGCGGCCGCGGGGTGACGGTACCGATTTCGACGAAGCCGAAGCCCAGTTGGGCGAAGCCGTCGATGGCGGCGCCGTTCTTGTCCAGGCCCGCTGCCAGTCCCACCGGGTTGGGGAAGTTCAGGCCCATGACGGTGACCGGCAGTTTGGCCGGGGCCTTGGTCAGCATGCCATTGAGGCCCAAACGGCCACCGGCGCCAATCAGGTCCAGCGACAGGTCGTGGGAGGTTTCCGGGGAGAGTTTGAACAGTAGCTGGCGGGCCAGGTTGTACATGGGCGGGCTTAGCTCGACGGTGGGATCGGATTTGGGGCGCGATTATAGCC
>NZ_VXCP01000063.1:12500-45733 GCF_011355085.1 Pseudomonas akapageensis | reverse complement strand
GCCACTGCCGGATCTGTTGCGGGAGTTGATCGATGAATTGCTCGTCGAATGGCGTTATCTGGGCGAACGCATCGCTGTACTGACAGCCCGGCTGGAAACGGCTGCTCGGGATGACCAGACGGCTCAACGCTTGATGACGATACGCGGTGTTGGCCCGATCATCGCCACGGCCCTGCTGGCCAAACAGCCCGAACCAGCTCGCTTCGCCAATGCTCGGCAATTTGCCGCCTATTTCGGCCTGGTGCCCGATCAGCGCAGCAGTGGGAACAAGGTCAGGCTCGGCAGGATGAGCAAGCGGGGGGATGGTTACCTGCGCAGCATGCTGGTCCAGGGGGCACATGCGGTCCTCAAGCAACTGCGGGTTGATTCCGATCAGCCAGATGACCGCCGCCTCTTAGGCTGGCTATCCCGCCTTGGGCGCAAGGAGGCGGCGGTCAGGCTGGCCAATCGAAATCTGCGCATCATCTGGGTACTGCTACAGAGTGAACAGACCTACCATCGACAATCGAGCGGTCATCAGGAGACGGTATGAGCCACTGATTTACAGAGTTACGCCACCGGGGCGCTGAGCCGCTCCAACCCCTACTACTGAACATTGACCCTTGGTAAGACCGTCGCGGATTGATGCCTGCGCTCCTACCGGCCCACGAGGCCTGAATGTAATCGGCATACCGCGAGCTCACCCCGATGTTGGCCAGAAGCGAAACGCTTCCTCGGATAGGCCTGATACATAGATGCAACCGGGTAACCATGTTCAAAAGCGGGTAGACAATGTAGGCGAGTCCATACATAGGAGCGGGCTTGCCCGCGATGGCATCACCGCGGTGATTCAGACAGACCGCGGCGTCTGGATCGCGGGCAAGCCCGCTCCTGCATATGTAGTGCCGCCATTCACGTCGGGGACAAACCAGGCTCCTGCTCACCAGATTGTTCAGCCACCGCAATGGCATGCTGAAAACTTTCCAGAAACACCGTTTCCGCGTCGGCACGGTCCCCGCCTGCGCGGCGCGTACACGGGGTGGCCGGGCCATCGTGGTCGACGGCGTTTGCACGCCGGAGAACCGATAGGGTCAGTGCTACGTGTCGAATGATTGATCGTCGATTTCGCCGATGGATGATTTCACACAATTCTTCACATACTTTTCACTCTAAACAACATTCGGGTGGGTAAGTTTTGGCAGTTGTACTGCTGCAGCACATACGCTGCAGCAGGACTCCGTTCAAGCTACGAACTTTGTTCAGTGACTTTGTGCAGCCATACCAAAGGAGTGCTATGAGCAAGACATTTCTTCCCTTTTCCCGCCCAAGCATGGGTGATCAGGAAATCGCCGCTGTCGAGGAGGTTCTACGCTCAGGCTGGATTACCACCGGTCCCAAAGCACAGGCGCTCGAACAGCAATTTGCCGAACGGGTGGGCGCGCGGCATGCCGTGGCACTTTCATCCGCCACGGGCGCCATGCACATCGCCTTGCTGGCCCTGGGCATCGGCCCGGGCGATGAAGTGATCACCCCGTCGCAGACCTGGGTATCGACCGCGAACATGATCTGCCTGCTCGGCGCCACCCCCGTGTTCGTCGATGTCGATCGCGACACGCTGATGAGCGACGTCAGCGCCATTGAAGCTGCCATCACCCCGCGCACCAAGGCGATCATTCCGGTCCATTACGCCGGTGCCGCCTTTGACCTCGACCCACTGTACGCCCTCGCCCGGTTCCACGGCATCCCGGTGATCGAGGACGCCGCCCATGCGGTGGGCACCCGATATCGCTCACGGGAAATTGGTAATGAAGGCACGGCGATCTTCTCGTTTCATGCGATAAAAAACATGACCTGCGCCGAAGGCGGGATGTTCGTCAGCGACGACCAGGCATTTGCCGAGCGGGTGCGCATGCTCAAGTTCCATGGCCTGGGTGTGGATGCCTATGACCGTCTGACCCATGGGCGCAAGCCCCAGGCTCAAGTGATGGAACCTGGCTTCAAGTACAACCTGGCCGATATCAACGCTGCCATTGCCCTGGTACAACTGGAGCGCCTGGACGCAATGAACGCCCAGCGCGCAAGCCTGGCCCAGGCCTATCTGAAGCGACTGGATGGTCTGCCGGTGCGACCGTTGAAACCACCCGCTCACCCCCAGCATCACGCGTGGCACCTGTTCATTCTGCGTATCGACGCCGAGCGTTGCGGGATCGATCGTGAAACCTTTATGAAGGGCCTGCAGGATCAAGGCATCGGCACCGGTATTCATTTCATTGCCACCCATCTGCATACCTGGTACCGCGAGCGGTTCCCTCACGTGCATCTGCCCAATACAGAATGGAACTCGGAACGTCTGTGCTCGATTCCGTTATTTCCCGACATGACCCTCGATGATGTCGAGCGCGTGGCCTGTGCCATCGAAACTACCCTGGAGCGGCGACCGTGAGACCCTACCCAATCAACAGCGTGTCGATCGTTATCCCGGTCTACAACGAAGAACACAGCCTGCCCGAGCTGTTGCGCCGCACCGAAGCTGCCTGTGCAAATCTCCGCCAGGACTACGAGATCGTGCTGGTCGACGATGGCAGTCGCGACGAGTCTGCCGAGATTCTCCAGAGCGCCGCCGAACGCGAAGGCAGTCATGTAGCTGCAGTGATTCTCAATCGTAATTACGGTCAGCACGCGGCGATCATGGCTGGCTTCGAACAGAGTGTGGGCGACCTGGTGATTACCCTCGATGCCGACCTGCAGAACCCGCCGGAAGAGATTCCACGGCTGGTTGAACAGGCCTCGCTCGGCTTTGATGTGGTGGGCACCGTACGCAGCGACCGCCAGGACTCGGCCTGGCGACGCTGGCCCTCGAAACTGATCAACCTGGCCGTGCAGCGCTCGACGGGGGTTGTAATGAGTGACTATGGGTGCATGTTGCGCGCTTACCGCCGCTCGGTGGTCGACGCCATGCTGGCATGCCGTGAACGCAGTACATTCATCCCGATTCTGGCCAACAGTTTTGCCCGTCACACCACCGAGGTATTGGTGGCACACGCCGAGCGGGAGCACGGTGATTCCAAGTACAGTCCCATGCGGCTGCTCAACCTGATGTTCGACCTGGTCACGTGCATGACCACAACGCCCTTGCGCTTGCTGAGCATCGTCGGTCTGGGCATGGCATTGCTGGGCATGCTGTTCGCCCTGATCCTGATCGTTCTCAGGGTTATCTTCGGTGCAGCCTGGGCCGGCCACGGCAACTTCGTACTGTTCGCCGTGCTCTTCGTTTTCACCGGCAGTCAGTTCATCGGGATGGGATTGCTCGGTGAATACCTGGGCCGAATGTATAGCGATGTCCGCGCCCGGCCGCGTTTCTTTATTGAAAAAGTGCTGCGTAATCCAGCGTCAAGAATTTCAGACCGTACAGAAAACACCCCCAAGACTTCTACTGCCAAGGCCAACCCATGACCCGGAAAGCCGTTGTTTTCGCCTACCACGATATCGGCTGCACCGGTATTCAATCCCTGCTGGATGCGGGTTATGAGATCGCTGCGGTTTTTACCCACGCTGACGATCCTAAGGAAAACACATTCTATGGCTCGGTTGCGCAACTCTGTGCACGCAAGGGCATCCCCGTCCATGCACCGGAAGACGTCAACCACCCGATATGGATCGAGCACATCGGCAAGCTCTCGCCCGATTTCATCTTCTCCTTCTACTACCGCCACTTGCTCGGTGAGCAGCTACTGGCCTGCGCACCTCGCGGCGCGTTCAACCTGCATGGCTCGCTACTGCCGAGCTATCGCGGACGCGCTCCGGCCAACTGGGTGTTAGTCAACGGCGAAAGCGAAACCGGCGTGACCCTGCATCGCATGGTAAAACGCGCCGATGCCGGCGCCATCGTTGGCCAGTACCGTGTGGCAATCGAGCGCTCCGACACGGCCCTGAGCCTGCACGCAAAGCTGCGCGATGCCGCCGCCCAGGTCCTCAAGGACGTGCTGCCACAACTGGCCGAGGGTACGTTCCACGAGGTCGAACAGGACGAGAGCAAGGCCAGCTATTTTGGCCGCCGTACCCCGGCCGATGGCCTGCTGGACTGGAACAGGCCGGCCGAGCAACTGTTCAACCTGGTGCGTGCCGTGACCCAGCCTTATCCGGGTGCGTACTGTGAGGTGGGCGAGCACAAGCTGATCGTCTGGAGCGCCGAGGTCGTTGCCGGCAACCAAGGCCAGGCCCCGGGCCAGGTGATCAGCTGCGAGCCGCTGCGCATTGCCTGCGGCGAAGATTCGTTGTTGATCACGGCAGGTCAGCGTGGAGACGCCGGCCTCTACCTGGGCGGCCAGCAACTTGCCCGCGAACTCGGCCTGGTCGACGGCTCGTGCCTGATCAGCAAGCAGTCTGGCCGCCCTGTGCGCTTGACGCGCGTGTTGATCCTGGGCGTCAACGGCTTCATCGGTAACCACCTGTCCGAGCGTCTGCTGCAGGACGAGCGCTACGAAGTCTATGGCCTGGACATCGGATCGGACGCCATCGACCGGCTGCGTAGTCATCCGCGCTTCCACTTCGTTGAAGGCGACATCAGCATTCACTCCGAATGGATCGAATACCATATCAAGAAGTGCGACGTGGTCCTGCCGCTGGTTGCCATTGCCACACCGGTCGAATACACGCGCAACCCGTTGCGCGTGTTCGAGCTGGACTTCGAAGAAAACCTGCGAATCGTTCGCTACTGCGTGAAATACGACAAGCGCGTGATTTTCCCTTCCACCTCCGAAGTCTATGGCATGTGCCAGGACCCGAACTTCGACGAAGACACCTCCAACCTGATCGTTGGGCCGATCAACAAGCAACGCTGGATCTACTCGGTTTCCAAGCAGTTGCTTGACCGGGTTATCTGGGCTTACGGCCAGCAAGGCCTGAAGTTCACCCTGTTCCGCCCCTTCAACTGGATGGGGCCACGCCTCGATCGGCTGGACTCGGCGCGCATCGGCAGTTCGCGGGCAATCACTCAGTTGATCCTGCATCTGGTCGAAGGCACGCCCATCCGCCTGGTCGACGGTGGCGCGCAGAAGCGTTGCTTCACCGACGTGGTCGACGGCATCGAGGCCCTGGCACGGATCGTCGACAACCGTGGCGATGCCTGCAACGGGCAGATCATCAACATCGGTAACCCGGAAAACGAAGCGAGCATTCGTGAGTTGGGCGAAGAGCTGCTGCGTCAGTTCGAAGCCCACCCGCTGCGTTCCAACTTCCCACCGTTCGCGGGCTTTCGCGAAGTCGAAAGCAAGTCGTTCTATGGCAACGGCTACCAGGACGTGACACACCGTAAACCGAGCATCGCCAACGCCCACCGCCTGATCGACTGGACGCCGACGATCGAGCTCAGTGAAACCATCGGCAAGACCCTGGACTTCTTCCTGCGCGAAGCGATGCTAGAGCGAGCGGACAAGCATTGATGCAGGCAGGCCTACGGATTGACGTCGATACCTACCGTGGGACCCGTGACGGGGTTCCACGGCTGCTCGAACTGCTGGATGAAGCACAGGTAAAGGCGACATTTTTCTTCAGTGTCGGTCCTGACAACATGGGACGTCACGTGTGGCGCCTCATTCGTCCGAAGTTCCTCTGGAAGATGATCCGCTCCAACGCTGCCAGCCTTTATGGCTGGGACATTCTGCTGGCCGGCACTGCCTGGCCAGGCAAGCCGATAGGCCGTGACCTGGGGCATCTGATGCGCCAGACCCTGGCCGCAGGCCACGAGGTCGGCCTGCACGCTTGGGATCACCACGCCTGGCAAGCCAATGCAGGGCGCTGGACCGATGCTCAACTGCACGAGCAGATCCGACGGGGCATCGACACCCTCAGCGATATTCTCGGCCAGGCTGTCGACTGCTCGGCAGCCGCGGGCTGGCGTGCCGACGCGCGCGTGGTGCAAGCCAAGCAAGCCTTCGGCTTACGATACAACAGCGATTGCCGTGGACACGCGTGCTTTCGGCCAAGGTTGGCCGATGGAGGCCTGGGTACCCCGCAAGTTCCGGCGGACCTGCCGACATTCGATGAAGTCGTGGGGTCGTCTGTCGGCATCGAAAGCTTCAACTCATACATTCTTGAGCGATTCAGACCAAACGGGCTGAACGTATACACCATCCATGCCGAAGTAGAAGGAATTCTCATGGCCGACGGATTTCGCCAATTACTGACCGCTGCACGCCAACAGGGCATCCAGTTCCAGCCCTTGGGCAACTTGCTCCCCGATAACCTGCAGAACGTTCCGGCAGGTGACTTGATACGCGGCGAATTGACTGGTCGCGAAGGATGGATCGGGGTGCAGAAATGATGACACGACGCTGGGCACTCCCCCTCCTGTTTTGCGCGTTCGTACTGTTCTATCTCCTGCCATTGCCCTTCCACGGCCTGTGGATTCCGGACGAAACCCGTTATGCCCAGATGAGCCAGGAAATGCTCATGAGCGGCAACTGGGCGGTGCCGCATTTCATGGGGCTGCGCTACTTTGAAAAGCCGGCTGCCGGCTACTGGATGATTGCCATCGGCCAGGCCCTGTTCGGCGAAAACCTGTTCGGTGCGCGCATCGCTTCGGCCGTGAGCCTGGGCCTGAGCGTGGTCCTGACCTACCTGATCAGCCAACGCTTGTGGAATGACCCGCGCAAGAGCTTCATCTGCGCAGCGATTTACATAAGTTTCGGCCTGATCGTCGGGCAGGCGGGCTACGCCAACCTCGATCCGCAATTTACCCTGTGGGTCAACCTCAGTTTCGTCGCCTTGTGGTTTGCCATCGACAGTACCGGTTTCGGCCCACGGCTGGCCTCATGGATAGTACTGGGGGTGGCCTGCGGGATGGGCTTCATGACCAAGGGCTTCCTGGCCCTGGCGCTGCCGGTACTGGTTGCCCTGCCCTATATGATCTGGCAACGGCGCTTTGCCGAACTGGTGCGCTTCGGAATCGTGGCCGTCGTGGTTGCCGTAGCGATCTCGTTGCCTTGGGGCCTGACTGTTCATGCACGTGAATCGGACTTCTGGAATTTCTTTTTCTGGCACGAACACATCCGCCGTTTCGCCGGTGAGAACGCGCAACACGCCAGGCCCTGGTGGTTCTACCTGCCAATGCTGGTGGTCTCGAGTTTGCCCTGGGCGTTGCTGCTGCCCGGTACGTTCAAGCAGGCCTGGCACTCGCGTCGCGACCCGAAAATCCTGTTCCTGTTGCTTTGGATGCTGCTGCCACTGGCCCTTTTCAGCATGAGTAAAGGCAAGTTGCCGACCTACATCATGCCGTGCATGCTGCCGTTGGCGTTGATGATCGGGCATGCCTTGCTGCAGCGTCTCGATCAGGGCAATATCCGAGCCCTGCGCAACAATGCGCTGCTCAACCTGGCCATCGGCATATTAGCCCTTGTGGCGCTGGCCTACCTGCAACTCAAGCGCCCCGTCTACCTGAACGAACCACTGAACCTGGCGCTTGTCATCATCGCTCTGGGTGCCTGGACCCTCAGCAATTTCCTGGCCTTCATCAAACCTTCCCGGATGTGGCTGGCGCCGGTGCCCGGCATGCTCGTCGCGCTTGCACTTGTGCCAGCGGCCTTGCCCAATAGTGTCGTCTACAACAAGACACCCGACGCCTTTATCGCCGTCCATGCCCGGGAGCTCGCACAGAGCCATAGCCTGTTGAGCAACGATCTGGGGGCCGCATCGGCCCTGGCCTGGCATACGAAAAATCCACAAGTGGCGCTTTTGAACACGGTGGGCGAGGTCAAGTATGGCTTATCCTACCCGGATGCCACGGCACGCAAGGTCGATACAGAGGCGGTTGCGCAATGGATGGTCGATGCGCGTCAAAAAGGTTCAGTCGGCGTGGTGATGCGGGTCAAGGGTGAAGAGGAAGAACGTGAAGTTCAGTTGCTGCCCAAGGATGGCAAGCGCTATGAACAGGGCAACATTGTAATTCTCATCTTTGACCAGAGCGCGCCATGACTTTTCTGCTGTTGTTATCGGCCAGCGCGCTTACCTGTCTGGGGCAGATCGCACAAAAACTCGCTGTGGAAAGCTGGCGTGGGCAAACGCTCGCGCTGGCCGCCAAGCTGCTGACGCCATGGCTGTGGCTGGCCCTGGCCTGTCTGGGGTGCGGGCTGTTGCTATGGCTGCTGGTGCTGCAACGCCTTGAGGTCGGCATTGCCTACCCCATGCTGAGCATCAACTTCGTCCTGATAACCCTGGTGGCGCGCTTCGTTTTCCGCGAAGCCATCGATCGCCGTCACTGGTACGGCGTAGCACTGGTCATGTCCGGTGTGGCGCTGCTGGGGTGGCAGTCATGAGTCGCTCGCGAGGCATTGCCCTGGCCATGGGCAGCGTGTGCCTGGTTGGAGCGGCCCAATTGGGCATGCGTTGGAGCATGACACGGCTACCCGGTTTCGCTGCGCTTGCCGATCATGCCCTGCCACTGGGCGCACTGGCCGTGCTCGCCATCGCCATTCTCGCCTATGCGCTGTCGATGCTCTGCTGGCTTGGCGCCTTGCGCGACTTGCCGCTGGGCCAGGCCTATTCGATGCTCAGCATCAGCTACGCCCTGGTCTATCTGCTTGCCGCCGGCCTGCCGGCCTTTCACGAGGACTTTTCCGCACTCAAGACCTTGGGGGTAACGTTGGTGGTTCTTGGCGTCATTGTCATCAATTGGCGACGCCCACATGATGACAACGCCTAGGAGGCAGTGCCCGATCCCTGGCCGTACGGGATCTGGCACCCACTGCGTGAAAGGTTAATCCTGCGGCATATCGTCAACCGCGCCGAGTCGGTATCCGACGCCGGGAACAGTCAGTATCAGTGACTGTTCGAATCCCTCATCCAGCTTGCGACGCAGGCGATAGATATGCTTGTCGATGACGTTGTCATTGGGGTCGAACTCATAATCCCACGCACTCTCAAGCAACATCAGGCGTGTCACCACCTCGCCACGATGGCGCATCAGCTTTTCCAGAATCAGGGTTTCCCGGTATGCCAGGGCGATGGTCTTGCCTTGCCGAGTCACCTGGCGCGCAGCGCAATCAAGATACAGCTCACCCACACGAAGACTACCTGCGGCCGCTGGTGCCTGATCGCGTGTGCGCAACAGAGCCTCCAGGCGAACAAGCACTTCAATGAAGGCATAGGGCTTGCCCAGGTAATCATCGCAACCAGCCTGCAAACCCTCGACACGTTGCTGGGTCGAGGCCAGGGCGCTGAGCATCAGCACCGGAATCGTCTGCTGTCGGCGGCGTAATGTCCGTACCAGCTCCAGGCCGTCCATGCCAGGCAGATGCCGGTCGACAACCAGGGCGTCGTAGATACCTTCAAGCGCCATGGCCAGGCCATCGTGTCCATTTTCCGCCGCGTCGACCACATGCCCACTCTCGCTCAGCCCACGCGCCAGATAGGATGCAGCACGCGCATCGTCTTCAATGACCAGAATACGCACATCAACCTCGCAGTTTCGGATCTAAACTTTTTTTCATTCTGACGCGATCCAAGTGTATATATGGACTTGGCACACTACGCCAACATTGGGGTCGACACCATTGCACCGACTTTCAAGCGTCAACCCCGGAGTTCAGCGAAACGTCTATGACCCATGTATTGGTTATCGAGGATGATCCTGTCACCTCACGTGAGATCGAAGCCGCCCTTCACGACCATGGCTTCGAAGTAACCCTGGTCGATAATGGCCGTGACGGTTTGCTCAGCGCTGTCGGCGATACTTTCGACATTATCGTGCTGGACCGCATGCTGCCTGGCGCCCTTGATGGTCTCGGCATGCTGACGGCCCTGCGCGCATCGGGCATCACCACGCCGGTACTGATTCTGAGCGCTCTCAGTGCCCTGGACGAGCGGGTTCGCGGCTTGCGTGCAGGGGGCGACGATTATCTGACCAAACCTTTCGAATTCATCGAGTTGACCGCGCGCCTCGATGCGTTGAGCCGACGACGTTCTCCCACCGCCGAAGCCAGCCGTGACAGTCGCATACGCGTTGGCAATCTGGATATCGACTTGCTGCGCCGCTCGGTGCGCAGAGGCGAGCGAAAAATCGATCTGTTGCCGCGCGAGTACGCCTTGCTCGAATATCTGGCGCAACATGCAGGCCAGGTCGTAACGCGCACCATGCTGTTCGAGGCGGTCTGGAACTACAGCTATGACGAGCGCACCAACGTGATCGACGTACATATTGGCCGCCTGCGCCACAAGATCGATGGCCAAGGCGACGCGCCCATGCTCCACACTGTTCGCGGGGCTGGTTATGTTCTCCGTTCCCCTGAGTGAAATCCCGCGCACCATCAGCTTCCGCACAGCCCTCATGTTCCTGGCATTGTTCGGTTGCTCGTTTCTGGCGTTATTCGGCTATATCTACTGGCAGACCACCGGTTATCTGATTACGGAAGTGGACTCTGCGCTGCATCGCGAGGCGGATCGGCAAAACGCCCTGCAACCCGAATTACGCCGCCAGGAACTGCTCAAGCATACGGCGCAGGACACCGAAGGCAGGCTGCCGAACACCTTGTTCGACGCCCAGAACAGGCCTATCGCCGGCGCGATGCAAGCCCTGCCCGCCTTTCGCAAATACGATCGACCTGCAGAGTTCATGTGGGACAAGCCCAATGGCCATGAGCGGCCTGTGCGATTTCTCGTCCACCCACTGGACGATGGCACGACATTGGTCACCGCCCAGGATATTCGTGACATTCGCGAGTTCGACGAACTCCTGATCAATGCCCTGATTTCAGGTGGCTTACTCCTGCTGCTGGTTGGACTCGCAGGGGCCATTGCCCTGGGGTACTCAGCTCGCCGGCGTCTGGACATGCTCAGCCGGTCCATTAAAAAAATCGTGGAAGGCGATCTTGGTGGTCGGTTGCCGACAAGGGGCAACTACGATGACATCGACCGTATCGCGACAGTGGTCAACGGCATGCTCGATGCCCTCGAGCGCCTGATGAGCGAAGTCAAAGGCGTCTGCGATGATATTGCGCATGATTTGCGGACACCGCTGACCCGCTTGATCGCAGGGCTGGAACGGGCGCAGCGACGTAGTTTGACCGAAAACGAGTATGCGGGCGCCATCGATACGGCCATTGAAGATGCCAAGGGGTTGATGCAGACCTTCCGCGCCCTGCTGCGCATCTCGGAAATCGAGGGCAGTGCCCGGCGCAGCCACTTCACCCCCGTCGACCTCAACACAATCAGTGCTGACGCTGTCGAGCTGTTCGAGCCACTGGCCGAAGAGCGCGGCATGACCCTGGCATTCACGCCTTGCAGCAGCGCCGCCACCGTATTGGGGGACGCGCAATTGCTGTTCGATGCCACGTGCAACCTGCTCGACAATGCCATCAAGTTCTCACCGGATGACAGCAAGGTCGAGGTAACGGTGTTGGCCGACGCCAGCCACTGCTCCATCAGTATCCGCGACCACGGCCCGGGCATACCGGAGTCGGAACGTGAAGCCGTGTTTCGACGACTCTACCGCTCCGAGTCCAGCCGCAACACACCGGGTAATGGCCTGGGCTTGAGCATGGTGTCAGCCGTCGCTCGGCTGCATGACATGACGCTCAAGGTCGACGATGCGCAGCCAGGATGCCGCGTGGATCTGATTGGTAACGCGCAACGCGCTTGAGTCCACGCGCCGCTGATCAACCTGTCAAATAATTTAACTACCGGGGAACAGGCTGAAAGGTGCCCCGCTTCAGAATGAGCCCAAGCCTGAAGCTTATGCCAGCCGCCATAACGAGCGCCCGAACTGGCAACAAGCCTCAGACCAAGGCTGGGTGGCTATGCGCTTTCAGTGTCATGGGATTCAGTGAGGCAATGTCCGCAACCGCAAATCAATCGAGTACCTGTTTGCCGTGTGGCAACAGGACTCGGCGCGGAAACAGCGGCAAGCGTCTCGGGCAGCGGAGTATTCCATAAGCCCGGACGACAATTGAGGCTCTATAGATCATGATGCGTCAACTTCCGACCCAGGCAAACTACAGTATTGTCTTGGTCAACTATAAATCACACGCATTGACCAAGACCTGCCTGGATCTGTTGTACGAGGGTTTGATAGGCACAGGCGTTCCTGTTTTTATCGTGGACAACAATTCAGGCGACGCGAGCATCGAATACCTGCGTACATTGAAATGGATCAACCTCATCGAACGTAAAAGCGCCCTCCCCGAGGCAGGTAATATCGCCCATGGGCGAGCGCTGGACCTTGCCCTCGAACAGGTAGAAACCGAATATGTCTTCCTGTTGCACACCGATACGTTCATTCACGACGCCAGCGTCTTTCGCATGATGCTCGACCAGTGTGACGGGCCACGTGAAGTCGCCGCAGTCGGCTGCCTGGAGCAGCTCGATCGGGGGGTTGCCCGTTCCACCTGGCGCCTGGCTTCGCGTTTTTTCAAGCACTACACGCGGCGTAGCCTGCTGGCGCTGGGCTTCAACGCAAGGGCGCCGAAACCCTACAAGGAAGTTCATTTGAAGAGCTTTTGTACCTTGTGGAATGCACGCCTTATCAAGAAACACGGCTTGCACTTTCAAATGGACGGGGATAACCCGGGTTATGCACTGCAAGATCGAATGACGGCCTTGAACTACCCGATCAAGTTAATATCGCCACGCAAGATCTTCAGGTATCTGGATCATATTCAAAGTGGAACGGTTTCAGCGATGGGTGGATATTCGGCCAGCCATCGAAGGGTCAAAATGTACTATCAACTGACCCAGGTAAAGCCAATAAAGTCTAACGCCTTTGAAAGTGAGGGCCATATCACAGCCCTTGAACAAGACCTGCCGCTTGATACTGCGATGTTGGCGAAATCCCGTGCACGCAGCGTTGAGTAAAGCTGAAAGTAGTGGGCTCGATGGAAACGCACCCGGTCATGGCTTTGTTAAAGTTCACGCATGCGTTGCACGGCCGGGACACGCGTTTCGCGCAGAGCTGTCAGTACGGCGCTGACAATGGATACAAACGCCAGGAAAATCAGCCCCGCCAGATAGCCCCACGGTATCGCCAGGCTCTGCGGCGGCGGATCGAACACGCCAGTCAGCAGTTTTACCAGCATCCAGGCCAATCCAAGCCCGGTGAGTGTTCCCAGGGTTGTACCCGCCACGAACTGTAGCAACGCCTCGCTCCAGATAAATGCGCCGAGCTGACGAGGCCTGGCGCCCAATGCCGAGAGGATGGCAAAGGTACGGCGCCTCTCGGCCAGCCCCAGTGACAGCATCAACCCGGTGGCGGCCGTGACCATGAGCATCGCAAAACTCAGTTCCAGCTGCGCAAGCCCGCGCAGGTCGATGGCCGTGAGGCCAGAGGCGATCAAGCGGCGTGCCTCGCTGAGGTCGCTGACCTTGCTGCCCGGCAGGTCGGCGACCAATTGCCGAACCGCCTTGGCCAGCGCCGAGAGATCCGCGGTATCGCTGCGCAGCAGCACGATTTCAGCCTCCTGCGCGCCTGACTGCTGGCCCACATACGTCGCATTCGCTACCAGAAATGAATCGTGGGGCGCGGTCGGGAACTCTCGTACTACTCCAATGAAGTGGAAGCGCACGCTGTGATACTGATGGTCGGCAGCGTGCTGTATGCGCAGGTAAAGTTCATCGCCGAGTTGCAGCTGGAAATCCTGCGCCGTCTCTTCCGAAACCAGCACACCGTCCGGCGTTTTCGCCAGCAGGTCCAATGACGCCTCGGCAGTCGCACCCTGGAAGTAAGCATCAACGATTCGCGTTGCCTCACCCAGATGCCGGGGATCGATGCCGTAGAGATCCTGCAGGTCGTTGCCAACATAGGCATAGCGATGCTGCATGCCCTGGGCGGCCTTCACGCCAGGCAACTGCTCAAGTGCGTGCAGGTGACTGGATGCAGGGTTCTGTGCGGTACCGGTGACGGTGACGTCGGCTCCGTTGGTCAATTCGGCGTCGACCCGTGCCTGGGCGTTATAGGTGGTATTGAAGATTGCCGTCGAGGTTGCAAAGGCAAAGCCCAATGCCGTCAAGGCAATGCCTTGTGTCACACGTCGACGCTGTTGGCTGATGGATGCCGCCACCAGATCTGCCAATGGTCCGGCCAGAGCCCGCAACAGTTTTGCCAGCGGCCGTCGGCCATTTTTCAGGGCAGACGTGCATAACCGCAACAGCAGCAACCCCATACCCAACCAAAACAGCAAAGGCGCCAGAAAAGCCGAGTAATCGACCTGGGCCGTCGGCACGCCCTCGGGGGCCAGCACCAATTGATAGCCGCTGCTCGAGGTGCGCCACAGGACTACCGCCGCCAGTGCCAGGAAAATGAAGTCGAGCCTGATGCGTTGCCAGGTCCCCTGAGGTCCTGGACCGCTGCTCATCCGCGCCTGCCTTACGGTCACCTGACGCAGGTCGTGCCAAGCGGGCAACAGGATGGCCACCTGCGCCAACAGCAGCCCGCTCAGGCCGGCTATGCCAAGCCAGGCAATACTGGCTGTCTGAAACAACCCACCGGTCAACAGTAGGCGTGCCCCAAAAGCGGCCAATGCCACCCCCAGGAAAAGACCGCCGAGCCCGATCATGGCGGCCTCGGCAACGGCAAGCCGGAGTATGTCGGCTGCCACGGCACCGCGTATGCGCAGCAGGGTCTGTTCGTGCCTGCGCCGCTCGCCTCCGGAGGCGGCCAGGGCAAGAGTGAGGAACATCGCCAACAAACACCCCGGTACGCCCAGGAACAGAAACAGGACACGCGCATAGAGAGCATCACCACGCACTGCGTCGAGTCTTACCGCCAGGTTGTTGGCCAGTATCCCGCGGCCGGCAATCCGGGCTTCCAGATTGCGGGCCGCATTCTCACTGAAGATCAACGCTGCTTCCGGGGAATCCGGCAGTTGGCTATGGTCGAGTGCCATATGCAATTGCAAGCGGACCGAGTCCGGTCTGACTTGCGCCTGTGGATCAAACAGCGAATGCCAGACCAGCAATGGCAACACCAGCACATTATCCGGCGGTGCCTGGGGCGCGGCACCGGGCGGTACGCCGATGGCCTGGAACAGAGTATCGGCAGCGGGCATGTCCACAACCCCGGAAATCCTCACATTGGTGGCTGTCAGCCCGGGCCTGTTAACAGTCACCCGATCACCGGGTCCGACGTGTAGGTTGGCGGCGGTTTGCTGGGCGATGAGTACACCGTCGTCAGTGCCGACCAACAAACGCAACTGGCCTGGAAAATCCATTGCATAGTCGGCTCCCAGCCCTATTGCCATACCGGCACCGGTGGTTTGTACCGTTGTGCCGGTCTGTGCCTCGAACCCCTCTACGCTGGCATACCCGATAGCTTGCTGCCGGCTGACGCGCGCGGTTCTGGAGATTGCATCAGAGATGCCCGCAAGCCCCTCCCCGGGTACCAGTTGCACTTGCCAGTCCACCGGAATTTCCTTTACCGCACGGGCGGTCATGTTGGCTCCGCTTTGGCTCAGGAATGCACCCAGAAGTGTCAAAAGCGCCACCGTGAGCGCGACGCCAGCCATGCTGCCAGCGAGTCGTCCCCTGCGCGCGCGGATCAGACCGCCGAGCCAGAGCCAGATCATCGCGAGCCTGCAAGCTGTTCGCTGTTGCGGAGCAGACCTTGTTCGATTTGCCAGTGGATCTCCATCCTCGTGGCAACGACTGGGTCGTGCGTGGCAATCAGCAAGGCACAATCGCTACCGGACAGGTGCCTGAACAATGCGTCCAGCAGGGCCTGGGCACCAGACTGAGCGAGCTGCCCGGTGGGCTCGTCGGCGAGGATCAGCTTCGGTTCTCCAACAATGGCTCGGGCCATGGCAACGCACTGCATCTGCCCGCCAGAAAGAGACTGTGGGAACTTGTCGGCCAGCGCAAGCAAGCCGAAAATACCGAGCGCGTACGCTACGCGGGCACTGCTGTCGCGCTCCTGTGCGGCCATCAACAGCGGCAAGGCAACGTTCTCGGCAACGCTAAGCGAATCCAGCAGGCTCGGAGCCTGGAATACCAGGGCAATCTTGCCCGGCAAGAGTGACTCGACCGGGCCCAGGGCTGGCCAGGCAATGGTCCCGGCAGTGGGCTGATCAAGCCCTGCGAGCAGATGAAGCAGTGTGGATTTTCCACTGCCGGAACGCCCAACCAGTGCTATCCGCTGGCCGGGCCATATGCGCAGCGTCGCCGAAGCCAATGCCATTACGGACTCCCCGGCTTGCCGGTAGCAACGCCCGAGGCCGGCCGCCTCAATGAGAGGCAGGGTCATTGACCAGACGTCCATCATCGAGCGTCAGCAGACGGTCGGCCTGGCTGGCAAGTGCATGACTATGGGTCGCGATCAGAATCGCGCAATGCTCGCGGCAACGGACTTTGAGACAGTCGAGGATGTTCGCTTCGGTCAGGGAATCCACTTCGGCGGTCGGTTCATCGGCCAGCAGCAGTGCCGGCCGAGTACAGAGTGCAAGCGCCAGCCCGGCGCGTGCCAGTTCGCCACCGGAAAGTTGTGATGGGCGGGCCTGCAGGCGCTGGGTAAGCCCCAGCGTTTGTAGCAGGTCGTCGATCCCGGATCGTTCGTGCAGGCCTGCCAGCTTCAATTGCAAGCTCAGGTTGCACGCCAGGGTGAGGTGATCGAAGAGATTGCCTGACTGCATCAGGATGCCGATGTGCCGCGCTCGCAAGTTCGCACGCTCACGCTCGGTGCGCCTCGAGATGCGTTGCCCCATCACTTCGACGACGCCGCCATCGGGGTCGTCCAGACCGGCCAGACAAGCCAGCAAGGTGGACTTGCCACTTCCGGAAGGCCCCATCACCGCAACGAATTCGCCTGCTGCCAACTCCAGGCTCACGCCTTTGAGGGCCGCCGTCTCGATGTCGCCGTCATGGTAGAAACGGTAGAGCCCATCAGCCGAGAGAGGCAACATCTCAGTTCCAGCGAAACGAATTGGCCATCAACCGCCATTGGTCGGCATTGTCGGCGCCCACTGGCGCTGACAGGTCGAGTGCGGCCTGGCGGCCCTCCTGATAAAACAGGAAACGTTCGTGCTCCAGGCGCAATTGACGGTGGGTCACGGGGTTTGCATCCGAATCGGCCTTGTAGCGGATGTGGATGGCCACCCCACCCTTGAGCGTAACGCGATCCACCTTGCCCGATTCGACGTTCTGCCCCGCCTCGACCAGGGCCGGCAATTCGACTGCCTTTACCGACGCCTCGCTGGGCGCGGCAGCCAAGGATGTAACGCTCAGGTCGACAGTATTGTACTTGTCGGCAAAACGTACTCCGTCATTTCGCTCGGTTCGCGCCCACCCTTCAGGCACCTTGAGCACAACCCCGAGCGGTGATGTGTAGTCGATAAAGACCTGGGAATCAGGAATATCGCCCGGTGGATTTTTTTCCTGCTGGGCGGCAGGAACACCGGAAGCCAGGAGTAAGCCAGCCATCAGGAGAACAAATACACACTGAACCAGGATCATTCGTGGGAAGGGTTGAATGCTGCCGTTCATGCGGGCCTCAACGCGTAACCTGACGGGCAGGTAACAACGAGTGTCACCTGTTGTTCAGAATAGGTGACTTTGCAATCGACAGACCTTTATGCGATGACCATCCCGACAAGGTGTTACATACGGCGCACGAAGATCGAACAACCTTGGAGAAAATTTTTTCCGAACTGCCATAACGCACCGCGGTCTGCCTGATGTAACTGAGCACTATCGAACAATGCATCGAGCAATGCCTTGGCGACCTCGGCCGAATGCAGGATGACCACAGCAAACCTTTGTCCAGATCCTCGTTCCGACGCTCTGCGTGGGAATGCAGTTCCAGACGCTCCAGCGTCGATCTACCGAATTCGGCACAGAGCGTGGGAATGAGGAGGAGGATTGTGTGAAGTACACCGCAGATCGAAAACATTGATACCGACCATTCCTCAAAACCATATCTGGCAACGCCTGAATCCCGACTGCTTCGCGTAAAATCGCCCCCCAGTCAAACCATCAGGATTCCGCAGATGCGCCTCGTACTTGTCTCCGTGTTCACGTCATTGCTCTTGGCGGGTTGTATGTCCACCCCGAACACCCCAACGCTCGTGCTGGAAACGAAAAAAGCACCCGAGGCCTACGCACAGTGCGTTTTGCCTCTACTACTGAAAGACGCAGCGGGCGCGACGATGTCGGAAACCCAGGGGCATTACAAAATCGTCGTGTCGAGCAAGGTCGCTGCCGACGATGTGCTCGAGGCCTACAAGGCACCGGCCGGTGGGAAGGTCTTTCTGTATGAGCGCGCACTGCTGGCATCGTCCTTCGGGCCTTCCAGTCTCGAACGCGCGGCACATGCATGCATCTGACCGGACCCTGTCAGCCACGGCTATCATCACGGTGTTCTGGACACTTTCTATTCGTGCAGTAGTCCCGAGCTGTATTCATTGAAACTGCTGCCCAGTGTCGCCCCGCCAAGGTTCAACTTCGAGTGATTTGTGTCGAATTGACTGCAAACATCTGAAAAACAAGCGCTTGTTGTCACCCCGGAGCAGGCGCTCAGAAACAGTGTGCCAACCATCAAAACAGCCTTGATGAAATGCCTGGTCACTTTTCCGTCCCTCGGGCTGGAAACCGCACAATGCGGGTCCTGTAGTGATCTTACGCGCTCCGTTCACTCGCCAGATTAAAGCCCGAATGAAATGATTTTCATTGATTCAGGTGCACCGGGCTCAGCATCGGTTCCAATTCCTCCAGCCCAGGCGCCACTGCCTAAAAAATGACCAATCAGAGGCTTGGGTGTCGGGGCTGGCAGGCGTCGCGTTCATCTGGCGCAGCCTGGCCTCTGCGAACCCCATTGTCGATCTGCGCGCCCTTAAAGACCGCAATTTTGCCCTGGGCTGCTTTTTCTCTTTCGTGACCGGCATCGGGCTCTTTGCAACCATTTACCTGACACCCTTGTTTCTCGGTCGCGTGCGCGGCTTCAGCGCCCTGGATATCGGCCTGGCGATTTTCTCGACCGGGGTGTTCCAGCTGGCGGCGATCCCCTTCTACGCCTACCTGGCCAACCGGGTCGACCTGCGCTGGCTGATGATGACGGGGCTCGCCCCCTTCGCAATATCCATGTGGGACTTCTCGCCGATCACCCATGACTGGGGCGCAGCTCAACTGCTGTTGCCCCAGGCCCTGCGCGGCATTGCCCAGCAATTTGCGGTACCGCCTACGGTCACGCTCACCCTGGGCTCCCTGGCGCCGGCGCGCCTGAAACGAGGTCTCGGGCGCCTTGCACCAGCTCTGGCTGTTGACCTTTCGCGAGGCACAGACGCTGACCTACTCCGATACGTTTCTGGCGATCATGGTCTGCTTCATCATCGCCACGGCGATGGTGCCGTTGATGCGCAAGATCGCACCGCCTGCGGCGCCTTCGGCGGATGCGCATTGAGGCATTGAATTGTTCGTCACTCGAACTCTGTGGGAGCTGCGGTGCGACGTCTCGACTTGCCAGCGATGGCATCACCGCGGTTTTCCTGCAAAACTGCGTTGTCAGCATCGCGGGCAAGCCCGCTCCCACAATGTCTGGACTACCGCGGTGATGCCATCGCTCAGCTACTTCTTCTTGAGCAGACGCCCGTCCAGCTTGAACACTTCGCCCGTCAACACCGCTTGGGTGGAGTCAATGTGCATGGGGTTGAACAGGTAGTTCAAGGTGTGCGGCATGATCGCGCTGGGTACTGGCATGAGGAGGGCCGACGCCCCCTTGAGGAAGGTATCGCCAACGCCTTTGGTGTAGAGCGGTTCGGCTTCCCAGTCAGGCTTGAGCCGAGGCGCGGGCGCCATGCTGGCGCTGTCGGGAACTTCGACTCGCAGCAGTTGCAAGGTCTCCGGGAAGTCCTCCTGATCCACCTCAAGATGGACCAGGATTTCCAGCATGGCACCGGCTGGCGTACCGGCCAGGTACACCACCGGCCGACCTGCACTGTGCCAACGTCCACCGGCCAGCACCCCGCCTCGCCCCGTCAAGTCTGCAAAGGCGCTGATGCGCCAAAAGATCAAAAGGCGAATCCTTCTGCCAACTGGATCAGCATTTCCTCGACCTGCCGGGTGCCCTCGATGGTCGACAGCATGGCCATCGGACTTCTGCCCGAGAACCGGTCCTTGGGTTTGGATAGCCAGCGCCTGGCCTTCTCATCATTGCCGAACAGGGATTCGGCCATGGCAATGATGTGGCCGGCGCGAAACAGCCGGTCGCTCTCGTCGACCGTCAGTTTTTGTTCCTTGGCGATGCGCGTCTTGAGGGTCTTGAGCGGAATGATCTGGTCACGGTCCAGCGGCGTGACCTCGCCTTGCTCGCAAAGCTGCATCAGACGATCAGCCGCAAAACCGATCTGGATGATCTCGTGGATCTCAAGAGGGGTTGCGTCGGCGGGAATTTCAAGAAGGGCCTCCAGCCGGGCCCGGTACGCCCCATAGACGGGTTCGCGCATCACTTCGGCCAGCATTGGGCACCTCCAATTGAATTCGGCATTTGCCGACAAGTATCAGGCATTTGCCGTATAAATCAAAGCCTGGGCTGTTCGAATTGTTCAAACGCATTGGCATAACATTACGCCCAACTGGTCTAAGCTTTGCCAATCGGTGCCAGGTTGTCGCTCTGCCAGGCGGTTCGCGTTTTCTGAAGAGCGCTCGCACATTCAGACAGACCCGAACCATTCACGCAGGATTGACGTGATGAGCGAGCCCCTTCTCAGCTTCGAAGAACTCAAGCGTGCCGCTGCTGCCGGCGAGATCGATACTGTGCTGGCCTGCATGGTCGATATGCAGGGTCGCCTGGTCGGCAAGCGCTTCCAGGTCGAGTTTTTCATCGACAGCGGCCATGAAGAAACCCACTGCTGCAACTACCTGCTGGCCGACGACATCGACATGGAGCCGGTGCCCGGTTATGCCGCTGCCAGTTGGAGCAAAGGTTATGGCGACTTCGTGCTCAAGCCCGACATGGCCACGCTGCGCCGCGTGCCCTGGCTCGAATGCACGGCGCTGGTGCTCTGCGATGTACTCGATCACCACCACCGCCGCGACCTGCCGCACAGCCCCCGGGCGATCCTGAAGAAACAGATCGAGCGTCTGCGCGAGCGCGGCTACACCGGCATGTTCGCCTCGGAGCTGGAGTTCTATCTGTTCGACGAAAGCTACGAGGCCATACACGAGCGTAACTACGCCAACCCCAAGACCGCCGGCCATTACATCGAGGATTACAACATCCTCCAGACCACCCGCGAGGAGCCTGTACTGCGCGCCATTCGCAAGCATCTGCAGGCCTCGGGCATTCCTGTGGAAAACTCCAAGGGCGAATGGGGGCCAGGCCAGGAAGAGATCAATATCCGTTATGCCGATGCCCTGACCATGGCCGACCACCACGTCATCATCAAGCACGCCAGCAAGGAGATCGCGCAGCTGCAGGGCAAAGCGATCACCTTCATGGCCAAGTGGCGCTACGACTATGCCGGCTCCAGCAGCCACATCCACAACTCGTTGTGGGACAAGAACGGCAAGAAGCCGTTGTTCTACGACCCCAAGGCCCTTTATGGCATGTCAAAACTGATGCAATCGTGGGTGGCCGGGCAGCTCAAGTACGCCAACGACATCACCTGTTTTCTTGCCCCCTACATCAATTCGTACAAGCGCTTTCAGGCCGGTACCTTCGCGCCGACGCGGGCAGTGTGGAGCCGGGACAATCGCACCGCGGGTTTTCGCTTGTGCGCAGAAGGCAGCAAGGCCATTCGCATCGAATGCCGCATCGGCGGCGCTGACCTCAACCCCTACCTGGCCTTTGCCGCCTTGATCGCCGCAGGCCTGGCCGGCATCGACGAGAAGCTCAGCCTCGCGGCGCCCTTCGAAGGCGATGCCTACCTCGACGAGCACTTGCCGGAAGTGTCCAAGACCCTGCGCGATGCCTGTGTCGCACTGCGGGGCTCGACCATGCTGCGCGAGGCGTTCGGCGATGAAGTGATCGATCACTACGTGCACACCGCCGAATGGGAGCAGAAGGAATACGACCGGCGGATCACCGACTGGGAGCTGCGGCGCGGCTTCGAACGCTATTGAGGATTCTATGACAGCGAACATCAAACTGATTTCACCGGTCGATGGCCGGGTCTACGCAGAACGCCCCTACGCCGATTTCAAGCAGATCGAGCAGGCGCTCACGGCCGCCGCCAGCGCCCAGGCCCAATGGAAACGCCGGCCACTGAGTGAACGGGCCGCTTATTGCAGCGCCGTGGTCGACGCCATGCTGGCGATGAAGGCCGAGATCGTGCCGGAACTGGCCTGGCAGATGGGCCGGCCGGTACGTTATGGTGCCGGCGAACTGCGCGGATTCGAAGAGCGCGCCCGGCACATGATCGCCATTGCGCCGCAAGCCCTTGCACCACTGGAACCTGAACCGATCGCCGGCTTTCATCGCCAGATCAAGCGCGAGCCGGTGGGCACGGTGCTGGTGGTCGCGCCGTGGAACTATCCCTACCTGACGGCCGTGAATTCGATCATTCCGGCGCTGATGGCAGGCAACAGCGTCATCCTCAAGCACGCTTCGCAAACCCTGCTGGTGGGCGAGCGTTTTGCCGAGGCGATGCGCCGGGCCAACCTGCCCGCCGGGCTGTTCCACAACCTGCTGCTCGATCATCGCCAGACTGCCGCCATTATCACTTCAGGGCGTGTGCAGCAGGTCAATTTCACCGGTTCCGTCCAGGCCGGCACAGTCATGGAGGCGGCCGCCATGGGACGTTTCCTCGGCATTGGCCTGGAACTGGGCGGCAAGGATCCGGGCTATGTGCGGGCCGACGCCAACCTTGAGCATGCGGTGGAAAACCTGGTGGACGGCAGCTTCTTCAACTCCGGACAAAGTTGCTGCGCCATCGAGCGCATCTACGTGGACAGGAAAATCTACCCGGCCTTTGTCGAGCGCTTTGTCGACCTGACCCGCCAGTACGTGCTGGGCAACCCCTTGGAAGAAGCCACCACCCTCGGCCCGCTGGTCTCGCCGGACGCCGCCGAGTTCGTCCGCGGGCAGATCGCCGATGCCATGGTGCACGGCGCCCGGGCCTTGATCGATACCAAGGCGTTTGCCGCCAACGGACCTGGCAGCGCCTACCTGGCGCCACAGGTGCTGGTTGACGTCAACCACAGCATGGCGGTAATGCGTGAGGAAAGCTTCGGCCCGGTGGTGGGCATCATGCCGGTCAGCGGCGACGAAGAAGCCATCACCCTGATGAACGACAGCGCGTTCGGCCTCAGCGCCTCGATCTGGACCCAGGACCTGGCCGCGGCCGAACGCCTGGGCGACGAGATCGCCACCGGCACCGTGTTCATGAACCGCTGCGATTACCTCGACCCGGCCCTGGCCTGGACCGGGGTCAAAAACAGCGGGCGCGGCGTCACCCTGTCGCCCATTGGCTATGAGCAACTGACCCGCGCCAAGTCCTTCCATCTGCGCCACGAGATCTAGACCATGAGCCTGACTGGAAACTGGAACTACCCCACGAGTATTCGTTTCGGTGTCGGCCGCATTGCAGAACTGGCCGATGTCTGCCGTAGCCAGGGGATCGAACGACCGCTGCTGGTGACTGACAGTGGCCTGGCGCGCACCCCTATCACCAAGGCGGCCGTGGACGCATTGCGCGACGCAGGCCTGGGCGTGGCGATGTTTTCCGACCTCAAGCCCAACCCGGTCGAAGCCAACCTGGCCGGTGGCCTCGACGCCTGGCGCGCAGGCAAACACGACGGCGTGGTTGCCTTCGGGGGCGGCAGCGGCCTGGACATGGGCAAGCTCATCGCTTTCATGAGCGGCCAGACCCGACCGGTCTGGGATTTCGAAGACATCGGCGACTACTGGACGCGCGCCGACGAAAGCCGCATCGCCCCGGTCATTGCGGTGCCGACCACCGCGGGCACCGGATCGGAGGTGGGGCGTGCGGCCGTGATCATCGACGAGCGCACCCATACCAAACGCATCATCTTCCATCCGAAAATGATGCCGAGGGTGGTGATCAGCGACCCTGCCCTCAGCATCGGCATGCCGGCAAAAGTCACGGCCGGCACGGGCATGGATGCGTTTTCCCATTGCCTGGAAGCCTACTGCGCGCCCGGCTTTCATCCCCTGGCCGATGGCATCGCGGTGGAAGGCATGCGCCTGGTGGCCAACGCCCTGGTACGGGCGGTGCTCACACCCTCTGACCTTGAGGCGCGCGCACAGATGCTGGCCGCCGCTGCCATGGGTGCCACCGCATTCCAGAAGGGCCTGGGCGGTATGCATGCCCTCGCCCACCCGATCGGCGCCCTGTATGACACCCACCACGGCATGACCAACGCCACCCTGATGCCCTATGTGCTGCAGTTCAATCGCTCGGCCATCGAGGAGCGCATCACGCGTCTGGCGGCTTATCTGCGCCTGCCTTCGCCTGGCTTCGACAGTTTCCTGGCCTTTGTCCTCAAGCTGCGCAAGGACATCGGCGTGCCCCATACGCTCGTGGAGCTCGGGGTCGATGATCGGCAGGCCGACCTGATCGCCGACATGGCGATTGTCGACCCCAGTGCCGGCGGCAACCCGCTGCCATTGACACGGGACGGCGCTGCGAAGATTTTCGCAGCGGCTTACCAGGGCCGGATGTAGAGCAGTCAGCCCATTGCGCCATGCACGACAGGGACATGCGTGCATAAAAACCCACCAAGGGGCATCCATCATGAGTCCAGTAAGCCAACCCGGCGCCGGTGCGCCGCACGACGATGACGTCAAGTTGTTGCACAGCATGGGATATGCCCAGCAGTTGTCGCGACGAATGGGCGTGTTCTCCAACTTCGCCATTTCCTTTTCGATCATCTGCATCCTTTCCGGTGGCATCAACTCACTGGCACAGGGCACCTCGGGCGCGGGCGGTGCGTCGATCGGCATCGGCTGGCCGATCGGTTGCCTGATTTCCGGTGTTTTCGCCCTGGCCATGGCGCAGATTTCCTCAGCCTACCCGACCGCGGGCGGTCTCTATCACTGGGGCTCGATTCTCGGTAACCGCTTCACCGGCTGGCTGACGGCCTGGTTCAACCTGCTGGGGCTGGTGACGGTGCTCGGGGCAATCAACGTCGGCACCTACTACTTCTTTTTCGGCGCCTTCGGGCCGGCCCTGGGCATGGAAGATACGACCACTGTGCGGGTGATCTTCCTGGCGATCCTCACCGGCATCCAGGCCTTGTGTAACCACCTCGGCATCGGCCTGACCGCCAAACTCACGGACTTTTCCGGCTACCTGATCTTCGCCACGGCGATCGCGCTGACCATCGTCTGCCTGATCGCGGCGCCGAGCTATGAGTTCTCCCGCCTGGTGACCTTCGGCAACTACTCGGGCGAGGCCGGTGGCAACGTCTGGCCGCAGGTGTCCAACGGCTGGATATTCATGCTCGGCCTGCTGCTGCCGATCTACACCATCACCGGCTACGACGCCTCCGCCCACACCTCAGAGGAAACCCGCCAGGCGGCGCTGTCGGTGCCCCGTGGCATGGTCATGTCGGTGGTCTGGTCGTTGCTGTTCGGCTGGTTGATGCTCAGCTCGTTCGTGCTGATGCTGCCGAGCATGGACGAGGCAGCGACCCATGGCTGGAACGTGTTCTTCTGGGCCATGGATACCCAGGTGAACCCCAACGTCAAAGTGGCGCTGTACCTGGCGATTTTCATCTCGCAGTTTCTCTGCGGGCTGGCGACCGTGACCTCGGTCTCGCGCATGATCTTCGCGTTCTCCCGTGACGGCGGCCTGCCCTGCTCCAAGGCACTGGCTTCGGTTTCCCCCACCTACCGCAGCCCGGTCGCGGCGATCTGGACCGGTGCCACACTCGCGGTGTTGTTCGACTGGGGGTCGTCCGTCATATCGGTCGGTGAAACACCGGTCTATACCATCGTGGTGTCGTGCACGGTGATCTTCCTGTTCTTCTCCTTCATCATTCCCATCGTCCTGGGCCTGTTCACCTACGGCACCGCGAAGTGGCCGACCATGGGCCCCTGGAACATGGGCCGCGGCTTGTATTCGCTGTTCGCCATTCTCTCGGTCATCTCGATGGTGGTGATCTTCGTGATCGGCATCCAGCCGCCGAATGATTGGGCGCTGTACATCACCATTGGCTTCCTGATCCTCACGGCCGTCGTCTGGTTCGCCTTCGAGGCCCGGCGCTTCCAGGGGCCGCCGGTGGGCGACATGATCGTCAAGCGTCAGGCGGAGATCGCAGCGGCTGAGGAGGCGTTGAACAAGCGCGCCGGAGGCTGATCACCACGGTCAAAAAAACGGGGCGCTCAGCGCCCCTTTCTTTGGAGAGAGTTTCTCGTTCCCACGCAGAGCGTGGGAACGAGAAGTGGTACGGTTGCAGCTCCTAGAAACTCATCCGCTTCAAAATCCGATTACCCCCCATCTCATGCTTGACCACCGCCAGCACATGCAGCACCACCAGAAACCCCAGCATCGCCGTGCTCTGTTGATGAGCGGCATGGAAGCCGCGCAACAGGTGCGGGTTGGTGATCAGCTGGTGCGTGGCCGACCAGCCGAACACGACAATGGGGCGATTCATCATCAGCACACCGGTGACCAGCACGATTGCGGTCACCAGGTAGATTAGGTTGTGCACAAAGGTCGGCAGCCACTCACCCGCTCCGAACTTGTATTTGCATAGATGATTGACGCGCAAACACACGCGGACCACGAAGAAGGGAATGAACAATGTGGTCAAAGATATATTCAATGCCGTGAACGTCAATCTGGCGCCTTCGGACACATTGAACAGGGCTACGCAAGAGCCGGCAATCAATGACCAGAGAATAATAAAGGCCGATAACCAGTGCAGTGCAATCTGCGCACTGGAGTATTTACTGTGATTCATGGAAGTTTCCCCACATTATTTATAGAGGCTGAGTTGAACACCTCTATGGGATTGGCAGAGGTACTTCATCATGCAAACTCGCGATCTCTGTGTGGGGCACTTTCAGCTGCCTTTACCTCCTTTGGCTCACACGCCTTCTCCGGTGATTCAGCAATTACCCTGCCAACCGTGTAACAAAATATGTCACAGGCATGTAAATCCCCAGGCAACAATGGGTTGCAGCTCACAAGCAAGCCTGAAAGAGTCTCAATAGCACCGCGAAACGATCCCCAAAACTGGGGAAACCACACCGCAATCGTGGGTTTGCGGGGAAACTTCCCCAGCCATTTCGTACTCACTTGCGCCAAACGCACAGCTGAACTAATCAATTTTTCGCCGGAACAATAAATTTGAAAAAATGGACTACCAAAATATTTACCTGCAGCTAGAGTTGCACCCAGGCACCCTCCAGTTGCCAGCCACCAGATTGAATCAACAACAGCCGCCTGTTTAGCGTCGAAGCAACAATGTGCGTAATTAGCCGAGTGCATGGCCCGGCATTTTTATTGCAAAGGAAAGGACAGCCCGACCCCGGCAACCCAACATTGAATCGAGCGTGTCATCATGATGAAACCCTTGAGCACACTTCAAACGATCAGCCTGGCCTGCATGATTGCGGGCGGGCTGATTGCAGTCAGTCTGCCCCTCGATAACGCTTTCGCCGCTACCGGGGCCGCTGTCGAGCCGCCAGAACCACCAGAGCCTCCGGAGCCGGTCATTGAGAACCCTGCCCTGGACATCCCGACCCTGCAATCGTTGCGCGGTCTCCTGCCGCCGGATCCTTCGGGGACCGAAGGTGGACGCAAGGTCGATCTGATGACCGACTACGTAGTCAATCGCGACGCGGCGATCCGCCTGGGCAAGGCCCTGTTCTGGGACGTGGACATCGGCAGCGATGGCAATACCGCCTGCGCGACCTGTCACTTCCATGCCGGGGTCGACCATCGCAAAACCAACCAGATCAACCCCGGCCAGGCCACCACCGACCCCAACGTCGGCAACATCTTCAACAAGCCGTTCGTGGCGTCGGGAATACCAGGTGACGTACCCTCCTACGCGACGCTTTCCGGCGGCAAGGGTGGCCCCAACTACACCCTCAAGAAAACCGATTTCCCAACCCATGTGCTGGCCGACCCCCTGGACCGCAACTCGCCGATCCTCTACTCGACAGACGATGTGGTCGGCTCCCAGGGCGTGTTCGACGCCAACTTCGTCAAGCCCAAGCAATCGCGCTTCGACAAGTGCACCCAACAGCCTGACGGTGTGTTCCAGGTAGGCGGCATCAATGTCCGTCGCAGCACGGGGCGCAACGCGCCGTCGGTGATCAATGCCGCGTTCAACGTGCGCAACTTCTGGGACGGCCGCGCCAATAACGTCTTCAACGGCTTCTCGCCGTTCGGTAACCGCGACCCCGATGCCGGCATCTTCGTCGTCAACAGCGACCGCCCCAATACGGCAACCAAGGTGCGCCTGGCACTTAACGATGCCTCTGCCGCTTCCCAGGCCGTGGGTCCACCCGGCAGCCCGGTGGAAATGTCCTGCGGTGGCCGTACCTTTGCCGACATCGGCCGGCGCATGCTCGACACCCTGATGCTCAGCCATCAGCGGGTCGCCCCCACCGACTCGGTGCTTGCATCTGTGTCCGGCCCGCGCCGGCCCACTTATCGCGAGCTGATCAAGGCTGCCTTCCAGCCACGCTTGTGGAGCGCGAATCAGCCGGTGTCCCTGGGCGGGGCGTCGTATACCCAGATGGAGGCCAACTTCCCATTGTTCTTCGGCCTGGCGATCCAGATGTACGAATCCACCCTGGTCTCGGACCAGACGCCGCTCGACGATTACCTGCAAGGCAACACCCAGGCCTTGAACGCCCAGCAGATCCAGGGCCTGAATCTGTTCACCGGCAAGGGCAAGTGCATCGCCTGCCACGCAGGGCCCGAACTGACCAACGCCGCGACACGGCTGCGCCTGGAGCCCCGGGAGAAAGTCGAACGCATGCTGATGGCCGACAACCTGACCCGGCTTTACGACAACGGCTTCTACAACACCGGCGTGCGTCCGACCTTCGAAGACCTGGCCGTCGGCGGTACGGACCCCTGGGGTAACCCGCTGTCGTTTACCCGTGAGTACAACACCGTTCTCAAGGGCGGCACTGTGCCGGATCCGGTTGACGTCGATGTCTGCACCTTCGAAGTCCCCTTGAACGCCGGCGTCCCCTGTGACCCAACGCTCAAGCCCGAAGTCGGCTTTCGCGATGCGGTCGACGGTGCCTTCAAGACCCCGACGCTGCGTAACATCGCCCTCACCGGCCCGTACTTCCACAACGGCAGTCGGGCGACGCTCAAGCAGGTCATGGAGTTCTACAACCGTGGCGGCGACCGCCGTGGCCAGGACGCCAACAACACCAGTGGCTTCGATCATTCGAGCGTCAACCAGCACAACGCCACCAACCTCGACGCGGACATGTCGCCTTTGAACCTGACCCCCGAAGAAGAGGATGCACTGGTCAAGTTCATGGAAGTCGGCCTGACCGATCCGCGTGTGGCCTGGGAACGTGCGCCGTTCGATCATCCGTCGCTGGTCATCCCGGATGGCCACACTGGTGACGAAAACACCGTGACCGCGAGGCCCCTGGACCTCAAGGTGACCACGCCACGGGCACAGGACGCCCAGATCTCGCTCAGGGCCATCGGTGCCGAAGGCCGATCTGCCAGCGAGGGCCCACTGCGGCCGTTCTATAACGACCTCTGAAAAGTCGTACACCAGGCCAATGGCCCAACCGGATCTCGATCCGGTTGGGCCATTTTTCATTGGCACGATCAACGCTGCCCGCTCCTACACAGGGTTGGCCCCCCCGTATTTGGGGACTTTCCCCACTGTCATGGATCCGCAACTTTCACATATCTTTGACAAAAGTTGTTGAAACCAAATGTTTCCAAGGTTTCATCTTCCTCCCCCTGTCCATGGCCCGACATTTGCTCCTTGCCCTCGCAAAAGCAAAGTGCCATCAAGGCGAAATGGGGTGACGACAATGAAAGGAAACACTGCAGGAAAAAAAACGCGCAAACGCCTGTCCCGCTCGGGCATGGCATCCGCTCTGCTTGTCACGGCCAGCCTTGCCCAGCTCAATGCCGCGCCGCTGGATGATTTCGGTCCACCACCGCCGACCGATCCCTCGGCCTTTACCGATCAGCCAGCTGATCCCATTAAAGCGGCCAAGGCCCTGGACAACGCCACACCGGCCAACCAGGGCGCACTTGCCTTGCCTAACGGTGTGTTCGGTGACCGGACCACCCCGCGGGCTGATAACGTCCTGCCACCGAATCTGCAGACGTCGTTCAATTACCCCACCAACGGCAAGCCAAGCCCTCTGTTCGGGGCCTTGCCCTTTACCCAGCAATTGCTGCTGTTCGAAGAGTTCGGCACCGAGAAGCTCGACCCGAACACGCCGCCGCAAACCCTGACATTCCCTGTGCCCACATTGGGGCCGGCGCCTGAGCAGGACCCCAACAGCGTCGCCCGCAGTGGTCCGTCGAGTACGGCACTGGATGACTTTCTGCGCCAACCCGGGTTGACCCCGTTTCCGTCGCAGTTTTCCAACGTGCTGGGCCGCAACCCCTGGAAGGCGCAGATCGAAGCCTTTCTCAACCGCTACCCGGTCGGCTCGCCGGCCGAGGGACGGCCACCAGGAAAAGGCTGGTCGCATCAACGCTGGAACGAGTTTTTCCCCCAGGTTGACTTCAAGACCGCGCAAGCAGGCGCGCGGACCAATTCGGGCCTGCGTGACAGGCGCCAGTTGCACAATTATGCCAACGGTGAATTTGCGCCGGGCGGGCTCTACTATCAAACCTCCGACCAGCCCGCCACAGCCGGTACGACCAAGACCATACCCGTGCAGTTTCATCCCAGGTTTCCGATTCAAAACCACAAGAACTTCTGGGCTTTTGACGGCACCTTTCCGCCTAAATTGCTCATGGTTCGCTACGGCCAGACGACGCTGATGCGCCACTACGATGGCCTGCCCATCGACCCGTCGGCCAACGCCGGCTTTGGCCTGCACACCATCACTACCCACGAACACAATGGTCACTCCCCGGCCGAGAGCGACGGGTTTGCCAACGCCTTCTTCTTCCCCGGCCAGTATTACGACTACCGTTGGCCCCTGCAGTTGGCCGGCTATGACACCATCAACACCACGGCCACGGACCCACGCGCGGGCTTCCCCTGCTCGCCCGGTGAAACCCTGTTCGTCAACGATGCTTCCCCTGGCGTGAAGACCTGTCAGAACGGCCGCATCAATATTCGCGGCGACTGGCGTGAAACCATGAGTACCCACTGGTTCCACGACCACATGATGGATTTCACCGCGCAGAACGTCTACAAGGGCAATGCCGCGATGATGAACTACTACAGCGTCGTCGATCGCGGCAATGAGGCGGTCAATGACGGCTACAACCTGCGTTTTCCTAGCGGCTCGGCCCTGCCCTGGGGCAACCGCGACTACGATGTCAACATGATCGTCTTCGACAAGGCGTGGGACCAGAACGGCCAATTGTGGTTCAACCCCTTCAACACCGACGGTTTTCTCGGTGATGTGATGATGGTCAACTGGCAGTACATGCCCTTCCTGAAAGTACGGGCGCGCAGTTATCGCTTCCGTATCCTCAATGGTTCGGTGTCGCGCTTCTACAAGCTCGCCGTGGTGCGCGAGATCAAGGGCGATAGTGGTGAGTTTCCGGGGCCCAAGGGTTCCGGCTTGTCGTACGCCAGGGTGCCCTTCCATCTGATCGCCAACGACGGCAACATCATGGAGCATGCCGTGCCCTTCGATGGCAGCATGGACCTGGACGGCGACGGTGACGTGCAGGACCACAACGCAATCTTGCCGGTCCAGGGCGTTGCCGAGCGTTTCGACATCATTGTCAATTTCGCCAAGAACGGCATCAAGGCGGGCGACAAGCTGTATTTCGTCAACCTGCTGGAACACAAGACCGGTAAGGGCCCGGAGAAAAAAGAGATCGACCTGGCCGATGTACTGTCCGAGAAATACAAGGCCGTGCTCAAGCAAACCAGCAAGGGGCCCGAATGGGACCGGGGCGATCCGGTAGTCGGCAAGTTCATGCAGCTGCTGGTCCAGCCCTATGCCGGCCAGGACGTGAGCATGAACCCGGCCGACTTCGAGCCGGCCAAGCCGGGCAAGCCGGCCGGGAAGAAGATGATCCCGCTGACCATCGACCGCGACAATCCGGCTGACCAGGCCAAACTCGCCGTGGCACGACACCGCACCTTTACCTTCGGCCGTTCAGAAGGCACGGACCTGGCGCCCTGGACCATCAAGACCGACGGTGGCTTGGCCTTCGGCATGGACCCACGCCGTATCAGCGCCGCGCCGCAACTGGCCGAGGGCCCTACCCCGGCCGGTTTCAGCGGCGATGGCACACTCGAAGTCTGGAAGATCGAAAACGGAGGCAACGGCTGGAGCCACCCGGTGCACGTGCATTTTGAAGAGGGTATTGTCCTCAACCGCAACGGCAAGGAACCGCCGGAATGGGAAAAATGGGCGCGCAAGGATGTTTACCGTATTGGTGAAGGCGTCGACAGTTCCACGAATCTCGAGGTGGCGCTGCATTTCCGCGAGTTCGCCGGGACCTACATGGAGCACTGCCACAACACCCAGCACGAGGACACTTCCATGTTGCTGCGCTGGGATGTGGAACACCCCGGGCAGTTCCAGTTGATGCCAGCGCCGCTGCCGGGCTGGGATGGCGTGGAGTACGCGCCTTCCGTGGGCCTGCCGACCTTCCGTACCGGTGACGGCAACGACAACCATCAGGGCGCCAACAAGAAACCGATCGCCAACCCCGACAGCGCCAGTGCCCAGGCTGGTGTGCCCGTCATCATCAACGTGCTGGCCAACGACACCGACCCCGACGGCGACCTGCCGCTCAGCGTCTCCGACCTGAGCCAGCCGGACTCGGGCAAGGGCAGTGTCAGCACCGATGGTGTCCGGGTCACCTACACACCACCGGCGGTGGTCGCCGCGCCGTTCACGGCGACATTCACCTACCGGGCCAGGGATGCCAAGGACGCTGTTTCGGAAAAAGACGCCACCGTGACCGTTTCGGTCCAGGCGGGCGCCGCCGTCGGCGAAGACCTGAGGGTGACCAGTGCCAGCGTCAAGCTGCGCAGCAACAACCGCTATACCTGGGACCTCGCCGGTACGACGTCGAAAGCCACCGGCAACAGCATCAGCGTCACGGCAGCAACCACCGGCGGGCCGCTTGCCCTGGGCACCGCTACCCTCACGCCCACAGCCACTGGTGGGCGCTGGACCTTGTCGGTGACAACCATCGGCAACGGCCCGGCGTCGCCCCCCACCGTCA
>NZ_VXCP01000063.1:0-7500 GCF_011355085.1 Pseudomonas akapageensis | reverse complement strand
CGTCTGTCACTGCATTCCCACGCAGAGCGTGGGAACGAGAGGTTCAGGTGTTATCGTGCTTTTTGGCCGGCTCGCTGAACCACTCCTCCTTCGGCACCAGCTTGGCCTGACGCGGGTCGAAGGCGTAGTGCGGCGACATGATCTGCACTCCGTATTCATTGAACACATCCTGAATATTGGCATGCAGCATGGTCAGCAATTCGGCACGCGGGCGCGGTTGGCTGGGGATGGCCTGGGCCACCAGGCGGTACTCCGGGTAGAAGTCCGACAGGGCAATCTGGAACACCTGCGGCGCCGGGTCGGCCAACACCCCCGGGGTGCGCAGGGCCGCCTCCAGCAACATCGCCTCGATCTGCCGCCACGGCGTGTCGTAGCCGATGGTCACTGTGGTGTCGACCACGTAACCGGGCCCCTTCACCGTGCGCGAATAGTTCTTGGTGACGGCACCGGTGATCATCGAGTTGGGGATCGTCAGCATTTCACCGAGCCCGGTGCGGATTCGCGTGGTGAACGTGCCCAGCTCGGTCACCGTGCCTTCATGCTCGCCGATACGCACGAATTCGCCGGGCCGCAGGGTGTGGGTATAGGTGAGGATCAACCCGGCAGCGGCCTGCCCGACCACGCTGGAGGCGCCCAGCGAGATCATCAGGCCGAGCAGCACCGACAAGCCCTTGAAGGCATCGGTACCCGCCCCCGGCAGGTACGGGTAGGCCATTGCCAGGGCAAACAGCCAGATCGCAATGGAGGTCAGGCGCGTCGTCGGTTGCAGGGTTTCATGGTTCAACCAGCTGACGGTGCCCGGTGCGGCCAGGCGCTTGAGCAGGCGCCGACTGAAGGCGACGGCGCCCCGGGCAATGAAGAAGATCGCCAGGGCAATGCCCAGGCCCGGAATCGCCCCGACGATGCTGTGAAACAGATAAGCGGCCACATCCAGCAGATAGCTGTTCAGGCTCTCGCCCCATGGACGGGTATAGGGAAACCGCGACAGGACAAAGCTCAACCACTGATAGCTGAACAGCGCCACCAGGACCCAGCTCAGCACCCGCAGCGCGCGACTGATCAGCGGGTAGAGAAAATGGGCCTCGACCAGCGGGGTTTCCCCCACCTTCAACGCTTGGGCATGGCGTTTCATCATCGCCGGCAACCAACCGAGCAATTTGCGCCGCAGATAACCCAACCCCCAGAGCAACGCCAGGTAGAGTGCCGTGGCCACGGCACAGGCCAGCACATCCACAAGGATCAGGTGCAGGCTACGCGCTTCCTGGGTTTCAGCCACGACCTGGCGTAGCTTGTCGGCGGCGCCCTGGGCCGCTTGCATGACCGAACTGTACTCGAGGGGATCGACGTCCCCGGGCGTAACGATGAATGCACGCCGTCCGCCCAGCAGCACCATGTAGCTGTCCTGGATCGGGTCGATGCTGACGCTCAGCTCGTCGTTGCTGTCCAGGGCTTCACCGATGACCACATTGGCGCGCCTGGCGCGCAGCGTCGGCGTTTCACCGAGCAAGCTGGCGCGAAACGTGATGACGGTACGATTGGCGACCTTCAGATTGGCGGTGGACTGCGCGGGTTGCGCGGAGTCAGTCGTTGCCAGCGGGTCCAGTGCAAAGACCTGGGCCGACCACAGTATCCCCCACCACATCATGCACCACACAAACGCCCTGCTGCGCATATCCTGGCCCCGATAAACGTCCTGTCGATGTCTGGCAGCGTAGTTCAGCGCGGCGATGTTTGTCGGCTTCCGTACCGGGAGGATGGGGATTAGAATTGTCGGGGTCGAACCCACCCCAAGGGTGAGCGCCATGAGTGATCCCTACGACCTGCAACGCTTTGTCGATGCACAAGAACCGACCTTCGAGCGCGCCATGGAAGAACTGCGCACCGGTCACAAACGCAGCCACTGGATGTGGTTCATCTTTCCCCAGCTCGAGGGACTGGGCCACAGCGAAATGGCCTGGCGTTACGCGATCTGCGACCGTAAGGAAGCCCTGGCCTACCTGGACCATCCCCTGCTCGGGACGCGCCTGGAAGCTTGCACGCGGGCGGTCATTGAATTGCAGGGCCGTACCGCAAGGGAAATCTTCGGCACGCCGGATGATCTGAAATTGCGTTCCTGCATGACCCTGTTTGCCACCGTTGCGCCTGAGCGAGAGGTTTTTCAGCAGGTGCTTGATGGGTTTTATCAGGGGAAAGGTGATGTGAAAACCCTGTCCCTGCTGGGCGAAGAAACGGACCTGTAAACGCGATTCCACAGATTCAACACGGACAGCGGTCCACACAATGTCTCTCTGTGGGAGCGGGCTTGCCCGCGATGACCACACCGCGGTGTTTTAGATAATCCGCGGTGTCTTCTTCGCGGGCAAGCCCGCTCCCACAGGGGGATCTCACAGAGGGCTCCCACAGGGGTATGAGGGCAACCCTGTACTCGGGTCAGACCCGGACGTTACGCGCCGGCAAGGAGGTACGCTGCTGGGTCTCCCAGTTCTTCGCCAGCCCCACCACCACATTCGCCGCTGGCAACAGCTTGCGCCCGCGTACCATGTCCGCTGCCCGTTCGGCCAGCATGATGGTCGGTGCGTTGAGGTTGCCGTTGGGCTCGGTCGGGAACACCGACGAGTCGATCACGCGCAGCCCCTGGAGCCCCCTCACCCGCAGTTCCGAGTCGACCACCGCCATGTCGTCCTCGCCCATGCGGCATGAGCCACAAGGATGGTAGGTACTCTCCAGGTTGTCGCGCACGAACGCATCGATCTCCTCGTCGGTATTGACCAGTGGCCCCGGCGCGATCTCGGTGTCACGGAAGCGGTCCATGGCCGGCTGGCCGATGATTTCCCGGGTCAGGCGCACGCAGCGGCGGAAGCCTTCGCGGTCTTCTTCCCGTTGCAGGTAGTTGAACAGAATTTCCGGGTGCACGTACGGGTCTGCCGAGCGAATTCGCACATGGCCACGGCTCTTGGGCTTGTTCGGCCCGGTCAGGACCATGAAACCGTGGCCCTTGATCGGCTTCTTGCCGTCGTAGCGCATGGCGGCCGGCAGGAAGTGGAACTGGATATCGGGCCAGCGCAGGCCTTTCTCGGAGCGGATGAAACCACCGGCTTCGAAGTGGTTGGTCGCGCCCAGGCCGTCCTTGCGCAACAACCAGCGCAGGCCGATCATCAGTTTGCTCAGGGGGTCCATCTTGCTGTTGAGCGTGACCGGCTCCTTGCAACCGTACTGGATGTAGATCTCGGCGTGATCCTGCAGGTTTTCACCGACGCCCGGCAGATCGAGCTTCACGGGTACGCCGGCCTTCTTCAGGACTTCAGCGGGGCCGATGCCGGACCGCTGCAGCAGGTGCGGCGAACCGATCGGGCCTGCCGAAATGAGGATTTCCTTGTTGCACAACACGGTGTGGGTCTGGCCTTCATGGTCATAAGTCAGGCCCACGGCGCGCTTGCCTTCGAGGATGATCTGGCGCGACATGGCCTTGGTGATCACCGTCAGGTTGGGCCGTTCCATGGCCGGACGCAGGTAGGCGTTGGCGGTGGAGCAGCGCACGCCATCCTTGACCGTCATGTGCATGGCACCGAAGCCTTCCTGCATGTAGCCGTTGCAGTCGTCGGTCTTGATGTAGCCCGCTTCGGCACCGGCGTCGACCCAGGCCCCGTACAGCGGGTTCTTCATGTTGTTGCCGTTGGTGGTGTGCAAGGGCCCTGAACCACCGCGGTAGTCGTCGCCACCGGCATCGCAGCTCTCGGCACGCTTGAAGTACGGCAGGCAGTTTTTATAGCCCCAACCCTTGGCGCCCAGCTCTTCCCACTCGTCGAAATCGTAGGCATGACCACGGATGTAGACCAGGCCGTTGATCGAAGACGAACCGCCCAGCACCTTGCCCCGTGGGCAGTGTACGCGCCGGCCATTGAGCCCTGGCTCCGGCTCGGTCTCGTATTTCCAGTTGTATTTGGTGGTGTTCATCGGGATCGAAAACGCACTCGGCATCTGGATGATCACGCTGCGGTCGCTGCCGCCGAACTCCAGGACCAGCACGCTGGTGCCGGCGTCCTCGGTCAGGCGGTTGGCCAGTACGCAGCCGGCAGAACCCGCGCCAATGATGATGTAGTCGTAACGTTGGCTAGTCATTGTTGTTATCTCCCAAAAGTCGTTTTGCTGACCATCGGCATGGCGCGGTGGGCCTTCTTTTCGCCGGTGGTGTAGTGCGGACAAGTCTTTTCGATTTCCTGGATGACGACCTCTTCGCGGTTGAGGTCGATCGAGCGGCTGAGTACGTAGTACACCAGGCCCGAGACGATCAGGCCGACCAGCCAGGCGATGTCGATACTGCCCAGGGCCTTGGCCAGGGGGCCGACATACACTTCACGCTGTTCGACGCCGTCATAGATGTAGAAGAACGGAATCATGGCCAGGAAGCCCACGGCGTACGACACGATGCCGCGCATGCCCCAGCTGCCATAGATGTTGTTGTGCGGCATGAAGAAGTGCGGGATGGCATAGCGGCCCTTGCGCACGAAGAAATAGTCGGTGAGGTTGACCGAGGTCCAGGGCACCAGGAAGTACAGCATCACCACCAGGTAGATACCCAGTACCGACAGGCCCTTGCCCGAACTCTGGATGCTCATGGCCACGCCCAGTTGCAGCAGGATCACGAACAGGATGGCGAGGATGCGCGCCTTGCGGGTCGGCTCGATGTGCTTGATCGAATCGACACAGGTCAGGGTGGTCAGCTTGGCACTGTAGATGTTCATGGCGATCACCGGCAGGAATGCCAGGATGGTTACCACTACAACGACTGTGCCCATGGCGGACGACACGGTGTTGCCCACTTGCCCCAGCGCCACCAGCACGTCGGTCGAATGCAGGTGATCGGCCAGCCAGCCGCCCACGGAGATCATCCAGGCACCGGACAGCGAGGCACCGAGAAAGACCACCGCAATCAGCTTGCCGCTGGGGGTGTTCTTCGGCAGATAGCGCGAGTAGTCGGACACGTAAGGTGCGTAGGCAATGTTGTAGCTGGCCGCCGCGGCGAACTGGGCGATGAATCCGGTCCAGTTGAAACCCAGCGGCGCCGGCGCGACTTCCCCGGCTGCCAGGGGCGGCAGCACGGCATCGGGCACCCAGCCCATCAGCACGGCCAGGGTCACCAGGCCATACAGGGGCAACGACAGGTACAGCGCCCATTTGAAGCTGCGGTGCATCCAGTCATGGCCGAGAATGGCCAGTATCGTCGCCGGCACGGTCACCGCCAGGGCAATCACCATCGGGTCGAACCCGAACAGCGTGTGCAGCCCCTGCATCATCAACACCAGATTCACGATGTTGAAGCCGGCAAACACGAAGAGCGTCGCCAACAACACCAGAATCACCCCGCGATAACCGAACTGCGCGCGCGACTGGATCATCTGCGGCAGCCCGAGGTGCGGGCCCTGAGAACCATGGAAAGCCATGAACAGCGTGCCGAACATGATCCCGAGGGTGCCGGCCAGGGTGGTCCACAGCGCCGTCAGGCCGACACTGGGCCCGACGAAACCGATGGTCATGGTGAAGAAGGTGAAGTTGCCCAGGAACCAGAATGGTCCCTGGCTCCTGAGTTTGTCGGTGCGTTCGTCCTCGGGGATGAAATCAATCGAATGGTTTTCGACCGCCAGCGCGGTGTCGCGATGTGCAGCGCTGGCGGCGGTCTTGGATGATGTGTTCATGATTTTCTCTCATTATTGTAAATATCATGACAAAGCGCTTAAAACCCAGCGCCTCAGGGCAACGTTATCCAGACCGCCTTGGTCTCCATCAAAAAGTCCAGTTGTTCCGATCCCAGGTCCTTGCCGAACCCTGATTGCTTGTAGCCTCCAAACGGCATCGACGGGTCGATGGTGCTGTGGGCGTTGACGTACACCGAGCCTGCCTGCAGCCGTGGAATCAGGCTGTGCACGCGGCCCAGGTCATTGGAGTAAAGGGCTGCGGCCAGTCCGAAGGGCGAGTCATTGGCCAGGGCCAGGGCCTCTTCTTCATCATCGAAAGGCGCGGTCACCAGCACCGGGCCGAAAATTTCCTCCTGGACGATGCGCATGTCGTTGCGGCAGTTGGCGAAGATGGTCGGCTCGACGAAGAAGCCAGGACCTTCGACCGGCTGGCCGCCGTAGACCAGTTCGGCCCCCTCGGTCTTGCCGAGTTCGATGTATTCGGTAACCCGCTGTTTCTGCAGCGCCGAGACCAGCGGGCTGATGAAGCATTCGGGATCCAGGCCCGGGGCCATTTTCAAGGTCTTCGTGTAGGCGATCAGCTCACGCAGGAATTGGTCATAGATGCTGCGATGGACGTACGCGCGGGTACCGGCATCGCAAACCTGGCCCGAGTTGAAGAACACACCATTGGCCACGGCTTTTGCGGCGGCGGGCACGTCGGCATCGGCCAGTACTATTACTGGAGATTTTCCTCCCAGTTCCAGGGTTAGTCGCTTCATTTCGTCCAGCGCGGCACGCCCGACGGTGCGGCCGACCGGGGTGGAACCGGTGAACGTCAGCTTGTCGATGCCAGGATGGGTGGCCATGGCCGCACCGACCACGCTGCCGCGACCGGTGACGATGTTGATCACCCCGTCCGGAATACCCGCTTCCTGCACCAGTTCGGCAAAGCGCAGGGCCGACAGCGAGGTCAGCTCGGCCGGCTTGACGACCACGGTGCAACCGGTCGCCAGGGCGGCGCCCAGCTTCCAGGCCATGGTTTGCAGCGGGAAGTTCCACGGCACGATGGCGCCGACTACGCCGATCGGCTCTTTGCGGGTATAGGCCAGGTAATTGCCTGGCAGGGATGGCTCGACGGTACGCCCGTGCAGTTTGGTGGCCCAGCCGGCGAAGTAACGCAGGGTGTCGACAGTGCCCTGGATATCCACATCGCGGGCCTGGGCGGCGGACTTGCCCATGTCGATCGATTCGATCTCGGCAAGCTCCGCGGCATTGGCCTCGATCAGGTCGGCCAGGCGATGGATCATGCGCTCGCGTTCCAGGGGCTTGGCCTGGCGCCATGGACCACCATCAAACTGGGCACGAGCGGCCTGCACGGCGCGGTCCAGATCGTCGGTGGTGCCCATGGGGATGCGGGTGATCAAACCGGCGGTTGAAGGCTCGATAACGTCTGAGGTCTGGCCGTCGCTGGCATCGAGCCAGGCGCCGCCAATGAACATTTTCAAAGACTTGCCGAGGAAAGTTTGCGTAGCTTCGCAGACGCCGAACCTTTGCAAGTACTGTTTGACGATCGTGTCCATTTCTTGTTCTCTCTCATCGGCGATCAGGTTCTTGTTTTGGGATGCACTGCTGGTAAGTCTTCGCCGTTGGAGTGACTATGAGCGTTGATTGCCAATGAAAAAATGCTAATCATCAGATGCCAACATCGGCATTCCCGATATAAAAACAAACAGGAGATACGGGTGAACAAGCTGCACGATGTCGATTTGAAACTGCTTCGGGTATTCGCCGCTATCGTCAAATGCGGCGGCTTTTCCGCTGCGCA
>NZ_VXCP01000062.1 GCF_011355085.1 Pseudomonas akapageensis | reverse complement strand
CAGACTGTGTGAAAACCTAGCAATCTGCGTCGCGGTTTAAGAAAATGCCCCGTATCGATAGATACGGGGCATTTTTCGTTATGGCCTACATCCAAGGAGAGGATCGGACCCAAGGTGCGTTGTTCCCAGTGTCGTTGGACGACCTGATTCCGGACGACCATCTTGTGCGTGTCATCGAGGCCTATATTTTGCGCCTGGATCTTCAGCAACTGGGGTTCAGCAAGAGCCAGCCCAAGGCGACAGGGCGGCCGCCCTACAACCCGGCAGACTTGCTCAAGCTCTACATTTACGGCTATTTCCATCGCATCCGTTCTTCGCGGCGGTTGGAAGCCGAAGCGCAGCGCAATGTTGAAGTCATGTGGCTGCTCGGGCGATTGACGCCAGATTTCAAGACCATTGCCGATTTTCGTCGAGACAACGGCCCAGCCTTCACCGCCACCTGTCGGGCCTTCGTTCAGTTTTGTCGTCGGGTGGGTTTGATTGCGGGCGAGTTGGTCGCGATCGATGGCAGCAAATTTCAGGTCGTGGCCTCCAATCGCAAGCACATCACTCCAAACAAGCTCAAACACCAGGAAGCGGCGCTGGAGAAACGTATTGCTCGTTATCTCGCGCAGCTGGACGAAACTGATCGCAGCGAGGGCGGCGAGTCGGTTAACCGCTCTGCCGTGCAGGCAGCCCTGCGTGAACTTGAAACCAAAAAGGCTGATAACCAGACCTGTCAGGCCCTGATGGAGGCTCAAGGCCTGACCCAGCATGTACTCGGCGAACCTGAGGCTCGCAAGATGCGTACGGCGGCTGGCAAGTTTGTGGCCTACAACATCCAAAGCGCGGTGGATGCCGCGCATTGTTTGATTTTTCACCACGAGGTCACCCAGGACGGCACCGACAACCAGCAGCTTGAGCCAATGGCCAAAGCGGCCAAGGCCGAGCTGGCGCAATCTGAATTGACCGTCACCGCCGACGCGGGTTACTCCAATGGTGAGCAATTTCAAGCCTGTGAGGCTGCGGGAATCACCGCCTTTGTACCGGCCAACCGCTCAGTCAACCCCACGAGTGATGAAGTGACCTTCTTTGGCCGGGAGGACTTCGTTTATAACGCCGAGGATGATCAGTACCGTTGCCCGGCAGGCAAGGTCCTGACGCTTAAACAGTTGAACAAAGGTGCGCGTATCTACCACTCGGCTGTCGGTGACTGTAGTACCTGCCCCCTGAAGCCGCAGTGCACCAAGGCACAGCGTCGTTACGTGAGCCGGCATGCCCAGGAAGAGGCCTTTGAGCGGATGGAGAAACGAATGCGGGCTCATCCAGAGATGATGGTCAAACGCCGATCTATCGTCGAACACCCGTTTGGCAATCTCAAGCAATGGCTATTCGGAAATGGCCGTTTTCTTGTGCGCCATCTGAGAGGTGCGCGGGCTGAAATGAGCTTGGCGGTGCTGGGTTACAACCTGAAGCGAGCGCTCAAGGTGTTGGGTGCCTCTCAAATGCGGGGCCTGATGAGCTGAGAGGCTCTGCTTTTTTTATCGCGAGGCCAAAAAACAAACGCCCCGGCAAGCCGGGGCGTTTGTTTGTGCCTTTGCAGACTGCGTTTTCACACAGTCTGGTTGAGTCGGCTTTTTTGTGTCTGGCTGCGGCCTAGATGGTCAGCGTCCAGTCGTAGTCCACGATCAGCGGAGCATGCTGGGAAAAGCGTGGCTGACGTGGCAGGCGTGCGCTGCGTACGAAGCGACGCAGCCCCGGGGTCAGCAGCTGGTAGTCGAAGCGCCAGCCCAGGTTGAGCATCTCGGCCTGTTCGTTGTCTGGCCACCAGCTGTACTGGTCGCCTTCGCGACTGACTTCGCGCAGGGCATCGACATAGCCCATGTTGCCGACAATCTCGTCCATCCAGGCCCGTTCCGGCGCCAGGAAGCCAGGAGATTGCTGGCTGTCGCGCCAGTTCTTGATGTCGAGCTTCTGCTGCGCCACATACAGGGAGCCGCAGTAGATGTACTCGCGACGCTTGCGGCGCTGCTTGTCCAGATAACGGGCGAAGTCGTCCATTAGCTTGAATTTCTGATTCAAGTCTTCATCGCCGTTCTGCCCTGATGGGAGCAGCAAGGTCGCGATGCTGACCTTGTCGAAGTCGGCTTGCAGGTAGCGCCCGTAGCGGTCGGCTGTCTCGAAGCCTAGGCCGCTGATAACTGCCTTCGGTTGCAGCCGCGAATACAGAGCCACGCCGCCTTGGGCGGGTACTTCGGCATCGCAGGCATAGAGGAAGTAGCCATCCAGTTGGAAGGCTGGGTCGTCCAGTTCAAAGGCAGAGGCGCGGGTGTCCTGCAGGCAGATGACGTCGGCATTCTGGGCTTGCAGCCAACTGAGCAAACCACGCTCGACTGCAGCCTGAATACCATTAACGTTCACACTGATGATCCGCATAAATGGCCCCAAAAATCTCGTGCGTGTATGATACCCGAGCTCTACCTAATTAGCTAAATCCGTGGTATTCGGGACTTTTTCATGCAGCCGTATCAGCGCGACTTCATTCGTTTTGCCATCGATCGCGGTGTTCTGCGCTTCGGTGAATTTACCCTGAAATCGGGGCGTACAAGCCCGTATTTCTTCAATGCCGGCCTGTTCAACAGCGGTTCTGCCCTGGCACAACTGGGTCGTTTCTACGCGGCAGCCATCGTCGAGAGCGGTATTTCCTTCGACGTGCTGTTCGGCCCGGCCTACAAGGGTATCCCTTTGGCCGCCGCTACGGCAGTGCAATTGGCCGAGCACCATCAGCTCGATGTGCCGTGGTGTTTCAACCGCAAGGAAGCCAAGGCCCATGGCGAGGGCGGCAGCCTGGTGGGCTCGCCGCTTGCCGGTGACGTACTGATCATCGACGACGTGATCACCGCCGGTACCGCGATCCGCGAGGTCATGCAGATCATCGAGGGCCAGAAGGCCAAGGCTGCTGGCGTATTGATCGCCCTGAACCGCCAGGAGCGTGGCAACGGCGAGTTGTCGGCGATCCAGGAAGTGGAGCGTGATTTCGGCATTCCGGTGGTCAGCATCGTTTCGCTGACCCAGGTGCTGGAGTTCCTGGCCGATGATCCGCAGCTCAAGCAGCATTTGCCTGCGGTTGAGGCTTATCGGGCTCAGTACGGTATCTGAGCCGTATTTGCCCCATAAAAAAAGGCCCTGCATTGCAGGGCCATTTTTTTGTATCGCCAGTGATTAGTGACGCTTGCGATTGCTGATCAGCGTACCCACACCGGTATCGGTGAAGATTTCCAGCAACACCGCATTCGGTACCCGACCGTCGATGATGTGTGAAGTGGTCACGCCGCCTTGTACGGCTTCCAGCGCGCAGCGGATCTTCGGCAGCATGCCGCCGTAGATGGTGCCGTCGGCGATCAGCTCGTTGACCTGCTCGGTGGTCAGGCCGGTCAGGACCTTGCCGGTCTTGTCCATCAGGCCGGCGATGTTGGTCAGCAGCATCAGCTTTTCAGCTTTCAGTGCTTCGGCAACCTTGCCCGCCACCAGATCGGCGTTGATGTTGTACGACTCGCCATCGGCGCCGACGCCGATAGGTGCGATCACGGGAATGAAGTCACCTTTGACCAGCATGTTCAGCAGGTCGGTGTTGATCCCGACCACTTCGCCGACATGGCCGATATCGATGATTTCGGGAGTGGTCATTTCCGGGGTCTGGCGGGTGACGGTGAGCTTTTTCGCACGAATCAGCTCGGCGTCCTTGCCGGTCAGGCCGATGGCGCTACCGCCATGACGGTTGATCAGGTTGACGATGTCCTTGTTCACCTGGCCACCCAGGACCATTTCCACCACGTCCATGGTCGCCGCGTCGGTCACGCGCATGCCGTCGACGAAGTGGCTTTCGATCGACAGGCGCTTGAGCAGGTCGCCGATTTGCGGGCCACCGCCGTGAACGACCACCGGGTTTATCCCGACGGCCTTCATCAGCACCACATCACGGGCAAAGCCGGTCTTGAGCTCCTCGCTCTCCATAGCGTTGCCGCCGTATTTGATCACCAGCGTCTTGCCGACGAAGCGGCGGATGTAGGGCAGCGCTTCGGACAGGACCTTGGCGACATTGGTGGCGGCATCACGTTCGAGGGTCATGCAGGGCTCCAGAAGAACAGGTAGTCGATCAATCAGAACGGTAGTTGGAGATCAGGTGCAACACGTTTCAGTTGGGCGTGGAAAACGTCCTTGATGCGCTGCAATTGGGCTTCAGTATCGGCTTCGAAGCGCAGCACCAGTACCGGTGTGGTATTGGACGCACGGACCAGGCCCCAGCCATGGGGGTAGTCGACTCGCACACCATCGATGGTAGTCAGTTCGGCTTCACCCCATTGAGCATCGCTTTGCAATGCATCAATGATGCTGAATTTGCTCTCGTCGGTCACATCAATATTGATTTCCGGCGTAGAAATATCGTTCGGGAAGCTGGCGAACAGCTCTTCGGCGCAGGATTTCTCCTTGCTGAGGATCTCCAGCAGGCGCGCGGCACTGTAAATGCCGTCATCGAAACCGTACCAGCGCTCCTTGATGAAGATATGACCGCTCATTTCGCCGGCAAGCAGGGCGCCGGTTTCCTTCATCTTCTTTTTGATCAACGAATGACCGGTCTTCCACATCAGTGGGCGACCGCCATACTCTTTGATCAGCGGGGTCAGGCGACGCGTGCATTTGACGTCGAAAATGATCTGCGCATCAGGGTTGCGTTCCACCACGTCCTTGGCGAACAGCATCAACAGGCGGTCCGGGTAGACGATGCTGCCGGTGTTGGTCACCACGCCGACGCGGTCGCCGTCGCCATCGAAGGCCAGGCCCAGATCGGCATTGGTCTCCTTGACCTTGGCGATCAAGTCTTCCAGGTTCTCCGGCTTGCCCGGGTCTGGATGATGGTTCGGGAAATTGCCGTCGACTTCGCAGAACAGCGGGATAACCTCGCAATTCAGCGCTTCGATAAGCTGCGGGGCAATCACGCCGGCCGCGCCGTTACCGCAGTCGACCACCACTTTCAGGCGCCGCGCGAGCTTGATGTCCCGAGTGATTTCGCTGGAATAGCGATCGAGGATGTCGACCTTGGTGATGCTGCCTTCGCCGCTGCTCAGATTATTGGTCTTGATGCGGTCATGCAGGGCCTGGATCTGTTCATTGGCCAGGGTGTCGCCGGCAATGACGATCTTGAAGCCGTTGTAGTCGGACGGATTGTGACTGCCGGTGAGCATCACCCCGGACTTGCCGGCTAGCACGTTGGCCGCGTAGTACAGCGCAGGGGTCGGCACCAGGCCGACGTCGCTGACATGGCAGCCGGCATCGGCCAGGCCCTGGATCAGGCGCTCCACCAGAACCGGTCCAGACAGGCGGCCATCACGGCCCACGCTGACATGGGGTTCGCCCTGGGAAAGGCTTTGTGCGCCAATGGCGCGGCCGATCCAGTAAGCGGTCTCGGCATGAAGGGTGTTGCCGAAGATGCCGCGGATGTCATAAGCGCGGAAAATGCTCTCGGGTAGCTTGGGTGCCGCGTGTGCCATGCTGGTCATAACTGGGGAATGCTCCATTCTCATGAATTCCTTGTCCTGGTCGAAGGTTTCGAATTCGAAAACTTGCTGGCTTGATCCTTGTGCACCGCAGGATTAGGCCGGATGACGGCCATCACTCGGAGGGCTGGAAAGCTCGAATTGAACGGTTTGACGGCATTTTCGACAGAGAGTTCGTCAATTACTCAATTGAGTTGCCGTTGCCGTGGCCAACCGCACCACGGCAACCCACTTCAAAATCGCGCATACCCCATCGTAATCAATGGCTGCCGGAATGCCCGAAGCCGCCAGCACCGCGCTGGCTTTCATCGAACGCTTCGACGATTTCGAAATGCGCCTGTACTACCGGCACCAGCACCAGCTGCGCGATGCGTTCGCCGACAGCGATGTTGAAGGCGGTCTGGCCACGGTTCCAGCAGGAAACCATCAGTTCGCCCTGGTAGTCCGAGTCGATCAGGCCGACCAGGTTGCCCAGCACGATGCCGTGTTTATGGCCCAGACCCGAGCGTGGCAGGATCATGGCGGCCAGGCCCGGGTCGCCGATGTAGATCGACAGGCCGGTAGGGATCAGCAAGGTCTGACCAGGCTCCAGGATGGTGTCCTGCTTGAGCATTGCACGCAGATCGAGACCGGCCGAGCCGGGCGTTGCGTACTGTGGCAGCGGGAATTCGTTGCCGATGCGTGGGTCGAGGATTTTGGCTTGTAGAGCGTGCATGCGTGTTTAAACCTGGTTAAGACGGTCGGCGATGAAAGAGATCAGCTGGCGAGCAATTTTGCTCTTGCTGGTCTGGGCGAAAAGGGTTGCGTGCAACTCCCGGTCAATCACGCTGCAGGCGTTTTCCTCGCTGTTGAAGCCGATGCTGGGGTTGGCCACATCGTTGGCAACAATCAGGTCGAGGTTTTTGTCTTTCAATTTGCGTGCAGCGTAGTCGAGCAAATGTTCGGTTTCGGCGGCAAAACCGACGCTGAAAGGGCGGTCCGGACGGGTGGCGATGGTTGCCAGAATGTCCGGGTTGCGCACCATTTGCAGCAGTAGGCCATCGCCGCTCGTAGGGTCTTTCTTGAGTTTTTGTGGGGCAACGACTTCGGGGCGGTAGTCTGCAACCGCTGCGGAGGCAATGAACACATCACAGGGGATCGCTGCTTCACAGGCCGCGAGCATGTCGCGAGCGCTGACCACATCGATGCGCGTGACCCGGTCAGGCGTCGGCAAGTGCACAGGGCCGGTGATCAGCGTCACGCGGGCGCCGGCTTCGACGGCCGCTTCAGCCAGGGCAAAGCCCATTTTGCCGGAACTGTGGTTGGTGATGTAGCGCACCGGGTCGATGTTTTCCTGGGTCGGACCTGCTGTGATCAGCACGTGCTTGCCAGTCAGCACCTGGTGCTGGAAGCATTCGGCGGCACAGAGCGCCAGGTCGTTTGCCTCGAGCATGCGGCCAAGGCCCACGTCGCCACAGGCCTGGCTCCCGGATGCCGGGCCGAAGAGCTTCAGGTTGCGGGCTTGCAGCAATTCCAGGTTCGCCTGGGTGGCTGGGTCGCGCCACATGGCCTGGTTCATGGCGGGTGCCAGGGCGACGGTGGCGTCGGTTGCCAGCACCAGCGTAGTCAGCAGGTCATTGGCGATGCCCTGGGCCAGGCGCGCGATCAGGTCGGCGGTGGCGGGGGCGATCAGCACCAGGTCGGCCCACTTGGCCAGTTCGATATGGCCCATCGCGGCTTCGGCGGCCGGGTCAAGCAGGTCCATGTGGACGGGGTGCCCGGACAGGGCCTGCATGGTCAGGGGGGTAATGAATTCACTGCCGCCGCGGGTCATGACCACGCGCACTTCAGCACCGTGCTCAAGAAGCCGGCGAACCAGTTCTGCACTCTTGTAGGCGGCAATGCCGCCGCCGACGCCGAGAACGATGCGTTTCCGATACAGCCGCTGCATAGGCCTGCCTTTTTGTTCAGGGATTGCACAACGGCGACGATGCCTGGGAGGTCAGATCGCCGCGTAAAAATGATGGGCTAAGATAGCACAGCGCTCATCGAGGAGCAGCGCAGTCAAAGGCAAGGAGATGCCATGAGTATCAAGAATTGGCCCGCAGCGGAGAGGCCGCGGGAGAAGTTGTTGAAGCGTGGGGCGGCGAGCCTGTCGGATGCCGAATTGCTGGCGATTTTCCTGCGCACAGGGGTATCGGGAAAAAGCGCGGTGGATTTGGCGCGTTATCTGCTCAACCAATTTGGTGGATTACGGAACTTGCTTGAAGCGGATCAGCCTGCCTTCATGCGTGAGCTGGGGCTGGGACCGGCCAAATACACGCAGCTTCAAGCGGTCATGGAAATAGGGCGGCGTCATCTGGCTGAAAACCTTGAGCGGGACCCTGCGCTTGAGAGTCCGAGAGCCGTGCGCAACTACCTGAAGTCCATGCTTCGACATGAGCGAAGCGAAGTTTTTGCCTGTCTGTTTCTTGATTCCAAACACCGCCCACTTGGGTTTGAAGTTTTGTTCAAGGGCTCGATCGACAGCGCCAGTGTTTATCCGCGAGAGGTGATAAAGCGGTCACTGGCTCACAACGCCGCTGCATTGATCCTCTGTCACAACCATCCTTCCGGCATTGCCGAGCCAAGCCAGGCCGACCGGGTATTGACCCAGCGCCTCAAGGAGGCGCTGGGGATGATCGATGTCAGGGTGCTCGATCACTTCATCATCGGTGATGGGGAGCCGCTCTCGATGGTCGAGTACGGCTGGCTCTAGGCTTCAGGGGGCAACGCTGACCCTGGAGAAGTCCAGGCGGCCAAACGGGCTGACCTGGTAACCCTGGACCTCCTTGCGGGTCAGTGCGAACGCAGTCGGGTGCGCCAGCGGCAGCCAGAGCGCCTGCTGCTGGATCTGCGCCTGGGCCTGTTGATACAGCTTGGTGCGTACGCCTTGCTCGCTCGTGGTTTTGCCGGCGCCGATCAACCGGTCCAGGCCCGTGTCGCAATAGCGGGCAAAGTTGGTGCCCGATTGCACGGCGGCGCAGGAGAATTGCGGGGTCAGGAAGTTGTCCGGGTCGCCGTTGTCGCCGGCCCAGCCCATGAACAGGAGGTCATGCTCGCCGGCCTTGGCGCGACGGATCAGCTCGCCCCACTCGATGACCCGGATTTCGGCCTTGATGCCGACCTTGGCCAGATCCGATTGCAGCATTTGCGCACCCTGGCTCGGGTTCGGGTTGAGCAGGCTGCCGGTAGGCCGTGTCCAGATTGTGGTGCTGAAACCTTCCTTCAAGCCGGCCTTGGCCAGGAGTGCGCGAGCCTTGTCCGGGTCATGGGCATAGCCGGGCAGATCCTTGGCGTAGCTCCAGGTACTGGGCGGATAGGGGCCGTTGGCGGCGACGGCGGTGCCTTCGAACACGGCTTGCAGATAGCTGTTCTTGTCGAAGGCAAGGTTGATGGCTTGTCGGACTTCTGGCTTGTCGAGGGGCGGATGCTGGCTGTTGATGGCAAGAAACGCGGTCATGAATGCATCGGTTTTCTCAACCTTCAGCGCCGGATCCTTTTCTGCGGCCTGTATATCCACGGGCTTTGGCGACAAGGCAATCTGGCACTCGTTGCTGCGCAATCTCTGCAGGCGAACGTTGGCATCTGGAGTGATGGCAAAGATCAGCGGATCCACGGCTGGCTTGCCGGCGAAATAATCCGGGTTGGCCTTGTAGCGAATGCTCGCGTCCTTCTGGAAACGGCTGAAAACGAACGGGCCGGTGCCAATCGGCTGGCTGTTGAGTTTTTCCGGTGTGCCGGCCCTGAACAGCTTGTCGGCATATTCGGCGGAGTAGATCGAGGCAAAGCCCATGCTGAGGGTGGCCAGGAAGGTCGAATCCGGATGATCCAGGGTAAAGCGCACGGTCAACGGGTCCGGCGCATCGATCTGCTTGATCAGGCTGGGCAATTGCATCGACTGGGCATGGGGGAAGCCACTCTGGGCGATCTTGTGCCAGGGGTTGGCCGGGTAGAGCATGCGCTGGAAGCTGAACACCACGTCGTCGCTGTTGAGGGAGCGGCTGGGCTTGAAATACTCGGTAGTATGGAACTTGACCTCAGGGTGCAACCTGAACAGATAGGTCAAGCCATCGTCGGAAACTTCCCAGCTGTCTGCAAGGCTTGGCACGAGCTTGCCCTGGCGTGCGTCGAAGTCGAGCAGGCGGTTCATCAGCACATCGGCCGATGCGTTGGTGGTTGTCAGCGAGTTATACTGCACCACGTCAAAGCCTTCCGGGCTCGCCTCGGTGCAGATGCTCAATGCTGCGGCCTGAGCCAGCAAGGGGCTGAAAAGTGGGGCGAGCAACAGCGGCAAAATCGCAAGACGCATAGCTGGGTTCCTTGGCTGATCGATGGCCCATCTGCCAGTGCAGTGTGGAAAAGTCCTACCCTAGTGGTCCGGATCGAAAATGGCCATTGAATTTTTACGGGTCGTTGCGACGAGCGGTTGCCCGGCCCGCCGGCCCATGGCAGCTATGCTTGCGGTCTGATTGGAGGCATTCACGGCAATTGAAAATGCAGTTGCTGTTGTTGCATTGTGGTCTTTCTGGTATAAAGCAGCGCTCTTTTCTAGGGGCCCGGTTCCTTGCATTTGCAGGTGTAGCTGGTAAGACCCTAAAGAAACGCGGCGCCTGGCGCCAAATGACTGAGAGATTAAGCGGCCAACCCATGCCGGGTTGGGCATGTGGTTTTAGAGGGCTGAGGCATGTCGAGAGTCTGTCAAGTTACCGGTAAGGGTCCGGTGACTGGGAATAACATTTCCCACGCAAACAACAAAACCCGTCGTCGTTTCCTGCCGAACCTGCAGCATCACCGCTTCTGGGTCGAGTCCGAGAAGCGTTTTGTGCGTCTGCGCGTGTCTGCCAAAGGCATGCGTATCATCGACAAGCGCGGCATTGATGTCGTGCTGGCCGAAATTCGCCAAAATGGCGCTAAGGTTTAAGGGAGAGAATCATGCGTGAATTGATCCGTCTGGTGTCGACCGCCAATACTGGCCACTTCTACACCACCGATAAGAACAAGCGCACCACTCCGGACAAAATCGAAATCAAAAAATTCGATCCGGTTGTTCGCAAGCACGTGATCTACAAGGAAGCCAAGATCAAGTAATTGATCGGCTGACGAAAAAAAGGCCCGTATCTCAGGATACGGGCTTTTTTTTTTTGGTTTCTCGTTCCCACGCTCCGCGTCACTAGTGTCCGGTAA
>NZ_VXCP01000061.1 GCF_011355085.1 Pseudomonas akapageensis | reverse complement strand
CGGCAGCGGTATGCCCAGAGCCGGGCCCCAGAAGTTAACCGGTTGCCGATGCAGTGCTTGCTCGTCGAACAACAACGTTGAACGAGCCCCATGAAAGACAGGACACCGTTTCCCCCTTACGATAAGGGATAGGCAAACGGTTATGTTTATGACTAATAGCAACGACAAGAGTGGGGAGCTTTTGGGCCAGGAGCGGCGGCGCCGCTGGAGCCCAGAGCAAAAGCTGGCCATGGTTCGCGAGAGCCTTGAGCCAGGACAAAGTGTGTCGGTCGTCGCTCGGCGCAACGGCATCAATGCCAATCAGCTGTTCCTGTGGCGCAAGCTGTATCAGGACGGTAGCCTGTCGGCGGTCAGTGCTGGCGAAGCCGTGGTACCTGCCTCCGAGCTGAGCGATGCGCTCAAGCAGATCCGTGAATTACAACGGATGCTGGGCAAGAAAACGATGGAAGCCGAAATCCTCAAAGAGGCCGTGGAGATCGCCCGGTCGCGAAAATGGATTGCGCACTCACCCTTGTTGCCGGGGGACGACCAGTGAAACTGGTCAGCGAATGTCTCGGTGTGGCGCGCTCGCAATTAACGGTTCGAATCAAGCAATCGGTATCGCCCAAAGTACGGCGAAGCAGGCCTGTGAACGATGTAGAGCTGGTCGCTGAAATCCAGCAAGAGGTCAGCGAACTGCCCAGCTATGGATACCGTCGCGTCTGGGGACTGCTGCGTCGTGCACGTGAAAAGCGGTCGCTGCCTGCGATCAACGTGAAACGGGTTTACCGGGTGATGCGTGACCACAACCTTTTGCTTGAACGCCGGATCAAACAGCCCGGCGTGCCGCGTCGGCACGAAGGCCGTATTGCTGTGGAAACCAGCGATACGCGTTGGTGCTCGGACGGCTTTGAGTTCCGCTGCGAGGACGGCGCCAAACTGAGCGTGACCTTCGTCCTCGATTGCTGTGATCGCGAAGCCATCGGCTGGGTGGCGAGCCCGACCGGGTACAGCGGCGATGATATCCGCGACTTGATGCTGGAAAGCGTGGAAAAGCGTTTTGGTGATCAACTGCCCACCACGCCAGTTCAATGGCTAAGCGACAACGGCTCGGCGTACACCGCCGAACAGACACGCCTGTTTGCTCGACAGATCGGCTTGCAGCCGGTGACCACCCCGGTACGCAGCCCGCAGAGCAACGGCATGGCCGAGAGCTTCGTGAAGACGATTAAGCGAGATTACGTGGCGCACATGCCCAAGCCGGATCGAGAAACGGCGTTGCGTAACCTGGCAATTGCCTTCGAGCACTACAACGAGCAGCATCCGCACAGCGCCTTGAAATATCGTTCACCGAGGGAGTTCAGGCGCTTGGCGGCGGAG
>NZ_VXCP01000060.1 GCF_011355085.1 Pseudomonas akapageensis | reverse complement strand
CAACCATAGAATCTCCCACAGAGTCAATCATCTGCCAAGCACACTGGACCAATGTGGGAGCTGGCTTGCCAGCGATGAGGCCCTAAAAACAACAAGGAAAGTTCAAGGTCTCTGCCGCCCCACGCCCTCGCTGCGGCTCCAATCCAGCAGCAAGCTGTAAGCCACCGCCAGCAAAGTCGGCCCGATAAACAGACCAATAAACCCAAACGCCAGCAACCCGCCGAACACCCCCAGCAACACGATCACCAGTGGCAGGTTGCCGCCCCGGCTGATCAGGTACGGCTTGAGCACGTTGTCCACGCCGCTGATGATGAACGTGCCCCAGGCCCCCAGGAACACCGCCATGCCGTACTCGCCCTTCCAGGCCAGCCACGCCGTGGCGGGGATCCACACCAGCGGCGGGCCCATGGGGATCAGGCTGAGCAGGAAGGTGACGATACCCAGCACCAGCGCCCCCGGTACTCCGGCGATCAGGAAACCGATCAAGGCCAGCAGCGCTTGCGCCGCCGCGGTGCCGATTACCCCGTTGACCACCCGCTGCACGGTACCGGCCACCAGGTCCAGGTAATAACCGGCCCGCTCGCCCATCAGCCGTTCCAGTAACTCCAGGACGAACGCCGCCAGGCGCGGCCCATCGCGGTAGAAGAAGAACACGAACACCAGGCTCAGGGTCAGCTCCAGGATACCGCTGCCGATCTGCGCGCTGCGGGCCAGGAGCCAGTTGCCGACCTGCCCCAGGTACGGCTTGATGGCGAGCATCAGCGCCGCACCGCGCTGATCGATGGTGTTCCAGATCTCCACCGCCCGATGGCCGACGATCGGAACGCCGCCCAGCCAGGCCGGAGCTTCGGGCAGGCCGTCGACCTGCACGTCGCGAATGAAGGCCGTGGCGTCACGCACATGGTCGGCCAGGTTGAACCCCAGCCACACCAGCGGCAAGGCCACCAGCAACATCCACAACCCCGTCAGCAACCCGGCCGCCAGGGTTTCCCGGCCATTGAGCACGCGGGTCAGCAAGCGCATCAGCGGCCAACTGGCGAACGCCAGGATCGCCCCCCACAGCAGCGCCGAAATAAAGGGTGCCATGACCCAGAGCCCGGCGCCGAATAATGCCAGGAGCAGTATTTGCACCAACAGGCGATCGTTATTGACCATCACTCATTCCAGTCGCGATTCATGGGACAGCTACTACAACTACCAGACTCAACGTATCAGCGCGAAATGAAGACCTGGGATGTCCACACTGCCGGTCTCCAGGCGCCCACGCCGTACACCAGCAGCCTCCAGCGCCTGGCGCCACGCCTCGGCCTGCTTGCCGGAAACCGTGACCCGCAGGCTGCTGTCCAGGTTCAGGCTGCGGCTCAACAAAGTGACCCATTGCGCAGACGGCTCGCCATCGAGATCCGGGTAGTCCAGCTCGCCCGTGCTGCGCAACTCGCGCAACACCGTGGCGGCGTTGGGCAGCAGATCGCCCAACGGTGTATCGGCGACAAACTGTTCGGCATGCAGATACGCCTTACGGTTGCCCCGGGTGATGCTGTACAGGGCGACCAGGGTATTGTGCTCGGGCTCGGCCTTGCGCAACAGCACGAATGACTGCTGTTCATCGCCCCCGGAAAGGCGCGAATTGGCAAACAGGTCATTGGCCCACAAGCTGTTTTCACCGCAGTCTTTCGATTGGCACCAGTAAAGGATGTACCCCCCAGCGTCCTGGAGTGCCTTGCGGGCTTGGGTAAAGGCATCGCTGGCAGTCTGCTCCGGCGCCAATTCATAGGTGACCGACGTGACTTGACCGCGGCTTTCGATCTGCCCGTCCATGCGTACCTGGTTGCTGATCTTGCGCACCGAGCCCAGTGGATAGGTTCGATCCTGCTCGATTGGCCCCCGCGTACTGTCGACCTTGGCATCGACAGGACGCGGCAGGCCGGCGAGGTCCATCTCGGCAGAATGGAGCACGGGGCTGGCCAGCAACAGGCTCAGGGTGGTGATGCGCAAAGCGCCGGTTATTCCCTTGATAGCACTCATCGGCTCGGCATGCCCTCGGCGCCGGCGACGGCATTATGGGTTGCAGCGGTGTAGAGCAGTGGCATGGTTGTCTCCCTATTCAACCCGCCAAGCCTCGACAGTTGACCGCTGCAAGTCAAGGCATGGCAAAGAAGCGATTGAAACAGTCTGCAACAAGGGTCGCGCCGGCTTCATCGTTCAGGTGCAAATGATGCCCGCCCGGCAACACGTCCAGGCTAAAGGGTAGCTGGTCGAGCAACGCCTTGTGGCTGGCCAGCATGCCCTCCTCGGCAACCACCAGATGGGTCGGACAGGCGACGCGATTGACGAAGGTCATTGCCTGTTCCTGGCTCAGGCGCAGGGGCGAAGGCAGGGTCAGGCGGCTGTCGCTGCGCCAGGTGAAGCCGCCCGGCACCGGCATCAGCCCTCGTTGGGCCAACAGTTCGGCCGCCTCGCGACTGACCGCCACCGCCCCTTTCATGCGCGCCTCGACGGCCTGATCAAGTGTGGCGTAGACCGGCTTGCGCTTGCCGTCGTGCTGCAACTGCACCGCCAGCGCCATGCCCATGCGCTCTGCTGTGCTGTGCGCCGGCGTCGTCTGCGCAATGACGCCGTCGATCAAGGCCAGGCGCTCGACCCGCTCTGGCAGGGAACCCGCCACAATCACCGAAACAATCGCCCCCAGCGAATGCCCGAGCAAGGAGAAACGTTGCCACCCCAGTTGCTCGGCCACCTGCAGCACGTCCAGGGCATAGTCCCATAACGCATAGCTGGCTCCCGGCGGGCGGTGCTCGGAATAGCCATGCCCGGCCAGGTCCAGGGCGACGATACGCAGACCGTTCAATTTCGGCGCAAGCCGGGCAAAGCTGTTGGCGTTGTCCAGCCAGCCGTGCAGGGCGATCACCGGCTGGCCGTCGGCGGGGCCGAACAGATGTGCGGCCAGTTCGATATGGGGCAGGCTGAGGCGAACTTCTTCGACGAAACCAGTCATGCGCACTCCGATTCGCGCTGTTGCCAGCGCGTGAACAATTGTTTGATCAGCGCAGCGGTATCCAGCGGGCGCTCCAGCGGAAACATGTGGCCACCCGGCAGGGTGTGAAATTCACCATGGGGCAAGCGCCTGGCCACACTGGCGTGATGGCGCATGACCACATCGCTGTGGCTGCCGCGTACCAGCGCCAGCGGCACCTGCAGCTGGCGCACGCGCCCGGGGCTGATGTGCGGCACGCTGCGATAGATGCTGATTTCGGTGGCCGGGTCGAAGCGCAGGCGCAGCGTGTCACCTTCGGGCTGCAACCCATGCTGCACATAAGCCTCGAAGCACTCAGGGTCGAAACGGCGGAACAGTGCCTTACCGGCAAAGTAGGCTCGCGCCGCATCATGATCGGCGAATTGTTCCCGCCGCCCGAGGGTGCGCCCCGCTGGTGTCAAGCGATCGATAAGGCCAAAGCGCTTGGCCGCGCGGATGACCCACTGGTCCGTGCGCGTCAGCAAGGGCGAGTCGAGCATGACCACGCCACGGTAGCGCTCGGGGCAGCGCAGCGCCGCATGCAAGTGCAGTATGCCGCCCAGGGAATGCCCGACACCCCAGACCGGCTCCGGCTGTTGCTCGAGGTGGTGAATGAGTTCATCGACCAGGTTCAGCCAGTTGTCGTTGACCGGAAAGCGTGGATCGTGGCCGTGCTGCGGCAAATGACAGACGCTGTAGTCCGGCGCCAGGGCGGCGAACAGTTTGCCGTAGGTGCCCGAGGGAAATCCGTTTGCGTGGGCGAAAAAAACCGGTTGCGACATACCCGCCAAATCCTTGAGTGAGCCTTGCCCGATTGTCCGCAACGTCGCAGCCCCTCGCAATGGCCGTAAGCGCCATCGGCCATGACAGGCCGGTCAAGCAGCTCAGGGTTGCTGGAACGAGCGCTGCAGGCAGGCTTGCAGGTACGCCATCTGGTATTGAAAGGCATCCCAGATGCGAACACGCTCTTCGTAGTCGAGCTGGTCCAGTCTCTGGCAGGCTTCTTCCAACGACTGCGCCAGGATTCTGCAATCGGCTTGAAGCTGGCGCAGTTCCGTATGGCGTCGAGCCAACACATTGAGCCGGGAATCGGCTTCATCCTCCAGCACCTGAAACTCGTCATCACTCAAACCGTGGTTGAGATTGACTTCGTTAAGCACCTGCCACAAATCTTCCGAGCACCCCAATTCCGTCTTGTTGTCGTTCATGCGTCTCGATCTCCCAGATCAGGCCTTCGCTACCCCGCAGCGCCCTCACGCTAGCAAGGCAACAAAACCGCCACAACTGTCAGAAATGACAGGTACGGCGTGTTTGCCGATCAACGGTCGATCGCTGCATCAACGCTGAGGCGGTCTCTGCCCCAACGGCACCACGGCGAACCCGACACTTTCTTTCAAAAAATTGCTTCACAAACAAGGTAAATGGCTATTTTTTAAAGAATTTACGCTCAAACACCAACAAATTACCGTTCGTCGGAAACACCCTTCCCACTGATCAAAACTAGTATTTCTGACAGGTTCCAAGCGATTTTTCACACGTTATAACTGCCCACGTACCTCATGAATCGGATCACGTTAATGGATCGGATCCGCACTCAGCCACGTGGAGCTTCATCATGCTGAACCGCACTCACTCGAAAAGCTCAAACACTCCACCCCTTTTCGGCCAGGCCGCCATGGCGCCAGCCCCCAAGATCCGATTGACCGCCAAGGAGAAGCAGACCCTGATGTGGGTCACGTTGGGCAAATCCTCCTGGGAAATAGCGCAGATCATGCTGTGCAGTGAATCGGCGATCAATTTCCACCTCTCCAATATTCGTCGCAAGTTCGGCGTGAGCTCGCGCTACGTGGCGGTGCGGCTGGCGCAGGCTCAGGGGCTGATCTGACCCGGCTGGCCGCCAGCGGCGAGCAGCCTTCTACTGCCCCTGAAAAATCGGGAGCAGTAGAAGGCCCCTCGCATGCTTCCTCGGGCACGCGATGCCATTTCTGCTCGTCCTACAGAAATGCCCTACATACCCGAAAAATCCGACTGCCTATCCTTCGCAGCGTAACGGTGCTGCCACATCCGGCAACCGCAAGTTACATGCATACACATCCGTGAGCCTGATCGAGCGCTTACTGATTTCTGTTGGCTGTCTTTATTTATTCGGAACCCCAAATGAAAAAAACGCTTATCTCTCTTGCCCTCGGTCTGGCAAGCACATCGGCCTTTGCCTACGATGGTTCGATCAACTTTTATGGTCAGGTCAAAGGCGGGACGTGCCCGATCGAAATCATCGATCCGGTGTCCGGAAGCCCACTGAGCCGGATTCAACTGGGTAATGTCACCCCGGCGCAGTTTCCCTCGGTAGGCTCCGAAGCGGCTGCTCGCCCATTTTCCATGCGCATAACCCCGGGTGCGTCCTGCACGGTGGCTGCGGGTGAGTCGGCCACGGTCGCCTTTACCCCCCTGTATGGCGGCGCCGGCACCGGCGGCACCTTGTACGGGCTCAAGCCAGGCGGTGCAACAGGTCTGGCCCTGGCGATCAAGGACAGGACCGGCGCCCTGGTCGATAACGGCGCCGACTCCACGGCGTACCCGCTGAGCGAAACCGATCCTACCGACATGCTGTTCACTGCCCTGTACAAATCCACGGCAGCCACCATCGGCGCCGGTGTCGCCGAAACGGACATCTCCTTCCTCGTTTCCGTCAACTGATGCATGAACCCCGGGCACGTGGTTTGCTCGTGCCCGGGGACGCCCCCCTCCACCCTGCATCGTCCTGAGCAAAGGTAACTTCATGCCCGCTCCACGCCGACAAACTCTTTACGCCGGCCTTGCCCTGTGCTCGCTGCTGGGCCATCTACCCGCCGCGCAGGCAGCACTGACACTCAACAGCACCCGCGTGGTCTTCGAAAGCGACAAGCGCAGCACCTCGGTGATCGTCGCCAACCCCAGCGAGCAGCCCTACGCCGTGCAAAGCTGGGTCAATACCGAAGCGGACGACACCACCACACCCGTGCCCTTCATCGCCGCGCCGGCCTTGTTCAAGGTCAACCCGGGCAAGGAACAACTGGTGCAGATCAATGGCTTGCCCAATGACTTGCCGGGCGACCGCGAGTCGCTGTTCTTCTTCAATGCCCAGGAGCTGCCGCAAGCCAGCGAAAGCGGCAAGAACGTACTCAATATCGCCTTGCGCACGCGTATCAAGCTGTTCTACCGCCCCAGCCACCTGAAGGAAAACCCCAGCACGCGCCTGAAGGATCTGCAGTGGTCGTTCGAGCAGGTAGACGGCAAGCCTTATCTGGTGGTGGACAACCCTTCGCCATTCCACTTCACCTTCAGCCGTTTGGAAGTCGAAGGCGGCGGGCAAGCGGAAAAACTTCAGCTCGCCCCCATGGCGCTACCCCTGGCGCGGCAAAGCTATGCGCTGAAAACCGTCAAGCCGGGAGCGGGCCTGAAGGTCACCTTCACCACCATCAATGACTACGGTGGCTACACCGCGCCCATGACCCAGGCCATCGGCATGGCTGGGCCGTGAAAGCCTTAGTCCACCAGTATCAAGTACAGCGACGGAAAGTTGGGCACGGGCGGCCAGGTCGCTCCGTTATCGAAACTCACGGTCACCGTGACCTGGAACTGCTGATTGCGCTTGAGCTGAGACAGGAACGACTTCGGCACCAGCACCGTTCCTTGCCCACCGATACCCGACGTCAGTTCCGCAGTGGTCACCCGATGCTCGCGCAGCGCTGTATGCTCCATTGGCACATTTTGCCCGCTGATCCCGGTGACCTTGATCGTGACGCGATGGTCTGTGGTCATCAGTACCCATCGCACCACCGTCAACCTCGCACCGGAATCCTCTACCGTCGACAATCGCAAATTACCCCCGCTCAGGCCGTTGCACTGCGCATTGGGAAAGCGATTGGCGGCCATTTGCCCCATGCGCAAGCGACGCCGATCCGAAGGCAAGTTCGCCTGCCCCGCAGTCACCTCGTAGTAGACGGGAATGGTCTTGCCGATATGCGCGGCGATCTTGTCCGCGGGTATCGCATAGCGCCGCGCCCCCGTCTCCTGCGTGGTGCGATGGGCGCCGGTGCTGCCCGGCTCGGCCCACTGCACGGTAACGCCCTCGCCGGGATGTATGACCGCAGCCTGTGGAACAATCACCACAACGCCATTGCGGGCCTCCCAAGGGTCGAGCACGATCTCCTCGCCTGTCCCCGCGGCGAGCTCCACATCCGGCCAGGGCAATACGCGCGGCACTGGCGCCGCGGCCACCGGCAATGTCACGGGTCGTGAGCGGGTACTCTTGTTACCGGCGCGGTCCTCGATCTGATAATGGGCATAACGCTGGCCATCCCCGCGGTCGCGGATCATATCCCCCGTGAAGCCGATCACCAGCGGCTGGTTCATGTCGGCCAGGGTCAACACCGTTTCGTCGACATACTCATTGGCGAAGGGCTGCCGGTCCCAGCACCAGGTGATCTTGTCACCGGGTTCAGGCCTGTTGTAAGTCGGGGCAGTGGCCAGAAGCAGGTCGTCATGCAGTTCCAGGTAGCGGGCGGTAACGCCGTCACGGTCCACCTCGTCGTCGAAGTCAAGCAGCCCTTCTTCGCCTCCCAGCACAGGGGCGACCAAATCGATGGTAATGGTCAAGGACTCCGAATCCGACCCTTCTCCGTTAAACCCCAGGACGTGATATCTCAGCACCTGGCGACCGTCGATTGGAGGTACCAGGAAGAACCGCTCATCATCAGGCACAGGCGCCGTCCAGGTCTTCGTTTCGACGAGCGCGTTGTCCCGATACAGGGTGAGGTGCTCGGGATACGAATCGGATGGATTGGAATTGGGCCACATCGGTATTTCAACGCGCAGATTCGGCGACAAATCATCGCGGTGCACCAGGTTCGGCTCGCCGCCCTCGATATCCGCAAGCACTTTCACGATGGGCGGATCGAGCAGTGCGCCGGCCTCGCGCGTGGCATTATTGGCTTTCATCTTCGGCTTCTTCTCCATGTGACCTCCCGCAACCCGCGCACCAGAAAAAAAGGGAAGGCAGTCATGCCTTCCCTTCCATACCGCGCCGTTACCAGCTATACCGCAGACCGACATTTGCGCCCCAGGGCTGCTCGATCTTTTCGCCATTGCTGTAATCGAAATCGGCATGCAGTTGCAGGCGCTCCATCAGTGAGACGGCTACACCGGCACCCACCTCGCCACGCGAACCGGAGAGGTCGTTGTTGAACACATTGTCGTTGACTTGCACTTCGTTGTTTTTGGCAAACTCATGGACGTACGCCAGGCGCACATAGGGCTGGATCACCCGGCCTTCGCCCAGGTCGAAATTACGACCGGCCGTGCTGCCCACCTTGCCCAACAGCGAGCGGGTACGATCGCCTTCGGCGCGCATGCCGTTGTCCAGCGTATAGTCGCTACCTTGAATGTCCACGACCGACCACTGGGTAAAGGGCTCGAGGAAGTAGTCGTCCTTGAGCTTGATATGCCGGCCCACTTCCACCGACGCACCGATACCGTGGTTGTCGTAATCGCCCTTGGTGCGCTGACCATCACTGAGGCTGACCTTCGATTCGTTGTCGAAGCGGTTGAACTTGACCACCCCATCGACGTAGTAGCCGCTTTGCGCATCGAGCCATGTGGTGTAGGCACCCAGGTAGTAACTGTTGACTTCCCCGGAGGTGCCACGCGCAATGTCCAGGTCGGATTTACTATGACCGGCCAATACACCGACCAGCCACTGCCCATCGCCTATTGCCAGCGGTGCATCGGCCCCCAGGGAGAAGCCACGCTGGACCTGGTCGTACGCCAGCCCGGACGAGGCCGACACGTTGTATTTATTGCCATAAGCGCGGATCCAGCCGCCAGCCTTGCCGTCGTCCAGGCGCAACTCGCCCATGCGGCTGCGCAAGGAGGTCAATTCGCCATACCACACGGTCTGCGCGGTATTGAACAAGGCCAGCACCGACTGGGTTCCGGGGCTTATGACCTTGCGTGAAGCATCCAGGTACCAGTCATTGCCGTCGCGCACCAGGTCGTAGGAATAGGTGCCCAGATCGACCTCGCCACCGAGCAGGGCAAAATTGGCATCGCCACCTGCGGTATGGACCACATGCAATTGGCTTTCGGCCACAGGATCAGCGCCGCTGCTGCTCACCAGCAAGGCGTGATTGCCGCTGGCCGAGCCCGTGACTTCAAGGTGATCGGTTTGCCCGGAACTGAAATCGGCACCCATGATGAAGGTGCCATTGCCCGACAGGTTCTCCACCGACAAGGTATGGAAAGCATTTGCCTCGCCAAACTTGACCGCACCGCCGTCCATGGCCAGGTTGGCCACGCTGGCGTCGCCGACCATGTTCCACTGGCCCTGGCTGTTGAGCGTCAGGCTCGCCACGTTGTCCAGGCGCCCGGTCAGGGTCGCCTGGTTCTGCAGTGTCAGGTTCGCCGTCGAACCGCTCTCGACCACGACATCGCCGACCAGGTGGCTGTTGTCGACTTGCAGGTTGGCCGTCGAACCATTGCTCACTTCAAGCAGGTTGCCATTGCTGCCGTGCAGCGTGGAGCCATTGCCCACGGTGATCTGCGCCGTGGCCGGATCAGGCACGAGGGCGCCAACCGCAATGGCGGCGCCGTCCTTGCCTACGACTTGAGTGCCATCGAGCGTCAGGTTGGCAACGCCGGCCAGACTCCGGTCGCCCAGAATCCGCACGCCATTCTGGCCACCGACGATCGAGCTGGACACCGCATTGACCGTGCCGCCGAACAGGTCGATCCCTGCGCTCGTGCTGCCCGTGCCCGTCAATTGACTGCGCTGCAGGTGCAGCTCGGAATTCGTGGATACCAATGCACCGCCCGCAGTGCCGCTGATGCTGCTGTCATTGACGTTGGCGACCGAACCGATTGCGCCGACGCGTCCCATGTACAACCCCTGGCGATCACTGGCCACGGCGCTGCCGTTCAAGGTCAGCTTCGCCCCGCTGTCCAGTCGAATGTCGCGCATCGAGGCGCCATTGCCAGTCAGGCTTGAGCCACTGGTCACACGGTAGTTATCCAGCGGTGCGGTAGCGTCGATGACCTTGTCACCAACAACAGTCGTCAGTGCCAACACCGACGGACTAAGAAAAATGGCAGGTGCCAGCGCCACCCATTTCAAGGCACGGGTCAGCGGATGAAGCGGGTAAAATCGACCGACAGTCATTCGGAATTTCCCTCTATATTGAACGTTGCAAACAGTCCATGAAGGGTCCGTAGACCCATGTGAGGGCGGCGAGACTACAGATATCGCCGAAGGACTTATGTAGGAAAAATCCTCAGAATAAAGTGGATAGTCCTACACGCTAGATTCACCAAAACCGGCTGGGGCAATGCCCCAGCCGGTTACCGTCAAGGTCGGAGATCGCAAGCCCCGCTAGGCTGGTGCATCGACACGACCTCTTCGACTTGCTTGGAAGTAATGGTCTCGCCGTTGCGTACGAAGCTGTAGGTCACCCGGCCTCGACCGTTTTCACGAGCGCCGCCAGCGATAGGCAAAATGTGCTGGTCATAGGGCTGGATTCGCCAGACGAAACCCGTGGCGGGTGTATTGCCTCCCAACGTAATGGGCTCATCCAACTCGACGCCTACGACAGGATCCTCTCCCGTGAAGCCCTGCACAGCACGCCAGTGCAGGGTGACGGTGTCACCGTCTTGCAGGTGAGCCGACAAGTCCGGAATCCGGACACGGATGGCTGGATCGAGCGGGTCCGGATTGACATCGTCATACAGCGAAACGCATGTCAACCAATTGGGGGAGTTGGGATTACGACCAAGGAAATCCGGGGCATCGGGGCGCAGGGTGACGGCATCGGCGATCACGTCCCGATTGCGCGAATGCCACTTGTTGGGCACCATCGGGCTCGAGATCCGGTAGTGCACGGGCAATCGTGCATTGTTACCCGCCCGTTCGATGTAGGCCCAGGGTATCTCCACTTCAATCAAATCGCCGGCCGCATCGGTTGACTGGACCACATAGTCCGCCTCGACCACATGCTCGGCCCCCCAGTAGAACTCAATCACCTCGCCAGCGTTCACAGGCTCGTAGAGGTCCACTTTCAGGTCCGCAGCCTGATTTTCGTCTGTACGATCCAGGCGGTTTGCCTGCTGGGAGTTCTTGCCGTACACATCCACGAGCGGCAACAGCGGGTTGACCGGGTCAGGCCAATCGGGGTCCGGAACTTCCGGGCCGATCATCTCGAAGTTGACCTTGATCTGGGTGCTTTTGACTTCCGACGGCACGGTACCGCGCAGTACCCGGTAGCTCACCTGGGTAGGACGGTCGCCAGTGGTGTTGCCATATTCACTGCGCAATACCTGATTCGGCACGCTGATCGCAATCTCGCTGCCCGGCGTAGAGCCCACCTCTTCGGCCTGCAGCACGCTCGAGCCCCAGGTCACCTCGACACGGTCGGTGGCTTTCCAGTTGTCGAACAACGGCACCCAGACTTCGACGCCGAGAAAGGCATCCGCTCGATCGATCAGGTAATCGTCGGCCGCAGTGGCGAGCGGCACCACCGGGTCTTGCAGGTTGGCGGGCAATGGGCCCAGGGCCACGCCAATCGAAACGTGCCGTGAGATGTGGCCGGTGTTGCCTGCTTTATCACGCAGCACGTACAGCGCGTAGCAACCTCCGTCGCCCACGCGCTCGATATCTGCTGCCGGTACGTTCAGCGTTTGCGGGGGTGTCGTAACGGGAACGTAGCCAATAGGGGTCAGGTCATCAACGTTGTCCGGCAGGTAGTTGATCCAATACCACGCAACCATATCGCCATCTTGCCGGTCAATATAGCTGGGCAACTGCAGGCTGACCCCTGTGCCCAGGTTGGCATCCGTAATCGGCCCAACCGCTGGAAAAGCCGCGGGAGCCGTTCCACCATTCGGTGGAACCCGGTCGAAAATCAGCTTTTTGCGTTCCGATACGCTGGTTTCGCCATTGAAGGCATTCACTTTGTATCTGAATACATGCGGCCCTTCCCCCAGGATTCTCACCAGTTCCTTTGGAATAGTGAAGGGAAAAGGGAACGCGCTGGGGTCAACGGGGGCAGGAAACTCGTGCTCCAGGATTTCCACGAAATCATCATCGCCAGGCGAATGGCCCTGCGCATGCAGCAAAACGACAGTATCACTGAACGCCGGCGCAAAGTCCCAGGCCGACACTTTCACGACCAGATCTTTGTCGTCATCCAACAGGTATGCGCTTATTACCGTGCCATCCACCGGGTCGGCAATCAGCGCCGGATCCAGGATAAGCGCAGGCAAATCTTCCTTGATCTCATTACGCTTCGATCGCGCCTTGCGGAACTCGCTGCGCACCTGTTCCGACGCGGTCTGTTTCTTTTCAAAAGCCGTCATCGCTCTCACTCCGTTGTCATGAATGCTGACCTGACCTGGCAGGTCGACCCTTACAAGTCTGCGGACTGCCAAACAGCTGCCAACCACGACTTGATCTTTATTGAACAGTAACAATGGCGGCGGCATAACTATCAGAAGTAATAGGTTGACAAGTGCTTCAAGTAAGAAGTGGTAACTTCAACAACGGACGGGAGTTCAGCATTAAATAGTGTTCGGATTGCACTGGGTGACGATGCCTTCGATCGAGACGACCAAGGCGTTGGTGGATGGGGTGCAAGCAGGGTGCGAGCAGCCAGCGTAAGGGGGAGTGGTTTGCGCGTGAAAATCCATGCCCCTATTGGACAGAAACGTCCTCTGGGGGCACGGACTCATGTTGAAGCTTGTTTTAGTGAATCATCTTCTCCGTTTTCCTTCATTAGTTTGATCATTTTCTCCCAAGTAGCTTCCCGACCTAACGCCTTGCGGCTGTCTCAGACGCGCAACTTTAGCGCTATAACCAGCCAACTCTCTAATATCTTCTTTCATCTGTTCTCTATATACATTTGGCAATTTTTTTACATAATCCGAAGACACCTTAGTTATCCCCGCCCCCCCTATATTCTGGGCAGCAAAGGTTTGTCCTTCAACAAATTCGCCGTACTGCCGCTCCGCCTCCTTCCTAGCCACCTTCAGGCCTTGACGCGCACTCACTAGCTCTGTATAGAGCGAAGATTTCTGGTCCACCTTGCTCATTAGGTTGTCATATTCAGAAACACCATTTTTCGCATGTGCACCATAATTTTTGAGCGACATCCCCCCTGCATATAATCGCTCAACATGCTTATCCTTAAGCGGCTGAAACTTCAGCGCTGCGCCAGCATTTTGTTTCGAAAGCACAGCTGGAACTTTCATAGGATTGGCAACTACCCCACTCTTAAGCATATGCCCCGTCGGATCCACAAAATTCACCGGATCCCCCCCACAATAACAATACGCATTAATCCCCCCCCGCCCAAACGGACTCCAACTGTCCGGACTATGGAAGTACATCAACGCCGGGCTATACGCCCGGTACCCCTTTCCCAGCAGGTACACCCCCGTCTGCACTTCGCTGAGTTCGCCATTGAACCCCAGCGCCGTGCCAATCGGCTGTTCGCCGCTGCGGTGGCCATGGGGGCTGTAGGCAATGGCGTTGGCCTGGTCCGGCCCGGTCTCGTGCAACACCGAGCTTTTGTCATCACTGCCCAGCAGCAAGGTGTTGTCGCCCTGCCGCTCGGCCAGCAGGTTGCCGCCGCCGCGCATGAAGGTGCTGCCCTGCCCGCCTCGCAGTTGGCTGGCCAGTTCGTCGCCGCGGTAGAAGCGCTGGTCGCCGCCGCCGTTGGCGATCCGGTCGAGGGGGTCGTAGCCATAACTGCCGGGGTCTTCGCCGGGCAGTGCGCTGACCGTGGTCAGGCGACCGAGGGCGTCGTAGTCCAGCATCCGGTCTTGTTCGTCGCGGATGAGGTTGCCATCGGCGTCGTAGGCCAGGTCAATGCGTGGCGGGTAGGCGGCGTGGCTGTTGGTGACTTCGCTCAGTTGCACCGGGTCCGGGTTGTTGAAGGAATAGCGTGCCATGTTGAAGCCACCGGGGAAGTCGGTGCGCACGCGGGTCAGGTTGTCCAGCGCATCGAATGAAAAAATCTGGCTGGAGATGGCCTGGCCGTAAGGGTCGATCGGCGGTTGGCTGCCGCTGCAGTCGTAGCGCTGCAGGCGTCCACGCGGGTCGTAGTCGTAGGTTTCATCGCGCAGCACGTCGCCGGCTTCGCTGAGGGTGCGCTGCACCAGGGCATCGACTTCGTTGTAGCGTTGCGCCAGCGTCTGGGTCACGCCATCGAGGTCGAAGGTGCGCAGGGTTTCACGGCCGAACTCATCGTGTTGCAAGCCGATGCCCAGGCGTTGCCCGCTGGCGCTGTCCTCGGTGAGGATGCTGGCGGTCTGGCCAAGGTCGTCGTAGGTGAAGGTCGATGCGGTGCTGCCCAGTTGCGTGAATTCGAGCCGGCCGGCACTATCGTAGCGGTAGTGCTGGGTTTGCTCCAGGACATCGGTGTAGCCCAACAGGCGGCCACGCAAACTGTAGCGGTAGTGCATGGTATAGGTCTCGGCACCCTGTTGCCGCTCTTCGCGCTTGAGCTCGCCGGTGCTGAAGTACTCGCGGGTCAGCGCCTGGCCTTGTTCCTCGCAATGCAGCAGTCGCGCGTTCTGCTTGTCGTACTCATAGTCGGCCAGCCCCGTGGGCAGGCGTCGCTGCAAAGGTTCCTCGCCCAGTTGTGGCAGGTACTCGTAGTGGATCGTTTGCTCACTGGGCGTGATGACCGTGGCCGGCTGGGACTGGCCGGGCTCGTAGTGGAAGGTCCGTTCACGCCCGCCGGTGATCGACTTGGTCATGCGGCCCAGACCGTCGAAATGCTGCTCGCCGAGGACCACCTCGTTGACGCTGATGAGCACCGGCAAATCGTCCGCGCTGTGCTCGGCATAGCGGCGGCGCACCACCGCCCGATCCGGCAGGGTGGTTTCGGTCATGCGGTCGAAGAGGTTGTAGCGGTACTGGGTCGTCTCGTCGCGGCCGTCGATTTCCCGGGCGGTGCGGCCCAGGCCATCATGGAAGTACTGGTGCAGGCTCAGGCGTCGGTCGTCGAGATCGAACCGTTCGATGCGGGTCGGTTTTTCGAACAGGTTGAGCCAGGTCACGGTCAAGCCACTGATGGCGGCGGTCGCACCGCTGCCCTGGCGCCAACTGCGCACGATGGGCCCCTGGGACGCCGACGTGCCGATCGGGTCGGTCACCTCGAACTGACGCACCCCATCGGGACCGGTCTCGCAACTCTGCTGGCCCCAGTCGTCATACTCCAGGTGTCGGGGCAGTGGCAGCTGCAACTCATCCAGCCAATCGTATTCGGTTTCCTCCACCAGATTGCCCAGAGCATCGTAGATTGCGGCATAGGTCTGGCGGAAGGCCTGGGGCTGGATCACGCCATCGGCATCCTGGCGTGACTCGCCGATAGCGCGGTTGAGCCCGTCGAAAGCGGTGCGCGTCTGCACGCCCTTGACGTCGGTCATCTCCTGCAAGGCTTGCTGACCGAGCACCGAAGTCAAGGTGTAGGCATAGGTGCGGCTGGCTTCGAACTCGGTGCCCGGCGCCACGGTTTCACGGGTTACCCGCCGCAGGGCATCGTAGCTGTAGCGAATTTCCACATCGTTGTCGTCGCGGTTGAGCAGCGGTTCGCCGTGGTACAGCGAGTGCTGCAGGGTCACGACCTTCTGGGCATGGCGGGTCGTGCCGTCGCCCAGTGGCTGATCGTGATCGAAGCCGGTGAGGGTTTCCACCGTCTGCAAAACGCTTTCATTGCCCTGCAGCACTTTGCTGTAGCTGTAGTCGGTGGTCGTGCTCTTGCCGTTGAGGGTTACCCGCTGACGTTCAGCGCGACCATGCAACAGGGGGTTGTTCGGGGTCTGCAGGTAGTCCCAGACGGTCTGTTGCACCAGTGTTTCGGTAGTGCCCGTTACCTGCAGCAGCGTTTCACGGTCAAGCAGCAGCCCGCCTCGGCCGCTCCCGCCCTGCAGGGGCACCAATAGCCGGTAATCATAGCGCTTGCGCAGCACCGGGGCCTGGCCCTCGCCGTTGGCAGCCGGGTGTACGGTCTGGCTGCGCAGGTGGCGCACGAAATTATCCGGGTCCGGCGGGCTATCGTCATCACCTTCAAGCGGGTGATACTCGTTCACCGTACGCACGCCGTTGGCTTGGGTCTCTTCGAGCAGGTTGCCGTAATCGTCATAGACCGTGGTCGCCACCTCGCTGCGGACCCGGTCCGGGCTGTTGGCCTGCTCCCAGCGTTGCTCCGAGGTCCAGGGCAACTGGAAATACGGCGGTTGCTGATCGAAGGGCACGTCCAGCGCGTGATAGGTGGTGCGCTGGCGCTGAATGCATTCGCCCTGGGAGGTGATCTCTTCGGTCAACAGGTGAAAGCGGTTGAAACTGCACACGACGCTGCGCACCACCCTGCCGTCGACCAGATGGCTGGCGATAGACCCATAACTGTAGTTGCCACTGACCTTGTACAGGTTGTCCAGGCCGTCGTCGCTCCAGCCGATCGAGCTGTTGTTGCCCAGGAAGTTCTCGATGGTATAGGTGTAGCGCACCTCCATGCGCGGCTGGTCGAAGCCGGGCAGGATCTCATGGCGGGTGACCCTGGGCAGCGCCTGGCGCCCACTGTTGCCGGGAAAGGCGTGGCCGTTGTCGTTGTACTCGACCAGCTCACGCCCGCCCACCGGGGTCTGGACTTCCTTGATGCAGGTCAGGCCGCGCACCTGCACGTAATCGAAGCGCCAGCTGGCCCTCTCGGCGGTCGGCAACACGATTTCGCGCACCTGCCGCCCGGTCAGCTTGACCTCATAGCGCGCCAGCGGCGTGCCGCCGGGGCCGGCGAAGGGGTGCAGCTGCAGGATCATGCTGCTGTCGCTGGGGCGGTCGATCTGCAGCAACGTCTGCTCGCTGGCGTCCTTGATCGAGGCCAGGCAGGGTTTGCCCTGGTAGTCGGCGTAGTGCAGGCTGATCCAGTGCCCCGAAGGCGAATGGATTCGGCTCGGCAAGGCCACCCGGTCGGCGCCGCTGCCCAGGGTCTGCAGGATCTCCACCAGCCCGGACTTGTGCACCACACGGTAAGTGTCGTTGCCGTCGTTGTGGAAGTGGAAGCTGTCGAGTTTCTTTTCGCGGATCGACGGCTGCTCGCCGCTGCCGGTGACTTTGAAGGTTTCCCCGGTGTGCAGGGCCAGCATGCTGTCGGGCGGAGTGAATTGAGACAAGTTGAGGTTCCAGCCTCTGCCGAAGCCCGAGTCCAGTATGTTGAGCGGGTTGAAGGCCAGCTGCAGCGGCAGGGCCGGGCCGCACAAATCGTTGCAGTGAAGTTCCGGCAGTTCGATGCGCACGGTGTATTGGCCGGTACGCGGATCGACGCTGTTTTGTAAAAAACTCAGAAAGTTGAAAGCGTTGGAATGTACAACGGTCGAAGTTGTCATCTAAGTTGTTCCCGTTCAAGTTTGACCGACAATTTCAAGGCGTGCGCCCTCGCTCGCTTGATCAAGCGAGGGGGCGCAGGCGGCTTGCGTTACTGAATGCTCAAGTTCAGGCGATTGCGGCTGTCTTCACGGCTCGGATCGTCGAAACTGATTCGCAGGCGATGACGGTTGCCTTCCTCATCGAGCAGAACAAACACCACCGCAGGGTCGAGCCTTTCCCGGAAAAGCTTGTACCTGTCGCCAGCGGCCATGCTGTCGTGCCAGTACGGCATGTCGGCCACTCGGTGCAGGCTGACGATCAACTCACCCGGCGACGGTTGTTTGTTGCCGTCGAAAGAGGTTTTGAACGGCTTGTAATCCGCGTTCAGGACCAGTGCCCGGAAATAAGCGTCGAACGTGAGCCCCGCCGGCTCTTCGACACCAATGCCCTTGGGAAAGAACGCGTAACCGGTGTAGCTGAAGAACGTCTCTTCCAGCTGTTCACTTTCCCATTGAATGCTGGAAGCACTTCCCTCGACCTCCAGCTTCGAAAAAACAACCGGGTATATACCCTGTCGCCGGTAGGACAAGCGCCAATAGTCAATCGAGTCCAGCAAGTAGGAGAAGGGATCATCCGGTGTTTCCTGCCCTTGACCGTTGTACGCCCGGTCGCGCACCAGATCGTAGTGGCGGTTGGGCCCCGGGGTCGTTTCAGGCGTGGGTGGGCGAACACCTCGCACCAGAACGGTCGAGTTTTCACCGTACTCGGTCGAGCGCCAGATGCTGCCATCGTCGGCCTGAAAGGTTACGTAGAACTCGCGTGTCCCTTCAAAGGTGGTATGGATGTACAACTCCCGGTAACGCGTTCCTTCGTTGTTGAACGGCTCGGTTGTGCCAGGCGCCGTGCCGTAGCGGACCGCACCGTTGGAATGCAACGCGAAGCGATTGCGTCGTTGATGGGTCGCCCACTGCAGCGGGCTGCCATGTTCTATGCCTTCCTGCCAGGCGTCGATCAGGGGCAGCTCGGCGTTGGTCTGCAAATCCACCAGCTTGAGCGTCGACATCTCCTTGTCACTCAAGGGGATGCGCAGCTTGATGCCGTGGTAGTCGACCTCCTTGGTCTCGATGGTGATACGCAGCGGTATCTGCTGATTGCCGTTGGCATAGCATTGGGTGCCGTCGAGCGCTTCGATGCGGAATCTGTCGAGTTCGCTCCAGCGTAGAGCCTCTTGTTGGCGAGGGACCAGTTCGACGATGGCGTAGCCTACAATTCGACCATCGCTCAGGTCGGCAAGGATCACATCAACGGCCGAATCCGATGAGCTCGGCGGCGTATACAAACCTTGCGGCGAGATGCTTCCCTCGCCGACGTTATCCCAATACGCGTCACTATTGTCCTCTGGATCTTCCAACCTGAATTGCAGCGTTTCGGACATCGCCAACGACGGCACATGGAAGGGAATAACTTTCAGGTTCTGGCTTCTGCGAAGAATCACCACGGCAGCCTCGCTGGACTCGCCGCTGCTCCGATCCATTACCTGGATACGTTGAATAAAGACCGGTGGCCAACCTGATCCCGGTTCGAATGGGGTGAAGACAGCACGCTCGGGAGCCTGGACGTCCAGCGTACCGTACTGTTCACCGATCAACTGCCAGACCAACGCGCTGCTGTTGCCCAGGCTGGACGCTTTCAACTCCACGGGCTGGTGGCCATTACCCCAGAGGTGTACCCGCGGTGCGATCTGGATGCTCTGGAAAAACTCCACCGCCAGGGCAGAATGGCTGCGCTCGCCATAGGGGGTGGAATAATGGGCCGTCACCACCGTGACCTGTTGATCCTGTCCCATTTCCTGGGGTGGCAATGGCATATACGAGCCATCTGGCCCGATGGTGCCTGCCGAAAGCGGACGGGTGATATTGCTCACGCTCCAGCGGGCCGGGTTGGCCCCTGAGCCATCACCGCGCACCGCCGTGAAGCGCTGCCTCTGTCCCCCCTTGATGTTGGCACGCTCCGGTTGCACCAGCACCGAATCGGATGTCGGCTCGATACGACCGAATATGGCCAGGTCGTGCGGCTCGTGCGGCCCCTCTGCGCTCTCGTGGAATACATACCCATTGGGAAACAACAGGTGCTTGAGCACATCGAGCTGCGCATCGTCGATGAAAGGAATCAGCCGTTTCTGAATGAGCAAGGTCGAGGAATACAGCGGCTGGCCGCCGGCGACATCGTCCGGAATCAAATACGGCAAGGTTCTGTCATCCACCGGCAGCGAACCCGGTTCATCGTTGGCCCGAAGCTGGATGAACAGCGCAAGCATCCCATCACCATAACGGGCCGAGCGCACATCGGTGGCACCTGGCGCCGCTTGCGTGCGCAGGTAAAACTTGCGCGGACTCAAAGGGTTGTAATCATTGAAGTCCAGCACGCCGATCATGAACATGCGCTTGTAGGCCGGATGCGCCTTGATTTGCCGCTCAATGAATTCGCCGATGCTGGCCTGAGCGTGGTCACCCGCCCCCAGGTTGCAGCTGAAGCGAGTACCCTGAGACAAATCCAGCGATACCCGGCCACGACCGTCAATCTCACCCTCGACCACCGCCAGCGACGCCGTCATGCGTAGCTCATATCCCATGTCTTCGCGGATGCTGAAGCTCTCGATCAGCAACGGCGGAGCTACTCGAAGATGTTCGCTGGCACTGTAGCTGCCCGCCAGGATTTTCATCGTCACGGTGACTTCGGAACTGGCGATTACCGACGACTCGAACGACAGCCTCGGCTCCCCCAGCACGAGCGACCGCAGGGTAATCTGTTCGATGCGATCGGAGTCGGTGTAAAAGCTCCCGTCCATCGGCAACAGAAAACTCAAGTCGTTGAAGTTGGACAGAAATTGTTGCTGCAACAACTGGTTGATCCGGGACCGGTCGAACGCCAGAATTGCCCCCCAGCCAAACGTGGCGGGGCCTCGGGCCAACCGTTCGAGCAGCTCGTTTTTCGAATTACCGGCCATGACGGTGCTTCCTTGGTAAGTTCAGTTGACTTGACATGGAGTCGCGCCTCATTCGTTCTGCAAGCGAACGAATTCCTCGATATCCACGAAGGGGATCGGGATGATGATGTATGACCAGAACCAGGCTTTGTCGCTTTCCTCGATGGCGACAACGACCGCATACTTCGACTGCCCGTCAGGCGCTGGCGTGTACAGGCCGTTTTCCAATCTGCCGCCACCCAACAGCAGGTGCCATTGGGCGTCCTCTTCTGCTACTTCGTATGGACCGTTCTTGCCCTCCCCAAAAAACCTCAGTTGAACCCCGTTACCGGCAACCTCGGTTTCGAACCAATGGGTTTCGGGTAATTTAATCACCAGTACATCGGCCACTTGCGACGCACCACCGGCGGCTCTGGCGACCTGTACGCCGTCGACTTCGATGAGCCTCTTTACATCGTCCTCCAGGTTTTTTTTCAGTGCGGGTGCGACTCCCGCTCTCGGAGTCGGGTCGATTTCGTACGGCTCTGAAGCCGGTGCTGTGTACAGCCAGCCCTCCTGCACTTCCGGATCGGGATTCGGGTCAGGCCGCAGCGACCCCTTGGAATCGGGCGTCAAGGTCCAGCGCAGGGCATCTCCGCCCAACGACGCCGCCGACATCTTGTGCCCCCCCGTATCGCCCGCTGAAACCACCATGACCAACGGGTCGATGGCAACATCGCGCAGCACGATGCTGACCAGTGCCGAGCTGCTGGCAGAGCCTTGGGTTGCAGTCACGATGACCCGCTTGTGATTCCCGGTGATGCTGGAGGCAGGCGGTGCGGTGTAAAGCCCATTGCTGATGGTGCCCGCATTGCCTTCCTCATCCGGCAGGTTGGCGACGCTCCAGGTCACGCCGGTCGTCGGCGGCGACACACTGAACTGCTGGGTTTGCGCCGCGCCCATGACGGACTCGACCGGGTCGACGATAAAACGGGTGCGGTCCGGGGCGAGGTTGCCAAGCAGGGTCAGGTCACCGGGAAAATGGATTTCGCGAGGGTCGACGATATTGTGGCTGCGAAACAGCAGGCCATTGAGGCGGAAGGCATCGATGTCCTGGGCAACCTCTGCCACCCGGAACAGTGCAGCGTCCAGTGCTGTGGCCAGCTCGCTCTCGACAAAGTCTGCAACCTCGGCGAAATAGGGTGCGACGGTGCCTTCCTGGGCAAATTCTTCGGGCGTTACCTTGCACTCCCTTACGTCAGCGTTGTCCACCGGCTTGAGGAACAATTTGCCTATATCCGGCCCTGCGGTTTCCATATGGAACGCAAAGCTACGCGACCATTCCCAGCGGTAGCCCACCGGCTTTGTAATGGTTTGCCCACCGCTACGCTGGACGGAGATGCTCTGTGTCTCCTTCCCCGTCCAACGGAGCGTGAGGTAGTTGTTGTTGACGCTGCCTGAGAGTCCAAGTTGCTGGGAGCTAAGCCGCTTGAATGGAAAGTTCAAGCCGTTTGCCAGATTCAACGAAGCAAAATGCTCCGAACTGCCAGACTTGGCCGCACTACGATGCTCGCCTCTGGTGAGCCTGACAGACTCCAGGTGCGCACTTTCCTCCCCGATCAACTCATGACCGACCTCACCGCTACCGTTATGGATTTTGCGGCAGCCCTGAACAATCAGCCTGCCCAAGAGGAAGCGATTGCCCAGCATGATGTTCGCCGATAATGGCGGTGATGCCTCAGGAATCAAGTAATTCAAATCGGCATCTGCTGCCGGAAGCTGACCGTTTACGCCCCCTTTAGTGGTCACGAACAGCAGGACGGCGCCATCGCCTTCGGTATTTGAGCCGCGAATTTTGGCGCCCGGCGCCGCATGGGTTCGTATATGGAATTCCTTGGGCTGGAGAAAATCGTCCGGTTCTATTTGAAGGTTGTTCAACTCGAACACCTTTTTTTCAACCTCCCATTCTTCGAACAACCGTCTGAATTTTTCCCCCCCCTGCTCGTTCTCTTCGTCGGTGTCGGAGAAGGTCAGATAAAATCGCGACCCTTTCGACAAATCCAACGTCACCCGCCCAGCGGAGTCAACCGAACCGGCGTTCTTCAGCAAATCGATGTCCATGCGCAACGACGGCCCGTTCAAGGCATCGGCCATTTTCAAGCGGGACACCTTCCTGACCCGCGCACCGGTTGTCTTGTTGACGGTAATTTGCGAACCGCCCACGATGCGCATGGTCAAGGATGCCGTAGAATGGGTGATGGTTGCGTTTTCAAATGAAATCCGTGGTTTGTCCAGGATATAATCGTAGATAAATTCCCAGCGTGTGCCGACTGAAATTTCGACCAGAAATGTCAAGGGCTCGAAATAACTTTGCCCGGTAAAGCGCTCTATGTACTCCTGAAACAACAGCATATTGGTCTTGCTTCGATCATAGGCAACGATGGCATCCCAATTGATGGTCCTAGGCCGTTCCTGCATCCAACGAACAAATTCTGTAACTGATTGCTTTTGCATGACTCCACCCTCTTTTCTCAATCTCAGACAATAGCTCGTCATCGCTTCGCACTTGAGTGTGAAGCCGACAACCATGATTACCCACACCTGAAAACAACCAAGACTTGTAAACCTCAAGCCACCAGCGTCAAATATAGAGTTCCAAACTGAACAATGGATTCACCCCCATCGAAACTGACGGTCACAGCGACACTGAATTGATTATTCAACTTCAACTGCCGCAGAAAATCTCTTGGCAAACTTGCCTCTACTCGATTGCCAGAAAACTCCTCCTCTGTAACAGCAACTTTGTTTCGTATTGTCCAGTGGACCGGTTGATTCGACGGATTGATGCCAGTCGCCGAAATGGTTACTTGCTGACCAACAGCCATGAAGGACCACTTGTTCAACTCCAGGTCTGCGCCACTTGGCACACTCGCCAGTGACAAGGTTGAATTGCCCTGTGCCTGTTTGCATTGAATCGTCGGGTAACTGGATTGCGCCAACGGAGTGATACGCAGATTGAAGGGCTCCGAATCCAGGTGCTGTCCACCGGCCATATTCAGGCGGTAAACCACCTCGAAGCGCTTTGCCTCGGCCTCGGCGTTCTGCTCCATGTTCGCCGCGATGGCGCTGGAGGGGATCTGGAATCGCTTCGGGGTTTGACCCGAGTGAGGGCGCTCGGCGACATGGCGCCCGCCATTCTCATGGCCTCTCCAATGCACCTCAAGGCTCTCGCCCACGCCGACCACGACCGACTCGGGTACATTGACGAATGCGCCATTGTGCGTTGCCGTGCTCGCGGCCAGCCGCCCCTTGTGCTCGCCGCTCCCCCCCTCGGCCACCGCTTGCTCGATCTGCGGCGGCGACAGTTCGCGCGGCATCTGCACCGCCAAAGGCAGCGCTTGCGACGTGAGCGCCCCCCCTTCCCGCGCATACTGATAGAACACCGAAACCTGCGCCCCGATATTGACGTCCAACCATTGGGGCTCGATGCGCAGCACCAGTGATTCACTCTGCACACTGGTCAAATCCAGGCGCAAGGCCTGCACGACACTGCCCGCTTCGTTCGGACCGCGCCAGTACAGCAACAGCCAGTCATCGACCTGCAGCCCCGGATAGGGGTCGATGCGCACGGTCAAGCCATTGGGAAACAGGTTGGGATCCAGCGGCCCGCCGGTGTAGTCGTCGATGCGCAGTTCCGGCAACAGCGTTGCCTGCAGCGGCTCGATCCGGAAGGTCTGAGTGGGTGATGTCGTACGCTGCGACGATTCGCTGTACTCGATGACATAATGGATATCGGCGTGGCCGCCTTCAATGAAGTCAAACTCGACCCTGGGGATCCGCCATACCATTGGCGCGCCGACATCCTCAGGCTGCAGGGTCTTGAGCTGGCTCCACTCGGGTTCGGGATAGCCCTCATAAAACCCCTGAAAAATCAGCCTGACCTTGTCCCCTGCCTGCATCGCCTGGTAAGGCGGCACGACCGCTGTCGCCCCGGCCGAACCGATATCGTCCACGCCCAAATGCAAGTCGTGGGATTCCCTGAGCTGCACCACCGGCAATTGCGTGGTTCGCAGCGGGCGAAGGCCCACGTAACAGAATTGCCGAACCGACTCCGGCCCGCGATCATCCGGATCCTGCGGCAAGGACACCGCGTAGGAATAAAAGGCCCAGCCCTGGTTGAGCGCTTGCAGCAAAGCATTGGGAATAGCGACGGGCATCCCCAGCGCTTCGGTGTAACCTTCTTCCTCGGAGACATCCACCCGGGCGTCCGCCAGGTCATGGGCCTGGCCCACTGCACTGCAGCCTCGCCAGTTGGGCCAGATGACATCGCCCAGGGCGATCCCCGGGTACTTGATATAGGTCACCAGGTTGTCGCTTCCCAGAGCGTCGACATCAATTTCATTATTGGCCGTCAAGTCCGGGATGTTGGGTATCGACGGCGCTTCCTTGAGGTCTTCGAGTGGCCGGGCGGCATTTGACTTCATATTGCAAACTCCCTATAGCGTGGTTATTTTTTACTCCTGCGCCACTCGGCTGCCTACTAGCAGAACTGATAGGTTTTGCCCCGGACACGTAATAAAAACACTATCGACAAGCGCACTGTCAGCCATTATGTAAACTTACGAAACGATCAATACTTATCAACGGCAGCGGCACCACGATGAATGCCCAATACCAGCGCTGGTCGTCATCTTCAATTGCCCGGATCACGGCAAATCTGCAACGCCCATTGACGGCAGGCGTATAAACACCCTGGGGTGAAAGCGCGCCGTCACCTGACAGTAATGTCCATTGTGTATCGGCGTCGGCGACACGAACTTCGACCCCTTGCTTGTCCACGTAATAGAATTTCAACTGGAGCCCATTGCCCGCCGGTGTTTTTTCCACTCGAAAAAAATGCGTCTGGGGGATATGAACAACCACAACCGATGATGTTTCAGTGTTGATCAGACCCCGAACCTTGATGGTATCCAGTGTGACGAGTCGGTCTGTGCTGCTTCTGACGGCCGCCGGTTCAAGCGTTTTTGCCGACGCGTCAAAAATTACCGCAGGACGCGGTGAAGCCGGGGGTGTATACAGCGTTTGCCCGGCGGGCGCGCTTTGCAACCCCCCGGTCGAGCCCGGTTCAAGGCTCCATTGCATAGTTGTCTGATGCCCGTTACCCGCACGAATGGAATGAGGCGGACCACCGGCACTGGTAACCTGAACATAAGGGTCGACGAAGATCGACTGCTGCATGATGGTCACCAGGACCGAGCCCCGATAACCCGCATTCGGCCCCGTTTCCCGGGCCGTGACGATCACCCGCTTGAAATCACCGCTAAAGCCAGTGGGCGCGGTGTAGCTGCCATCGTCGCCTATCCGTCCGGCACTGCCCGACTCCCCCCCCAGGTTGCGCACGCTCCACTCCACGGGCCCGGACGTCGGGGACGTAAACTTCCAGCGGTCGCCAGGCCCCAGCGTGACTTCGTTGGGGCTCACGCGGTCATTGAGCCTGCCTTGGTCCCACGCACGGCCAAACAGCACCGTTGCGACGTCCGACCAACCGTCTTGATACAGGGCTTCGGGGGGCAACAACAATTCATGCAAACGAAACACGGCATACGCATCCATTGTGCCCTCGGCTGCCCTGCTGTTGCGACTGTCAGCAACATCCGGCAGCGTTGGCAGAATCGTGAGCGGCACGAGGTCTGGCGCCTCGGCGATCAGATATTTCTGACTGCCGTCACTGGCGGGCAGCCTACCGTTATCGTTGCCCGCGAACTTTATAAACAACAACAGTTCATGGGCGGATTCAGGGGGGTTATGCAACGAGTGGTGCCCCCGGACAAGGAACTGCAATGGCCGCAACCAATAGTTCCCCGGGCTCAACTGAATGCGATTGAGTTCGAACATTTTCCTGGCCGCTGGCCACGCCTCCATCGCACGCCGGTATTTTCCCGCGCCAAGCTCGTCCAATTCCTGACTGCCGTCTTTCTGCAGGAAAAAACGGCTACCATCGGCCCAGCTCAGCCGCACCCGCCCTTCTGAATCCAAGGTTCCAGGGTTCAACTGCAAATTGACGTGCATGACCAGGGAGATATCGGCCAGGCCATTGCACGGCCCGACCCGCTCCACAGCGCGGACCCGCTGCCCGACATTCTTGATCACGGACAACTGCGTGCCCCCTACCATCCGCAGGGTAAAGGATGCCGTACTTTGAATGATCGAGTTGTCACCAAAAAACAGACGGGGGTGGTCCAGAAGGCAGTTTTCGATGTATTCCCAGTGCCGATTGGCTGTTACGACCTCTTCAATGGGGAAAGCTTCCAAATAGCGATCACTTGTAAACCCCTGAATATAACCGTCTGCCAACAGTGCATTAAGCACATCGCGATGGTAAGCAACTATTGCATCCCAACCAAGGGTTCTGGGCGCCGACCGTGCCCAGTCCATTATTGTATTGAGCGTTTCGCGAGGCATATCTCCACCACATACTCAAGTCCGAAAATCCTACTCTGCAAAGCGCTTTACCTGCCAGTGACAGGGATGTTTTTTACCAGTGATATCCGCCAATGAATACTGACAGAAGTGATAGGTTGCGCGCCTTTCGAACGCGACTACAATCGCCGACTTTTATTCCCGCAGCGCGCCTGCAACCTATCAATTGTGCTAGGTAGGCAACCTCGATTTTTGCTTCTACCATCCGATCCAACCCATTTTATTGGTTAATAAGCCTACGCAATTACCACTTAAGCCCAAGGAGCAACAATGAATACTTACCTATTCAAGCCACTCGTCAAAGGCCAGTACTTTACAGCCGTATTGTTGTCGGCTTTCACAATGCTCAGCGCTTGTTCTGGAGATGACTCTGCACCGTCCCCGTCACCCGCAAGCAAACCCAGGGCTGCAGCCGGGGTGATACATGACAGCAGTTGGTCATCGGAAAAAAAGGAAAGCGCATCCCATGATGGAGATAAAGGCGATGGCCCTTCCTGTGTGATGGCAACAAAGTGATGGTTGGGCGAAGAATCAGAGAAGGCAATAATGGTGTCGCCGATGAACACGGGATGACCAGCCACCTCTGCGCCACCCTGGAGCAAAATGGAGTTCGTCCGTTAATTCTGGTCGAACGCTCTACGCTGGGCCCAGTCAAGGAAAGTACCAGCGGGGAACAAAAATGCAGGAATAACAGTGTAATGACTGGCCGTTCACATGAAGGTGATGAGAATGGCGATACCGAATATACCTGCGCCAAAGTCAAGGATAAATGGGGTGATTACCTGCAAGTCATTGAAGTCGCATGGGGATATAACGCGGCAGAAGGCGGTTCGGACAAAAAAGGTCACGAATACGTCTGCCCCGACAATCAAGTCATGATCGGTCGATACCATGAAGGTGATGAACACGGAGAAACCCGGTACTTGTGCGGAACATTGTGGTAAGCCGCATTTATATTCGCCCATTACTTAGCACAACATAAACCTTCGGCGCTGATCACCATGAAAAACATGAAGAACTTTATTTACTTACTCTCCGGACTCGCCTGTCTGACACTGCCAGGTTTGGCGATGTCCGATACAGCGCCGAAATCCGCCAGCATCATTATCCGCGACCAGAATCAGGCTCAATGTTCGCTCACACCGCCTGCAATGGGCAGTGGTATTACGCGGCAATTTGAAATGACTTCTGCCGGCAATAACTGTCACAACATTAAACCTCGTTCTATAGAATTCGACCTGCTGCCTTCAGCCACCACCATTCTTCTGACCGATGACGACTGGTGTCAAACCACCACTACTAAAGATCAAACGGTGCCGCGCAATGAAGAAGAAACACCTGTCGAGCCGCACACCAGCAACTTCTGGATGGAATTGAAGACCACCAGAAAACTGTCCAGCTCTGGCATCATTGAAGTTGTAAACTTGTTCTCCTACAACGAAGAACAAATAGTGAAAGAAGGCTTTCAGCTCCTGAGGAAGTACCATAAGCCGGGCTCGGAAATCCGCGATGCACTCTCGTGCATCAGGGTGACCGCCGGCCGCAGCGTAGGCATGCCACCCCCTCCCCCCTATGCAACGACCGGATCGCACACCTGGTCCGACCCGATCAAGGAGGCCAACTCGAATTACAGCTGCCCTGTCAACCAGATCCTGACCGGACGCAGGCATTACGGTGACGAAAACAAGAATACCGGCTACCGCTGCGGCGTTGCCACGCGAGAAGGCCCATTGACCTTGAAGGATCGCACATGGTCCGTTGAGATCAAGGAGTCCGGGGATGGCGAGAAACCTAACCGAGGTATCTATTTCAGTTGCCCCGGCAACCAAGTCATGACCGGCCGCCAGCATGCGGGCGACGAGAACGGCATGACCAAGTATGAATGCGCGACGGTTGTCGACTCATTGCAACGTGAACTTGCCGCCACTCCAGGTAATTGGTCGTCTGAGGTCATAGAAAAGAATCACACCTTCAACTGCCCGGACAACAGCGTGATGATCGGTCGCTGGCACGAAGACGACGAAAACGGTCCGACCCGGTACCGCTGCGGCACACTCCGCTAACCCCCTCCGACAATATGGCCCGGCTGGCAACTGCCGGGCGCGCTGCCACTCCCGAACCGTCTTATCGAGGATTCACGACCATGACCACTTCCTCAACGGCGCATTCCAACGCCTTCAACTTTCTGAGTTTCGTGCAAAACAGCGTCGACCCGCGTACCGGCCAATACACCGCAACCATCGACCTGCCGGAACTCAAGAGTAACGACCTGTGCGGCCCGGTCCTGCCTCTGCAGCTGGCCTTCAACCCGCTCAACATACTGGACTCGGGCTTCGGCAGAGGCTGGAACCTCAACCTGTCCCAGTACACCCCGCCCAACAGCATGCTGGCCCTGAGCACCGGGGAGACCTTCAAGGTCACCGGCAGCGGCCCGCAGCCGTCGATTCGCGAGAAGAAGCTCGACAGCTTCCACTTCTACAACGACGGCAACGACACCTACCGCGTGGTGCACAAGTCCGGGTTGGTGGAGATCCTGCAAACCCTGGGCAGCGGCGCCGACCGGGTGGCCCTGCCAAGCCGGGTCTGCTCGCCATCGGGACACTGGATCAGCCTGCACTACACCAGCTTCCGGGGCCAACCCTGCCTGGCCTCGATCAAGGACGCCAGCGAACAGACGCTGTTGCAGATCGACCGCTCCAGTGACAGCAGCATGGTCCTGCAGTTGCACCCCTTCGCCGGCCCCGGCGGCACGCCGCTGGCGCGCTTCGAGGTCAAGCTGACCGATCGGCACGTGCGCGAGATCGTGTTGCCGACCGCCGAGCGGGCCAGCTGGCGCTTCGATTACGTGCAGGTGCGCGGCATGACCTGCATCAAGGAGGTCCAGACCCCGGTGGGCGGGCGCGAGCTGGTCGAGTACAACGATGGCGGCCACGCCTACCCCGGCAACAGTGGCCGCCAGCCGCTGCCCAGGGTCACCCGCCATGAAATCCTGCCCGGCTTCGACCAGCCGCGCATGGAGGCACGCTACACCTATACCAACGAGAACTTCCTGGGCAACAACAGCGCCATCAGCTGGAGCGATGACGGCCTGGACAACCTGTACAAGGTCAGCGGCAGCTACAGCTATGGCTCCATCACCGAGCACCTGCTCGATGGCAGGGTGGTGCGCAGCGTCGTGCGCCATTTCAACCGCTTCCACCTGTTGACCGAAGAAACCACCGCCCAGGACGGTTGCATCCAGAAGGTGCTCAATACCTATCACGCCCTGGACGTGCCCTTCGATCAGCAGCCGCCCTATTTCCAGTTGCCCAAGACCGTGGAAAAGCGCTGGGCACTGGCTAACGATGCGACCAGGACGCGCAGCGAGATCCTGACCACCCTCTACGACGATCACGGCAACCTGCTCGAAGAGCTCACGCCCGACGGCATCCGCATCGTTCGCGAGTATTACCCAGTCGACGATAGCGAAGGCTGCCCGGCCGACCCCGAAGGCTTCGTGCGTAATCTGCGCAGCCAGACCGTGTACCCCGCCACCGGTGGCGAAGGCCAGGCACCCGTGCTGCGCACGCGTTATGGCTACCGGCAACTGCCGCCGGTGCAAGGCGGGATCGGCAACGGTTGGCTATTGATCGATAGCGAAACCCTGGTGCATATCGAAGGCGACAACCAGAACCTGCTGCGGCAGACCGAGCGGCGCTATCTGGACATGCCCGACAGGCTCTTCCTGCATGGCCGCGCGGACTTCCAGACCGAAACCCTCAATGGCAAGACCTCACGCACGGAGTTTCGCTACAGCAAGGTCGATGGCGAACTGGGCCGCGAAACCCTGCAGCAAACCGTCGAAACCTACATCGGCTTCGACCGCACGCAAAAGACCACCACCACCGCGCACTCGCTGTTCACCGGTGACCTGATGCGCGACGAAAACATCCACGGCGTGCGGACCCATTATCGCTACGATGCCCTGAGACGTCTCGTGACTGAAACCGTGGCACCCGACACCGAGTACGTAGCGACGCGTCAGTATCAATACAGCCTCACCTCCACCGATGGGCAACAAGCCACACAAGCGGTGACGGATGTCAAAGGGGTCACCACCTTCACCTTCTTCGACGGATACAACCGTACCCTTCGCCAAGAACGCGAAACCCTCGATGCCACCGGCCAGCAACGCGTGCGGCACCAGACCTATGCCGCCCAATTCGATGGCCTGGGCCGTAAAACCCGCGAAACCGTTTTCGACCAGCTGGACGAACGCAGCCTGGCCCTGACCAGCCACTTCGAATACGACGCCTGGGGGCAACTGTACAAACAGACCGGCCCGGACGGCGTCGCCCAGTTCAGCGAGATGTCGCCCTTCGGCCCCCATGGCAACACCGTCAGCACCTGGCAGGAGAATGCCGAAAAACCTGGCGTGCGCACCCACCGGCAGGTGACCCAGTACAACCTGTTCGACAAGCCCGTCTCGGTGCAGCGCCTGGATGCCGACGGTACACCGGCAGGTTTGCGGGAATACTTCTACACCGGCCTGGGCAGCTGCACCCGCGAAGTGGAAACCCTGCGCAGCCCCGACGGCCAACCCACGCAGAACCTGCAACGCACCACCCGCTATGAATACGACGCCTGGGGTCGCATGCAGCGCACGGTATTGCCCAACGACAGCGCGATCGCCCGCACCTTTGCCGAACACAGCCGCAACGAACTGCCCACCCGGCTCGAAGTGTCGCCCGTCAACGGCTCGGCACCGCTGCCCGTGTGCGAGCGTGGGTTCGACGGCCTCGATCGCCTGACCCGCCTCAGCGTCGGCCCGCGAATGGAGCAATACCGTTACGACGGCGAACAGGTGCTGGTCAGCCAGCGCATCACCGCCAGCAACCGCACCATCAAATACAATTACCGCCTGGCCCTGACCACACAGCCCGCCACCATCGAAGCGCCGGACGGGTCGGCCAGCTACGGCTACGACCGCTTCAGCGCCGACATCACCGGCACGCAAAATGCCAATGGCGAGCGGATTTACCAGTACACCGACCAGGGCCACCTGAAGTCCGAACAGTGGATCGACAAGGATGGCCAGCGCCAGCAGAGCGACTACCGGACCTCGCTGCAGGGGCGCCAGCTGAGCCGCAGCGACAGCGGCGGCGCCCCGACCCAGTACGATTACGATGAGTTCGGCCGGCTGCGGCAGGTCAGCCAGGGCAATCTCAAGGCCGAGTTCGTCTACAACGGCGACAGTCTGCTGGCCCAGAGCACCAGCACCGACCTGGCCAGCGGCCGCGCTCTGGTGACTGACCTTGAATACGACGAGCACGGTCGCGAAGTGCTGCGCACCTTGCGCCTGGACGCCGGCACCGTGCAAACCCTGACCCAGGTCTGGCGCGACGACGATCAGTTGCACAGCCGCGAGCTGCAGCAGGATGGCCGCTCCAGGCTCCTGGAAACCTTCGACTACGATGCGCTCAACCGCCTGACGCGTCATGCCTGCGAAGGCGACACCTTGCCGACCAACGCCCAGGGCACGCCGATCACGCAACAGCTGTTCCGGTTCGATGACTTGAACAACATCACCCAATGCGTGACGACGTTCGACGATGGCACTCGGGATACGGCACGCTTCGTCTATGCCGAAGATGGCAGCTTCCAGCTCAGGAGCGTCACCCATACCCACCCCGATTATCCGGCGCAACAGGCCTTCGAGTACGACGCCGACGGCCACATGCTAAACGACGAGCAGGGCCGCCGCCTGCGCTACGACAGCCTCGGCCGCCTGCTGGAAGTGCGCAGCGCCAATGACGATGCATCGCTCGCCAGTTACCGCTACGATGGCCACGACCATCTGGTCGGCGTGCGCCACGGCAGTGCCAGCGAAAGCCTGCGCGCTTATCAGGGCTACAGCCTGAGCAGCACCCTGGAAGACGGCGTGCTTACCCAATACCTGTACGACGGCGACCGCCCGCTGGGCCAGCAGCAGCCCGGCAGCCCCGCCCAGACCCGCCTGCTGCTGACCGATGCGGCCAACAGCGTGATCGGCGAGAGCGACGCAGGCGGCGTACAGACAGCGAACTACAGCGCCTACGGCGAACGCGCCGGCGACAACGGACTGGACAGCCTGCTGGCGTTCAACGGCGAAGCCCGCGACAAGGCCTTTGGCTGGTACCTGCTGGGTCGTGGGTACCGGGCCTACAACCCGAGCCTGATGCGTTTTCACAGCCCGGACTCGCTCAGCCCCGAGGAATCGGGGATCAACCCTTACCTGTATTGCCTGGGCAACCCGATCACATGGCGCGACCCGACCGGGCATCGTGCTGATTCTGTGGCACCTCGGCGGGATCCGAATCCGCCGTATATCGATCCGCCCGAGAAGCAGAAGCCAGATAAAAGCCTCCTGGGCGGCTGGCTAGGCACTATTGTCGGTGCGGTAATTCTGGTGGTATCGATAGCGGCCTCCATCTACTTTACAGGAGGAGTCACTTTGCCACTTGTCGTGGGCGCGGGAATTCAGATTTTGGGTCTTGGTCTGCAAGCTGCCTCGAATTTAGTGCAAGATCCAAAGGTCGCGGAGGGACTCATGTATGGAGGTTATGCGGCCACCGTCCTCGGCGGGATAGTTGTAGGGTTTGGGGCGACCCGGTCGAAATCGCCGGCTGGTGGTGCTGGTGTAACGCGGAAGAGCGTAGGTACACAGACTGATGCTGTGCCAACTGGTGCAACACCAAACTTATCGCGTGCCGGCAGCTCTACTTCGCAGGCAGCAAGACGGCCATCTGCAAGCGATACTGGCATTGACGTCGTTGACACACGCGGCTCTGTAACTCCAAGTATTCCGTCTGTCGACTATGATAGTAGCCCTGATGTCCTTCCAGTTCAGACTCAGGCACATTCACCGGCCCCACCATCCGTACCCACTAACAGCTCCGGAGACACAGTCAGGCTCAGACACGTTGATGTGCGACCCAAAGATTTCCCGCGTGCTGTTGGAACCGTTGGCATAGTGACTAACGCCGTTAATGCGTTCAGGGTAAAAGGCCTTGGGAAAATTCTGAATAGAACTTAGCAACTAATCAAAAATCCCGCAGATCCCGTTCTGCGGGATTTTTGATTGCTGCACTTCGCTCCCAGCTACATAAATTACTTTACATACCGCCTAATCCCCCCCATCTGACAGACCAATCCTACATACCCACCC
>NZ_VXCP01000006.1 GCF_011355085.1 Pseudomonas akapageensis | reverse complement strand
GCGCCGTCGGTGATCTTCAGCACCTGGCCGGGGGCCAGGGTGGCGCTGCTGCTGACGCCGCTCAAGAGGGTCTGTTTGTTGAGGTAGCGTTCGTGGCTCAGGCGCGCGTAGAAAATGCCGCTTTCGCATTGCAGGGTTCTTTCGTCCAGGGCATAGCGGTCGCCGAGCACGGTGTAAGGCTCGGCGTAGTGGTAGGCCTCGCCGTAGGTGGTCTTGGCGCCGCGGGTCTGGTCGATCTCGCCGTCTAGGGAGGCGCTGGCTTCGCGGTGGTTGTAGGCGCGGATGTTGATGTTGCGTTCCACCACCTGGTGGCGGGTCTGCAAATCCCAGGCGGCATCCTCGTCGCTGCTCATGCCGCCGGGCGGGCGGTAAGGCAACTGGACGTCGAACTGGTAGTGGCGCTGGTGGTCGTGGAACTCGACCACGTCGATCTTCAGGCGTTCGTCGCTGGTGAAGCGGTACCAGATGCCGACTTCGGCCAGCAGGCGGGCGATGAAGGCGAAGTCGCTTTCGCCGTACTGCATGACCTGTTCGCGTTTGGGGTATTCGTTCGCCAGCTTGAATAGAAAATCCTGACCGCGAAAATCATGGCGGCTGCGCAGGATGTGCTCGACGATTTCCGGCACCGACTTGTGCTGGTAGATGCGGTACTGCTTCCCCCGGTCGAGCAACGCCAGGCGCGGCTGCAGAGTGACCTTGTAGCGGGCCTCGTCGCGGGAGGCCGACAGGCGCTGGAAGCCGGTGATCACGCCGTAGAAGTTGCGCAGCGGCTTAATCTCGGGTACCGGCAGGCCAAAGGAGAACGGCTGCTTTTGCGGTCGGGCGTGCAGACTGAAGCGGGCTTCGCGGCCGAGCAGTTGGTCGGCGGCGAGGTCCTGTTCGGTGCAGGTGAACTCAATCGAATAGTTGAAGGGTTTGCTCAGGCATTCCTCACCGCGAAAAACCAGGACGTCGAGCGGTGCCTTGATGTCCCCTACCTGGAGTTTGTGGCGGCTGTGGTCGAAGAAGGTAAGTAAGGCTTGGGACATGGTCAGGCCTCCGTGGCATCGATGAAGTGCAAGGTGATGCCTTCTTCATCGCTGTAGCCCAGGGTCACGCCGTGGGTTGTCTGCCGGGCCGCTTGACGTTGCAGCAGTTGTTGGCTGAGCACCGGCAGGATCTGCTGGTTGAGCAGACTGTCGATGTTGCGCGCTCCGGTGTCGGGCAGCAGGCAGGCGGTGACCAGGGCATCCCTGAGTGGCTCGTTGATCTGGCAGTCCAGGCCGTAGTGGCGCTGCAGGCGTTTGGCGACCTGGGCTAGCTTGAGGGTGACGATGCGCTTGAGGGCGTCGGCTTGCAGTGGGCGATAGATCAACGTCTGGAAGCGTGCCAGCAGGGCCGGCTGGAAGTGCTCGCGCAGGATCGGTCGCAGCAGTTCGTGGAGGAAGCGGTCCGACGCGTCGGGCTGCTCTTGCAGGCAGGCTTGCAGTTCGTCGCTGCCGAGGTTGGAGGTCATGACGATGACGGTGTTGCGAAAGTCGATTTCGCGCCCTTCCCCATCGCGCATGAAGCCGCGATCGAAGACCTGGTAGAACAGGTTGAGCACGTCGCGATGGGCTTTCTCCACTTCGTCGAGCAGTACGACGCTGTAGGGCCGTTGCCGTACAGCTTCCGTGAGCACCCCGCCCTGGCCGTAGCCAACATAACCGGGCGGCGAGCCCTTGAGTTGGCTGACGGTGTGGGCTTCCTGGTATTCGGAAAGGTTGAGGGTGATGAGGGACTTCTCGCCACCGAACAGGCTGTCGGCCAGGGCCAGGGCGGTTTCGGTCTTGCCGACGCCGCTGGTGCCTACCAGCAGGAAAACGCCCAATGGGGCTTTGTCGTCGGTGAGGCCGGTCTTGGCTGCACGCAGACGTTGGGCCAGGGCGCTCAGGGCATGGTCCTGGCCCACGACGCGCTCACTCAGTTGTTGTTCCAGCGCCAGCAGGTTGGCTTGTTCGTCCTTGAGCAGGCTGCCCAGAGGAACGCCAGTCCAGTCGGCGATGACTTCGGCCACGCTGCGGGGGTCGACGTCGAGGGAGAGCAACGGCTGGTTGCCCTGGGCCTCGGCAAGTTGCCGTTGCAATTGCGCGCAGGTGTCCAACCCGCGCTCGGCCTGACGGGCAACGAGAAGTATCTGGGTCAGGTCGAGTTCGTACCGGTATCGCTGGTCCAGGTCGATTTGCTGAAGGTGCAACTCGGCAGATTGCGCTGCGATCTTCGCCAGGCGTTCGCCGGTTTTGCTGCCGCTGAGCTGGGCGTCTTCTTCCAGGGCCTGGCGCTCCAGTTCCAGGGCGGCCTGCCGGGCCTTGAGCCGGACCAGCGCCTGGGGTTCACAGTCGAGGCTCATGCGTACGCGTGCGCTGGCGGTGTCGAGCAGGTCCACGGCCTTGTCCGGCAGTTGCCGGCCGGTCAGGTAGCGTCGCGACAGGCTCACGGCGGCCTGTACCGCCGCGTCCTGGATGTGCACGCCATGGTGGCTGGCGTAGCGGGACTTGAGGCCGCGCAGCATGAGACAGGCGCTGGCATCGTCCGGCTCGTCGACCTTGACCATCTGGAAGCGTCGCTCCAGGGCGGCATCGCGCTCGAAGTACTGTTTGTATTCGCTCCAGGTGGTGGCGGCGATGGTGCGCAACTCGCCCCGGGCCAGGGCCGGCTTGAGCAGGTTCGCCGCGTCGGCACCGCCCGCCTGGTTCCCGGCACCGATCAGGGTATGGGCTTCGTCGATGAACAGCAGTACCGGATCTGCCGATTGCTGCACGGCATCGATGACGTTTTTCAGCCGTTGTTCGAACTCGCCTTTGACGCCGGCGCCCGCTTGCAGCAGGCCGAGGTCGAGGGTGCGCACACTGACGGGTTTGAGGCTGTTCGGGACGTTGCCTTCGACGATACGCAAGGCCAGGCCTTCGACCAGGGCGGTCTTGCCGACTCCCGGCTCGCCGACCAGGATGGGATTGTTCTTGCGGCGACGGCTGAGTATGTCGATGACCTGACGGATTTCATCGTCACGGCCGAACACGGGATCGATCCGCCCTTCCCTGGCCTTGGCGGTGATGTCCTGGGTGAATTTGTCCAGCACGGCTTGCGAGGCATCGGAACAGGCTGCAGTGGTTGGGAGCACTGTAATGACTTCTGTCCGGCCCAATGCGGATACTTGCTGAATCTGTGGTCTCTCTTCGGAGTGCTGATCGAGCACTGCAAACAAGTGCTGCAACTGCACCTCTCTGATGCTGAGCAACGGCCACGTAGCTTCGCATGAGAGCAGGCTCGGGGTTTCCAACAGCGCGCCGAGCAGGTGCGCGGAACGCAGGTTGTCGTTGTTGTCGTCAAGCGACGCAAGCAGCCAGGCGTTCTTGATGAGTTGCTGCAGTTTGCCGCACAACTGAGGCTTGCTCTGCATGCTGCGCGGCAGGGTTTCGAGATGGTCGAGCAGCCCGCGCCAGAGATCGTCCATGTCCCATTCGTAACGGCGCGCGATGAGGGTCAGGTCGCCCTCGCCCTGCTCCAGCAGCTTGAGCAGCCAGTGCTCGATGCTGATCTGTGCATGGGCGCGGCTCTGGCACAGCGAAGCCGCCGCACTCAGGGCCTGGGCGCAGTAGGGATTGAGACGGCGAAGCAAACGGGTCGAACTCTGTGCCATACGGGCGCGTCCTTGTTCGGGATTTTTGGCGTGAAATCGGGGGAGTAAACGCTGGGCTTGAGCTGTGATGTGTCTGGCTAAATGCCCGCGAACGGACGTTCAACCCAACACACCAGGAGCCAACAGACGGAGTTCCATCTGTTGGCCCTTTCCCGTTAGGCCGTCTGGCGCTTGTCCCAGGAATCCGAGTGCATTTTGTTGCCGTCGTTGAAGGTCCAGGTGATCTCTTCGTACCGCAGTTCAACCACCTCCAGGTGGTTGTGCTTTTCCTTTTCCAGATCTTTGATGTCGTGCATTTTCAATGCGACGCTAACAACCTTGACCTTCTCCAGGAGAACGCTGTAGTACTCGGCTTCGTGCCCTTGGTCGTTGATGCGATACCACTTGAACACTACATTGTCGAAGGTCTCGCCCTTGGTCACCGCCTTGTTCAGGTAAACACTGGAGTCGTCGATTTCCTTGGTGAACACAAACGGCTTGTGGACCCGTACGCCGGTCAGCTTGCCAGTGTTGTTGTCCGTGGGGATCGTGACGGCGTGGTCCAGGGCGAGCACCTCAATGCTGCCATTTCGTCCCTCAACGCTTACGGAGCCCTTGATGAGATTTTGGTTCTCATCTTTCAGCCACAGGTAAACGGGAATTGCCATGTGAAACTCCTTTTCTCAGAAACGAATGCCGCGCAATGCGACAGGGGGTTGTCTGTCTGGCCCCGCACTGGGTAGCACGCAGGCCCCCACTTCCGGGACCAGACGGATTTCGACGCGTCGATTGGCCGCGCGCCCGGCCTCGGTGTCATTGCTGGCGATGGGTTGGCTGGCACCAAAACCCTGTACGGCAAAGCAGCTGCCGGGGATATCGCCCATGCGTTGCATCCACTCGTGCACCGCGGCCGCTCGGGCACGGGACAATTGCAGGTTCTGCTCGGCGCTGCCCGTGGCATCGGTATGCCCGGCGATGACGATCAGCCAGCCTGGCTGGGCCTTGATGTCGACCAGGGCATTGATCAGCACCTTGGTCGACTCGGGCTTGAGCTGGGCGCTTCCCGAACCGAACAGGGACAGGCTGTCCAGTCGTACCGTAGTGGGAGCTTTCGCCGATGTCGGGGCCGTGAACGGTTGACGGTGGCCGGCAATCGCCGCCAGCAACGGCGCCCGCAGGTGACCGCCGTGATACAGGCCCAAGCCCAGCGCCAGGGGTTCGCCATGGCGGTAGTAGCTGTCCAGCCGCGTGGCATGCTCACGTAGCACCGCCATTGCCTCTTCACGCTGGGCAAACCCCGGCTGGTCGCGGTGTCTCGACTCAGGCATCGAGGTGTAACGACGCAGGTCATCATTGACCTGACGTACAAGCAGGTTGTTCTGCCAGGCCGAATTGGCCAGGGCGATGATCCCGGCAACCGCGAACAGCCACAGCGCAATCACGCTCGCTCGGCGTGCCGGGGAATATCTGGCGTCAATGGGCAGCAGATGAAGCAAGGCATCCGGGAACGGCAATGGGGTGTCCGCTTCGATTGGAGCTTGCCTTGTATCAACCAGCGCAACCTTGTCGCGCAGCCATTGTTGCCACAGATTGCCCGCAACGGTCTGGGGTAGCGCTGGTACCAGGGTGATGGCGCAGGCCACTGCCGGGCTGGCGGGGTTGCGGGCTTCCGGGGTCGCAAAGTGCGGCAGTACCCTTTCCCCCAGCCAGGCCGCAGCACTGTTCAGTTGTACGCAGGCGTGCAGGCGGGCTGTTTGTGTCGCTGATTCGGTGGCATACCGTTGCCAATCGACGAGGCTGACGCACGCGCCGGATTCACGCACACTGGGGTCAGGTTCGCCTGCCTGCCAACAGAACCAGGGCCCTTCGCCGCTCGATGCTTGCAGGTAGCTCACCATCAGTTGCGGTAGTACGATGCCGCGCTGGCGAATCAGCGCTGTCTGATGGCAGAAAGCGCGCAACTGGCCGGCCAGTACCGCGGCGTCCGTATGCACGCCGGGGTTGACGACGAACATGACGCAGAGCTGCCCGCCCCACTCCGGTCGCTGGGCCAGCAGGCTCGAAGCAACCACCGGTAGCCGTTCCAAGTCAGGCACCCGCACGTAGCACCCTTGCGCGGTGGTGCGCAGGGCCAGAAGTTCCGTGGGAATGGCGCCGAATAGGCCCATCAGGCCATCGCCGCAAACCAATACCACTGGCTCAGGGTAAGCGGCCGGTGGCAGGGACAGGTTGTCGGCAAGCACCAGTGATTCACACGAGCGCGCAGCACGTCGCCCGGCCCGATTCCAGGTCAGGACGACGACGCCTACCACGGCCAGCGTCGCCACCGCGCGAATCCAGATTGCAAGCGGCAAGACAGCCAGCAGCACCAGGACAAGCGTGCCTGCCCACACCCAGAGAACCCGTGTCAGTTTGAGCGTCATAGGCCCCTCACACCTGAGCGCTCAGGAGCGTCGCGATCACGCCGCCCAACAGACGGTCCAGCCCCCACCACGCACCGACAAGTAACAAACCCGCCGTCACAACATGGGCCGACGGGGTCCGCAACCAACGCAGGTCGCTTAATTGCTGGCCGCTACCCGGCTGGGTCGCCACCCCATGGCCGAGTGCCAAGGGTGCTACCTGCTTATTGAGCGCCGCCAGCAACTGCTCACGATCCGGGTCCTTGACATCGCTGTAACGGCCCTGGAAGCCCAGCACCAGCACCCGCTGGTAGGCCGTCAGCACGTGGAGATCGGGCGCGGGTTCGCGCAGTGCTTCGCGCATGTCCTCATACAGGAACTCGCCTGCCTGGTGTCGATTGAAGAACTTGGCCTGCAGGGGTTCACTGGCCCAGAACTCGCGGGCGTCCTTCTGGGCGCAATTGAGGACGGTTTCATCCAGCAAGGCGCATTGCGCATGGCTGATGTGGTCGATGCTGCGTTGGCTAAGACCAGCATCCTGAAGCTCCTGGCGAACATGCTCGATCTGCTTCGAGCAAAGCGCCGAAAGGGTCGGGCCATCCAGCACCAAGGCCCCCTTTCGCAGCTCTACCACCAGCAGGTAGCTGTCTTGCAACAGCGCGTCGATCACCACTGCTGCCGTGGTCGCTATTTCGGAAGCGTTCTGGTTCATGTGCGCAGCACCGCAAACAGTTCAAGTTTCACATCGGCCAGCGTGCTCGGAACGTAGAAAGCGCAGGCCCCGGCAGCCAGCATGGCCTGCCCCTTGGCATGACTGAGATCGAGGGCGAAGTACTGGTTTTCCAGGCGCAGGGGAATAGCCGCCGGTACATGGCTCAGCGGCTGCAACGGAATGCCGTCGAGCGCGGCGTTGATCAATTGATCGACATCGTCCGGCTTGCCCGCCTTGCACAGACGTGGGAATTGGCTCTGCAATTGCGCGGCAGGCAGGCTGCAACGCACCGACAGATAGAAGTCGGCACTGTCACGTTCCCGCAGCCGCGCGTCATTGAGGCTGACCTGCCAACGGTTGGCGCCATTGGCCTCCAACTCCAGGGCAATGACCCGCGACGGCAGGCTGGCTTCCAACAAGGTGGCGATCGTGCCCATCAACGGTGGGAACACGGACTCCAGGTGGTCGTGCCGATAGGCTGGGAGCTTGTCGATATCGTGTTCCAGGGAAAAGGTCAGGAGGCTGCCAGCCAACTTGATCAGCTCCTGATAGACCTGCTCAGGATGTCGCGCGGGACGCGCCTTGAGATCGGTCAATACCGGTTGGTAGGTGTTCAAGGCATTGAGCAACCAGAACAACGACACGTCGGCCACGGCGAAATCAGCCATGCGCTGGTTGCTTTCGCGGCGCATGCCCATCAATCGTTGGCGTTTGGCGGCCATCTGGGTCAGCAGATTATCCAGCTGCGTCAGCAGACCCGGATGCGCCGCAAAACTCAGCAGCGGTGGCACGTAGGTGGCGTCAAGACTCCAGGCGCCCTGCCCGTCGCGCACCAGGCGCGCGACCGGGCAGGTCAGGTAATCGTCATTGGCGTCGCTGCCCAGGCGCAGGCTCAACACGTGCTCCAGCACGCCGATCGACTGCACCTCGTCTTCATAGACATCCTGCACTTGACGCCAATCCCGCCGATAGCGCGTCGGCCGATCAGCCTTGGCCTCCTCGAGCAGACAGTTGTTGCCATTGGCCTGCTCCAATGGCAACGCCAGCAACAAGGTCGCGTCACGGCTGTCGTCGGACAGCAGGCGGGACAATTCCACGGCAGGCGGCAGCCGATCCACGTGATTGGTATCGATCAAGGTGCCATCGGGCATGCGCAAGCGCAGTTGGCTTGCCTTGAGCTTGCCCAGTTGCAGGGCTTGCAGGTCGAAGGCCACCGCCAGGACACCCCAAGGGTGGACCAGGGACAGATGGGCGATACATTCATTGGCCCAGGCTTCCCAGCGCGCCTGTTGCTGGAATTGCTGCGGGGACAGCAGAGCCCCCGCGGCCCACAGGGGGCGGTCGATTTTCATGGCGGCGTTTCCCTACGAGGTGATTCAGGCCTTGGCCTTGGGCATCTGCGAAACCAGCGACAGGTTGACGTCCATGCCTTCCACCTGGAAATGCGGCACGGCATACAGCTTGACGCGGAAGAAGCCCGGGTTGTCCTCGATGTCTTCCACGGTCACCTTCGCTTCGCGCAACGGGTGTGAAGCCTGCAGATCGTCGCTCGGATCGGTCATTTCGGTGACCAGCCCGCCGATCCACTTGTTCAGCTCCAGCTCCAGCAAACGCCGGTCCTTGGTGGTGCCGATGTTCTCGCGCTGGATCAGCTTCAGATGGTGGGCGATGCGCGACAGCAGGAAGATATACGGCAGGCGTGAATTGATCCGGCTGTTGGCGGTGGCATCGGCCGTGTCGTAGAGCGCCGGCTTCTGGGTGGAGTTGGCCGAGAAGAAGCACGCGTAGTCGCGGTTCTTGTAGTACGACAGGGGAATGAAACCGAGATTGGCGAATTCGAATTCACGGGTTTCAGGAATCATCACTTCCGAGGGAATCTTCACCTGGTTGCCCGTGCCCAGGTCGTACAGGTGAATCGGTAGCTCGGTGACCGCACCACCGGACTGTGGCCCACGGATCTGCACGCACCAACCATTGGCGATAAAGCTCTTGACCATGTTGGCGGCGAAGGCGAACGAAGCGTTGGTCCACAGGTATTTGTCGTGGTCAGGGCCCTTGACGCTTTCGATGTAGTTGAAGCTGCGTACCGGAACTGTGTCCGGACCGTAAGGCAGGCGCCCCAGCACGCGGGGCATGATCAGGCCAATGTAACGTGCATCGTCACTGTCACGGAACGACTTCCATCGGATGTATTCGGCACGGTCGAAGTAGTTGCCGATATCCTTGATGGCGGCCACTTCTTCCATCGACTCCTTGCCAAAGAACGCAGGACCGACAGAGCCAATGAACGGCATATGGGCTGCCGCTGCCACTTTGGAAATATTGCGCAAAAGGGCAATGTCCTGCGGACTGCGATCGAACTCGTAATTGGAAATGGCCGCCGCAATCGGTTCTCCACCCGGAGTGTCGTACTCCTGGGTGTAGGTATGCATGTACAGGCCACTCTGGGCGATCTCGGGGGCATCTTCGAAGTCTTGCACCAGATGGTCCCGGCTCACATCCAGGAGTTCGATTCGTACGTTCTGGCGAAAATCGGTCTGATCGATCAGCGACTTGACGCCACGCCAGGTCGACTCGACGCGCTGGAAGTCCGGGTGATGCATTACTGCATCGAGTTGGCGGCTAATTTGTGCATCCAGCGAAGCAATGTGCTCATCCAGCAGGGTTTTATCCAGGCGCTCGACTTTCTGTGACGATTGCTTGAGCAGATCCAAAAACACACTGACAGCGGCAGTGACCCGTTCATCGGCCGAAACCTCGGACAATGCCTCGGTATTCTGAAAAACTTCGATACCACCCAACTCTGCTATCGGACTGAGATTAATCTTGTTGAACAGGGCGCCGTATACGCCCAGGTTTTCATCGGACAATACTGTAGCGCCCCGCGATTGTGCGGAAGAATGTTCTACGGTCATTTTGGATACTTCCTTATAAAAGAACCGACTGGGGATTAGCGGTCTTCCTGTGGGGCCAGGGCGGCCAGTTCGGCACGCAGTTCGTCACTGAGCGCATCATCCTTGAGTATGCGCTCCAGTTCGTGGCGGAAGGTCGCGTTGTCCAGCAGGTTGGACTTGAGATCGCGCAACAGGTTGCGCATGGCCAGCAGGGCTCGCAGCTGCGGTATCTGCCGTGCCACCTGCTCGGGTTCGAAGTCTTTCATGCGCTGGAAATTCAGCTCGGCAGCGGTTTCGGAGCCGTCGTTGGCCAGGGTGTTCTCCACCGCCAGTTTCAGGCTCGGGGAAAAATCGGCCAGGACGTTGTCGAAATTATTCTTGTTGATGTCGACCTTGCTTCTTGCGGACAACGGCCGCTGTTCCTTGCCATTGCTGTAATCCCCCATCAGCATCAATTTCAGCGGCAACTCGACTTTTTTCTGCGCGCCGCCCGTATGTAAATCGAGTTTGATATTGACCCGAGCCTTGGGCACTTCGTTTTGAAAACTGCTTGCAGCCATAATGCCTCCAGATATTCGCGCAATAGATAGAAAGCCCATCACGGAATTCAAAGAAAATGGAATTCGAACAAAGCACTTGCTGAACTTGTGTAACCCACTCCAATACAACAATGGGTTATTTCAAATGGAAACTCCATACCCCCAAACGCACCTAGGAAGCTTCCGATGCAATTAGAGAAAATGCCTACAAAAAGCAAAGTAATGTCACAAACTTTTCCCTTGCCAACGCGCTCAGCGCCGACAAAGTCTGGCTGACATATCGGGGAAATCGTGTTACTGGATGAGTCTGCCTCACCAGACTTGGAGCGTTTTGCTCAGGGCTACATTAAAGACTACCCAACCGAAACTGCTTCGGCGTAATCCCGAACTGCTTACGAAACGCCCTTATAAAATTGCTCGGCTGACGATACCCCAACCGCTCGGCAATACGCTCAATGGGTTGATCCCCCGCCGTCAACCAGTGCCTGGCCAATTGCAGCCCGTCATTGCGGCTCTCATTGGGCGCAGCCGCCTGCCAGTGCCCGAGCATGCTCTGGTGCAGGAACGGATTGGCGCTGAGCAATGGCAGCTCCAGCACCGCCTGCGGCAACACCAGGCAGGGATACGTCCCGCGCTCGACTGCGATGCCCAGGTCTTGCAGAAAATCACCCGCAGCTTGATCGGGATCTAACACGACCCGGGTAAATACCTGTCCGGGCGGTTTGCCAAGGCGCCTGGCGATATTGCGCACCAGGCTCATGGTTGCCGCGTCCAGGGCGAAGAAATGCGGTTGCGTCTGGACGGGGCGCAGGTGCAGGTGGGCCTCATGGCCGTTTTCGACGAGCTCGGCGATGACATGGTTGGTGACCAGCGGCAGATACTGGGTAAAGCACGCAAGGCTCGCGCGCAGGGTGGCAGCGGAGTCCAGCAGAATGTTGATCCCCTGCAGGCTGCTGGTGGCCATGCCATGGATCAGTTCACAGCCAAAGTGACGGCCGGCCCCCGCTTTCTCGCATTCGAGCCACAGGCGATCGACCAGGCAGGCCGGGATCTGCTGATGCTGGTCCTCGAACCATGAAGGTTCGATGCCGGCGCGATGGAGCAGGTCATCCACCGGCAGGCCGGCGGCTTCGGCATGGCTGAGGATGGTGCGGGTAAAGGCGCTGGAAGCGAAGGTTTGGCTGTGCATGACGTACAACGGGTGTGGGAATACGGCTTCAGTTATGTCACGCTCTACGACATCGATCCAATGCATTAAAAGTATGCGTTACATGCAGGGGGTGCATATTGGATTTACGTCAGCTTCGCCACTTCGTCGCACTGGCCGATCACCGCAGTTTTGTCCGCGCGGCAGAGGCCATCAATTTGAGCCAGCCGGCCTTCAGCCGCAGCATCCAGACCCTGGAGCGCGACCTGGGCTGCAGTCTGGTCGAGCGCAGCAGCCGCGAGTTCCGCCTCACCGGCCAGGGGCAACTGGTGCTGCAGCATGCGCGGCGTCTGCTGGCCGGCAGCCAGGCATTGCACAATGAATTGGTGCAGTTCAATGGCCTCACCGGCGGCGAGCTGCAGTTCGGCAGCGGTCCCTATACCGCCCAGGTGCTGGTACCCGAAGCCCTGGCCGAATTCATCCGGGCGCATCCGGCGATTCGCACGGGCTTTCATCAGGGCGACTGGGAGCAACTGGCGGTCTGGCTCAAGGAGGAACGGATCGAGTTCATCGTTGCGGACTCGCGGCATTTCACCGGCGACCCGCAGTATCAGGTGCAGCTGCTGCGGCCCCGCCGTGGTCGTTTCTTTTGTCGCAAAGACCATCCCCTGGCCGGGCAAACAGGCCTGAAACTCAGCGCCCTGCTCGACTACCCGGTGGTCGGGACGCGGATCCCGCCGATGATCCGCAAGATCCTCGCCGATATCCAGGGTGTCACCGACTTCACGCCAAGTGTGGAGTGCGCTCAGTTCGATGCAATACGACGGGTGGTGATGCGTTCGGATGCGGTCGGCCTCGCCACGGTGGAGGCCTTGGCCGAGCTGGTGGAACAGGATTCGATCCATTTGTTGCGCTTTGTCGATATACCCGCCGATGACCCGGACCTGCAAGTGCAATACGGCGTGGTCAGCCGGCCCGGTCACTCCTTGACGCCGGCTGCCCAGGCCATGGTGCGGGCCCTTGTCGAGGTCGATGAGCGTCTGGCCGGTTAAGCGCGGCGGGCCAGTTCCAGGGGTGATTCGGTCTGGCTCAGTGCCTGCAGCAGGCACTGCATGGCCTGTTCGCGGCTGCGCTCGAATCGGTATTTGCTTTCCATGTAGAGGGCCAGCAACAGCTCTACCGGTTCATCGAAAGGCAGCGGTGCCTGCTGCAGCCCCAGGACACTGGCGACACGGCTCGGCAGGCTCAGGCCAAAGGGTTGGCGGTCGGCGATCAGTTTGGCGGCCAGGGTGCTCTGGGTAGTGACGGCGATCGTCCGGCGCTGGCCTTTCAGGCCCAGGTGCAGGTCGACCGGGCTGAGCCCGTCGCGCCGGCTCGACACCTGGATCTGCGGTTGCGCGAGGTAAGACTGGAGGGTACGCGGCGGTTCGCTCAGGCCGGCGCCGTACGCGAACACATAATGATCGGCGGGCAAGGGTTGTTTGTGTAGCCCGGCCAGGCCGGCCAGGGGCTGATCGAGATCGACCAGGATATCCAGCCGGCCGGTTGCCAGGTCCAGCAAGGCATCGCGCCGGCGCGGCTGGAAATAGCGAATCTGCCAGTTGGACTGGGGCGCTTGCAGCAGTGCATCGAGCAATACCGGCTGCAGGCAATCCAGGCAACTGATGCGCAGCAACGGGTTGCCCTGGCGACCGGCCGGGATCATGCGCAGGCCTTCGCGCAGGCTGTCCAGTGCGCTGCGCACATAATCGGCCAGCCGGTGCGCGGTCAGGGTCGGGGTCACGCCGAGCTTGTTCTTGATGAACAGCGGATCCCCGCACAGGGTTCTGAGGCGGCGCAAGGCATTGCTCATCGCCGGTTGCGAGAGGTTCATCACCTGCGCCGCCCGGCTGACGCTACGCTGCTGGTAGATTGCGTCGAAGGCCAGTAACAGGTTCAGATCAAGTTGGCGTAAATCAAGCATGGACCTTGCTCCGGAAAATCGCTTTGCGCAGACTAACGACACTGACGCGACAGGCATTGAGCCCTACATGACAAAAAGTAATCAGCCAGCGCCCAACGCTTTCTACGCACCCTCCCTGCTGCCGGCGATCGAGGAGCTTCTCGCCCGCGGATTCGAACGCGAGCGCATCGAGGCGGTGTTCCGCCGCAGCCTGTATGAGTTGCGCACGCCGTTCATGCGGGTGCCGTTGCTGCTGTCCCGACGCTTCTGGGCGCTGGCGCAGCAGAGCAATGACCCGTTGATCGGCCTGGCCGCCGGACGCCGCTTTCTGTCCACCTCGACCAATGGCCTGACCTACCTGTTCGATGTTGCCGCCTCGCTGGAAAGCGCCTGCCGCTACTTCGTGCGGTTCTTTCCGTTTTTCAACGGGCACTTTCATGCCGAGGTCGTCCGCGTCGATGAAGGGGTGGAGCTGCGTCTGCATGATTGCGGCAGCCTGAAGGCCACCCCGGCCATGACAGACTACATCCTGATCAGCCTCTGCAGCATGTTGCGCAGAAAACTGCTGGCCAGCGGCCTCGAGCAAGACCCGATCGAAGCGATCGGGTTGACCTTCCCCAGGCCTGCCGAGCACCAGGCCTATGTGCAGGCCTTTCGCGCCCCCGTGCTGTGGCAACAACCCTGCCACGTGATCCGCCTGCGCCCGGCACTGTTCGTCCAGCCGCTGACGCCCGGCAACCATATGCTGGAACAAACCCTGGTGGAGCTGCTGGAAACCACCCGGCGCAACAGCGAAACCACCTTGCTGGACCTGGTCTGCAATCATTTGGTGGCGCAACTGGCCAACAACGCCCGTTGGGAAGATTTTTGCGCGGCCCAGCACATGCTCGAACGCACGGCGGCGCGGCGGCTGAAAGCGCTGGGCTGGAGTTTTTCCGAGTTGCTGGATGAGTATCGCCGGTATCGGGCCGAGGATTTATTGCAGGGTCCAGGGCTTGAACTGGTGGAGATTTCCGATCGGCTCGGCTATAGCGATGTACAGAGCTTCAATCGGGCTTGTTTGCGCTGGTTCGGGGTGGCGCCGGGGGTTTATCGGTCGCGGTTGGGTTGAATGGATTTTTCTTGCCTGTAGGGCCTCATCGCTGGCAAGCCAGCTCCCACAGGGGTAATACATGCACCGTACTTCTCTGTGGGAGCTGGCTTGCCAGCGATTGGGCTGCAGAGCAGCCCCCCGTGAACTCGAGCGGATTTCAGTTGCCCAACCCAAGTAGCCCATAAGCACGCCAATGCGCTTCAAACTCGGAGGCTGCCTACAATGAGCGAAGAACAACCTCAAAGCCAATGGGCACTACGCAAACGCTGGTACGGACAACGCAAGCGCGACTTGATCCTGGCCACCTTGCAGCGCCAGCGCTACACACGCATTTTCGAGCCCGCCTGCGCCACCGGCGAGCTGAGCCTGGGCCTGGCCACGCACTGTGAGGAACTGGTGTGCACCGATGCCAGTGCCACCGCGGTTGCCCTCGCCCGCCAACGCTTGAATGGCCATGATCATGTGCAGGTCCAGCAGGGCCGCCTGCCTGGCGACTGGCCCGAAGGTGAGTTCGATCTGATCGTGCTCAGCGAAGTCGGCTACTGCCTGGGCCAGGACGATTTACTGCAAGTCATCGAGCGTGCCGTGAACAGCCTGACAAGCAACGGCGCCCTGCTGGCATGTCACTGGCTGCACCCGATCAAGGGTTGCCCGCTCGATGGTCGGCAGGTGCATTTCCTGCTGGAACACTTTCTGCATTTTCACCGCGCCGTGAGCCATGAAGAGGCCGACTTCATCCTCGAGTACTGGTGCCGCCAGCCAAGCCCCATCGACCTCGACGAGGAAGTCCCGTAGGCGGCGCGGTTACTTGGGCTTTTCGCCACAATGGCATTTGGCAGAAGCCGTGCACGGTTCACCATTGGGATGATGGTCGGCGCAGGCCTGGCAGCAGTAATGTTTGCCATGGCGAACGACGGAATGCTCGCCGACCTTGCAGGTGCATTGCGGACAGGCACAGGTTTGTTCATTCATGATCGGACTCCCTTGCTTTTCGGGTGAAAGTCGGGTGAACGTCGGGTGATATCCAAGCGTTGCCGGGCAACGCTCATGAACGGCTGACTGACGCAATTCATGATGGGTTGCCACTCTGCGCTGCGCAATGTCCTTTCGTCCCAGCACACCGATAAAACATGAAACCCTTGGCTCGCTGTGGCTTCAAAGAAGCATGTAGGGGCGTCCCATAGTCGCCTGGGAGGTTGTCATGTCAGCGCATTTCGTAAAGCTATTCACGCAACCCAACTTCGCCTGGACAGATATCCGCGAGGAAGAGGAACGCCATCCTCGCCACTATCTCGGTCATCTGCTGGTATTGGCCTTGATCCCCACGGTGTGCCTGTTCATCGGCACCACCACCGTGGGCTGGAGCCTAGTGGCAAATGAAACCGTCAAGTTGAGCCAGGCCAGTGCGCTGCAGCTCTGCGCCCTGCTGTTTCTGCGCCCTGCTGTTTCTGACGATTCTTGCCGGCGTTGCGATCATGGGCCTGTTCATGCGCTGGATGTCGAGGACGTTCGATGCCCGCCCGAGCATCAACCAATGCATCGGCTTCGTCGCGTACACGGCAACCCCGTTTTTTGTCGCCGGTGTTGCCGGCCTCTATCCGGGACGCTGGCTGGCGGTGGCCGTGCTGGGATGCGCATCGGTGTATAGCACCTTCCTGCTCTTCGCCGGCTTGCCGACCTTCATGCGCGTACGCAAGGAGGATGGCCTGCTGTTCGCGGCCAGTGCCTGGGCCGTGGGGCTGCTGGTCCTGGTGACGATGCTGGTGTCGATGATCCTGCTCTGGCTCAACGTGTTGAACCCGCAATACCTGCGTCTGCCGATCACAGGCTGACAGTTGGGCAGGCGAACACCTTCACAGCTCGCCTTTTTTCAGCGCAACGGCCAGATTCGTCAGGACTTCGGCCTTCTGTTTATCGCTCACGGCACCACGCAGCGACAGGAAATCGGCCAGAAGCTTCAACTGCTTGACCACCGAATCGAACTGCCGGGCCGAGGCACGCTGGCCCTGCAGTGCATCCCAATACAGGTCGCAGAGCACGCTCTCCGGCTTGGCCGCGACCGCGCCCTGGGCCGGTTGCGGCAGGCTGCCCGTCAAGAGCCACCCGGCCACTGCCGCATCGGCCGACATCACCGCGTCGAAGAAATCAAAACCTTTCTGGAATCGCGCCCGCGCCGCGGCCTGGCAGCGCACCACTTCGCTCAGGTCGGCGTGCTCGACCCCGAGCAAGGCGTCGAGTTGCAGGCGATTGATCCGCGTATACGGGTCCCAGTCGGGCATGTTGGGGTCACCCTCGCCCAGTGCGTAGGCATCCCGAGCCCGGATCAGGGACGGCTCGACCGCTTTCCAGGGTTTTCGCGCTATCCACAGAATCGCAGCCTTGCGCTTGTAGGCACTCCCCAGTATCGCCTGGCGCTCGGGGTGTCCCGCGCTGCTGTCCTGGGCGCTGGATGCGCTGTAGGGATGGGGGCTGGCGAGTTTGATCAGTGCTGTCGCCCGGGCGATGGCGTCGTTGATCAGCGCCAGGGCCGATCCCGCCAATGCCTTGGCCTCTGCGGTTTGCCCTTTCTTGTGCAGTTCCTGCGCCTGTTCACCCAGGGTCTGGGCGCGGCGAGCCTCGATGTTGACCAACTGCTCGACTGCGCGCAGCGGCACCACTGCCCGCGCGAAGTCCGCGGCAATCGATTGCAACAAGGCACAGCAGGCCGCTTCGTACCCCTCTTCGCCGCAGTCTCTGTAGAGCAGCCCGAGCGCATACTGAATTTCGGGCATCTGCGCCCATTGCGGCGGCAGGCTGCGCAGCCGTTGGGCGAGACGCCGCGACAGTGTCTCGAAGTCGAGCCGGTTCGTGGCCGTACAAGGCGCCAGAGCAGCCAGGCGAATGCGTTCGACCCAATCGAGCAGCTCTTCCGGCGCGCGCAAGGGTACATCGTCCTTGATATCGCCAGGGATCAACTTGAGCTGGAAGGATGGATCACCATAGGCCTGGTAGGCACCCCAGGTATTGCAATCAGGATAGCCATCGAGCACCGCCAGGCGCGCGGTTGAAATCGCCGCACCAAAGCTGTCGCCATGCAAGGCCATGCGCATGAAGAAAATTTCGGCAAAGGTCTTGGCGGCGTCGTCGCGCACCTCCCAGCCGGCCGCGACAACGCAGCGCACGCCCATGTCGATAAGCTCCCGGGCCAGGCTGGCGGCCAGGCGATTGTCGCTCTTGGCAAAGTCCTCCATTTTCGCCAGATGGCAGCAGCTGAGAAACACCAGATCGGGCACGATCTCCATGCGGGCAATCTCGGCTGCCGTCAACAACAAACCATCGGAAAGCACCACACCACTGCGGTAGATACCGTCGGCCCCGGCCTTGGCGAATATCCCGTGGGCCGCCACCGCCAATACCCGATAAGGCCGGGCGAACAGTTGCGTGAACACTTCCCCTGCGCTGGCGCCCGGCAACACCCGATAAGTGGTATAACCGGCCCCCTCCAGTACCTGGCTGACGGCTTCGCCTTCTTTCTCGGCCTCGCCCAGCTTCGGTAGCCAGTCATCGGGCGGCTCGCCGGTCAGGGTCACCTTTTGCTTCCACTGCGGCCCACCGAACTGCGTGTAGTAACCCTCGGTGCTGGGGTTGGCGATGACGCAGGCACTCATGCTGTCGGTGCGCAGCACTTCACGACGAAAGCGTTCGGTAATGAACTGACGGACCATGCGCGTTCGTTTGATCAGCGGCTCGCCATCGGTTTCGAGCATCTCCCACGGCAGGTTGGCACTGCTCTGGTCGACCATCAGGATCAGGTTGCGCGAACGGCGTACCGAAGACTTGAAGGTCAGCGGCAATAACAGCTGGAACAGGGTGTTGCCGAAAAATGAATTCTTTTGATAAACAGTGCACCCCTGCCCCTTCAGCGAGCTGTCGACCAGCTTTTCCACCAACCCCGGCTGACGTTGTTCGACCAGCGCTTCGACCCGCGCCTTGTCGCCCATGTACGAGAAGCGAAAGCTCCTGGCGCGCAACAGAACGGGGGCAGCAGGATCGAGGCCGGACTTGTCGCTGGCAACATCGACCATATCGTCGCTGCTGACCGACAGGCGCGGCCAGTAGTCGCTGAAGGGGCTGACACTCAAGCGTTGGCGAACACCGTCGCCATACTGCAACTCGTCTGCCAGCTCCAGCTTGGTGTCGAGTTGCACCAGTTCCGTGGCCAGATCCTTGTTCAGTTCACTGACGGCATAGGCAGCTGAGATCGCGGTATCGCGGAACACCTCGACCAGGTCCAGGCGCGCAATGAGCGCCTGGGTCGCGCCCCGCTCGGCCGCCCCGGCGGTGAAATCGCGATTGGCCAGCAGCACCCCCAGCACCACGGCCTTGACCGAATCGTTGATGCTCAACTGGGCGCTGGAGTTGGTGCCGATCAACAGGCTGGCCAGGCGCAGCGCCAAGGGTGCGCCCTGGGTGGCCGGGACAAATTGCCCGGTCTCCTTGCCGTAGAAATCGGAGGCATGCAGCAAATAACGCAACACGCCCGCGCGCACCGCCTGGGTGACGCCTTCGCTGGACAGGGTGCCCATTTCCCCCAGGCCCACGACCAGGGCGCCACGCCCGGTCTGGCGCAGGTGTTCTTCGCTCGAACGTGGCATCAGTACCACGGTGGCATTGCCCAACTCACCGGAGTGCAGGCCCAGGCGCTGGCGGTGGCTGAGTGCGCCATTGACCAGGGTCCGATCGATCACGGCTTCAGCACCGGAAATCGGGTCGCCACGGTAGTGGCCGCACATCACCGGCACCTGGACGAAACTCAAGTCCATGGCCTTGACCGTGATCTGCAGCACATTGCGTTTGCGGCTGCGCAAAATACTGCTGCGGCTGCCGAGCATGCGGCTGACCAGCTCCTGATCCGTGGGGTACAGGGGCGGGCCGCCCCGGTAGCTGATCAGCGGCGCACGTTGTTCCTCGCCCCGGCTCAGGGGCAGGCGCCCCAATCTGTTGGGCACCCCCTTGCTCAACATCGCCTGGATCTCGCTGAAGAACTCCGGGGTGCCGGTCAGACTGCCATGGTCGACCGGCATGAACCAGTAACGGTCCTCGGGCAGGTTCGTCAGCCGACCGGAACGCCAGGTCACCGAACCATCGCCATTGGGGGTGCCACGCATCATCACCCGCACAGGCTTGCTGCCCTGGTTGATAATCTGCAGCCCGCAGGGGGTGTTGTCGGCCTTGCCGAATACATAGGCGATGCGCTCGTGATCCAGGTCCACCCAATGGGTATCGAGCATGTCTTTCCAGAACGCCCGCGCTTCATCCAGCGCGGCCTGGTCGGGGCGCCCGCCCAGGTTGTCGCCGAACCAGAAATCATCGTTCAGCCGGGCCAGGCGCTGCCAGCTGCTTGCCTGAAAGAAGTCCACATCGTCAGGCCGCCCGCCGGAGTCTTCGAAGTCGGGGGCCGGCAGCAGGTGCAGTGCTCCGGGAAAACCGGAGACCACATCGAGCACGTCCTGCAGGTTATGGCTGACATCCACCCGGGCCAGCATGCGCACGGTATCGGATTGCCCCAGCAAGGTTTCCACGAACGAATACGAGCCCTGGTTCGGCGTGCCCAGCATCAACAGCCGTCCCCCGGGCCGCGCCACCAGCTCCGGCCAGAGGGTCTTGTCGGCGGCGAAGGCCGCTCGCACCAGCAAACCGCCCATGCTGTGGGCCAGCAGCCGCACCGGCTGGTCAGGATTGGCCGTCAGGGCCTTGCGGATGACCTCGGCCAGGCCCTTGCCCAATGCGGCAATGGGCTGGCGCCAGTCGTAGTCATGGACAATCACTTGGTGGCTGATTTGCAGGAAATCCACCAGTTTTGCATAGGTCAGCTCGACGAGGCCGTCTTTGCGCACGGTGCGGCGGCTGTTCATGGCGATTCTGGGCAAACTGCCGGTGGCCAGGTCCAGAGGGTCGAGCCAGACCCGATTGCCATCGGCGGCCAGGTGGCTGCCCATGATGCCAGGCAGGAAGATCAGCACGGGTCGGGCATTGGCCTGCGGCGCTGGCGCTCCCCGGTCCGGCCCGCGGTCGCTGACCGGGGCCAGGTCCGGCAGTGCCAGCGCCTCCTGCCACGGCGCCCGGCCCTGGGGCACGGTGTCCAGCAGCCAGGCGCCCAGTGCGCTGGGCAGCGGCAGGTTCTGGTACTTCACATCATCGCGAAAATAGCGGAAATGATTGACCTGGGCGCTGTGCACGAAAATCGCCCGTGCCTGATCGACGCGGGTCAGGATGCCGCCGTACATGGAGTCGGTGTCCACGACCAGGTCATTGCGCGCCCGGTCGAAGAACGCCCAATCGACGAACATCACCCCGACGCGCTGCAGCACGCCGGCCCCTCCGGTTTCGATGTCCCCTGCAATCACCGCCATTTTCACCGAAGGCGAGACGCGAGCACGGCCCAGCAGCATGCTCATCGGCGCTTCCGGCAACATGGCTTCGATGCCCGGCACGGTTTGCGGCTCGAGGCGCTTGTCGGCGATCTCCAGGACGATGCGGCTGAGGAACTTCAGCCCGCTGTCGGCCAGCTCCTTGGCCTTGGCCCCGGCCACCGGCGTTGCCACCAGGCCCACGGCGGCACCGATGCTCCAGGCACCGAACTTGCGCACCAGCCCCAGCAGGCAAGAGAGGAATACATCCAGGTTATCCGACAGCAAGGCTGTGCCCCGCGCCGGGGCTGCCACGCGTACATAACGCCCGACTTGCAGGTTCTTCTGCTTGAGCAGGTCGACCAGTTGGCGCAACTTGACCTGTTCTTCGGCGGCAACCTGCTCACGCTCCATGGCCAGGGCCGTATTGTTGCGCTCGCGCTCGGCCTCATCGGGCCTCGGGTTGCTGCGGTAGCGTTCGATCAACTCGCCCAGCCCCTTGTCCGTCGGGTCCAGGCACAGCAGATCGCCGACCAGGCCACCGCGTGAGTGGGTGACCACATTGAGTCGCGTACCGGGCGCCAGCGTATTGACCAGTGCCAGCGCGTTGTCGATCGGGCTTTCGGAAAAGGTCCGGTGTTCGAAGCCGAAGATGCGCTGGCCGAAGGCGGCCTGCAGGGCGCGCCAGGCGCCGGTCCCGGGCAAGTCGCCAAAACTGCCCAGGGTGTGTGAACCGGTGCCATGGATGAACACCAGCAAGGGCCCGGCCTGCGCGGCCTCTGCCAGCCGCGCGTCGAGGGGTGCGTGCAGGTCCTGGGCCTTGAGTAGCCCACCGTCCCAGCGATACAGGCCGGGCTCACCGGCAAGCGTTCGTTCGACAGCCGCCATCAGGGCCTTGGCGCTCTTGCGCGCCGCCCAGTCGATGACGCCACCGCTGACGAGGTCGGTGATTTGCTCCCTGGCCTCGGCGGTGATCGCATCATCGCTCAGCGCCAGCTCGCTGACCTGCTGCCAGATCCAGCTCGCGGCGCCCCGGCTGACATCGGCGGTGTCGCGCAGGCGGGCGAAATCGATGACGCCATCGTCATCGACCAGTTCGGGCCGGGTGCGGCGCAATTGCGCCACCAGGGTATCGGTGCGGATGAAAATCGTGGTCCCGTCGGTCGCTTCCAGTGCCAGCAGGCCCTGGTTACTGGAGAGCACCTCGGCATGGGGGGCATCGCCGCTGCGACTGGCCGGCGCCAACTGCCAGGTGCGCTTGACCTGCACATTGCCCAGCAGACTGACCCCGGCACCGCCAGGCCCGCGGCTGCCCGGCACCGTCAAGGCCTGGGGCATGGCGCCGCCGGCGGTCGCGGCATGCATCAACGGCAGCTTCAGCGCCGGTTTCGCTCCGCTGTCCTCGTCGGTCGGACTCATGATCCGCACCTCCACGGCAGTTGGGTTGTCACGTCACCTCAGGCAAAAACCTGCCAGTGACGTGCCGTGCGACTGCCGAACAGCTGTGGATCTTGCGGCAATTGGTTGGTCGGTAAATAAGACGGGCTGATCGCCTTCATCCAGTCCTGATAACTGGCGGTGGCACTGAGCCTGGACAGCGTCTTGAGGGCGTAGAACGTAAAGGCACCGTTCGGGCGATCCCTGAAGCGCGTGTCCCAGCTGAACTGGCCGTCGGTACAGCCGGCCAGCAACAGGTCGCCGCCGCTGCGGGCCAGCCCGCCCAGCAAATGTTTGGGTCGTTGCGCGACATTGCCTAACTGGTCGGCGGGCATCCACACTTGCGGCGGCAGGAAGCGCGCTCGCGGCAGGCCGGGGTCCAGGTCGGAATCATCACCCCGGGTCACGGAGCCTGAGTGGCAACTGTCGGAAATCAGCAGAATGCGCACCCCGCTGGCCCGCTTGGTAAAGATCGCCTCGATTTCATCATCGAGCAGTGCCTGCTCCTGGGCGATGTCCCAGGGGCACAAGGCTTCGTCACGACCGTCGGGCTCGTCCCCGCTCAGATCAGGCACCCAGGTGCCGTGACCGGAATAGGTGAACACCACCAGATCGCCACTGCGGGCACTGGCAATGGTCTGCACCATGGCGGTCACCATGGCCACCTTGGTCGCGGCGGCGTCCAATAACAGGTTGACGGTAAACCCGCGCTTGCCCAGCTCCGCCGCCCAGTCATGGGCGTCGTTCACACAGCCCGTCAGGTCATTTTCGGTGCCGGGGTAGTCGTTGATACCGATGCAGAGTGCGAGCTTGGCCATGCTGTTCTCCTCGAGCGCGTCGGCTCAGGGATGGCGCCAGAAGGCGAAGGCCTGGAACTTGTCGTCCAGCCACCAGGCGGTACGGTTTACGGCGTACTTGAAGTTTCGCGCACCGGCCTGGGACTCCACCGGTCGCGTGACCCTGCCCGCCCCATCGTGCCCTGCCTGGAACGCAGGTTGCTGCGGCACCACTGCCAGGATATGCCCGGAACGGTTCAAGTCCTTGCGCCGGGCGACGGTCAGGCAAACTTCCCCGGCGTCGGCGGCGGCCTGCAAGGTGGTCAGGTCGACCTCGCGGTGCCAGCCAAATGCGCTTCCGTAATCTTCCAGCCAGTCATGCAAGGCATTGGCATTGAGTTCACGCACGCTTTCGCCATAGGCCACCACCACGCCTTCGCCCCGGGCTATGCGCTGCAGGGCGCGATCCGTCCACCAGACCCGTGGCAGGTAAACCCCGGCCAGGCAGCAATAGTCATAGGCGTAGATGTTGCAGAACGTGGTGCCGCCCTGGGGCAGGTAGCGCTTGTGATCGGCTGCGGCGCAATCCAGGTAGTCGATGATTTTGAGCAACTGGCTGGCGCGGGTTGCCGGCTTGCTGGCGGTGCGTTGCGGGCGCCCGGCCTCGCCGAGCGGGTACGCCCGTCCACCATCGAAGGCACGGGTGACGGTCTTGCGATTTTGCTGCAGATGCACCGGTGCTATCGGATGCTCAGGCACCAGCGGTGCCTCCACCGGATCGAAGCCACCCCTGGAAGCCGGCACCGGTGCGAGGAAGCGCTCGGCCACGAAGCCGTCGCGTACCACCTGATTGATCAGGGCGCGCACCTGCACCCAGCCGTCGGCGAGTCTACTCACGACCTCGACCTTGCTGCCCTGGTTAAGCGTCGCCAGCCAGGTCGACGGCGCCACCCGTGGCGCCGAACGCAGGTTCAGCTGCAGGGGTACGACCTGGTGGGTCGGCTTGAAGTGTTGCGTGTCCGCGACGGGGACCGGGCTGGCTTGCCCTTCGGGCAGGTCGCGCAAGGCCGCCTTGGCTTTTTCCAGCAACAGTCGGCGTTCATCGAAGCCTTTGAGCCCGCCGTTGATGACTTCGGTGATCCGCCTGATGTCGTCGGTATCGGCGAGCCCGTTGAGATGATGGGATTCCCAGAAGTAGACCGCCGATTGCGGGGCGAACTGTTCGGCCACACGCTCGGGCTCGGCCACCACATCTTCACTGAGCCAATTGGAAAACGCCTTGTAGTTGGACTTGCCCGTGAGTTGCAGCAGCCCGCGACCACGGTAGCGATAACCATCGCCGCTGGCCTCGTTGCCATTGCCATTGCGCGAGGCATAGACGTGGTTGCCGATCATCATCGGCTTGCGTGCGTAGGTCTGGGCCAGGGCCCGGGTGGGAAAGTATTTGCCGAAGACGCCGAGCAAGCCGTCGACGGAGTAGTTCATGTTTTCCACGACATGCTTGAAGCAGCCGGATTCATGCACTACCTGGGCGAGAAAATGGGCTATCCGTAACCTGGAATCGATGCCGTACCTGGCCATTACCGTGTTGAGCGGCTCAAGATACTTGTCCACGTCAGCCTGACTGACGCCGAGTTTGCTGAGCACATCTCCAGAGAGCTTCATGATCGAGAGCCTCACAGACAAACGTGCTCTGATAACTAAAGTTCAAGCAGGTCGGATTTTCAAGGTAGCCGCTCTGCTCACGGGGCCGGCGGGATAGTTGTACTAGAATGAGTGTGTGCATTTTCCAGCGATGTGTCGCCGACTCGGGTTGCGCACGCACTGCTACGGGCCTCCCAATGGGGATTGGATATGGCTTTTGTCGGACCTCCCTTCGCCCATGACCTGTTCGTCAGCTACAGCCATGGCGACGACGGCACCGGCGTGGGTGTTCTGCAGCCCTGGTCGGCGGCATTTGTCAAAGTGCTGGAGCAGGAGTTGCGATTCGATCGCCAGTTGCGCAAGGATCTGAAAATCTTCCTCGACAAGGATCATCGCCCTGGCCAGGGCGTGGACCCCATGTCGCCGTTGACCAAACAGCTACGCAGCCAGATCAGCGAGTCGGCGTTGCTGGTGATCCTGATGTCGCCGGACTACCTGGCCTCGACCTGGTGCGCCGAAGAGCGCAATTGGTGGTGCGAACAACAAAAACAGTTGGGTCTGGCGCTCGACCAGCGCATCGCCGTAGTGAAGATTTACCCGACCGAGCCTGAGCCCTGGCCGCCGCCACTGGTCGACGAGTATGGCGCACCGCTCGTGGGCTTCAATTTCAATGCGTCGATCAGTGGCGTCATACGCCCCTTGGGCTGGCTTGAAGCACCGGGCCCTTTTGGCCTCGAATTTCGCCAGGAACTGCTGGGCATTGTCGGCCAGTTGGTCCCCAAACTCACGGCGCTCAAGGCGCGTCTGGACGAACGTCTGCGCAGCGTGGCCGAGGCCTCCGCGCTGGCCCATGCCGGTGGCCAGACCATTTACTTGCACGGCCGCGCCGATCAGGCCCAGGCCTGGGAGAAAGCCAGTCTTGCCTTGACCGAAAAAGGCTATGTGGTGTGCCCGAACAACCCTGACCCGGTCGAGGACGACCCGCAGAAAATCAACGAAATTCGCGAGCAGCGGGTCGAAACCCTCTGCGCCTGCGATGCCCTGATGTTACTCGGCACCGCCGATGGTCAGGCACTGGATGCCGACATGGTAGTGATCGGAAAGCATGATCGGCAATCGGCGCGCTCGCGCTCCAATCGCCTGCTGCCCTGCGGCCTGCTCAACACCGTCGGGCCGGCCATCACAACGGATGAGCGCAAGGCCAACGCACGCATCGTCCAGGCCGACTGGATCGACGGCACCCAGGCCAATTGGCCCGATCAGGTCCAGCCATGGCTGCTGGAAAAAAGCGCGCAACTGGAGCCCAGGCCATGAGCGACAACGCTGCTGGCCCCCAGGACGATGTCTTCAGGATCGAGTTGCCGCCGCGCCCGTACCCGGGTCTGCGGCCTTTCGAGAAAATCGAATGGCCGATCTTTTTCGGCCGCGAACGCATGGCCGATGCCATTGTCAAGGCGCTGATCGACAAACACCTGCTGGTGGTGCATGGCGACTCCGGCTGTGGCAAAAGCTCGTTGATCCGCGCCGCGGTGCTGCCTCGCCTGGAGCAGGAAAATGCTCGTGCCGGGTTGCGCTGGCGCACCTGCACGGCCCTGCCGCGCGAGACCCCCTTGCTCAATATCGCCGAAGCCCTGGCAGCGCTGGACGGTCCTGACAGCGATGACGAGCAGATCATCACCCTGCGACGTCTGCTCAACTTCGGCCAGAACGCGCCGGCACAACTTGCCAGTCTGTTGTGTACCCACCCCGGCGAGAACCTGTGCATCCTCATCGATCAGTTCGAGGAGCTGTTCAGTCAGGCTCGGCGCCATGGTCCCGCAGAGGCGCAGCTGCTGACCCAGTTCCTGATCGCCTTGCATGAACGCCCGCCACCAGGACTGTATGTCGTGCTGACCATGCGCTCGGAATTTCTTGGCGCCTGCGCGCACTACTCCGGCTTTGCCGAAGTGGTCAATGCCACGCAGTACCTGCTGCCACGAATGGATCACAGCGACCTGCTGCGCGCCATCTGCGAGCCGGCCAGGCTTTACGATGGGAATATCGGTGCGGATCTGGCCGAACGCCTAATCCTCGATGCCGGCGGCGGTCAGGATCAACTGCCCCTGATTCAGCATGGGCTGATGTTGTTGTACAACCTCAATGCCGTGCCGCCTGCCGGTCAGCTCCCCACGGAGAGTCAACCCTGGCACCTGGGCCTTGAGCATTATCACCATGAAAACCGCCTGGCCGGGCTATTGTCGGCCCATGCCGATGAGGTACTGATCAAGGCGCAGATGACCTATCTGCCGCTCGACAGTCATGCGATCGAAGACCTGTTTCGTGCACTGACCGACATGAACGCCGAAGGCCAGGCCATCCGCCGTCCACGCACACTCAAGCAGTTGCTCGCTGTGACAGGCGCAACTGAAGGCGCACTGCGCGGGGTCGTCGATACCTTCCGTGCCGACGGCGTCTCCTTTCTCACGCCCCACGGTGACGCAGCGTTAGCCATGGACGAATTGATCGACATCAGTCACGAGGCCTTGATTCGCTGTTGGCACAAGATTGCCGACCGGGCCGACGGCTGGCTCCTGCGTGAATTCAGGGATGGCCTGGTCTGGCGCAGCCTGCTGGTGGAAGCCGAAGGTTTCGAGCGCGATTCAAGCAATGTGATTCCCCCGCTGATCACCGGCGAGCGGCAACACTGGATGCCCCGCCACAACGAGGCCTGGGCGGCGCGCCACGGTGGCGGCTGGGAACGGGTGACAGCACTGGTGGACGCCAGCGCCCAGTCGCGTGACCGAGCCATCCGGCGCCAGCGCCTACTCATAACATTTGCCGCCTGCGCGATGACGGTCCTCAGCCTGTCGGCTGCCGCGTGGTACGGCATCTACTCCAAGAACAACGCACTGAACATGGCCTACGATGCCGCCAAGGAACAGCTCGATATCGCTGTCAAACAATACCCGACACTGGAAAAGCCACTGAACGACGTCAAGGCCGAATTGCAGATCCAACAACGAAGCCAAATGATACTCAACGCCCCAGCCGATCGAAAAGCCAGCCCACAATGACCCGACGCCAACGCTACAAACGCAAGCCCGACCAATATGTCACCGCCGTCCAGCTGGACCTGGACACACCCGGCTTCACCTACCGCAAATGGGGTGCCGAGCAGCACTGCAAACGCGGCGACTGGCTGGTGAACAACGCCGGTGAAACCTACACCGTCGACGCCCAGGTGTTTCCCAGGACCTACCGTCAGGTGGGCCCGGGTGTCTATATCAAGGCAACACCGGTATGGGCCGAAATGGCTGAACGCGCCGGCAGCGTTCGCACCAAGGAAGGCGTGTCGCACTTCGAGGCGGGCGACTACCTGGTCTTCAACGACGAACAGGGCCTGGACGGTTACTGCATCAAGGCCGAACGGTTCAACGCCTTGTATGAACGGGATGAGTGAAGCCGGTCACTGCTCGAAAGCGCCTGGCAGCAATTTCAGCGACGTACGGCCGTCCGTGACGCTGATGCCGGTGTAGTGTTCAAGGTCTGTATTGGCCGGCATGTTCGGCCTTGGGCGGACGAAAACCCGTTCCCCCGCGGTCACCGAAACGTCACCCGCCCCCGTCAATTGCAGATTTTCGAAGAAGCCCTCCCCGGGTGGCGAGCCAGTAAGCGCCTGCAAGGTGACAGGTCCCGACAAGGGGACACCACTGACGGCGTGGAACAACTGCACGACATCCGCGCCGTGCAGGGCAAAAAAACCACCGCTCGCAGTGATCGCCAGGCGCTGGGTGCAGCGGTCGATAGCACTCTGCAAAGGGCGGCGCCAGGTCAGATCACCGTTCTGGCTATCGAAGCCGAACAGCACGCCATCGGTACCCAGTCCCACCACCCGGTGCTCGCCGGCAAAGGCCAGACTGCCCGCGCCGGGCTGGGCCAGACGTGGATTTTGCGGGTCAGTGCAGCGCTCGTGAACGGCTTCGCCGAGTGCACGGTGCTTCATCAGGCGCGGTGCTGCGCCGTGCTCCAGCGCATAGAGCCACAGCTCGTTGGTCTCGCTCAGCAGCGCCAGCCGGTTTGACGCGGCGTCGAAGGCCTGCGCGACCACCAGGCCGGGCAGTTCCTTGAGTTCGCTGTGCGCCATTGTCGTGAGGTCGATCAGCTCCAGGGGCGTGGACCAGCCATCGCGGTTGGCGTTGGCCACCCAGCGCTGATCCGGAGAAATGCTATGACCGGATTCGATTACCAGAATCTCCTGCTGCCGGCACCACTCGATACGCTGGGACGCCGTGGCAATCTTGCAGGCCCCGAAGGCGCCGTACGAGTTACCGGTCACGTACAGGCCCCAGGGAAAGACGGCGTCCACATCGGTCACCACCCAGGGGCCTTCGACCGTCTCGCCCAGATTGGCCAGCACGGACTTCTCATCGTCCTTGAGTTGCGAGGCATCGGCCGATTCAAGTAACTGCTGGGCCTGCTCGTGTTGGCGTTGCCGGGCATCCTGCGGCTGCTTCGACTGCTCAAGCTCCGTCGCCGTTGCTTCACGCCAAAGTTGCTCCTGGGCGAGCATCTGCGGAAAATCATGCACCTGGTTGGCTTCAGGCAGCGTGACCCGGGTTCGGGCGTCCCATTGGGTGCCCTTGGGCAATTCGCTGACGTAAGCGCCCGACTGCAGATCAATCGTCAACCCTTGCACGAACTCTCCCGAAGATTCAGCAATCAGCAGATAACGCCGTGAAACATCGGCTGCCGCGCTGACCTGCAACAGATTCACCTCAGGGCAGAAGTGCAGTGCGGCGCTACCGCGAATGCCGGACAGGCGATGGATGACCTGCGCCTCGCTGCCGTCTGCCGGGTCGGGCTCCGGGACCGCGGCCGGCTTTGCATCCGCGACGTTCGCGCTGGGCATCACCAGCGTGAAGCAGTCGTAGACGGACACCGGATCGTCCTCGTCATTGTTGACGACCGTCTGCTTTCCGCTTGCCAACAGCCATCCGGTATTGGGGATGGCGGCAATGGCGTCTGGCCGTTCCCGGGCCGGCAGCTGCACTTGCAGCAGTGGTTCCAGCGCCGGCAAGGCCAGCAGCGAGACACTCGTGTAGTCGGCGGTTACCAGGCTCTGGTTGTCTTCACTGGCCGCGATCCGCATCGACGTGCCACCCGACAGTGGACGCAACCGGTGCGTGTCGGTCTTGACGTAGAGCGTCGCACGCCAAAGCAACGGATCGCCGATCTTCATACCGGGCACAATGTCATCCAGGGCACGCAACTGCACCTGCCAGAACGGCACCACATCGCGATACTCAGGCAACAGCCCCAGGTTGTCCGTCCTGACCACATGACCGAGTGAGGCAACCGCGGCAGCCAGATCGCCATCGGCCTGGTTCAGCGCCGACTCGGCCTGGCGGCGCAGGCCCGTGTACTCGGCATTGCGCCGCTCGGCCAGCCAGTTGACGCTGAGCACGGCCAGCACCAGGCCCACGGCTGCCGTGCCCAGCACCGTCAGCCTGAGCCGCCGCGCACCGGCCTTGCGGCTGGCCAGCAACAGCGCCATGTGTTCGGCGGTGGTCAAGGGTTGTTTGCCCTGGTAGGTGGCGACCATGGTTTCGGCGTTGCGCAGATCGGCGCCGCGCAGCAAGGTGCCGTTCTCGCGCCAGGCCAGCGCCTGGAAGGTCAGGCGCGTGTGGCGCTCAGCCCATTGCTGGTCGATATCGAGGGCGGCAATGATGCGCGCGGCGATGGCCTCGGTGTCCGCTGTGGCGGTGGCGTCGATCCACTGGATGGCGCCCAGGGATTCCGGCAACTCTGCCGGGGTCACGGCATCGATGCGCACTGTGACCAGGCGCTTGTTCAACGTACCGGCCAGGTCGAGTTCCCAACGGCATTCGCGCGAATCCAGGGAGGCCCGGCTGATCAGCACGATGATGTTCTGCGACGCCTGGATCAGCGACGTCAACTTGCGCCGCCAGGCTTCGCCGTCGTGGATATCGTCACGGTCATAGACGATCGATCGGCCCTGCCTTTCCAGTTGATCGATCAGCTGCTGGGCGAACGCAGTATCGCGCCGCGAATAGGACACGAAGGCATCGTGGATGGGTTTGGCCTCATCCGTTGCTGACAGGCTCATCTGCGCATACCCGAAGCGGTGTATTACTCAAGTAAAGCAGTGAATGCTTGATCAACGGGCACATGCCCTGCCCGTTCTGGACTACCGTTGTCCGAGCCTTTTCCCATTCCGGAGACTGCCATGCCCACCCCTGCCGAGGTCCGTCCCCCGCTGCCACCCTTTACCCGGGAGTCGGCCATCGAAAAGATCCGCCTGGCCGAAGACGGCTGGAACAGCCGCGACCCCGAGCGCGTATCGCTGGCCTATACGCTCGATACCCAATGGCGCAACCGCGCCGAATTCGCCCGCAATCGCGCCGAAGCCAAGGCATTTCTGATCCGCAAATGGACCCGGGAGCTCGATTATCGGTTGATCAAGGAACTCTGGGCCTTCACCGACAACCGCATCGCCGTGCGTTTCGCCTATGAATGGCACGACGACTCGGGTAACTGGTTTCGTTCGTATGGCAATGAAAACTGGGAGTTTGACGACAATGGGCTGATGAAAACCCGTTATGCGTCGATCAATGACCTGCCGATCAAGGAATCAGAGCGTAAGTACCGCTGGCCCCTGGGGCGGCGGCCCGATGATCATCCGGGGTTGTCGGAGTTGGGGTTGTAATCTGGGGTTGCAGTTACCCTCGTTCCCACGCTCCGCGTGGGAATGCAGTGCCAGACGCTCCAGCGTCGAGACGCGGAGCGTCAGCGGAGGCGTTCCCACGCAGAGCGTGGGAACGAGGTAATACGCGTGAGATCACTGCCCGGTTTTGACCAACACCGGCTCCTCCCGATAGCGCTCGGGAAACAGCTGCTTGAGCTGCGCCACCTTCGGCAAATCGTTGATCACGATATAGGGATAACTCGGGTGCTCGGTGAGGAAGTCCTGATGGTAGTCCTCGGCGGGGTAAAAGCCGTTGAAGGTTTCAAGTCGCGTCACGATAGGCCGGTCGAATGAATGCGCGCCATCGAGCTGGGCGATGTAGGCCTGGGCGATGCGTTTCTGTTCGCCGTTCTGCGGGAAAATCGCCGAACGGTATTGGGTGCCGGTATCCGGGCCCTGGCGGTTCAGTTCGGTGGGATTGTGGGCGACCGAGAAGAAGATCTGCAACAAGGCGCCGTAGCTCACTTGCGACGGATCGTAAGTGACCTGGACCGACTCGGCATGGCCGGTGTCACCGTCACTGACCCGTTCGTATTCGGCCGTGTTCGCGCTGCCGCCGGCATACCCCGAGACGGCCCGTTTGACCCCCTTGACGTGCTGGAACACCCCTTGCACACCCCAGAAGCAACCACCGGCGAACACCACGGTTTCGTTGCCGGTCTTGCCGGCGGGTTCGTCCAGAGTCGGCGGGGCAAGCTCGACGGCATCTGCACCCGCCCCGAAGAATGCGGCATGGGCTTGCCAGGCAAGGGCCAGGGCCGAGAGCCCGAGAAGCACACTGCGTCTGGAAGGCAATTTCATCTCTTTAACTCCTTCATCACGCCGCCAACGGCTGGAATTTCATCGCCAGGCCATTCATGCAATAGCGCAGGCCGGTGGGTTTCGGACCGTCGTCGAAGACGTGCCCCAGATGACCGCCGCAACGGCGGCAATGGACTTCATCGCGCGTCATGCCGAACGACGTGTCGGTACGCACGGCAACGGCGTTCTCCAGGGGCTGCCAGAAACTCGGCCAGCCGGTATGGCTGTCGAACTTGGTGCTCGAGGAAAACAGCGCCAACGCGCAACCGGCGCAGACGAAGGTGCCTTTGCCGTGTTCATCGTTGAGTGGGCTGCTGTAGGGGCGTTCGGTGCCTTCCTGGCGCAGGACTTCATAGCGCTCGGGGCCAAGCAGCGCCTTCCATTCGGCGTCGCTGTGGGTGACTTCGAAGGTTTCGGCGCTGGCTTGCGTCGCGGCAATCGCGGAACTGGCGGTCAAACGCGGCAGCATTGCACCGACCAGCGCCGCCACGCCCACACCGGAGCTGGCCACAAGGATCTGTCGTCTGGAAATCATGACTCTCTCCAACCTTTGCCCGAATAGGTGATGGAGCTAGCCTAGGCGTGTACCGATCGCGAAATCCTCACGCCAAGTTAAACAATTCGTGATAACTCACCGGGCAGAAAAGCCGCACAATGATGGCTACGCGCAAGAGCGGGCCTTGCATAGGATGAGAGTCGATGGATCAACCCAAACGCGTCCTGGTGGTCGAGGACGATAAACACATCGCCGATCTGATCGTGCTGCACCTGCGTGACGAGCAATTGCAGGTCGTGCACTGTGCCGATGGCGATCAAGGCTTGCAGCTGCTCGAGCAAGGCGGCTGGGATGCCTTGATCCTCGACCTGATGCTGCCTGGCGTCGACGGGCTGGAAATCTGCCGCCGGGCCCGGGCCATGGCCCGCTATACGCCGATCATCATCACCAGTGCCCGTTCCAGCGAAATGCACCGCATCCTCGGCCTGGAACTGGGTGCCGACGACTACCTGGCCAAGCCGTTTTCGATGCTCGAACTGGTGGCCAGGGTCAAGGCCCTGCTGCGGCGCGTCGATGCAATGGCGCGCACCCTGAAGATGGACACCGGCAGCCTCAACGCCGGCGGCCTGTTCATCGATCCGCTGACGCGTGAAGCCTCGCTGGACGGCAAGCGCCTGGACCTGACGCCGCGCGAATTCGACCTGCTGTACTTCTTCGCCCGTCAGCCAGGCAAGGTGTTCTCACGCATGGACCTGCTCAATGCCGTGTGGGGATACAGCCACGAAGGCTATGAACACACGGTCAATACCCACATCAACCGGCTGCGCGCCAAGGTCGAGGCCGACCCCGCGCAGCCAGCACGCATCCTCACCGTGTGGGGGCGCGGCTACAAGTTCGCAAGTCTGGAGGAACAGCCGTGAGACTGACCCTCACTCACCGACTTTCCCTGGTGTTCGCCCTGCTGTTGCTGGTGTGCAGCGGTACGTCGGCGTGGATGCAGGTGCGTTCCAACCGCATGCACGAACTGGAAGTGGTGCAAGGGCTTTCCCGTGACCTGGCCGCACACATCGCCCGCGATACACAATTGATGGATGCCCAGGGCCTGAAGCCGGAGGCTTTGCGCCAGTTGTTCAGCCAACTGATGCTGGTCAATCCGAGTGTCGAGGTCTACCTGCTCGACCCCAACGGGCGCATCGTCGGCAACGCCGCCCCTGCCGGGCGCCTGCGCCGCGAGCAAGTCGATCTGGAACCGGTACGACGCCTGCTCGCCGGCGCAACCCTGCCCATCGTCGGCGACGACCCACGCAGCGTCGACGGGCGCAAGGTCTTCAGCGCTGCGCCCCTGCGGGTCGATGGCAAGGAGGCGGGCTATCTCTACGTGGTACTGCTGGGCGAAGAACACGACCAGTTCGCCGAACGCGGCGCCACCAGCGAAGCCCTGAACACGGCCTTATGGTCGATCGGCATGGTGGCCTTGTTGTGCCTGCTCGCCGGCCTCACCGCCTTTGCCCTGATCACCCGGCCCTTGCGCCGCCTGACTGAAACGGTCAGGCAATTCGATATCGACGGTGCCCCCGTCACCCCACCCCCTGCTCCGGCCCTGGGCAAGGGCGCCAGCGTCGACGAGATCGCCATGCTCGATGCTGCCTTCCGACAGATGCAAACCCGCCTGGGCGAGCAGTGGCGCTCACTGACCCGTCAGGATCAGGAGCGCCGTGAACTGGTGGCGAACATCTCCCATGATCTGCGCACGCCTCTGGCGTCGCTGCATGGTTATCTGGAAACCCTGCAGCTCAAGGATGCCAGCCTGACCCCGGACGAACGCCGTCGCTACCTGGGCATCGCCCTGGATCAAAGCCGCAAGGTCGGTGGGCTGGCGCAGTCGTTGCTGGAGCTGGTACGTCTGGAGCATGGCTTCGTGCAGCCGGTGCTGGAGCAGTTTTATCTGACCGATCTGGTCCAGGACGTCTTCGAGAAATTCGAACTGACCGCCGAAGCGCGGCAGATTCAGCTCAAGGCGAGCTTCGCCCCCGGCGTCCCGGCGGTGTACGCCGACCTCGGGCTGATCGAGCGCGTGCTGACCAACTTGCTGGACAACGCACTGCGCCATACCCAGACCCTGGGTGATGTGAAGATCGACCTTGCCGCGCAGGGTGCATTCGTTGAAGTGACGGTGAGCGACAGCGGCCCGGGCATCGCCAGCGAATTGCGCGAAGGTCTGTTCCTGCGCCCGTTCAATATCGGCGGTGCACGCCGGGATGGCGGGCTGGGCCTGCGTATCGTGCACCGGATACTGCAGCTGCATGGGTGCGAGATCCGGCTGGTGGACCGTGCAGGGCGTGGGGCGACGTTTTGTTTCTCGTTGCCGGTGGATGGGCAGGTGGCTTCGAAACTGGCTGGCCGGTCGATGCTTGCGCGGTGATGCCATCGCCAAAGTCCATTGTGGGATCATATCCATCTTCATCTATCTGGTAGCTGACCATGAGCCTATCCGACGACCACCTCCCCCCCTGCTCCATCCTGCTCCTGGCCGGCGGTCGCGGCCAGCGCATGGGTGGCCTGGACAAAGGCCTGGTGCAATGGCGCGGGCGACCCTTGATCGCGCCTATCCACGACGTCGTGCGCCCGCTCACCGACGACCTGATCATTTCCTGCAATCGCAACCAGACGCTTTACCGGCCCTATGCCGACCATCTGGTGGTTGATCCGCAGGCTGACTTCCCGGGCCCGCTGGCGGGTGTGCTGGGCGGCCTTGCCCAGGCCAGGCATGACCGTTTGCTGGTACTGGCCTGCGATGCCCCGATGATCGATCGCGCCTTGCTGGAGCAACTGATACTTGCCGCCGGCCCCCAGCCAGCCGTCGCCATGGTGCGCCAGGATGGCCAATGGCAACCGATGTTCAGCCTGATTCCCCGGGTACTGCTTGGCGCGCTGCAAGCCCAATGGCAACAGGGTGAGCGCAGCCTGTTGCGCGCGCTGCTCGATCACGGCCTGTGCCCGGTCGAATGCGCAGCGGACGACCCGCGCCTGTGCAATTTCAATACCCTGGAACTGGTACAGCAACATTCCTGAGCCGCGTCGCTTTACTCGTTCCCATGCGCAGCAAAGGAATGCAGTGACTGACGCTCAGCGTCGAGACGCGGAGCGTCAGGGGAGGCATTCCCACGCGGAGCGTGGGAACGAGGTATGAGGCCCGGGAGCCTCACAAAAATCAACGCCGCCGGAACAACGGCCTCGGCTCGATCGCCGAACGCCCGTACAGCACGCTCATCCCCGCCAACCCCTTCAAGGCATCCTCGGCCGACTTGTCTTCACGCACCGCAAAGCTGTCGAACCCGCACTGGCGCATATGGCTCAGCTGGTCGCGCAACACATCGCCGATGGCACGCAGCTCACCCTGCCAACCCAGGCGCGTACGCAGCAGGTAGGCCTGGCTGTAGCCGCGGCCATCGCGAAAGCTGGGGAAATCGATAGCGATCAATGACAGTTCGCCGAGCCTGAGCTCAAGGCTTTCCACCTCATCATCCGGGCTCAGCCAGATGCCATGGCCTTCGCGCCAATGTGCCAATGGCAGGATCAGCGGCCCGGTCGGCAGTTCGTCTTCGATTTCGCGTACCAGCGTCCAGGGATCATCACTCAGCAGTTGTGCCTGGCCATCGACCAGGCGAATCAGGTTATTCATGCCGCTTCCCCCTCGGCCTTGGCATAGACCCGCTCCTTGAACGGCTCCAGGCCAATACGCTGGACGGTGTCGACGAACAGCTCATCGCTTTCGCGGTAGTCCGTGAAGGTGGCGACGATCTGTTCGATCACATCAGGTATTTGCGCAGCACTGAACGACGGCCCGATCACCTTGCCCAGCGCACTGTCCTTGCCCTGGGCGCCGCCAAGCGTGACCTGGTACCACTCGCTGCCGTTCTTGTCGACGCCCAGAATGCCGATGTTGCCGATGTGGTGATGGCCGCAGGCGTTCATGCAGCCGGAGATATTCAGGCTGACGTCGCCGATATCGTGGAGATAGTCCAGATCGTCGAAACGTTGCTGGATCGCCTGGGCAATCGGGATCGACTTGGCGTTGGCCAGGGCACAGAAATCACCACCCGGACAGGCGATGATATCGGTCAGCAAGCCAATATTGGCGGTGCCCAGGCCCTGCTCGCAGGCCCGGGCCCACAGGGCATAAAGGTCGCGCTTGCGCACATCCGGCAGGATCAGGTTCTGCTCGTGGGCAATACGGATTTCGCCAAAGCCGAATATTTCCGCCCAATCGGCGACAGCGTCCATCTGGATATCGGTCAGGTCACCGGGCGGCGCTGCAGGCCCGGGCTTGGTCGACAGCACCACGCTGGCATAGCCCGGCACCTTGTGCGGCTGGACATTGCGCGCGACCCAGCGGGCAAAAGCGGCATCCATGACCAGGCGCGTACCGAAATCCAGGTCCGTGTCGGACAGTGTCTGATAGCTCGGCGGGACGAAGGCATTGGCGACGCGCTGGTATTCCGCGTCGGTCAATTGCGCCGGTCCGTCCTTGATGTGCTGCCACTCCTGCTCCACTTCATGGGCGAACGCGTCGATGCCCAGCGCCTTGACCAGGATCTTGATACGCGCCTTGTATTTGTTGTCGCGCCGGCCGTGGCGGTTGTAGACCCGCAGAATGGCTTCGACGTAAGACAGCAAGTGCTGCCACGGCAGGCCTTCGCGGATTTGCAGGCCGAGAATCGGCGTGCGGCCCAGGCCGCCACCGACCATCACCCGCAACAACATCTCGCCGTTCGGGTCACGGTACAGGTACAGGCCGATGTCATGCATCATGATCGCCGCCCGGTCCTGTTCGGCCGAACAGATGGCGATCTTGAACTTGCGCGGCAGGTACAGGAATTCCGGGTTGATGGTCGACCACTGGCGCAGGATCTCTGCCAAGGGGCGCGGGTCCATCAACTCATCGGCGGCGACGCCGGCGAAGGCTTCGGTGGTGATATTGCGCACGCAGTTGCCGGAGGTCTGGATCGCATGCATCTCGACCTCGGCCAGGATCGCCAGGATATCCGGGACCTGCGCCAGTTCGATCCAGTTGAACTGGATATTCTGGCGTGTGGTGAAGTGGCCGTAACCACGGTCGAACTCCCGGGCGATGCGCGCCAGGGTGCGCAACTGGTTCGCGCCCAAGGTGCCATAGGGGATGGCCACACGCAGCATGTAGGCATGCTTCTGCAGGTACAGGCCGTTTTGCAGGCGCAGGGGCAGGAACTCTTCTTCGCTCAGCTCACCGCCCATAAAGCGTTGCACCTGGTCGCGAAACTGCGCCACGCGCTCGAACACCAGCGCGCGGTCATACTCGTCATAGTGATACATGGTCGGGGCCTCATCGGTTCAGAGGCCGTGACTATGCGCCGGGGGTGTATTGCATAACAGATTCAGATTGGCGGGAAAGTACCATATCAGTGGAGGACCTTGAGGGCCTCATCGCGGGCAAGCCCGCTCCCACAGGGGTGATGCATGAACCGTAGTTCTCTGTGGGAGCTGGCTTGCCAGCGATGCAGGCGACACGGTCTCAGCCAGTCTACCAATGCCGCTTGTCAGGCCTGGTCAACCCCAGCTTCTCGATCCGATACCGCAGCATGTCCCGGGTCAACCCCAGCAGCCGAGCCGACTTGGTCACGTTCCAGTCAGTCCTGTCGAGCATGTTGCGTACCCGGTCGCTTTCGCCGTGGGGCAGTTCTTCTTCATCGTGATGGTGTTCGGCAGGGGCTGTGTAGCTGTGGGCTATGCGCTCATCGGGCTGCGTGGGTTCATCGACCAGGCTCAGGCAGACATTCAACTGGCTCGGTTCGATGACCGGATTCGGCGCCAGCAGCACGGTTTGCTCCAGCATGTTGCGCAGCTCGCGCACATTGCCCGGCCAGCTGTAGCTCATCAGCAGTGATTGCGCCTGGGCGCTGAAACGCAGGTTCGGCTTGCCATAGCGCTTGCCGTGCTTGGCGAGAAAATGCCTGGCCAGCAACAGGATGTCCTCGCCGCGCTGATACAGGCGCGGCACCTTGATCGAAATGATGCGCAGGCGAAAGAACAGGTCTCGACGAAACTTGCCCTGCTGGACCATCTGTTCCAGGTTGCAATTGGTCGCACTGATGATGCGCAGGTCCACCTTGCGCTCCTTCACCGAACCGACCCGGCGAATGGTCCGGTCTTCGAGCAACTTGAGCAGCTTGGCTTGCAGCAGCAGGTCCATTTCCCCGACTTCATCGAGAAACAGGGTACCGCCGTCAGCGGCTTCGACCAGGCCTACCCGACGGTCCTTGGCGTCGGTGAAGGCACCTTTTTCGTGGCCGAACAATTCCGCCTCGATCAGGTTCGCCGGTATCGATGCACAGTTGAATTCGACGAAGGGTTCCTTGCTGCGCGGCCCGTCGAAATGCAGGGCCCTGGCCACCAGCTCCTTGCCGGTACCGGTTTCACCCTCGATCAGGACCGGCGGCAGGTCGCTGTTGCCCATGCGCTGCTCGGCATCGAGCAACTGGTTGATCATGTCTTTCATCGAGCGCATCGCCGGCGACTCGCCGATCAGCGCCTTGAGTCCGGCATTGTTGGCTTCACGCTCCTGATAGAACGACAGCGTGCGTTCCAGGCGCTCGGTCTCCAGTGCCTTGTCCAGCAACAATTTCAGTTCAGGCAAAGCCACGGGCTTGGTCAGGTAGTGAAAGGCCCCCTCCTTCATTGCCGTGACCGCATCTTCGACGTTGCCGTAGCCGGTCATCATGATCAGCTTGAGTGCAGGCGCCGTGCTGCTCAAGTGCTTGATCAACTCATGCCCGCTCATGCCAGGCAAGGAGTTGTCGGTCAGGACCACATCCGGTTGGCAGGTCTTGAGCAGTTCCAGGGCTTCTTCCGCCGAGTGACAAACCATGGTCTCGAAGTTCTTGCGCTCAAGATAGGTCTGTATGTTTTCAGCTAGAAGTTCGTCATCCTCAACGACCAGAATGCTGTGCTCCATGTTCCCCTCCCTCTGCAATTCTAAAGTCCAGGGTTACGCGGGTTCCTTCCTCTTCGCCGCTGCTCAGACTGACCGAGCCGCCGAATCTTTCCATGATTCGTTTGACGAGTACCAGGCCAACTCCCAGTCCACCCTGTTTGGTGGTGAAAAACGGCTTGAAGACCATCTGTTGTTGTTGTCGGGTCATCCCTTTACCCGTGTCGGTCAGCGACATACGCAGATTACCGCTGGCCGACTCGGGTTCAAACTCGATTTTCAGAACGCCGCCGGTGGGCATCGCCTCCAGTGCGTTGGCAAGCAGACTATTAATAATCTGCGTCAACTGCACCTGTTGGCTGACCACCGGTGGCACCGGTTGCGGGTCATACTCGATCTGGACATTGGACCGTTTGATCTGCAGTCCGTAGGCATGCAGGCTGTCCTGTACCGTCGCCGTCAGATTGACCACTTCAGAGGCGTCGTTCAATGGCCGCAACGACTGCAACAGGTCGCGCACCCATTTGGACATGCGGTCGACCTGGCCAATGATGTCGTCGATGTTCTTGCGTGCAGGTTCCCCGGCCACTTCCTGGGCCAGCTCGGCGCTCGAGCGGATCGAGGCCAGAGGATTGCGCAGGCTGTGCGCCACCGCCGAGGACATCTCGCCCATGGCCACGAAGGTTTCATTGGCGATCAGCTGCCTTTGCTGCGAAGCCAGAAGGCCTGCGGCACGCCGCACGATCCAGAACAGGCCGAAGTAGATCAGGCCGCCGCCGAAGGCGGTGGCGATCCAGATCAGCACGAAGCCGCGCTCGATGCGCACGATCAGGTCCTTGGGCTCCTTGTAGATCTCGACCATGGCCATGACGGACTTTTCATCGGCGTCGAACAACGGGATGTAGTTCTCGATGAACAGGAACTCGGGAGCCCTGGGAAACCGTTGTTCCTCCCGATCCTCGAAGGCCTTGTGATAGCTGGCCGAGACCCGTTCCTTCATGCGGAAGGCACGCTCCAGGCCTGGATCATCGTCAATGCGCTCGCCAATCAGCTCCGGGTTGGTCGACCAGATGATCACGTGGTCCGGCGCATAGATATTGGCCAGCAATACATCCGGCAAGTTGGCGATATGGTCGAGGAATTCGCTTCGAGCACGGGCGCGAGCCTCGGGGGTGACCCCGGGAAAGCTCTGGTCCTGGCGCGAGTCGAGCAGCTCGCCCATGGTCCGCAGATTGGGGATATCGGCATGGCGCACCTCGGCCGCACCGAGGGCGTGAATGAATTGCGCGGTGAGCAAGCCATCGCGTTCAACGCTCTCGTTCACCAGAAAACGGGTTGTGATAATGCCCAGGCCCACTGCAACCGAGGCGATAATGCCCAGGCTGACCAGTGAGAACCAGCGCAACAGGTTGAACGGGCGGCGAGTCTCTGTCCGTTCGCCGCCCGCCTGCTTTCGAGAAGTTGACGCTTTGCGCTCGACCATCTGCATTGACGAATTCCCCGGCGCTTTTCTTTTTGGTATAGCCCACACTTCTCAAGCTGTGTGAATCATTGAGCACACAGTGATAGTAATTTGCCTTCATTGTGCATGCCTTCTACAGCATAGCCCATACCCCGTACATACCCATCCGTCCCCAAAAGCCCCCACAAGCGGGGACGATCGCACCGCCTGTCATTTTCTTGAAATACCCCTCCATGCCTTGCCCCACGGGCTTTTCAGCTGCTTTGGTACGAAAGTTGCCAAGGTCCTGTCACCGTTCCATCCCACGGGTCTGGTTCATCGCAAGAGGGAAGACTCATGCAGCACAAACTGTCTCATATCACTGCAGTGATCGTATTAACGACAGCCATCCAAGGATCGGCCACGGCGGCGCTTTATGCTGTCGACCCAGGCCCTTACAACCCCCAAATCGGCGAATTCGCCTCCTGGTACCAGGACAGTCATGGTCGAACCCTCGACCTGTGCCTGTCGAGGAATGTCAGTTCACGCGTCGCCGGAGCTCCCGGCGCGCCCGCATACATGTGTACGTTGGCCGTGGCTCCGGGCATTTTCGATGACACCCAGGACCTGGTTTTCCCGACCAACTTCCCCGACGAAGCGTTCTGGTTCATGGGCGACGCCAGCATTACCGATGCGGCGAGCGGCATCAACCTGACGTACGTGTCGGCTATCGAAGCGGCATTTTCCGGCGGCGACCCGAAAGAAGGCGATCAGATCAGCTTCGCCCGCATCCGGATTCGGGTGGATGTCCCCACCCCCGGGATCTACACCATTACCCACCCCTATGGCGTCGATGTGTTCGATGTTACCCAGGCCGACTTCACCGACACTGGCGGCCGCAAGGCAATCAACATGACCCGCGACGTCGGCATCGGCGCTGCGAAAACCTACAACGGCGCCTTGCAAGGCGATATCGGTCCGTTCCTGCGCAGCATCAGAGGCCCCTACGTCGAAGCTAACCCCGACGGCGGTTCCGACACCTTCATTGGCGACCCGAACCTCCTCGAGCCTGTGACCGGCAGCCCGTTCAATACCAACTTCGTGCGTGTCGAAGGGCCCAACGGTATCAACGTCAGTACCAACCTGTTCGCTGTAACCGGCAAGCTTTCGCAGGTGACCCTGCCGACACCGCTGATTACACAGCGCGCCACCTACTCCCGCCGCAACGGCAGCGGCAGCGGTAGTGTCATTGCCCAGCAAGATGTGTTCATGCAGGCCCCGCCTCCACCGGGTCTCGCGGACTTTGTCAGCAACGGCCAGACCACCGCGATGATCGAGTCCAATGCCACCGGCAACTGGTATGGCCAGACTGCGCTGAACCCCAGCGTGCCGGTCGACCTGCAACTGACCGCTGACAATCGGCCGGCAATCCTCACCAGCACGCCCACCACCGTCTCGGTGCCCCTTGTCGACCAGGTGACCATACAAACCGCCGAATGGCACGCGGGGACGTTGAAGGTGGAGGCCACGACCAGTGACGAGACCGCCCCAGTGACCCTGACGGCCTTCACCGGAAACGGCGCGTTGATCCTTGAAATGTCCGGCGACGGCGCCTCGAAACAGATGTCGACCCCGTCACCGATCCCCCCAGCCAGGGTCGAGGTGAAATCGTCCAATGGCGGTACCGATACCGAAGAAGTGGTCCTCGTTCCATGACCGCGTCTCACCCGATCTCGAATCCGGAGGCATTATGAACAAATGGCCACGCCTTGCGCTTAGCGCTCTGGGGCTATCCCTCTCGATGGCCGGGGCGGCACACGCCGGTCTCAAAGCCGTCGACCCAGGTCCTTACACCGCCGCTAACGGTCACTTCCCGATGTGGTACCAGGACGACAACGATCAGAAACTCGAACTCTGTCAATCCAAGGCCATAAGCCCCAACGTAGCTCCAACCACCCCACCCTCCTACTTGTGCACCCTGGCGGTAGCCCCTGGGGTCTATGACGATACCGTGCCCATGGTTTTCCCGGACAACTTCCCGGACGAGGGCTTCTGGTTCATGGCCCAGGCCGCAATCCCGGCCGTTGGCGGTATGGAGCTGGAAATCTATACAGCCGCGGTCGAAGCCGCATTTTCGACGCCTGCCCCGGCCAATGGCGGTCAGATCGCCTTCGCCCGGATCCGCATGCGCATCACCGTACCCAGTGCCGGTACCTACACTGTGACCCACCCCTACGGTTTCGATACCTTCAACGTCACCACCCCCGGTCGTCGGGCGATCAACATCACCCGCGACATCGGCATCGGGGCACCCGGTGACTACACAGGCGCGCTGAAAGGCGAGATCGGGCCATTCCTGCAAAGTGTCAACGGCCCCTATCACGCGACGAATCCGGAAACCGGCGTAGTCGAAACCTTCATCGGCGACCCGAACCTGAGCGAAGCCGTCACCGGCAGCCCCAAGGGTACCAACTACATAGAAATCCAGGGCCCCGGGCCGAACGGACCCAAGATCCGCACCGACCTGTTCACGGTCACCGGCAAGCTGTTCGACGACCGCAAGCAAACGCCGCTGGAAGTGGAGCGGGCGACCTATCGGCGCACCGGTGCCGGCACCCAGGTGGAAGTCTTCGGCAAGGCACCGAACAACTCGTCGCTGTGCTTCCGCGAGACGCTCGCACTGCTGCCCGGCGCGACACCTGCTTGCCTGATCCCCATGGACACCAACAACAACGGGCTGTACTTCGCGCAACACAATTTCAATGGCGCCGCTCCGCAATTGGTGGTGGTAACCGCCAGCGACCTGCTCCCCCCCGCCAACCCGCTGAGTACCAAGCCGACTTCGCTCTCGAGCAAGCTCATTGACGTGGTCAAGATTCAGACCGCACGGTACGACTGGAACAATCACCGCCTGACCATTGAAGCGGCGTCGAGCGACGAGGTCGATGTTCCGGTTCTGGTTGCCGAGGGCTTTGGCCGCCTGTCCACGTCCGGCACTGGGCAACAGCTGACAGTCAACGATCTGCCACAACCGCCTGCCACCCTCACCGTCAAGTCGTCTGCCGGTGGTGTCGACACCGAGCCGGTGACTGTTGTGGGCAATGCGCCTGAGGGACCTGGCGACGGGGTACCACGTACTACGGCAGACAGCGCCACCACGACACAAGGCGCTCCAGTGACCATTGACGTACTGGCCAACGACACCGCGCTTAACGGCAATACCCCACTCACCGTCACGGACCTCACCCAACCGGCTGCCGGTCAGGGTACTGTGGCACTCAGCGGCACGACGGCGGTGATCTTCACCCCACCGGCCGTGGTCACTGCACCGTTCACTGCAACATTCACCTACCGTGCCATGGATTCCACGGGCGTGAAGTCGACAGTCACCACGGTCAACGTGGCGGTCACGCCACCGCCAAACCAGGCACCTGTTGCCGGCAATGACGTCGCAACCACCACCACCGGGGCTGCACCTATCACCCTGAACGTGCTGGCCAACGACACTGATCCGGACGGCAATGTTCCGCTGACCGTAGTCGGCCTGACCCAGCCTGCCGCAGGTCGGGGCACTGCCACTACCAACGGCACGACTGTGGTCTTCACACCCGGGACCACTGCCGGCACGGCGACCTTCACCTACCAGGTGCGCGATAGCCTGGGTGCTCTCTCGGCCCCGGCAACGATCACGGTGACCGTCACGGCTCCGGTCAACCAGCCACCTGTTGCCAACAATGACACCGGTGCCACCCAAACCACTGCGATCGCCCTGAACGTATTGGCCAACGACACCGACCCGGATGGCAACACGCCGCTGACCGTAGTCAACCTGACCCAGCCGCCTGCCGGCCAAGGCACAGTGACCACCAACGGCACGACGGTCACCTACACCCCACCGGCCGGGTTGCAGAACGCCATCAGTGCGTCCTTCACCTACCGGGCCCGGGACAGCAGGGGCGCCCTTTCGGCTCCGGCAACGGTCACCGTGCAGGTCACGCCTGTGGCCAACGTCGAGAACCTGAGCGTCACTGCGGCAACGGTCACACTCAAATCCGGCAACCGCTTCACCTGGGATATCTCCGGGACCGCAGGGACGACTGCGGGCAACACCATCACCGTTCAGGCCACCACCCCGAACGGCCTGGTGACCCTGGGCACCACGAATGTACCGGTGTCCGGCCGCTGGCGGTTGGTGGCCAACAACTCGAGCATCGCTCCAAGCGCAGCACCGACAGTCACTGCTCGATCGGCTGCCGGCAATACGGTCACGGCTTCTGTGACAGTGCAGTAGCGGCCCGCCCCGCCTCCCTCACAGGGGGCGGGGTCAACCGTTGAAGATTCATTGGACTCAACCTGAAAGGACATCGACATGCCAGGTCTTACGCGCATTTCGTTCAGGCACTTGATCGTCGTGCTCGCCTTGCCACTGTGCGTGGCCGGTCAGGTGCTGCGCGCCGATGACTTGATGGACAACGGCGACATAGGCCCTGGCGGCGACCTCGGTGACCCGCCAGTGTTCCTGATGACCACCCCCAATGGCCAGCGGGCAATCATCAGCCAGGACGGCCAGACCAACGAAGCACTGATCAAGCAGAACGGCCAGTCGTTGCTCGGCCAGATCGTCCAGGCCGGCAGCGCCCAGGAGGCGTGGATTCTTCAGGAAGGCATCGACCAGATCGCCATGATCAATCAACAAGGCTATGGCAACGAAGCCTCTATCAGCCAGAGCGGCTCGGGTAACCGGGCACAGATCAACCAGAACGGAAGCGGCAATCGGGCCAGCATTGAACAGAACGGAGCCGGTCTGCGCAGCAGTGTCAGCCAGATCGGCAATGGCCAGCGTGTCGAAGTTCGCCAGATCCAATAGCACCCAGGCAAACCCTAGCGAGTACCACGCAAGCAAAGCGATTTACAAGGAGGCAACACCATGTTCAAACTCAACCCCCTCGCTGCCGCTGTGCTGGTATTGGCCAGCACCCAGACCCCGGCTGCCACGAGTGACTCGTTACAGACCCAGTTCGGTGCCGAAAACATCGCCGACGTGCAACAGATCGGCGCCGACCTGGCCAGCACCCTTCAATTCCAGGATGGCGAAGGCAACAATGCCGCCGCCTATCAGACCGTTACCGACAACCTCATCGACCAGAACCAGGAAGGCACCTACAACGCGGGCTACGCCGAACAGATGCAGGAAGACTCCGGCAAGATCGAGCAAAAACAGAAAGGCGATTACAACACTGCCCACGCCAGCCAATCCTCGGGCACCAACAACGAGGTCCTGCAGAAACAGGAGAACTCCGGCAACTTCTCCTTCGTCATGCAGGCAAGTCAGTTCGACTCGATCGCCAAGACGATCCAGCTCGGCAGCTACAACGAAGCCAATGTCGAACAGCTGTTCGGCGGCGCAAACAACGCCAGGATCAACCAGTACGGTGACAGCGGCTATGCCACCGCCGAGCACCTGAACCACACAAATGGCGATATCGAAATCAACCAGTATGACCAGGGCAACTGGGCCTATGCCGAGCAGGGCAGTAGTGATGGCGGCATTGTCCTCGTGAACCAGACTGGCAACTTCAACTCCACCGAAGTCTGGCAGGATGGCCAATTGGGCAACAGCCGTGCCAGCGTCGAGCAGAACGGTGATACCAACGAAACGATCGTCGACCAAAGCTATGGCAGCAGCAACCTGGCAACGATCATGCAAATCGGTAACACCAACGCCATCTACGCCGACCAGTACGAATCGAGCAATTCAGTCACCAACCTGTTCCAGAACGGCAATGGCAACAATGCCTTGACCTATCAGACCGGCCTTAACCATAGCCTGGTGATCACCACCACAGGCGATGACAACAAGATCTACGCCAGCGACTGGCAAGGTCCGGAGAATGAGCATGGTGGCCAGTTCGGCGACAGCCAGATCGCCGTACTGAACCAGGACGGCACTGGCAACACCATCACCCTCAAGCAGGAGGATGTCGGCCAGGCCACCCAGATCGATCAAAATGGCAGCGGCAACTCCGCCAACGTCAAGCAGAGCGAAGCCTATAACGAGTTGTACTTCGAGCAGAACGGTACCGACAACATCCTGGTCGCCGACCAGCACGGTACGAGCAACCTTGCCGAAGGTTCCTCCTACGGCGCTGGCAACAAGGTCGAGCTTGATCAGTCGGGCAGCAGCAACCTCAGCTATATCTATCAGCTCGGCGGCGGGGACAACACCGCAATCGTCAAACAATCGGATGGCGTCAACATGGCGTTCGTCAATCAGAATGGCATGGGCAACACAGCCAACGTCACCCAGAGCAGCAGCGGCATGAACGCCGATGTCCAGCAAACCGGCAACCTCAACCAGGCCACCGTTTTGCAACAATGAGCAAGTGTTTCACTCTCCTGCAGTTCCCACTTTGCTCCCACGTTTAGACGTGGGAGTTTTTTTATGGGGGCCTCATCGCGGTGTACCTTAGTTACCGAGATGTCGCCATCGCAGTCGGGCTCGCTTCTACAACAGACCGCCCCCGAGTCGCCAGGCAGTAATACAGCGGACAGGTCACCGCCAGCCCCACCAGCCACGACAAATCCACGCCCTCGATGTAGTTGGCATAAGGCCCCACATACAGCGACGTATTGGCAAACGGCAACTGCACCAGAATGCCGATGAAATAGGCCACGATCGCGTGCAGGTTGAAACGTCCGTAGATGCCGCCGTCGGCACGGAAGATCGAGGCGATGTCATAGCGGCCACGCTTGATCAGGTAGAAGTCGATCAGGTTGATCGACGCCCAGGGCACCAGCACCAGCAACAGCGCCAGAATCAGGCCAATGAAATGCGAGATGAAATTGGCCGAAGCGCTCAGTGCCATCAGGCAGCAACCCACTAGCACCACTGTCGACAACACCACCCGCACCTTGATGCTCGGCGTCCAGCTGCCGGCAAAGGTCTGGATCGAGGTCACGATCGACAGCACGGCGCCATATAGATTCAGCGCGTTGTGGCTGATGATGTTGAGCAGGAACAGCACCATCAGCACCGGACCGAGCACACCGGTCGACTGCTTGACCGCCGCCATGGCCTCGGTCCCTTCCGGGGTCGCCAATACGGCTACAGCACCAAAGCTGAACGACAGGATGGTCCCCAGTGTCGCGCCAAAATACGTGGCCCAGAACGGCCTGGCGATACCGATATCGCTCGGCAGGTAACGCGAATAGTCGGAAACATAAGGCGAAAAACTGATCTGCCAGATAATCCCCAGCGACACCGTCGCCAGCCAGCCGGACAGGTTGAAACCGCCGCGGCTGAAAAAGTCCGCCGGCAATTCATGGCCGAAGATGTAGACGAAGCCGGCCAGCAAGGCACTGCCCATCACCCAGGTGCCGATACGGTTGAGGGTATGAATGAAGCGATAACCGATCACCCCGATCGCCGTGGCGCTCAAGGCTCCGAGCACGATACCCGCCGGTAGCGGTACGGATTCGACCATGCCGTGAATCGATTCGCCGGCCAGGACGATGTTGGAGATGAAGAAACCGACATAGATAAGTGCCGCAAAGAATACGATCAGCAACGCGCCGTAGCGACCGAACTGACCGCGGCTCTGGATCATTTGCGGAATCCCCATCCGGGGCCCCTGGGCTGAAGCCAGGGCAATGACAATGCCACCAATCATGTGCCCCAGGGCAATGGCAATCAGCCCCCAGAACAGATTGAGGTGAAACACCTGTACCACCATCGCACCGGTGACGATCGGCAACGGCGCGATATTGGTACTGAACCACAGCGTAAAGAGATCCCTGGCCTTGCCGTGACGCTCGGCAAGCGGTACGAAATCGACCGTATGGTTCTCTATCAGCTGGTTTTGCTGGGACGTCTGGGACATGGGCTATAACTCGAGTTTGTCAGTTCTTGTCTTTGTATGAAGCCAAACCAGGAAGCTGTCAGGCAGCCCCTCAGATGAATCCCATATTATGGTATTCCAAACTTTTCACAAGACTGATCCGGCCATTACACGACGAACTGATCCGCACGCCTGACCCACCGTTAGCCCTTGCTGACAGCTGCAACCCTTGAATTCATTAGTCGCCAGGCAGAAACACGGCGTTCGTCGCCTTGCCTGAAAAGCGCTTGCAAAAGACGTATTACGGTATACCATCAGACACACCAAACACAAAAAGCGCGCTCAAAGCCGCCCGTCATACCGAGGACCATCCGATGATCGACGCAAACGTCTACAAGCAAGTCATGGGCTCCTTCCCTTCCGGCGTCACCGTGATCACCACGCTCGACGACGACGGCCAGATCGTCGGCCTGACCGCCAGCGCCTTCAGCTCCCTGTCGATCGATCCGGCCCTGGTGCTGTTCTGCCCCAACTACAGCTCCGATTCCTATCCGGTGCTGATCAGGAACAAGCGCTTCGCCATCCACTTCCTTTCCGGTGAACAACAGAACGAAGCCTATGCCTTCGCCCGCAAAGGCAAGGACAAGGCCCAGGGCATCGAATGGACCCTCAGTGAGTTGGGCAACCCGCTGCTGGCCAACGCCACGGCGATCATCGAATGCGAATTGTGGCGTGAATACGAAGGCGGCGATCACGCCATCATGGTCGGCGCGGTGAAGAACCTGATCGTGCCCGAGCAGGCCAGCAGTCCGTTGGTCTACTGCCGCGGGAAGATGGCCGCGCTGCCGGCGTTTGCCTGATCGGCTGGGTGACGAAGATTTTGCAGCGTTAATGTATTATGGTATACCAATAGAAGCGCGCAGCCTGCGCTCCTGATAACAAAAGATCCGAGGAATGCGTCATGAAGTTTTCTTTGTTCGTGCACATGGAGCGCTGGGACGAGCAAGTCAGCCACCGCCAATTGTTCGAAGACCTGACCGAATTGACCCTGATGGCTGAAGCCGGTGGTTTCAGCACGGTCTGGATTGGCGAACACCACGCCATGGAATACACCATTTCGCCAAGCCCGATGCCGCTGCTGGCCTATCTGGCGGCCAGGACCACGACCATCCACCTGGGTGCCGGTACCATCATCGCGCCGTTCTGGCACCCGCTGCGGGTAGCCGGCGAATGCGCCCTGCTCGATGTGATCAGCAACGGCCGGATGGAAGTCGGTCTGGCCCGTGGCGCCTATCAGGTCGAATTCGACCGCATGGCCGACGGCATGCCTGCAGCCACCGGCGGCAATCACCTGCGTGAAATGGTCCCGGTGGTGCGCAAGCTGTGGCAAGGCGACTACGCCCACGACGGCGATATCTGGAAATTCCCCACGTCCACCTGCGTGCCAAAGCCGATCCAGAAGCCGAACCCGCCGATGTGGATCGCGGCCCGCGACCCGGATTCGCACAACTTCGCGGTTGCCAACGGCTGCAACGTCATGGTCACTCCATTGATGAAAGGCGACGAAGAAGTCCTGGACCTGAAGAACAAGTTCGAAGCGGCGCTGGCCAACAACCCGGACGTTCCACGGCCGCAACTGATGGTGTTGCGCCACACCCACGTCCACAGCGCCGACGACCCCGAAGGCTGGAAAGTCGGGGCCAAGGCCATCTCGCGCTTCTACCGCACCTTCGACGCCTGGTTCGGCAACAAGCAGACACCGGTCAATGGTTTCCTCGATCCGAGCCCGGAAGAAAAATTCGCTGGCCGCCCGGAGTTCGAACTGGAGAACATCCACAAGAACACCATGATCGGCACGCCGGCAGAAATCATCGAACGCATCCAGTACTATCAGGAACTGGGCGTGGATGAGTTCAGCTTCTGGTGCGATAACAGCTTGCCCCATGCCGAGAAGAAGAAATCGCTGGAGTTGTTTATCAAGGAAGTGGTGCCGGCTTTTCGATAAAAGCCCTGGATTTGTATAGGTCTTGCTGGCCTCATCGCTGGCAAGCCAGCTCCCACAGAGTTATTCCATGCACCGCGATCTCCTGTGGGAGCGGGCTTGCCCGCGATAGCCCGCGAAGCGGGCTCAAAAAAACACAAAAACAACGGTCGATGCTCACCATGAACAATCGATTCAACCCACCTGCCACTCCCCTCCTGCCCGGTGCCGAGCTGGCCTACCTGTGCGCCAACGCCAGCACCTCGCACGTCCAACTCAAGCGCCTGCGCGCCAGCGTCTCGGCCAAGCAGAACGGCTTCTGGTCGATAATTTCCTGAGCAATCCCTGAGCTGCACCTTTTTGCCGACCGCGCGGCTTCGCCGTGCTCGACAACCTTGATCAGGCTTTGCCCATGAAAAATAAAAACGCATTTTTGATCATCGACATGCAACAGGAAGATGGCTTCGCGCTCGAGAACTTCTCCCGTGTCGTGGCCAATACCCGGATCGTCCTCGACGCCGTTCGCCATCTAGCGATTCCGGTGATCTACACCCGCCACATCAACCAGGCCGATGGCAGCAACCTTGCACCCGGCGAACCCTTGGCCGTCGACAACGGCCCTGCCGGTTACCGCAGCGGCACTGCCCAGGTGGAGATCATCGAGGCACTGACGCCACGACCGGATGACCGGGTTATCGACAAACCCCGCTACAGCGCCTTCCACCAGACCGATCTGGACGCCCAGCTCAAGCAACTTGGCGTCGACACCCTGATCGTCGGCGGCGTGCTCACCGACGTTTGCGTCCTCACCACGGTGTACGACGCCTTCGCCCTGGGCTATCGCATTCGCCTGCTCACCGATGCCTGCACCACGACCACCCTCGCCGCTCATTATTCGGCGCTGTTGATCATGGCCAACTGGGTCTACTCGCTGGAGCTGCTGACCTGCGCCGAACTCCTGCGCGCCCTGGACAACCAGGACTACATCAGCTGCGCCCCCGAGCACCCGGACCAGTTCGCCCATCAACCCCATGAACTGCAAGGCACCATCGCGCGCCTGCAGTCCCGCCTTCTCCGCCAGGCCCAGGAGTGATCGCCATGCAAGTCGAAAAAAGAAGCATCGATTTCATTCCCGAAGCCGAACGTTACGGCAAACCCGGTTCGCTGTTCTTCATCTGGTTCGGCGCCAACATGAACATCACCACCATCGCATCCGGCGTGCTGCCGGTGGTGATAGGCCTGAACCTGTTCTGGAGCGCCCTGGCTATCGTGCTCGGCTCCCTGCTCGGCGCCATCTTCATGGCCTCGCACTCGGCTCAGGGGCCAAGGCTGGGCATCCCGCAAATGATCCAGAGCCGTGCCCAGTTCGGCGTGATCGGTGCTGTGTTGCCGCTGCTGTTCGTGATGCTGATCTACCTGGGCTTCTTCGTCAGCAATACCCTGCTCGCGGCCCAGGCCGTGGCGTCAGTCAGCCCGCTTTCAGCCAATGCCAACATCTATATGATCGGTGCGCTGTGCTTCGGTGTGGCGCTGTATGGCTACCGCTTGATTCACCGCCTGCAGAAATGGTTGTCGATCCTGTCGCTGGTGGTGTTCATCGCCGCGACGCTGTTGGCGCTGAGCCTGCCGATCCCCGCCGAGCAATGGGCGGCGACCGGCTTCTCGCTGTCGAAGTTCCTGGTGGCGGTCAGCATCGCGGTGACCTGGCAGTTGTCCTATGCCCCGTACGTGGCCGACTACTCGCGCTACCTGCCCACCGACACGCCGATGTCCAGGGTGTTCTGGTACAGCTATGCCGGCACCGTCAGCGGCGGCGCCTGGATGATGATCCTTGGCGCGATTCTCAGCGTCGCCATCCCGGATTTCGCCAGCAATGTCGGCAGCCAGGTCGCCGGGTTGTTCGGTGCGGCGGCGGTACTGCTATTCGCCTTCATCGTCTATGGCCAGGTCTCGATCAACGTCTTCAACCTGTACGGTGCGTTCATGTCGACCATCACCGTGATCGAACCCTTCTCCCGCTTGCGCGTCACCCCACGGGTACGCGGCCTGTTCATGCTGATCATCAGCCTGATCGCCACGGCGCTGTGCACCATCAGCCAGGATGACTTCATAGCGTTCTTCCTGAACTTCATCTTCTTCATGAGCTACTTCCTGATCCCTTGGACAGCGATCAACCTGGTGGACTACTACTGCCTGCGCAAGGGCCAGTACCAGCTCGAAGACATCTTCGACATGAACGGCATCTACGGGCGGGTCAACGGCGTTGCCTGCGGCAGTTTCGTGGTGGCGATCCTGCTGGAGATACCGTTCATGAACACCACGCTCTATGTGGGGCCGGTGGCCACGGCGCTGGATGGGGTTGACCTGGCCTGGGTGGTGGGACTGGTCGTGCCTGCGTTGAGTTATTTCCTGCTGATGAAAGCCAGGGCGGTTAAAGTTATTCCGGCTCGAAACTTGTAAATCACCCACGCGACGCTGGAGCGTCTGGTACTGCATTCCCACGCAGAGCGTGGGAATGCCTCCGGCGACGCGCAGCAAAGTGACATCTCCAAAAAAGCATGTTACGTTCAGCCGGCAATTGCCCGCATCGGGCAATGGAAAGGCTCTCATGACCCCTCATTTCGTAGCGCACATCCTGGATGTATCGAACCTGGCAGTTACCGCCAGTGTTCGCCTGTGCGCCACGCCTCCCCCACACACCTCGTCTGTCGTGGATGTTGCAGTGGTAGCAGCAGGCGTATGCCCGCCGCCACTGGTTGCCATCCCGGGCTGATACCGGCCCGTTTCACGGTTCCAGCATTCAATACCTGCCGTTTTCCGTGCGCGTGTGCGCCCGGCATGGTGCTGGAGCCTGTTGTCCTCCGACAGGTGATTTTTTCATGACATGGAACAAATCCACACTGGCCTCCTACGGGGCCATGCTGCTCTTTGTGCTGCTATGGGGCAGCGCGGCGATTTTCACTCGCTGGGGGCTGGACCACGGTTCGGCCTTTGCGCTGCTGATCGTGCGCTTCGCCCTCGCCTTCGGTGTACTGCTGATTTTCGGCTTGAACGCCGGACAATGGTTGCCGGACCGGGGCACGCGCCGGCGCGTCGGCGCAACCGGCCTGTTGCTGATTGGCAGCTACGCCATCTGCTACTTCCAGGCCATGGCCCATGGCATCACCCCCGGCCTGATCGCTACCCTGCTGGGCATTCAACCGATCCTCACCCTGCTGTTGGTCGAGCGCCGCTTCAACGCCCTGCGCCTGGGCGGGTTGTTTGTCGCCCTGGGTGGCCTGGTGCTGGTGGTTTACCAGAGCCTCGTGGTGTCGCGCTTTGCCCCCGCCGGTATGCTGTTCGCGCTGGCAGCGCTGGCGTGCATGACCATCGGGGCCATCTTGCAGAAGCGCATCCAGCAGTCACCTATCCAGGTCCTGCCATTGCAATATGGCATCAGCCTGCTGGCCTGTCTGGCGTTCGTACCCGTGCAACCGATCGAGTTCGAAATGAGCATCGGCTTCATCGCGCCAGCACTCTGGCTGGGGCTGGTGATCTCGGTGCTGGCGCAATTGCTGCTGTACCGAATGATTCGCGCCGGCAACCTGGTCAATGTCACCAGCCTGTTCTACCTGGTGCCAGCGGTAACGGCGGGGATGGATTACCTGTTTCTGGGTAATGTGCTGTCCGGGCTCAGCGTGATCGGCATGCTGGCGATTCTGGCTGGCGTTGCACTAGTCTACAAGCACGCCCCTGCTGCCAAGGGATAACCCTTGCACGCAAGTCTGGCGCAGCGATTACCCTGATCGCTGCGCCAGCGCCTCGAATGAAATTGCGACGAAGGAATGACCATGACCATTCATATCGTTCAATTGGGATCGCCACGCAGTGCGAACGAAGGCCTGCGCCTGGGTACTGTGCGTCGACCACCGCGAGGCGTACCGAAAGCCGAATTCGCAAGCCGGAACTTCTACGACATCTGGTTACCCGTGCTGTCGCCCAGCGCTGCGCTGGTCGCGGATGCCAAAGCGTCGGCAGATGAAAAATCCTGGGCCATCTTCGTGAAAAAGTTCCGGGCCGAAATGAACGAGCCGGCGGCCCGCCAACTGCTCGATCTTCTGGCAGCACTCTCTCACCAGACGCATATGGCGATCGGCTGCTACTGCGACGATGAGCGTCATTGCCACCGTTCGGTGTTGCGGGAGTTGTTGCTGGCTCGTGGCGCGGTGGTTTCATAGCAGAAGGCACGGCCCCTTAACTCCGCGCCAGAAAACCTCTATCTATTTGATAGCAATAGTATTTTTATACTTGATCGAGCTAATCGAGCAACCGTGTCGAAAAAAACTGGACTGTAGTGAATACTACACATATACTTTTTTTCATCGAATTGAAGCAAATCAAACATACCTACAAGAAATGCCCACATGACAAATTTGCGAGAACAACTCACGGACGTTGCGCTGAACCCAACGCCGTCCGAACGCAAGGTGATTCGCGCATTACTCGACCACTATCCGCGCAGCGGGTTGGGGCCGATGGCCAAGCTGGCTGAACATGCCGGCGTCAGCGACCCGACTATTGTGCGCCTGGTCAAGAAGCTGGGGTTCGGTGGCTATGCCGAGTTTCAGGACGCCTTGCTCAGTGAAATGGACCATCGCCTGCGGTCCCCCGTCACACTCTTGCAGCCGCGTGCCCACTCATCCCAGGACGATGCCTGGACGAGCTATCTGAATGAGAGCAGCCGCACCCTGCAAGAAACCCAGGCACTGACCCAGCCTGAAGATGTAAGGGTACTGGTGGAGTGGATTCTCGACACTCGACACCAGTTGTATTGCTTTGGCGGACGCCTGAGCAGCTTCCTGGCCGGCTACCTGGTGAGTCACCTGCGCCTGTTGCGCCCGGGTTGTCATGCACTGGAAGACAATGCCCAACTGCCGGACCGCCTGTACGACTTGCAACGCCAGGACATCGTCCTGCTGTTCGACTACCGCCGCTATCAAACCCAGGCCCTGCGTGTCGCCAACGCAGCCAAGGCTCGTGGTGCACGCATCGTACTTTTCACGGACATCTACGCCTCGCCGTTGCGCGAACTCGCCGACCTGGTCATCAGCGCCCCGGTTGAATCCATCTCTGCATTCGACACGATGGTGCCCGCACTCGCACAAGTAGAAGCCTTGATTGCCGCTCTCACAGTACGCAGCTCTGATCTGGAAGATCGCCTGGAAGGCATCGACAAGCTGCGCACCGGTTTCGCCGCCCACCTCCTCGAGGAAAAATAATAATGTTTACACTCCCTCATCACTCGCCGCGTGACCTGCCTTATGTGTGCGGCCATACCGCACTGTTGCTGGTAGACATGCAACGTGCCTGGCTGGACCCACAACTCGATCCACATTTGCAGGGCCCGCAAGCGGAGTACTTTCTGACGCGTACCCAGGCCAAGGTCATTCCCAACCAGCAACGGCTGCTCAAGGCGATGCGCGAAGCCAACCAGAATGTGCTCCACACCATCATCGAAAGCCTCACCGCCGATGGCCGCGATCGCTCTCTGGATCACAAGCTGTCCGACATGCACCTGCCCAAGGGCAGTTACCCCGCCGGCATCATTGACGAACTGGCCGCAGATGAAAACGAGGTGATCCTGCCCAAGACGTCATCGGGCGTTTTCAACTCGACCAACATCGATTACGTACTTCGCAATCTGGAAACCCGTCATCTGATCATTGCCGGGATCGTCACCGATCAATGCGTGGACATGGCGGTTCGTGACGCAGCCGATCGCGGCTATCTGGTGACGTTGGTCGAAGACGCTTGTGCCACCTACACAGCCACCCGACATCAGGCGTGCCTTGAAGCGATCAAAGGCTATTGCTGGATCACCGACACCGACACTGTCGTCAAGCGCCTGCAGGAGATGCAAGCATGAACCGGCCCACTCCTGACAATGGCCTGATTACGCCCACCGCAATGACGACAATCGTCACCACCGACCTGATTGGCATCACCCGCGGCCGGTCATTTCCCACCGACGAACTGGAGAGCTACCAAACCAGCGGTTGTGGCTGGGTACCGGCCAATAGCGCGCTCACGCCTCAGGATGTAGTGGCCAGCGACAACCCTTGGGGTGCATACGGCGACCTGCGGCTGATTCCGGACATGAGCACTCGCGTTCAGGTACCCAACGGTCCCGACGCCAATGCGCCAGGCCTGGATTTCATTCACGCCGATATCTGCGAAACCGATGGCCGACCTTGGGCGGCGTGCCCACGAACACTGCTGCGCAATGAAGTCCAGCGCTACCACGACGAACTGGGGCTGGAGGTAACGGCAGCATTCGAACACGAATTCAATCTCGGCGAGCTCAATGCGCAGCCATCGCACCGGGCATTCTCCCTCGGCGCGCAGCACCACGCGGCCAACTTTGGGGGCTGGTTGCTCAGTGCCTTGAGGGCCGCAGGGGTGGAGCCGGAAATGTTCCTGCCGGAGTACGGCAAGGCACAATACGAAATCACTTGCCGACCCACACAAGGTGTTGCCGCCGCCGACCGGGCGGTGAACGTTCGTGAGATTACCCGCGAAATCGCCCGGCAGATGGGCCTGGATATCAGCTTCTCGCCAAAGCTTGAAGAGCACGGTGTCAGCAACGGTGTGCACCTGCATATCAGCCTGCAGGATCAAGCCGGCAACCCGGTGATGTATGACCCCGAACATGCCAATGGCTTATCCACGTTGGGACAGCATTGGGCGGCCGGTGTGTTGCATTACTTGCCGGCGCTGTGTGCCTTCAGTGCGCCGACACCGATTTCGTACCTGCGCTTGAAACCCCACCACTGGAGTGCATCGTACGCCTGTCTTGGCCAACGCAACCGCGAAGCGTCACTGCGCATTTGTCCGACGATCACCATTGGTGGCAAATCACCGGCCAAACAGTACAACCTGGAGTTTCGCCCGCTCGATGCAACTTCTTCACCACACCTGACCATGGCCACAGTACTGATGGCTGGACGATTGGGTATTGAACAAAAGCTGGCCTTGAACGCCACCACCGATGAAGAGCCAGACACCCTGACCGACGAACAACGCCAATCGCGCAACATCATCGCCCTGCCCGGCTCACTGGCCCAAGCGCTTGCATGCTTGCGACAGAGCACGGAACTGTTCGAAGCGCTGCCAAAACTGATGATGGACGCTTACTTCGCGATCAAGGCTCAAGAGCTGAAATCGACAGAGCACTTCACGCCCAACGAACTGTGTGACCACTATGCCCGCCTTTATTGAAACCCCAGAGCATGGCTTGTACACGGAACCGGTGTATACGGTAAGCCAGGAGGACGGCGAACACCCGGTAATCCTGGTGTGCGAGCATGCAAGCCCGTTCATGCCTGCAGCCTTGCAACGCCTGGGATTGAGCATCGAGGCAGCAGGCGAACATATTGCCTGGGATATCGGCGCCCAGGCCTTGGCCCTGCACTTGTCGCAAAGACTCGGCGCGACGCTGATATCGGCAAACTACTCGCGCCTGCTGATTGACCTGAATCGACCACTTCAGGCACCAGACAGCATTCCGCAGCGCAGCGAAATATACGAGGTGGCAGGCAATCAACATCTGGATGAAGCCACTCGCCAGTATCGGCGAGACTGTCTGTTCACTCCTTTCCACCACAAGCTGAGTGAGTTGATCGATGCCCGGGTTGCCAAAGGTCGAGTCGCACGGATCGTCGGCATCCATAGCTTCACCCCGACGTACTTCGGCAAACCTCGAACCCTGGAAATCGGCGTGCTGTACGCCCGTGCGCAGGCTTATTCGCAACGGCTGATCGAGGGCCTGGCGGTGCAAGGACTGAAGGTAGCGGCAAACCAGCCTTATGAAATCAATGTACTGGAGGACATGACCGTCCCCTTTCATGGCGATAACCGCGGCATGGATGCTGCGCTGATCGAGGTCAGAAACGACTTGCTGCGCACACCGCAAGCCATTCAGACATGGTCAGACGCCTTGGCTCCACTGCTGTAACCGCTGTTGCTTGGTAAATCGGTAATACAACTATAAAAAAACCGCTTGGGCGCTTTTTAACCTGCCGGGTTCAAAAACGTGATTCAGTCGCCGCGTTGTCAGCAGCCGAAGACTGAACGCTCGCCTTACTCGCTTACGGAGTACCGTGTCATGGCTATCGAAGAGTTTGGTTATAAACAAGAATTGAAGCGCAGTTTGTCGCTTGCTGATCTAGTGGTCTATGGGATGGTTTTCATGATTCCCATTGCACCTTTTGGCGTGTATGGGTATGTGAACCAGGAAGCCCCCGGCATGGTTCCGCTGGCCTATATCATTGGCATGGTTGCCATGTTGTTCACTGCCTTGAGTTACGGCAGCATGGCCCGCGCCTTTCCCATTGCCGGTTCAGTCTACTCCTATGCGCAGCGGGGCTTGCACCCTAACGTTGGCTTTCTTGCCGGCTGGTTGCTGTTGTTGGATTACTTGCTGATTCCGCCGTTGCTGTACATATATGCCGCCATGGCACTTAACCATCTCTACCCGGAAATTCCGAAGTTTGCGTTTATATTCGTTTTTCTGATCAGCGCTACTCTGGTTAACTTGCGAGGCATTACTTTCACAGCCCGCATGAACATCCTGTTCCTGCTGGCGCAGCTCGTGGTGCTGGGCATTTTCCTCGCCTGTGCCTGGAAGGCACTGCACGCAGGCGGCGGCAATGGGCAATTGACACTGGCGCCACTGTACAACCCTTCGAACTTCAATTTTGCCTTGATGATGCAGGCGGTTTCGATTGCGGTGCTTTCTTTTCTCGGGTTCGATGCCATTTCAACATTGGCGGAAGAAACCAAGGGCGATGCCGGACGCAACATTGGCAGAGCCGCACTCATCAGTCTGCTCATCATGGGCGGGATCTTCGTGGCGCAAACATGGCTTGCTGCAGATCTTGCAGCGGGTATGGGCTTTACTTCCGCCGACACGGCGTTCTATGAAATTGCCGCCATCGCCGGTGGCGACTGGCTGGCATCCATGACGGCTGTCGCGACTGCCCTGGCCTGGGGCGTGGCGGTCTCAATCACATCGCAGGCCGCCGTTTCCCGGTTACTGTTCGGGATGGCGCGGGATGGGAAACTGCCAAAAATCCTGGCTAAGGTTCACCCCCGATATCGCACACCCCACCTGAGCATTTACCTCGTCGCGATATTGTCTCTGGTGATCTGCTACTTGTTTATCAATGCCGTCGACACCCTGACTTCATTGGTGAACTTCGGCGCCTTGAGTGGTTTTATTATCCTGCACCTGACGGTGATCAACTACCACTGGCGTCGGCAGAAGTCAGGCAATGTTTTATTCCACCTGATATCGCCAGTCATGGGTTTCATCATCACCAGTGCAATCATGTACAACATGGGCCTGGATGCACAAAAGCTCGGTTGCATCTGGATTCTGACGGGGCTGGTCTACCTTTGTATTCTCAATCGAAAAGGTGCAAACCTGATGTTATCGAAAGATATCTGACTTGCCGGATTTCTTTATAAAACTCTAAACGCTTCGGTGCATTGAACGACCTACACCCATAAGGGTGTGGCGCTGGCGGCTGCCCTGAAAACGCCATCAATGCACCCACCACCGCATTTATCCGAAGGATGAAACCATGACTCGTTATATTGATGTCCACGACCTCTGCCAACTGGTAGCCCATAAAGGCCTGACGACGTGCCTGGCGGAAATGGCCGAATGCATTCGTGAAGATTACCTTCGTTGGCATGAGTTCGATAAATGCGCACGCCTGGCCAACCATTCAAAGGAAGGCGTGATAGAACTCATGCCGGTCTCCGATGCCTCGCTATATGCCTTCAAATACGTCAATGGCCACCCGAAAAACACCCAGAGCGGCATGCTGACGGTGATGGCGTTCGGCGCATTGGGCGATGTGGACACAGGCAAACCGGTCCTGCTCAGTGAAATGACACTGACCACTGCCATCCGTACGGCGGCCACGTCGGCGTTGGCTGCGCGTTATATGGCGCGGTCCGACTCACGCTCCATGGCCCTGATTGGCAACGGCTCACAGAGCGAATTCCAGGCAATCGCTTTCCATACAATGATGGGGATCAACGAGATTCGCTTGTTCGACATCGATCCCGAGGCTTGCGCCAAGTTGGCAAAAAATCTGGAGAGCTTCCCGGCGCTCAACCTCATCATTGCAACCTCGACCGGCGAGGCCGTGCGAGGTGCCGACATCGTGACCACGGTAACGGCGGACAAGGCCTACGCAACCATCCTCACCCCGGAAATGATCGAGCCCGGTATGCACCTCAATGCCGTGGGTGGCGACTGCCCGGGCAAGACTGAACTGCACCCTGACATCGTAGAGCGCTCTCGGGTGATCGTTGAATTTGAACCGCAAAGCCGCATCGAGGGCGAAATTCAGCAGATGCCCGGCGATTCACCCGTCATTGAATTCTGGCGCGTGGTCAATGGCCAGGAGGCAGGCCGTGAACATGCTGATGATGTCACACTATTCGACTCGGTCGGCTTTGCACTGGAGGACTATTCAGCGCTGCGCTATGTCCTGCGCATAGCCCAGGCGTGCGATATCGGTCGTGACATCGAACTGGTTCCTGATCTGGAAAACCCGAAGGACCTCTACGCACGTCTGAATACGACCGCGATGGATGTTCAGAAAAAATGCGCATGAATGACATCAATCCGCACTGACGCCATGTATCCTACGTATTAAGATTCATTCTCACCACGGATCGTGGGAATGACTTCAACTACTGCAAGGAGCGTCATGAACCTGTCTGCCGCCATCCCTATCATCAGGATCTTCTCGGTTGCCAAGGCCAAGGAGTTCTATCTGGACTACCTCGGCTTCACCCTCGATTGGGAGCATCGTTTCGAGGAAGGCTTTCCGCTTTACGCCCAGGTTCGGCGCAGCGACCTGGTGCTGCACTTGAGCGAGCATCATGGCGACGCCACGCCGGGTTCGACGGTGTTCGTGCCGGTGGTGGATATCGATGCCCTGCACCGTGAACTGGAGGCCAGGCAGTATGCCTATGCTCGTCCCGGGATCGAGGTACTGGATTGGGGGCGGCAGCTGCAGGTGGCGGATCCGTTTGGCAATCGTCTGCGGTTTTGTGAGCTGGCCAAAGTCTGATTCCGCGTCGCCTGCATCGCTGGCAAGCCAGCTCCCACAGGGAAAGTACGTGCGCCTCATATTCCTGTGGGAGCTGGCTTGCCAGCGATGAAGCCCTTTCTGTTCGCCCCTGACTACGTGAACGCCGCTTTCCGGCTACTTCACCTGCCCGCCCTGCCGATAATCGACTATCGATCACGCGCAAGGAGAAGTCGGTATGGCAACCACGGACATGCAGCGGGTCGATCCCGCCACTTTGAAAAGAGTCATCTGCGCGGCGGCCATCGGCAACTTTGTCGAATGGTTCGATTTTGCCGTATACGGTTTTCTCGCCACCACCATCGCCCTGCAGTTCTTCCCCAGCGACGACCCCAGCGCCGGTTTGTTGAAAACCTTCGCGGTGTTTGCCGTGGCCTTCGCCTTCCGGCCGCTTGGCGGGATCTTCTTTGGCATGCTCGGCGACCGGATCGGGCGCAAGAAAGCCCTGGCCACGACCATTTTGCTGATGGCAGGTGCCACGACCTTGATCGGACTGCTGCCGACCTATGCGGCCATCGGCGTCATGGCGCCCGTGTTGCTGACACTCATACGCTGCGCCCAGGGCTTTTCCGCCGGGGGTGAGTACGCCGGGGCCTGCGCCTATCTGATGGAACATGCCCCGCGTACACAACGCGCCTGGTATGGCAGTTTCGTACCGGTCTCGACCTTTTCCGCGTTCGCCTGTGCAGCGGTGGTGGCCTATGCGCTGGAAGCATCGCTGACGAGCGAGGCGATGAGCAGCTGGGGTTGGCGCGTGCCGTTCCTGGTGGCCGCGCCGTTGGGTATTGTCGGCCTCTATTTGCGCTGGCGGCTGGATGAGACGCCTGCATTCAAGGCGGTTGCCAAGGACGATGCCGTCGCCCATTCGCCGCTGCGCGAAACCCTGAGCAACCATGGTGCGGCGATCTGCTGCCTGGGGGCGTTCGTGTCCCTGACCGCCCTGTCCTTCTATATGTTCACCACCTATTTCGCCACCTACCTGCAGGTTGCCGGCGGCTTGAGTCGTGCGACCGCGCTGCTGATTTCGGTGATTGCCCTGGTGTTTGCCGCAGCGTTCTGCCCGCTGGCCGGTGCCTTTTCAGACAAGGTCGGGCGTCGGGTGACTGTGGTTTCGGCCTGTACGTTGCTGATCCTGGTGGTGTACCCGGCGTTCCTGATGGCCAGTTCCGGCTCGTTCGTGGCCTCGATCATCGGCGTGTTGCTATTGGCGATCGGCGCGGTGCTCTGCGGCGTGGTCACTGCGGCGCTGTTGTCCGAAACCTTCCCGACCCGCACGCGCTATACCGCGTCGGCCATCACCTACAACTTGGCCTATACGATCTTTGGCGGTACGGCCCCCCTGATGGCCACCTGGTTGATCACCCGGACCGGCAGCAATCTGTCGCCGGCCTTCTATCTGATGGCGATCGCGCTGCTGGCGCTGGCGGGCGGCCTGGCTCTGCCGGAAACCTCGAAAATATCCCTTCACGGTGTTGGCGACACTGACGGTGAACCCGGCGCCAGCGCGGTGCCGCTTTCAGCTCGTCGGTCATGATAATGACGTGGACGTTGGGGGGTAACTGGTTGGCATTCTCGACTGCGCATGGCATTTGCATGAAATTCCATGATCGCCCGAATTAGTCGGCTGCAAACAAAAAAACGTCAGCTAGGCTAATGGCTAATTGAAGCCGGTGATGGGAGGCAATGGGGCCTCTTGCGCTATCTAAAGCGTTAATCACAAACGAGAATTCTCCATGAGCCTCACATACAGCTTGGGCAAGTATTTTTCCGGCAAGGAAGTCACCTCGACAACGGTGCAGTTCAACCTGTTGCGCTGGTTCTCGCTGGCAAGCTTCCTGATCATTACCTTCGTCGCCCTGGGGCTTGGCTTCATCGCCACCCGTTTCGTGGTCAACGAAAGCATCCAGCGCGATGCGGTACTGACAGCTCAGTTCATTCAATCCATGGCTGCGGCGGAGGTGAGTCATCACAACTTGCCTAATATGCAGATGGGGGAAGTGCTCGATCCGCGAGACGACGTCGGGCTACCTGCCGAGATACAGAAGAGTCGGCGAGAGGCGCGCATTGAGTTCCTCGATCACATCAAACATATCGCCAAGCAACCCGACTCGCTGTTGATCTCCATCTATGCGCCCGACGACACCGTCATCTGGTCGAGCAATCCCACACTGATCGGCCAGAAGTTCGAGGATGACGATGAGCTGGACGAGTCATTCCAATCCAAGGAACGGATCTTCGCGACCTACCATGAAGTGCAGAATGACCGCGAAGAGCAGCAGTTCCTGCGCAAGCCGGAAAATCTGTTCATCGAAAACTACATTCCGATGCTCAATTCGGCCGGCAAGGCCGTGGCGACCCTCGAAATCTACAAGGAACCCTCGGACCTGATCGCCAGGACCAAGCGCGGCTATGTGTTGATGTGGCTCGCCACCTCCTTCGGCGGCGCGATGATCTACCTGGGCTTGTACTGGATCGTGCGCCGCGCCTCCGGCTTGCTGGTTTCCCAGCAAAGTCAGTTGATCGAGAACGAAACCTTCGTCGCTCTCGGCGAGATGTCCGCCGCGGTTGCCCACAGCCTGCGCAACCCCCTGGCGACGATTCGCTCCAGCGCCGAACTTGCCCAGGAACTCGGCAACCCGCCGGTGCAGAAAAACATCACCGATATCATCGGCCAGGTCGATCGCATGTCCAAGTGGGTGCGTGACCTGCTGTTGGCCTCGAGCCCCTTGCAAGGTTCCAACGAAGAGGTCGACCCGCTGGAAGCCATTCTCGAAACCCTGCATGCGTTCGAGCCACAGATTCGCAAGGCAAACGTGCTGGTCGAATTCACGGCAACCGCAGCCCCCGTCGTGGTTGGCCACCGGGTGCTGCTCTCGCAGGTGCTCAACAGCCTGGTGTCCAATGCCGTGGAGGCCATGGCTCAGGGCGGCAGGCTGCAAATAGAAATTGAACCGGATGCACTGCGCAGGAAACTCAGCATCACCCTCAGGGACAATGGCAAGGGCATGACCGAGAACCAGCAGCAAATGCTGTTCAAGCCGTTCTGTACCAGCAAGCAAGGCGGACTGGGCGTAGGCCTGGTGATGGTCAAACGCATCATGGATCGATTTGGCGGAAAGATCAGCGTGACCAGCCGGGTTAACAGCGGAACCGAAGTGCGCTTGACCTTCCGCATAGCAAAGAATCAATAAGTTCGCCTGCCCCCCTCTCCAGACTACCTGTGATCGGCCTGCCATCGGGGCCGATCGAGCAGGTCTAGACTGCTATTACTTTGCCTTGGGCGTCAAAATTCGATAAAGTTAACCTTCAGGTCAACTTTATTCCGTCAGAATTCAGCCCTTCGCATTCTCGGGAAGGGCCCCCGCATGACCTAAAGTTTCCAAGAACATAACGACATGGGCGGATTTCACTACCGTCCAGAGGATGATCCATGTCCAACCGTGAAATATCCCGACGCTCATTCCTTCAGGGCGGGTTGGTTGCCGGCGTCAGCGTGACGTTGGCGCCCCTGAGCAGCCAGGCGCTGGCCGCCCTGATGGAAAACAGCGTGACCGTGCCGTCCGAGCAGTGGCTGGGCAATAACGGCCAGGCGCGTTTTCGCAACGACGCATTGTCCAAGGTCTGCGGCAGCAAGGTGTTTGCCCGCGACATCCGTGCCAAGGACATGCCGGGCTGGCCGCAGCAGCAAGGCCACGCCATGCTGCTCAAGACCGTGCGCGCCGACCGCATCTATGACGGTTACGACCTGTCCTGGCTCGGCGCCGAGTTGCAGCCTGACCGAATTGTCACGGCCGACGATCTGCAGAAGGACGGTATCGTTTTCCCCGAAGAGCACGCACCCGACCCGCTGCTGCCCGCAGGCAAGGTGCCCATGTTCATCGGCCACCCCGTCGCAATCCTGATCTGGAATGATTTCGAACGCTACCGCCAGGCCAAGAGCAAACTCAAGTTCAACGACAAGGCCATCCGCTACGGCGCCCAGGTGCCGTACTACAAGGGCGAACCCTATGGCAGCTTCCGCTATGTGCGTGTTGGCGGCCCGACCTCGGCAGACGAAGACGAATTCGCCAGCCTCAAGGATTCGATCCTGTTCCCGATGATCCGCAACCGTCGCCCGGAGTGGAATTCCCAGCCCGACCTGCATGGCAATCTGAACGAGCGCGGGATGTTCTATGCCGAGCGCATGAAACAGCAACTGCAGACCCCGCCCGAAGACTGGCTGGTGTTCGACGAGCGCTACAAGACCCCGTCCATCGAACCTGCGGCCCTGGAGCCGGACAACGGCAACGGCTGGTACGACCCGGCGACCAAAACCCTGCACTTCGTCGTGGCCACCCAGTGCCCGGTCGAGGCCGCCACCGAAACGGCGAAGATGATCGCCCCGTCGCGTTTCGGCCTGGCCAAGCTCAACATGCACCCCGGCTACACCGTGGGTTACGGCTCCAAGGACCACAACATCTTCGTTTACTACGCAGCCCTGGCCGCGTTGTACGGCGCCGGTGTGCCGATTCGCCTGGCCAATGACCGCTACGAGCAGTTCCAGAGCGGCATCAAGCGCCACTCTTTCGATATCCATTACCAATTGGCCGTGGACAAGAAGGATCACAGCTTCAAGATTTTCCGTGCCGAGATGGATGTCGACGGTGGCGGACGTATCAACTACAGCGCCTCGGTGGCAGCGGTCGGCGCCACGGCGGCGCAGTCGATCTACTACATGCCGCAAAGCGACCTGCAGGCCACCGCCTACCACTCGCGCGGCGTCGAAGCAGGCTCCATGCGCGGCTACGGCACCCTGCAAAGCATGGCCTCCACCGAAATGATGGTGGACGAAATTGCCGGGCGCCTGGGCATTGACGCGATCGATCTGCGCAAGAAAAACGTCCTGCGTTCGGGCATGAAGAACACCCAGGGTGCGGTGCCTGCCGGTGCCCTGCGCCTGAACGAGATTCTCGAGAAGGCCAGCGCCAACGAGATCTGGAAAAACCGCGACGCGCGCAAGAAGCAGTTCGACGCGCAGGACCCGGACAACTGGTACGGCGTCGGCTTCGCCATTTGCCAGAAAGACTTCGGTACCGGCTCCGAAGCGCCCATGGCCAGCATCGAATACACCGCCGAGGGGCACATTACCCTGCGTCATATCGGCATCGAGCTGGGCACCGGCATGTCCACCTCCCAGGCCCTGGTGGTCGCCGACTTCCTCGGCAACCCGGCCAATGAAGTCAGCACCGGCGTCACCGACTGGAGCGAGCTGCAACTGACCACCAGCGGCAACCCGTACATCATGAGCCAGGCCGAACAGGACAACGTCCTGCGCAATCCGCGCTGGGTCGGCAAGATTGCATCGGCCTCCTCGGCCACCAACTCGGCCTACTACTTCAGCCACGCCACCCGCGAAGCGGCGCGCGTGCTGTTCAACCACGGCCTGTGGCCGGCGGCGCTGGAAATCTGGCGACAAGGCCCGTACGGCGGCCAGGCCAACCCCTATGTGGTGCGCCGCGAAGACGCCCACTGGGTCGACGGCAAGCTCACCGCCAATGGCATGGAGCCCCTGCCCTTTGCCATGCTCGCCAAGCGCGCCCACGAGCGCGGCCTGGTAACCGGCGCCACCGTGCACGGTTTCAACCGCTGGAGCTGGGCCGAGTCCGAGTTCACCATCGATGGCGTGCGCGAGCGCCTGCCCCTCGATGGCCTGGCGGTCAAATACGGTGACGGCGCACCGAACGTGAAGAAGGCGCAAATGAACAGCGCCGGCTTCCACCTGCTCGACCGCCAGAACGTGGCGTACCCGGTCACGCAGTTGAACAATGCGGCCGTGACCTATTACAGCCCGGTGGCGACCCTGGTAGAGCTGAAAGTGAACAAGGGCTCGGGCGAAGTCAAAGTACTCGACCACCACACCTGGGTCGAATGTGGTCGCGTGCTGGTACCTGAGCTGGTCAAAGGCCAGATCGAAGGTGGCGTGGCCATGGGCATCGGCCATGCGCTGCTCGAAGAAATGCCGCTGTATGAAGGTGGCCCGGGCGAAGGCGACTGGAACTTCAACCGCTACCGCTTGCCCCACGCCCGGGATGTCGCGGTCTGGAAGCAGACCTCGGAGATACTCCCGCCCCTGTCGCCAAGCGACCCGTCCAAAGGCATCGCCGAAGTGGTGATGATCCCGGTGGCCGGCGCCATCGGCAACGCCGTGGCCCATGCAATCGGCAAGCGCGTTCGCGACCTGCCCATCACTTCTGCGCGCATCAAGGAGGCCCTCAATGGCTAATCGTCCGCTGCAACTGACCCTCAACGGTCAATCCGTCGGTCCAGTGGAGGTCCCCGATGATCTGCCGATGATTGACTACCTCCACGAGTACCGCAACCTCACCGGCTCACGCCTGGGCTGCGGCCAGGGCATCTGCCATGCCTGCGTGGTGATCGTCGACAACCCCGATGGCACCAGCGAAGAAGTGCGTACCTGCATCACCGGTGCGCATTTCTTCGACGGCAAGAAAGTGCGCACCATCGAAGGCCACGCCCACCGTGACGAAAGCGGCAAGGTGACTGAACTCAACCCGATCCAGCAGAAGTTCGTCGACAAGTTCGCCTTCCAGTGCAGCTACTGTGCTCCGGGTTTCGTCAACGCAGCCACGGTGCTGGTGGAAAAGCTCCAGCGCCAGCCGATCAAGAAAAGCCAGATGGAACAGGTGATCGAAGACAGCCTCGGCCACCATATCTGCCGTTGCACCGGTTACGTGCGTTACTACAGCGCCACCCGCGATGTGTTGCTCGATCTCGACCTGGTCAAGGAGGGTTGAGCATGAAGCAACTTTTCCCCCGCCTTAGCCTGGCGGTTGCCCTGGCTGTGCCGGCGCTGCTGGCCCAGGCCGCCGACCAGAAGCAAATCGAACGCGGGGAATACCTCGCGCGCGCATCGGACTGCATGGCCTGCCATACCGCGCCCGGCGGCGCGCCGTTTGCCGGCGGCCAGCCGATCGTCTCGCCATTCGGGACCATCTACGGGACCAACATCACGCCGGACAAGGAACACGGCATCGGCCAGTACAGCGACGATGAATTCTTCGCCGCCGTGACCCAGGGCAAGCGCCGCGATGGCGCCAACCTGTACCCGGCGATGCCGTACACCTCCTATCACTTGATGTCGCGTGAAGATTCCGACGCCATCCACGCCTACCTGCAGACCGTGGAGCCGATCAACCGTGCAGCGCCCGTCACCAGTCTGAGCTTCCCGTTCAACGTGCGTCTGGGACTCATGGGCTGGAACATGCTCTACGGCAAGGATGTGCAACTGGCGCCGGCCGATGGCAAGAGCGAAGCCTGGAAACGCGGCCAGTACATGGTCGATGTCCTCGGTCACTGCGGCGAATGCCACACCCCCCGCGGCCTGCCCGGCGCCATGCAACAGGACAAGCGCCTGACCGGCGGCCTGCTCAATGGTTACCTGGCGCCCAGCCTGCTGGCCGATGACCTGGCCGCACGCGGCTGGACCCACCAGGACCTGAGCACCTTCCTCAAGCACGGCATGAGCGCCCAGGGCACCATGTTCAATGAAATGTTCCCGGTGTTCCACAACAGCACCGTGGGCCTGAACGACCAGGACCTGGCCGCCATGGCGACCTTCCTGCTCGGTGACCAGCCGCCCCAGGCCCGGACCCTGGCTGCAGTGCCGACAGACAAACTCAGTGCCAGCGCCCAGCGTGGTCGCCAGCATTACCTGAACGTCTGTGCCGGCTGCCATGGTGTCGAAGGCGAAGGCAAACCGCATATAGCCGTCGCCATGCAAGGCAACACCACCCTGCGCCTGGAAGACTCGCGCAACCTGGTACGGGTGATCGAAGACGGTATCGGCGAGCAGAAGTTCGCAGGTTTCGAACACATGCAACCGATGCCGGCCTTTGCCGACAAACTCAGCACCGAACAACTGGCCGACCTGGTCAACTACCTGCGGCAGGCCTGGGGCGGTCAACCGACCGAACTTGCCGTCAATCAGGTAGAGCAGTTGAAAGCCGATGCCTCTGCCGAGCACAAGGCGCACTGACATGCAGCACCTGGACCTGCAAGTGATACGGCGAGCGTTGGCCTGGTCCAGCGCTGGCCAGCGCGTCTGGCTCTGCACGGTGCTCTGCACCTACGGCTCGGCGCCTCGTGCGCCGGGCTCGTTGCTGGCGGTCAACGGCACCGGGCAATGGATCGGCTCACTGTCCGGAGGTTGCGTGGAGGACGACTTTCTCGCCCGGGTGGCCGAAGGTGCATTTACCGCTGCGGTCGCGGTGGTGCGCTACGGCGAAGGTGACGACCCGCGCTCACAGGTACGCCTGCCCTGCGGCGGCATCCTGGATGTGCTGGTGGAAAAGCTCGATCCCGATTGCGAGGTACAAGCACACCTGCGCGAACTGGAATCCGCCCTGCTCGGCCAGCGCCGACTGATCCGCGAAGTGGACCTGGCCACCGGAGCGCGGCACCTGATCGCCGACCATGAACACGGGCCGCGGGTCGAGCGTGATTCGGACCGCGTGCGCTTGCGCATGGGGGCCGCCCAGCGCTTGCTCCTCGCCGGTTACTCCAGCGTGGCCCAGGCCTGTGCGGAGTTCGCTGTGGGGCTGGGCTTCGAGGTGATTCTCTGCGATCCGCGCGACGAAGTGCTTGAAGGCGTCGTGCTGGAGAATGTGGAGATTCGCCGCGAACTGCCATCGATCTTTATCGCCGATGGCGGCTGCCACAGCGATACTGCCGTGGTGGCCTTGACCCATGACCCGCGCATCGACGACCTGGCCATGATGGAAGCAGTGCGCACCGATGCGTTCTATATCGGCGTGATGGGTTCGATGCAGACTTCGCAAAAGCGTTTCGAGCGGCTGCGCCGAATCGGTGGCTTGAGCGAGCTGGAACTGGCGCGCATTCATGCACCGATCGGACTCAATCTGGGTAGCAAGACGCCGGCGGAAATTGCCTTGGCAGTGCTGGCCGATATTCTGCGTATTCGCAGTGGTATTGCTCGCGATCGGCTCTGATTCCTGACAGGGCTCTCGCCCTCGTTCCCACGCTCCGCGTGGGAATGCCTCCCCTGACGCTCTGCGTCTTGACGCGGAGCGTGGGAACGAGAGGTAACGAGGGTGATGGGTGAATTTTTTTCAACATCAATTAATGACATATTTTAATGCTTTAATTGATTTTGTATCATCCATCCCCGGCTCGAGGTAACCGCCATGAACATCAAGATCCCGGCTTTGCTGTTACTCGCCTTCTGCGTTCAACCCGTTTTGAACCCGTCCTACGCAGTCACCACCCAACCCGCCGCCGCAGACTCCGCTGCACTGAGCACGCGGCTGGCGCTGCGCGACCTGTGGGTCCAGCATATCTTCTGGATCAGAAATTATGCGATGGCCAATCAGGCAGGAAACAGCGCTGAAGCCAAAGTCGCCGCCGATCAGGTAGTCGCCAACGCTACAGCCATCGCCAACAGCCTCGCACCGCTCTATGGGCAGCCGGCCGCCGACCAGATGCTCAAATTGCTGGCCGGGCACTGGGGCGCGGTGAAACACTACAGTGATGCCACCGTTGCCAAAAATTCGGCCGGCAAGGAGGCCGCGGTCAACGATCTGACCAGCAATGCCAAGGCGATAGCAGCGTTCCTGGCCAAGGCCAACCCGAACTTGCCAGAACCGACGCTGGTGGCCATGCTCAGCGCCCATGGCGGACACCACGTGGCCCAGATTGATGAATTAGCCAAGAAAGACTACACCGGCGAGGCGAAAACCGAGGAGGCCATGCGTGGACACATTCTGGTGCTGGCCGATACCTTGACCTCTGCACTGGTCAAACAATTCCCTGACAAGTTCTAAAAGGAGATCGAATGCTTCAGGGCATGGGCCGTACCCAGCAGGATCTGCTCAGCGCGCTGCTCTACCGGGCAGCGGGCATGAGCATTGATGACCTGGCCGAGGTGCTCGCAATCACCCGCACCGCAGTGCGTCAGCACCTCTCGGCACTGGAGCGCGACGGCCTGGTGGCGCGGGGTGAAACCCGCCCCACCGGTCGACGGCCCGAGCAGCTGTATCAACTGACGCTACGAGGCAAGGAGCTGTTCCCTCGGCAATACCAGCTCCTGGCCAACCTGTTGATCGAGGAAGTCGCCAATATCATCGGCCATGACGGCCTGGTCGCCCTGATGCGCAGCCTCGGCCGCAAGATGGCGGCCGGCCTGGAACAGCAGGCCATCGACGAGGCGCAGATCGTAAGCCACATGAACCACGCCGGGTATGAAGCCGAGGTCATCTTTCGCTCCGGCGGCGAAAAGGAAATTGTGGCGCACAACTGTGTCTTCCATCACCTGGCCAAGGCCCATCCGCAAGTCTGCGAGCTGGATCTGGCGCTGATCGGCACACTGGGCCATGCTGATGTGGAACATGGCGAATGCATGTTGCGTGGCGGCACGGTGTGTCGTTTTCACCTCACGCCAGCGGCAGCCGCGCCTGGCGAGCCTGCGCAAGCGCAAGAAGAAGGATGAGTGCGTATGTCCCTGACGCTTTATTCCCACCCGCTGTCGTCGTTCTGTCACAAGGTCTTTATTGCGCTTTACGAGAACGACACCCCCTTTACCAGCCACCTGGTCGACTTCGGCGACCCGGACTCCACCGCCCTGCTGCACAGGCTATGGCCAATGGGCAAGATGCCGGTGCTGCGGGACGCCGCGCGCAGCGAAACCATTCCTGAAACCAGCATTATCATCGAGTACCTGGAGCAGCATTATCCAGGCCCTGTTCCTCTGCTCCCGAATGATGAAAGCCTGCGCCTGCAGACGCGCCTGTGGGACCGCTTCTTCGACCTGCATGTGCAGGTGCCGATGCAGAAAATCGTCGGCGATCGCCTGCGCCCCGAGAACGGCAAGGATGTGCTGGGAGTCGCTGACGCCCATGCCAGCCTGCGCAAGGCCTATGCCCTGCTCGAGCAGCACATGGCCAACAGGCACTGGGCCATTGGCGACGCCTTCAGCCTGGCCGATTGTGCCGCTGCGCCGGCGCTGTTCTATGGGTCGATCGTAGAGCCGTTCCCGGCCGCTTACGGCCACCTGAATGCCTATTTCGAGCGGCTATTGCAACGCCCATCGTTCAAGCGGGTGCTAAACGAAGCGCGCCCGTGGCTGGCCATTTTTCCGTTCAAGGAAGATGTCCCGGCGCGCTTTCTGCGTGACAATTAGGGTTTGTACGAAAAGTCGCCGAGCGGCGATCAGGCAAGGCAAAAACAGGCGAGGAACGGCCGGGGTCGCGCCCGACTTTACTGATTGTAAATGAGCATTCCGAGCCTGTTTTTAACGCAGCATGATCGCCGCGCAGGCACTTTTCGTACAAAGCCTGCTCAGGGCTCCTGGCACAGCTTGTAGCCCAGGCCATGCACGGTATGCAGCAGCGGCTTTTCAAAGGACTTGTCGATCGTGCGGCGCATCATGTGAATGTTGCTGCGCAAACTGTCGCTGCTGGGCAGGTCCCGCCCCCACAACGCCTCCTCCAGTTCACGCCGCTGAACCACATGAGGACTCTTGCGCATCAACACTTCCAGCAACTTCATATTGGTGGGATTGAGCTTGAGCAGCGTACCGCTTCGAGAAACTTCCAGAGTATCGAGATCGAACCGCAGGTCGCCGACCTCAAGGATGCGGCCCCCCTTGCGAACGCGCCGCGATACCACTGCCTTGATACGGGCGAGCAATTCCGACATTGCAAAGGGCTTGGTGATGTAATCATCGGCGCCCACATTGAATCCGGTCAGCCGATCATTGAGTTGATCCCGTGCGCTGAGCATCACGATGGCCACTTCGGACTTCGAATGCTGACGCAAACTATGACAAATCTGATTGCCGTCGATTCCCGGCAACATGATATCCAGAATAATGGCGTCAAAGTGCCTTGAAGCCGCAAGATGAAGCCCGGTCAAACCATCCAGGGCACCTTCGACCTCGTGGCCCTTGAGCTCCAGAAACTCGACAAGATTGTCATGAATGTCCTGGTTGTCTTCTACAACTAATATACGCATCTGGTTTTACCTTCAAGGCCGGCCTAGCTCGACCGAAAATCGACAACCGTTGGGCTCGCGGCTGGTTAGCGTCACTTTCCAACCCTGGTTTACGCAAATCCGCTGCACCAGGGAAAGCCCCAGGCCGAGACCCTCGCCTCGCTGTTCATCCCCCCTGACAAAAGGTTGAAACATCGCGTGCCGCTGTGCTTCCGGAATGCCAATACCACTGTCTTCGACACTAAAGCCGGTGGCATCCAGCGTTAAGCGAACAAAGCCTTGATCGGTATAGTGCCAGGCATTGCGCAGAAGATTGCCCATCACCGATTGCAGGAACGTCTGATTATAAAGAGCGGGCGGATCGTTCTCGGGAAGGTAGATGAACTCAAGTCCTTTTTCCTCGATTTGCCTGCCCCATATCTCGGCCAGTTCATCGGCGGTTTTTTTCAATGTGGCTGTCGTGCTCAATGCCGACGCACTTCCCTTGTCACGCGCCAGCAACAGGAAGGTTTCGATCAACTGCCGCATTCCCTCCGTGGCTCGCGCGATACGGGTCACCTGTTTTTGCGCGCGCGGGTCGCACTTTGTATTTTCCAATAGCAGATCGCACGAACTGGCCAGCACCATCAAGGGTGTGCGCAGTTCATGGCTGACATCACTGGTGAAGAGTTGCTCACGCCCCAGGGCAGCGCGCAATTTGCTCAGAGCCTGATCGAAGGAAGCAGCCAGCTCGCCGACCTCGTCGCTTGCATATTCCGGCGACAGTGCGGGTGCCAGGGTGAGCATCTGATCACGGTGGCGAACTTGCCCTGCCAGCCGAATCACCGGGGCCATGACCCGCCGGGCCAACAGCCTGCCCAGTAACAATGCCAGCACGATACTCAACAAAAAGCCCGCGCCGACAATGACGAACAGCAGTTTTTCGCGTTTGACCAGGCCGAGTTGATCACGCAGCAGGACATACTTGCGTCCGTCAACGACTTCGACCATTGCGAAATAGTGTGAAGCCCCCAGGACGACTTCCTGAAAGCCAATTTTCAGCTGTTTGAGATCATTACCCAGCGCCAGGTCGCCCTGGCCATCCTGAACATAAAAGAGTTCATCGTTTACCGGTCGATGACGCCAACTTTCAGTGCTGCGCTGCATCAATAACCCGTGCAGGCTTCCACTCAAGCTGAGTGCCGTCAGTTTGCGTTCGACGACATGGACGGTTGCGACAATACCCGTGGCGAATATGCCGGCGACGAAAGCGCTCATCAACGCAAACACGATGACGATCCTGCTGGCCAGGCTTTGCTTGAGTTCCATTGGGTTCCGCCGACTCCTTCTCGACTTCACTGCGAGTCCTCACTCCCTTTCGAGTTCAAACACACACGATGGAGAGCCGCTTTGATTTTTATCGGGGTTGGCAATGAACTGGATGATGGGAGGTTATGAACAATAAAGTCGAAAGATAACTAACCGCGGAGACTACCGCCCTATTTGCCAAAAAAATGTCAAAACCTTCGTAAAGTTATGTCAATGTGCCGCATATGCGAGGGGTCTGCGCCCGACCTTTTGACCAATTTCTCACAACCCTTTCACCTGCCAGTAACTGGTCGTTTCTTACATTGCCCGGCATTCGTGGCGTAACACGCTGCCGGGTCGTGCTTGACCGGCATTGGCGCCACCCGACATTGACCCTGGTTCTGGAGCGGCCCGATGCTGCGTTTTGTTGGAATTGAATCAACCGTTGCGAAAAAGCTGTTCGCTTTGCTTGCATTGACAGCAGCAACGCTCTGGCTTTCAGGCTGTACACGCATCGAAGACCTGGACAGCGGCGCCCAGATGACCAAAACGGGTGTCTATGCCGGATGGGCAAAGGGCGAAATCATCGTGCTGGTGCGCCACGCCGAACGTTGCGATCGCTCCGACAATCCTTGCCTGGCCGATGCCGACGGTATAACCATCAAAGGCAGCGAGACGGCTACGCAAGTCGGTCAAGGCATCAAGAGCCTGGGGCTCGACCAGGCCACCATTCTTTCCAGCCCCGAGACCCGCACCAAACAGACGGCGTATTCCATGTTCGGCAAGCCAGCCGATACCCAGGAGTGGCTCAAGGAGTGCGACCAGGACTTTACCGGCAAGCTCCTGGCACACAAGCAAGCCCATCGAAATCTGGTCCTCATCACCCACAGTGGTTGCATCGACCATTTCGCCCGGGACATGAAAGTTTCGGGCGGCCAGCGCTCGAGCGACTATACTGAGGCCTTTTTCATCTCGGTCGACGAGCTGGGGAAACCGAAAATTCTGGGGTCGGTGAACGCTGCCGCATGGCAGCGTGTTCTGGCCAAGGCGGAGTAGTACGCATGCAACGTGGCACCGGCAACACCTTCTATCGCACCAATCTTGGCCTTCCTCTGCTGTTGGCCGTGGTGGTGTTTTTGCTGTTCGATCTGACGGATCTGGACCGGGTGCTCAGCAACCTGATCTATGATCCGTCGATTGGTTTGTTCCCGCTGGAACACAATGAACTGTTCGAAAAAGTCACCCATAAATGGCCACGGATCATTCCGAACTGGACCGGGGAAATTGCGATCATCGGCTCATTGCTGTCGTTCATTTGGCCGCGATTCGCCAAACACCCCAATGCCCGCATCACTGTATGGCTGGAAAAAATCCGGCTCGCGCCCGTCTTGCGCTTTACCACTCGCCACCGCCGGGACTTCCTGTTCGTGGTAGTGGCCTTTGCCTTGAGCACCGGCGTGATTCACTACCTCAAAAGCCACACCAGTGTGTATTGCCCGGTAGAAACCACGTTGTACGGGGGAACGGAAATTCGCAAGGAATGGTGGGAAAACTTCTCGCTGTTGCATAAAGCCGGTGCTGGACGCTGCTGGCCGGGTGGCCACGCATCCAGCGCCTTCAGCTTGTTCGCGCTCTACTTCGTCGCCCGACGCTACCGTTGGCAGCATTCGAAAAAACTCCTCTACGTCGTGCTGCTGTTGGGATTCGTGTATGGCACGACGCGTGTCTTCCAGGGCTGGCACTACATGTCCCACACCTTGTGGTCAGGCATCTTCGTCTGGCTGAGCTCCCTGTCGATGGCGCTGGTTTTTTACGGTCGAGCCAAACTGGCAATGCCGATCAACGACGGCGCAGCCAAGGATGTGAATAAGGCTCCCTTCGGCGAGAAACAAATCGTCTAAAAGAAACATTACCCATGTCGCGGATTTTGCGCTTTCCTGTTGCTGACTTTTGCAAAACACAAGGGAGGTGCGACGATGCGCTGCATGGTCATAGTCAAGGCCAGCAAGGAATCCGAAGCTGGCGAGATGCCGAGCGAGGCGTTGCTGACCGCAATGGGTCAGTACAACGAGGAATTGGTAAAGGCGGGAATCATGCTCGCCGGCGAGGGTCTGCACCCTAGCTCCAGGGGGGCCCGCGTTCGTTTTTCAGGTAAGGATCGAAGCGTCAATCGGGGGCCGTTCGGCCCCGCCGAACAGCTCGTCGCCGGGTTCTGGTTGTGGCAGGTCGACTCGATGGATCAGGCGATCGAGTGGGTCAAACGCTGCCCCAACCCGTCGCCGGGAGACTGCGAAATCGAGATTCGCCCGTTATTCGACGCCGAAGACTTCGGTGCCGAGTTCACGCCCGAATTACGTGAACAGGAAGAACGCCTGCGAGCAGAAATGGAAGCCAGGCAGTCTAAACCCTGAACCTGCTACTACAAGGAACTGACCATGAAAATCAATCCCTACCTGATCTTCGATGGACATTGCGAGGCAGCCTTCAAGTTCTACCAACTGGTCCTGCACGGCAAAATTGCCACCATGATGCGTTTTAGCGAGATGCCCGGCGGGGAAAAAATGCCGAAGGAGGATCATGAGAGGATCATCCATGTCCGCCTGGAAGTCGGCGACCAAGTCCTGATGGGCTCGGACACCACCACCGATCGTCCCCATGCCGGCATTACGGGATGTTCGGTCTCGTTGAATGTCGACACCATTGCCGAAGCCAAGCGCATCTTCGAGGAACTGTCCGACCAGGGCACCATCCAGATGCCCCTGGAGCAAACGTTCTGGGCGTCACGCTTCGGCATGCTGACCGACCGCTTCGGGGTGCCGTGGATGATCAACTGCGAGAAGGATCAATAACCTGGAACCTGCCCGGGTTTTACTGTTCTGTGGGAGCGGGATTGCCCGCGATGCTAGCGACGCGGTGTCTCTGAATCACCGCGGTGTTGCCATCGCTGCGGTCCGGCGATCCGGCAAGCCAGCTCCCACAGGGTAACCCCGCCACCTATATTTTATCTGTATATCCATACAGATAAAGGTTGCCTCCGTCCGCATCACTACGCATGCTATGCACCATTGAAGACAAACGATCATCAGTGGTGTGCATGCGGCTCTTTCTCTGTGAAAAACCTTCCCAGGCCAAGGATATCGCCCAGGTGCTCGGCGCCAGGCGGCGTGGGGATGGCTGTTGGGTCGGCACGGACGTGACGGTGACCTGGTGCATCGGCCATCTGCTTGAAGCCGCACCACCGGATACCTATGACGCTCGCTACAAACGCTGGGTCCTGGCCGACCTGCCGATCGTTCCGGCACAGTGGAAAATGCTGGTCAAGCCCAAGACTGCCGGCCAGTTCAAGGCCGTCAAGCGCCTGCTCGGTGAAGCCCGCGAGCTGGTGATCGCGACCGACGCCGACCGTGAGGGCGAGATGATCGCCCGCGAGTTGGTGGAGCATTGCCGCTATCGCGGGCCAATCCAGCGCCTCTGGCTGTCGGCGCTCGACGACGCCTCGATCCGCAAGGCCCTGGCGGCGCTCAAGCCCGGCGCCGAGACCTTCAGCCTCTACCATTCGGCGCTGGGTCGCTCGCGAGCCGATTGGTTGATCGGCATGAACATGAGCCGGCTGTTCACCCTGCTCGGGCGCCAGTCCGGGTATCAGGGCGTGCTGCCGGTGGGCCGCGTGCAGACGCCGACCCTGCGTCTGGTGGTGGACCGCGACCGCAGCATTGCCAATTTCGTGCCGGCACCCTACTGGGCCATCGATGTGCAACTGGTCAGCGACGGCACCACCTTCACTGCCCAATGGCGTGCAGCCGATGAGCACTGCGACGAACACGGCCGCTGCCTGAACCAACCGCTGGCCCAACAAGCCGCTGCAGCCATGGCCAACGCCGCCAGCGCAAGGGTGCTCGAACTGCGCACCGAACGCCTGCGCGAAGCACCGCCGCTGCTGTTCGATCTGGGTACCCTGCAGGAAGTGTGTTCGAAAAAGCTCGGCCTCGGCGCCCAGGAAACCCTCGACATCGCCCAGGCGCTCTATGAAACCCACAAGATCATCACCTACCCGCGCAGCGATTGCGGCTACCTGCCGCTGAGCCAGCATGGCGAGGCGTCGGCCATCCTGGCGGCGCTGGGCCGTGCCGATCCGGGCCTGGCCGAACTGCACAAACACCTGGACCCGCAACGTCGCTCACGCGCCTGGAACGACGCAAAAGTCAGTGCCCACCACGGCATCATCCCGACGGCCGCCGCGATCGACCCGGGTCGGCTGACGAGCAAGCAACGCGCCGTCTACACCCTGATACGGGCACGCTACCTGGCCCAGTTCCTGCCCAACCATGAATACGATCGCACCCAGGCGGATTTCGACTGCGCCGCACAGCCCTTGCGCGCCGTGGGCAAGCGCATCGTCGAACCAGGCTGGCGCCGGGCCCTGCCTGAGGCGCTGACCCCGGCCAAAGGTCGTGAAGCCCCTGCCCCCCAGGCCTTGCCGAGCCTGCGCGAAGGTCAGGACTGCACCGTTGCGGACATTGCGCTCAAAGACCTCTGGACCCAACCCCCCAAACCCTTCACCGAAGGCGACCTGATCAAGGCGATGAAGAATGTCGCCAAGCTGGTGGACGATCCACGGCTCAAGCAAAAGCTCAAGGACACCACCGGCATCGGCACCGAAGCCACTCGCGCCGGAATCATTCAGGGATTGCTGGACCGCGGTTATCTGACCAAAGTGGGCAAGGCTCTGGCCGCCACCCCGGCCGCGTTCAGTCTGATCGACGCCGTACCGCGCGCCATCGCCGACCCCGGCACCACAGCCATCTGGGAGCAGGCGCTGGACATGGTGCAAAGCGGCGAGATGAGCCTTGATGAATTCGTCGCCAAGCAGTCAGCCTGGATGAGCAAGCAGGTAGAACGCTGCGCCGGCCTGAGCCTTGCCATCGCGGGGCCGGCAAGCCCGGCCGGTCGAGCCAGCGCGCCCTGGAAGAAAAAACCCAGGACCGCCCCGCGCAAGAGCACGTCCACCGCCAGGCGCAGTAGAAAACCTGTCGGCAAGACTTGATGCCCCTGGGCTGTCTGCCGGCCTGAATCAGACCGCGACACCACCGACTACCTTGCAAAACGCCGACGCAGCATCTTTACTCGATGTCAGTGGTGGGTGTGTCAGTGGTGGGTGTGTCAGTGGTTATGTTTTTCATTGGAAAAGCCTTCTGCATTAACGCTGGAGACAGGGGGAATGTTGCCAGGCATTCCTGATTCCATGGAGAGGATTGCGAGTTTTTGCAATAAAAACGTTTGAATTCACAATCTCGAATAACTTTGGCGCACTGATAAATAAATGAAAGAATCCGTAGCGACACTGACGCGTAAACTCATATCTCCTTCAATACGATTTGAGATAAGAAAAGCTGCCGCCTGGCTACGAGACATGTTTGGAAGAGCATGTTTTTGGCGCTGGGAAATTGCCAGATTCAAACTACGCAAAGATAGTCCTCACGACATCCTCTATGTTGGCAGAAAAGCACAGCGGGACATGGTGAAGGTTCTCATGGGTGGAGAATCTCAAGTACTTGACAGCAACCTGGAATCAGATAAATCAAGTCGAACGGTGTTGGTCAGTGAAATGCCAACCCGGGGGGCATTATTTGTCCCTCAGTATCTGAGTGCTATCGTGCCTCTGAACAGGTCAATCGACGAGATCACCGCGAGATACAATACGGAGTTACGTCGAAATCTACGCAAGAACCGGTCACGCTACCGGATGAAACAGGCGCTGCTCGACGACGAGATTGAAACTGCCGATCGGGAAATGCTGCAACCTTATGCCAGTGCAAGACATGGCCCAGCCGCCTCTCAAATTGAATCCCACGAGGTTCAAAGAGTGGCAAGGATTTCCGGGCGGCTCGATCTGATACTGTTGGATGACGAGGTGGTGGCCTGCCATCTTGGCTGCGTAATCACCAGGGCTGGAAAGCGCTACTGGAGCACGATCAGGTTCGGCTATCCTGAAGCTGTTTTTTCGGATGCCAAAAGGCTACGTGAAATCAACTCAATCACCACCTTCATGGCACTTGAATGGGCGCTGGAAAATGGTTTTGACTATTATGATATAGGGACTTGTCTGGCTCGCCCGGACGACGGACTTCTAGAGTGGAAAAGAAGACGTGGGGGTGATGTCGATACGCTGGGCAACCACGGTTATATGTTTGTTCGACTGCCCAGGGTTGGCGCAGCGCAGTTTCTCTGGGATACACCTCTGTTCGCTGTTGAAGGCAAAAAATTGACCCTTCATCTTGGGCTTCCGGATGGACCGAGTGATGAGGAAGTCGCCAGCCGATATCGTGAAATGGGTTTTGGTGGACTATTCAAGATCTATCTCCATTGCGCCAAAAATCCGGGAGAGACACTGCTCGAAACCTTACGTAGCCGCTACACTCACCTTACGTCCCCGCCTATCGTGGAAAGTATTCTCTCCACCTGAACAGCTTGCTGCTTTAAACGAAATAACGTTTTACGTGTTTAGCCATGACGACACTTCTGTGCAACCCATCAAAATGGAAAATCACATGTTGGAAATTACTACATTGGCGGGTGGCGATCGGTCGAAGTGGAGTCTTGCGGCGTACAAACACATTTTAAAAACGCGACTTGTACGAAAGCCGTCGTTACCCCTGCAACAAGTGGCGGTGAAAACGTGGGAAATTGCTCCAGGTGAAACGTCAATTGCTCCGCCCGCTTTTTTCCTTCCCAATCAACTCGAACGTGTGACCGGCTGGGAAGGAGAGCTTTTTTATCCTTACGAACATCCCCGTCGCACAATGGAAGGCGTGGGGAGTGTTGAACACGGTCCAACACGTGGCTACCTGCTAAAAGATGTCTGGTTAATCGACGGCACCCTTTACAAGGATAATGCAAAATCATGCTTATCCCCCAGATCCAGTTGGTTACCAAGGATTCGGGTAGAAGACGAAATTGATCGCGGGGCGCTGTATTGCACGCCGGGAGGGAATAAATGGTTTGGCTCGTGGTTAATGGACGATTGTGTGACATATCCATTGGCATGCGAGGAAGGCGTCCCGGTAACTACGGCACTTTCTGCCAACCTGGGCTCCACAGCAAGGAATGGCATACTTCATACGCCGGGTTATGAGGACTGGCTTGGCATGCAGCCGGTTCGTCTGCGTAATGCATTTTTTCGTGAACTGGTGATCTTTGACGACCTCAGTCAAAACCGACACAAGCACTTGCGTTTCCGTGCGATGGGCGACAAATTGCTATCCCACGTAAAAGTGTGCTCTCACCCCGGCGTGTTCATTCTGCGAGGCGGCAAGGGTGCATTGCGATTGTTACGCAATGAACTGGAACTTGCTGAACGTCTGCGCGAGCGCAGAGGTTTCCGCATTATCGATCCTGCGACAACCGATGTTCCGACCATCGTGGCGACCTGCGCAGGAGCAAGAACCGTGGTGGGGATCGAGGGGAGTCATCTCATACATGGTGTCAATGTGCTCCAGCCAGGTGGTTCGCTGCTGATTTTGCAGCCCCCTAATCGCTTCCTCTGTTTTTTCAAATACCTGACGGATCGCGATCACCAACATTTTGGTTTTGTCGTCGGTACACCAGAGGGAGATGGTTTTAGTATCGACCCCGATGAGGTTGAGCGTACGCTGGATCTGTTTCCGTCATGACAGTTTCTTTTGCGCGGCGTTGAACAACTCACCGGTTCGCGCCGCCCCCCCTTCAAGTCGATGCAATCCGTCCGCCAGAACTCTTTTCTTTCCCCACTCCGGTTTCAGGCTCATTCTCACTCTTTCGCCGGGCATCCCATATTTCAAGTGGGTTTACCCGGCCGCACGTTGTAATCGCCCAGCCACTCAAGTGCGGCTAGTAGGCGTGCTTGCCAGTAAAGGCAAACAGCGTTCGCACCAGAATGACGAAATCGAGCCAGAGCGACCAGTTGTTGATGTACTCAATATCGGAATCAACACGAAGAGCCATCTGCTCCATATCTTTCGTTTCACCGCGAAAACCACGCACCTGAGCCAGGCCTGTAATGCCTGGTTTGATATTGTGACGTGCAAAGTACTCTGCGATGCCCTTCGAGTACTGCGCATCGTGTTGAATAGCGTGCGGGCGAGGCCCTACCAGAGACATTTCCCCCATCAAAACGTTGAACAACTGTGGCAGCTCATCCAGGCTGGTTCGCCGAATAAAGGCGCCAACCCTGGTCTTGCGTGGATCATTCTTTTCTGCCTGCTTGACCATGCCGTCTTCCTGCTTGTGGACGACCATGCTTCTGAACTTCCAGATACGAAAGACTTCCCCACTCCATCCCATACGCTCCTGCCGAAAGAACACCGGTCCTGGACTGTCGAGCTTGATGGCTATCGCTACAGTCAGCAGCAATGGCTGGGCAAGAAGCAAGATGAGAAAGGCCAGGACTTTGTCTTCAAGGTTTTTCAGAAACAGCCGCATCCCCACCAGCGGAGTTTCAGACAAGGTCAGCACGGGAATACCGGCAATTTCACGGACGCTGTGGTTGATCAAGCGCAGTGCAAAGATGTCAGGCACCCAATTCACTGCAATGTGCTTATCAAGCAGCTTCAAGTAGACATCCTTGATGACCTCCGAGCCATCCAGCGGTGTAACAAAATATACGGTTCGGATGGAATGGCGCACGACCAACTCATCCAGGTCGGCAATAGTCCCCAGTATCGGTAAACGCTGCACACGCCCTGAGCTCTCCCTCCTCCGATCGTTGCCCGCCCCAGCCAACACACAACCGACCACCCGTTCACCGAGCCAGGGATTATTGCTTATTTTATGGTGAAGGAAGCTGGCCAGCCCTCCCGAGCCAATAATAAGAACGTTTTCCGATTGAGCCGAGTGGGCCAATATTCTCTTCTGCACTTCGCGCACCGCGAGGTGCAAAAGCAACTGAGCAAAATATCCAACAACATATAACTGCGCAACCAATAACCGCGAGTACTGTTCGCTTTGTTTGGTAAGAAAGGCCATGACCACGAGAAAACCAAAAGCGGCAGACCACGCCTTGAAAAGCTTGAAGGCTTTGGCGGCAAATCCAACATTGCTTCGGTAGATAGCATAATGGTCGTATACGACGGCCAACGCCCCAAGCAGCAACAGGAGCATGATGACGTAATCAGACGTTATAAAGCCGATATGATAATCAATCAAATACCAGGCGACGCCGGTTACAGCGATACCATCGAGAGCGGACTGAATAGTGTTACTGGCACTGCTTCGACGCTGGAGTATGGAGCGGGTAGTGCTGGGTTCGAATATCATATTCAGACCTCCTTAAAATGAAATGCCAAAGCTCCTGCCAACCAATGAAAAAAACAGCAATGAAAACAAAATTATCAATTAACTGTCAGTCCTGAATGACCCGCCTCATACATGATAGGCTCCTTGAACCTGTTCAATATTCCCAGCGCCTGGTGGACCCGCTCAGCGTCGTAAGAACTATTCCCTTGACTCAGCTCGAGCATCTTTTCGAGCTCCTTGCGCGCCTGCTCATTTTTATTCAGTGCCCGATAGCTCATCCCGAGGTGATAACGGAACGCCGGCTGTTCGGGCAATTCGCGTGCAGCGTCCTCGATTAGCGCAATCCCCTCCTCGACATTACCTAACCGATAACTCGTCCAGCCCAAGGTGTCCTTGAAATAAGGGACATCGCTGCGCCTGAAGCGCTGAGCCAAACCGTGTGCGCGAATCAAACTCGCCTGGTCGGCGCGGTGCTCGCTCAGCAGGCTCGCAAGATTGTTGACCAGCACATCGGAACCTGGATGGTCCTTGAGCAGGCTCTCGTACGCCTCGATTGCCTCATCAAACCGCCCGGACACCTCAAGGATGCCCGCTCTTGCCATGGACAGCTCAAAATTGCCAGGAACCTTCGCCACACCCTGATCAATAATCTGCTCCGCCTCAAGGATGCGGCCGGCTCGCATTTGCAAACTGGCCAAATTGACATAACCGGCCGCCAGCTGCGGTTGCTGGCTAATGACTTGCCGGAAGGCCTGAATGGCGGCCATGTTATTGCCACTCACTGCATGCAGCTCGCCGAGGAGCAAAAGCGCTCTCGCATTTCCCGGGTTTGCTTTGATTACCGAGTCAAGGAAAGCCACTGCCTCGCTCGCCTTGCCGGCCAGCAGGTAGGCGCGCGCCAGGGACACCATCGCCTGAACATCCGAAGGCGCGGCATCGTAGGCGCGGCGAAACGCTGCAATACTTCCCACGTAATCCTTGCGAGCAGCAAAGATGCTTCCACGGATCTGCTCTGCCAGCTCTTGGTGACCTGGCAGCTTGTTCATTTCATCCGCCACCGCTTGCGAGCCCGACCATTTGCTCTGCTTGATCCGAGCCTGCGCAAGCAACCTCAGCGCCGGCACATTCCGCGGCTCTGACTGCAAAATCTCGGACGCGACAGCCTCGGCACGGGCCACCTGACCACGCTGCAACAGAAACTCGGCATAGGTGATGCCAAAGGGCAGCGTCGGCTTGCCTGCCTCGTAAGCCTTCATATAGCTTTCCTGGGCAAGTTCAGTCGCCCCTGCAAGCTCATGGGCCTTGGCCTGCATCAGCAGAGCACGGGGGGAATTGGGCGAATCGCGCAGGATGGTATGCAAATCGGCAAACGCCAGATCGAGTTGGCGCTCGTCTATCGCCAGGCTGGCCTTGAGCAGCAGGCCCTGTTCATTACGCCGATCCCCGGCGAGCACCTGGTTGATAAGGGACTGCGCTGCCGGCTTGTCGCCATTCCAGAGCAACACGCCCGCCAACAGCCCTTTGGCCTTGATGGCATCAGTACTATCGCCGGATTTCTCGATGATAGAGCGAAATACCGCCGCGGCAGCGCGGTGATCACCCTGAGATTGCAGCGTGGCGGCCAGCAGGAAGTTGAGCTCATTATTGCCAGAGTCCCTGGCAATCATTTCCTGCAATTGTCCGATCGCTGCTTTTGTCCCTTTGACGGAAGCGATAAAGCGCACCCTATCCAGGCGGGCTTGAACGTCATTCGGATTCTCCACTGCAATGGCCCGATACTCGGCTTCAGCCGCATCTGCACGCTCGTGAGTCAGGTAGAACTGGGCAAGCATATGGCGCAAGGCGCGAGTTTGCGGGTAGAGCTCAACCAGCTTTCGCAAAACAACCTCGGCAGACCCTGTCTGACCTAAAGCGTCCAGCGCCTGTACCTTGATGAGTTGCAGGGCAATATTTTTCTCGCTGACTTTCAAGCCTCGGTCGAGATATTCAATGGCCCTGTCAACATCGTTGGCCGCCAGGCGTTCAGTCGCCAGCACCACCAGCGCATCCATATTATTCGGGCTTGTCTTCAGCGCCGCATTTGCCTGGGCGACTGCCCCTGCCACATTGCCCCCTTTGTAGAGCACGCCAGCTCGCAACCCGAGTACCTCGGCATTATTTGGCGCCAAACCGAAGGCGATATCACTCGCGACAAGCGCCTGGTCCATTCGACCGGCAGCCAGCAGCATGCGCCCCAACTTCAGCTGGGCTTCAAGATGCTGAGGATCATGTTCAATAACCTTGTTGAGCAAACCGAACAGTTGTTCCCAGTCCCCCTGCTGTTCGGCGATCTGGGCGAGCGCAAACCATGCCCTGGTGAGTCCGGGACTGATTTGTAACGCGTTCTGCAATTCGATGCGGGCTTTGGGCAAGTCGCCCTGAACCATCAGCGCCAGACCTTTCTCGTAATACTTGATGGCCTTCTCAACCGGCGAAGAGCAGGCCGCCAAGCCAAAAAAGCAAATTGCAAGGAGCCCGATAGCGGCGTCCTTGCCAACTTTGCTCAAATACAACTTCATCGAATTCACCCCTTGGAGGTCAATGCGTAATATGAGCCGCCAGCCGTGGCACAGCCAATCTCATGAAGTCTTTTTAACGCTTCACTAGGCGCTTCGCAGGCTCTGACAGGCCTTGTCAGCCTCACCCCGGCAGATCGCTGCCACCTTGCACAGTGCCCGTCAGGCGCGCCCAAAACGGGTGGCGTCAAAAATCCATCTCTGGCCGTTTATTCGACGTTCAGGTGACATTGATATCACTGTAGCAGCAGTATCCGATCAGCCACTGAATCGCCCCGGATTTTCTGGAGACGTTCCAGGCACGTTTGCCGCTGAGCAGGGATCCGACGATCAGTGAGATCGATCGCCGGGCTCTGCGCCAGGGTTGAGCGGGCGTTTGCCAGACTGGCGTGCCCGAATTTTTTGCTTGCGTTGACGACCTGCGCGGCGTCGACGAAGGTCATCTGCTTCGTGGGAAAATCGTGCAGCAAGGACCGACGAACGTCACCAGAGATGGTAAGTCTTTTTCAGGTTCCCCCTGAGCAGAACATTTCTGAAGATCAGCGTGCGCAACAAGAACTTCGGATTACCAACCACATAGCGAACGAATAATCGCTTTGGCTCACTCATCAGCCTGAATACCCACTCACAACCGATATGACGAACCCAATGCGGAGCCCGGGTAACCTTGCCGCCGAGAAAATCCAGGATCGCCCCGCCGCACACAATCAGACAGGGCACTCCAATGGCAGTCAGCCTGGCAGCAACAGCTTCTTGCTTGGGCATGCCCATGCCCAGCACAACCAATTCCGGCTGCAGTTGCCGGGCCAGTTGTATGTAGGCATCCACCTCGGCAAACCCATGGTGAGCAGAAACGACATTTACTTCATATATCGCTTCGCAACGCTGCACCGCATTCGTCAGAAAGGGCTCGCGGGTGCCCCAGAAAGCCACGCGCCGCCCCTTGAACGCAGCCAGTAACTTGGGAATGAAATCCGTGCCATCCATATTCAGCCCCGGCAACAGGCCGAGTCGGTGATACAGGATGGACATGCCGGAGCCATCCCGTAACAACACGTGAGCAGCCGACAGCGCGTTATAGTAATCGCTGTTGCACGCCACCAGGTTCATGGCATGGGCATTGACGAATCCAAGCACTGTCGCCGCCTCAGGCCTGGATAGCGTATCAATCAAGCCTTGTTCATCACCGGGATCACTGACCACCCTGAGGTTATGGATAATTGTTTGCCAGTTATTCTGCCAGGCCAAAGTGCGCATTATTGGTCACCTCGCGAAGAACGCACCCACTCCACTTGGCGCTTGAGCAAAAAGCCCAGATACAGGGGTATCTTCTTCACCGCGTAGAACGGCGCATACAACAAGGCTGAAAAAGAGATCACTGCGCGCGCAAATTGGCTCCATGCCAGCACGATAGTCGCACTCAAGAGTGCAACCCCGGCAGAAGCGATCAATGCCGGGGGCCAGGCTCCTCCCAGCATGAATACCAGCCATGACAGGCTAAAGGCCGCCCCCAACGCCAAAGCCAGCAAGGCCAACGGCGGGACCAATAAATCCAGCGTCATGGCCAGCAGGTTCCAGTTACCCCGGCCAATCGACTCTACGAACAACCTTGGTGCATCACCGAGGATTACCCCCAGATGACCATGCTCCCAGCGCGTACGTTGGGTACTCAAACCTTCATCACTGCGCGGAAAATAACTGGTCACTCGTGCATCAGGGCAAAACAGGGGTGGTTTGCCGCGGCGACAGAATTCGAAGCCCATCTTCAAATCTTCGACGATGTGGCCACTGGCTAAATCGATCAAAGCCAGATCCCGCCAGACGAAGGCCATTCCTGAGCCCATCAACTGACAGGGCAGACCCAACCGAGCCCAACCTTGCGGCCGCACCAGATTCTTCACACACCAGGCAAACTCGGCGATCCGCACTTTCAGCCCGGAATGTTCTGGAGCGCGCATCAGATAAAGTGCTTGCGTGGGCCGACCGGAGTCGAAGCAACACATTGCCAGACGGTCAATAGCGCCCTCGCCCAGCTGACAATCGGCATCGACAATGATCATGACGTCCGGTGCCCGCTCCGCCAGGTGACGCACCCCGAAGTCCAGCGCATACCCCTTGCCACGCTGCTGATCATTGCTGCGCTCCACCACCTCGGCGCCCGAAGCGCGGACCAGCGCGGCCGTGTCATCAGCACAGTTGTCCGCCACCACCAACAGACGATCGCCTTCCAGCAACTGCGGCCGAATGCTATTGAGCGTCGCGATGATGACCGAGGATTCATTGTGTGCCGGCACCAATACCGCCACCCGCGGACGCGAACCTTGCGCCGATGGGAGCGATCGCACCGGCAGGCAGGCCAGCAGCACCTGCACAAAAAGCACCAACACCGGCAAGAAGAGGAGTATGAGCAGTACGCTGAGAAGCCAATCAAATAATGTGATCATGCTTGCGTCCTAAACAAATCGGCCAGCTTGGCCGCTTCGGTATCGATGTCGTGTCGCTCCAGCACTCGCTGATAAGCCGCCTCGCCCATCCGCTGCAAGACCTCGGCAGGTTGCGCAAGGCAGTCCGCCAGCGCCGCTGCCAACTCATCCACCGCCCCAGCAGGAAACAACCAACCGTTCTCACCCTGACGTACCAACTCGGAAATGCCGGCTACATACGTCGTCAGCACAGGCCGGCGCAAGGCCATGGCCTCCATGATGACCACCGGCAAACCCTCGGCGAAGCTCGGCAACACCAGGGCACGCGCCGCAAGCATTTCCGCCCGCACCTGCTCGCTGCTGATCCAGCCGGTAATCCGCACCTGCGCCTGCAAGCCGTACAGGGCAATCAGGGCTTCGATCTGCCCACGCATTTCACCGTCGCCGGCCAGTACGATTTCGATCGCCACGCCTTGCGCTGCCAGGATGCGGGCAGCCTCAATCAACAATAGTTGGCCCTTTTGCTCACACAAGCGGCCCACGCAAACCAATCGCGGTACGGACGGCACTGCAACTGCGGGCACATCGTGAAACGCCCGCTCCAGGCCGCAATGCACCACCTTTACCTTTGCCCAGTGCGCATGCGCCACCCAGCGAAACAGCTGGCTGCGCCCATAAGAGCTGATAGCCGCGACAAAGGCCGCGCGCCGGACTTTCTCGCCCAAATGAATAAACTGCGGTTTGTCGAATTCTTCCGGGCCGTGCACGGTAAAACTGTACGCCGGCCCGCCGAGTGCATTGGCCAGCATCACCACCTCGGTTGAGTTGGTGCCGAAATGCGCATGCACATGCTCGGCGCCAAACGCGTGCAACCAGGGCAGCAGGCGGCACGCCTCGGACAAATAGATCAAATGGTACGGCCAAGGGCGATCGGCACGCCGGCCCATGCGCAGCGCCAGGCGCAGCGTCGAAAGAAAGCGCCGCGGCTGGGCGCGCAGTACCTGCAACACAGGCAATAACAGCCCTTTGACGCCACCCTGCAGCACATAGCAGGTTTTATCGCGTTCGGAAGCGTCTTCGTCGTCCACCAATTCGGCGTCCCAGCCACGCAGAGCAATACGCTGCACTGCAAAGCCCTGACGTTCCAACGCCAAAATCTCGCGACGAATGAAGCTATGGCTAACTTTGGGGTATTGATTGATAAAATAAGCGATACGCATAGGAACCCATGCTTGGATATCGTTACGGTGGATTAATGCTGCTTTATTCCCAAAGCTAGTACAGTTATCAGGAACGTCAACAACACCACGTCGCTTATACCGACCACACGTCAATTATTGACCAAATAAAATGCGTGTAGACACTCACCCAGGAAGGGCAAATAAAAAACCGTTTAAAATCAATACCCTCTATACTCGGATATTGAGCTAATGAGCGCTTGCGCTCACTGCAGAACTGCCTGTCAACACTTCGTCTATTCTTGTAAAAACACACTCAAGAAGCTCATAACGCCTGCGGTACATGGCGCGTTTCTTTGAGGGAATATCATCAAGCGCTTTTTTCGACAGGGTCAGGGGAATTTCAAAAAAGTCTTCACGCCCTGATGGAAAAGCCCCATGTTCCAACCAGATGACATCATAATTGGCCGCCAGTTCCTGGGCTTTGTGAGCCCCAAAATACGGATGACGATGATGACGATAGCCATCCCCTATCGCATAAATTTTTTCAACTCCAATATTGATTGCGATATACTTGATTGCTTCGATCAGAAAACTTCTTGGCCGCAGGCCTTCAAAATTCTTTGTTAGTTCCCTGTAAATATCCAGAGACTTGTCACTCTCCACGCCCTTGTGTATCCCCTGGACCGCACCGATAAAAATACATAATTCAGTCTCCGTGCGACACAAGGTGAACGCTATTGATGCAATGCGCAAATCCCCCTGAAACAAATTCAGCACCAGTTCTCCTTCGCGCATAAACCACATCGGACGATCCAGCACCAGGGAACAACCGACAGCGCACTCCGACAAGTCACTCAAGATCAAACTTTCATTGCGTCCCAGTAGTAACAGCTGCGGACAGCTCTTTGTCACCACTTCATAATGGGAAGCCAGCACACCCAGTCTATCCTGTGGCCTCCAGCATTTACTGATGTAAGGCCAATGAACAACACCGACACAATCATTTCCCAGCCTTTCAAAGCCGGACCTGCCCAGAGCATTCGACATTCGCTGCAAAAACAACTTGAGCTCAGACCAGTGCCTGGCAATTAAAACCATTAACTTTAATTTATTATTCAATGCTCTGAAGGAGTACCCTGCATGCAAAAAAACCACGCTTTTCAATATGTGCCGATACGTCATGGAAGTCTCACTTGTATTCGATCAGCGTCGTCTTGCCGGCACTGAATCTGCTCAACAGAAACTTGACTTGCCCGAGCATCTCGGGAAATTTGCCCAGCACCAGAAAGAAAGCCTGCAACCAGTTTTCGCGCGCAGATCGTTCGCCCCGGCGAGCCAGGCGCACCACCTGCAGTGGATAGACCAGCAGCAGAAGCAGCCCGGACCATCCCAGCAGCAGACACGCGCCGATAGTCGCCAGTGGCAACCCCAGGCCCCATAGCCAGGCACGGCGCGACTCCCGCAGCCAATGTTGCTCCGGTGCGGCCCCATGCAAGAATGCGCCCTGGGCGAAGGCATGGCCACTGCGCAAGGTGCGCCGCCACCATTGGCCGAAGCGGGTCATGGCTGCATCGTGCAAGGTCATGTCCTCCTCCAGACGCCAGACCTTCCATCCAGCCGTACGCAGACGCACGCACAACTCGGGCTCTTCTCCGGCAATGAGATCCGCTCGAAACCCCGACACTGAAGCGAACGCGTCAGCCCGCATCAGCGCATCGCCACCACAGGCCCTGGCCTCACCTATCGGCGTGTCCCATTCAAGATCACACAGCAAGTTGTAAATCGAGCGCTGTGGAAAACGTTCCCGACGCCGCCCGCAGACCACCGCAACCTCTGGTCGCGCATCAAGAAAGGCTTGTGCCCGGAGTAGCCAGCCGCCGGCAACTTCGCAATCACCGTCGACGAACTGCACGTAACGCAGCGCCGGCAACAAGCGTTGCGCGCAGGCAAACCCTTCATTGCGCGCACGCGCAGCCGTAAAGGGAATTGCCATATCCAACTCGACCACCTCGACCCCAAACCTCAGTGCCATCTGCACTGAACCATCCGTTGATCCGGAGTCGACATACACAACCTTCTGCCCCGAAGCGACCAGCGAAGCCAGGCAGCGCTCAAGCCTTAGGCCTTCATTGCGACCGATCACAACAACACCAAGGCCAGTAGCCATGGCGTTCATGAGCATTTCCTTACTTCTGCGCGCTGCATTTTCTTGATAGTCGCAGGCACGCCCACTGCCAGGCAGTCGTCCGGGACATCTGTCAGCACCACGGCATTGGCACCAATCACGACATTGTCACCAATGCGGATATTGCCCAGCACCTTGGCCCCTGCACCGATATCAACATTGTTGCCTATCACCGGGGCAATCGGCTCACTCACATTCTTCAGCCCCACGACCACACCATTGCGGATACGGCAATTATCGCCAAACTGCGCATAACCACTGATCACGATTCCGCCGAAATGATCGATGACGAAGTTGCGACCGATCACCACTTCACACGGCAGCTCGATACCCGTCACGATCTGCACCCATTTGAAGAGCACTTTGTAGATAAAGGAGAGCAACTTTCGCAACAACGCCGGGCGCACACCGTAGCGCCAGCGGCCGAAGCGATAGACCAGCATCACCCAGAACCCCTGGCCCCCCCAATCACCACCGTAAGCACGCAAATCCCCACGTATATTTTCGAACATAGATTGATCTACCGTGTTGGTTGCCTGGCGAAATGGGTATCGCGCAGCAATGCCCAGGTAACCCGGGCATGCTGCCAGCGTGCACCCATGGCGGCCCAGCCGCGGCCCTTCAATAGAGCTTTTAGCGCCAGAATCAGATCACCCAGGCTGACCAGGAACATATGTACGGTCAAACCCGATAGGCCGTGGTGCTTGCGGAAGTACAAAAGCTCACTTTCAATTTGCAACCTGGGAATCTGGCGACTGGCCGCGTTGAGCTGGTCAACAGATTTGGCGCTTTCACCGCCGATATGCACCACCGTGGTATGCGGGTAATAAACCACCTTCCAACCCGCCTGTTTAACGCGTTTGCAGTGATCGACCTCCTCGTAATAAAGAAAGTAGCGCGGGTCGAACAAGCCCACCTTGTCAATGACTTCACGACGGATCAGGTAGTAGCACCCGGGCACCCAGTCGCACTCACGCACCGAGTTATGATCCCAGGTCATGTCGTCGACCTTTTTCACCCCAGGGAAAAAACGTTCAAGCCCTGTAGTGGCGATAAAGACATTAAACGGAGTTGGAAAATAGCGGCAGGAGGGTTGCAAATCGCCCTCTCGTCCGACCAGCCGAACGCCCAGGACACCGCAATCAGTATGAGTCTCCATGTATTCGAGGGTCTTGCTCAGGGTATCCAAATCTACGAAGGCATCGGTATTGAGGAGCAACGCGTACTTGCCTTGCAGGTGTTCGACCAATTGATTATTGGCACGTCCAAAACCAACATTATTTTCATTGGCCAGTTGCAATGCCTCTGGACAAATACTTGCCAGGCACTCCAGCGAATTATCGGCAGAGGCATTGTCCACCACCAAATAACGCGTGCGCTCCGCGTTATTTGACTGGCGTAACGCATTAAACATCGGCTGCAGCAGAGATGCTGTATTGTAATTAACTACCAAGACATCAAGGGCTGCACTAGCCATTTGCTTGTTCGCCAAAAAAATACTCTGTTCTCATTGCTTTCAGCTTCGGTTCCAGTTCCGGGTCATATACACCCTTGCGCTGCTGGATGAGGTCAATCCATGGATAAGCGGCGCAACGCTCTTCGACATTCTTCACCAGCGTTTCCATCGTACAGATAACCCTGGCTGGATTCCCCCCGACCACGACCCCGGGCGGAACGTCTCTGAGTACAACAGCGCCAGCGGCCACAACTGAATCCGGGCCAATCGTTACGCCCTGCATGACGATAGCGCCATGGCCGACAAAGGAATTAGATCGGATATCGACGCCACCAACAGAATCGAGTTTTGTTCCGTTACGCGCATTGAGCATATGGACGATGCCATCGTGGCCGAATATTGTGCAATCAGATAAACCTACGTTGTCGCCGACTCGTAGCATCCCCGGGTCGGTGATGTTGCACCCAAGGTTGATCCATACGCCTTTACCGATGGAGTGCAGTCCCCCCCATCGCGCCATATGTTCAGCCCATTGATACCCATCCGGTTTACAAAACTTTTTGTAGAGTGAGGTACCACGCCCTGTTGTTTTGGCGTAATGAGCAATAGCACGCTTTAGTAGACCAATCATCCTGTCAGCCTCACAAAATACAGCGATTTATAACTGAACCAGAGCCAGATACACCTTCGGTTTTTATCCACCCTTCACTGCATTACTCCGAAAGTGGATTGTCTCCCCCTTGAACTCAACATTCGTACACTCTAGTCAACGCATCAACACACTACTATTGGTGAATTTGCCTCCTGTCCATGTAGAACGCTCCCGCTCAGGAATTCGCAGCCACTGCCGAACTCATTTGATGATTGAGATGCTCCGCCAATCTCAGGGTAAGCTGCACGATAGGCATAGTGGGATTGCTGGCGCCGCCGGTAGCAAAAACACTGCTGCCGGCCATGTAAAGGTTGTCGGTGCCGAACACTTTACAGTTTTGATCGACAACCCCGAATTCAGGCGTAGATGCCATTCGCGTAGTCCCCATATGGTGAGCATGGGGCGTCATTTTCAGTGGCTGCGAGACATCATATACGCCCTCACTCAACTTGACGTAACCAAGCCCTGCTTCTACGAAGCACTTTGCCATCTCCATCCCGATGGTTTTGATGGTATGCCTGTCCTGAAGACTGAGTTCCCAGTTTATGTTCACCTTGCCCATGCCTAATCCATCTCGCTCTTCGAGAAAGGACAGGCGGCTTTTACGATTGGGAAACTGCTCAATCATAGTAGTAATCACCCCATCGCCCGGGCAATTAAACTTGGCAATGTAATCGATTTTATGTGCAATCCCTATATCGCAGGATAGCGTCTCGAGAAAGGTCTTGACTTCTGCCATTCGCCCATAGGATTTCACTTCAGATAGAAGCGCAGTCGATACATTGCCTTTACCTGACTTGTGCTCCATCACAAACGCATCGGTAGTGAAGTACTGTCGAGGCTCTGGATCCTGCCCCTCCATCAGAATGAAGGTACCCATTTCGACATTCAGGTGCTCCATGAAACAACTTCCGACGAAGCCATCCCTGCTGACGACACCGCCAGCCACCAGGGACTCGCTGTTGAGCAGTTGCCTGGCATTCTCGACGGCGCCCGTTGCCAGAATGAAATGTTTTGCCCTCGCTCTTTCTCGGCGCAGGTCGTAGTCAGACACCACTACCGCAGCTATGCGGCTGGTCGTATTGTCAAACTCCAGATCGACGCAGTTGCAATTGATGAAGACATCAAGTCCCTCGGTCTCCTCAAGATCCCGGGCATATTTTTGTGCAAATCGCGTCGGTGGGCTGAGCAAAAAGCGATCCGCTTCAAATTCGCTGTCCATGGCACCATTAATGGTCTTGAAGCCCGAGTCCAGCGGAAGATCCAGGATAGCCATGGCCGCCGGCAGATGACGCTCTATCTCGGAAAACTCAATGGGCCAACCGGGCAAGTCCCCAGGAGGCGGCACGGCGAAGTCGGATTGCTGAAAGGGGCGGCAACGCCCGGCCCAATGATTGGAGGTACCGCCAAGAAAGCGCAGGCGCGTCTCCTCGAGGTAGACATTGAGGCCTGAGGATGAGCACTTGTAGAGGCTTTGCGAGCGCTGCGAATAATTGTGCTCCCCGCCTTCGAGAAGTACCACGCTCCAGCCATACCCGGCCAGACGCAACGCCAGTGTGATGCCGGCCGGCCCGCCCCCGACGATGCAGAAGTCATAAAGGTCGCGCAGTTCTTTCTGCGACTGGTAATCTTTGATCATGCTCGCTCGTTCCGAAAATAGTGAGCAGGCAACACCCAGCCGTTGACAAGAACAAACTCTGGTTTATCAACAGAAGGCCGAGCGGCGACGCGGGGAAGTCCGAATACATACCCCCCTACACTCAACAGAACACACGCCTGGAAAAAGCCTCTTCGACTCATCACAGGGAATTTCAAATCAAGTTCACTCATGACTCAAAGTTCCACGACGTTGAAATGCGTTGTAATTTTAATTAAACATCAAAGTCACACCACCTTCTGATCGACCATCCCTGCCAACCACCTCAATAATGTCCATCTGCCACCACTTTGAAAGTAGCAAGAGATCGAGATTAAATCAAAGCCATTTGGCGACACTTACCACTAGCTCTCCACACAACGCGCCAACCCCCATCATTGGTAGCACAAGAAGTTCACGCTTGATATCGAACAGCCCCAATTTACAATTGACATAAATGATCAGGACAAGCGTGGGAAGCGCATGCAGGGCAACCCCCCAAATTGCATAATCCAACCCGCCAAGTGCCAACAACAATGGCAGTAGCAGCCATAATGAGACAACGCGAATAATATTATCCATGGCCAGGTACTTGGTTAGCCCCATGGCAAGCCAAATCTGATGCGCCAGGGTGAAACGCAATATGAAAAACGACAGGGATAGTATGCCCAACATGCTGCCGGCGGCGGCATAGCGCGCGTCGTACAACCAGCTGATGACGAGTGGACTGACGGTCAGCAACAGCCCGCATAAAAAAAGCAAGGCAAGATCGACAATCAATCTCAAGCGGTAATACAACGCGCGCAGCCGCGCGGTGTCATTGGCTCTGGCTGCCTCGCCGAAGGCTGGCAGGGCCACCGACGCGACCAACTTCAGCACCCCGAGTTGAATGCCCCCCAGAATCAGTCCGGCAATGGAGTAGATACCCAAATCGGCGGCCGATATGCTGCCGCCGAACCAGATGCGATCGCCATTCATGGCCAATACCCCTACCGCCGAAGACAACAGTATCCAACGGCCGAAGGCGACTAACTCTGTGAGCGCAGTGCGGTCCCACTGTATCCGGTTAGGCGGACCCTGAAACCAGAGATGACCAAGCAGCGTGCTGACCAGTGCCGAGAACAACCCTGCAATCACCAGTGACCAGATAGACCTGGTGAAGTAAGCGATGCCGAGCATCACCAGCAGGCCGGCAACCTGGGACGCGAACTCGGCGAGCACCACTTTCTTCTGCTGGAAGGTGCGAACTGCCAGGTCGATCTTGGTCGACTGAAAACCGAAGATGACCGCGGTAAAACCGGTAACGGCCAACACCAGTGGCAACTCCGGTTCGGCATAGGTGGAATCGGCCGACCACAGATTCAAGGCTTGCGCAAACCACGCAAAGCCCGCCACCAGAAGTGTCAAGGCGAAAAGGGAAAAACCGCGCAGGATCTGTACCGTCCAGGCGGTATTGAGAAACACCGGATCGTCACCACGCGGGCTCTGGATGATGTTCTGGCGCACGCCCACATCGGAAAGCAAGTGCAGGATCACCGAGACGGTGGTGGCAATGGCCATGACACCGAACATTTCCGGCACCAGCAAGCGGGCCATCAAAAGGTTGCCGCCCAGGCGAATGGCTTGAGTCGTGACCAGCGAGCCCAGGTTCCATGCCCCTGCAGATATCGCTCGCTTGCGAAGGTTCATGGTTGGCGATAAATCGATTGAAGGCATAACATCAACCCCAAGGCTCTGTGTCATGGAAATGACTATAGCCGCAAATGGGAATGCCATTAGGCGTCGCTCACCAATAAAAAAAGCCCAATAATCTATGCCTGAGCACCTACGCGCGTTGATCGTCATTCTGGTTCTGGCGGGCATCGTTTTTGCCTTTGCACGCCGACCGGCAACAGACCTGATCCCCCAGGGCGACTTCACTCGCCGTCGCAATCTGTGGTTCGCATTGACGCTGCTGGCCTTTGTTTCGCACAGTTTCTGGGTGTATGCGGGCATTGCGGCGATCGTTTTGACCCTCGCACGACAACGCGAACACAACCCCCTGGCGCTGTTTTTTCTTCTGCTGTTTCTCATACCGCCGGCTCAGGCGCGGATTCCCGGCCTGGGCCTGGTCAACTATTTTTTTGACCTGGACCATATTCGCCTACTGGCATTGTGTGTGTTGTTCCCGGCATTCCTGGCCTTGCGCAAGCGTCCCGACACACTCCCGTTCGGACGTACCTGGCCTGACCGATTGCTGGCGGCCAACATCCTGCTGATGAGCTTGCTCTGCCTGCGAGCAACCACCATCACTGACACGTTTCGCCAAACGTTCTACCTGTTCATCGAAGTTTTTTTGCCTTATTACGTTGCCAGTCGGGCACTGAAGGACCTCAGCGACTTCAAGGATGCGCTGTTCGCCTTTGTACTCGCCGGCATGCTGCTGGCGCTTATTGGTCTCGCCGAATATACCCGCCATTGGCTGCTGTACAGCGCGCTGATCGGCGCCCTGGACATGCAGTGGGGTTCTGCCACCTATTTGAGCCGTGGTGGCTCGCTACGTGCCAGTGCCAGCACCGGCCAGGCAATTGCACTGGGTTACGTCATCAGCGTGGCCCTCGGCTTTTACCTGTTCCTGCGCGAGAGTGTACGCAGCCGATTGCATCGCCACCTCGGCGCCCTTCTGCTGGCCGTCGGCCTGATGACACCGCTGTCGCGAGGTCCCTGGGTCGGTGCCGCCGCCATGATCGCCGTGTTCGTCGCCACCGGCCGTAGCGCCGTCAAACGCCTGACGCTGCTGGCACTCGCCGGGGTGCTCGCCATTCCCCTGCTGAGCATCGTGCCCGGCGGGGACAAGGTGCTGGATCTGCTGCCGTTCATCGGCACGGTGGACAAAGAGAACATCACGTACCGGGAGCGCTTGATTGACAACGCATTGATCGTCATCGAGCGCAACCCTTTGCTGGGTACTTTCGATTTCCGCAACACACCTGAAATGCAGTCCATGATTCAGGGCCAGGGCATCATCGATATCGTTAATACCTATGTCGGCGTGGCGCTGAAGGTCGGCCTGATCGGCTTGGCGCTTTTCGTGGCTTTTTTCGCCACTGTTGTGGTTGGCATCCGCAAGGCGATGCGTTCCATTCCCAACAAGGACGATGAGACGCGCCGACTCGGACGCGTGCTGTTGGCGACGCTGGCCGGAATACTGGTGACCATCGTCACTGTCAGCAGCATTACGGTAATTCCCCTGGTGTATTGGTCGGTGGCCGGGCTAGGAGTGGCCTATGCTCAGTTGGCGCGCAGACAAACAAGCATGTCGACCGCAGTAACTGCGAGTGCCAACCTTCAAACCCGGTAATGCCAATGGCCAATTTCTTTCGCCGCACCCGACTGCTGCTTCCGATTCTTTTGGCCACGACTATCTGGCCATTTGGCACTTGGGCGTCGGACTGGGTCGTCAGCGTGGATGAGCGCAACGGTCTGCCAGTGCTGGAGCGTGGTGGCGGCCCTGTTATTGCTTCTTCATTCAGCTTCTGGGGGAACAACTGGGACTGGACCTATCTGCAGACCGAATTCAAAGTCAAAACCCCCTTCAGCTACTCCCTTGCCGGCAAGAACAAAGCGCTGGATTTCGACCTGACTTCAGAGATTCAGAAGGAAGGCGAGCAGAAGATGACCTGGAACTTTGCCCTGGACGCACACAGCATGATGCGCAGCGTGATGGGCGGGGGCATCGTCTTCGACTTCGACCCTGCCCTTTTTGCCGGAGAAATGGGCGAGCCGGCTTTACTGCCCGACAACCGCGGCTGGTCCTGGGGCAATGCACAAGGACGACGCATCGAAATGCGTTTTGAACCTGCGCTGGCGAGCGTGTACTTCGAGCGGGGTGATAAAGCTCAGGTGCGTGCTTTTTTCTACAAGAACACGATCAAACCCGGCCGCCAGAATTTCAAAGCCACCTTGAGCGTGACTGGCGATGTGGCGATCGGTCCAACCAGTACCGAACGCTACGGGCTGGTGGACCCAAAAAGCTGGCCGAGTGACAACCTCGACTGGAAAACCTCGCCGGTCGATCTGTCCTTTCTCAACGCTCAGGAAAAACCCGCAGGCAAGCGCGGCTTCGTCAAAGCATCCGGCGAGCAGCTGTTATTCGCGGACAACACCCCGGCGCGCTTCTGGGGCACCAATCTTACGTCCTATGCGCTGTTCCGCACACCAGACGATGCGATCAAGCAGCAGGCAAAACGCCTGTCGGCGCTCGGTTTCAATCTCGTCCGACTGCACCACCATGACTCCCCATGGGTGAGCCCCAACATCTTCGGCGACGGTCACATCACACGGGATACCCAGCAACTGAGCCCGGACTCGCTGAAAAAAATTGATTGGTGGATCAAGTGCCTGAAAGACGAGGGCATTTATGTATGGCTCGATATGCACGTCGGAAGAGTCTTTACTGCAAACGACAACATCTATGGCTTCGATGAACTACCGAAAGATGGCAGGAACAACGCCGAGCTCAAAGGCTATTCCTATGTCAATGTCACCATCAAGAAAGCGATGCAGCGCTTCACCGAAGCCTATATGACCCATGTCAACACCTATACCGGCCTCGCCTACAAAGACGATCCGGCGATCGCCGCCGTCCTGATCACCAACGAAAACGACATCACCAATCATTTTGGCAACGCCCTGTTGCCAGACAAGCAAGTGCCGAAGCAAAACAAGATCTACATGGCCGCGGCCCAGGCCTTTGCCAGTGAGCACAATCTATCTGCAGACCAGACCTGGCGTTCCTGGGAGCATGGCCCCTCCAAGCTGTTCCTCAACGATCTGGAGCAACGCTTCAACGTAGAGATGATTGAGCAGCTGCGTGGATTAGGCGTGAGGGTACCCATTGCCACGACCAGCAGCTGGGGTGGCGACGGCCTGAGCTCCCTGCCGGCCCTCACCGCCGGCGACGTGATCGACGTCCATAGCTACGGTGGTGTTGGGCAGCTGGAAAAGAACCCGCTCACCAGCGGCGGTTTGATGAACTGGATTGCCGCCGGCCAAGTCGCAGGCAAACCCCTGACGGTCACCGAGTGGAACAGTGAGCCCTTCCCGACCCCCGACCGTCATTCGCTGCCACTCTATATGGCCGGCACCGCCAGCCATCAGGGTTGGGATGCGCTGATGCAATTTGCCTACAGCCAGGAGCCGCTATCCGGCGAAAGGATGTCTGCCGACAACTGGCACGCCTATAACGACCCCGCACTGCTGGCCACCCTGCCCGCCGCCGCCTTGCTTTATCGCCGTGGAGACGTTCGCGAGGCACAGACAACCTTTGTCTTCGCGCCTTCGCCAACCACCCTGTTCAACCAATCCATCACAGCGGCCAATGCGGTGCTACTGCGTACCGCCATGGAGAAAGGCAAGCTGCAGATCGCCTTGCCACAGACGCCGGAGTTGCCTTGGCTGCAGCAGAGCAGTATCTCGAGCACTGCACAGGTGCTCGATGACCCTGACCAGTCGCTGCTCGACGCCAATGCCAGCGAGTCCACGACAGACACTGGCGAGCTCAAGCGCAACTGGAAACAAGGCATCTACACCATCGATACACCGCGCACCCAGGCAGCCACCGGCTGGATCGGCGGCGAGTCGATCAGCCTTGGCAACATCCAGGTCCAGATGAAAACCGCCAATGCCAGCGTGGTGGTTCAAAGTCTGGACGGCGTGCCTGTCGGCCGATCCCAGGATCTGATGATTTCGCTGGGCACCCGCGCCATCCCCAAGGACGACAACCAAACACCTTTTTATGTTGAACCCCTCGAAGGCACGCTCACCATCAAGGCTCCGCCAGGCTTGACGCTGTTCACCCATGGCGTTCTTGCGCAAATGAAAGAGCTGCCCACCACCTACCGGGATGGGCGCTATACGATCAAGTTCGACGGCCTGCGGATTTCCAATTGGTTGTTTTTGAAAAAAGGCATTTCGCAAGCTATAACTTCAAACAACGCACAGCCACGCCCTGTCGGTAGCGGATCATCGAACAAGGCGGTTAGCCAATAAATAATTCTTCTTTTTTTAAATAATGGTCTAGCAAATCGCTGTCGTTTCAAGCTGCGCTCACAGCAACATTCTCCAGGAGAATTGGATGAAGTTCTTGGTGGTTGGCGGCGCGGGCTATATCGGCTCGCATATGGTCAAGCGGTTGCTGGGCGCAGGTCACGAACTGGTCGTGGCAGACAACTTTTCCACCGGCCACCGCAGCGCATTGGTGGGTGGGAGTCTGGTCGAGCTGGACATCGCCGACGCGCAAGCCTTGAATATCCTGTTTGCCGTACAACAGTTTGACGCCGTGTTCCACTTCGCCTCATTCATTCAGGTGGGCGAGTCCGTCACAGAACCTTCCAAGTATTACCAAAACAACGTCACCGCCACCTTGGCGCTGCTCCAGGCCATGGTTCGTGCAGGCGTTAAAAACTTCATTTTTTCCTCATCCGCGGCCGTTTATGGCGACCCGGAGTATGTACCCATCGACGAGGAACATCCCAAGACCGCGATTAACCCCTATGGTCGCAGCAAGTGGATGGTGGAGCAGATGCTTGTTGATTTCGACCGTGCATACGGCCTGAAATCAGTCTGCCTGCGTTACTTCAATGCCGCCGGAGCAGACCCTGAAGGAGAGCTGGGTGAACGCCATGAACCGGAAACTCACCTTCTGCCATTGATCCTGCAGGCTGCCGCAGGTCGGCGCACATCCATTACCGTGTATGGCCGCGATTACGACACGCCCGACGGCACCTGCATTCGCGACTACGTCCACGTCACTGATCTCGTTGCGGCACACGCACTTGCCGTGGATTATCTGCTGGCAGGCGGTACAAGCACGGTTTTTAACCTCGGTAACGGTCAAGGTTTCTCAGTACAGCAAGTGATTGACACCGCACGCCACGTGACCGGCCAGGATATTGCCGTCAGCGAAGCGCCGCGCCGCGCCGGCGATCCGCCACGACTGGTGGCCGATCCCCGCAGGGCCAGGGAATTACTTGGCTGGCAGCCGCAATTCGCCTCACTTGAACTGATCGTTGCGCACGCATGGAATTGGGAACAGAAATACCCCTGGATTTGAAAGTCGGCGCACGTGCCCTGTTCGTTTGAAATAGTTCAGGAAAGACAAGTAATTAAAAACAGGGCCGTGAGCATCGTTGCAGCACACGCCAATTGGAGCTACCCCGGGGCAGCAGGTCGATCCCCTACGAGAACAATAAAAAAATGCAAATCTCAGCCAGGATTATCGATCGCTCTTCGCAAACACTAAAATCAGAATGGCCAAATATAGTATTATGGTCATACTTGATGTCGCCCTTGATAATCAGATTAATAACAAACTATCAGTACTCGAAAATTGATTTGCTGACCCTTTACACCATCAGCATTTCATTGCTATGGCTTCTGGCACTCAGATTTATTTCATCCAACCAATTCAAAATCCATATCATGCTACTGCCATTCTATCTGGCAGCGACCATAGATCTATTTCTGGTTTTGAATTTCAACTCAAGGTTAACAGCTGCATACCTGTTTATTGGCCTGACCAATTACAAGGAGGCAGGCGATTTTCTACCGACCTATTGGCAGCCCATCAGTATCGTCCTGGCGGCTTTCATAATTTGCTATGGGGTTGGACTGACAGGCCTGCATAATCGCAAATACTATCAAAACAAGAGCTTTTTCTTTCTGGTCATTAGCGCCTTGCTCCTGGGATATGGGGCGTATTTTTATAAAACCGTCAAGGCCAATTCTTTCGGGAAACATGCATTCCTGGACCTCGTTGCAAAGGATCAGAGCACACCACTAGGTTACCTGTCGCAAATCGGCCTGACTGCGCACCTGGTTTCGGAGACGGAAAAACTTATCCAACAACGTCGAGAGTCCGAGGTAAAAATAACCGGCATATCGGACCAATCAAATATAGAAACCGTTGTTTTTGTGATCGGTGAGTCGTCCCGACCGCAAAATTGGTCTCTTTACGGCTACAACAAGGAAACAACCCCAAATCTCGATAAGCAGCCGGGGATTTTCAAGTTTAATCGCATGTGTTCGACAGCTCCCTACACGTCGGTTGCCGTTCCTTCGATGCTTAGCCTCGAGCCCATATCGGACTGGAATTCAATTGCCTCGACAAAATCATTGGTGGCGATATATCGCGCAGCCGGGTATGCAACCTATTGGTTGTCTGTACAGGAAGTCGATAGTTTTGGCGGAATAATTCCACAAATAGCTGCAGAGGCACAACACCGTCAATATTTTGAGAGGAGCTATGACGGCGCCTTGATTCCAGAATATGAGAAAATATTAGAAAAAGGCGATACGCAGAAGCAAGCCATATTCATTCATGTCAAGGGTAGCCATTTCGAATATTCGCGCCGCTACCCGGACAGTTTCAAAAAGTTCACACCTGCAACAAACAGCGCAAAAGACAGAGTTACCGCAGAATATGATAATGCCATCCTGTATACGGACTGGCTATTAAGCAAAATTATCAACCAGTTGCAATCAAGCAAAAAGCCATCCATTTTGTTTTATTCATCGGACCACGGTGAAAACATCATGGATGACAGTCAAGGATTGCTGGGACATGGCATTGGCAACAAATACGACCTTCCGGTTTCGGCATTCATCTGGGCATCCGATAACATTTCAAGCCAGCAATCGCTCAAACTTTCAATATTGAAGGAGAGAGAAAACCAGAAAATCAGCATATCTTCCCTGCCCCATACCCTTTTAAATATCACAGGAATTTCCACGAGCAAGTACAATAGTTCGGACGATCTACTAAGCAATGATTTTGTATCGTCAAAATGCCCCTATATGCTCGGCGCTGGGTATGTTCCATCGTTTGATTTTGATGCCCATTGAACAGCCCTGGCGGAACACCGCAAGGGCTTGATCCATGAGTTTTGGGTTATTTGAGGCTTTATCTGCCTCCTCCGGATGTGGCGGAGGCAGTATCGAGCGCCAACGCCAGCACTAGTAATAAGAGCGATGTTCCATCTCTGCCTTATTTAGCACCGTACCGATCAGATTGGCTGTCGCCAGATGATGCAGGCTGTCTTCGATCTCTTTATTGCTGTTCATGCCGTTGGCGACCACCAGCAGGACGCAGTCGAACTTGGGCAAGACGGTGATGACATCATCAGAGCTCAACAACGGCGGCAAGTCGAAAATAGTGATACGTGAGTCGTAGCGCTCGCGCAGATCCGTAATCAGATTGCTCACCGCGGGCGATGACAATACCTCAGTGGAGAGAGGAACCGGCTTACGCGTCGGCAGGACCACAAAGCGTGGCAAAGTCGGATTGACCAAAACCTCTTGTAGCTCAGCTTTACCTGCCAGCAAGTCATTGAGTGATTTATCCATCGGCAGCCCCAGGTAGGAACCCACCTTGGGACGGCGCAAATCGAAATCCACCAGTAACGCTGTCTTGGTAGTGAAATGCGCAATACTCATTGCCAGGTTGATAGCCAATACCGTCTTGCCTGCTTCCGGCGTTGGCGAGGTGATAGCGAGCGTGCGCCAGCCATTTTCCTCCATGGCTTTCAGAACCTGTGTACGCAGCAGATCGAAAGCCCAACTCATGTTCGAATTCTTGTTGTAAGCCACAATGCGGTGTTGCTCAAGGTGCTCTGCCCGCAAAGGAACAACCTTGGTTTGCACATAATTGAGCGGACCCAACGCCGTGGGCTGCCCGGTCAGTACCAAGGCTTGAGGCTTGGTGCCGAGACCTGGTGAGGCCTGTTGTTTGGCTTTTTCGATATCCGACTTGATTCCTTCCATCGCTATTTTCCTTATTCAAACCGGGCCAGAGTCTTGAATAACAGAACATCCAGCGGCATGTAGAAACGGTGCACGAGCACCAGAAGGACGGTGATGATCACGATTGCAGAAAGGACCAGAAGCATTCGCAACCTCTTGCGGCGTGACAGTTCCGCCTGAGTGGGAATATAGGGAATGGCCACCAAGACACGCCTGCCCAGTACGCTTGCCAGGGCCGCAGCCCCGCGCACGCGCTGATTCATCATCTCGAGGAGCATCACCAGACCGCCAGCACCAGCCGGGGCCAGGACAAAACCCAAGGCAACGACTTTCTTGCGGTTGGGCTTTACCGGCTTTTCGGGCATCAGGGGCGGTTCCAGAAGAACAAAACGCTCAGCCTTGTTTTCCTGCTCCAGGCTTTCGGAAATTTTCGCACCCATTTCCTTGGTGCGAATCTCTTCATATTTCTTGCGGGCATTATCATGATCACGCATCAAAGTGACCAGGCCGCGCTCGACTTGCGGCGCCTCAAGAATCTGCGCCTCGTAGGCGTCCATTTTGTTGATCAACGCCTGCCTTTGCACGGCCAGCGAGTTGATACGTGCTTCTGTGGTAGCGATCCGAGTCTGGACCCTGGCAACATCCAGACTTACCGCGCCACCCGCGCGATCCCCTTTGTTAGCCTCAAGCGCAGCAATTTTGCGTTTGATGGCGCGTACATCGGGGTGGGCTTCCGTATACAGCGACCGCAGCCTGCTGTACTCCGCCTTGAGGCTAGCCAGATCTTGCGGTACGTCAGCTACAGCATTGGACGTTCCGGTCTTGGTCGCCGGCCCGGCTTTTGCCGCGGCGAGCTCCAACTCAAGAAAGCGCGACTCCTCACGGGCAGCCTTGTAGTCACGGTCGACCTCTTTAAGCTCGACTTCAGCGCGCGACAACATATTCATGCGCAACTCTTGATGCTCGGGTAGCGCGTTGCCGTGCGCCTGCTTGAAGTCCGCCAACTGGTTCTCCAGGGTTTCCAGTTCGACCCTGAGCTTGTTCGCCTCCTGCGTCAGGAATTCTGTTGTTTCACTCGCTCGCTCGGTGCGCTGCTTGATGTTTTCATCCAGAAACAGCGTAACCAGTTCGTTGGCAACATTGTTCGCAATCTCTGGCTCTTTGTGATCGAAGGAAAGACGGAAGGCAATCGTTACTTCTCCGCGCCCCTTGACCGCAGCACTGACCAGGGAAAGCGTAATGGCATTGCGCATTTCATCGATCTTCTCGGAAACAGTCAGCTGCTTGCGTTCCGTTGCAAAAAGATTGTATTTGTCGATGATCCGCAGCAGATGCTCACGCGTCATCACTCGCTGGCGAATGATTTCGATGCGCTCGTCCGCATAGGTATTGTTGTTCGCCGAAACCAGATCTGGCGAGATCTGCTGAGACTCGACCAGAATGGTGCCGGCTGACTGATAGATAGGTGGGATACTCATGGCTACTACTACGCTCACGCCGAGTATCACCGCGAAACTCAGACCCAACAGCCACGCTCGACGCTTGATTACAGCAATATAGTCGTTGAGCGACAGTTCGTATTCAGAGCTCATAATTCCCACCCATCTGAAATTCAGAAGTCGGGGTGACTATAGATCAGGGTCACCCCAAAGACATCTTCGTTGGCATCTGGCAAGCCATTTTGCTGGCGTTCTTTGTAGGCTAAGGATAGGCGCGCAATCCAAAATGGCGAGAGCTCCCGACTCGCCCAGGCAGAATAGTTGTATAGGGTATTCGGCGTTTTCCCCTTGCTGTCTTGCCATGAAGCATCAACGCCGACACGACTGGTTTCCGCGAGAGCATAACTCCAGGTGCCCCGTGCCTCGTCGACCTCGACATAACCGCCATCCCCGCTGGCGATGGTATTGCGACCAGCGTCGATGCTTGTATCGATACGTTCACCCTTATAGTGCAACAGCAAACCGCCTATGCCGCTGGATCCGCTTTGAGCGCCAGTGACATGAGTGACACCGGCGTGCAGCGTCCCCTCAAGCCGCTCGGAGATCTGGAAGTCCAGCCCGGTTGTGGGGGTGTAGCTGTCCGAGGAATCAAGTCCTGCCCCCCCCGCTGGTTCATAGTGCCGCACTCCAAATCGGGTGAACCACACGACACGCTCGCTCCAGGCATAGTTCAAGCTGAAACGGGTCCCAATCTCGTCATAGTCGGTCAGTGAATCAATATCGTATTTGACGTTTGTGTAGTCAGTTTCGTTAACCAGGGTACTTCGCTCGCTGAGCTTGGTACTCCAGTTGCCTCCCAACGAATAAGCCTTTTGCGTGCCATCGGTGGCAACTACCACACCGGTCTCTTGAACCGCAGTGGATAGCGTAGAAACCTCAACATATTTCGCCGTCAGCCCATAACCTCCCCTTTCGGTTTCGCGCTGCCACCCCAATTGCAACGTGGGGTCTTCACGGTCCGATACGATGGACGAATCGGACGAGCGCTCCACATTCACACCGAGACCGAACCGAAACTGATCCAGGTCGGATGTACCCACGAGACTGTAATCGGGCGCGATGATTGTACGAGTCACACCTTTCTCATTCTCCGTAAGCAGCAATGGGTTGCTGTCGTACTCAACAGTCATCGGCAGAGCTATTGCCGATTGCCAAGTGGCGGCATAGGTCAGACCAGAATACGGCAGTATCAGGATTGCCGTCACAACACCGGTTGTTCGCAACAGAAGCAAGTTAGTCCCTTATGCATGACGCAAGGTTATGGCACGATCAGCGTATCGCCGGCCTGCAGTTGAAAATTAGTGGACATGTCACGCCCGGAAATCAAATCGCTGTACCGAACGGGTAGTATCTCTTGTGCGTGTCCCCTGACTCGCACAACCTTGATTTCATCTTTATCCGCGAATTTGTCGAGTCCGCCCGACATGCTCAATGCCTGCAGTACTGCAGTTGGACCTGCCATCTGCACCGGGCCGGGCTTCACAACTTTCCCCTGAATGTAGACGAGATTGCCTTCGATGCTCTTGATGACAACGCTCACGTTAGGATCAGGTATGTACTCTTCAAGCTTTGCAGCGACTTTTTTCGCAACCGCGGGGGTATCAAGCCCCGCAACCTCGATTCGTCCTGCGAGCGGGAAGGTGATACTGCCATCGGGAAGTACACGTACCTCCTTGCGCAGGCTCTCTTCGCGCCAGACGGAAACTTCAATGAGATCGCCCGGACTCAGCAGGTAAGCCGCGGCTTTTTCGTCGGCACTGGTAACGCTGGACCAGACCGCCAGCGTGCAAAGCGCAGGTATCAGAAAACGCACCATCGGAATTCCCCCGAGTAAGTAGCGACGAAATGAGTTTCACCTTAAAACGGGGTCACTTGCTCCCACCTAAACTTTCCGTCGATTGGCGACCACAATAAAACCAAGCAACGCGGATGCAAGTAACCATGCTACAGCAGGAAGCGGTACAGCACTCGAACGATTGAGATAGGAATCAGTAGTTTCCATCCCTGTACCCTTGGCATGCAGACCCCCGCCCAATTGTCCATTGCCAAGCGCCACTATCAAACCGTCGAACGAAGAAGCATTGGCCCACGGCCCAAGGAAGCTGAACCACTCACCGACAGCGTTGATCCCGTTGTTCAGCACACCGCTGGTAGCAATGCTCTGCCCGTCGGAATCAGCGGAAAAGTCGGCACGAAAGTCATTGACGTAGCCACCTGGAAAATACGCCGGGGTGCCCTGGATGTCGATGCTGCTGAATAAGGCAGGTTGCACATCATCGAAATAAATATCGCTGATGGACGAAGGCGCACCAAGGTTTTCTCTTAAAGTAAACAGTGCGCCCTCTTCGATCAGCATGCCGGCTTGAGGTCCCGAATCCTCGCCAGAGTTACTCAGGCGGCTGAAATCATAGGCCACACTGGCCGCCTGCGCACTGAAAACAGCTGCACTATTCAATAGTATCAATAACATAGCGGATTTAATAAGAAGTGACGGGCGCATAACACTGCCTCCCTGCGCTGAGGATGTTTCTTTTTGCCGGACGAAGGAACCTTTGATCAGGTTAAATTGAGCATAGAGTGTATGGCCACCACGTCAATAGTCCGTCATCATAATAAATTCAAATAAAAAACCAGGACGCGCACGTCAAAATAACGCCACGGAACGCCGGTGCGAAAGATTGGGGTTCCCTCGTCGGAGAAGCAAAGGCACTGCTGTAAAACCTGCATCCGCAGCATAGGCGACAAGCCCATCGCCGGCCATCTCCCCTGGCCCGAGAGTCAGCGTAGAACGGCGGCACTCGGGCGTCCACTAATGCCCATGACACCCATTGATCCAATGGGTTCGCCGGGATCGTTTCTCCCTGGTGCGGCTGACGGAAAAACGCCGTAATTATGACGCCAACAAGAAAAATGCCACTTCATTGACATAAGGTGGTACTCCTAGTCTATACATCGATGTAACAGTCTCGCGGCGTTTACACCTGTGCAGTTGGATTTCCAGGCCAACGCCGCCGTTACTGAACTGGTCTCCATTGCTGAACCTTGACCATCACGTCCACCGTAACGCTCGGCACTGCCGGCACACCACTGGAGGGGTCCTGATGCCGCACCAAGTCATAGTCAACGCTGACGATTTCGGCCTCAGTTGTAACGTAAATGCGGTGATCCTGCGGGCTTTTCAAACCGGCATGATCAGCTCGGCCACGATCATGGCCAATACGCCGGCATTTACCTCGGCCTGTGTGCTGGCGCAGCAACCTTTGCTACAGGGGCGGATCGGTCTGCATTTCAACCTGACCCATGGGCGCCCGTTGAGTGAGCCTATCCTGGGTTTGCCGATGTTCTGCAACAGAGACGGCGAATTCGACCTCAGCCTGCCACGCCATCAGTTATGGTTGAGCCGACGCGCTCGGCGAGCCGTGCGTGCAGAACTCGATGCGCAATGGCAGCGCTGCCTGGAGCATGACCTGGTGCCCAGTCACCTGGATTCCCATAAGCATGTACACAACATCTGGCCGATCGGCGAAGTGGTCGCGCGCTTCGCCGCGGAAAAAGGTGTGGCGGTGCGGCTGGCACCCAACATCGGGCACAACATTGGCGCGGCAAAATGGCTGTTCAATACCCTCTTCAACCGCAGATTGCGCCAACTCTGTGGCGCAACCGCCGGGTTTGTCTGCAACCCGGCCGACCTGCGCAATGCCTTGCCACCGGCCCATGGCGTGCTGGAGATCGTTACCCACCCCAGCCGTCTGGGTGCCGATTTCGGGGATGCCTACCTGGAAACCGGCGAGTCGCTCCAGGCCTTGCTTGACCAACACCTGTCGCAAGTGCCCCGAGTGGGCTACGGTGTATTGGGCAAGTCCACACCGGCCTGAACCTCACCTACCCGTTACCGTTGGGCAGCCATTTGCTGCCCAGGGGTTGTCTTTTTCGAATAACTGTATATATATACAGCTAACCAATCGCCGAGTCTGCTGTCCAATGATTGGTGTACTTCCATACTGCTTTTACGGTGAGTCATCACCACTACAAGGAGGAAAGGAAAATGACCGTCAAATCCATTCCCGAAGGTCAGCACAGCGTCACCCCCTACCTGGGGATCGAAGGTGCCAGCGAAGCCATCGAGTTCTACAAGAAAGCGTTCGGCGCGGTGGAGATGTTCCGGTTGCCGACGCCCGATGGCAAGGTCGGGCACGCGGAGCTGAAGATCGGTGACTCCTCGATCATGCTCGCCGACCCCTGCGACCAGGGCCCCCTGCGCAGCTCGCAGTCGCAAACCAGCGGTGCATCGGTTGCCCTGCATTTGTACGTCAACGATGTGGATGCCCAGTTTGCCCAGGCGCTCAAGGCCGGAGGCAAGGAAATCAGCCCGGTGAAGGACCAGTTCTACGGTGATCGCACCGGCACCCTGAAAGATCCATTCGGCAACGTCTGGTTCCTGGCCACCCACAAGGAAGACCTCTCGGTCGAACAGATCAACCAGCGTGCGGCAGAAATGTTCGGCAACGCCAAAAAAGGTTGATCCCCTGAGCGGCTCGCCGCTTGCTGCGGCGAGCCGTTTCGAGGTGCTACGCGCCGAGTGACTCTTCTCGCCAATTGTCTTACCGTGCCCTCCATTGCAAGGTACTTTGGCCGGGATAGCCCATGAGAATCATCGAAAAGAACGGCGCCCTGGTGCGCACCCTCACCCCCGCCGAAGAAGTCCTGGCCCGCGGCTTTGCCGAGGGGAGCCTGGAGGGGCATCGCCTGCTGCAGGTCAATCAATTGCTCATGCGCATCCGCAGCGAAGGCCACTGGCTGGCCTGCGACTGCCAGGCCCATGTGCTGCCGGTGATGAACGTCACCCTCAACAGCAGCACCGGCACGCTGTTTCTCAAGAACAATCCGGGCACCCCGGATCATGCGTCCGACTGTGTGTTCATCAAGGATGAGCGCGAAACCTCCGCCGCCGACGCCGAACGGGACGAACCGCCAGCCGCCTGGCTGGCACCCGACACGCCGTTGAAACTGATCGGAGATTTTCGCGCCAGTGCCGACCGCGAGGCCGAGCGTGGCGCAGGTCCCGGGTTGGCCAGAAAGGAACAACATCGGCTTATGTCCCTGCTGGTCACACTGATCGAGGCCAGCGGCTTGAATGTCTATGCCACGCAGATGAAAAAGGACCTGACACAACAATTCGCCGAATTGCGCAGCGTCGCCAGCCGCTATCCGCTGGTGGAGCGCGTCCCGGCCAGCAATTACCTGGAAACCCGCATCGACATGAAACACATGATGATGCTCAAGTCTCGCCTGCGTGACTCAAGCGTGTTCGCTACACATCGTCGCTACGGGCTGTTGCTTGACTGCATCAGTGAGGTCAAGGCTCGCAAGCTGATCAATGATCGCAGCGAAAACGGCTTCGACTTCCAGGGCCATCACCTGCTCTGGGGCGGAGCGAAAACCAGTGGCCCCCTGCTCGCCCTGGCCATCTACTCGCCCACCACCGCTGGCAGTCATTTTTACGAGATGATCCACGTCGCGACCCTGCCGGTGTTATCCCGCGCCCATCTGTTCCCTGTGTACCGGGACGAAGAGCGCGAACCGCTGAAAATGCTGGTGTCGCTGATCGACTGGATGGCCAGCAAGGGTGTCAAGGTGATCATGCGTCGCCCGGTGATCGGCGGCACGGTCATGGACGAACTGGTGCTCAGTTCGGACCGGGACCGGGTGCTGTCGGTGTCGCTGATGAAAGAACCTCTGGGGCCCGAGCCCAGCTCCGACACCTTCAAGCGTTTTGCCGATTTCAAGAGCCTGGATACCTTCCGCAAGTACGTGGCCGGATTCTTCATGCGCGAGCGTGACTGATCCCGCCCTCATCCTCACCCCCGCGACCTCGTTCCCACGCTCTGCGTGGGAATGCGTCGGGCGACGTTTTGCGTCGTGAATACCGCTGGAGCGATTGACACTGCATTCCCACGCGGAGCGTGGGAATGAGAGATCGAGGGCCCCCTCCTCACCATAGCAGTAATGGTAACGAGTTGCATTTGCATGTAAAGTATCTGCCGCAGGAGGGATTTTTCCTTACATCTTTTAATACATCTCCTACACAACAAACCTGTCGTTGAAACGCCCCCTGGCTTAGCATGCCGCGGGTCAATTATGGAAGATTCACATGTCAACGCTCCCTCGCCGCTGGACGCTCGTGCCCTTGCTCGTACTGTCCCTGACCCTCGCCGCCTGCGACTCGAAAACCGCTCCCGAAGGAAAAGCGCCGCCGAAGAAGGTCGCCATAGAAGCCATCACAGTCCAACCGTTGGCGATCAGCACAGAGCTGAACGGGCGGATTCTGGCTCCACGCATTGCCGAAGTGCGGGCACGAGTGGACGGTGTGGTGCTGCAGCGGGTGTTTCGCGAAGGCAGTGACGTGAAAAAGGGCGATGTCCTGTTCCGCATCGATCCAGCGCCCTTCCAGGCCGATTTCGACAGCGCCCGGGCCAGCCTGGCCAAGGCCGAGGCCAATCGTTTTCAGGCACGCCTGCAAGACCAGCGTTACAGCGAGTTGATCGACATCAATGCCGTCAGCCGCCAGGACTACGACAACGCCCGCGCCGCCTTCCGGCAAGCCGACGCCGACGTCGCCTCGGCCAGGGCGGCGCTGCAACGAGCACGCCTGAACCTGGGTTACGCCACCGTCACGGCGCCGATCTCCGGGCGCATCGGGCGTGCATTGGTGACCGAAGGGGCGCTGGTCGGTCAGAGCGAAGCCACGCCACTGGCAATCATCCAGCAACTGGACCCGATCCACGCCGACCTGACCCAGTCGACCCGCGAGCTCAATACCCTGCGCCGGGCCTTTCGTGCCGGCCAATTGCAGCAAGTCGGCCAGGACCAGGCCCGCGCCACGCTGATCCAGGACGACGGCACGCCCTACCCGCTTGAAGGCAAGTTGCTGTTTTCCGACATCAGCGTCGACCCCGGCACTGGCCAGATCATTTTACGCAGCGAGTTCCCCAACCCGGACCACGACCTGTTGCCGGGCAGCTTCATCCGCGTACGCCTGGAACAAGCAATCAACCAGCAGGGCATCAGCGTGCCGCAACGGGCGGTCCTGCGTGACAGCGCAGGCGTGCCGCGCGTCTTGCTGGTCGATGAGCAGCTACGCATCAGCGAGCGCCCGGTAAAGCTTGGCAGCGCGCAACAGGATCGCTGGATCGTCACCGAAGGCCTGGCGCCGGGCGACCGGGTTGTGATCGAAGGTGTGCAGCACGTGCGCGTCGGCGACCAGGTGCAAATCGACACGCCGGCCCCGTCCCGGGCAACGCTCCCCATCGTACAAGCCACTGGCCAGTGAGGCCCTGACCCATGCCGCAGTTTTTCATTGACCGCCCGGTCTTTGCCTGGGTGATCGCCCTTTTCATCCTGTTGGCCGGCGCCCTGGCGATTCCGCAGTTACCGGTGGCGCAGTACCCCAATGTCGCGCCGCCACAGGTGGAGATCTACGCCGTCTACCCCGGCGCCTCCGCGCAGACCCTGGACGAAAGCGTGGTCAGCCTGATCGAGCAGGAGCTCAACGGCACCGACAACCTGCTGTACTTCCAGTCCCAGAGCAGCCTGGGCAGTGCCTCGATCCTCGCCACTTTCGAACCCGGCACCAACCCTGAACTGGCTCAGGTCGATGTGCAGAATCGCCTCAAGGTGGTCGAATCGAGGTTGCCCCAGGCTGTGACCCAACAGGGCCTGCAGGTGGAAAAAACCTCTTCCGGTTTTCTCCTGCTGGTGACCCTGACCGCTGAAGACGGCCAGCTCGACGAAGTCAGCCTGAGCGACTACCTGGCGCGCAACGTGATGAACGAGATCAGGCGCATCAAAGGTGTCGGCAAAGCTCAGTTGTATGGCTCCGAACGCGCCATGCGGATCTGGATCGACCCGCAGAAGCTGATCGGCTTCAACCTCACACCTGGCGACGTCAATGCCGCCATTGCCGCCCAGAATGCCCAGGTCGCGGCCGGCAGCATCGGCGACCTGCCCGCGCTGGCCACCCAGGAAATCACCGCCAGCGTGGTGGTCAAGGGCCAGTTGTCGACGCCACGGGAGTTCGCCGACATTGTCCTGCGCGCCAACCCCGATGGCTCGAAAGTGCGAATCGGCGATGTGGCCAGGGTCGAGATCGGCAGCCAGGAGTACCAATTCAGCACGCGCTTGAACGGCAAACCCTCTACCGCCTTCAGCGTGCAACTGGCCCCTGGTGCCAACGCCCTGGAGACCTCGACGCTGATCCGCGCCAAGATGGACGAGCTGTCCCACTACTTCCCGGCCGGGGCCAGGTACGACATCCCCTACGACACCTCGCCCTTCGTCAAGGTATCGATCAGCCAGGTGATCAATACGCTGCTCGAAGCAATGTTGCTGGTGTTCATCGTGATGTACCTGTTCCTGCAGAATATCCGCTACACCCTGATCCCGACCCTGGTCGTGCCCGTGGCATTGATGGGCACCTTCGCGGTAATGCTGGCAATGGGTTTTTCGATCAACGTGCTGACCCTCTTCGGCATGGTCCTGGCCATCGGCATCCTGGTGGACGATGCGATAGTGGTGGTCGAGAACGTCGAACGGATCATGGCCGAAGAAGGCCTGTCGCCACGGGATGCGACTCGCAAGGCGATGAAACAGATCAGCGGCGCGATCGTCGGCATCACCCTGGTATTGGTCGCCGTGTTCATTCCGATGGCCTTCATGCAAGGTTCGGTCGGGGTGATCTACCAGCAGTTTTCCCTGTCGATGGCGACCTCCATCCTGTTTTCGGCGTTTCTTGCCCTGACCTTGACGCCGGCCTTGTGCGCCTCCCTGCTCAAGCCGATCGCCAAGGACGAGCATCAACACAAACGCGGTTTCTTCGGCTGGTTCAACCGCCGCTTCGAGGCGCTGACCCAGGGGTATCAGCGCTGGGTGGTTTCCGCGCTCAAGCACACCGGCCGCTACCTGCTGATCTACGGGGTGCTGCTGATCGGCCTGGGCCTGTGCTTCAGTCGCTTGCCGTCGTCGTTCCTGCCGGTCGAAGACCAGGGCTACACCATCACCGACATCCAGTTGCCCCCGGGCGCGAGCAAGAACCGCACGCTGCAGGTCGTCGAGCAGATCGAGGCACATAACACCAAGGAAGCGGCAGTGGCCGACAGTACCTTGATCCTGGGCTTCAGTTTCTCCGGAACCGGCCAGAACGCAGCGTTGGCATTCACCACGCTCAAGGACTGGTCGCAACGTACCAGCGAAGACTCGGCCGCCGCCCTGGCCGATCGGGCCAACGGCGTTTTCGGCGCGATCAAGGAAGCGGTGGTCTATTCGATTCTGCCCCCTCCGGTCGATGGGCTCGGTACGTCCAGCGGCTTCGAGTTTCGCCTGCAGGACCGTGGCGGCCTGGGCCATGGGACCCTCATGGCCTCGCGCGACCGCCTGCTGGAAGCCGCCGGCAAAAGCCCGGTGCTGGTCAACGTGCGCGAAAGTGCCCTGGCCGAAAGCCCACAAGTACAGCTGGAAGTGGACCGCAACCAGGCCAATGCCCTGGGCGTGTCCTTCGCCGATATCGGTACGGTGCTGGCCACTGCGGTCGGCTCGGCCTACGTCAATGACTTCCCCAACCAGGGCCGCATGCAACGGGTCATCGTCCAGGCCGAAGGCGACCAGCGCAGCCAGATCGAAGACCTGCTCAGGATTCATGTGCGCAACAGTGACGGCAGGATGGTGCCATTGTCGGCGTTCACCCAGGCGCAGTGGGTTCAGGCACCGGTCCAGTTGACCCGCTACAACGGCTACCCGGCCATTGCGATTTCCGGCGAACCGGCGCCGGGCTACAGCTCGGGTGAAGCGATGGTCGAGATCCAGCGTTTGATCGACCAGTTGCCGATGGGCATGGGCATGGAGTGGACCGGTTTGTCGCTGCAGGAGCGCATGTCCGGCGATCAGGCGCCGATGCTGCTGTCTTTGTCGATATTGATCGTCTTCCTGTGCCTGGCGGCCCTGTATGAAAGCTGGTCGATACCGACCTCGGTGCTGCTGGTGGTGCCACTCGGGGTGCTGGGCGCGGTGCTGGCGGTGACCTTGCGCGGGATGCCCAACGACGTGTTCTTCAAGGTCGGTCTGATTACCCTGATCGGGTTGTCGGCCAAGAACGCGATCCTGATCATCGAATTCGCCAAAAGCCTGGTCGACGAGGGCCATGACCTGGTCGACGCCACGGTCCAGGCTGCCCGCCTGCGCTTGCGGCCGATCGTCATGACCTCCCTGGCGTTCATCCTCGGCGTGGTCCCGCTGGCGATTGCCACCGGCGCCAGCTCCGCCAGCCAGCAGGCAATCGGCACCGGAGTGATCGGCGGCATGCTCAGCGCGACCCTGGCGGTGGTGTTTGTGCCGGTGTTTTTTGTGGTGGTGATGCGGTTGGCTGGCAAGGGTAAACCGATACCGACAGCCGCCGCAGAGCTGTAAACGCTGCCGCTGGCTCAGGGCGCCGCTGAGGCCCACAGGGACCTCAGCGGTGCAGCAGCGCCCGCATTGCTTCAAACGATAAAGTTAACCAGGCGATTCGGCACCACGACCATTTTGCCTGCCTGCTCGCCCAGATAGACGCGTAATGATACATCGGCCAAGACTGCTTCCCTGATTTCCTTCAGATCCGCGCCAGTTTTCACAAGAATACTTCCCCGCAACTTTCCGTTGACCTGCACCATCATTTTTATTTCCTCCTGCTGCAGCGCCTCCTCTTCGACCTCCGGCCAGGGGCTATCGAGAATACCTCCTTCGAACGCCAGTTCTTTCCACAGCACATGAGTGATATGAGGGGTCACGGGGTATAAGACGCGCAGTAAAATACCGATGCCTTCACGCAAGAAAAGCGGCCCATCAACCTTGCTGGCCTCAAGGATCTTAAGCATCTTCATAGCACCGGAAACCACCGTGTTGTATTGCAACCGTTGGAAGTCGATGTTGATCTGCTTCAGCAAGCTATGAATCTCGAAGCGCAGACGCTTCGATTCAGCCCTCCCCTTGTTGCCCTCGGCGAACGAGCTCGAAGCAATCTTATATTCATAGGCAAACGCCCAGAGCCGATGCAAAAAACGATAAGCCACTGCGACTCCACTGTCGCTCCAGACCGTGCTCTGATCGGGAGGGCCGGCAAAAATAGTGAATAACCTTGCGGTATCAGCCCCGAACTTGTCGATAATCTGTTTGGGCTCAACGACATTGCTCTTCGACTTGGACATTTTCTCCACGCCACCTATAACTACCGGCAAGCCATCATCGATCGCAATGGCCGAAGTGGGTCGGCCTTTTTCGTCATGGGCGACCGTCACCTGCGTGGGATAAAACCATTGACGCTTACCGTCAGCACCTTCCCGGTAGTAACACTCACGCAACAGCATTCCTTGAGTGAACAAGTTCTTGAACGGCTCACTGAAATCGACCAGACCCTCATCACGCATGGCCCGCGTCCAGAACCGCGCATAGAGCAGGTGCAGCACGGCATGTTCAATCCCGCCGATGTATTGGTCGATCGCCATCCAGTAACGGCTTCCAGATCCGACCATCGCGGTGGTGCTGTCAGGATCGCAGTAGCGCATGAAATACCAGCTTGAATCGACGAAGGTATCCATCGTATCGGTTTCGCGTAACGCCGGCGCCGCGCACTTGGGGCAGTTCACATGACGAAATCCGTCATGCCCCTCCAGTGGATTGCCACTGCCATCCGGAATGCAATCGGTAGGCAGTAACACCGGCAGCTCCGCATAGGGCACCGGCACCTCCCCACATTGGCGACAATGGATGATGGGAATGGGTGTGCCCCAGTACCGTTGCCGGGAAATCCCCCAGTCACGCAAACGCCAGGTCGTCTTTCGCTCGCCCAGCCCCTTGGTGACCAACGCAGCCGTGATGGCTTGCGCAGCATCGGCGACTGACAATCCATCATAGATTTGTGAATGCACCAGACTTCCATCGATGCTGGCGTACCAGGCCGACCAGTGCTGTGGGTCATATGTCCTGCCATCAATGGCGACGACTTGGCGGATACTCAGGTCATGCTGCCTGGCGAACTCAAAATCCCGCTCGTCATGAGCCGGAACCCCCATCAACGCACCCTCGCCATACTCAGCCAGGACATAGTTGCAGATCCACACCGGGATCGACTGACCGGTAAGAGGGTGATCAACGTACAAACCACTGGAGACGCCCTCTTTGCTCCGACCACTCATGGCCGGACCGTTAACGGTCGATAGTCGACAAGAGTCGACAAATGCCGAGAGCTCAGGGTTGAGTTCCACCGCACGTTTGGCCAGCACATGGTCGGGGGACACGGCACAGAAGGTAACGCCCATGAGCGTATCAACGCGCGTAGTGAACACCCATAGCCGCCCTTCGCCAATCGTTCGACCTTGTCCGTCATTGATGCTGTGGGGAAACGCCAAGCGAACCCCTGCGGCGCGACCGATCCAGTTGCGCTGCATGGTACGAACCATTTCCGGCCACCCACTCAGCGTATCGATTGCCGACAGCAACTCATCGGCATATTGAGTGATCCGCAGGTAGTAGCCCGGAACCTCCCGCTTTTCGACCTTGGCCCCCGAACGCCAGCCACGGCCATCCACCACTTGCTCATTGGCAAGTACGGTTTGATCGACAGGGTCCCAATTGACGATCTGCGTCTTTTTGTAGGCCAGGCCTTTTTCCAGCATCTTGAGGAAAAACCACTGGTTCTACTTGTAGTACTGCGGATCGCACGTAGCGATTTCACGTGACCAATCGAATGCCAGACCCAACGGTCGCATCTGCAACTTCATGTCGGCAATGTTCAACCGGGTCCATTCGGCGGGTGAACACCCAGAGACCATGGCCGCATTCTCCGCCGGCAGCCCGAAAGCATCCCATCCCATTGGCATGAGGACATTGAATCCCTTCATGCGCATATGACGCGCCAACATATCGTTGATCGTGTAATTGCGCACATGCCCCATATGCAGTTTTCCGGAGGGGTACGGAAGCATGGAACAGGCATAGAACTTCGGTCGGGTGTCATCTTCAACGGCTCTGAAGGTATCGTTTTCATTCCATTCGGATTGAACTGTGCGTTCAATCCAGGCCGCTTCGTAGTGTGGTTGCATAGATGTTCCTTGATGCTGATAGCGGTGATCATGCCTATCGGGTACTGCTACCCCTGAAACCTGCATTGCTTAAATTTCAGGCCTGACAATTCAGAACTTAAGCCTCACCGAACAGACTCCATTCAATTTGTTCCTCGCTGACCGTAACCTTGTCGAGGAGCAAGAAGCGGGTCTGGTGGCTCTGGACATTCAGGGTGGGCATGATCTCGCCCTGCTTGAAGCGGCGAATGTCACCTCCTGTGAGTCTCGAATAAGCTTGGTTTGCAATCCCAGTGGCCTGCCAGTAGCCGGATTGCGGACACGCCTGGCCACTGTTGCAGGTTGGCGCCGGGAAAGCGGCCCGAATGAAGTCGCGTGAATCTGGCAATGGTCGGCCCGTGGCGGGGTCGAGGACTTTGGCCTTGGCCAGTTGGCTGATCAGCGCCTCGCTGGGCTTTTGCGGCGGGACATTGGCCAGGCGCGCTTCCAGCCATTGGAGTTTGCCGTCCCATGGTGGAAGTTTGGCCGGTGGTAGCGGGAGGATCTCGTTGATTTCGGGGACTGTGGGGTAGGCGTAGGAGTAGTTGGCGAGCACTCTCCAGATTTTTTCATAGCGTTCGGCGCGTTCAAGGTCTTCCTGCTGGCCGAGGTAATACATTCGATCCTCCGGCATGGGGCCACGAAAACCTTTCTCCAAAAAGGAAGCCGAGGTTGAGTCACCAGCAGCCACTCCGAGTTGAAATGCTTCGAGTGCCTCTTGATAAGTCCCTTTTGTCGACAAATTAACTCCTAGTGCTCTAGCAGCCTTGCCATTCCCCTGCTCGGCGGCACAACGGCGCATCTGCCGGGCAATATCCGGTGCAATATCTATGGGTGCCAGTATGTCACTTACATGGAATTGCGCTTGGGCATTACCCTGGTCGGCAGCCTTGCGGAAATAACGCAGGGACATTTCCGGATCCTTCTTCAGTCCCGCTGAACCCTGCTTCAGAAATATCCCGCCGAAGTAATACCCCGTCGCCACGCCCGCTTCGATCAATCGCTGGCTCATACGCAAATGCTCCTCGCCCCGGAGGTTGAAATAGCCGCGCATGGCGCCGTTCTGCAGGTTGATATTGGCCTTGTGATGGTCGTTTTCGGCGCCGATGCGGTAGAGCCGCTCGATCTCGACATCGACGCTTTTGTCCTGCTTGAGCTGGTTGTTTTTCTGCAGCCAGCGAGCGTATTGGAACAATACATCGGCCTCGGTCGGAGCCTGCGGAACAGTCTCGTGTACGCAGGTAAAAGCCAGATTGGCTTTGATATGTGTGAGGGGGTTCAAGGGGTTGTCCTTCTTTGTGTAGAGAAAGGGGGCGCCAGGATCACAAGCGGCCAGCAGCAGGCACGACACCAGGAGGATCCGACGCATCAATCGAGATCCTTCAGGGTGGCTTCGTCGTAATAAAATTCGACAAGGGGAGCGTAGGGTGTCAATTTTTCCAATTGACAGTCTTTATTCCGATTGATGATCTCCTGCCAAGCTTCGAACGCCTTACCTGGATCATCCTGCGCCCCCATCCCCGCCGTATGCAGATCCCATAACCGCCGCCGCATCGCCTCAGTCACACTCGCCCATTCATGGGCGATATTCAGCTCACTGTCGATCTGCATGCTGCGGGTATTGATATTGGCCGACCCATGAGTGGTGAACACGTCATTGACAATCATCAGCTTGGAATGGACATACACCGGCATCCACTCCTCGCCCGCAGGCGAGTCGGGAGCGACCAGCGAGCACACGTGGACTTTCAGGCCGGGTATGTCCCTGTTCGGGGTAACGGTGCTGTGCTCGATCTCACTGATTTTGAACTTGAGGGAGATTTGCCGTGCACGATAGTCTCGCGCAGCATCCTTTTGGGCTTCCCTGGCTTTACTGCTCATATCACCGCCGCCCATGGCATCGGTGATGCCCGTCAGCGTGAGCAAGGCCTGCTTTTCGAGAAGCTCACCCAAGGTCGGTGCCTGTGCGGCTACTTCGGCTTTTGCCTTCTCGATGCGCTGCAACTTGGTTAGTTGCGGAATGGTGTCACCACGCCCGAGGGCGTCGAGCATGCGCTGTGTGTTCAGGGTTCCCGCGCCAATTCCGTCGTTGGTGGCGTTGGTGATCACAAACAGATGCAAGGCCCCATGCACGCCGGGATCTCGCCCCTCACGGGTCTGGTCGGCCGCTGCTTTTTTGATCGCCTCGGCCAGCGGAGGCCAGCGGAAATACTGGTTTTCGATATAGATAAACTGAGTCGCGTTGTTGACGGCATTCAGGTAAAGCATCTCGATATCGCGTTTTCCCACTTGTGGCTGGGTGCGCAACAATTGGGCCAGCATTGGGGTGCCACCGTTGCATCGAAGCTGCTGCCCCGCTTGCTTGGCTTGACGTAACGCGAGCAGGTCTTCGCCGGTTTCCTTGCGCCAGGCAGTAGCGAAGTTGTGGTGCAGGTGCTCCAGAATCGGCCCCGTGACCTGACTGGAAATATCCTGGCGCGGTCTTACACCACGCGGACCACGGTGGTGTGCAGGCTTGCTTTCCGCGGAACGGTTGAGTGCCGAATGGTCGTCGGTGTCCCAGTATTCGTCGAGCATGTTATGCCCCATGACGAAACCGACGGCGCGATCCGGCAGCTCATAGTCGACCAGGACACTTTTTTGATGATGAGTAGCAGCCAACTTCAACGTAAAGCGCATGCCGGTACTGATCTGTGGATCGAGACTTTTGAATTTCACCTGATGGTCGATTTCGGCTCTCTCACGCAGACTGAAGCCGCGGCTGACAAAAACAGGAAGACCATCTACGCCCCGCTGAATGGCCTCGTTGTCCGCGACCGCACAGTCGGCGAACCACTGCCGGTCTTCGGTGTATTGTCCAGTGGTCGAGCTTTGCAGTTTGCGATCCGCGATGCGGATCGTGCCCTTGCCGGGCAGGTTGGCTTCACCTGCCATGCCGGCGGTATTGAAGGGCATTTCCCAACCCAGCACACGCACGCGCACGCCTTGCCGGGCCTTGGCCTTGAGCAGCGCGCCGATGCTCGGGGCCTTGCCATCGCGGATGAAGTACATCGACGGCTGGAAGCCCCAGCAGATGATGTCGACGGATTTCGTCGCCTGAGCGATGGCAAGGTGGACAGCCCTGAAAGCTTCTTCGCCATTGATCAAGGGCTGATAGGTGGCTGCCACTGGGTGGTATTCGGTATTACAGACGAACCAGGGTGAGGTACAGGTCGCCTGGTCGGTGTGCTGCAGGGCGACCGGCACTACGATATCGCGCTGTGTCATTGGGCTTTCCCTTCCTTGTCACCGAGTCCTTCCAACACCGCTTCATACGAAGTACGGTGATCCGTGTGCCCCTCGGGTTGGTTCACTTCGGCATCGGTTTGTGAGGGGTGGTTGTGCAGGCCGCGATTGGCCAAGTGCGCCTGCTCAGCATTGCGGTAGTCGGTGGGGACAGGAATCTGGTAGTTCACACCGTTGGCCATCTGCAGGCGGTAGTGCCGGGTCACGACCTGGTGTTCGATCAGCAGTTGACCGGTGTCATCCAACACGCCTTGCTTGAGCAGCGCGCCATCGGCATAGAGCTTGTAAGGCATGCCGATCCAGCCTTTGCGGGTTGCATTGGGGGCTTGCGGAATGCTGAGACGCAGCTGTTGTTTGGACAGACTTTGCGGAAAATCCGGATGCGTGGCCGTCATGCTGGCTGGGCCGAGATAGTCGAAATGTGCAGACTTGATGTAGTAGTCGCCCGCCGTTCCCGATTCGATTCTGTTGGGATCGAGGGTGATGTAGCTGCCGCCGGCATTGAGGGCGATTTTCTTTTTGGCCGTGATGCGGATTTCGTCTTCGGTGCTGGTGATGTCCAGGCCATGCCGGGCCAGCAGTTCCAGCTTGTCGTTTTGCGCCTGGACAATCACCGGGCCGTGGTTGGCGATCAGCTTGAGGCCGAACTTGCGCACGAACAGACTCAGCCCCCGCCCCACGCCGATGAACAGACGCTTGACCACGCTGATGTCGGCTTCAGCGCCTGCGTTGAGCATCAGGTTGTGTTGCGCCGCCAGTTGCAGGTGCTTGCCGCTGGTCAGGGCGATACCTTGGGGGGCGCTGAGCAGCAGGACGGAGGATTTGAGTTGTTCCAGATCCTGCCGGAGCAGGCTGATTTGCGCTTGTACGTCAGCCGGTTCGGCTTGGCTGGCCTGGGCATCGACCGAGAGTTTTTGCAGTTGTTCGCCGGCCTGTTGCAATCGATCCACGGCGGCATTCATTTCGAGCACCGGCCCCTGAGCCTTGGCCTGTTCCTCCGCGCTGATGAACAGCCCCTTGCCGCCCCTTATCGCGCCCCAGCCATCGGTGCGCAGCTCAAAACCTTCACCGCGTTTCTTCTTCTGGGCATCCACCAGATGCCCCAGATTCAGCTGGCTCTTGCCGCTGTGCTCGGTACTGAGTTTGATGTGCTCTTCGCCGCGGTTGTCCTCCATGCGCAACTTGTTATTGGCTGGTGTGCGCAGCACGTTGCGCTTGCGGTTGAACAGAGTGACGGGGTCCGGGTGCTCGCTGTCGTGCAGGGCGTGGGCGATATAAGGTCGGTCCACATCACCCCGCTGGAACGCGATGGCCACTTCGGTGCCGGCGAGCAGCGGCAGGTGCAAGCCGTAGGTGTCGCCGGCATAGGGCCGAGCCAGGCGCAGCCACATGCTTTCCTCGCCGCGCGGCCAGGAGTCGCGGTCGAAGAGGAAGTTGACCCGGTAGCGACCTTCGGGGTCCATCTCGGCATAGAGATCATTTTTCTGCGGGTTGGTGACGCGGGCCGGCACGGTGCCGGCGATTTGTGGCTTGGCCCGCAGCGGTGGGCGGAAGCACACCCGGTCGGCATAGGGCATGGCCTCGAAGGTGACCAGGAGGCTGCTATCGCGCGCGGCGGTTGTCGTCATTTTGATGATCACCGCGCCCGGGGCGAAGGCCTGCGGCGCGCCGTCGGTGATCTTCAGC
>NZ_VXCP01000059.1 GCF_011355085.1 Pseudomonas akapageensis | reverse complement strand
ATTATTAGGCCAGTTCAAGCCAGCTCCCACAGGGTTCACTAAAGATCTCTGTGGGAGCTGCGGTGCGACGACTCGACTTGCCAGCGATCGGCCGCAAAGCGGCCGCTTATTCGTCATAACCCCTTGCGCCGCTCCGCCCGGGCCACGCGCTGCACTTCCTCACGCACCTCATCCAGCACTTCCTGCACATACAGAATGTGTCGACTGGACACTTCCCGCGCATCCTGTGCCCGCCCCTCGATGATCGCCTGATAAAGCTCGCGGTGCTGATTGATCAGCATGTCGCGCGTTTCGCTGCGCTGTTTGTACATCCCGCCGATATTGGTCACCACATTGCGCTTGAGCAGGTCGAACAGCCCGCGAATGGTGTGCAACAACACGGCGTTATGGCTGGCCTCGGCAATGGCCAGGTGAAAACTGGCATCGGCCGCCCCTTCCTGGGCCCGACTCGCCTCGTCGCCCCGGGTATAACAGTCCTGCAGCGCATCGAAAGCCGCCTTGAGCCGCTCCCGATCCAGTTCGGTCGCACGCAGGGCGGCGTAGTAGGCGCATGACCCTTCGAGGGTATGGCGAAACTCGAGCAGGTCGCGCTGAACTTCAGGGTTGTTTTCCAACAACTGCAGCAATGGATCGCTGAACGTCGAGCCCAGTGACTCGATCACGTAATTGCCACCCCCTTGGCGACTCACCAGCATGCCCTTGGCCACCAGCTTCTGAATCGCTTCGCGCAACGACGGTCGCGACACCCCGAACTGCTCAGCCAGAACTCGCTCGGCCGGCAAGCGCTCGCCAGCCTTCAGCGTCCCTTCAAGAATCATCCCCTCGAGCCGCTCGACAATATCGTCGGACAAACGGCGCTGGCGGACCTGATTGAAACTCATCTCTCACTCTCCACATACGAGACGCCTCACGGGGCTGTCTATTCTCGCCTATCGCGGCCCACCTCACACGCCCCAAAAAGGCCTTTCATCACCCGACCAGAAGTCGGGCAGGCGCCTTTTGCGACGAAAGTTTTAGCGAGGCAAATTGACACACCGACAGCAAGGCTTCTAACCTAGCGCATCGACATTGTAAATTGGTATTACCAATCTTTTCAATAAAGAGCTTCCAATGAAGAGTTTCCAATGCCGAGCACCCAACAACAATTAGGGGCCACCCCATATGCAAACCTGGCAACAGCTCTATAGCCCACTCGGCAGTCTTGGCCTGTCCGCACTGGCGGCAGTCATCCCGATCGTGTTCTTCTTCCTGGCGCTGGCCGTGTTCCGCCTCAAGGGCCACGTCGCAGGCAGCATCACCCTGGCGCTGTCCATCCTGGTCGCGATTTTCGCCTTCCAGATGCCGGCCGACATGGCGCTCGCTGCCGCAGGTTACGGATTTATCTATGGGCTGTGGCCAATCGCCTGGATCATCGTCGCCGCGGTTTTCCTCTACAAACTCACCGTCAAGAGCGGCCAGTTCGAGATCATTCGCAGCTCGGTCCTGTCGATCACCGACGACCAGCGCCTGCAGGTCTTGCTGATCGGTTTCTGCTTCGGCGCTTTCCTTGAAGGTGCGGCAGGTTTCGGCGCACCGGTTGCCATCACCGCAGCGCTGCTGGTGGGTCTTGGCTTCAACCCGCTGTATGCGGCTGGCCTGTGCCTGATCGCCAACACCGCACCGGTGGCCTTCGGCGCCCTGGGCATCCCGATCATCGTTGCGGGCCAGGTCACCGGCATCGACGCCATGAAGATCGGCGCCATGGCCGGTCGCCAGCTGCCATTGCTGTCCGTCTTCGTTCCGTTCTGGCTGGTATTCATGATGGACGGCCTGCGCGGCGTGAAGGAAACCTGGCCCGCCGCACTCGTGGCCGGCCTCAGCTTCGCCGTGACCCAGTACTTCACTTCCAACTTCATTGGCCCGGAATTGCCGGACATCACCTCGGCCCTGGTCAGCCTGGTCAGCCTGACCCTGTTCCTGAAAGTCTGGCAGCCCAAGCGCAGTGCAGAAGCGGCCGCAAACAGCGTCGGCGCGGCGGCCGTGCGCACCACTGGCGGTTTCGGCCAGCAACGCACCACCACCCCTTCGCCGTACAGCCTGGGCGAGATTTTCAAGGCCTGGTCGCCGTTCCTGATCCTGACCGTACTGGTCACCATCTGGACCCTCAAGCCGTTCAAGGCCATGTTTGCCACGGGCGGTTCGATGTACAGCTGGGTGTTCACCTTTGCCATTCCGCACCTTGATCAGATGGTGATCAAGGTGGCGCCGATCGTGACTGCGCCGACCGCCATCCCGGCCGTGTTCAAGCTCGATCCGGTTTCAGCCACCGGCACCGCGATCTTCTTCTCGGCGCTGATTTCGATGTGGGTACTGAAGATCAACCTTAAAATTGGTCTGACCACTCTCAAGGAAACATTCTACGAACTGCGCTGGCCCATCCTGTCGATCGGCATGGTGCTGGCCTTTGCCTTCGTCACCAATTACTCGGGCATGTCTTCGACCATGGCCCTGGTATTGGCCGGCACCGGTGCGGCATTCCCGTTCTTCTCGCCGTTCCTTGGCTGGCTGGGCGTATTCCTGACCGGCTCCGACACGTCTTCCAACGCACTGTTCAGTTCGTTGCAGGCAACGACCGCGCACCAGATCGGCGTCAACGACACCTTGTTGGTTGCAGCCAATACCAGCGGTGGCGTGACCGGCAAGATGATCTCCCCACAATCGATCGCAGTGGCCTGCGCGGCCACCGGGCTGGTCGGCAAGGAATCCGATCTGTTCCGTTTCACCCTCAAGCACAGCCTGTTCTTTGCCACTATCGTTGGCTTGATCACCCTGATCCAGGCGTACTGGTTCACTGGCATGTTGGTGCACTGATCCAGTTGATGAAAAAAACCTGACGTCGGGCTACCCGGCGTCAGCTGTTCAATACCCCGGTCTGCAAGGCTGCTGAAAGCTTCAAATGCTTATATTTCAGCAGCACGCTGGACGGATAACCGGGCCCACCCGGAGAAATGCCTGATGAGCGAGCTTTTTTACAACGCCGTGCCGAACACTACTCGCGTCGCACCGCCACTGCCTGAACCACGCCAATACCCGAGCGAGAAGCCTGCCCGGGTCTACCTGTTCGGTACCTGTGTGGTCGACCTGTTCTACCCCGAAGCGGGCATGGATGCGATTCATCTGCTCGAGCGCGAAGGCATTCGCGTCGAATATCCGCAAGAGCAGAGCTGCTGCGGGCAGCCGGCTTACACCAGCGGCTACACCGAGCAGGCGCGTCAGGTGGCCAGGTCCCAGTTGGCGCTGTTTGCCGGGGACTTTCCGGTGGTGGTGCCGTCCGGCTCTTGCGCCGGAATGATCAGGGAACACTATGCCGACTTGTTCAAGGACGAGCCGGCGACACTGCAACAAGTCCAGGCCCTGGCGGCCCGGACGTACGAGCTGGCCGAGTTCCTGCTCAATGTGTGCAAGGTGCAGTTCAAGGATAGCGGCGAGCCGGTCAAGGTGGCGCTGCATACGTCCTGCTCGGCACGGCGGGAAATGAACACCCATTTGCATGGGCGCGCGCTGTTGGCGCAATTGGGCAATGTGGAGCGTGTCGAGCACAACCATGAAAGCGAATGCTGTGGCTTTGGCGGAACCTTCAGCGTTCGCATGCCGGACATCTCGGGGGCGATGGTCGCCGACAAGACCCGCGCACTGAAAGAATCCGGCGCACATCAGGTTTTAAGCGCAGACTGTGGCTGCCTGATGAACATCAATGGCGCTCTGGAGAAACAGCGCGAAACACTTCGCGGGCTACACTTGGCCAGCTTCCTCTGGCAGCGTACCGGGGGTGGGCAATGAGCGCACCAACGCTGATTCCAACCGTCGAGGTACAGGACGATTTTCGCACCCGGGCCCACAAGGCCCTGGGCGACGCGCAATTGCGCAACAACTTTCGCAGTGCCATGGACTCGCTGATGACCAAGCGCGCCGTGGCCTTCAGCGATGCTCACGAACGCGAGCATCTGCGCGCCCTGGGTAATGCCATTCGCGCACGTGCTTTATCCAAGTTGCCCGACCTGCTCGAGCAACTGGAACAGAACCTGACCCGCAACGGTGTGAAAGTACACTGGGCGGAAACGGTGGACGAGGCCAATGACCTCGTCCTCTCGATCATCCGGGCTCACGAGGCGCGGCAAGTGATCAAGGGCAAATCGATGGTCAGCGAAGAGATGGAAATGAACCATGTCCTCGCTGAACAAGGCATTGAATGCCTTGAGTCGGACATGGGCGAATTCATCGTCCAGCTCGACCACGAGAAGCCTTCTCATATCATTATGCCGGCGATCCACAAGAATGCCGGTCAGGTCGCGTCCTTGTTCCACGACAAACTCGGCGTGGAGTACACCAAGGACGTCGACCAACTCATCCAGATCGGTCGCAAGGTCTTGCGGCAGAAGTTCTTCGAAGCCGATATCGGCGTTTCCGGAGTCAATTTTGCCGTGGCCGAAACCGGCACCCTGCTTCTGGTGGAAAACGAAGGCAACGGGCGCATGTCGACCACCGTGCCGCCTGTGCATATCGCCGTGACCGGTATCGAGAAAGTCGTCGAGAACCTGCGCGATGTCGTCCCGCTGCTTTCCTTGCTGACCCGCTCGGCCCTTGGCCAGCCGATCACCACCTACGTCAACATGATCTCCGGCCCGCGCAAGGCCCATGAACTCGATGGCCCGCAGGAAGTGCACCTGGTCCTGCTCGACAACGGCCGCAGCCAGGCGTTTGCCGACAGCGAATTGCGCCAGACCCTCAACTGCATCCGCTGCGGCGCCTGCATGAACCACTGCCCGGTCTACACCCGCATTGGCGGCCACGCCTATGGCGAGGTCTACCCCGGCCCGATCGGCAAGATCATTACCCCGCACATGGTCGGCCTGGCCAAGGTCCCGGACCACCCGAGCGCATCTTCTCTGTGCGGCGCCTGCGGTGAAGTCTGCCCGGTAAAAATCCCGATTCCGTCACTGCTGCGCCGCCTGCGCGAAGAGAACGTCAAGGCGCCGGACAGCCCCAATCAGGTCATGCGCGGCCAGGGCAGCAAATACTCGCGCAAGGAACGTTTCATCTGGAACGCCTGGGCCAGACTCAACAGTTCACCGGCCTTGTATCGCCTGTTCGGCTTTTTCGCCACGCGCCTGCGTAACCTGACCCCGAGCAATATCGGCCCCTGGACGCAAAACCACAGCGCCCCGAAACCCGCCGCCCGCTCGCTGCACGACCTGGCCCGCGCCCACCAGGGCAAGCAGGGAGACCAATGATGAGTGCCAAACAGAACATTCTCGGCAAACTGCGCAAGAGTCTCAGTGGCACCACGCCGCTGGCCGACAACTTCGACGAAGCGCTGGTGACCGAACCCTGGAGCTACCCGCCCGAACAACGCATCGCGCAACTGCGCAAGTTGATGGAAGCGGTGCACACCGAACTGCACCTGACCACCGGCCAGGCCTGGCCCCAACTGCTTGCGCAACTGCTGCGCGAGCGCCAATTGCCCAGCCTGCTGATTGCCCCGGGCACGCCCCATGGCCAGCGCGTCGTCGAATACTGGCAGCAGCATCCCGGTCTTCCAGCACTCAAGGCCTATGATCGCCCCGTGGAAGAATGGAAAGCCGAGCTGTTCAATGACACTCCGGCCAGCCTGACCGGAACCCTCGGCGCCATTGCTGCCACCGGCAGCCTGATCGTCTGGCCGACCCGTGAAGAACCGCGCCTGATGAGCCTGGTGCCACCGGTGCATTTCGCCCTGCTCAAGGCCAGTGAAATCCTCGACAATTTCTATCAGGTCCAGCAACAGCACAAATGGGCCGAGGGCATGCCAACCAATGCCCTGCTGATCTCCGGCCCGTCAAAGACCGCCGACATCGAACAAGTGCTGGCCTATGGCGCGCACGGCCCGAAAGACCTGGTGGTATTGATCCTGGAGGACCAATGAGCCTGCCCGCTGGTTTTCTCCGTGAGGCCGAGCGGCTGATTCCCCGCGAACGCCGTTTCGACGATCCAACCTCGACCCTGGCGTTCGGCACCGACGCCAGCTTCTATCGGCTGATTCCCAAACTGGTGATCCGCGTCGAATCGGAAGAGGAAGTGGTGGCCCTGCTCAAGCTGGCTCACCGGGAACAGGTGGCGGTGACCTTCCGCGCCGCCGGCACCAGCCTGTCCGGACAGGCGATCAGCGACTCCGTATTGCTCGTGCTCGGTGACAACTGGAACGGTCGCGAGATTCGCCAAAATGGCCTGAAGATCCGCCTGCAACCCGGCGTCATCGGTGCCCAGGCCAACGCCTGGCTGGCCCCGTTCGGGCGCAAGATCGGCCCTGACCCGGCCTCGATCAACGCCTGCAAGATCGGCGGTATCGTTGCCAACAATGCCAGTGGGATGTGCTGCGGCACCGCCCAGAACACCTATCACACATTGGCCGGGATGCGCCTGGTGCTGACCGACGGCACGCGCCTTGACACCGAAGACGCTGCCAGCATCGCCCACTTTCGCCAAAGCCATGCAAGCTTGCTCGATGAGCTCGCCCGCCTGGGCCGCGAGACCCGCGCCAATAGCGCACTGGCGACGAAGATCCGCCACAAGTATCGATTGAAGAACACCACCGGCCTGTCGCTCAACGCCCTGGTCGACTACGACGAGCCCCTGGACATCCTCAGCCACCTGCTGGTCGGCTCCGAAGGCACCCTGGGCTTTATCAGCGCGGTGACCTACGACACGGTGATCGATCACCCCAACAAAGCCTCGGCGCTCATTGTTTTCCCCGACGTGGAAACCTGCTGCAACGCCGTCACGGTATTGAAAAACCAGCCGGTCTCGGCCGTGGAATTGCTCGATCGCCGCAGCCTGCGCTCGGTGCAGGACAAGCCGGGCATGCCGGCCTTCGTCCGGCAGCTGTCGGACAACGCCTGCGCGCTGCTAATCGAATCCCGTGCGGCGTCCCAGGCAATGCTGCATGAGCAACTGGCCCGGATCATGGCGTCGCTCGAAGGGTTTGCGGTGGAGAAGCAGGTCGACTTCACCGAAGACCCGACTGAAAACGCCCGCCTCTGGGCGATCCGCAAGGACACTTTCCCGGCAGTCGGAGCCGTGCGCAAGACCGGCACCACCGTCATCATCGAGGACGTCACTTTCCCGGTGGAGCAATTGGCCGTTGGCGTGAACCGCCTGATCGCCCTGTTCGAAAAGCACCGCTACGACGAGGCGATCCTGTTCGGCCATGCATTGGAGGGCAATCTGCATTTTGTCTTCACCCAGGGCTTCAACAACCCTGATGAAGTCGCGCGCTACCAGGCGTTCATGGACGATGTCGCGCACCTGGTGGCTGTCGAATTCGGCGGCTCGCTCAAGGCCGAACACGGCACGGGCCGCAACATGGCGCCCTTCGTCGAACTGGAATGGGGTCATGATGCCTATCAACTGATGTGGCAGCTCAAGCGCCTGCTCGACCCCACCGGCATTCTCAACCCGGATGTGGTGCTCAGCGACGATCCACAGATCCACCTCAAGCATCTCAAGCCATTACCCGCCGCCGACGAGATCGTCGACAAGTGCATCGAGTGCGGTTTCTGCGAGCCGGTTTGCCCGTCCAGGGGACTGACCCTGAGCCCGCGCCAGCGCATCGTCATGTGGCGCGACATTCAGGCGAAAAAACGCGCCGGGATCAACACCGACGAACTGGAGCGCGACTTCCAGTACCAGGGTCTCGACACCTGCGCCGCCACCGGCTTGTGCGCGCAACGTTGCCCGGTCGGGATCAACACCGGCGAGCTGGTGAAAAAACTTCGCAGCCGCAGTGCCAACAATGTGAAGACTGCCGATTGGCTGGCCAATCATTTCGACACGGTTTTGCAAGGTGCGCGCTTTACCCTGCATGCGGCCAATGGCGCCCGCATGCTGCTCGGCGCACCGCGTCTGGCCTGGCTGTCGGCAAAAATCAGCAAGGCCAGTGCCGGCCGCATACCCCGGTGGAGCGCCGCCATGCCGCAGCCGGAACGCGCCATTCGCTTCAGCCCGCCAAGCAATGATTCGCGCCCGCGCGTGGTGTACCTGGCCGCTTGCGTATCACGAGTCATGGGGCCGGCAGCCGGGGACCGCGAGCAGATGTCACTGCTCGACAAGACCCGCGGCCTGCTGGAAAAGGCCGGCTATCAAGTGGTCTTCCCCGACAATCAGCAAAGCCTGTGCTGCGGCCAGCCCTTCGCCTCCAAAGGCTATGCCGAACAAGCCGAACACAAGCGTCAGGAACTGATCGGCGCCCTGCTCCACGCCAGTCGCGGAGGCCTCGACCCGATCTATTGCGACACCAGTCCCTGCACCTTGCGCCTGGTCCAGGATCTGGGCGATACGCGCCTGGACCTCTACGATCCCGTGCGTTTCATCCGCAGCCATCTGCTCGACAAACTGGTGTTCACCCCACAGGAGGAACCGATTGCCGTTCATATCACCTGCAGCACCCAGCACTTGGGTGAAAGCCAGGCCTTGATCGACCTGGCCAGGCGTTGCAGCAAGCAGGTGGTCATTCCCGAAGGCATCCACTGCTGCGGCTTCGCCGGCGACAAGGGCTTCACCACCCCCGAACTCAACGCCCATGCCCTGCGCACCCTCAAGGATGCCGTGCAGTATTGCAGTGAAGGTATATCCACCAGCCGTACCTGCGAGATCGGCCTGTCCGAGCATGGCGGGATCGATTACCACGGACTGGTCTATCTGGTCGATCGGGTAACGCGTGCACGCCCGGCTTGAATACGGGCAAAAAGTGGCATTTTTGCCCTATTGCTCTATACAAATAGAACCCCTCCCCAATGCCGCGGTCTGTCGTTATAAGCCTTGGAATGGGGGCCAAAGCCGTTCACGCGACACCTCAACCTGCGCTGGATCACCGTTCAAGGAGATTCGTATGAAGCGTACTGCGATTTTCGGCTTGTTCATTACCGCTGCGTTGTTGGCCTCTCCGTTTGCTTCTCCGGTGTTTGCTGCCGATGACGAAGAGGATTGCGCGTCGAGCCTGGAAGCGCTCAAGGACGATGTCGATGCCGCAACCAGCTACATCGACAAGACGGCCAAGGTTGAACTGGAAAAGCTCATGGGGCAGGCCGAGAAGGCTCAAAAAGCCGGTAATGAAGACGCCTGCAATGATGCAATTGAAAAAGCCAACGATGTCCTGGCCAAAGCCCAGGAGGGCCAGTAAGCACGCCCCTTTCACCCTGCAATTCAACCCAGGCTGGATCACCGCTCAAGGAGATTCACATGAAACGAACTGCGATTTCCGGATTGATCATCACCACCGTTCTGCTGGCCTCGCCCGTCTTTGCCGATGACAAAGGCTTGTGCGACTCGGAAATGGCACAGTTGGACAACTTCATGAATAGCACTGTCATAAATGACGATGCGATGAATAACCAACTGAAGGATGCCAAGAAAGAAGCCACGGCAGCTACTGCAAAAGGCGATTACAAGACATGCGTCGCCGTGATTCAGCAGGCAAGGAAGGCCGCGGAAAGCTTTAGTAAGGGTGGCAAGGGCTGACCACTCTCAAGGCCAAGCCACCAACCCTGCTGGATCACCGTTCAAGGAGATTCACATGAAACGTTCTGCAATTTCCGGATTGATCATTACCGCCGTATTTCTGGCTTCCCCTGCCTTTGCCGATGATATGAACTTGTGTACATCGAATCTCACTCAGCTCAACAATTCGATGTCCGACACCATTTCACTTGACGACGGCGCCATGAATCAACTGAAGACGTTGAAGGAAGGGGCCGAGAAGGATAAAGCCGCCGGCAAGGCCAAGGATTGCATCGACAAAACCACCGAAGCCCTGAAGGTCCTGGAGGACTCCATGAAAGGTGGCAAGGGCTGACCACCGCCAAGGCCAACCTTCGGGTTGGCCTTGGGCGTCACTTTCGCGTACACTGAGCTCGCTGGCTGCTTTTGTAGAGCTGGCACGGGGCCGATTAGGATTCGACGCCGGTAGCGAAACTTTAGGTGCATGCCGAGTTGGTAACAGAACTCGTAAATCCACTGTTGCAACTTTTATAGTTGCCAATGACGAAACCTACGGGGACTACGCTATCGCTGCGTAAGCAGCCTAGCTCTCCCTTCTGGTAGCTTCGGCTCCAGCAATCATCAGGGGATGCCTGTAAACCCAAAATGATTGTCATATAGAACAGGATCGCCGCGTAGTACGTTGTGGACGAAGTGGCTAAAACTTACACAACTCGCCCAAAGCACCCTGCCCGTCGGGCGGCCGCGGGTTAACTCAGTTGACACGGCTAAGCATGTAGTACCGACAGCGGAGTACTGGCGGACGGGGGTTCAAATCCCCCCGGCTCCACCACTTCAACATCTAAAGACGTCCACGGACGTCTTTTTTTGTGCCTGCGATCCAGTAAATACGCGGCCTCCAGCGCTTTTGCGGTCTTCTGAGATTTTTTGAGTTCCAGCCATTCAGGTATTCCAAACGGTATTCCAGCCCGTCCGGTGCTAATCTTTGGAATACCGAATCAGTGCCTGAGGACAATCTCATGCCTGCCCAAAACCTCCGCCTCTCCGATCGACAGCTCAAGGGAGTCAAACCCGCGTCCAAGGATTACGTCCTCACTGACGGTGACGGTTTGCAGCTCCGCGTACGCAGCAACGGCTCGTTGCTGTGGAATTTCAATTACCGCGAACCGGTGACCAAGAAGCGCATCAACATTGGCTTCGGGACCTATCCCGAACTGTCACTGGCGAATGCACGAAAGATGGCAGTCGATGCGCGCGAGCTGCTCGCCCAGGGCATCGATCCGAAGGTGCAACGCAATACGTTGAATGAAGCCAAGCGCGCGGAAACGGAACATACCTTCGAGAACGTGGCCACTGCCTGGTTCGAGCTCAAGAAAGACTCGGTTACCCCGGCCTACGCCGAGGACATATGGCGGTCGCTCACGCTGCATGTGTTCCCCGACTTGAGGACGACACCACTCGTGAAAATCACCGCGCCGATGGTGATCGGACTGCTTCGTCCAATCGAAGCGAAAGGCAGCCTGGAGACGGTTAAGCGTCTTAGCCAGCGGCTAAACGAGATCATGACCTACGGCGTAAACTCCGGCCTGATCTTCGCCAACCCTCTTAGCGGTATCAGGGCAGTATTCAAGAAGCCCAAGAAAGAGAACATGGCTGCGCTTCCGCCCGAAGAGCTCCCGGAGCTCATGCTGGAGATCGCGAACGCCAGCATCAAACGCACGACCCGTTGCCTGATCGAATGGCAGTTGCACACCATGACTCGCCCCGCCGAGGCGGCAACTACTCGCTGGGCAGACATCGACTTTGAAAGGCGTGTCTGGACCATCCCACCGGAGCGGATGAAAAAGCGTCGCCCACACAGCATCCCGTTGAGTGACCACGCTGTCGCACTGTTGGAATCGCTGAAGACTCACAGCGGCCATCGCGAATACGTCTTCCCGGCAGACAGAAATCCGCGCACCCACGCCAATAGCCAGACCGCCAACATGGCGTTGAAACGCATGGGGTTCCAGGACCGGCTGGTCAGCCACGGCATGCGCTCGATGGCCAGCACCATCTTGAATGAACATGGGTGGGACCCGGAACTCATTGAGGTCGCACTGGCGCACGTCGACAAGGATGAGGTGCGCAGCGCCTACAACCGAGCCGACTACATCGAGCGCCGGCGTCCGATGATGGCCTGGTGGAGTGAGCACATCCAGAAAGCCGCCACCGGTAGCCTGCTCGCCTCAGCATACGGCCAAGTCAGAGACAAGAACGTGGTGCCGATCCGCTAGCGCTGTACAGGCGCAATAACGGCGGCGACAGCAACTGAGCGTTCAAGATTCAGGGAAAGCAGCCTCGTTTATCCGCTTGTAAGCGCGGGTCCTTCCAAACAGGGCTGCAAAGCCGCCCTGTTTGGAAGGACCTCACTTTGAAAAGCTAAAAGCCACGACGTTGTCCGGGGCTTACCACGGAATTCCATAGGTGGATAACCACCCTGAAAGTCCAAAGAAGCGGTGGGTTTCGACCCTTGACCGGGTTTATCCACAGGCGTAGAACTGGCCGTGCAAGCGCTGTCGATGACAGCACCCCAGGTGGCCCGAACCTTCAAGGTCACGCCGCTCCCGCGGTGGTTCTCCCCCCCAAATGGCGATTCGCGTCCGGCAGCTCGCCCGGTCACCTCCCCGGTGATGGATGCCTACTTCAGATCATGGCCCTCGTGCGCCAGACGACACTTCCTACTTCGCTGCCCTGCAGCAACCTATCCGCTTGGCCGCATCTTGCGCCAACCTGCGCCCGTCTCTTTCTCCTGGAAAGAGACGGGCGCTTCAAACACTGCTGCAGGCCTCATCGCACTTGGCTTTGCGGCAACTCCTCTCGTGACAATTGGCGTGACAAACGCCGACGTCACCAGCAACAGCGCTGTAGATGATGGTGCCGCAGACCACGGAATGGACTGCACCTGACTGACAGTCAGGCATGCACCAGTCATCGCATCGCTGTTTTCCCCCGGCTCAGGATCTTCAGGCGCTGGTTTAGTCAGCCAGCGCTGCCTCCACCCGCCCACCGGTAACGGTGTTCAGGAGGCCAGATCATGAGATGCCTTGGCTTCCGGTCGTAAGGAGCCGCCAGTCCTGCGTAATGGACACCCCCCACAGGTCGCAGGGGCCTTGATCCCTGATAACACTCAGCATTCTTGGCGGGATGACGTGGGGCGAGGATCGGAAAGCGGAGGATGAGGTGACCGACATGGCATTGGTGGGTAGACGCGATGGTCGTAATTTTGGTTACGGCAGGCAATTGAGCTACGCGGGGCCGCAAGCGCTGAAAGACATGTTCGGCGGCGGTCATCACGGCACGGTCAAAGCGCACAGTGATCGGTGGCAGGCATTCGTCAAGTGGTGCCGCTCCGAACAGGGACCCGGCATCAATGATGCGCGGCAGATTGATCGGAAGGTGTTGGCCGACTATGCGGCGTATTTGCGCGACGTGGTTGGGCGCGGTGATCTCGCCGTCAGCACCGCACAAAATCGGCTTTCCAGCGTTAACAGGACCATGGCGGCGCTTCGCGGTGATCCGTGCGTGAAATTGCCCAGTCCGAGCAAGGCATTGGGGATGCAGCGCAGCGGGGTTCGTCATTCGGTTCCGCAAGGCCAGGACCGCGAGCAGGTTAAGCTGATCGTCGACACGCTTTGCAGCCGTGATCAGAGACGGGCCGCAGCGATCGTTCTGCTGGCGCGAGCTACCGGCATGCGCTTGCGTGAGGCCATCTTGGCTGATCTGCCACGGCTAAGTCGTGAGGCGAAAGTATTCGACAAGATCAATATCCAGGACGGCACCAAAGGCGGCCGCGCCGGAGCCTCAGCATCACGTTGGATTGCGGTGGATGACTATGTACGTGATGCGCTTGCATTGGCGGAGCAGGTATCGCCTGCGGGTAGCCGCAATCTGATTGCGCCAAACGAAAGTTACCTGAACGTACTGCAGGAAGTCGTCCGACCTGCGCGGGACATCCTGCATGCACACAACCTCAAAGGCTTCCATGAGCTACGAGCGGCGTACGCGTGTGAGCGCTATGAGCAAATCACTCAACACCGCGCACCTATCAACGGCGGCCAATGCTGCCAAGTAGATAGGAGCCTTGATCGTGAGGCCCGGAGGCAAATCAGCTATGAGCTGGGGCACGCTCGGATAGATGTGGTTGCTGCCTACGTAGGAGGTCGCAGATGAGTAAGGTATTCGATATGGAGCTGTTCTTGGCAGCGGTGCTGACGGGTTCGTACGCAACCCGGCAGCGCCATTTACGGCAAGCAAAGCTCATCCAAGCTGAGATATCTGAACGTTGGCAGCTAGAAACACCTTGGGCCTGGAAGAAAAAACATGTTGCTTGGTTTCTTGAACACCGACTAGCTAGCCGATGCGAGGCGACCCGGTATTACTACCTGCTGACCGTGCGGTTGCTAGCTCGTCGTTTAGAAAAGCCATGGGTCTTCAAGTGCTGAACGAAGGTCTGACTTTAATAGTCATGACCGATCGCAATCGACCCGTTGCTGCCGTCGGAGGAAGGCAGCAAACGGCCCAGAGTGTGTAAAAACGCTTTCTTGAACCCTTGCTATGATTTCTGAGGATTTCATCGCAAGGATCGCCCATGAAGCGCTTTATCCAAGGTGAACATCGAGGCCAAGGCACCTTACTTCCAGAGAGCCTCGACGACTATGTCAGCGATACCAATCCGGTGCGCGTAGTCGACGTATTTGTCGACGAACTTGACCTGGTCAATCTGGGTTTTGAAGGTGCCGTTCCAGCCGATACTGGCCGGCCTGCTTACCACCCCGCAATCCTGCTGAAGATCTACATCTACGGCTATCTCAACCGCATCCAGTCGAGCCGACGTTTGGAGCGAGAAGCCCAGCGCAACGTCGAACTGATGTGGTTGACCGGGCGTTTGATGCCGGACTTCAAGACCATCGCCAACTTCCGAAAAGACAACAGCAAGGCCATCCGAGGTGTCTGTCGCCAGTTCATTGTGCTGAGTCAGCAGTTGGGACTGTTCGGAGAAAATCTGGTCGCCATCGATGGCAGTAAATTCAAGGCGGTCAACAACCGCGACCGCAATTTCACCAGCGCCAAACTGAAGCGGCGAATGGAAGAAATTGAATCGAGTATCAACCGTTACCTGACGGCACTCGATGCTGCCGATCGGCAAGAACCCACAGCTTCCGAGCCCAACGCCGTGCGGCTGGAAGAGAAAATCGCCAAGCTGAAGACGCAAATGAAAGAGCTTCAAGCGATAGAAATCCAGCTCAACGAATCGCCGGATAAACAGGTCTCACTGACCGATCCAGACGCCCGCTCCATGATGACGCGCGGCACGGGAATCGTCGGCTACAACGTGCAAACAGCGGTTGATACCCAAAACCATTTGATCGTTGCTCATGAGGTCACCAACTTCGGTTCCGACCGCGATCAACTCAGCTCGATGGCGAAGCAGGCTCGCGATGCCATGGCGTCAGAAACGCTGGCGGTGGTAGCTGACCGAGGTTACTTCAAGAGTGAAGAAATCCTTGCCTGTCACGACGCGGACATCACTGCCTACGTGCCAAAGCCGATGACTTCAAGCGCCAAGGCGGATGGTCGATTCAACAAAGATGCTTTCGTTTATGACGCGACGAAAAACGAATACATCTGTCCGGCGGGAGAGGCGCTGCCCTGGCGCTTCTCCAGTATTGAGAAAGGCATGAATATGCACTGTTATTGGAGTTCGAAATGCCAGGGCTGCGCGCTGAAAACGCAGTGCACACCGAGCAAAAATCGTCGAGTAAGACGCTGGGAACATGAAGCGGTGCTGGAGGAAATGCAGCGTCGGTTGAACCATGCACCGGACATGATGCGAATCCGAAAAAGGACTGTTGAGCATCCCTTCGGGACGCTCAAACAATGGATGGGTGCGACGCCCTTCCTGACGCGAAAGCTGGCTGGGGTGAGTGCGGAAATGAGTTTGAATGTGCTCGCTTACAACATGAAACGGGTCATGAAAATTCTCGGTACCAGCGGTTTAATGAAGACGCTGTCGGCCTGAAAAGGTCAGTATTTTGGCCACCCAGCAAGGTAGAAGCGTCGCCAGGGCTCCCAGGCCCTCGTGATGAGCCGCAGGACTTGTCGCGAGCAATTACTCAACTAACAACCGTCGGCGCTGCGCACCGACAGTGCATCAGCGCGTTTTTACACACTCTGGGCCATGAGCGGACCTTCACTTGCATTACCGCCTCGTTTCAAACCTAAGGCATAGCATTGATTCATCCCATCCGGCTTTCCTGGTAACTCCTAGACCCCTCAAAACCTCTGAAACTAAACCCTGTAAACTTACTGGCGTTTCTGGAGTGCAATCCGGCTATGTCAGCGCCAAGCGCCGACAATCACATAGATTTTTCCCCAAGCTCGCCAACCAGCTTCGCCTCAATATACGCCTGCCAGCGCCTATTTAGACCCGTATGACTTAATCTATAAACCCAGGGCAATGTAGTAGGAGCTCTTTCAATAGCTGCATTATAATCTGACATCAGTAGCAAGACATCAGACTTTCTATACCCTCTTGCAGCTGCCGCCTCAACCCGCTTGAATATTTCATCAATCGTGGAAGCGGAGCTTCTATACGAAAGTAACAAGCCTAGAGCGTCGGATGAAATGACAAAAACCATAATCGCTATCATCACTCGAGACAGAGATATCAGGTTATCTGACTCAAGTGAAGCCACAGCAGCGCCACTCGCTGTGAACACCGTCGCCACAAACAAAAAAAGCAATACTGTCATAGCTTTAGAACTTGTATTCTGAAGATCCCGAGTCCAGTATGATGACTCTTCAATCATCTCAGCTAAACGTTTATTACCCGGAGCTTCTCGAGTCGCAAAATGATCTTCTTCACGTCGAATCATTTCAGGAGAGATAGCCACTCTAAATCCGTCGCTGATTCTGAGTTGTTGCCCAGCCGACGGTTCCATCTCTAGACCACTCATAAGTAACACCGCTCGCCGAGCCTGATCTCCAGCAGATCTATGCGATAGCTGTCCCTGGCTTAAGTAGAACCACAAAAGCATCAGAACGAAGCCAATAATAGCGTACACAAATTGATACTTGTTATCGTTCGAAAATACCGAAATTGCAGCAATCACAGCTATCAAAAGCTGAGTAACCATCATTAATATTTGTAATTTTTCAGCTCTATTAGACTCAGCTCGCTGATGGCTTAGTAGACGATTTACGCTAAATTCTTCATCAATCTCTCGCAATCTACCATCAATAAAATCTTTTTTGCCAACACCATAAGCCTCAACATCATCATGATAAATTTTTGCAAGCTGCTTTTTTAAGTCTGCATAAGCTTTGGCAAGGGTTTCATCGGAAGCCAGCTCATTTCTAAAAACGAGCATATCTCTTGCCCAGCGACTATGCGGCTTACAAATGTGAATATGATAAGAACCTGAACCGTCGGAAGCATACTTCGTAAGAAAAAACCTGGGAACATCATCGCACTTTTCATTTACGTGATAGCCTACCACCTTCAACTCATTCACAAGACTATCGACCACAGACCAATTACTAATTGATATGAGCATATCTACTATAGGCTTGCTGGGTAGCCCCTTAACCGATGTTGAACCCACATGATCTATATAAATTTTTGTGCAACTTACCACCGACTCAATTAACTTCGACTCCTTTGAAAAATGTTCAGCCCAGGAATCACTATACTCAGAAATGCTTACCGTACTCACCTTGCCCCCAATCCCCAATTCTCTCTAGCCCAAGCATTGACGCTCATTCGTGCCATTCCGTGCCTCATAAACCGTGATCACATTCCTCACGGTGCAGAACTTCAACCTTATGCTCATGAACCTCCAGAGGGGCCTGCACATCTGAGACTAGGACGATAAACAGGGCAAGCATCCGTTACAAATTATGCCAGTCCTGCAGATGCGCTCCCTAGTGTTTTTGTGCTTGCTGAGCGAGGGGCGGTCACGTGACGAAGTTCGTCAAGGATCTCAGTTCTCCCCCAATGAGCAAAGTCAGAATAGCCACTAGCCATCCCTGGTGGCTAGTGGCTAGAATAAAATCGACGAATTTCATTTCTTTGAAGACGATTACAGAGCCCTAGCCAGCAGAATTTGGCGCATCCAGCTCAATGATTCGGATTTCAGTTTTTGGCGGATTTCTGCCTGCCACCAAAGTCTGCAACCTGAAGCGGACATCAATGCAGTTGTTCAAGGCCGCGGAGCAAAGCGGAGCGTCCCCTGCAGTGACTTGCTAGCTCCCTTCGGTACTAGAACAACCACCTCGCCGTTTGGGATGTAGGTATGGGCATTTATTCGCTCCATCTCTCCCGGTTCGTCAGGTAGAGCGACAATTATGCCTTTCGTCATGCCTCCTGCATTCAAAGCGTCCTCTATCTGTACGACGGTATTGATCAATCTGTCCCTTAATTGATTTTTTACTTCAATTATTATCGTTTCGGTGCCTTTGGAAATTACTATGTCCGACCTGAATCTATGTCCGGAAGCAATTTGTTTTTCAGTTTCAATTTTCAAGTCTGGCGCGACCGTTGCTAGAAACCCGTGAAGCGCACCGATTGCTTGCACTCCAGAAATCTTTTTTAAATCGCTCCCTGTTACGGTAGTGGACTCACAAAAGGCTGAAAGGTGGTCTAAAACTTGTTCATATAGCACCTTTGTGTCTCGCTTTCCGCCAGCGGCGGGCATTGGATCCATCATCGCCTTTGTCGCTGCTTGAGCCCGCGTGAAAGAAAGTTTCTCTGCGATTTGATCGAGTAAGAGACACGCAAATGCTGATACAGAAACAATCGCTAGAAATGACTCACTTTCATCAAAATCCAATGTGTAATCGTGAGTAGATGGATTTCGCCATTCTTTTCTATAGATTGCCAGCTGGTTCATGACGCGACTTCGAAAAACATTGTTATTTTCTAGATATAACTCGATGTCGTACGGTCTTTCATGTTCGGGGTTTTTCCCCGCAAGTACCCGATAAGCCTCTTTAACGCTCCCCTCAAACGCTTGGTTTGTTCGATAAATGGCATCTGTAAATGCTGCATCATCGTCAGACTCTTGACCTCGGGTCAAATGACGACCAGCCGTTTCGATATGACGGAGTACAGCTCGCAGTCCATGCATGTAGTCACCGTCATCCAGCCCGCCAATCTTATTTCGTAACGTGTCTATTAGGTGCATGATCTATAAGGTTCTAAATAAAAATAGATGACCCAAGTGACATAATTCATTACACCACTTGGGTCACATAACATTCCTTGCCATCTGGTAATCCCTTGCTTAGCTTGGTGCCACGCCTGAAGCGCAACATGAAACGAGAAGGGAAGACTACACGGTTTATGTATACAATACGAAGTCATTAGCTGTGTGTCCATGGTCTCCCTTTGGCCGACTGCTGCCTGTCGCCACCGTCTGCTATTGGTTAGCGGACACTCCAAAACGGTGAGAAATGTGAGCAACCCTTACTGTCGAGTGGGGAGCGCAATTATTCCGAACATCCACAATCCTGAGCTCATTGGAGCGCCATACCGTTTCTTGCCCAAACGAGAGTATGATGAGGGTATCTGAGAACAGCAGGGCTTAGAGTTTCACGTGCCCCCGCTAGCTACAAAACCCCTCAGCTATCAGCTCACACAGCAACACTCCCGTTTCTTTCGATCAGTATTTCAGAAGATCGTCTGGCCGCCCGACATACGTACCTTGCAGTGCAGCGATCTGCGAGTGCGCGTAAGCGACAGGGGACGCCCCGCTGAAAACGAGCCAGGACACAAGTTCGGGATCTTTGACTGATGTGAATCGTGCCAGGTCAGGAAGATTCTCTCGCGCCAGAGCAACACGCTTCAGATGCCTTTTGAGCTTGTCAGGTTTGCCCTTTATGTCTTCACCCTGATATTCGGAGAGCTGGGAAGCGACTTCTGAGTAGTTTCGAGCGAGTGAAAGGTCCTTGCATTCGACTATGAGCACTTGGCTGCGGTCCGGACGCCAAGCTAACAGATCGATATCGCCTGGGTTTGTTGGCAGATTTCTCCTCAGTATCTCAGGGAAGCTGATGCCGCGCCGAACAGTCCATCCTGCGTCTAGCAATTCTTTTTCCAAGTTTTTTTCGAAAGTGTGTCCCTCCCGAGCTTCCCCCAGCCATTCATCTCTCATCCCCTCCGTCCGGAAGAACTCCCGTTTGAGTCGCCCTGTATATGCCCCGTTGAAGAGGTAGTGCAGAGAGTTGCCCAGTTGTCCCGGTGATACGATCACCAGCGGGTCTTGGCTGTCCTCCATCTGTAACAAAGGACGGGCTACTACTGACAGGCGTCGACCAAAGCGCCAAGGATAGATATCAGAGAGGTCGAACTCGTCGGTCACCTCGTCCCACTTTGGGCGAGCTCTCAGGACGAATTGGTCAAGAAAAGCGGACGTGACGTTATCGTCGAGCCCAGCGGACTTACCGACAATCTCCAGCTGGCTCCGCTCCATCGTGAAAATTGCCGTCTGTTTCGACATACCAATTGACTCGAGTGCATGAACGAAACGGAGGCCTTCTTCGAGCGTAAACCCCATCTCCACCTTCCAGAGCGCCAGAAAGGTCTCGGTGTCATCATCGACCGTGGCAGGGGCACAATATGCTTCCTCATCAGTCACTACTTCGAAGTCATCCGCTTTTGCGTAATGCTGCTCGAATCTTGCAGCATGAGCTTCGAACCGCTCGTTAGTCGCCTTAGACAGCAAAGGCTCAAGCACCATTTCTCCAAGCTCGTCGCGGAAGAGTAGGTCACCTAAGGGAGATATTTGGACCTCGGCGGGCAGCGCCCCAAAGCGTACAGCGTCCGACATGCCGCCGATGCGAAAGAGTAATGCTGCTTGTGCAAGGAGGCGACCAAGCGCCATGTCGGAGGGCTCGGTCCCGCCCTTAGTGGGGCACGCGCAAAGGGCCAGTTCGATTACTAACCTAGAGGTCAGTGCTGCACCGGCAAAACGTCCCAACTGCTTGGCGATCGTATCCTCGACCCCGACTTCACCAGCATGCAGTCCGAGGACGGCAGCGGCCGTCCGATGCCAATGGTTTTCCTCGCTTCGTGCCCGTTCGCAGTTCTCAAGCAGGCGATTGAGGGTTTTCAGACGATCAAAGCGAGAAAGCTCGCCCTGCATGTCACGAAGGAGCACATCTACTACGTCGTTGAGGAGCTTGCCGACCGCCTTCTTACCCTGGTATTGGGCCGGCGCATCGGCAGCGACCGAACGCCAGCCGAGTCCAACTCTGGCCGCACCTGACTCGGTGTTCTCGACAGTCAAAAGGTGTCGATTCATGGAACCACGTACATGGTCACTGAAGTCGAACGTTTTCATAATATGGAAGCTACGTGCAGCGTTACTGGGAACCGCTATTCGCTCGATTGCGAGCCCCTGGTCGATCGGTGCATCGATACGCAGAAGAGTGGCAAACGCAGTGCCAAGGGCGCGCACTAAAGCGCGTTCCGCACGGTTGTCCGGCGCTTGGAAGCCAGCAAGATACCCGTCTTTCAGCGAAACCCGTATAGCCCCTTGTTCACGGACACGCTCGAGTCTCCAGAAGGTATTTAGGTCAGGTGGAACCTGCTCATCGTGGAACCGGCTAATATCACCGTCACCTTCAAAGTGCAGGTAGACCTTCACGGACTTCCTTGCTCTCTGCTCGCCAATTGCTTCAACCGCCTCGCCAATTCGCCCAGCCCAAGTGCGTACCATCTTCGCTAATTCAGAAAGGAGCATGTGATCTTGAACATCAGGTGCTTCAATCGTCACCCAGAGGTTGCACTGCCCTTCATACACACAACTTAGCCGATGTGCTTCAAGCTCATCGATGGATGCATAGCACCTGCTTTCGCGTTCGGTTGGGAAGAAGTCACCCGCTGACGGCCGCATAACACGGTGCCACCTGCCGCTGTTGTCACAAATGCGGTGCCAGTCATACCCCATGTCTGCTGCTAACCGCACTTCACGGAGCAGATCTGTCGGGATTGTTAGCATCAGAGGGCGCTCTGGGGTGATGCGCCCTTCCGGCAGTTGATTGTGCGGAACCATATGGCCGTCATTGGCGTGTGCCCAGCCAAGAAGGTTGAGAATGCCGTTGACATTGATTATTCGCACACCGGCTCGCGCTATTATTTCTTCGGCGTCCTGCACACGCCAGAAGGCGAGTGCGGACATATCGGGCAGCGAACCTAAGCGGAAAAAGTCTGCGCTAGACATCCACTCGAACTGCCATGCCGCAGGCAGCTCGGGAACCGAGCCGAAAAAGCCCGCCCCCCAGCCACAACCTACACGCACGACTATGCCACGCTGAAAGTCGGGATGGCCGGCAAGTTCAGCAGCGGTTTTTGCAGCGCGGGCGTCGAGGAGATTCGCTGTTTCCTCATCGAGCCGGAGCATGCTGCTGAAGCCTTCGTCCGAGTGCTGCTGCATGGAGGGCAAGACGAACTGGAGCACCATGAAGTGGCCCACATCGACTGAGGAGTAGACGGTCGCCGATCGGGTTGTCCTATCCTTATCCCAGGACAACCGAATCCGCGTGCCGTTACCAAACGCAGGCATTTGGGACAGAGTGCGCGCATGGGCGTTGGCCAATGCCCTGTCGAGGTTGCCCAACTCTCCCTTCTGCACAGCGAACGCTATCACCGCGTGGCGAAGCGCGATGGATAGAGCAGTGGGCAGCACGACGACAAGGCCGTCACCTATTCGAAGCAGCGGACGCTGCTCCAACACCCCCGCGCTGGGCGCCTGGCTAGCTAGGGTATTGATCTGTGTGTGGTCAAGAATAAAGGGGGATAGATCTGCAATTGCTACACCAGCCGCCCTTAGCATGCGCTTCGTCAAGGTAACACGTGAACGGAGCTCGCTCGCGTCAAGGCCACCGGTCTCAAGCGAGCCGGAGTTGGTTTGACCACCCGGCTCCAACCGACGCAGACCGGAGTTGGCGCAGATAACGTCCGAAAGCTGTAGAAGTGCCTGGATGGCCCGCTTAAGAGGGACGAAGTAGCCTTCTTCGGGCATAGCGAAGACAATGTCGACCATCAGCTGTGTATAAAAGCCTGAGGCCTCCCACATTCCTTCCAGAATGCGGTAATCGCCCTTGAGGTTACCAACAATGGAGACGAACACATCCTCTGCCGGATCTTCCCCAATTACACTGCTCGATGCGCCAATAGACGTATACCAGCGGCGTGCATCGTCGACAGTGGCAACCTGAGGGCCCTTGCAGTGAATGAGGGCAAGTGCAACCAGCAACTCCAGCCGTAAACATTCTGGCTGATGTGCAGGAAGGGTTAGCAGACTAGCTAGCAAAGCCACTGTGCCAGCCCGTTCAAAGTTGGCGAGCTCGGCTACAAGTCCAGCGTTATCCTTCGCGACATCACCCAACGAGTTACTAGAAGTTGCCCAGGCAGCCTTATCGGCCATCGCCTCAAGCAGGGATTGCAAATCTGGTTGAGAGAGAGAGTCGTTCACCTGCATCTCCAGAAGAAGTGACTGAGCTTGCGAATTCTACGTGAAGGGGGAATCAGGGCCCAGCAGCAGACATCCTCTCGCAGAGCATCAATCAAAAGGGCCCAAAAATTCCCGATTCGATTCCACAGAAAGCCATTAATAGCTGATTTTTATATAGAGACCCTATGAGGTACGTCAAAAAACCCACCAAATTCAGTCCCGCGAAAACCGGGACCTCACGGCCAACAACCGTCCGTCTGGTGTCGGAGGCGCGCTCAGGGCTGTTGCCGCTGACCAGTTCGGGGAAGAAGTGTCCTGCCCCCCGGCAATACTCCGTTCGTCTGGTGCCGATTGCCATCACCTGCTAGCCAGAAACGGCCCATTCTGCAAGCTAACGAACAGAGTGAGAAAAGGCCGCTAGTCGGTGGGCATGGGGGTCGTCGCGGCCTACTTAGCCACGCTCAGAGTACCTAGCGAATACTGGCAAGCAATGCGGCCAGCAGAGAGCGGGTGAGAAAAACACAAAAAAGCTGCGCAAGCAGCGAAAACTCTTACAATCTTACGCCAGATTTCCTACACATTTTTTGCCCCCCGATACTCAAGAGATAGCCCCGTGAGTGACTCAGACAGCTCATCCGCGCCACTGGTTGACGTAGTGAAGCTTGCCGCATCCCTCCAGCGGTTTGCAGATGATCGCGACTGGCAGCAGTTCCACTCCCCCAAAAATCTCATCCTGGCTCTCACTGGCGAGGTAGGAGAGCTGTGCGAGATTTTCCAATGGATGAGTGATGCCGATTCGATTTCCGCCGCAACAGATCCCGAAATCGGCCAAGCAGTTAAGGACGAATTGGCGGACGTATTGATGTACCTGGTTCGCCTGAGCAGCGTACTCGGCATTGACCTCAACGACGCGGTGACACGGAAGCTCGCCTGCAATGGCCAGAAGTACCCCGTGGATAAAGCCAGAAGCAACAGCAAAAAGTACGACCGACTCTGACCAACACGCATCTAAGGACACCCCGTGATCGTTTACGCTGCGACCAAACAGCAATTTCTTAAAGACAACGATAACGATGACATTGAGGAGGTGATCCTCAGGCATTACAAGGAAGCTACCGGCAAGAATGTTGGCACCTCGGAAATCAGGTCGTGGCAAGGATCCCTAACGTACATGGCTAAGGTCCTTAGAGATGAGGGCCTGCCTAGCGACGCAGGCCTGGCGATCGAATTGCACATTCCGCAGTCGTCGAAGCGAATCGACTTTCTACTCACCGGTCGCGACGAAAACCAGGCAAAAAAAGCCGTACTGATCGAATTGAAACAATGGAGTAAGGCTAACGCCACAACCAAGGATGCCATCGTCAAAACGGCCTTGGGTGGCGGCCTCATTGAGACCATTCACCCGTCCTATCAAGTATGGTCATATGCAGCGCTGCTGGAAGGCTTCAACGAGGCGGTGTATGACAAAAGCATCGAAATCCGTCCGTGTGCCTACCTCCATAACTACGTCAGCGACGGCATCATAGATTCAGCTCACTACGAGCCCCACATCAGCAAGGCTCCGCTGTTTCTGAAAGGCCCGGAAGAGCTCAGTAAACTCAGAAGCTTTCTGAAAAAGCATATAAGTCATGGCGACAACAAAGAGGTTCTTTACGAACTGTCCGATGGAAAAATTCGCCCGTCCAAGGCGCTAGCAGAAGCCCTCGGTGGGTTGATGAAAGGCAAACCAGAGTTCGTATTGATTGACGATCAGAAAGCCATTTTTGAGTCGGCGCTGGCAGCGGCAAGCGAGGCCTCGGACCAAGCACCAAAGGTAGTGATCATCGAAGGGGGACCGGGCACCGGGAAAACTGTTCTGGCCATCAATCTGCTGGTGAAGCTCACCGCTTCGAAGCTTTTGAGCAAATACGTCTCCAAGAATGCAGCCCCGCGCAAGGTCTACGAAAGCAAACTGGTTGGCACCATCAAACGCAGCCATTTCTCGAATTTCTTCTCAGGCTCTGGGGCGTTCATCGACACTGAGCCCAACACATTCGATGCCCTTATCGTGGACGAAGCTCACCGGCTGAATGAGAAAAGTGGGCTTTATGGAAACCTCGGCGAAAACCAGATCAAGGAGCTGATTGATTCAGCGAAATGCTCAATTTTCTTCATTGATGAAGACCAGCGTGTAACCTTGAGCGACATCGGCAGCAAGCAGGCAATACGTGCCTTTGCCAAAGCCAAGGGTGCGGTGGTTGAAGAATACGTGCTGTCTTCGCAGTTTCGCTGCAGTGGTTCTGACGGTTACCTGGCATGGCTGGATGACACGCTGGGCATTCGCTCGACGGCAAATCCGACGCTCGATATCCAAGAATACGAGTTTAAGGTGTTCGACTCACCTCAGGCGATGCATGAGGCAATCAACGAGAAAAACCACGGAAACAAAGCTCGCGTGGTCGCGGGCTATTGTTGGCCGTGGTTGAGCAAGAAAGCCTCCAACGCCGCTGATATCGTCATCGGTGACTATAAACGTCAATGGAACCTGGATCAGGATGGCAGCCTTTGGATCATCGCTGAGAATTCCATCGAACAGGTTGGCTGCATTCATACCTGCCAAGGTCTGGAAGTCGACTACATCGGAGTGATCATCGGGCCAGACCTAGTCGTACGTGACGGCAAAGTAGTGACATCCCCGGATGAGCGCGACAAGCACGATAAATCAATTCGTGGCTGGAAAAAAATGATGAAAGAGCAACCTACCCTGGCGAAAAAAGAAACAGACCTGATCATCAAAAATACGTACCGAACCTTGATGACTCGCGGGATGAAGGGTTGCTACCTGTACTGCACCGACAAAGAGACTGCGCAATACTTCGAGAGTCGACTTAGCCAACACAGCAGTCAGTGACGGTATCGTTTGCTAGGAGCCTCTGTACCTGCGAGTGGGGCATCGTACGCGCAGGGGCCATGATCATCAGCAGCTGGTCACCAGCCATGGCTAATGTTTACACGACCATTTGCTTGATAGATTCGATGCCGACTCGTTAATGGTATGGAGCTCAAAAAGCACCGTCCATCGGAATCCAAACCACACAGCGTTCCAACTGGTATTCCAAGCAAGTTGACCAATCAATTATTTACCAGCAAAAACAGATAGATACCGACTTGTTTCAGATTACCCCGGCCCACCAAATCCACAAAAAAAGACGTCCTCGGACGTCTTTTTTTGTGCCTGAAATCCAGTAAATTCAAGGTTTTAACGTCTATGAGGGGACACGGACTCGAGTCGTTGCTTACCCCTCACTGGCCTTTGAAGACCAACCCTCCTTTAACGAGTACCCCAGCCCCTTCTTCAGCAAATCGGTTGACCGTGGTCACCATATCTTCGGTAGCGAAGGTAGCTGGGCCGGACTCCAGAACGAGCTGATCGGCGGATGCCTGGCCATGTGCAACCGCAGTGTTTATGAGGTGCTTGGATGCCGCGTAAGCGACAGTTGGGCCGTTCGCTAACTTTTGCGCATACGCACGAGCTTTTACCTCAACGTCGTTATCGGGTAGAACTCGATTCACCAAACCCCATTCGTGCATGGTTTTGGCATCGTAAACACCTGCAGAAAAAACCATTTCCTTGGCCCGAGCCAGCCCGACACGAGCGACAAGCCGCTGCGCTCCGCCCAATAATGTAGTTGTGCCAATACGTGCCTCGACTTGACCAAAATTAGCGCTTTCGCCTGCAAAGATAATGTCGTGGATTTGCGCCATTTCGCAGCCGCCACCCAAGCACATACCCCGGACCGCGACAACAGTGGGAAACGGCAGGTTCTCGAAACGTTGCATGTCGGGAATGGCGCGGCTCAACATGCGTCGTGCAAAGTTAGCGTCCTGGTTCAGAAAGTTTTCAGTTACATGGGCGCCAGCGCAAAAATTAGTCCCTTCGGCCAGTGTTAGAAATGCGCGCGCTTTGTTTTCAAGAGCCAGTTCCACAGCATCCATCAAGTCCCGCAAGGACTGGAATGTCAGCAGATTCATCGGGCCATCCGTAAATGTTGCAATGGCCAGCGAACCATCCATTTCAAATCTTATGGTCATGTTACATCTCCAACATTGGGTTTCATTGGGCGAGCGGACGCCTCTCCCGCATACCAGGGAGTTCTGAAGTTGCTTGATCAGTGGCCTTTGAAATTGGCGGGGCGGCGCTCAGCGAAAGATTGGAGACCTTCCTTGAAATCTTCCGTGGAAAAAACGGTTTTCTCGATTGCCGGAATACAGTCGATGGCTGCTTGCTCACCCTCTTGAACAAATTTCAGAGCTGCAGCTTTGGTTGCACGCAGACCGATAGGCGCGTTCTTGCAAATCAATCGCGCAATCTCCATTGCCCGTTCTTTATGTTCGCCAAAGGGAAGGACTTCCTGGACGAAGCCAATCTCCAAAGCGCGCTTGGCGTCGAACTCGTCACACAGAAAAAGGTGATACATGGCATTGCCCCAGCCGGCTCTGGTGAGGTAACGAAAGTGAGCACCACCCAGCGGGGCAATCCCACGCTTGGACTCCATTTGACAGAAACGTGCGGTGTCGGCGGCAATGACTATGTCCCCTGCCAGCATCATCTCAATACCGACGGTGTAGGTTTTGCCGTGTACCACCGAAATAACGGGTTTAGTGCATCGGTTTTTAAGACCAAAAGGATCCACCCAGCCTTCTGGGAGTGGTTTTACAGTTGCGTTCGGGCCGAAGAACTTTGGCATGTCTAAACCAGCAGTGGTGTGCTCTCCTTCAGGACAAAGAACAGCAACCCAAATATTTTCATCATTGTTTACCGTGGTGAGGTGGCCCGCCAATTGCTCAATCATCTCTGGAGAGAACGCATTAAGTTTGGCGGCGTTGTCTACAGAGATGATGGCAATATGATCCTCAAGTGTCATCCGAACTTCGCCGTATTTTTGCTGTGCAGTCATGACGCAGTCTCCATACAAGCGCCCTGATTGTTAGTGGGTGGCGCTTTGGAAACCAATCGTAAGAGGCTCTCCGTTCTGGCAACGTCTTCCAGAAGACATTTTTATGGTTTTTTTCTGCTATCACTCAGCGTGATGAGCTGTCATTTATCGTCGAAATCATCGCGACTGCGGCGCCGATGATCATTGATGTAATGGCGGAGTCCTTCCACGTCTCTGACGACCACTTTGCCGTAGTCAGTCTCAATCAGGCTCAACTCTCTCAGCTCTTTCATTACCCGATTGACGTTGGGTCGGGTACTACCAACCATCAAGCCGATATCTGACTGAGACAATGTCAGGCTCACAGCACCTTTTGATGCCCGCTGCATCTCCGCCAGCCAAAGGAAACGAGATGCGACGCGAGCAGCTACGGGCTGCGTAAGAAGCTCCTCGACTATCCGAAGCGCGCCTCTCAGGCGGCGGCTGATCTGCGCAGCCACGGCACTCTCTACCTCCCGATGCGTAGCTCTGAGCGCACTGAAATCTCGTGCCGTCCAAACCCTCAGGACAGACTCGCCACGCGTAATGTACGTTACCGAGTATGGCTCCTCATCTCCTATGGAGCTGTCACCTATCACGTCGCCGGGTTTGTAGATATAAATGAGAACTTCCTGGCCATCAGCAGTGATAATGCACTGACGAACTTCACCAGAAACGATCTGGAACACCTCAATGACAGGGTCACCTTGCTGGTAAAGAGTGGTACCGCCGGGACAGCTCCGTAAGCGTGATTTTTCACGCATCGCATCGCGAGTAAATGGGCTCAGATCGTCGATCCAATTGAAACCGATCATTTCTGTATTCGCTCTTGAGGCATCGACACGTGATATTATTCACACGCGAAATAAATCGATCAACTTTACTGGCCTGAGCATGAAGCATCGCCTCGTATATCTTTTGAACGTTGGGCAGCGCCGACTGCAACGCTGGTCACAGGCCTGCGCTGTCCGTGGCGGCGTGACAGCTGCTCAATCCGGATTGCTATTCTTTCTAGGCACCCACGACGGTGCGCTAATGAGCGAGACGGCGGCCGCGCTGGACCTGGGCGCGCCGGGTATGAGTGGCCTGGCTGACCGGACAGAAAGAGCCGGCTTGATCGAACGCCGTGCCGACGAGAACGATGGCCGCGCATCGCGCCTCTGGCTGACAGAGGCAGGGCGTTCCGCGCGTCAGCGTTCCAAGGTTGGCATGAAGGATCTGAATGCCCGGTTGACCGAAGGTTTCACCGAAGCGGAGATCGATGTGGTGGCGCGGTGGCTGACCAGCCTACAGACTCGGTTTCTCGTGGCCGACGAGGATGAGGTCTAACCTCGGCTGTGGCTGGGCAGCGTGAGACCGTTTAGTGCTGGGTGACCTTCGAAAAGTCTGGCTTGCGCTTTTCGGCGAAGGCCGCAAAAGCCTCCTTGGCTTCCGCACTCGTCAGTCGCTCCTGGAATTTCGTACTCTCTCTACCCATCTGCGCAACCAGCACCTCGGCCTGGCGCATTAGCG
>NZ_VXCP01000058.1 GCF_011355085.1 Pseudomonas akapageensis | reverse complement strand
TGGAGTCCCGCAGGGGCTCCTTGGCGATCTTGAGATCACACGCCCGCTTCGCGGTCGAGTGCAGCCTGCGGCAGCGGCTACGCCAATTGTCGGCAGCCTGTCAGCGCAACGAAGGCCCCTGAAACCCCATCCACAAAGCCAGATGCTCGGCCACGCTGGCACCCAGGCGCTTGGAGAAGCGATCAAGCGGCGACTCTTCCACCGTGAAGTCCACCAACTCCTTCTCGCCGATCACATCCCGCGCCACGTAACTGGCACTGCCCAGCCCGTCGACCAAGCCCAGCTGCAGGGCCTGCTCGCCCGACCAGACCAGGCCGGAGAACAATTCTGGATGCTCCTTGTCTTTCAGACGATCCCCGCGCCCCTGCTTGACGCTGGCAATGAACTGGCGGTGAGTCGTATCGAGCACGCTCTGCCAGAATTCGGTTTCCTCTGGCTTTTGCGGCTGAAACGGATCGAGGAAGGACTTGTGCTCGCCCGACGTATAGGTACGCCGCTCGACCCCAAGTTTCTCCATGGTCCCGACAAAGCCATAGCCTGCCGCCGTGACGCCGATGGAGCCGACCAGGCTGGCCTTGTCCGCATAGATCTGGTCAGCGGCACTGGCGATGTAATACGCTCCCGAAGCACCCAGATCGGAGATCACCGCATACAGCTTGATGTCCGGGTACTGGGCCCGCAGGCGACGAATCTCGTCATAAACGTAACCCGACTGCACCGGACTGCCGCCCGGGCTATTGATGCGCAGGATCACGCCCTTGGTTTTCGAATCCTCGAAGGCTGCACGCAAGCTGGCGACGATATTGTCGGCACTGGCCGCTTCCTTGTCCGCGATCATGCCGCGCACTTCGATCAGCGCCGTATGGTTGGAGCCGCGCGCCGCGGCCTTGTCCATATCCATCATCGGCGTGAACAGCGCCAGAATCCCGAACAGATAAACAAAGGTCAGCAGCTTGAAAAAGATTCCCCAGCGCCGGGCGCGACGCTGCTCCTGTACCCCAGCCAGCAGGGTCTTTTCCAGCAACTGCCAGCTCTTGTCTTCGCCATTCTTTTGCGCCTCGGGCGCTTTCCACTCATCCGACATATTCACCTACCCTGGAAAATTCAATGCGCTCGCTGGTCAAGCCAGGTGCGCAATTCGGGGAAACGCTCGATAGACAATCGCGGCTCGTAAACGCTCAATGCCTCGAGCGACAACGCTCCATACCCCACCGCAACCGAGTCCATGCCGGCATTTCGCGCCATCAACAAGTCGAATGACGAATCGCCAACCATCAAGGCTTGCGCCGGCCCGACCCCGCAATGAGCGAGAATTTGCTCGAGCATCAACGGGTGTGGCTTGCCCCGGGTTTCGTCGGCTGCGCGGGTGATATCGAAGAAATCTTCCCAGCCATGGGACCGCAACACCCGATCCAGGCCACGCCGGGCCTTGCCGGTGGCGACCGCCAACTGGTAGCCATCGGCGCGAAAAGCCTCCAGCGATTCGAGCACACCTGGAAACAGCGGCGACGGCTCGGCATCGAGCGCGACATAGCTTTCCGCGTAACGCTGACGAAAGGCAATCAGCTGCTCGTCGGAAAGCTCCGGATACAGAGTATGAATCGCCTCCGGCAGCGCCATACCGATGATGCCCTTGATGGCAACATCATCACGCTCCGGGTATCCGCCCGCTCGGGCCGCCATATTCATCGCCTCGACGATACGACCAACCGAGTCGGCCAAGGTACCGTCCCAATCGAAAATCAGCAGTTTGTACTCAGGCAGCACTCAAACGCTCCACGGTCTTGGCCCACATCTCATCCACCGGCGCCTCAAGCTTGAGCTCGCCGCCATCGGGCAGCGGCACGGTCAAGGCATAGGCGTGCAGGAACAGGCGCTTGCCGCCCAGGTCACGGATTTCCTTGGTGAAGTCTTCATCACCGTATTTGCTGTCACCGGCAATACAGTGCCCGGCATGCAAGGTATGCACGCGAATCTGGTGGGTGCGACCGGTAATCGGACGCGCCTCGACCATGGTCGCGAACTCGCCGAAGCGGCGCAGCACGCGGAAAACGGTCAGCGCCTCCTTGCCTTCTTCGTTGACCTCGACCATGCGCTCACCGGAACGCAGGTTGCTCTTGAGCAACGGCGCGTTGACCTGTTTCTTGGCCGTGGCCCAATGCCCGCGCACCAGCGCCATGTAGCGCTTGTCGACGCCGTCGCCGCGCAAGGCCGCATGCAAGTGCCGCAGCATGCTGCGCTTCTTGGCGATCATCAGCAGGCCGGACGTGTCGCGGTCCAGGCGATGGACCAGTTCCAGCTCCTTGGCATCGGGACGCAGCTGGCGAAAAGCCTCGATCACGCCATAATTCAGGCCGCTACCGCCGTGCACGGCAATGCCGGCCGGCTTGTTCAGCACGATCAGGGCCTTGTCTTCATAGACAATCGCCGCCTCCAGACGCTGCAACAGCCCCTGAGCCAGGGGCACCGGCTCGTCGCGCTCGGGCACCCGAACAGGTGGCACACGGATGATATCGCCGGCCTGAAGCTTGTACTCGGGCTTGATCCGCCCCTTGTTCACCCGCACTTCGCCTTTGCGCAAAATGCGATAAATCAAGGTCTTGGGTACACCCTTGAGTGCCGTGAAGAGGAAATTATCGATTCGTTGGCCGGCAAGTTCCGGCGCAACCTCAAGCAGCTGAACGCCGGAGGTTGGGGGGGTATTAGTCGTCATTGATCAATCATAACAATTTTTTATGGATTTGAAGCACTTAATGATTGCTGCTATAGTCGCGAACGCCGCCAAAAGCGGCTGGCCAGAGGATTACCGGCATTAGGCCGACCCTGACCGACGCAATTCATGAGGACGCGAGGCCGTCCGACGGGGTTTTCGCCAGTTTACGGAATGCCTGAAATCGTAACCAGCGCGTTTGAGAGAAGACCGACAAAAGACAAGAAAAACGGTGTTTCTGCACTCACTTTCAGTTTTTTTTCGATGACCCATCACTCAGCGCAGTCGCTTTCACGCCATCCGGGCGAATGCTTCGGAAATACAGAGCCTTAGCCATAATGCGCGAGCTCCCAATCGGAGATTGCGATAAATGCCAACCCGTTGCGGATTCAGCGCGCGGCAGCACCCGAATTATCAGGGATACGTGTAGGGTGGAGATGCACAACTGTCGGACCGTGTAGTACTGCGCCTTGTCGAGAAGCCACATCTGGCCCCCTCGCGACAAAGCCCGGACTTGATCAAGACGCCTCGACTGGCGTCCATGGCCAACAGCTGATTCCTCCTCCTGACTGAGTGCTTTTGACACCACAGCAAGCAGGACGCGTCGTCGCGATTTCGCCCCACTGGTCCGCCAGGAGCAGGCGAACGTTGCTAGACACTGGAGCGGCAAGCCGCCCCTGACGCACCTGACACCGACCGTGAGAAGTCGTGTGTGCCGAACGCCGTTTCCGGCAGCCCGGAAACCGACGGTACTACATGAAAAGAATGCTGATTAACGCAACTCAACCCGAAGAGTTGCGTGTTGCTCTGGTAGATGGCCAGCGCCTCTACGACCTGGATATCGAATCCGGTGCTCGCGAGCAGAAAAAGGCCAACATCTACAAAGGCCGGATCACGCGTATCGAACCGAGCCTGGAGGCTGCCTTTGTCGATTTCGGCTCTGAGCGCCATGGCTTCCTTCCCCTGAAGGAAATCTCCCGCGAATACTTCAAGAAATCCCCTGAAGGCCGCGTCAACATCAAGGACGTCCTGAGCGAAGGCCAGGAAGTCATCGTTCAGGTCGAGAAAGAAGAACGTGGCAACAAGGGCGCAGCCCTGACCACCTTCATCAGCCTGGCTGGCCGCTATCTGGTCCTGATGCCTAACAACCCGCGCGCCGGCGGTATCTCGCGCCGTATCGAAGGCGAAGAGCGCAATGAACTGCGCGAAGCCCTCAACGGTCTGGTCGCCCCTGCCGACATGGGTCTGATCGTGCGCACTGCCGGCCTCGGCCGCAGCAGCGAAGAAATGCAATGGGACCTGGACTACCTGCTGCAGCTCTGGACCGCGATCAAGGAAGCTTCGCTGGATCGTTCCGCACCTTTCCTGATCTACCAGGAAAGCAACGTGATCATCCGCGCCATCCGCGATTACCTGCGCCAGGACATCGGCGAAGTGCTGATCGACAGCATCGAAGCCCAGGAAGAAGCCCTGACCTTCATCCGCCAGGTGATGCCGCAGTACGCCAGCAAGATCAAGCTGTACGAAGACAGCGTTCCACTGTTCAACCGCTTCCAGATCGAAAGCCAGATCGAAACCGCCTTCCAGCGCGTGGTCGACCTGCCTTCCGGCGGCTCGATCGTGATCGACCCGACCGAAGCCCTGGTGTCCATCGACATCAACTCGGCGCGCGCCACCAAAGGCAGCGACATCGAAGAAACCGCCCTGCAGACCAACCTGGAAGCGGCTGAAGAAATCGCCCGCCAGCTGCGCCTGCGTGACATCGGCGGTCTGATCGTGATCGACTTCATCGACATGACCCCAGCCAAGAACCAGCGCGCCGTGGAAGAAAAAGTCCGCGAATGCCTGGAAGCCGACCGCGCCCGCGTTCAAGTCGGCCGCATCTCGCGCTTCGGCCTGCTGGAAATGTCGCGTCAGCGCCTGCGTCCATCGCTGGGCGAAAGCAGCGGCATCGTCTGCCCGCGCTGCAGCGGCACCGGCATCATCCGTGACGTCGAATCCCTGTCGCTGGCCATCCTGCGCCTGATTGAAGAAGAAGCCCTGAAGGACCGCACCGCCGAAGTTCGCGCCCAGGTGCCGATCCCGGTCGCTGCGTTCCTGCTCAACGAAAAACGCAATTCGATCACCAAGATCGAGCTGCGCACCCGCGCCCGCATCGTCATCCTGCCGAACGACCACCTCGAGACGCCACACTTCGAAGTGCAGCGCCTGCGTGACGACAGCCCGGAAGCCCAGACCAACCAGTCCAGCTACGAAATCGCTGCCGCCGAAATCGAAGAAACCCAGCCAGTAGCCGCCACCCGCACCCTGGTTCGCCAGGAAGCCGCGGTCAAGACTGCGCCTGCACGTACTTCGGCACCGGTACCGGCAACTCCGGAACCGGTGGCTGCCCCGGCGCCTGCGCCAGTCGTGCCCGAGCCTAGCCTGTTCAAGGGCCTGGTGAAGTCGCTGGTCAGCCTGTTTGCAGGCAACAAGGAAGAGCCAGCTGCGCCTGTCGTGGTCGAGAAGCCTGCCACCACCGAACGCCCGCCGCGCAACGAAGAGCGTCGCAGCGGTCGTCAACAGAGCCGCAGCCGCAACGGCCGTCGCGAGGAAGATCGCAAGCCTCGCGAAGAACGCGTCCCACGCGAAGAGCGTCAACCACGCGAAGTCCGCGAGGAAGCTCCGGCAGCCCGCGAAGAGCGCGCGCCACGTGCACCGCGTGAAGAGCGTCAACCACGCCCGCCGCGAGAAGAGCGTCGCCCACGTGAAGAGCGTCCGGTTCGTGAACTGCGTGAGCCACTGGATGCCGTTGCACCCATCGAACGTGAAGAACGTGCACCGCGCGAAGAGCGTACTCCTCGTGAAGAACGCGCCCCTCGCGAAGAGCGCGCACCACGTGAAGAACGTGCACCCCGCGAAGAACGCGCCCCGCGTGAAGAGCGTCAACCACGCCCACCACGCGAAGAGCGTCAGCCTCGCGTCGAGCAGGCCGTAGCCGCCACTGCCGAAGAAATCCTGCCGAACGAAGAGCTGTTGCAGGAAGAGACCGAAGGCGCCGATGGCGAGCGTCCACGTCGCCGCTCTCGCGGTCAGCGTCGTCGCAGCAACCGTCGTGAGCGTCAGCGTGATGCCAACGGCAACGTGGTGGAAGGCTCGGAAGAAAGCGGTGAAGAATTCGCCGCTGACCTGGCCGCCGGCCTGGCCGTAACCGCCGCCGTCGCCAGCAGCACCATCAGCGCACCTGCCGAAGCCCAGGCCAACCGCCAGGCTGAACTGGCCACCGCTGCCACCGAGCCAAGCCTTGAGCTGGCTGCACCGGCCGCTGAAGCAGTCAGCGAAGCGGCACCTGTCGAAACCGCACCTGTGGTCGAAGCAGCACCGGCTCGCGAGCCTGAAGTGCAGGCCGAAGCCGTAGAAGCTCCAGTGGTTGAGCAGCCGGTTGCCCCGACCGCCGAAGCGTTCGAGCCTCGTACTACCGAGCAAGCCATTGCGCCGGCTGTGGAAATCGCGCCAGCTCCGATCGAAGCTGAAGTGGTCGAAGCCGCACCGGCAGCAGCTCCAGTCATCGAAGCCGAGCCTGTGGTTCCAGCACCTGTCGTGGAAGCCGCTCATGTGGTTGAAGCCCCGGCTGCCGCACCTGCAGCGGCCGAAGAAGCGCCGTCCACCGTGCTGACCCCGAGCGGCCGCGCGCCGAACGACCCACGTGAAGTGCGTCGCCGCAAGCGTGAAGCCGAGCGTCTGGCCAAGGAAGCTGAACTGGCTGCCGCCGCCCCCGCTCCAATTGCTGAAGCCGCGGTCGAGAGCCCTGTTGCAGTCGAAGCCGAAGTGGTCGAGCAGCCTGCTGCTGAAACCACGCCGGTAATCGACGAGAACCTGCGCTCGGCTGAAGAAGTGGTTGAGCGTCGCCCTGAAGCCCTGGAAGAGAGCAAAGAGCCTAAACCGCTCGCCTGATTCCATCGGCTGAAAAAAAGCCCCGCCTGCTGATGCAGGCGGGGCTTTTTTTTGAACGCGCCGCGGCCACTGTAGCCGCTGCCGAAGGCTGCGCTCGACCGCGAAGCGGGCGCAGGATCTCAAGGCCGCCCAGGGACTCCCTGCGGGACTCCAGCGCAGCCTTCGGCAGCGGCTACATGCGATCGGCAGCAGACTCCAGACTGCCCCCCTTACCTTTCGAAGTTCAACGCCGCCGGCGTATCCACATCCCAAAGCACACCACGGTCCTCGACAACGATCTGCTGCACATTGCCAGCCTGGAACAACTGACGACCGCCGCGATCACCCGTCAGCGCCGCCAACTGCGCCGCGAATGCGCGTCCGAAACCTACCGGATGCCCATAGGCATCGCCGCACTGCGCAACACTGATCTTCTCGTCCATGATCGATGCAGCCAGAAGGGACAGCGTCTCGGGCCGAATGAATGGCATATCACCGAGCACAACCAGCCATCCGACCTCATCGGCACTCATCCGTACAGCCGCAGCAATGGAATCCCCCATGCCCGGCGAGTCCAGGCTCAACACTTCACAACCATAGGCCTGCGCCAATGCGATCACTGCACCGCGCTCCGGCCGGGTAACCAGCACGCGCCGCCCGGGCACGCCTTGCAGATTGACCAATACCTGTTCGAGCACCGGTCGCTGCTGCCCATCCAGGCCCAGGCACGGCGCCAGGAGTTTATCCGCGCCAACGCCCGCCACGGCCTGGTAACGACTCCCCTGCCCGGCCGCCAGAATCACTATGCATAGGTCTTTCATCGGGACAGCATCCTGGTTGGATTTATCAGTCAAAAAAAACCCCGCTGACTCGATCGAGTGCGGGGTCTGTATTTGCCCATAGCTTAGATGGGATCAGGCTCAATACAGATTCGGTTCCATTTCCAGATGCACACCGAAGCGCTCGACGATGTCGGCCTGAATCCGCTGCGCCAGAGCCTGCAGCTGCCCACCCGTGGCATTGCCGTAGTTGACCAGCACCAGCGCCTGCAGACGATGAACGCCGGCATCGCCGTCGCGATGGCCCTTCCAGCCAGCCTGCTCGATGAGCCAGCCTGCGGCCAGTTTGATCTGGCCATCAGCCTGTGGATAAGCCACCAGCCCCGGGTATTTGAGCTTGATCTCGGCAGCCAGGGTCGCTGCGATAACCGGGTTCTTGAAGAAACTCCCGGCATTACCCAACTCGGCGGGATCAGGGAGTTTTTCCCGACGGATGCTGCAAATGGCCTGACTGACATCCCGTGGCGAAGGCTGCTCGATGCCCTGCTCGGTCAAGCGCTGACGCACCGGCCCGTAGTCCAGATGCAAATGCGCCACCCGGTCCAGCGCGAAACGCACACGCAGAATCAACCAGCGTCCCGGTTCGCGCTTGAACAGGCTGTCGCGATAACCGAACGCACAGGCTTCGAGGTCGAACTCGCGCAGCTCGCCGGTCTGGCGATCCAGCGCAGTCAACCCGCTGAACACGTCTTTGATCTCGACCCCGTAGGCGCCGATGTTCTGCATGGGCGCCGCACCCACCGTACCAGGAATCAGGCTGAGGTTTTCCAGGCCCGACAGTCCGTGCTCGAGGCTCCATTGCACGAACGGGTGCCAGGGCTCGCCAGCTTCGGCCTCCACGATAACCCGCGCTCCGTCATCACTCAGCACGTGAATGCCGCGACTGGCCATGCGCAGCACCAGCGCCTGCACGTCCCCGGTCAGCAGCAGGTTGCTGCCACCGCCAATCACCAGCAAGGGAATGGGCAACTGCGCCGCATACGCCAGCGCCTGGCGCACGTCCTCGTCGCTGTGGGCCTCGGCAAACAGCTTGGCATCCACATCGATACCAAAGGTGTTGTAATGCTTGAGCGATACGTTCGATCGCACCTGAAGGCTCATACCCGCCCCTTCAGTTCGATCACCAGCGCGCTGCAGGCTTGCTCGATCAGATCGAGCACTCGCTCGAAGCCTTGCTCGCCCCCGTAGTAAGGGTCTGGTACTTCATCGACGGCTCCATCGAAACGGCGCAGGAACAGATCCAGCTCCGCCTTGGCCGCCGCAGGTTGCATGGCCTTGAGGTTGCCCAGGTTGCTCTTGTCCATCGCCAGGATCAGGTCATAGCGGTGGAAATCCGCCGCACTGACTTGCTGGGCGCGTTGCTGCGACAAATCGTAACCGCGCAACAGCGCGGCACGGCGAGTGCGCGCATCGGGCGCCTTGCCCACATGCCAGTCACCGGTACCGGCCGAGGCGACCTCGATCCGGTCATCCAGTCCTGCAACCTTCAGTTGATGACGCAGCACGCCCTCGGCAGTCGGCGAACGGCAGATATTGCCCAGGCAGACAAACAGAACCCGCATCAAGCCTCCAGCAGGCGCCTTACGCGCTCAAGGTCTTCGGGGGTATCGACACCCGGCGGTGGTGTTTCCTGCGCATCGGCGACATGGATTCGCACGCCGTGCCAAAGTGCACGCAGTTGCTCCAGCGATTCGGCGTTTTCCAGCCAGCACGGACCCCAGCTGACGAAATCATGCAGAAAACCCGCGCGGTAGGCATAAATGCCGATGTGCCGGCGGTAGGGAACACCTTGTGGCAGCGCTTCGCGGCTCCTGGCGAAGTCATCGCGCGCCCAGGGCAGCGGTGCGCGACTAAAGGTCAGCGCCAGGCCATTGAGGTCGGCAACGACCTTGACCACATTCGGATTGAACAGTGCCTCGACGTCATCGATCGGTTCGGCCAGGGTCGCAATGCCGGCTTCGGCGTGGGCGGCCAGGTTGGCGGCAACCTGATTGATCACTGCCGGCGGAATCAACGGCTCGTCGCCCTGGACGTTGACCACGATGGCGTCGGCCGCCAGGCCCAATTGCGCAGCAACTTCCGCCAGGCGATCGGTGCCGGAGTTGTGGTCCTCGCGGGTCATCAACACTTCGGCGCCGAATGCCCGGCATGCCTCCACAATCCGCGTATCATCGGTGGCTACCACGACCCGCTCGGCAGCGCTTTTGCGCGCCTGTTCCCAGACATGCTGGACCATCGGCTTGCCGGCGATCTGTTTCAACGGCTTGCCAGGAAAGCGGGTTGAACCGAAACGCGCCGGAATCACAACGGTAAAGGCTGCACTCATTTATCCAGGCGCTCATCGTCGGTCAGGGTACGCGCTTCGCTTTCCAGCATCACCGGAATGCCGTCACGAATAGGGTAGGCAAGACCCGCGCCCTTGCTGATCAGCTCGGTCTTGTCGGCGCTGAGCTTGAGCGGCCCCTTGGTAATCGGGCAAGCCAGGATATCGAGCAATTTGGTGTCCATGGAGTAATCCTCAGGCATAAAGCAATAAAGGCGGGGTCAGGGCTGTGGTCGATCAGGTATCAGCCGCAACAGCTGCGCATCGAACCAGGTCACGAACGCCTGGGATGGCACCGCGTCGACCGCCAGATACCACCAGTCATCGGCCGCGAAGGCACGGCATTTCACCGCATCCTTTTCAGTCATGACCAATGGCAACGACGGCATGAAATTCAAAACCTCGGCGCTGTATTCAGCGTGATCGGCGAAAGCGTGGGGCTCAGGCTGCCAGTGTAGCGCCTGCAGGGTATTGAAGAAACGTTGCGGATTGCCGATGCCGGCTACTGCGTGCATCTGCTGGCCAGGGCCGAAATGATCGAGTGCATGGCGCTCACCGCTGCGCAGGTTGACCAGGGCGGTTGGCTGCAGGGTGAAGGCATAGCCATCGGCGCGATCACTGTTCGCACCGTTATAAAGCAACGCGTCAACCGACTGCAGACGCTCGATCGGCTCGCGCAGGGGACCGGCCGGCAGGCAACGACCATTGCCCAGCCCGCGGGCGGCATCGATCAGCACCAGTTCCAGGTCCCGCGCCAAGCGGTAATGCTGCAGACCGTCGTCGGACAGAATCAGGTCCAGGGGCTCGGCGGCCGTCAGCGCCTGCACGGCGCGACTGCGGTCCGGGTCGATCATCAGCGGTACGCCGCTGCGTTGAACGATAAGCAAGGGTTCATCACCGGCCACCGCCGCGCTTTGTTCGGCCGTGACGCGCCAGGGTAGCTGCGGCGGCTGGGCACCATAGCCGCGGCTGACCACACCGACGCGCAGCCCCTTGCGCCGACAGTGTTCGATCAACCAGAGAATCATCGGCGTCTTGCCAGTGCCCCCGACGGTAATGTTACCTACCACCAGTACCGGGACCGGCGAGCGATAGATGCCACCCACCCCCGCGACAAAACGCTCGCGCTTGCGTTGCACGACGCCGCGGTACAGCCACTCGAGCGGGCGCAATAACGCCAGCGCCGGATGACCTTCGTACCAGGCCGAGAGCAAGCGGTCGGAAAATGCCATCAGGGCTTGCTCTGCGCCTCGACGGTGGTCATGCGCAGATGGCTGAAGCCCAGCTTGCCGGCAGCATCCATTGCGGTGACAACGGCCTGGTGGGGAGTCTTGCCATCAGCGCTGATCGACAACGGCAGGTTGGTGTCACCGGCCGACTCCTTTTGCACCGCGTCCATCAAGGTCGCCAGATCGCTTTTGGGCAACAGATGGTTGTTCACCGAATAAACGCCTTCGGCACTGATCGTGATATCCAGTTGCTTGAGCTCGGAGTCCGGTGGCGGCGTGGCGCTGACGGCCTCCGGCAGTTCGACGCGCAACTGGGTCTCGCGAGTGAAGGTCGTGGTCACGACGAAGAACAGCAACAGAATGAAAACCACATCAATCAACGATGCCAGGTTGATGTCGACAGTCTCACGCGGCTTGCGACGGAATTTCACGCCCTGCCCTCGGCCAGATCAACATCACGGTCGCCCTGCACCACTTCGACCAGCTTGATGGCTTCCTGCTCCATGCCCACCACCAGCTCATCGATGCGGCGCTGCAGGAAGCGATGGAAGAACACCGAGGGAATACCCACCATCAAACCGGCGGCGGTGGTGATCAGCGCCTTGGAAATACCACCGGCGAGCACCGCCGCGTTGGTCCCCATGCCGGTCCCCATGAAGGCACTGAAAATATCGATCATGCCCAGTACGGTACCGAGCAGGCCAAGCAAGGGTGCCATGGCTGCAATAGTGCCCAGGGCGTTGATGTAACGCTCCAGCTCATGGATGACGCGGGCTGCGGCCTCTTCGATGCATTCTTTCATGATCTCGCGACCATGCCTGGAATTGGCCAGGCCCGCGGCGAGGATCTCGCCCAGCGGCGAATTGGCGCGCAATTCCTTGAGTTTTTCCTTGTTCAGCTGCTTGTCCTTGATCCACATCCAGACCTGGCCCAGCAGATGCGGAGGCGTGACGCGGCTGGCTCGCAGTGTCCAGAGCCGTTCGGCAACGATGCCGGCAGCGGCAATGGAGCTCAGGATGATCGGAAGCATCATCCAACCACCGGACTTGACCAATTCCCACACAGTAACGACCCCCTTGAAAAAGTCCGCCAGTCTAACATAGGGGGCCTTGGTGCCGAAGGCCGTCATGTCGGCTCAAGCCTCCGGCACAATGACATCACGCCAGAAGCGTCGTTGTGCCCGCAGCCCCTGGGGGACACTGTAACTCCCCAGTTGCAGACGCAAGGCACCCTGCTCGACATTGTCATAGGTAGCGATGCCCAGTGCCCTGTAGCGCGCCATGACCTGGGGGTGCGGATGACCGAAGGCATTGTGCCGGCCGCGGGAAATCAGCACGCCCCGGGGCGCAGTAGCCTCGAGAAACGGCCGCGACGATGAACTGCGGCTGCCGTGATGAGGTGCCTGCAACCAATGTACCTGGGTCGCCTGCGCAGATTGCAGCCACGCACGCTCGCTACGGGCATCCATATCACCGGTCAGAAACAGTCGCTCGCCCTGGGCATTGACCATCAATACACAGGAATCCTGATTGCTGTCGCCGGCCTGGGACCATTGCCACAGCGAGAAACTCACGCCATCCCACTCCCACCGCTCGCCACTGACGCAAGGCTGAGCCTGGAGCATTGCCGGCAAAGCCGCGGCCTCGCCACTGAGTACGCGTTTCACCGGTAGCCCGCGCATCACGGCCGGTGCTCCACCGGCGTGGTCGGCATCGGCATGACTGAGCAGCATCAGGTCGAGCTCGCGTACTCCAAGCCTGCGCAATACCGGCAGAACCACCCGTTCGCCCAGGTCGGCGCCACCCAGGGCCGGGCCTGCGTCGTAGAGCATCGCATGCTGACGGGTGCGCAGAATGAAGGCCAGGCCCTGGCCCACATCCAGTTGCCAGACTTCGACCTCGCCCGGCGGGATTTTCCCCTGAGGTGCAAACGCCGCCAGCAGCAGCAACGGCCACCCGAGCGGCCGCACCGGGATACCCTTGGGCAACAGCAACAGCAGTGCGCCCAGACAGCTGAGCAACCACGCCCACACAGGAATGGCGGGTGGCAACCAGGCAGACCGCCAGTCGGCGATCCGCGCCAGGCAGTCGAACAAGGCACCGAGCAGACCGCCCGCCAGCCAAAGCAGGCTTTCCCCCACGACAGGCACCGGCAACAGGACAGTACCCAGCAGTGCCAGGGGAAGCACGCCGATACTCACCCATGGCACTGCCAGCAGATTGGCCAGCGGTGCGCTGACACTGATCGGCAACCCAAGTACCAGCAGCATCGGCAGCAACCCGATCGCGACCAGCCATTGCGCGCGAGTCCAGGCCTGCCACGCCCGCCAGGCCCCCAGGCGACCGCTGAACGCCAGGATCAGCACCGCAACGGCGGCGAAAGACAGCCAGAACCCCGGCTGCAGGCTGGCCAGCGGCTCGAGGACCAACACACCGACAAGCGCCAGCAACAAGGGCCAGCCGACGCCCAGGTGGCGGAACCGCAGGCGCCAGAGCAGCACCAGCCCGAGCATGATGCAGGCACGTCGGACCGGCACCTGGAACCCGGCGAGCAAGCCATAGCCGAGCGCCGCCGCGAATGCCAGGCCACAGGCCCAGGGTAACCAGGGCAAGGCCCGTGGCCAGCAACCATATCGCGCCAAGCCCGCAATGAGGGCGTACACCAACCCGGCCAGCATGCCGATATGCTGCCCCGAGATGACCAGCAAATGCACCGTGCCGGTGTCCTGCAGGATTCGCCAGTCACGGGCATCAAGACTATCGCCGTCACCGAGCACCAGCGCTGCCAGGCCGCCTTCACGGCCCTGGGCATCGACGTCGAGCAGGCGCTGGCGCACAGCGTCCCGCCACGCGGCGCTGGCCGGCGCCAGCAACTCCCCGGCCTTGACGCTGCCAGTGGCACCCATGCGCCTCGCCAGCAAGGCCGCCTCCTGATCAGGAACGTGCGGGTTGACCAACCCGCTCGGCCGCTTGAGGTTCACCGCCAGGCGCCAACGCTCGCCGCTATTGACCGACGGCCCGCCATACCAGCTCAAGCGCATTAGTGAAGGGAGTTCGGCTCGGCGCGAGGTGGCATCGGCCAGCTCGAAGCGCACGGCGCGTTCGGACTGGCTCGGCAGCCCGACCACCCGCCCCTCCACCCATAACGTGCGTCCGTCCAGTTCGGGCGCCAGGCGCTGGTCCAACGCCCATTGCGCCGAGACACAGGCCCAGCACAAGCCCAGCAGAAAACAGCCAAGGGGGTAGCTGCGAAATGGCAGCAACAACAGCCCGACCACCGCCAGTACCGTCAATGACCCGACCGGTGGCAATGCTGGAAGAAAACGCAGGCATAACAGCCCGAGTGCGAGCGCAACCATCCCTGTGCGCATGAATACAGCCTCTGCAGGTATCCGTTCCTGAGGCTTAGACCATGGGCGGCGCGTCCAGCTTTATTAATTGTCACAAAGTCTGAATTTGCCGTTCAAGGAAACTGTGCATACTTGGCCGACCCGACCACCGAGAATCCCCATGCCGCGTCGTCTTTTCAAACGCTACATGCCAGACCCGACCAGCATCAGGGAACACAAGTCCTTACGCTTTCTCGGGCGCCTGCTGCATGACCCCAACCTCTGGCACCTCAATCGCCATTCGGTATCCAGGGCCATGGCCGTCGGCCTGTTCGCCGCATTCATCCCGATACCGATGCAGATGCTGCTGGCGGCCGTTCTGGCGATCATGGTGCGCGGCAACATGCCGATCGCCGTCAGCCTGGTCTGGCTGACCAACCCGATCACCATGCCGCCCGTGTTTTTCTGCACCTATCAGATGGGCGCCTGGCTGATGCGGGTGCCGCCCCGGAGCCTGCCCGACGAATTGACTTTTGAATGGATCACCGGCCAGCTGTCGACGCTCTGGCAGCCGTTCTTGCTGGGTTCGCTGGTCTGCGGCCTGCTACTGGGCGCGCTTGGTTATTGCCTGACCATGCTCTACTGGCGCTGGTGGGTGGGCCGGCAATGGCGCCGGCGCAAGAATCGAGCGCAGCCTTAAAAGGCTCGGAAAATCCTCTGTGGGAGCTGGCTTGCCAGCGATGAGATCACTGCGATGCTTCAGACAAACCGTGTCGCCTGCATCGCTGGCAAGCCAGCTCCCACAGAGAGATCACACCAATAAAAGATGGTCCTCAGGTACGCATCCCACGCCCGCTGACCAGCAACCGCGCACAGCTGAAATACAGCACCAGCGTGGCGACCAGCATGAACGTAATGGCCACGCCGATGCGGATATCCGACACGCCGAGAATGCCGTAACGGAACGAGTTGACCATGTGCAACACCGGGTTGGCCAGCGACACGGTCTGCCAGAATGGCGGCAGCAGGTTGATCGAGTAGAACACCCCGCCCAGGTATGTCAGCGGCGTCAGCACGAAAGTCGGGATAATCGAGATATCGTCGAAATTGCGCGCAAACACCGCATTGATAAAGCCCAGCAATGAGAAAATAGTTGCCGTCAGCAACACCACCAGAATGGTCACGCCCAGGTGATGAACCTGCAGATGGGTAAAGAACAGCGACAACAGCGTCACGATCACGCCCACTGCAAGGCCACGCAGTACGCCGCCAAGGGTATAACCGATCAGAATCGTGTGAGGCGACACCGGTGAAACCATCAATTCTTCGATCGAGCGCTGGAACTTGCTGCCAAAGAAGCTCGACACCACGTTGCCGTAGGAGTTGGTGATCACCGACATCATGATCAGGCCCGGCACAATATATTCCATATAGGTGAAGCCACCCATATCGCCAATTTGCCGACCGATCAGGTTACCGAAGATGACGAAATACAGGACCATGGTGATGGCCGGCGGCAGCAATGTTTGTGGCCAGATCCGCATGAAGCGGCGTATTTCACGATAAACGATGGTATTGAGGGCAACCAGATTGGCGCTCAGTTCCGAACTCATACCGCCACCTTCGCCAGATTTTTTTCCACCAAAGACACGAACAACTCCTCAAGGCGATTGGTCTTGTTACGCAGGCTTTGCACTTCAATGTTCTGCAAGGCCAACTGAGCGAACAGCCCGGTGATGCCCACGGCCTTGTCCACTTGAACTTCAAGGGTATGGCCATCGACCAGCCGGCAAGGGTAGCCCTGCAACTGTGGCGCGACCTGCAGATTCCCCTTGAGATCGAGCAGGAAGGTCTCGACATGCAGCGTGCTCAACAATTGGCGCATGCTGGTGTTTTCGACAATGGTGCCGTGGTCGATGATGCCGATGTTGCGGCACAGCTGCTCGGCCTCCTCCAGATAGTGAGTGGTGAGGATGATCGTGATGCCCTTGCGATTGAGCTCGGTGAGGAAGGTCCACATCGAGCGTCGCAGTTCGATGTCCACGCCGGCGGTCGGCTCATCGAGAATCAGCAGACGCGGCTCATGGATCAACGCCCGCGCGATCATCAAGCGGCGTTTCATACCACCGGACAGCGAGCGCGAAGGTACATCGCGCTTGTCCCACAGACCGAGCTGGGTCAGGTATTGCTCTGCCCGCTCCTTGGCCACCTTCAGGGGGATGCCGTAGTAGCCCGCCTGGGTCACGACGATATCGAAGGTCTTCTCGAACTGGTTGAAGTTGAACTCCTGCGGCACCACACCGATGCAGCGCTTGAGCGCGGCCGGTTGGCGATCCAGATCGTTGCCGAAGATATTCACGGTGCCGCTGGTTTTGTTCACCAGCGTCGACAGTATGCCGATTGTCGTGGACTTGCCGGCACCGTTGGGGCCGAGCAGCGCAAAGAAGTCACCTTCGGCCACGTCCAGATCAATACCATGCAGGGCCTGGAAACCGTTGCCGTAGGTTTTGGTAAGTTGCCGGATGGTTAGAGCGGAACTCATAAAGGATTTATGCACCGAAAATGGAGATAGTTCATGAAATAAGGACGCAGCCCATTAAATACAACGGCGGCGAATAAGACCAATGGTGCGGGTCTGCGCCACGCAAGTACAGTGATACGCATTGATAGTGACTATTACGTCAACGCGGTCATGACCGCCGCCTGATAGGCCGGGCGCTCTGTCAGGCGCTCGTACCAGTCCTTGAGATGGCGCATCTCGGGCCGCTCGATAGGCATTTCGAACCAGGCGTAGGCAAAACTGCCCAGCGGAATATCGCCCATGCCGGGGGCCTGCCCGGAAAGCCAAGGCTGCTGCGCCAGCGCTTGATCGGCAATCGACAACAATTGCGCGCAGGCCTTGTGCGCGGCATTGATCGCCACCCAGTCCTGCTGCTCGGGCGGAGTCCGCAGAATGCCCCAGAACAGATGCCGGAAGGGCTCGGCCAGGGAAGTCGAGGTCCAGTCCATCCACTTGTCGGCCCTGGCCCTGACGACCGGATCGGCCGGGTACCAGTCCGAATCCGGTGCGTAGCGTGCAGCCAGGTACCGGACGATGGCATTGGACTCCCACAGTACCAACCCGTCATCCTCGATCACCGGGATCCGCCCATTGGGATTCATTGCACGGTATTGCGGCTCATCGACCAGGCCGAAAGCGCCACCTGCGTCGATCGATTCGTAGGGCAACTCCAGCTCCTGCGCGCACCACAACACCTTCCTGACGTTGCTTGAGTTTTTCCTTCCCCAGATCTTGAGCATGATCCTCTCCATTCATCCGTTTGGTCCGCCAGTCTACTCCTGACGCCGACGAACTCCAGCTACCCGGAGCGGTTCCACGGATGGGGGCTAAGCTCAATGGCGAATCTTCACGGAGAAACAGATATGTTGCTGTTGTGGTTACTCGCGCTGGTTATCGGCGTCGCCTGGCTGGCCCATCGTCGCACCCCGGTTTTCCCTGCCCTGGGCATCGTTGCCGTCTTTTTGCTGGCCATGGGCATGTTCAGCCGCGCCCCGGGCTGGCTGATGGGGATTTTCTGGCTGTTGCTCCTGGCCACGGCCCTGCCACTGGTCTTGCCCGAGATGCGCCGCAAATACCTGACTACTCCCCTGTTCGCCTGGTTCCAGCGCACCTTGCCCCCCATGTCCGTGACCGAGCGTGAAGCGATCGAGGCCGGAACCGTCTGGTGGGATGGCGAGCTGTTCAGTGGCCGACCCGACTGGGAAACCCTGCTGGCCTACCCCAAGGTAGAGCTGAGCGAGGAAGAACAAGCCTTCATCGACGGTCCGACCGAAGAACTCTGCGCCATGGTCAGCGACTGGCAGATCGGCCAGGCCATGGACCTGCCCGCCAACGCCTGGGCCCATATCAAGCAGCACAGCTTCTTTGCCCTGATCATCCCCAAGGCCTATGGCGGCAAAGGCTTTTCGGCCTATGCCCACTCACAGGTGGCGATGAAACTGGCGACTCGCAGCGGTGACCTTGCCTCAACCGTCATGGTCCCCAACTCGCTGGGCCCCGCCGAGTTACTGCTGCATTACGGAACCGATGAGCAACGCGATTACTACCTGCCTCGCCTGGCCCGTGGCGAAGAGATCCCCTGTTTTGCCCTCACCGGACCGCTGGCGGGTTCCGATGCCGGGTCCATGCCGGACACCGGGATCATCTGCAAGGGTCAATGGCAGGGCCAGGAAACCCTCGGGCTGCGCCTGAACTGGGAAAAGCGCTACATCACCCTCGGACCGGTCGCCACCTTGCTCGGCGTTGCCTTCAAGGCTTATGACCCTGAACACTTGATCGGTGATGAGGTGGACCTGGGGATAAGTCTGGCGCTGGTGCCGACTGACACCGCCGGTGTCGATATCGGTCGCCGCCACCTGCCCCTCGGCGCTGCATTCATGAACGGTCCCAATACCGGCAAGGATGTGTTCATTCCGCTGGACTACCTGATCGGTGGCCAGGAAATGCTCGGCAAGGGCTGGATGATGCTGATGAACTGCCTGTCCGTGGGTCGCTCCATCTCCCTGCCGGCCGTGGGCACCGGGGCTGCCAAATACAGCAGCCTGGTCACTGGCCAATATGCGCGGATTCGCGAACAGTTCAACGTACCCCTGGCCGCCTTCGAAGGGATTCAGGAAGCGCTGGCACGCATCGGCGGCAATGCCTGGTTGATGGACAGTGCGCGCATGTTGACGGCCAATGCCGTGGACCTGGGGGAAAAACCCTCGGTGCTCTCGGCGATTCTCAAGTACCACCTGACCGAACGCGGTCGCGAGTGCATCAGCCACGCCATGGATGTGCATGGCGGCAAGGGCATCATCATGGGCCCGAACAACTACCTGGGACGCCTTTGGCAAAGTGCGCCCATTTCTATCACCGTGGAAGGCGCGAACATCCTCTCGCGCAACTTGATGATCTTCGGCCAGGGCGCCATCCGCTGCCATCCCTTCGTTCTCAAGGAAATGGCCCTTGCCGGGCGTGAAGACCGCGAGCAGGCACTCAAGGAGTTCGACCAGTTGCTGCTCCAGCACATCGGTTTCACCGTCGGCAATGCCGCCAGCACGCTGATCCACAACCTGGGCCTTGGCAGTTTTGAAACCGCACCCGGCGATGCACTCAGCCAAGGCTACTTCCGCGCCCTCAACCGCCAGGCCGCCGCCTTCGCCATGCTCGCCGACCTGTGCATGATGCTGCTGGGCGGTGAGCTCAAACGCCGCGAACGCCTCTCCGCACGCCTGGGCGATGTCCTCAGCAACCTCTATCTGGGCTCTGCAGCACTCAAGCGCTATCACGACCTCGGTTCGCCGGAACATATGCGCCCGCTGTTGAACTGGGCCATGGAAGAAAGCCTCGGTCAGGCTGAGCGCGCCCTCGACGAACTGCTGAGAAACTTCCCCAGCCGGGTCCTGGGTTGCCTGCTGCGCGGCATCGTATTCCCCTTTGGTCGCCGCCACACCGGACCGTCCGACGCGCTCGACGCCGAAGTCGCCGAGATCATCGGTCGCGACAAGGGCGACCCGACACTGGAAGAGTTGCTGCAAGGCTGCTATCGCCCGCAATCGCCAGACGATGCGGTCGGCGCACTGCAACACGCCTGCGAGTTGTCGGCCGCCAGCCAATCCCTGCAACACAAACTGCACATGGCACTCAAGAGTGGTCAGGTTCAACCAGAAGCTGGCGAACACGCCATCGACGCCGCCCTGCATGGCGGCGTACTGCAGGCTGGCGAAGCGGAAAACCTGCGCCAGGCTGAAGCTGCAAGACGCAAGGTCATCGATGTGGATGACTTCAGCAAGGAAGAATTGCACCTGGCAGAGGGCAGGATTCGCTGAACGGCAACGCCCAGGACGTTCGACCTGAGACATCGGGCGCCGAGAGCCGTATACTCTCGCGCCCGTTTTGCTCTAGAGGACCCATCATGGCCAACGCCCATCTCGACCATCATCTCATCCTGCTCGACCATCTGCGCAGCATCCTGGTCGCCCTGGGTGAAGCCGAGCAAGTGCCGGAAGAAAGCCATGCGCTGTTCCTGGAGCGCTTCGACGAACTGCGCGCGCAACTGCCAGTAGATCCGATCGAAAGCCAGTACCTGGGCCAGGACATCATGTGCCAGATCATCACGCGCTACCCGCAGATCGCTCACCTGGTACCACGCGACCTGCTGTGGTTCTTTGCCGGCGACTGCCTGCACTATATGCCCGACGAAGAGATCGACCTGTACCAGGCGCTGGAAGAGCGCCGTTACGAGGCCGAACAGAACGACGAACCTTTCGACTGGAATCAGGAAAAGCAGTTGCTGGCGTTGTCGACTCAGGACAGCAGCAAGCACTGATTGCTTTCCCCCAGACAAAAAAGCCCGCCAGGTTAAACCAGGCGGGCTTTTTTTATGGCTTCAGGTGCACGAGCCGAATTCGATACAAACAAAAACGCCGCTCAATGAGCGGCGTTTTTGTGAAATTGGAGCGGGAAACGAGACTCGAACTCGCGACCCCGACCTTGGCAAGGTCGTGCTCTACCAACTGAGCTATTCCCGCAAATGGCGTCCCCTAGGGGACTCG
>NZ_VXCP01000057.1 GCF_011355085.1 Pseudomonas akapageensis | reverse complement strand
GGAGGGCTGCTCGCAAATCTGAATCCCGGAAAGCACTGAGGGGAGCCGAAGCTCCCCTCTAGGATTGTTGCATGCTCTTTTTTTTATTTTTGGGGTTTAGCCTGTTGTTGTTTTTGTCGGCCTTACCCTTCTTGGTTTTTTTAGCGACCCCCATCCGGGGTCAAGAGCAAACGTATTTTTTTGAGCGCTGATCTACCTTCATCATTGCTGATCCAACCGACACCGTAGCTACCTTGGGGTAGTTTTATTGTTCTCTGTCCGGTCGCGGGGCACGCCCCTGGAAAGCACATCCTCTCCAAAAAAATCAGTTAGCTGCGTCTCTGCCGTGTTTGTTCTTGTTATGTCAGAGTCGGTACGTCTTATTTTTATTGGGGTTGCTGCAGTTTTTATTGTTGTTGTGCCAGAGATATAGCAGGTCCCGTGCCAACTTTTACAAACCCTTATAAATCAAACACTTAAAAAATTAGCTCGACGACGCACTCGAAAAATCCGGGTCAATCTGTTCCCGTGTTACCCATTGTTTCCACCATTGTGGGGGGCGTGTTACGCCAAAGTGTGGGTCAGGGTGCATGACACCAAACTCGCCGGCCTGGAAATCCTTGATGGCCTGCTGGATTTCCTCCTCCTTGTTCATCACGAACGGACCATAGCCAACGATCGGCTCATCGATCGGCTGGCCGCTGAGCAGCAGCAACTTGGCATCGCTGTTGGCGTCGAGCAGCACATAGGTCCCCTCCTCGCCGAACAAAGCCACCTGGGCATCGCGCAGAATATCGCTACCGTTGACTTGCACGGTGCCGCTGAGAACGACCACGGCGCAGGTAAAGCCGGGCCGGGTCTGCAACTTGAAGGACTTGCCCGCATTCAGGCGGATATCCCAGACATCCATGGCCGTGAACGTCAGCGCCGGGCCTTGCTTGCCGGCGTATTCGCCCGCGATCACCCGCACCTGGCCTGCGTTGTCGGGCAACTCCACCCGGGCGATGTCCCGGTCGAGCAGTGTCTGGTAGCGCGGTGGCGCCATTTTGTCTGCCGCAGGCAGGTTGACCCACAGCTGAGCCATTTCCAGCGTTCCACCGGTGCGACTGAATTCGGGGGAGTGGTACTCTTCATGCAGGATTCCTGAAGCGGCCGTCATCCATTGCACGTCGCCCGGGCCGATCTGCCCGCCGGCACCGGTCGAGTCCCGGTGCTCCACCCCGCCTTCATAGACGATGGTGACCGTTTCAAAGCCCCGATGAGGGTGCTGGCCGACGCCACGGCGGTGGCTCGATGCCGGAAAATCTGCAGGCCCTGCGTAATCGAGCAACAGGAACGGGCTGATATGCCGCCCCAGCGTGCTGTAGCTGAACAGCGACCGGACCGGAAAGCCATCGCCGACCCAGTGGCGGCTCGGCGCGCTGTAGATACCCTGGATTTTTTTCATCTAGCCTCTCCTGCGAAACGAGTCAGAGGTCTACCTTAGGGCCTGGACTTGGGCCGCGGTAGTGGCTGGAGTAAGCTGCAGAGTCTCATTGGTGGAACGATTCACGAAGACAACCATGATTGACCTCAACGAGCTGTATCTCTACGCCAAGGTGGTCGAACACGGTGGTTTCGCCCCCGCCGGGCGCGCGCTCAACCTGCCGAAATCGACCTTGAGCCGTCGCATAGGCCAGTTGGAATCCCGCCTGGGCGTACGATTGATCCAGCGCTCGACCCGGCAGTTCCAGGTCACCGACATCGGCCAGGACTATTACCGGCACTGCGTGGCGATGATGGCCGAAGCCGAGTCGGCCGAGGATGTGATCGAGCAGAACCGCTCCGAACCCCGGGGCGTGATACGTCTGAGTTGCACCACGCCGCTATTGAGCTTCTGGGTGGCGCCCGTGCTGGGTGAGTACATGGCCCAGTGCCCTGGCATCGAACTTCATGTAAAGAGCCATAATCGCCGGGTCGATCTGATCAGCGAAGGCTTCGATATTTCCCTGAGCCTGTGCTTCCCACCGCTCGAAGACAGTGACCTGGTCATGAAGCTGCTGGCCAGAAGCCCCCAGGTGCTGGTGGCGAGCAATCCCCTGCTCGAGCGCTTCGTGCGACCGGCCCTGCCTGCCGATCTTTCGGTGCTGCCGAGCCTGCATTGGGGCTGCCCGCAAGCGCATTATGCCTGGCAACTCAATGGCCCTGATGGTGCAACCGCCACGGTCACCCATCGGCCACAGCTGGTCAGCGATGACATGAACATTCTCAAGAATGCCGCGCTGGCAGGCGTTGGCGCAGCCAGCCTGCCCCTGCGCGTGGTCCAGGATGAGATCGCGGCCGGGCAGCTTGTCGAGCTGACGCCACAATGGCGGCCTGTCGAAGGCGTCATCACCGCAGTATTTCCGTCGCGCCGAGGGCTGCTGCCATCGGTTCGTTCACTGATCGATTTCCTTGGCAATGCCTTCGCATAAACCCACAGACCGTAGCCAAACCATGATCGACCTGCATTACTGGACCACCCCCAACGGTCACAAGATCACCCTGTTCCTTGAAGAGGCCGGCCTGCCCTATCGGGTCATCCCGGTGAACATCGGCAAGGGTGAACAGTTCGAACCCGACTTCCTCAAGATCGCCCCCAACAACCGCATTCCCGCCATCCTTGATCATGCCCCGGCCGATGGCGGCGAGCCGTTGTCGGTGTTCGAGTCCGGTGCCATCCTGCTTTATCTGGCCGACAAGACCGGCAAGTTCATCCCGCAAGACCTGCGCGGACGCAACGAAACCCTGCAATGGCTGTTCTGGCAGATGGGCGGCCTGGGGCCGATGGCCGGGCAGAACCACCACTTCGTGCAGTACGCACCGGAGCTGATCCCGTACGCCATGGATCGCTACGTCAAGGAAACCGCCCGGCTCTATGGCGTCTTGAACAAGCACCTGGCTGACGGGCGCGACTACATCAGCGGTGATTACTCCATCGCCGACATGGCCAGCTACCCCTGGATAGTGCCCCATGAACGCCAGCAACAGGACCTGAAGGACTTCCCGCACCTGGCCAAATGGTTCGAACGCATCGCCAACCGCCCTGCTACCGGGCGTGCCTATGCGTTGGCCGATGCGATCAACACTGCGCCGGTAGTGGATGACGAAAGCCGGAAAATGTTGTTTGGGCAGGATGCTTCGACTGTTCGATAAACGCTGGAGATTCTGCGTCGCTTGTCAGGGCCTCATCGCTGGCAAGTCGAGACGTCGCACCGCAGCTCCCACAGGGTATAGCGGCGCACATAAATTCTCTGTGGGAGCGGGCTTGCCCGCGATGCAGACAACGCGGTGTGTCCGGAGCACCGCGAGCGAGCAATGCATCTCAAAACTCGATCACCTGCCGCACCGCACTACCATCGTGCAACCGGTCGAAGCCTTCATTGATCTCATCCAGCGTCAGCCGGCCGCTAAGCAAGCGGTTCACCGGCAGGCGCCCGTCCCGATACAACTCGATAAACCGAGGAATATCGCGCAATGGAACACAGGTACCTATATAGCTACCCTTGAGCGTGCGCTCCTCGCCCACCAGTTGCACCACATTGACCGGCAAGGCCGCGCCGGGTGGTGGCAGGCCTGCGGTCACGGTAGTGCCTCCGCGTCGGGTCATCTGCATGGCGTTTTCCAGGGCTCGAACCGACCCGGCCATTTCGAACACGTAGTCAGCGCCGCCACCGGTCAACGCGCGGACCTGCTCCACCGCATCGGCGTCACCACCATTGACCACCGCCGTTGCCCCCACTTCCATCGCCAGGACCAATTTCTGCGTCGACAAGTCGACCGCAATGATCTTGCTCGCCCCCGCCGCCCGAGCGCCCAGTACCGAGGCCAGGCCCACACCACCGAGCCCGATCACCACCGCCGTGGCGCCGGTACGCAATTGCGCGGTATTGACCACTGCCCCCACGCCCGTCAACACCGCACAGCCAAACAGCGCCGCTTCGACAAATGGCAGATCGCGATCGATCCTGACCAGGGAATTGCGCGACACCACGGCGTATTCGGCGAAGGCTGAGACGCCCAGATGGTGATGCACCTGCGCTCCGGCATGACTCAAGCGCATCGAGCCACCGAGCAAGGTCCCGGCACTGTTGGCCCTGGCGCCCGGTTCGCAGAGCGCCGGCCGGCCCTCGGCGCACGGCAGGCAATGACCGCAACTGGGCATGAAGATCATCACCACATGATCGCCCACCTGCAGATCGCTGACACCGGCCCCCAACGCCTCGACAACACCCGCCGCCTCATGGCCCAGCGCCATGGGCATGGGCCGTGGCCGGTCGCCATTGATCACCGACAAGTCCGAATGACACAGCCCCGCCGCGCGAATCCGCACCAAGACCTCCCCGGGGCCGGGTGGTGCAAGCTCCAGTGTCTCGATCGCAATTGGCTTGCTGACGGCATAGGGTGGCGCGGCATTCATGTGACGGACAACGGCGGCTCTGACTTGCATCTTCCTGACTCCGGCGGCTCGAGGTGGTGATGGGTAGTGCGTCCCATGCTGCACGAACGGTCGGAGCAAATGTGCGAAATTGCCGGTCATTTCCGAGCTGAATGAATGCTCATCGGGCACCCCATGTGATCAGGCTCCAGGCTTCTCCACTTTGGGGGCTTTGGTCTTCCTGTTCTGCAATTGTTCAATGTGTCTCGCTTGCTGTGCGTTGTTGAGCTCAAGGGTGACCAGTGCCAGCTGCAAGGCCTGTGCTTGCTCCTTCAACGTGTCACGCGCGCCTAGACTCTGGTCAAGCGTGCGCTTGAGTTCATGCAGTTCATTGGCTTGCTCCCGGGACCGGTTTTCCAGGTCGATGAGTTCGTTACGCGCCACCCGCGCTTCGACCAGCACCCGTTCATTATCCCGGTTCAAGCGCGTCAGCTCGTCCTGCTTGACAATCAAGGTCTGCTGCAGTTGCCGCACTTCGACCTGAACCTGTTGCAACTGACCTTCATGTCGGCGCTGTTCCTGCTCGCGCTGTTCCTTGACGGCGTTGCGGTAGTGCTCCAGCGCGTCGCGGGCGTGGGCGTGTTTGTCTTCCAGCGAGGCGATCTGCTGGTCCTTTTCCTTCAGGCGTAGCTGCAGGTCTTCGCTGGCCTGGCTCAACCTGGCGTTGCGGGTCTGCTCGGCTTGCAGTGTGCTGCGGCAGACACTCAACTCGGCCGATTCGGTTTCCAGCGCCGCTTTTTGCACGTCGAACGCCTGCTGCAATGCTTTGAGGGCCTGTTCACTGGCGGCCAATTGCGCCTGCCATTCGAGCTTTTGCGCCTCATGCAGCGCCTGCGCCTGGTCGATGGGTGCCTGTGCTTCTTCTTTCAGACGCGCTGCCAATTGGCCAACCAGCACAGCCAACTCTTCGCTGAGCGCCAATTGGACTGCGCCGCTGCGCACATCGCCGTCATCGAGCTCCTTGAGATAGCGGTGGATGGTGGTTTTCGAGCCGGTATTGCCCAGCTCGACCCGTATGGCATCGATGCTCGGGTTCTCGCCACGGGCCAGCAGCGCCTGCCGCGCCTTCTGCACCACTGCCTTGTTTATGCCGCCTCGGGCCATAGGTCGCTCCGACGATTACGTAATGTGGTACATACTATGTATTTACATACTATACACGAAACAGATCTAGCGCTCCGCAAAACATATTCTCTGATAAAATAATTGAGCGTTATCGCATGTTAAAGGTGAAAATCACCCACAGAGAAACGCAAACAGTACGTTTGGAGGCGGTAGCAGTGAGCAAGGTCGATCGATACCTGGAAGCCGGTACGCGGGAGAACACCCGGCGCAGCTATCGAGCCGCGGTGGAGCACTTCGAAGTGAGCTGGGGTGGCTTTCTGCCAGCAACTGCCGAGAGCATTGCCCGCTACCTGGCCGACCACGCCGAACACCACTCGATCAATACGCTCAAGCAACGGCTGGCGGCATTGGCGCAATGGCACATCAGCCAGGGGTTCCCCGATCCGACCAAGGCGCCCATGGTGCGGCAATTGCTCAAGGGCATCCGCACACTGCACCCCGCGCAGGAAAAACAGGCGGCGCCCTTGCTGTTACAGCATCTGGAGAAAACCATCCGTCATCTTGAGCAGCAGGCAGGCCAGGCCAGCGCCACCCAGGATCTGCCGGGGTTGCTGCGCGCTCGGCGTGATGCCGCGCTGCTATTGATCGGGTTCTGGCGTGGATTTCGCGGGGATGAGTTGTCGCGCTTGCAGGTCGACCATATCCAGGCCGAGCGCGCCGTGGGCATGACCCTGTACCTGCCCCACAGCAAGGGCGATCGCCAGCACATCGGCACAAACTATCGCGCCCCTGCCCTGAAGATGCTTTGCCCGGTGCAGGCGTATCTGGACTGGATCAGCGTGGCCGCGATTGCCCACGGCGCCGTATTTCGCAAGATCGATCGCTGGGGCAATCTGGCCGATGCCGGCTTGAACAGCAACAGCATGATCGCGTTGCTGCGCCGCATCTTCGAAGACGCCGGCGTGCCCGCCGAGCTCTATACCAGCCACTCGTTGCGCCGCGGCTTCGCCACCTGGGCCACCGCCAACGGCTGGGATATCAAGGCGCTGATGGCCTACGTCGGCTGGAAGGATGTGAAATCGGCGATGCGCTATATCGACCCGGCGATTTCCTTTGGTGGGCTGGCAGCCAGCGCCACCTCAGAGGTATTCTCAGGGCCCGCCAGCCAGCGACTGAGGTAGCAAGGCTCGTGTCTGGATCAGAGAAAATCAGGACGAACGAGTTATTGCAGCAAGGGTGTAACGAAGAATCCGTTCACACCTCAATAGGTACCTATCGCACACTGCGGTGATTGGGCTGCGCTAGCCGCACCCGAGGCAAAATCTGATGAGATGATAAGTTGATCAGCACAAAGTATTCATGCGTAGGCTGTGGCAAGTGTTGTCACGATCACCACGTCCCCCTGACGTTGAACGAATCACGGCGGTGGGCGGAGGATGGTGGAACCGTTGTCGTGTTGGTCGAAGCATTTCTGGAGAACGGCTTCGGCGTACCTGAGCTGCAATTGGAGCACGCACGCCGGCGATCCACCCTGGTCCCCACCGGCACTACACGGGCATGGCTGGCTGTAACCTTCGCAGCCTACAACGCAGGGCCGTGTCGAAACTTGAGCGCAGACAACAAATGCGCAATCTATGAGCGTCGTCCCCTGGTATGTCGCATCTATCCAATGGAAATAAACCCACACATTCCACTGCGGCCTGAACTCAAGGACTGCCCGCCCGAGTCATGGACACAAGGCCCCCAGCTGATTGCCGGAGGTCGTTTGGCCGATTCGGAACTTGCGGCAATAATTGAACAGTCCCGACAGGCAGATAGAGACGACATCCGGGCTAAAGCGGCAATTTGCGCACGCCTGGGAATCAGTACAACTGCCTTCAAGGGGGACGGATTCGCGACCTACCTTCCGGATAGGGTCGCCTTCCTATCGGCAGCAAAAGAAGTCGCTGAGCAATCGGTGCCAGCTGATAACGACCAGGAATGGACATTTCAGCTGGCAGATGAAAGCCTTGCGCTCCCCCTTCAGGGCCAGGGAGTAGCGATCGGGCGCTCAGGCAGTGAGCACTGCAACTTTGTTCCCTTGCAGCGCGCCCCCGAATAGAAGTCAGCCCTGATCACCTCCGCCCACCGGCATCGTCATGCCGGTAATATAGGACGCCTCATCCGAGGCCAGGAACAGAATCGCACCGACCTGTTCGTCGATGGTGCCGTAGCGTTTCATCAAGGTACTGTCGACGGTCTGGTCGACGATCTGCTGGTACCAGACTTTTTCCTGCTCGCTCTGCTCGGCACTGTTGCGGGGAATCCGGCGCGGTGGTGCTTCGGTGCCGCCCGGGGCGGTGGCGTTGACGCGTACGCCACGGCCGGCGGTTTCGAAGGCCAGGCAGGCGGTCAGCGCATTCACGCCGCCCTTGGCCGCGCCGTATGGCACACGGTTGATGCTGCGCGTGGCGATCGAGGAGACGTTGACGATCGCGCCGCTGCCCTGCTCCAGCATGTAGGGCAAGGCGGCATGGCAGCACCAAAGGGTCGGGAACAGCGAGCGGCGCACTTCAGCTTCGATTTCTTGCGCCTGGTAATGCTCGAACGGCTTGGCCCAGATGGTGCCGCCAACGTTGTTGACCAGGACATCCAGGCGACCGAAGCGCTCGATGGCAGCAGCCATCACGCGACTGCATTCGGCGTATTGCTCAAGGTCTGCTGTCAGGGTCAATACCTGGGTGACGGCGCCGAGCTGCTCCTGGAGCTCGTAGACCAGGTCCGAGCGGTCGACCAGGATCAGGCAGGCGCCTTCGGCGGCCATGCGCTCGGCCACACGCCGGCCGATGCCTTGGGCGGCACCGGTGACCAGGGCGATTTTTTGGTGGAAGCGTGGAGAACTCATAGTGACCTCACTGTATTCATGACTCGTTCCCACGCTCCGCGTGGGAATGCCGTGAGAGGCGCTCCGCGCCGGGACGCTGGAGCGTCCAGAGAGGCATTCCCACGCGGAGCGTGGGAACGAGGGTGGAGGGTGTGGGGGATTACGCCGCGCTGGCAGCGAATTTCTCGTAATAGAAATTGGTCGGCGTAATTCCCTGCTCACGGATGTACCCACTCACCGCCTCGACCATCGGTGGCGGACCGCACAGGTACACATCCACATCGCCATCGTTCAGGTGCACCGGCTCGATATGCTGGGTCACATAGCCCTTGCGCGGGTACTGGCTGTCGGGGTTGGCGACGCAGGCGCTGTAGGTGAAGTTGGGAATGCTGGCAGCCAAGGCTTCCAGGCGGTCCATTTCCACCAGGTCGAAGTCGTTGGTCACGCCGTAGATCAGGTGCAGAGGATGCTCACTGCCCTGCTCGGCGATTTTCTCGAGCATGGCGGTGAATGGCGCCAGCCCCGTACCACCGGCCAGCAACAGCAGCGGCCGGCGGATTTCGCGCAGGTAGAAACTGCCCAGGGGGCCTGCCAGGGTCATGCTGTCGCCGGCCTTGGCCAGGCCGGTCAGGAAGCTGCTCATCAGGCCGCCCGGCACATTGCGGATCAGGAAGCTGACTTCACCGTCGCGCTGTAGCGAACTGAAAGAATAAGCACGGGTCTGTTCGCTGCCCGGTACTTGCAGGTTGACGTACTGCCCCGGCAGGAATGCCAGTTTGCTCAGGGACTCGCCCTTGATCTTCAAGGCAATGGTGCTGTCGGACAACTGCTCGACGGCGGTGATGGCACCGCTGAAGCTGGCTTGCTGGGTACGGCAGACGTCAGAGGACGCCGGCACACGCACCACGCAGTCGCTTTGCGCACGCATCTGGCAGGTCAGCACATAGCCCTGTTCGGCTTCTTCGGCGCTGAGGGCGTCTTCGATGTATTCCTCGCCCAGGTCGTATTTGCCCGACTCGGCGAAGCACTTGCAGGTGCCGCAAGCGCCATCGCGGCAGTCCAGCGGGATGTTGATACCCTGGCGGTAGGCAGCGTCGGCTACGGTTTCGGTAGCGTTGCCGTCGATGAAGCGGGTCACCCCGTCTTCAAAGTTGAGCGCGATCTTGTAGGTCATGATGGCGGCCTCAGATATGGTAGACGTCGATCACCTGGCGAACGTAGTCGTTCTTCAGGATGACTTTCTTGGCTTTGATCAGCGGCTGTTCGCCACGAATGTCCAGGGTGTAGAAACTGCTACCGAAGTAGCTGTCGACGGTCTTGTAGCGAAAACTCAGGGTGTGCCAGTTGAAGCGCACCTTGCACAGGCCATCGCCCTGTTCGAGCACTTCGATGTTGCTGATGTTGTGCGAGGTCCGGGTGTCGGGGACGCTGGCACTGGAGCGCTCGGTCTTGATGCGGAAGATGCGGTCTTCCAGACCTGTGCGGTTGCCGTACCAGATCAGCGAGATTTCGGTCTGCGGGTCTTCGGTCAACTCGTCGTTGTCGTCCCAGGACGGCATCCAGAAGGTGGCGTCGGCGGCGTACAGCTCCAGCCAGTTGTCCCAGTCCTTGTCGTCCAGGTAGCGCGCTTCGCGGTACAGGAAGTCGCGCACTGCGTCATGGGAAATGCTCATTGCGCGGCCTCCACTGGGATCAGCCTGGCTTGCTCTTCGGCCAGGGCCTTGAGCATGGTTTCCTGCCAGTACTTGTGCTGCAGCACGAACAGGCCTTCGTCTTCGGTGCGTACGCCACTGAGCAGTGGCTTGAGGTCGATTTCCTCGGCCGCCGCATCGGCACCTTCGATCCAGTGCTCGGCGCCGCGGGACATGTCGTTCCAGGTGGTGGTGCTGCCCTGGTAGCCCATCTGGCAGGAGCGGAACTCTTCCAGGTCATCGGGCGTGGCCATGCCACTGACGTTGAAGAAGTCTTCGTACTGGCGAATCCGCAACGAACGCGCTTCGCGGCTCTCGCCCTTGGGTGCGATGCAGTAGATGGTGATTTCGGTGCGATTGACGGAAATCGGACGGGCGATGCGAATCTGCGAGCTGAACTGGTCCATCAGGTAGACGTTGGGGTACAGGCACAGGTTGCGCGAATTTTCGATCATCCAGTCGGCGCGCGCCTTGCCGAAATCCTGCGCCAGTTCGTCGCGGCGCTCGTACAGCGGGCGATCTTCCGGGTTGGCCCAGCGGGTCCAGAGCAGCATGTGGCCCTTGTCGAAGGAGTAGAAGCCACCGCCCTGCTTGGCCCAGCTGCCAGCGCTCATGGTCGGGTTTTCATCGCCGGCTTCACGCTGCTTGCGCTGGTTCTGGGTGGCGGCGTAGTTCCAGTGCACGGAGCTGACGTGGTAGCCATCGGCGCCGTTCTCGGCGGTCAGCTTCCAGTTGCCTTCGTAGATGTAGCTGGAGGAACCGCGCAGCACTTCCAGGCCATCGGGAGACTGGTCGACGATCATGTCGATGATCTTGGCCGACTCGCCCAGGTGTTCGATCAGGGGCGCGACATCGGCCTTGAGGCTGCCGAACAGGAAGCCGCGATAGGATTCGAAGCGGGCGACTTTGGTCAGGTCGTGGGAGCCTTCGCAGTTGAAACTCGACGGGTAACCTGCCGCTGCCGGGTCCTTGACCTTGAGCAGCTTGCCGGAGTTGTTGAACGTCCAGCCGTGGAACGGGCAGGTATAGGACGACTTGTTGCCGGTCTTGTGACGGCACAGCATGGCGCCACGGTGACTGCAGGCATTGATGAAGGCGTTGAGCTCACCGTCCTTGTTGCGGGCAATGAAAATCGATTGCCGGCCCATGGTGGTGGTGTAGAAGTCGTTCTTGTTGGGAATCTGGCTCTCGTGGGCGAGATACAGCCAGTTACCTTCGAAGATGTGTTGCATTTCGAGGTCGAACAGACGCGGATCGGTGAACATCTCCCGCTTGCAACGGTAGATACCCTTGTCTTTGTCGTCCTCTAGCAGTGAGTGAAGATATTCGGGTTGCAGGGTCATGGCCACCGCCTCCATTGTTATTGTTCAGGCACGACTCATGCTAGAACTGGGAGGTGTTGGCCAATATCCACTTAATGCAGATCACTATCCGTTTTGTGCAGCGTCCGTTTTGTGCAAAGCCACGTAAACGCCGCCCGCGCGATCAGCGCCGGCGCTTGAGGGTGTCGGAAGGCAATTCGCCGAACTGGTTGCGGTAGTTTTCGGAAAAACGGCCCAGATGCAGGAAGCCGTAATCCATCGCCAGCTCCGTGACATTGCGCACGTTGCAGCTGGGGTCGCTGAGGCAGGCATTGATGCGTTCGAGCTTTTTCTGGCGGATATAGCTCTTGGGCGTGGTTTGAGCGTTGCGCTCGAACACGCCATAGAGCGAACGCAGGCTCACATTGGCCTGGCGTGCCAGCTCTTCGATGCAGATGTCCTGTTTGAGGTTGCGTTCGATGTAGTCGGCAATGGCCTCGAACGTCACTGCGGGCGAACCCGGGCTGTCGCGGCGCACGTCGGTTTTCATCAGGCTGAGCATCTTGCTCGCCACGATCTGCGCATAGTGCTCCTGCACCCGGATCATGGGGTCGCTGGCCTCGGCCTCCTGGCAGATCATGCCCAGCAGGTTGACGAAGCCTTCGAGGTCGTTCAACCGGTAGCGATTTTCCAGAAAACGCACGCTCGCTCCCGGGTGCAGCCAGCGCTGCTCGGCGCAGACCGATTCGATCAGGCTGGTGGGCATTTTCAGGATGAATTTTTCGCAATCGTCGGAATAGGTCAGGTCGACCGGATCGTCCGGGTTGATCAGCAGCAACTCGCCCGGGGCGAAGTAGTGCTCCTGGCCATGCCCGCGCCACAGGCAATTGCCCTGCAACAGCACTTGCAGGTGATAGATGGTTTCCAGGGCCGTCGAGGTGACCCGTACGCTGCCACCGTAGCTGATGCGGCACAGGTCCAGGTCGGCGAACTTGCGGTGGTTGAGGCTGGCTTGCGGGCTGCCGTGCCTGGGCAGGCGAATGCAATGACCGCCCACATGCTGATTGACGTAGCCGGACACCGCATAGGGGTCGGCATGGTCAAACACCACGCTGCGGTCACTGAGCAGGCGCGCATCCATCGGCATATCACTCACATTTATTGTTATCGGATTACAGCCATTCTATCGGAGTCCGGATAAAGCGAAAGGCCGCGAGATCAGTGGTCTCGCAGCCTTGCTTACAGCGCTCGCCGATCAGTCTTCCAGCGCGCGGACCCGCTCGCGACGCTGCTGCTCCTTGGGCTCAGCCGTGGACTGCAGGGTGAAATCGAAGACGATTTCGGCAAAGCGCCCTTCCACGCCGTGGGCAGCGGCACGCTGCTGGTCGTCGAAGAAGTCGATCTGCGCGATCAGCTCGTCACGGGTGGCGTAGGCGAAGTCATCGTGCAGGTACTTTTCACCCGACAGGTTGATCTGGGTGGTCAGGTGACGGTGATCCGGCGCCGAGATGAAGAAGTGAATGTGCGCCGGACGCTGGCCGTGACGGCCCAGTTGGTCGAGCAGCTGCTGGGTCGGACCATCCGGTGGGCAGCCGTAGCCCGACGGCACGATGCTGCGGAAACGGTAGCGGCCTTCGGCATCGGTGACGATGCGGCGACGCAGGTTGAATTCCGACTGGGTGCCGTCGAAGTACGAGTAGGTACCACCGGTGTTGGCCTGCCAGACGTCGACCACTGCGCCTGCCAGTGGCTGGCCGTCAGTGTTGAAGACCTGGCCCTGCATGAACAGTGGAACGCCCGGGTCGGTGCCGTCGTCCAGGCGCGCTTCGTAGTTCGACAGCGGTGCGCCGGCGACGTACAGCGGTCCTTCGATGGTGCGTGGGGTGCCGCCGGTCTGGCCGGCCTGCTCGTCTTCCGCGTCCATCAACAGGTCCAGGTAGTGCTCCAGGCCCAGGCCTGCTACCACCAGGCCGGCTTCCTGACGGGCGCCCAGCTCGTTGAGGTAGTTGACCGCTTTCCAGAACTCTTCCGGGGTGACGTTGAGGTCTTCGATGATGTTTACGGTATCGCGCAGGATACGGTAGATCAGGGCCTTGGCGCGTGGGCTGCCGGCGTCGTTGTGCAGGCCGCTGGCTTCTTCAAGGAACTTCTGTACTTCGGCAGTGTGGGAAATTTTTACATTCATGATTACATCCTCATCTTGTATTTATTAGTAGCAGCTACAGACGATTCGCTCAGCGATCGTCCTCGTGAATCGAGGACGGATGCCGGCACAGTGCATTCACTTCGATGGCCATGTAGGGGTAAAGCGGCAGCTGCATCAACGTGTCGTGCAGTTCCTGCACGCTATCGACGTCGAATACGCTGTAGTTGGCGTACAGGCCGGCGATGCGCCACAGGTGGCGCCACTTGCCCTCGGCTTGCAGGCGCTGCGCCAGGGCCTTCTCGTCGGCCTTGAGCCGGGCGGCACGCTCCGGATCCATGTCGACTGGCAGGTTCACAGTCATTTTTACGTGAAACAGCATGATGCTCTCCTCAAGCCTGATGGATGGCGGTGGTTGCCTTGTCGCGGCGGAAGAACGCCAGGCGCTCTTCGTCGAGGCTCAGGCCAAGCCCGGGCGCCTGCGACACGTGCAGTTCGAAATCACGGTAGACCGGCTTCTCGTTGATGACGTCTTCAGTCAGCAACAAGGGGCCGAACAATTCGGTGTCCCAGCTCAGTTTGTTCAGGGTCAGGCAGGCGTGGGCCGTGGCCAGGGTGCCGATACCGCCTTCGAGCATGGTGCCGCCGTACAGGGCGATACCCGCCGCTTCGGCGATGGCCGCCGTGCGCAGGATGGCCCGTGGCCCGCCGTTCTTGGCGATCTTCAGGGCAAACACCGAGGCTGCGCCTTCACGCGCCACGTTGAAGGCATCCTCAACGCATTCGATGGATTCGTCGGCCATGATCGGCACCGGGCTGATGGCGTTCAGGCGAGCCATGCCCATGCGGTTGTTGCGCGAGATCGGCTGCTCGATCAGGTCGATGCCATTGTCGCCCAGGACCCGGCACGCGCGCAGCGCCACCGCTTCATCCCAGGCCTGGTTGACGTCCACGCGCACACTGGCACGATCGCCCAGGGCTTTCTTGATCGCGATGACGTGAGCCAAATCGCGGTTGACCTCGCCGGCACCGATCTTCAGCTTGAAGATGCGGTGGCGACGGATGTCGAGCATGTGTTCGGCTTCGGCGATGTCCTTGGCGGTGTCGCCGCTGGCCAGGGTCCAGGCCACCGGCAAGGCATCGCGCACGCGGCCGCCGAGCAATTCGCTGACCGGCAGGCCGAGGCGCTTGCCCAGGGCATCGAGCAGTGCGGTCTCGATACCGGACTTGGCGAAGGTATTGCCCTTGATGCTGCGCTCCAGGCGCAACATGGCGGCGTTGATGTTGTTACTGTCCTGACCGATCAGCAAAGGGGTGAAATGCTGGTCGATGTTGGTCTTGATGCTGTCGGGGCTTTCGCCGCCATAGCTCAGGCCACCGATAGTGGTCGATTCGCCGATCCCTTCGATGCCGTCGGCACAGCGCAGGCGGATGATCACCAGGGTCTGGTTCTGCATGGTGTGCATCGCCAGCTTGTGCGGGCGGATGGTCGGCAGATCGACGATGATCGTCTCGATGGATTCAATGGCAGAAGGAAGCATGACGATACCCACTAGGTTCTTGAAGTTCTGAGGGCGATTCTCGTACGGCTTTTTGTGGGGATCCAATATAGAATTGGTCTGGAGTGATACCTTTAAGGTATTTAACGTACACCTCGTTCCCACGCTCTGCGTGGGAATGCCTCCGGCCCCGACGCTGGAGCGTCTTGCCACTGCATTCCCACGCGGAGCGTGGGAACGAGAAGGAATACTCCCCATGGAACTCCGCCACCTACGCTACTACCAGGTCCTGGGCGAAACCCTGAACTTTACCCGCGCCGCCGAACGCCTGCACATCGCCCAGCCCCCCCTGAGCCGGCAGATCCAGCAGCTGGAAGACGAACTCGGCGTCACCCTGCTCGAACGCGGTCGCCCCCTGCGTCTGACCGAAGCCGGGCGCTTCTTCTATGAGCACTCCAGCGCCCTGCTGGAACAACTGGCCAAGGTCTGCGACAACACCCGGCGCATTGGCCTGGGCGAGAAAACCTGGCTGGGCATCGGCTTTGCGCCTTCGACCCTCTATGGCGTGCTCCCCGACCTGATCCGCCGCCTGCGTAGCGGCGATGAAATCGAGCTTGAGCTGGGCCTGTCGGAAATGACCACCCTGCAGCAGGTACAGGCACTCAAAGCCGGGCGCATCGATATCGGCTTCGGCCGAATCCGCATCGACGATCCGGCCATCGAACAACGGGTACTGACCGAAGACCGCCTGGTGGCCGCCCTCCCCACCGGCCATCCATTGCTGGCAGGCCCGGTCAGCCTCAAGGATTTGGCCAGCGAGCCCTTCGTGCTCTACCCCGGCAACCCGCGGCCCAGTTATGCCGACCATGTGATCGCGTTGTTCGACGCCCACGGCCTGAGCATCAAGGTCGCCCAATGGACCAACGAACTGCAGACAGCCATCGGCCTGGTGGCCGCCGGAATCGGCGTGACCCTGGTACCGGCGTCCGTGCAGGTGCTGCACCGCGCCGACATCGGCTATACCCCGTTGCTCGATGCCAACGCCACCTCGCCGATCATTCTCAGCCGACGCATCGGCGATATGTCGCCGGGGCTGACTCATTGCCTGCGAATCATGGAGGGGTTGCTCCCGTAACCGTTCGTCATTGTTTATGGAGTATTAATAAACTTTATCCGGTGATTCGATTCCCATGTTCTGTGAGGAACAGATCCTCGCGCTTTCATTTGAACAGAGGAAAGCATCATGGATAAGCCAGGCAAGTCGACTCCTGCAAAAGATAAAGCCACCGACGCCGGAAAAAAAGGCGGACAAGCCTCCGGAAGCACCGGTGCAGGCAAAATGCCAGATGATCGCAGCAAAAGCAGCGATGCCCAAAAAAGAGGTGGCCAGACTCCACAGGGTGGCGGCCGCAAATAGTCGAAGTTGACCCCGGGCCGGACACGAGCCAAGCTTGTGTACCGGCCTTTTTTGCGACGGGGACTTTGGCAGTGACTCAACACATCGTGCACTTTCATTGCCAGATCGATCAGAGCACCCACGAGCGCTTTCGCGATCAGTGCCTCGAAGCCATCGACGCGGGCGCCACCTCGCTGTGGCTGAACCTCTCGACCACGGGCGGCAGCACCAACTTCGGCTTCACCACCTACACCTTTCTCAAGTCGCTGCCGGTGCCCCTGGTGGCTATCAATGCCGGCAATATCGAGTCCATGGGGATCGTGGTCTACCTGGCGGCCACCGTACGCATCGCCACGCCTCATTCACGCTTTCTGATCCACCCGATGAACTGGTACTTCAGCCAGAACTCGGTGGAGCATTCCCGGCTGCGCGAGTACTTCTTCAGCCTCAACAACGACCTGCAACGCTATGCCGAGATATTCCAGGACGAAATCGAGGAGCCGCAAGAGCAGCTCGATATCTTCAAGTGCCTCTCGGCAGAAGAAAAAGTGATTACCGCCAAGGATTCACTGATCTATGGCCTGGCCCACAAGATGGAGCAGGTCACCTTTCCCGAAGGCGCGGTGCACTGGAAGGTCAGCGCTCAATAGTCATAGCGATCCACCGCCCGCCGCCGCTCGTTGTCATCGCGCATGTCGTAGTTGGCGGTGGTCTGGATATTGGTGTGATGGGCCAGTTTCTGCGCGATCGACAGGTCGTGTTCTTCGATGACACGGGTGATGAACGAGCGACGGAAATCGTGGGGCATGATTTTCACGCCGACCTGGTGCCCGCGCTGGCGAGCAATGTAGTAGATCGCATGCTTGGTGATGCGCTCGCGGGTGATGTGGCTGCCACGGCGGATCCGGTTGAACAGGAAGGCGTCGTCGACCTGCCCCTCGGGCAACTGCTCGCGGCGAAACGCCAGCCAGGCATTGAGCTTGTCGAAGGCCCAGGGTGGCGCGTACTTGATCAACTGCTTGTTGCCCTTGCCCACTACCTGAAGGCTGCGCTCGGTAAAGTCCACCTGGGCCAGCTCCAGGTTGACCGACTCGGACTTGCGCATCCCCGAACCATAGAGAATCGCGATCACCGCGGCATCACGCAGGCCCTGCGGGCGCGGGTCGGCAGCGCACACGTCCATCAGGTCGCGGATCAGGCTGCGCTTGAGGTTACGACCAGTGCCCAGCCGCGTCCCTTGCGCCGGCTTGACCGAGCGCATTTTCAGCAGATGGTCCTGGTCGATCAGGCTCAAGCGCCAGGCTTCGTTCATGACCCCGCGCACCGCATTGACATACAAGGACGAGGTGTTGGGCGCATAACCGTCTTCACGCAATGCCGCCACCAGCGAGGTGACATGGCCCGGCTGCAGCAGATGCCATGGCACTTCGCGGATATCGACATCTTCGAAACCCAGGCGATCGGCAGCGTCCTGCAGCACGTACTTCAAGGTCAATTGGCTGGAAGGCATCAACCGCGCGAGGTACTGGACCAGTGGGTTTTGCACGTCGGGCAGTGGGGCTGCATGGGGTAAATCTGACAAACCTGAATCCTGTTTGGGATGAAAATTGCGGGTACCTGCGACCGCTTCGCGCTCGCAATTCACTGATTCATAAGAACATTAAATTGCACGTATCTTAACAGCCCCAACAGGATCGTCGTGAGGATCCGATCAACTGCACCTGATTCAGTCAGAAGAAAAGCTCCTGGGCCAGCCCCTTGTCGATCTGACTGCGATAAACCTGAATCACCGACCGGTTGTCACGCAACGGGGTTGTCTGGCCACCGTCAAACCGTTGCTCCACGGTTTTCAGATGCGCTGCGGTGAATTGGCTGGCCGGCGCATCGAGACTGGCATAGTGAAAGTGCGCATACCACAACGGATTTCCGCTCTTGTCCTGGATCACGTACTCCTGCAGATAATCCTGAGGCCTGCCTTTCCTGCGGGCGGTGGCCTTGCGCTCCCCGACCCTGGCGATTTGCGCCTCACCCTGCTGCTTCAGATAAGCCACCCGGCTGGCAGTCGGTGGACGCGCCTTGATGATTTCAATACGCAGGCGTCGGCCTTCACTCCTCATCAGATCGGCCTTGTCGCTCAGGGCCTTGGCCTGAAGCGCGGCATCACCCTGCCCCAGCGCCCGATCAGTGTCATTGGTGAGGGTCAGCGTCTGCTCGATCTGTTGCACCAGATCGTCCAATGGCTCGGCCTGGCGGGCAAGGATTTCTTCCATCTCGATGGGAATATTCGCGGTGCGCGCCTGGCGCTGGGCTCGCTCCACCTGGCGATCGGCTTCGCTGAGCAACGGTGCTGCGCGTGACAGCAGCGTCGCGAGGCTGGCCCCGGAGGTAGCGGTCCGGGCGCCGGACGGGCCCTGGACCTGGTCCCAGATCTGCTCGTCGGGCTTCTTTTCGAAACTGGCCAGCTCCGTTCCGTCGATCGGATCTATCACCACCACCGCATCCTGGGCCGTTCCGGCTGTTCTCTGCCGTGTTCGACCCAGCACCACGCCGCGATTACGCGTCTTGATCACGCGTTGTGCGCGGCTGACCGAGGGAGCGGGCTCAGGCGCTTGCTGCGGCAACGCTCGAAGCAGGTCCGCGAGTTCGGCCTGAGCGGTGTCATGCACGGTCGTGACGACCTCGCGGAAACGTTCGAGTAGCCTGGCCCCCTCCCGTCCCTTGACCTGGGACTTGTAGTTCTCCAGTGTTTCCTGGGTCGCCGCATACTTGCTGACGCAGCTGTCGAGGATCTCCACGCGTTCCTGATCGCTGAACACCGCCTCGCCGTCCAGTTCGGCCTGCATATGCAGGCCCAGGGCCGAGGGTTCGACAATGCCGCGCACCAGCACTGCCCCCCTGTCCTCGACGTAATCGACCAGCAACGCGCCCAACTGATGGATCTGAATGGCCTGCCAGGATTTCAGCGAAGGCTCATCGTGCAAGTCGGTTTCAATCGAGGCCAGGTAGGTGACGCCCAGGGGCGAACTTTGCAACTCCTGCTTGAGCGCGAGTATCGACTCATAGACAGCGATCATTTCTTCGACAGGCTTGATGCCCTGTTCAATCGCGGCCCTCAGTTGACGGTATTCGACAGAGTCCGGGGCATTGACCAGTTGACGAAGGCGACTGACCCCTTCGGGAGCGCTGATCGCCAGCATCCGCTTCTTGTGGTCCAGGTATTCAAAACGCATGACCTTGATCAATTGGCATTGGGTACTTGCGCGCTCCTCCAGGTATTGAACATGGAATTTCCTGTAGCTGGTCTGGGCCTTGAGCTGGTTCAGGGCCCGGTATTGTTCCTGGGCCTGGGTCAGGCCTGTGTAGTGCGTCCTCAGCTCATTGGCGCATGCTTGCAGCTCTTCGAGTGTGACCCTGTCGATTTTTTCCGACAGCTGCAACAGATCCCGCAGGAGCTTCTCACCCAGTCGATTGCGCTCCGGCGCGTAGTCTGCCAGTGCTGTTTCCAGCGCCTCGATACGCTCCCGGTTCGCATCGCGCAACGCTTGGATACGACGCTGCAACGGCATGCCACCCCGCAGCTTGAGCGTCAGGTCCAGTTGCCAGCTGCCGGAGGCGCCACGCACGATCCAGGGGCCAGGTTCCTGGGGGCGGTCGATATCCAGGATCCGCGCCTGATCTTCATTGAGCAAGACACGGTAGACCGCGTCATCGACCACCGCCCACCACTGTTGCTCATGCAGGTAGAGCCCTTGCCACTGCCCGTGGGGCACAGGTTGGCCCAGGGTGGCCACAGCTTTTTCGACCTTGTAGCGCGCCAGCAGGCTGCGTTGCGCTGGCGTCAGCCGCTGCAGGGGATTGGCCCACGCGAAATCGAGGGCGTCCAGCGCCTGCCCAATGGGCGATGTTGTCGGCTTGTCCAAAACTTGCGTGGTCACCCTGGCAGACTCGCTCTCAGGGTGCGGCCTGGCCGGCAAAGGCTTGACCTGCAACTTGCTGGCCTTGGCAGTGGAGACAAAAATGATCAGCACCAGGTTGAAGATGATACCGAGCAGATCACTCACACTATCCCGCTGCTCCCCCTGTCCCTGCTTGAGCTCGCTTTGCAACGCCTCGAAAATCTGCAGCATCCAGCCCGCGGTAGCCACCACGCCATTGAACAGGGGCAGCCAGCAATTGAGCATTAGCCAGCCCAGCTCCGTGTAGCCGATCCAGCGGCTTTCGCTATTGGAAACCGACTGGGCCCTGGCCCGCTCGATCAGTTCCCGTGCACTTGCCCGATAAATGGCGTGCGCAGGATCACCAGGCACGATGGTATCGCCCAGCCTCACCGGGGCGGGAATCTCGATCGGGGAAAAATCCAGGCCCAGGCCGAAACGAACGATATGGGGCTGCAGAAAACCGCCCCGGTCATACACCGCGCGCACTTGCTCATCGAGCCGACCGAGCACATCAGTTTGCAACTCCCCGGCTTCACTGATTTCCTCGAACAGTGCCTGGCGCGAGGTGAATTCCAGCAGCGATTGCCGGTGTAGCGGTCGATAAAGCATGCAAGGACCTGTGGTCGTATCCTGCGGTTCGATCAGAAACGCATTGAGTGCGACATCCGCCGGGGCACCGGGCTTGCGAATGAACGCCAGTGGTCTGAAAACCACGACATGGCCATTGACCTGTCTTTGCCCGGGCTCCCGAAGCGCCGCTGCAACCAGCCCTACCCCGGCGTCGGTAAAGCCTGCAAGATCCTGGAGACGCTGCTCCTGGGCCAGCAGCGGCAACTGCAGGCGCAGTTGCCGGACAAACAACGCTTCCCGGGCCTTGCTCTGTTCCGGGTCCTCGAGCAGAAGCTGGCTGAGCATATCGGGGTAGGTCTGTCCGATATCGAGCCGGGTGATCAAGGATTTCACATAGTCAAACGTCAACCAGTCGGGCAACGACTGCCCACTGATCCGGCTCAGGGTGACGCTCCCGGCATGCAGTGCAGTCAGGTTCTCGAGGGCCAGTTGCGGCAGGGTGAAAACCACATCTTCGATCTCTCCCTGAGGTACGAAGGTGCCACCGGTGGCCACGGCGGCAGATGTGACCTTGTGATTGACGATACGAATTTCGGCAACATCGAAAGGTTGCCATTGGGGGTGATCGGCCAGCATGGCAGCCTGCAATTTTTGCGAGGCATGGTCCAGGATCGGCAAGATGCCATCCAGGAATGACGCGCCGTTATCCTGGGACTTTGCAATGGCCAGATTGAGCAAGCCATCAGCGTACGCCCAGCTATCTGCAGCACTGGCGTCACGCAGCCAGCGCGGTAGAACGGCGTGCAGGTCGATGAGTTTCTGCCGCTCGGCTACCGAAAAGATATTGAACATCGACGTCGCTTCATCAATGGCGGCAATCAGATAGATCGGCGCGTTGGCCGACACTGCGGTAGCCGCGACCACATCGATCAGTCGTAACTGTTGCGCCAGCACCAGGCGCGCTTGTGCTTCGAACACCGAACCCGATGGCTGATACAGGTTCAACGCGAAGACCGGGCCGGACTCCCCTAGGGACCAGTTCTGTGACAGCACCTGGGCGAGTGCGAGGCGCGAATCGATGCGGCACACACCGCCGGCCAGGGTGAAAACCAGCCGAACATCGCGTTGCGGTTCCGGCAGATGCCGCTCGATGACCAGAGCACTGGCCAGCTCAGGGTCAAGCTGCTGATCGACAAGGACATCCAGGTTCAACAAAAACACCTGTGTCTCGGCCAGATTGCCCTGCGTGCGATCTGTCCAGTCGGGATGCAAGGCGACGAGTTTCGCGGTCGCCGCCTCCCGCGTATCGAGCAAGTCTGCTTCACGCTCCAGTTCCACCGCCGAATGCAACTGACTGCGCAAGTGACCGGCCAACCATTGCCAGCGGCTTTCATCCTGGCGTGGCTCGGCAATCCAGAAGCGGGTCAGCTGTTGCTTGTACTCGTCGATCAGAAAGGGGCCACATTCGTTTAACAAGCGCTCCAACGCATGCAGGTCAACTGCCTCTGCCCGGGGATGTTCGGCACCTGGCTCGAGCGTAAGGAAATCCTGGCCCGGGGTGAGGTTGATGGTCGAACCCTGGCAGTAGCGCTCGACCAGCACCAGCTCCAGAGCACTGAGACCATACCCCTGGCCGGACGGCAGGCGCCGCATGAGCGTCAATGCCACCGGGTCCAGATGATCGGCGATCCGGCGTGCTTGCCATTGATCGACGATCATCCACTGTGCAACTGACAACAATGTTGGGTGTTCGGCGAATTGCTCGCTCAGCTTTCCACGCAGGGAGGCACCGAGGGCGAGCTGGCCGAAGGGGGATATCGATGTGTGCATTACAGGTCTTCCGGTGACGGGTAAAAACCACATCAGAAACCGGAGCCATCTGTGCCTGGCAGTACTCTTGTATTACCCGCGGAAGTCTTGACTACGCTGGACGATTTTTCACCGATGGCATAAGTCATTGAAACCATCGCAGAAAACTGGCACTTCCGTACTCGTGTGCTAGTTTTCTCAAGGACGTGTTTCCTTTGACCTGCAAGGTCATACATAACAGCCTTACACAGGAGTCGGGTATGTCCACTGGCCAAGGTTTGCCTTTCCTACAAGCGCTGGCGCTCTGCGCTGCCCTTCTAACACTGGGCGGTTGTGCGAGCATCAATGCGCAAAGCACCGAATATGTCGGTGTTGCCCACTTCGCCCCGACCCTGCCCGAGACTGTGCAGGTCCTGCGCACCGAACCCACCCGCGCCCATATCCGCCTGGGCGAAGTGGTCCTGGACAGCAGCGTCGAACCGCCACCGCCGGTCACCGAAATCGAACAGAAATTGCGTACGGAAGCCGCGGCCATGGGTGGCGATGCCGTGGTGGTGGTCTATGACCAGATCCAGCCGGTGGCTGCCTATGTCAGTGGTCCGTTGTGGGACCGGGATATCCAGACCATCCAGGGCCGCAAACTGAAAGGAATCGTCATCCACTACCAGTGATGACAGCACGGATGATGGTTTTGCAGCACGCAAGGAAGCGGCCAGGGAAGAACGACATGATCAGACATGCCTATCGGCTTGCGGGGGCATTTTCACTGCTGCTCGCGAGCAATGCCTGGGCCCAGTTCACTGTTTCACCGACCGAGGCCCAGGCCATCGCCAAAGAGGCGTACCTGTACGGCTATCCGGTGGTGGAAATGTACAAGACCCTGTACGCCCAGGCAGTCGACAAGGACAGCCCGGCCTACAAGGCACCCTTCAACCAGATCGGCAACAACGCCAAGGTGTTCAGCCCGCAGGACACCGCCTTCATCACGCCCAATTCGGACACGCCCTACTCGTTCGCCTGGCTGGACCTGCGCGCCGAGCCCCAGGTGCTGACCTTGCCGGCGATCGAGGCGCAGCGCTATTACTCCACGCAGCTGATCGACCTCTATACGCAGAACTTCGCCTACCTTGGCACCCGCACGACCGGTAACAAGGGCGGCCATTTCCTGATCGCCGGCCCCGACTGGAAAGGCGAGGCACCGGCCGGGATCGACAAGGTGATCCGCAGCGAAAGCAACATCGTCTATGGGCTGTACCGCACGCAGCTGTTCAATGAGCTGGACCTTGCCAAGGTCCAGGAAATCCAGCAAGGCTACAAAGTGCAGCCACTCAGCGGGTTTCTCGGGCAACCGGCCGCTGCCGCCGCACCTGCCGTGACCTGGCCCAGACCGCAACCGGCCATGAGCGACAGCCCGACCCTGTTTCGTTTTCTCAATTTCATGCTGGCGTTCGCCGCACCTGATGCCAGCGAAAGTGAACTGCACCAACGTTTCGAAAAAATAGGCATCGTCCCTGGCCTGCCCTTCGATGATAAAGCCCTGACCTCGGTGCAAATCAAGGCGCTGGAAGCCGGCATTGCCGATGGCAAGGCCGAGTTCGCCGAGTTCAAGAAGGCAAAGGTCGAAACCCACCAGGTCACCAGCGGTGATCTGTTCGGCACGCGCGAGCACCTGCAGAACAATTACCTGTACCGCTATGCCGGCGCCAACCTGGGGATCTTCGGCAACTCCGCCGAAGAAGCCGCCTATATGGGGTATTTCGTCGACAAGACCGGCAAGCCGCTCAACGGTGCCAAGCAAGGCTACGTGCTGCATTTCAGCAAGGGCCAGTTGCCGCCGGCCAAGGCGTTCTGGTCGCTGACGATGTATGACGGCAAGAGCAAGCTGCTGGTCGACAACCCGATCAACCGCTACCTGATCAACTCGCACATGCTCGACAACCTCAAGACCGACGCCGATGGCGGAATCACCCTTTATTTGAGCTACAAATCACCCGGAAAGAGCAAAGAGGGTAATTGGCTACCCACACCCAATGGGCCATTCTATGGCGTTTTGCGCATGTACCTGCCTGGCCCGGAAGTCATCAAGGGGCAATGGCAGATGCCGATGCTGACGCCCGTGGCGCTGTAAGACCGGACGAAGACCCGGACAATGACCCCGACGATGGATTCTTGCCTCAAGGATTTGCTGTTTATGAGTACCCGTGACGATATCAATGCCTTGCAAGCCAGCATTGCCGAAGCCGTACTGGGCCAGGAGGCCGTGATCGGGCAGATCATGCTGGGGCTCCTGGCCAACGGTCACCTGCTGCTGGAAAGTCTCCCGGGGCTTGCCAAGACCCGCACGGTCAAGGCCCTGGCCAAGCACCTGGATGCGCAGATGAGCCGCATCCAGTTCACCCCGGACCTGCTGCCCTCCGACATCACCGGTGCCGAGGTACTGCACCAGGCCGACGGGCAAAACGTCATTCGTTTCCAGCCGGGGCCGTTGTTCGGCAACCTGATCCTGGCGGACGAGATCAACCGGGCCCCGGCCAAGGTCCAGGCGGCCCTGCTCGAGGCCATGGAAGAGCGGCAGATCACGGTCGCCGGCACCAGCCACAAGATGCCCAAGCTGTTTATCGTACTGGCCACCCAGAACCCGATCGAACAGGAAGGCACCTACCCCTTGCCCGAAGCGCAGATGGACCGCTTCCTGATGAAGGTGCTGCTCGACTATCCATTGCCGGCCGACGAGTGCCAGGTACTGCGCCTGTTGCGTCTCGAAGAACAAGCGGTCAGCAGCAGCGAGCCACCCTCGCCCCCCTATACCCTGGCGCAAAACGTGATTTTTGCTGCACGCCAGGAGGTCAGCGCCATCCATGTCTCGCCGGCCATCGATCAGTACCTGATCGACCTGATCAGTGCCACCCGCCACCCGGCCGACTACGACCCGGACCTGGCCCGCTGGATCAGCATCGGCGCCAGCCCCCGTGGCGGCATCGGCCTGGACCGCGCCGCCCGCGCCCACGCCTGGCTGGCCGGGGCGGATTTCGTCTCGCCGGACAATGTGCGCGCCGTCGTGCACCCGGTCCTGCGTCATCGCCTCAAGCTCAGTTATGACGCGATGGCCGACGGCGTCAGTGCCGATCAGGTGCTCGATCGCTTGCTCGACAAGGTGGCCATTCCAGCCTGAGGAGCACGCCCCCATGCAAACGCAGCAGCGTGAGGCCGACGGCTTCGTCTATGTATCGGTCAAGCAGTTGATGGCCCTGGAATTCAAGGTGCGCGGCTTGAGCTTTCTCGCCCGCCAGCCGCGTTCGAGCATTCTTGCCGGCGCCCACACCTCGCGCCTGCGCGGCCGTGGCCTGAACTTCGAAGAGCTGCGCCGCTACCAGCCTGGCGACGACTTGCGGCATCTGGACTGGCGCGCGTCCTTGCGCATGGGCAAGCCGTTCGTGCGCAGCTACACCGAGGAGCGCGATCGCCCGGCGCTGATCGTGGTCGACCAGCGCATGTCGATGTTCTTCGGTTCCACCCGCAGTTTCAAATCGGCGGTCGCGGCCGAACTTGGCGCCCTCGCGGCCTGGATGGTGTTTCAGGCCGGCGATCGGGTGGGCGGCCTGGTGTTCAACGACACCCTGATCGAAAGCCTGTCGCCGCTGCGCAGCCGTTCGCGCATCGAAGCCTTCTGCGTCAAGCTGACCCGGCAGAACCAGGCACTGGCCGCCGACAACCCCGACGCCGAACATGAAGAACAACTGGATGTGGTCCTGCGTAAATGCCTGGCGCTGGCGCCCCATGACCATCTGATCTGCCTGATCAGTGACTTTGCCGGTACCACGGCCAGGACGGCGCAACTCCTGCGGCAGTTGTCGGCCCACAACGATGTCATCGCCTTGCAGGTCTATGACCCGCTGGCCCTGGCGGTGCCTGAGCGCGGTCGCCTGCTGATCACCCAGGGGCAGTTGCAGGTCGAACTGGAAGTCGATCGGCACCAGGTGCGCAAGCCGCTGGGCGACTACCTCAGCGGACGGCTCAAGGATGTCGCCAGCCTGCTGCGCAGCAGCCAGGTGCCGCTGATGATGATCAACACCGGCGAGCCGGCGCTGGATCAGGTGCGCAATGAACTGGGCAGGCTTTCGGGGAGTGCGCGGTGAGCGAAAAGGTCCCGACCATCGATCAACTGCAGGAGCTGGCCTTGCCACCGGCGGTCAGCTACATGCCGCAAACCTGGGGCTGGTGGCTGTTGGTGGCGTTGGCGTTGCTGGCTGGATTGCTCTGGGCTGCGCGCGTCTACTGGCAGTGGCAGCGCAACCGCTATCGCCGTGAGGCGCTGGCACAGCTGGCGCAGTTGCGAACTGCGCTTGGGGATCCTGCGCAGCAGCTTGGCGCACTGCGTCAACTGCCCGAGTTGCTAAAACGCGTGGCCCTTTCGATGCCAGGCGCGCCGGCGGTAGGCCATCTCGGCGGCGCCGACTGGCAAGCGTTCCTTGAACGCACCAGCCGTGCGCCACTGCCCCGGGATTTTGCCCCGCAACTGGCCGACCTGGCCTACGCACCGGAACTGCGGCTGCAAGCGATAGCCAACGAGCAGGGCCAACAGCTGCTCACCCTCTGTACACGCTGGGTGGAGACGCATCATGTGGCAGCTTGATTACCCCTGGCTGCTGCTCCTGCTGCCGTTGCCCTGGTTCGGTTACCGCTACCTGCCCGCCTACCAGCAGGCACGCCCCGCCGTACGCGTGCCCTTTTTCGCCGCCATGAGTCGCGCTACAGGCCAGGAACCGCGCAAGCCGGGTATCAGCTTCAGCCGCTGGCAGTTGCTGCTCAATCTGCTGGTCTGGGTACTGCTGTGCCTGGCCGTGGCGCGCCCGGTGCGGGTCGAGCCGCCCATCGAGAAGCAGCAGCCGGTACGCGACCTGATGCTCGCCATCGACATTTCCCAGTCGATGGAAACCACAGACTTCACCAATGCCGCCGGCCAGCGCATCAACCGCCTGGACGCGGTCAAGGACGTGGTGCGCGGCTTTATCGAACGGCGCAAGGACGATCGCCTGGGCCTGATCGTGTTCGGCAGCGGCGCCTACCCCCAAGCGCCGCTGACCCTGGACCATGCCAGCGTATCGTTGCTGCTCGACGAAACCGGTATCGGCATGGCCGGGCCCAACACGGCCATTGGCGATGCCATCGGCCTGGCCCTCAAGCTCTTCGCCAAGGCCGACGAGCAGAACAAAGTGCTGATCCTGCTCACCGACGGCAACGACACCGCCAGCGCGATCACCCCGGAACATGCGGCATCGATGGCGGCGGCCAAGGGTATCGTGATCCACACCATAGGCATTGGCGACCCTGCGGCCAGCGGCGAAGAGCGGGTCAACCTGCAGGCCCTGCAACAAATCGCCGAGGCCACGGGCGGAAAATCCTTCCGCGCCGAAGACCTTGCCCAGCTCGACCAGGTCTACGCCAGCCTCGACCAACTCACCCCGCATCAGGTCCAGACCCTCAGCCATCAACCCAAACTCGACCTGTTCTGGTGGCCCCTGGGCCTGGCCATGGGGCTGTTGCTGCTGGGTCACCTGAGTGCGGCACTGGCGGCACGCATGACCTCTGCGCAGCGCACAATTACGACGGCGGAGGGCTGACATGGACATCGACCTCAGCGCCCTGCACTTCTTGCGACCGCTGTTTCTGCTGCTGATACCGCTGGGTGCATTACTGCTGCTGTGGCGACGCGCCGAGGTCCGGCGCCGGCGCGTGCAAAGCAGCATTGCCCCCCACCTGCTCAAGCACCTGCTGATCACCCCAAGCACCCGCGCCCGCGTGCAACCGATCCACCTGCTCAGTGCACTGCTCATGCTTGGCGGCCTGGCCGCAGCCGGCCCGACCTGGCAACAGGACCGCCCGCCGTTTCTGGAGAACCAGGCGGTGCTGCTGTTGGCGCTGGACCTTTCGCCTTCCATGGACGCTTCGGACCTGCCACCCAGTCGCCTGGAGGCGGCCAAACACAAGATGCTCGACCTGATCGCTCGCGAGAAGGGCCTGCGCATCGGCCTGCTGGCCTATGCCGGCAGCGCCCATCTGGTGCTGCCACCGAGTGACGATCCAGCCCTGCTCGACAGTTTTCTGCAAGCATTGGCCACGCCATTGATCGACCGCCCCGGCAAGGACGCTCTCGGCGCAATCGAACAGGCCAAGCGCCTGCTGGTCGCCGAAAAGGTGCCTGGCACCCTGGTATTGATCACCGACGGTGCCGACGCCAGTCAGTTTGCGGCAATCGGCAAAAGCCTTGAAGGGACCGCGTTGCAGGTGCTGATCCTGGCGGTGGGCAGCAATGACACCGGCGTGCTGCGAACCGCCGATGGCCAGCCACGCACCGACAGCGATGGTCGCGCGCTGTTGGGCCGCTTCGACCAGGCTGGCCTGGAGCAATTGGCCAAGGCCGCCGACGCGCCGCTGGGCAGCCTGACCCTGGATGACGACGATCTGGACTGGATTGAACTGCACGCACAACGGCACTTTGCCCAGGCCAACCCCGACGCCGGGCAGATCCATTGGAAAGATGCCGGGTACTGGCTGACCTGGCCACTGGCACTTCTGGCGTTGCTGTGCATCCGCCGCGGCTGGAGGCTGAATTGGCTGGGTGCCCTCCTGCTGGCCAGCGGTTGCCTGCTCAACCCACCCCAGGCCCAGGCGGGTGTACTGGCCGACGCCTTCATGACGGCCGACCAGCAAGGACGCTGGGCCTTCGACCACCATCATTACGGCAAGGCCGCGACCCTGTTCGCGGATCCCTACTGGCAAGGCCTGGCCGCCTACCGCGCCGCCGACTATGACCGGGCCCTGGGCAGTTTCGCTCAACTGGACAGCGCCCAGGCGTACTTCTATCAAGGCAATATCCATACCCGCCAGTTCCACTTCGACCAGGCCATTGCCGCCTACGAGCATGCCTTGAAGCTGCAACCCCAGTTCCCCGAAGCGACGGCCAACCTGGCCCTGGCCAAGGCTCTGCAGAAAGACCATGACGACGCGGCCGAAAAAGCGCCCGATACAAAACCCGATCAGGTCAAGTTCGACAAACCCAAGAACAAGGGCGATGCCCGCAAGGTGGAGACCCAGCAGGCCAGCTCCGATGAGCTGTGGTTGCAGAACCTGACCACCTCGCCGGCGAAATTCCTCAGGCAGAAATTCAGCCTGCAGGACGCGGCACGCCAGGCGCAAGGCACAGGAGCCCGGCCATGAGACGTCTGATGCTAGTGTTCTGTGCCCTGCTCGCTTTGCCGGTGCTGGCCGAGGAGCCGCAAGTGCTGGTCGAAACCAGCCTGCAACCGGCCGAGGGCGTGGTCGTCGGCGGCACCGTGCGGCTGCAGGTGGATGTTCTGGTCGATACCTGGTTCCTCCAGGCCCCGCAACTGCCGATCCTGGAGTTGCCCGGCGCCGTGGTCACGCCACCGGCCAGCGACTCGCTCAACCTGACCGTGACGCGCCAGGGCAAAACCTTTTTCGGCTTGCGCTTCAGCTACCTGATCATCCCGCAACAGGTACAGACCTACAGCATTCCGGCGTTGACTATCGCAGTCAACCCAGGCCAGGCCAGCGCCCCCATGAAGGTTCAGAGTACAGCGCAGGCATTCAGTGCCCGGCAGCCCTCGGGCTTCGCCGCCGGTCAGGCGGTGCTGGTGGCCCAGGCCGTGCGTCTGAGCCAGCAGGTCAGATATTCCAGTACCGCTTCGAAGGTCGGCGATACCGTCACCCGGGAGGTCACGCTGCAGGCCGACGGTGCCCAGAGCATGCTCCTGCCCAAAACCGTCCTGGGCGATGTCGACGGGCTCAAACGTTATGCACAAACGCCCAGGATCAGCCCCTTGAGCGATGGCCGTGGCGGCAGCAGCGGTGGCCAGCGCATCGACAGTGCCAGCTACCGGATCGAGCACGCCGGGCATTTCAACCTGCCAGCCCTGCAGGTGCGCTGGTGGGACAGCACGGCCAATGAGGCACGCACGGCGAATCTGCCGGCGATCAGCTTCGAAGCAAGCGCCAACGTCGACTACCGCCCGCCCTTTTCCATCACGGCAGACCTGCAAGCGCTGGGTCAGCGCACCCGTGTGCACCTGGCCCGGCATTGGCTGATGTTGGCTGGCGGCTTGATTGCGCTGGGGCTACTGGCCTGGTTGGGGCGCCCGCTCTACCAACGCTTGCGCAGTGCCTGGCAGCGCCGGCGGGCCCAGCGCCAAGCGCGCTGGCTGGCATCGGCCGAGTACGCCTGGCAGCAAGTCCCCGGCCAGCTGGACGCCCGCCCGGCAGAGCTCACGGCACTCTATCTCTGGGCTCGACGCAAACAACAGGCGCTCGGCCTGCTTGAATTGCCATTGCCGGCGCCATTGGCCAAACGCCTGCTAGGCTTCCTCAACGCGCGCTACGGCAGGGAAGCGGTACAGGAGCCTGCGCTGCAGCAGTGCAAGCAGTCACTCCCGGAACTACGCCAGGGTATTGATCAAGTACAACCTCAACGTCCGCAGGCGCATGGGTTGCGCCCACTGAACCCGAATTCCACAACAATCCGCGAGGACCGACCATGAAACGAGCACCTTCACTCGGCAATTGGCTTTATGGCCTTTCTCTGGCCCTGCTGCTGCCCCTGCTGGCCCAGGCCGCCGAGCCATTGGCCTCGTGGAACGAAGGCCCGTCCAAGGCGTCGATCACCACCTTTGTCAAAGCCGTGACCAAGGACGGCAGCAAGGACTTTATTCCGGTGGCCGAGCGTATTGCCGTGTTCGACAACGACGGTACCTTATGGAGCGAGCAACCGATGTATTTCCAGGTGCTGTTCGCCCTGGAAGAAGTCAAGCGCATGACCCCTCAGCATCCCGAGTGGAAGGAGCAACAACCCTTCAAGGCCGTGCTCGAGAACGATCACAAGGCGTTGGAGGAAGCGGGCATGGACGGCTTGCTGAAAATCATCGCGGCGACCAACACCGGCATGACCACTGAAGCCTTCACCGCCAACGCCGAGGCCTGGCTGGCCAAGGCACGCCATCCCAAGACCGACAAGCCCTACACCGAGATGGTCTTCCAGCCCATGCTGGAACTGCTCGACTACCTGCGCGCCAACGGCTTCAAGACCTACATCGTCTCAGGCGGCGAAGTCGTGTTCATGCGTGCGTTCGCCGAAGAGGTTTATGGCATCCCGCCAGAACAAGTGATCGGGACCACATTTGTGAGCCAGTTCCAGCCTGGCGACGGCAATCCTTCTATCCTGCGTGAACCCAAGCTTGCCCATAACGACGATGGCCCGGGCAAGCCGGAAAGCATCGAATCGATCATCGGCCGGCGCCCGGTGCTGGCCTTCGGCAACTCCGACGGCGACCTGCAGATGCTGCAGTGGACCGCTGCCGGCAAGGGCAAGCGCTTCATGGGCCTGGTGCACCATACCGACGCCAAGCGCGAGTGGGCCTACGACCGGGACTCGAAGATTGGCAGGCTCGACAAGGCACTGGATGAAGCCAAGGCGAAAAACTGGACAGTGGTCGACATGGCCAATGAGTGGAAACGCATCTACCCATTCGATGCGCAACCTTGATGACCGATGCAAGCAACACCAAAAGCAACAACATGGAGAGATGTCTTATGGTTCGTACACGCAAGTGGTTGCCGCAGTTCGCCATGGTGGCGGCTGCGGTGATAGGGTTTTCGGCAGCTGCCACAGCGGCCAGCAAACCCAACATCCTGGTGATTTTCGGCGATGACATTGGCCAGACCAATATCAGCGCCTATTCCATGGGTGTAGTGGGCGGCTACCATCAAGGCGGGCAAGTTCCTGGAAACCTTCGTCGAGTATCCACCCAGTCAGCGGCCGGCGAGCTTCAGCGTCGACCAGATTCGCGAGGCCGTTGACGCCAGGATCGCCGGACCGCCGCGATAGCATCACCGCGGTCAACCTGAACGACCGCGTCGCCTGCATCGCGGGCAAGCCCGCTCCCACAACAGACAGGCCCGTTTTTTTCGATACAAGGACCGCCGTCGATGACTTCAGCCAGCCGTACTTCTTCGCGTCCTGACGCTTCTGTGGCTCAACCCCGAATCCCTGCCCGGTCACTGCCCTGGGCTCCCGCTCTCATGCTTTTCGTTTCCGGCGCCGCGGCGCTGGTCTATCAAGTCCTCTGGATCAAACAGCTGTCGCTGGTGGTGGGTGTCGAAGTGTATGCCATCACCAGCGGCATCAGCGCCTTCTTCGCCGGCCTGGCATTGGGGGGCTGGGCGTTCGGCCGCATCGCCGACCGTCTGCAACGCCCTGTGTTGCTCTATGCGCTGCTCGAATTGGGCGTCGCCGGCCTGGGCATCGCCGCTACCCATGGCCTGGCAAACGCCGCGGGCCCCTTCGCCCGTTTGAGCGACCAGGTGGGTCTGCTGGCCTGGCTGCTGCCGTTCCTGTTGGTCGGCGTACCGGCATTCCTGATGGGCGGCACCCTGCCCGTGCTGATGCGTGCGCTGGCCCCGTCGGCCGAAAGACTGGGTCGTGCCGGTGGGCGTTTGTACGCCGCCAATACCGGCGGGGCCATCCTGGGTACCCTGCTCAGTGCCTTTGTCCTGATTCCCGCCCTGGGCGTGAAAGGCTCGGCCTACGCGGCGGCTGTGCTCAACCTGCTGGCGTTGCTCGGCGCCTTGGCCTATGCCCGCACGCCCGTTGCGGTGCCTGTTGCCACCGCCAAACCGGACAAGGCAGGCAGGCACTCCAGCCTGCCTTTGCTGCTTTACGCCATCGCCGGTGGCGTGGCGCTGGGTTATGAGGTGGTCTGGACCCAGTCGATCGTGCAGTTCATGAGCACCCGCACTTTTGCCTTTGCCGTGGTACTGGCCACTTACCTGACCGGCCTGGTGCTGGGCAGCGCCCTGTACGCGCGCCGCGCCGACCGGATTCGCGATCCGTGGGGCGTGTTCGGGCTGCTGATCGCCACCGCAGGGCTGCTGGCCCTGCTGGAAATCGCCGTGCTCGGACGCTGGCTGATCCTGTTGCAGACCCAGGCCGAACAGGCCGTGCATCTGCTCGGTGGCGACGAACTGAGCGGCATGAGCGCACGCTTTGCCGTCGCCGCCCTGTGCATCGTCTTCGTGCCGACGCTGTTGCTCGGGGCGGCCTTCCCGCTGGCCTTGCGCCTGAGCGTGGACAGCGGTCACGTCGGCCGCGACGTCGGTGCAGTGGTGGCGCTCAATACCCTGGGCGGCATCGTCGGCGTGCTTTTGACCGGTTTCGTGCTGATCCCGCAACTCGGTCTTGTTCGTACCCTGGGCGTGCTCGCCTTCATCGCGGCCGGGATCGGCCTGACCGCCGTATTGCGTGGCAAGCACGTCAACAAAGACAACCGCCGTGGCGTTATAGTGGTCGCCCTGGTGAGCCTTGTATTGGTGATTGCCGTGCCCTCCAATCGCCTGGCCCACCTGATGCCGGGCGCGCGCAACGGCATACTGGCCTTCTACAAGGAAGGTCGCGGTGGCACTGTCGCCGTGGTCACCCAGGGCAAGGCCGCCAATGTCTTCAACAGGCTTTACATTCAGGGCGTCTCGAACACCGGCGATGCCATGCCGTCGTTGCGCTATATGCGCCTGCAGGCCCTGTTGCCGCTGATCATCCACAACGGCGAGCCACGCTCGGCGCTGGTCATCGGCATGGGTACCGGTATCACCGCCGGCGCCCTGCTGCGCTACCCGGGGCTGGAACACCGGGTTGTCGCCGAACTGTTGCCGACCGTGGTCCAGGCAGCGCCGCTGTTCAAGGGCAACTACGACGCTCCGAGCGACAGCCGCATCGATATCCGCCTGCGCGACGGTCGTCAGGAACTGTTGCGCAGCGAGCAAGCCTACGACCTGATCACCCTCGAACCGCCACCGCCTTCGGCCAGCGGCGTGGTCAACCTGTATTCGCGGGATTTCTACGAACTCGCCGCACGACGCCTGCAACCCCAGGGCATCGTCGCCCAATGGCTGCCGCTGCCGACGCAGAACCTGGAAGACTCACAAGCGCTGGTGCGCAGTTTTCTCGATGTGTTCCCCCATGCCAGCCTGTGGACCACCGAGTTCCACGAAATGCTGCTGGTCGGCTCACTGGCGTCGATGGAACTGGATGTCCAACGCATCAGCCAGCGGTTCGAGCAGGACACGGTACGCAGCGCCCTGGCCGAGGTTGGCATCGTTTCGCCGGCGTCACTGCTTTCGACCTACGTCACCGATCGGGCGGGCCTGGAGCGCTTTGCCGGTTCAGCCCAGGCCGTTACCGATGACCAGCCATCGATCGAATACGCGCCGTGGGTGCGCAGCAACGAGATTGCCCGGGTGCTCCCGGCCCTGCTGGACTTGCGTAGCCAACCCGTGTTGACCAACAGCAGCGATGACTTCCAGGCGCGCCTGGACGGCCAGCAAAAACGCCTGGGGCGCTTCTACCAGGTGGGTTTGCATGCCTACAAGGGCGAGCGTCATGAGTGGGGTGAAGGGGTGCGCGAGGTGATGCGTGAGGATGGCGGCAATCCGTATTACCGGTGGTTTTTAGGGATGCAGCCGTGATTTCCTCGTTCCCACGCTCTGCGTGGGAATGCCTCCTGCGACGCTCTGCGTCGCGCTTCCACGACTCGACGCAGAGCGTCTGACACTGCATTCCCACGCGGAGCGTGGGAACGAGGGTTATCGTCAGCGCAACCCCAACTGCCGCTTCAGACCCGGCAAACGCTCATCCTGCGGTGCCGCCTTCTCCAGCCGACGAACATACTCGATCGCCTCTCCCTGCTGCCCCGCCGAGCCATGCAGGTACACCATCGCATACAGCAGATCCGCATCATCCGGCGCCTGGGCCAACCCCGCTTCCAGCGCCGCCTGCGCCTCGGCACGGCGTTGCATCTGCAACAGCAACAACCCCTGGTTGTAACGAATGCGCGGGTTCTGCGGCAGCTCCCTGGCGGCCGTATCGAGCAGCGGCAGTGCCTCGTCGGTATTGTTCCGCTCCACCAGCAACAAAGCCAGCATATAAGCGATGTTGCCGTGATCGGTGACCGGCATGTCCTTCAAGGCGACACCATCGCGCAGCACCTGTTCGGCCTCGTCCTGGCGCAGCATGGAGTTGGCCAGCGTCACCAGGTTGACCCGCGCCGGGGCGAAGTACGGATCAAGCTTGAGGGCCTGGCGATACTGTTCCAGGGCTTCCTGCTGGCGTCCATCGCGCTCGAGCATGACCGCGAGATTCAGGCGGTTGCCCGGCAGGTCGGCGTTGCCGCGCAGGCGTTGTTCGTAGTCCGCCAGGGCGGCCTTGTAGGGCTCGCGCTCGGCCTCGGGCAAGGCAATCAGCGAAATCCCGACCAGGGCGCGCAAGGCTTCATCCCGCACCGCACGGTTATCGTCGTGGAGCAACGGCAGCAGGTACTTGACCCGCTGTACCGGCGGTTGCCGAGTAAATCCGGACGCGGCATAGGCACGCACCAGCGAACTGTCATCCTTGAGCGCCTGAGTCAGGCTCGGCAGCGCCGGATCGCCCATCCCCGCCAATTGCTCGACGGCCGTGGCGCGCACGATGGCCGGCTTGCCCAGGTCACCGATCAATGCCGTCAGTTGCTGCAGCGAATCAGACTGGCCGATGCGTGCGGCATGCAAGGCCTGGCCATAGTGCGGCGGCCGTTGCGGGGTGCCGAACCAGCCTTCGATGGTCTTCGCGGCCCATGCCGGTTGCTTGTCCTTGTGGCAGGCGGTACAGGCATCGGGGCTTTCGGTCTCGGCGCTCAGGTCCGGGCGCGGCAGGCGGAAGCTGTGATCGCGACGGGGGTCGACCACCATGTAGGTCTGCGCCGGCATATGGCAGTTGACACACTGCGCGCCCTGGGAACCGGCCTGGTGATGATGGTGCTCGGGACTGTCATAGTTCTTGGCATGCAGGCTCGGGAACCGAGCCGGCGGGTTGGGATTGTGGCACTGCTGGCAGAGGCCGTTGCCCTCGATCTTGAGCTTGGTGGTGTGGGGGTTGTGGCAGTCGGTACAGGTGACGCCCGCAGCGAACATCTTGCTCTGGGTGAAGGAGCCGTAGACATAGACCTCGCCCTGCATCTGCCCGTCGGCGTGGTAGAGGTCAGGGCGCAGGGTGGCCGGCAGCGCACTGTCGAGCAGCGGTTTGCCCGGTTGCTGGCCGACGTTAAGACTCTGCCGGCGGCTGTGGCAATAGGCGCACTGGTCGACCAGGCCTTTGCTGCCCATGGCCTTGTAATCCACCGTCAGGCCGATTTCGGCAGGCGAACTGTAGCTGGCCTGTGCCGGCTTTTCCTTGCCGGCCCAGTCGACGTGGGCCTGGCCCGGGCCGTGACAGGCCTGGCAACCGACGTTCTGCTCATGCCAGGTGGTGGCAAAGGTATCGGTCTTGTCGTCGTAGCCCTTGAGCAGATTGCTCGAATGGCAATCGGCGCACATGGCGTTCCAGTTCTGGTAGCGGCCGGTCCAGTGCAGGGGGTCGTCAGGGGCGAAATGCTGCCCCGGGTACATGGAAAACCAGCGTTGACCGCCTTCGGCCTTGCTGCGGGTGTCCCAGGCGATGGTCAGGCTCTGCAGGCGCCCACCGGGGAATGCCACCAGGTACTGCTGCAACGGCTTGTAGCCGAAGGTGTAGAGGATCTCGAAGTCAGCGGGCTTGCCATCGGCGCCTTCGATGTTGACGAAAAACTTCTCGCCCTTGCGAAAGAACCGGGCCTGGACCTTGCCGTCCTTGAACTGCGCATTCTTGAAGTCACCCAGCACACTGGTCTTGCTCGCCGGGCGCATGGCCCAGTCGTGGTCGGAGTTCTTCCAGGCGCCGGCCTGCTCGGCGTGACAGCCGATGCAGCTTTCGGCAGGCGCATAGCCCTTGGCGTCAGTGGCCAGGCCCGGTGCCTGGGCGCTGGCACCCTGGGCAAACAAAGACAGCGCCGTGGTGAACAGCAAACCTCGGCAAACGCGTTTGAGGAAGTGCAAAGGATCATCCTTGAGGCAGGTCGACGAAAAGGACTGCGAAGCCCAAGGTTAGCTTCTGACTGGGGCGTTAGGCTATAGATCAGAGGGCGGCGGCAGGATAATCCTGTGCAATCGGCAGGATCGGCGCTCTCGTTCCCACGCTCTGCGCTCTCGTTCCCACGCTCTGCGTGGGAATGCAGGGGCTGGCGCTCCGCGCCGATGTGCTTTCGGTGGCTGGACGCGGAGCGTCCCGGGATGCATTCCCACGCAGAGCGTGGGAACGAGGCACGTAAACCGCTGCAAAAATACATACACTAAAGCAAATACGCAGCACCCGAAGAGCTCCACCCCTTGATTTCCCTGGCCTCTACCCTGGCACGCAATGTGCCCCCATTTTCTTCATTTGCCCACAAGCATCGAGCGTGAAGATGGACACACTAGGTTTACTCAGCGAAAGAGGCATGGCCCTTTCCAGCACGATTTCATCCCATGGACAGGTATTGGCGATCTCCGCCGGCATGAGCAATCAACTGGGTTACGACCCCGATTATCTGCGCGACCAGCCGATCGAACAGATCTACACCGCCGAATCGGTGCGCACCTTGCAGCATCTGTTCGCCAACCCGCCTGCCGATGAACGGGTCCACAGCCTGGAACTGACCCTGATTCGCCACAACGGCGGCCTGCTGCCGGTGGTAGCCAGCGGTATCCTCGAATGGCGCTCGGTGCAGCCTGCCCGCCTGCACCTGATCGAAATGCCCTTGGGCCCGCTGGGACGTCGCGTGCAGGAATTGCAGAACGCCAACGAGGTCATGAGCCAGATGCTGCTCAGCGCCAAGGTGGCCTACTGGTGCATCGAGTGGGCCGACGCGGTCGACATCAATCAGTCGCCTGACGAAATCGTCCGCCAGGTCTTTGAAAACAATTCCCAATGGCGCATGTGCAACCGGGCCATGGCCCAGGTCTACGAAATGCCGTCGGACGTGGACTTCAACCAGCAGCCGGTGCGCCTGTACTGGCCACGCAGCCCGGCCAACGAGGAGTTCGTGCGGCGCCTGATCGAATCGGATTTCTGCGTCGATGGCGCCCTGTCGGTGGACCGCCGCCACGATGGCTCGCCCGCCTATGTCGAAAACGACGTGCGCGCCACCATCGTCGGTGGCCAGCTGTTGCGCATGTGGGGCAGCATCCGCGATGTCAGCCAGGAATTGCGCGTGCAGCATGACGCCGAGCAGCGCATCGCCGCCTTGCGTCGGGTGTTCGATGCGGTTCCCGACGCGGTATTGGTCATCGATGAGCAACAGCAGCCGCAATGGCGCAACTCGGCGTTCGAAGAGACCTTCGGCATTACCCGGGGCGCCAGCATCGCCCGGTCCCTGCTCGATACCTCGCCACCGGAGCGGACCTGGCACCGCGTCGTGCTGCCAGACCTGGGCGGCCGTGCGCTGGACTTCAACGTGCATTGCTCGCGCATCGCGATCAAGGAAGGCGTAGCCTGGCAGGTCGCGGTATTGCGTCGCAACGGACACCACGCCGGGCACCCCGGAGAGCTGCATCCATGAACGACAAGAACCTGCTGGGCGCCCTGCAGATGGGCATGCGCTCGTCGGTCAACGTCAGCAGTGAGATCCTCGGCGCCTTGCTGGAAACCCCGGCGCTGCACGCGCTGCTCGACAGCTTCAGCGAAGCGATCATCGTCTGCGATGGCGAGGCCCGGGTGCGCTTCATTAACCTGGCGGCCGAACGGGTCAATCGCCTGTCCAGGGAGCAAGCGGTAGGCCTGTCCAACACTGAGTTCTTCCAGCGCTCGGCGCTGATGTTCGATGACTTCGAAATGGCCATCAATCGCGGTGCCAGCAGTGCGTTGACCCGCTCGCGGGACGGCCGGGTACTGTTCACCAGCACCCAGGCGGTGCCGACCGGCGCCTATGAAAAGCCCTTCATGATGCTGGTGCAACGGGATTTCGAAGGCAGCAAGCCGCAGAAGCGCTCCCCTGCGGCCTTGCGCGCACCCGACAAGCCCGGCCTGAGCGATCCCCAGGACAATGCCCTGCACCTGTCGCCGCAATTGTCGAGCATCGCCGACACCGGAGTACGCGCCTTCCGCCGCCGCGCCAGGCTCCTGCTGCTGGGTGAGCCAGGCGTCGGCAAGACGGCCATCGCCCGGCATATCCACCGTGCCGCCGGCTGGGGCGACCGCCCGTTCATTCATGTCAACTGCGGCAGTATCCCGGAAAGCCTGTTCGAGTCGGAGATGTTCGGCTACGAACGAGGCGCCTTCACCGGTGCCCTGCAGGGCGGCAAACAGGGCTACATCGAAGCAGCCTCGGGCGGTACGTTGTTCCTGGATGAGATCGGAGAAATTCCTTTACATGTACAAGCCAAGTTATTGAAATTTTTGGAGGACAGTACCATTCAGTCGGTCGGTTCGCCCTTGAGCAAGACCGTTCAGGTGCAGGTGATCGCCGCCACCAACAAGGACCTGCGCCATCAGGTCAGCATCGGCGAGTTCCGCGCCGACCTGTACTACCGTCTGGCCGTCCTGCCGGTGGAAATCCCGCCGCTGCGCAAGCACATCGATGACCTGCCCTTTTTGATCGATATCCTCCTGACCCGCATCAACCTCGATCGCGAGCCGACCCTGCACCTCTCCCCCGATTGTCGACGACGCCTGATGGCCTATGACTTCCCGGGCAACATCCGCGAGCTGGTGAACATCTTCGAGCGCCTGGCGGTACTCGCCGACGATGAAGCCCAGGAACACCACCTGCCGGCAGAGATGCTGGAAGACAAGGTCCCGACGGCCCTGCAGCCGGAGGATGATGAAGACCTGCCGCTGGATGACGGCCCCGAACAGAACCTCAAGGCGCAAGTACAGCGTTTCGAACGGCAAGTGATCCTCAAGGCCGTGCGTTTGTGCGGCAGCAAGCGCAAGGCCGCGCAGCACCTGGGCATCGACATCGGGACCCTGATCCGCAAGCTGCAACGCGACTGAAACTCCGTGCACAGGGATGTGTGCCCCTCATCAATCCCGCCGACAGCGCTGCAAAAATGCCTACAGGCATGTTGTTTTTGCCTATCCACTTTGTAAGACAATCCTTTAAAACCCAATAAAATCAACACCTTATAAAGTTGGCACAGCCTGTGCTCCAACAACCTCCAAAGGGCCGGCACTCACCCGCCGCGCCAGAAGCCCAGGAGGTAAAACAATAATGTTGATTACAGGTATCAAGAGCCGACCGGTCTATGACCTGTTGCGCCCGCTACCCGGAGGCAAGCGGCACATCGTCGCCGGCCAGGGCAGCGGTGGCCGCGCCATGCTGCGTCTGCTCGATGAATTGGCTGATCTTGGCCAGCAGGCCACCTTGCTGTATTCCGAAGAGTCCTTCTCCGGGCAGAACTTCCTCGCCCAGTTGCAGCAGCAGCCCGCCGTCGAGTTGCGCGTCTATGCCAGCAACCAGGCGTTGCTCGAAGACCTCAAGGGCATGCTCGGCCAGGCCCGCATGGGCACCCGCCTGTACCTCACCGGTTCCGAAAGCTTCCTGGGCACGGCCATGCAGGTCTACACCGCCTTCGATATGAACCGCGACGAAGTGCTGCGCGAACACTCCGGCACCCTGGTGCGCCGGGTCTGGTGCGTGCACTGCGATACCTACACCGAGAACGTCACCCAGCGCGTCTACCAGTGCCCGGGGTGCGACCTGACGCTGGTCGTGCGTGACCACTACTCCCGTCGCCTGGCCGCCTTCCAGGCGGTGAAAGCCGACGCCGAAGTCCCTGGCGAACTGCCGCAAGCCGAGGAGCTCGACACATGAGTCTGAACAACGGAACCCTGAACCTGCGCGTGGCCCGCATCGAAGCCGTGACCCCGGAAATCAAGCGTTTCACCCTGGTCTCGCCAGACGGTGCGCACCTTCCGGCCTTTTCCGGTGGCAGCCACGTGGTAGTGCTGATCCCCAACGGGCAGAACACCTTGCGCAACCCCTACTCGCTGATGAGCTCGCCCTACGATACCAGCGCCTACCAGATCGCCGTGCGCCGGGTCGAAGATGGCCGTGGCGGTTCGCGCCGGCTGCACGAAAGCGTGCGCGAAGGCGACCTGATCGACATCACCCCGCCGGTCAACCTGTTCCCGCTGGTCAAGCAGGCGCGCCTGCACCTGTTCATCGCCGGCGGCGTGGGAATCACCCCGGTGATCTCCCAGCTCGAGGAACTGCGCCTGAGCAAGGTGCCCTTCGAACTGCATTACGCCGTGCGCGGCCCGGAACACGCCCGACTGGGGGAAGAGCTGCAACGCATCTATGGCGGCCAGGTGCATCTGTACCGCAAGGGCGTCGATGAACGCCTGGACATCAGCAGCGTGCTGGCCGACCGCCCGTTAGGCAGCCACGTCTATGCCTGCGGCCCGGACAGCATGATCGACGCCACCCTGGACTGCGCCCGCGCCCTGGGCTGGACCGACAGCCACATTCACTTCGAGCGCTTCCTGGAGCAAAGCAGCGGCGGCGAAGCGTTCACCTTCACCCTGGGCCGCAGCGGCGCAAAAATCGAGGTCTCTCCGGACCAGAGCATGCTCGAAGCGGTGGAAGCCGCCGGTTTCGAGATGCCCTACCTGTGCCGTGGCGGCGCCTGCGGCCACTGTGAAACCGCCGTGCTGGAGCTGGACGGGGAAATCCTCCACACCGACGACTGGCTGAGCGACGAAGACAAACTGGCCAACAAGAAAATCATGCCCTGCGTATCCCGGGCCAAGTGCAATCACCTGGTCATCGACCTTTGATCGAGGAAGACACAACAATGACAATCAAATTCAACCGCGACGAAACCTACCGCGACGACTACACCTTCGCCAACAGCCCGGAAACCATCGCTCGCGTGCCGTTCCCCTTCCCCGATGATGACTACATGTACTCCATGAACCTGGAGCCCCATGTCTCGGTCGGCGACGGTGCGTTCCGCGCCGCCTTCGACATCGACGAGCACTACATCAGCGAATGCCGCGACCGCGCCATCACCCTGGAAAAAGACCCGGGCATGCACTACGTCTCGGCGCCACACATGATGGAAGCGCAATGGGACCTGCTCGAGCTGATCATGGAGTCCTACGCCCGGGACTATCCCGAGTACTTCACCCTGGAACGTGAAGGCCGCAACTGGCACTGGGTCAACCGCCTGCTGGAAATCGACGACCACTTCACCTTCGGCGACCCGGCCACCCTGCCCTTTGAGCCGATGGAATACATCACTCGCCAGGCTCAGGGTGACTGGGTCCTGCAGGAAGAGCGCGACGGCACCCTGTACTGGGGCGCCGGCATCGCCACCCAGCGCGCCGACTACTCGCTGCGCTTCAACCTGGGCATGAGCTGGGAAGAATTCCACGGCCCGGTTCCGTTGGTGAAAGAAATCGGCATGCTCGACCGCGCCTTGAAGTTTCTGCTGCGCCTGCGCATCGGTCACCCGGTGCGCCGCCTGAACTGGTCGCTGACGGTCAATCCGCGCCTTGAAGTGTCGGCCGAAAGCCTGCCCGAGTGGGCACCGGATCGCACCATCGTCACCCCGGAAAACGCCGGCAAGCGGGTGTACCTGCGCATCGAGCTGCAACCGCTGCACCGCCTGCCGCGCAGCAACGCCATCGTGTTCCCGATCCGCACCTACCTGCTGAGCCTGGAAGACATCGCCACCAACCCGGCCTGGGCCCGCCGCATGCACCGTGTGCTCAAGACCCTGAACCAGGAACTGGTCGACTACAAGGGCTTCAGCCGTTACCGCGACGCGGCGGTGGAGTGGCTCTCCCAATACGATAAAGAGCACGGCAAAGAAGACGAAGGCGAACGCAAGGCCGGATAAGTCTGTAACCCCCCTACAACAATAAACAGCTCCTTGAGTGCGCCGGCGGCTTTGCTCGCCGGCAGATCAAACGACTGCCATTTATAAAGAGGAAACAACATGAGTGGCTCGCGTGCAAACAGCACTGCCGACCAGGATGCGGAACAACTCCGCGCCCTCGGCTACAGCTCCGATTTCAATCGCAGCATGAGCCTGTGGGAGAACTTCTCCCTGGGTTTCACCTACCTGTCGCCCGTCGTCGGCGTCTATACCCTGTTCGGCCTGTGCCTGGCCGCTGGCGGGCCGCCGATGTTCTGGTCCTACCTGCTGATCGGCGCCGGGCAATTGCTGGTGTGTCTGATTTTCGGTGAAGTGGTGTCGCAGTTCCCGATTTCCGGTGGTGTCTATCCGTGGGCGCGTCGCCTGGTGGGCAAGCGCTGGGCGTGGATGGTGGGCTGGGTCTACGCCTGGGCGCTGTGTGCGACCATTGCCGGCGTATCCGTGGGCGCCGGTCCTTACCTGGCGATCTTGATGGGCTTCGAGCCGAGCAACGACATCAGCATCTACATTGCCCTGGTACTGATCCTGGCTTCTACCGGGCTGAACCTGGTGGGCACCAAGCTGCTGGCCCGGGTCGCCATGTTCGGCTTCCTCTGCGAGCTGGTCGGCGCGATCCTGGTCGGCGGCTACCTGCTGATCTTCGAGCGTCACCAGCCACTGAGCGTGCTGTTCGACACCTTCGACATCAATATCAACGGCTCGTACCTGCCGGCCTTCCTGGCGGCGTCCCTGGCCGGCCTGTTCCAGTACTACGGCTTCGAGGCCTGCGGCGATGTGGCAGAAGAGACGCCGAACCCGGGCAAGCGCATTCCCAAGGCCATGCGCATGACCGTCTACATCGGTGGCGCGGCGGCGATGTTTGCTTGCCTGGCGTTGATCCTGTCGGTACCGGACATGCATAAAGTCATCGCCGGCGAAGACACCGATCCGGTCGCGACCATCCTGGCCAACGCCTTCGGGCCGGTGGGTTCGCGCCTGGTCATGGCGGTGGTGCTGGTATCGTTCATCTCCTGCGTACTCAGCCTGCAAGCTGCTGCCAGCCGCCTGTTGTTCGCCTATGCCCGTGACGAAATGATCGTCGGCAGTTCCATGCTGTCGCGCCTGTCGTCCAACCATGTACCGTCCTTTGCCCTGATCGTCAGCGGCGTGGTGCCGGCGGCCATCGTCTGCCTGGGAATGTTCATGGCCGATGCCACTGCGACCATCGTCGGCTTCGCGGCCATCGGCATCTACATCGCCTTCCAGTTGATTGTGGTGGCAGCATTGATTGCCCGCGCCAAGGGCTGGCGCCCGAACGGCCAGTTCACCCTCGGCGCCTGGGGTATCTGGGTGAACATCGCTGCACTGGTGTATGGCCTGTGCGCCATCGTCAACATGGTCTGGCCACGTTCGCCGGATGCCGCCTGGTACATCAACTACTCGATGATCCTCACCACAGTGGTGGTGCTGGGCGCAGGCTTCCTCTACATGCTGCTGGCCAGGCCCTACGACAAGGGCACGGCACCGGCCGGCGACGCCTGGAAATTCTCCAAGCCCAAAGCCGCAACCGCCCCCCGCGGCGCTTCGGTTCAACACGCACAATAACTTGTGGGAGCGGCCAAGGCCGCTCCCACAACTGAATTCACGATATTCCTTGCGAGATCCCCTTCATGCAAACCCAACTGCTGATCAATGGCCAGCTGGTCATCGGCGAAGGCCCGAGCCAACCGGTTTTCAACCCATCCTTGGGCCGGGTCCTGACCGAAATCAACGAAGCCACAGAGGCCCAGGTCGATGCCGCCGTCCGTGCCGCCGACGCCGCCTTCGACAGCTGGTCACAGACCACGCCCAAAGACCGTTCGCTGCTGCTGCTCAAACTGGCCGACGCCATCGAAACCCACGGCGAAGAACTGGCCAAACTCGAATCGGACAACTGCGGCAAGCCTTACCATGCGGCCCTGAACGACGAGATCCCGGCCATTGCCGACGTCTTCCGTTTCTTCGCTGGCGCCAACCGCTGCATGAGCGGCTCGGCCGCCGGTGAGTACCTGCCGGGCCACACCTCGATGATCCGCCGCGACCCGGTCGGCGTGATCGCCTCCATCGCGCCGTGGAACTACCCGCTGATGATGGTCGCCTGGAAAATCGCCCCGGCCCTGGCCGCCGGCAACACCGTGGTGCTCAAGCCCTCCGAGCAGACGCCGCTGACCGCCCTGCGCCTGGGCGAACTGGCCGCCGAGATCTTCCCGGCTGGCGTGCTCAACCTGGTGTTCGGCCGTGGCCCTACCGTCGGCAGCCCGCTGGTGACCCATCCGAAGGTGCGCATGGTCTCGCTGACCGGGTCGATTGCCACCGGCGCCAACATCATTTCCAGCACCGCCGACAGCGTCAAACGCATGCACATGGAACTGGGCGGCAAGGCCCCGGTGATCATCTTCGATGACGCCGATATCGATGCTGCTGTCGAAGGCATCCGCACCTTCGGTTTCTACAACGCAGGGCAAGACTGCACCGCCGCCTGCCGCATCTATGCGCAGAAGGGCATCTACGAGAAATTCGTCGAGAAGCTCGGCGCTGCCGTCGCCAGCATCAAGCACGGCCTGCAGGACGACCCGACCACCGAGCTCGGCCCGCTGATCACCGCCCAGCAACGCGACCGCGTCGCCGGCATGGTCGAGCGCGCCATCGCCCAGCCGCACATGCGCCTGATCACCGGTGGCAAGGCAGTGGAAGGCGACGGCTACTTCTTCGAGCCGACGGTACTGGCCGATGCCCGCCAGGATGACGAGATCGTTCGTCGCGAAGTATTCGGGCCGGTGGTGTCGGTGACCCCATTCGAGGATGAAGCACAGGTCCTGGCCTGGGCCAACGACTCGGACTACGGCCTGGCCTCGTCAGTCTGGACCCGCGACGTTGGCCTGGCCCATCGCATATCGGCCCGCCTGCAATACGGCTGCACCTGGGTCAATACGCACTTCATGCTGGTCAGCGAAATGCCCCATGGCGGGCAGAAGCTGTCGGGGTATGGCAAGGACATGTCGATGTACGGGTTGGAGGATTACACCACTGTTCGGCATGTGATGTTCAAGCACTAAAGCGGAAGGCCCTTTGGGCCTTATCGCTGGCAAGCCAGCTCCCACAGGGGATCTTCAGTGTTCACAAAATGGTGGAAATACTGAATTCCTGTGGGAGCTGGCTTGCCAGCGATGAGGCCCGAACATTCAACACAAGATCATCGGGGGCCTGCGTGCAGATAACGGGCCTCTATCCCATCGAGCACAGCCTCGATCAGCGCCCTGGCCATTTGCACCGAATGCAGGGTTGACCAGGCAAAGCCACGACCCACTTCATTGCTGTGCTCGACCACTTGCGGGCCCGTGTCACTCGCGCATTTGAGATACAACGCGGCGTGCACCAGGGCGTCTTCGGCGCTGATGCCGGGGCGCACGGAAAATAAAGGGGCGTGGCCATCGCAGGCGCCGAAGTGGGTTTCGGCGGTCTGGCCGAGGTTGAAGGTGGGTGGATCGGGGACAAGTTTTTTCATGGTAGATATCCAAATTTGATGGAGCTACCACGAGTTCGTCGCCAAACAAATAGGTGGCAGCTATACGCGGGTTGGCGAACCGGTAAATTAGGCAAAACCCGGCAGGGCCGAAGCCCTCCCGCGCACAGCCGCCATAATAGACATTGCCGACAAACAAGTTGGCAAAGGTAATGGGGGGTTGAATAATTTCGCCCGGGTCGCCAAACCCGATCACCGAACATTCAGTGACTGGGCGAGACTAGTGTTCAGTCCTTCCCCGGACAAGTTACTGAAGGCAGCAGAAATCGTAGGGTAATTCCTAGGACCTTGATGTCACCAGAATTTAAATGTGCTGATACATTTTGAAGTTTTGTGTTGTCTGGTCGGGCCTCATCGCTGGCAAGTCAGCTCCCACAGAGGTCCGGCGGCGTTCACTAATCCTGTGGGAGCTGGCTTGCCAGCGATGAGGCCGGTACAGGCAACACAAGGTATGATCCGGCAAAAAAACCGGGGCACGCCACCACCATGAGCCGCAAACTGCGCTTCCACTCATCGGCCATCCACTACTTCGACATGGTCCGCCACTGCAACTCCATCCGCGAGGCTGCACGGCGCCTGAATGTCGCTTCCTCAGCCGTGAACCGGCAGATCCTCAAGCTCGAAGACGAAATCGGCGCCCCGCTATTCGATCGCCTCCCCGGGGGCCTGCGCCTGACCCCCGCCGGCGAGATTCTCGCCCGCCATGTCACCGTGGTCCTGCAGGACCTGGAGCGGGTGCGCTCCGAACTCGATGCCATGCAAGGCCTGCACAGCGGCCATGTGGAAATCGCCGCGGTCGAAGGTGTCACCGTCGACCTGTTGCCCTGCGTGCTGGCCCATATGCGCGAGCGTTACCCCCATGTGACCATCGGCGTGACGGTGCTCGGCTCGCAGTCGATTCCCGAGGCTGTACAAAGCGGCAAGGCCGACATCGGCCTGGCCTTTGCCCTGCCCCGCACCCCGCAGCTGCAACAATTGGCGGTCGGTCACTTTCGCCTCGGCGCCATCGTCACGCCTGACCATCCGCTGGCCTCGCGTCGCGACGTGAGCTTCGCCACCTGCTCTGAGTACGGGTTGATCCTGGCCAAGAGCGAACTGTCGATCCATCACCTGCTCGATCCACTGCATAAACGCCTGCGCCTTATGTCACGGCCGGTGCTGGAAAGCGGCTCCATGGAACTGGCCCGGCAATTGGCCAAGCGCAACCTGGGGGTGGCGTTCCAGACGCGCATCGGCATCGAAAGCGACCTGGCCAAGGGCGAGTTGGTCCACATCCCGCTCAGGGACAACGGCGGCGTGGTCAGCGACCTGGGTTTGTACATTCGCGCCGACCGTCATTTACCGGTCGCCGTGGACGCCGTTTCGCGCTTGTTCAGTGAAGAAATCGCCCGTCGCGAAAGCGCCGAACTCACCCAAGTCATTGCTTGAGCGAGCCTTTCCAAGCCCCTGAATTATTTGACTTTTAAGTCAATTTTGCCGATGCCGATTCGGCATCGGTGTGCTCGATATTCTGTTCTTTGGTGATCAGTGAATTCTGTTGATACTGCTGACCGAGCAGTCACCACTCATTCCATGAACAGGAAAACAACAATAATGAAATGGAAAGTACAGGGCGCCGCCATGATCGTTGCCATGGCGAGTATGGGGCAGGCAGGTGCATTCGAATGGATGAACAACAGCGTCGGCTTTCGCTACGGGAAAGAGTTCACCAACCCGAATAACCCGAACTACATTGCCAAGCGCATCTACAGCTTCACCCACGCCGACGGCTACCGTTACGGCAGCAACTTTCTCAACATCGACGTGTTCTTTTCCGACAGCAACGACCCGCGCAAAGGCACTGACCATGGCGGCAGCGAAGTCTACGGGGTCTATCGCCACCAGCTGTTTGCTTCAAGGGTGTTCGACCAACCGCTGGGCACCGGCCTGATCAAGGATTACGCCTTCACCCTGGGCTTCGATGCCAACCGCAACAACAACCTTGCCTCATCCAACAAGCGGGCCGTGGTGCTCGGCCCCACGCTGAAATTCAACACGGTCGGCGTGCTGGATTTCAGCGTGCTGTATTACCGCGAACACAACCAGACCGGCATTCCCGGTGCCAAGCACGAAGAACTGACCTTCGACGGCACCTACAACCTGAACCTGTCCTGGATGCGCCCTTTCCAGATCGGTAACCATGCCAGCAAGTTCCAGGGCTTCATCAACTACGTCGGCGAGAAAGGCGAAGACTACTTCGACAACGACACCGCCCCCGAAACCCTGATCCGCACTTCGCTGATGTACGCCGTGCTCCCGGGCAAGAACATCAAGCCCAATCTCTGGTTCGGCGTGGGTTACGAGTACTGGCACAACAAGTTCGGCGTGGACGGTGGCCAGGGCAGCCGCACTTCGGCACCAACGGTTAACCTGGAAATTACCTTCTAACGAAAAGTGGCGGAAGGCAGCGGGAGTCGAACCTGCCCGGGAACGGCTGCCGTCCCCAACCGGGTTTGAAGCCCGGCCGCGCCACCGGGCGCGATTGCCTTCCTTGAAATCAGCCTGTGGGGCGTTGCGCCAGGGCATTGTCGAGCCGGATGCGGCGCTGATCGCCAAGCCGCCGGGTCAATCCGATACGGTCGAAGAACTCGAGAATCTGGATGCTGCGCTTACGACCTATGCCTACGCTATCGCGAAACGCAGCCGCCTGGATATTCTCGTTGTCGGCGGCCAGTTGCATGAGCATAGCCGCCAGGCGATGTACCGTGGCATCGAGAAAGAACAGATCGCGCACCACCTGGTGAACCTGCCCCAGCCGTGCCAGCTTGCGCAGCAGCAGGCGCACCTCGGATTCTTCACGACCCGTGGCGCTGGCCAGGTCGCGCACCCAGGGCGGATCGAAGTTGCCCTGCTCCAACAACGGCTGCAACTGCTGCCACAGCGCCGCGTCCTCATCACTCAGGCGTGCCTGGTGCTCGGGCAGGTGCAGCCATGGCCCGCTGGCTTTGATGCTGCCGCTGGCCAGCAACTCTTCGAGCAGGCTGACGAATGCCGGGCGCTCCAGGGGCGTTGCCGCGAACCGACGAAGCCGGTCCCGGTCCGGCCCCAACTGATCGGGCTCCAGTTCATGAAAGCGCGCCAACTGCGCAAGCAACGGCGCTTTGAGCGCCTGCCAACGGGTGTTGCTGAACAACAACGGCCCCTGACGCGTGGCAACCACCAGTACGTCTTCGGGTAACCGCCAGGTCGCGCGCAGCCGATTGAACTGGCGCTCCAGGCGCTGCGGGTCAAGGCCGGTATCGGTGCTGGCGAGCAGCGCGGGCAAGGCCTGCTCCAGGCTGTCGCTCGCGGCCAGCGCTTGCAACTGAGCCAGGCGCGCGGGCTGGCGGCGCTGGCGGGCCGGAGCGAACGGGTCTAGCACCCGCCCCCCGCCCAGGGTGCGCTGGGCACTGTGGTCACGCAGTACCAGTCGGTCGCCATGCACCCCTTGCAGCGGAGCGTTCACCAACAATTGCGCGAACATGCGCCCGCCCGGTGCCAGGCTGCTGCCCTCGAGCAAGGCGACCCGCGCGGTGACATCCTGAGTGCCCAGGTGCACGTGCACCGGGCTGAAATGTTCGAAGGGACGTGGCTCGCCAGGCAGCAACTGCATCTCGATATCCAGGCGCTGGGTGGGGGCGTGCAGCCACTCGGCGAGCAGCCAGTCCCCCCTGTGGATCTGCTCCAGGGCCAGGCGTTCGGCACTGAGGTTCAGGGCCACCCGCTGCCCGGCCCAGGCTTCGACGGCGGCCTGGTTCTGCGCATGCAGGCCACGTACCCGCACCGGCTTGCCGGACTGACCAAGCAGCAGTGTATCGCCCACCGCCACCTGCCCGGCCAGGGCGGTCCCGGTGACCACGATACCGGCGCCGGCGACGCTGAAGGCCCGGTCAATGGCCAGGCGAAAACCGCAGTTGGCACTGCGCTGGCGGACCTGGGCCTGGGCGGCCAGCAGCGCCTGGCGCAAGGCCTCGACGCCCTCCCCGGTCACGCTCGACAGCGGGAACTGCAAGGCATCGCGATACGGCCCGGCGGCGAGCAAAGCTTCGACTTGAGCTTGCACGGCCTGCACCCGGCCCGGTTCAACCCGATCGCATTTACTGATCGCCACTAATGCCCGGGGGATGCCGAGCAGCTCGACAATCGCCAGGTGCTCGCGGGTCTGGGGCATCACGCCGTCATCGGCGGCCACCACCAGCAGCACCACGTCGATGCCCTGGGCGCCGGCGAGCATATTGTGGATGAAACGCTCATGGCCGGGTACATCGATAAAACCGGTCAACGGCGCTCCCGGCTCCAGAGCAGCATAGAGATAACCCAGGTCGATGGTGATGCCGCGCTCGCGCTCCTCGCGGCGGCGGTCGCCAGCCTGGCCGGTCAAGGCTTGCAGCAAGGCGGTCTTGCCATGGTCGATGTGCCCTGCAGTGCCGACGATCACCCTTGCGAGCCCTCCCCTTGCAACTGGCCCAGTTGCGCAAGCCAGACGGCCTCGTCGTCCAGTTGGCGCAGGTCGAGCCACAGGGCATCGTCGTCGATACGTCCGAGCACCGGGATGGGCAAGGATCGCAAAGCCAACTCCAGGCCAAGTAATTGCCGTCCGCGCAGGCGTTTCGGCACCAATGGGCGCACACACAGGGCAGCACTGGGCAGTCGCGCCACCGGTTGGCTGCCGCTGCCAATCATGCCCAGTGCCGGCAGTGCCGCCACACTCCAGGCCTGGCCCAGCACCGTTGCCAACTGCGGGCGCAGGCGTTCGGCCTGGGCCAGGATGTCGGCCTGTGGCCGGGTCAGCAGGCGCAGGCTGGGCAAGCGTTCGGCCAGTCGATCGGGGTCGCGGTACAGGTTCAGCACGGCTTCGAGGGCGGCAAGGGTCAGTTTGTCCACCCGCAGGGCACGCTTGAGCGGGTTTTTCTTGATCTTCGCAATCAACGCCTTGCGGCCGACGATCAAGCCGGCTTGTGGCCCGCCGAGCAACTTGTCGCCGCTGAAGGTGACGATATCGGCACCGTCGAGCAAGGCCTGGCGCACCGTGGGTTCAGCAGGCAGGCCCCAGCGGGTCAGGTCCAGCAGGCTGCCACTGCCCAGGTCTTCAAGCAGCGGCAAGCCGTGGCGATGCGCCAGTTGCGCAAGTTCCGCGGTCGGCACCTGGGCGGTGAAGCCCTGGATGCTGTAGTTGCTGGTGTGCACACGCATCAGCAGACCGCTGCGCGGTCCGATGGCAGTTTCGTAGTCGCGGGCATGGGTGCGGTTGGTGGTGCCCACCTCATGCAGCCTGACCCCGGCCCGGGCCATGATATCGGGAATGCGAAAGGCGCCGCCGATTTCGATCAACTCACCCCGGGAGATGATGCCCTCCTTGCGCGCGCCCAGGCTGTTGAGCGCCAGCAACACGGCTGCGGCATTGTTGTTGACCACCGTTACTGCCTCGGCGCCGGTCAGCTCGCGGATCAGGCCTTCGATCAGATCGTCGCGGTCGCCACGCTTGCCGCTGACCAGGTCGAATTCCAGGTTGAGTGGGTAGCGGGCGGCGTTCTCTACCGCCTCGATGGCCTCTTGCGGCAACAGCGCCCGCCCCAGGTTGGTGTGCAACACCGTGCCGGTGAGGTTGAACACCCGCCGCACGCGGCTGGCGTGTTGAATGGCCAGGCGTTCACCGGCGCGGCCGGCCAGGACTTCAGTGCCGAGTTCTGCAGAATCGAGTTGGCCGAGCCGGGCGGGCTCGCGCAGGTCGTCGAGCAATTGCCGCAGGGTGGCGAGCACGGCTTCGCGGCCATAGCGGTCGGTCAGCGGCTGGCAGGCGGGGCTGCGCAGGAGGCTGTCGATGGAGGGCAGGTGCTCCATTGCATGGGCTGGATTGGGGGGCATCGAAATACTCCGGCGTCGTATGCAGGAGATTGTAGTTGGCTTGGCTTGCCAGCGAATGGAAGGCAAAGCCTTCCCTTGCAAGGCTGGTCAATCTCCCCCAGGCGCCAGCATCAGATTCGGCGCCAGGCGCTGGTAGCCTTCCATGTCCAGGCGCAGGTCCAGGGCCAGACTGGCCAGGTCCGCCGAAAGGGCTTCGGCCTCGGCGTCGTTTTCCAGGTAGAGCAGTTTCAGGTAGCTGTTGCAGCCAGGGCAGACTTCCGCCCGCAACGGCGCCTGCTCGGCGCTGTGGCGGTCGTCATCGAAGCTGACGTAGCGCAGACCCTTGCTTGATTCGCACTGGATGCATTTGACCCGCACCACATGCCATTCACAGGCACACAGAGAGCACACCAGATAACGCAGCCCGTTGTACCGGCCGCGCTGGTGGATCACCCCGGCCATGGCCGGCGAGCCGCAGGCCGGACACTGGCCAAGGCTGTCACACGGCTTGAGTTCGGCGCCTGGCAGGCTCAGCAACCAGTGACTCCAGGCCGCCTGCAAGGCGGCGCCGAGGAACGGCACCAGCGCTGCCGGCAACCCGGCATATTGGCCGCTGAGCAAGGCAATGGCCCAGACCTTGCGCTGCCCGGCATTGGCACCGCCCAGGGTAGCCACTGCCTTTTGCACTTCGGGTTGGGCCGGTGCCTGATAGCGCTGCAACAAGGCATCGAGAAACAGCAGCCAGTCGTCCTCACGGACCAGGCTGTCGGCAGCCAATGGCGGCAAGCCATGCTCCTGACACAAAGCCAGGCGGCCCTGGTCCGGGCTGGCAACCGGCGGCGGTTGGTCAAGCAGGCTCTGCTGCACGTGACAAAGGCTGGCAATCAGATGCAGATAGTCGGCCAGCGGGTGGCCGCCTGCCAACTGTTCAAGGCGCATGGCACGCAAGGCAAATAGATTATGCGGCGGCAAGCGCAGGAACGGCGGCGTGCTCGCCGACGCCTCGATTTGTCCGGGCTCCAGTATCAGGCTCAAGGCATCATCCTTTTTTGCTCACTCGGCTGGCAGGCGTCTCGTCGCGGGTCACCTCACGGTACCAGAGTTCGTGGTGTTTCCTGGCCCAGGCCCGGCTGACCCAGCCATGCAGCATGGCGCTGACCGAGCCTTTGATCCAGATGCCGGCGTAGATGTGCACGATGATGCAGAGCACCAGCACGAACGCCGCCAGGGCGTGCAACAGGCTCGCCAGGCGAATGGACGAGATACCGAAGTAGTGGCTGAAATACACCCGCCAGATCACCAGACCGCTGAGCAACAGCACCAGCATGCAGGCCAGCAGTGTCCAGAACAGCAGCTTCTGCCCCGCATTGTACTTGCCCACCGGGGGCACGCTCTCCTCCTCGTTGCGCATCACCCGGTCAATGCGCCTGAGCCACACGCGGTCGTTGGCGATAAAAAAGTTCGCCCGCCAGAAGCTGATCACCAGCCCCAGGAAGAACACGAACATCAGCACGCCCATGAAGGGATGCAGGATGCGCGTCCACGGCCCGCCGCCGAACAGATGGCTGAGCCAGAACAGCGCCGGGTGGAACAGGGCCAGCCCCGACAGGGCCGCGCAGATGAACAGAATTGCCACCAGCCAGTGGTTGGTGCGCTGGTTGGCGGTGTAGCGCAAAATCGTCTTGTTGCTCATGGCCGCTGATCCCCCTGTGGCCCGGGTTTGTGCGGGTCATAGACATGCACCGCCGGGTCGACTTCATGCACGCTGGTGTCCGGCGCCGACGGGTGTTCGTCCTCCTCGACCCGGTTCGGGCCAATGCGCACGTAATGGAAGAACCCGGCCAGCACCGCCGCGCCCATGGCCAGCAGCGCCAGGGGCTTGCTCACGCCCTTCCACAGCCCCACCAGCGGGCTGATCACCGGTTGATCCGGCAGGCCGGCGTACAGCGAGGGCTTGTCGGCGTGGTGCAGCACGTACATCACATGGGTACCGCCAACCCCGTCGGGGTCGTACAGCCCGGCGTGCTCGAAGCCGCGGGACTGGAGGTCGACAATACGCTCGGCGGCGTGTTCTTTCATGTCCTCCTTGCTGCCGAACACGATGGCCCCGGTCGGGCAGGTCTTGACGCAGGCCGGTTCCAGACCCACCGCCACGCGGTCCGAGCACAGCGTGCACTTGTAGGCCTTGTGGTCTTTCTGGGAGATACGCGGGATATTGAACGGACACCCCGTGATGCAATAGCCGCAGCCGATACAGTGGTCCTGATTGAAATCGACGATGCCGTTGGCATGCTTGATGATCGCTCCGGGGCTGGGGCAGGCCTTCAGGCAGCCGGGGTCGTCGCAGTGCATGCAGCCGTCCTTGCGGATCAGCCACTCCAGGTTGCCCGCGTCGTTTTCATACTCGGTGAAGCGCATCAGCGTCCAGGTTTCGCTGCTGAGGTCGGCCGGATTGTCGTAGGTGCCGTGGTTGTGGCCCACCTCGTCGCGCAGCTCGTTCCATTCCGCACAGGCCACCTGGCAGGCCTTGCAGCCGATGCACTTGGTGGTGTCGATCAGTTTGGCCACCTGCTCTTGCTCGCGCACCGACGGTGATGGAGTGGTGGTGGCCGAACGGGCAATGATGTCTTGGCTGGCCATCAGATTTTCTCCACGTTGACCAGGAACGACTTGGATTCCGGGGTCTGGGTGTTACCGTCGCCGAGGAACGGCACCAGGGTGTTGGTCAGGTAGCCGTGCCGGGTGGCCCCGGTAAAGCCCCAGTGCAACGGGATGCCGATCTGGTGCACGGTCTGGTTGTTGACCTGCAGCGGACGGATGCGCTTGGTCACCACCGCGACCGCCTCGATATGCCCGCGCTTGCAACTGACCCGGACCCGGTCGCCGGCGGCGATCCCCTTCTCCTTGGCCAGGGCTTCGCCGATCTCGACGAACTGCTCCGGCTGCAGGACAGCGTTGATCGGGCAATGCTTGGTCCAGAAGTGGAAATGCTCGGTCAGCCGGTAGCTGGTCGCGGCATAGGGGAACTCTTTGGCCTGCCCGAGCGTGTCCCACACCGAATCGAAGACGCGTCCGGCTGGATTGCTGGTGGCCTTCTTGTTGTTGGGGTGCAGCGGGTTGATGCCGATCGGCGTCTCGAACGGCTCGTAATGCTCGGGGAACGGGCCTTCGTTCATCAATTCCCGGGCGAAGAAGCGCGCCACCCCTTCGGCGTTCATGATGAACGGATTCATGCCCGCTTCCGGCGGCACGTCGGCCTTGTAGTCGGGCACGTCGGTGCCGCCCCAGGCCTTGCCGTTCCACCACACCAGGCGTTTTTTCGGATCCCAGGGCTTGCCGGCAGGGTCGGACGAGGCACGGTTGTAGAGGATGCGCCGGTTCATCGGCCAGGCCCAGGCCCACCCCAGGTTCTGCTTCATGCCGTAGGGGTCGGTGTTGTCGCGGCGGGCCATCTGGTTGCCCGCCTCGGTCCAGCTGCCGCAGAAGATCCAGCAGCCCGAGGCCGTGCTGCCATCATCCTTGAGCTGGCCGAACCCCGAGAGCTGCTGCCCGGCCTTGATCACGGCGCCGGTGGCGTCGGTGACATCGGCAACGGCATAACCGTTGTACTCCTTGGCGATCTCTTCCGGGGTCGGATCGTCGGGCACCTTGTAGGGCCAGCTGAGCTTGAGGATCGGCTCGGCCCAGGCGCCACCTTCGGCTTGATAGCGCTTGCGCAGGCGTATGAACAGATCGCTCATGATCTTCACGTCGGTGCGCGCAAGCCCTGGCCCGTCGGCGCCCTTCCAGTGCCATTGCAGCCAGCGGCCGCTGTTGACCAGGGAGCCGTCCTCTTCGGCAAAGCAGGTGGTGGGCAGGCGGATGACTTCGGTCTGGATATTGGCCGTTTGCACGTCATTGTAAGGCCCGACATTGCGCCAGAACTCCGAGGTTTCGGTGGCCAGCGGGTCCATCACCACCAGCCACTTGAGCTTGGCCAGCGAGGCCATCACGCGGTTCTTGTCGGGCAAGGCGGCAATGGGGTTGAAGCCCTGGCAGACGTAGCCGTTGACCTTGCCCTGGCTCATCATGTCGAACACTTTGAGGATGTCGTAGCCAGGAATGTCGAGCTTGGGCAACCAGTCGTAGCCCCAGTGGTTTTCCGCCGTGGCGTTGGCGCCGTACCAGGCCTTCATCAGGCTGACATGGAACTTGCCGTAGTTCTGCCAGTAGGACAACTGCCCGGGCCGCAGCGGCTTGGGCGAACGCTTGGCAATGTAGGCGTCGTAGTCCTGCTCGGCGTCGCCCGGCAGGGTCAGGTAGCCCGGCAGCAGGTTCGACAGCAGCCCAAGGTCGGTCAGACCCTGGATGTTGGAGTGTCCGCGCAGGGCATTGACGCCCCCGCCCGGCATGCCGACGTTGCCCAGCAGCAACTGCACCATGGCCGCGCTGCGGATCATCTGCGAACCGATCGAGTGCTGAGTCCAGCCCAGGGCATAGAGGATCGTCATGGTCTTGCCCGGTGCCGAGCACGTGGCGATCTCTTCCCAGATCTTCTTCATGCTGTCTTGCGGCATGCCGCAGATCTGACTGGCCAGCTCCGGTGTGTAGCGGCTGTAGTGCTGCTTCATCAGCTGATAGACGCAGCGTGGGTCCTGCAGGGTCGGGTCGACCCTGGCAAAGCCGTCTTCGCCGATTTCATAGCCCCAGCTGGACTTGTCGGTGTAGCTGCGCTTGCTGGCGTCGTACCCGGTGAACAGGCCGTCCTCGAAGCCGAAGCTTGCCTTGACGATAAACGACACGTCCGTGTAGTTCTTCACGTACTCGTGCTGGATCTTGTCTTCGGTGAGCAGGTAATTGATCAGGCCGCCCATGAAGGCGATGTCGGTACCGGTGCGGATCGGTGCGTAATAGTCTGCCACCGAGGCCGTACGGGTGAACCGCGGATCGACCACGATCAGACGCGCCTTGTTGTGCGCCTTGGCTTCGGTGACCCATTTGAAGCCGCACGGGTGGGCTTCGGCGGCGTTACCGCCCATTACCAGGACCAGGTTCGCGTTGGCGATATCGGTCCAGTGGTTGGTCATGGCTCCACGGCCATACGTCGGGGCAAGACTTGCCACCGTCGGGCCATGTCAGACACGTGCCTGGTTATCGAACCCCAGCATGCCCAGACTGCGAACGACCTTGTGGGTCATGTAACCGGCTTCGTTGGAAGACGCCGAAGCCGCGAGAAAGCCCACCGACAGCCAGCGGTTGACCGTCTGGCCCTGGGCATTTTTCTCGATGAAATTGGCGTCGCGGTCGGCCTTCATCAGGTCGGCGATGCGGTCGAGCGCTTCATCCCACGAGACCCGCGTCCATTCGCTGCTGCCCGGCTTGCGCACCTGCGGGTATTGCAGGCGGCTGGGGCTGTGAATGAAGTCCAGCAGGCCCGCGCCCTTGGGGCACAGGGTGCCGCGGTTGACCGGATGGTCGGCGTCGCCTTCGATGTGGATGATGTTCTGGGCGACGTTCTTGGCCGTGTCGCCCTGGCTGTACATGATCAAGCCGCAGCCTACCGAGCAGTACGGGCAGGTATTGCGGGTTTCGTGGGTGTGGGTCAGCTTGAAGTGGCGTATCTGCTCGGCGAAGGCTGGCGCGGGGGCCATGCCCAGCGCGGCCAGGCTGGAGCCGCCAAGGCCTATGGCAGCGACCTTGAAGAACTGACGACGGTTGAGGTCCATCGTGCACTCCTGATCAGGTGGAGGAACCCGGTCCATGGCCAGGTTCTCGTGGGCGATCACGGTTGCGGCGTTATGCACGCCGACTCTTGATACTTTAGCCAAGATTGGCCGAAATGCCATATTCCTCCATGGTTACTCCCTTGACTGAGTATCACAATGTGTACGGCCGCCGCTGCGACACATCCTGCGAACAGTTCGGGCCTCCGTCGACACACAGCCGATACACCGGCGCGATGAAATCTGCACAAAGGTCGGCACATCCGCTGGCTGACCGAAACATGTGGAGATCAAACCAATGCAAGCCAACCTTTCATCGGCGTTGACCGTGTTACGGAATCACGTAGAGCGCGCTGGCGCGTGGTTCGGGCCCATCAGCCTGCGCATTTTCCTGGCCTGGGAGTTTTTCGAATCCGGGCGGGAGAAGTGGCTTGGTGTAAACTGGTTTGCCGACATCCAGGCCGCCTTCCCGTTTCCGTTCAACCATGTTCCGGCTGCGCTGAACTGGGAACTCTCCCTGTGGGCAGAACTGCTCTGTGCCGCGGCCCTGCTGCTGGGATTGGGGACGCGTCTGTCGGCGTTGATTCTGATGGTGGTCACCGTAGTCGCAACCGCCGCCGTTCACTGGCCTGCCGATTGGTCGACCTTGAGCGAACTCGCCCAGGGCTATTCCATCAGCAACAAGGGCTACGGCAACTTCAAGCTGCCTGCGATCTACCTCGCCGCGCTTCTGCCGCTGCTGCTCCAGGGGCCGGGCAAACTGAGCCTGGATGCGCTGCTGGCGCGAACCTTCCGGCCACGGTGACACGTCAGGAATTTCCACTCATTTGAAGGGGAAAGACAATGAGCATCACTCTTTATGGAGCCAACGGCAGCACCTATGTGCGCACGGTCAGGATGTTCCTCGCGGAAAAAGGTGCGGAATATCAGCAGGTCCAGGTCGATGTGCTCAAGGGCGAACCCCATTCGCCCGAGCACCTGACCCGTCACCCATTCGGCAAGGTGCCGGTTATCGACCATGACGGCTTTCAAGTGATCGAAACCGGGGCCATCACGACCTACTTGAACGAAGTGCTGCCCGGCCCGTCGCTGGTGCCGGGCAACGTCAAGGACCGTGCCCGGGCCAATATGGTCATGGGGATTTACGATTCCTACGGGTATGGCGGTTTTGTCCAGGTTGCCGGTTATCACCTGTTTCCCGATTTCCTCGGTGGACAGAATGACAATGCCCGGCGCGAGGGGATCAAGCGGGTCCGGCAGGTGCTTCAGGTGCTGATGAAGATCAAGGGCAACGATCCGTTTCTGGCCGGGCAGCAGCTGTCGGTTGCCGATTTGTTTCCGGCGCCGATGTGTTTTTACGTTTCGCTGACGCCGGATGCAAAAGAGGTATTCGATGTTGAGGGCTTTGCGCCGTGGTGGGATCGGGTGCAGGCGTTGCCGAGTTTTCAGGGGACGATGCCTTGAATTGAACGGTCTCTTCCTCGCTCAGCGCCTTGGGCTGGCCCGTCTGGCCCTATCGCTGGCAAGCCAGCTCCCACAGGAGATCGAGAGGCCCTTGCTATCTCTGTGGGAGCTGCGGTGCGACGACTCGACTTGCCAGCGATTCAGGCAACTCGGTCCACCTGAACCACCATCACTTGCGTCGATTTCCACCATCGACCCAATGAAATTCTCTTAAAAATCCTGTCGCGTAACATCTGCTCCATACCAACCCAAAACACCCGGAGCACACCACCATGAAACGCCAACTCATCCTCAGCTTTGCTTTCTCGGTACTGGCAGCCAACGCTTTTGCAGCTTCCTCCGCCCACCCGGTCGTTGCTGAAGGCGGTTCGGATCGCCTGATTGACAGCCGTGTTGCCGAAGGTGGTTCCGATCGCCTGATCGACCGCCGCGTGGCTGAAGGTGGTTCGGACCGTCTGATCGATCGCCGTGTTGCTGAAGGTGGTTCGGATCGTCTGACTGAACGCCGTGCATGAATTGCCCGTCTGCAGTACTCAAACAAAAGCCCGGCCTGACCCGCCGGGCTTTTGTTTGAGTGCTCGCAAACGTTAGCTTTTTCATTTTTAAGGAAATATCCTACGCAACGTTAGTCCGTCCCGGGGTTCCCCTGCCTGGAATCGAGCTCTACCCTCCTCGCGTCGCTGCAAAATCAGCGACCGGGTTTGGTAGCCCGATGATCTTCCAGGCGTGCAAACGCCCCATCCAATCAGCCAACGATTCTTTTGTGGGCTGCTTTGTGTCATGGCGGCTGTGCGCGGGGCACCTTAGTGTGCGCTGGGTTCCTGGAGTCCCGGTCTACCAACCTGTGTACAGCCGCCACCCAATCGTTTGGTAGCGATGGGTGTCGGCTCCACTACTCCAGGAGTTGTACGATGATCAATATCGTCCCCGATCCACCCTTCTCGTTTCCACCCGGAACCGTCCACAAAACCGCAGAAAGCGCCTTTGGTTCATGCGACGCTGGTCATGGTCCGTTGTTCGCCGTACGCGGTGGGATTAATGCCGAGGATGCGCTGGTGCATACATCGTTGATGCTGCAGTGTGCTTGTGCATCAGCCGATGCGGCCTGCAATCAATCGAGCACACTGGAAAAGGGGTTGCTGTGGTCGATCCTGCATTCTGTGGAAGTGGCCAAGGCATTGGTCGATGCGTTGCTTGATGGGGCTGAAACGAGTGGGATGAAGTCGACAGAGTAGAGTCTTTTTCTCGTTCCCACGCTCCGCGTGGGAATGCAGTGGCAGACGCTCTGCGTCGAGCTGTGGAAGCGCGACGCAGAGCGTCGCAGGAGGCATTCCCACGCGGAGCGTGGGAATGAGGGGGTGGGTGTGGGTTGTGGGGGTGTTTGGATGCAAGGCTCTACCCTGCAGCCTTCGCCTCCTTCAACAGCTGCTGAATCACCTCCTCCTGCGTGTCATACCGCCCTTCGCCAAAATGGGTGTAGCGAATCTGCCCCTTGGCATCGAAGATGTAATGGGCCGGCCAGTACTGGTTGTCGAATGCCCGCCAGATCGCGTAGTCATTGTCGATGGCGACCGGATAGCCGATCCCCAGTTGCTTGACCTGCTTGCGCACGTTGTCGATGATTTTTTCGTAGCCGTATTCCGGCGTATGCACGCCAATCACCACCAGGCCGTCCTTCTCGTATTTCTTCGCCCAGGCGTTCACATAAGGCAGGCTGTGCTGGCAGTTGATGCAGTCGTAGGTCCAGAAATCCACCAGCACCACCTTGCCGCGCAGGGCCTGGCTGCTCAAGGGCGCTGAGTTGAGCCACTCCACGGCGCCGTCCAGAGAGGGCATTTCGCCGTTGGCACTTGCCTGCGCCGAGGTGTCGGCCATGACCTTGGCGACGATGTAATCGATGGCCTTGGGTACCGTTTTCAGGATGCCCTGCTCGATCGCGTTTGCGCCCTGGGATGAGGTCCCGGCCAGCAGTGCGTTGCTCGATCCGGTGCCGATGACCACGGCGGCCAGCAACACGGCCAGGCCCGTGCCACGGCGCAGCCAGCCGGTGACGGGAATCGAGGGTTTCAACCGGCTGACCAGGCCGCGACCGGCGAAGATCAGCGTGCCCAGCGACAACGCGCTGCCCAGGCCATAAGCCACCAGCAACAGGCTGGTCTGGGCGCTTGCGCCTTGTAGCATGGCGCTGCTGAGGATCACCCCCAGGATCGGCCCGGCACAAGGTGCCCAGAGCAGCCCCGTAGCGATACCCACCAGCAGTGAAGCCGCCGGGCCGGACATCTTGCGGGCCGAGGGATCGATGCGGTTGCCCAGCAGGACCAGGGGGCGCGCCAGCCAGGTACCGACCTTGGCCGACAGCAGTGACAGCGCGAACAGCACCATCACGATCAGCGCCACGTAGCGCCCGGTTTCATTGGCCTTGATCACCCATTCGCTGCTGACCACCGCCAGGCTCGATACCAGGGCAAAGGTCAGGACCAGGCCGCTCAAGGTCAGGAAAACCGAAGAACGCGAGCGGTTGGTACCGGCGAACAGGAACGGCACCACCGGCAGGATACAGGGGCTCAGGACAGTCAATATCCCGCCCAGAAATGCAATGAGTAACATGACTATCACCTATCAATGTTATGGGTTAACGACCAGGTGAATCAGGCGCTTTCGACCTGATGCTCCAGCTGCATGCCCAGTGGCGTGTGCTGGAAGCCGTTTTCCGCGACCACTGGCGCGTCCGCGTCCAGCTGCATGCCCAGCGGCGTCTTGCTGGAACCATTTTCCGCCACTACCGGAGCCTCGCCCTCCAGCTGCATGCCCAGAGGTGTCTTGCTGGAGCCATTTTCCGCCACTACCGCAGCGGCGTCCTCCAGCTGCATGCCCAGCGGTGTCTTGCTGGAGCCATCAGAGGCAAGGGCCGGCAATGCCTCCTTCTGCGCCAGCGGCGTCAGTTGAAAACAGGTACCACTGGCGCAAAGCTGGGATTCAGTCGCGGCATTGGCATGGACGGCAACACCGGCCAGGGCGAAGACAACAGCGGTCAAAAGGCTTTTTACGTTTTTCATGAGGGTTATCCTGTCAATCAAATAAGTTGAGTACGCAAGTGCATGGCGCCCGGATCAATTTCCGGCGTTGCAGGTATCAGCGGCCTTGAGGTAGTCGAGGGTCCGGCTCTGGCCATGGGAGTCCAGGTAAGTCAGGTGGGCATTGACCACCCCGCAGTCAGGTGTCGCGTCCTCACTCGACGAGAGCACTTTGCGGATATCCAGATGGGTGCCGTAGGTGTAGGTTTGTGGTTTGACAGTGACTTCGGCACGGGCGGAAATCGTGCAAATGCTCAATGCTGCAAAGACACAGGCGGCGCAGGCGGCTTTCAGGTTCATGGGCGTTGCTCCAGGCTTCAATCGTTGATTGGCGCCGAGGCATGTCTGCTTGCCTCGATGGAACCCATTTAATGCCCTTGAGGTATCCCGAATGTGTCGCCGCTGGCGGGCGGTTGGTTCGGCAAGTATCCAAACGGCATCTGGATACACAGCGATACAAACCGCCGAAAAAAATGTGCATTTTGCCTTTCACTGTATCCGCGGCCGGCCCGGATACACTGCAATACAAAGGGCCGCGGGCGCGCCTGTGGCCGCTCGCTAGAATGCACACCCACCACACTTTCGCAGGGGGCTGCACCCATGGAACATGTCGACCATATTCTGATCGTTGATGATGATCGCGAGATCAGAGAACTGGTGGGCAACTACCTGAAGAAAAATGGCCTGCGCACCACCGTGGTCGCCGATGGGCGGCAGATGCGCGCCTTTCTCGAGACCACGCCGGTGGACCTGATCGTGCTCGACATCATGATGCCGGGCGATGACGGCCTGCTGCTGTGCCGCGAACTGCGCGCCGGCAAGCACAAGACCACTCCAGTGCTGATGCTCACCGCCCGCAACGATGAAACCGATCGCATCATCGGCCTGGAAATGGGCGCCGACGACTATCTGGTCAAGCCGTTCGCAGCCCGTGAGCTGCTGGCGCGGATCAATGCCGTATTGCGGCGCACACGGATGTTGCCGCCCAACCTGGTGGTCACCGAAACCGGTCGTCTGCTGGCTTTCGGCCGCTGGCGCCTGGACACCTCCGCCCGCCACCTGCTCGACCAGGACGGCACCATGGTCGCCTTGAGCGGTGCCGAATACCGCCTGTTGCGGGTATTTCTCGACCATCCCCAGCGTGTGCTGAACCGTGACCAGTTGCTCAACCTGACCCAGGGCCGCGATGCCGATCTGTTCGACCGCTCCATTGATCTATTGGTCAGCCGCTTGCGCCAACGGCTGCTCGACGATGCCCGGGAACCGGCCTACATCAAGACCGTACGCAGCGAGGGTTATGTGTTTTCCCTGCCGGTGGAAATCCTCGGGGAGCAGCCGTGAGCCGCTGGCTGCGCTGGCCGCGTACGCTGGCGTCGCGGCTGTCGCTGATCTTTCTGGTGAGCCTGTTGCTCGCCCATGCCCTGTCCTTCAGCGCGCAGTTCTATGAACGCTACCAGAGCACCCGGAACACGATGCTGGGCAACCTGGAGAGCAACGTCTCCATCTCGATCGCCGTGCTCGACCGTTTGCCGGCAGACGAACGCGCCGCCTGGCTGCCGCGCCTGGAACAGAACAATTACCGCTATCTGCTCGGCGAAGGCGAACCCGGCGTGCCCATGGACATGAATGCCCCGCCCGTGGCCGTACGCCCGATCAAACTGGCGATCGGTGAGGACTACCCCCTGACGTTCACCGATATCCCAGGGGTGCGGCCACATTTCCAGGTCCACTTGAAGCTGCATGACGGCAGCCCGGTGACCATCGACGTCACCCCGGCAAATGTCCCGTTGGCATTCTGGTTGCCTATCGTGCTCCTGTTGCAGCTCGGACTTCTGCTGGGCTGCACCTGGCTGGCGGTGCGAACGGCGATCAGCCCCTTGACTCGCCTTGCCCGCGCCGTGGAAACCCTGGACCCCAATGCCCACGCCACGCGCCTGGATGAAAGCGGTCCCACCGAGGTTGCCCACGCCGCGACCGCATTCAATGCCATGCAGGAGCGTATCGCTGCCTACCTGAAAGAGCGCATGCAATTGCTGGCCGCCATTTCCCATGACCTGCAGACGCCGATCACGCGGATGAAACTGCGTGCCGAGTTCATGGACGAGTCTGCGGAAAAGGAAAAACTGTCCCAGGACCTGGGCGAGATCGAGCATCTGGTGCGCGAAGGCGTTGCCTATGCGCGCAGCGTTCACGGAGCGAGCGAGGCCAATTGCCGTATCGATCTGGATTCGTTTCTCGACAGCCTGGTGTTCGACTATCAGGACACCGGCCAGGACGTGCAGCTGGAAGGCAAGCACGGGGTAGTGCTCGATAGCCGTCCCCACGCCTTGCGACGGATACTGGTCAACCTGCTGGACAACGCATTGAAGTTCTCTGGCGCGGCACAGCTGCTGGTGGCGCCAACGGCCGATGGCCGGGTGTCGATCAAGGTCCTGGACCGCGGCCCGGGCATCCCGGAGGATGACCTGGCGCAGGTCATGAAGCCTTTTTATCGCGTGGAAAGCTCGCGTAACCGCAGCACCGGAGGTACCGGCCTGGGCCTGGCCATCGCCCAGCAGTTGGCCCAGGCCACCGGCGGCACGCTGACCCTGCGCAACCGCGAAGGCGGTGGCCTGGAAGCGGAACTCACGCTGCCGCTTCCGCCACGCCAATAACGCCCTCGGCGTGCATCTGCTGCAACAGGGCCAGGCCACTGCGGATGAAACCGTCAGGCGCCTGATTGCCGACCTCCTCGGCCAGGCCCAGCAACTGTTCTTGCCCATTAAGCTGCGCAAACTCTTCAATACGCTGCAGCAGGCGGAACGCTAACGGGCTCAGCTCGGAAAAGCGAACACGCCAGTCAGCCCCACGACGAATCAGCAGCAAGGTCGGCTGGGCCGGCGCCGCCACGGGCTGATAATCGAGCCCAAGGCGATGGACCGGCCAGGTGTAGGCCAAAGGCCAGGCCAGGGCCGAGATGCGCAGCGGCCGCTCCAACAGCAAATCGGCAGCGCTTTCAGGCAAAGGCGCAGCTTCGGATTGCTGCAGCGCCATCTCGATCCATTCGTAATGGGCCAGCTCCACGGTGAACGCTGGCCAGGCTCCATCGGCCTGCAACGGTTCCCAGGCAGACAGGAAGGCAACGAACTCCTGGGCCACTTCGCCAAACTTTGGCGTGGCTGCGCGATGGTCGCGCAAAAAGGCCCGTACCAGTTCGCGCCAGGCCTTGTCGCCCAGAACACCGATCAATACTGGAAAAGTGCTGCTGAGCAGCGATACCAGGTTTTCCATGACCAGCTCGCGGTAAACCTCCACCCGCGCCACATCCATCCCTTCCGGTGGCTGGCGGTTGTCGGGGTCGCGCAGGTACCCGGTCAGGGCAAGTTGCTGGTCAAGCAGTGTCTTTGAACCAGACATCAGGCCACCTCCCGGCGGGTGCCGTCAGCTTGATGCTGCAGGCGGCGGATAGTGTTCAACTCGGCCAGCAATGCATCGAAACCTGGAAAATTGAAATCACGTTCCAGCAAGGTCGGCTGTGCACCGAAGCGCGCATAGGCCTGTGCCAACAGATCCCACACCACCGGCTTGACCGGTGCGCCATGGGTGTCGATCTTCAGGGTGTCGGATTCGTCGTAATGCCCGGCCACATGCATGGCGACCACCCTGTCCGGTGCGATGCCGGCCAGGAACCCATGGGGATCGAAGCCGTGGTTGACCGAGTTCACATAGACGTTGTTGACGTCCAGTAGCAGATCACAATCGGCTTCGGCGAGTACCGCGTTGGTGAAGGTCAACTCGTCCATGTCCTGACGGGGTGCGGCATAGTAGGACACGTTCTCCACCGCCAGGCGCCGGCCCAGCACATCCTGGGCCTGGCGGATCCGCGCGGCCACATGGTGCACCGCTTCTTCGGTGAATGGCAGCGGCAGCAAATCGTACAGGTGCCCGTCATCGCTGCAGTAACTCAGGTGTTCGCTGTACAGCGGCACCTTGTAACGCTCCAGGAACACCCGCACTTCGCCCAGAAAGGCCACATCCAGTGGCGCGCTACCGCCCAGGGACAGGGACAGACCATGACAGGTCAGCGGGTAGCGCTCGGCCAGCGCGTTCAGCGCCGCGCCATGGGCGCCACCGATACCTATCCAGTTTTCCGGGGCCACTTCGAGAAAGTCGAAATCACCGGGGGCGGCGATTTGCAGTTCCTTGAGCAATGCCCGGCGCAAGCCAAGCCCGGCGGCCCTGGCCTGCAGTGGAGTCGATTCAATTGCCAGCATCTGGGTAATCTCCGATAAGAAAGAGGTTGAACACAGTTAACCCCCGGCGTGTATCCGGACTGTGTGTCCAGCACCGCAAAAACCTGTGCGGGTGTATCTCCCAGGCGTTCGTACACAATCAGATACACGCCAGCCAGAGACGGTTACTGCAGCTGATACTTCTCGCGCACCAGATGGCCGATGCCCATGCGGTCAAGGATCGCCATCGGGCACAGGAAGGTGACGCGCACCGTGCCAGGCAGACGGCTGATCTCGATGGAGCCATTGATGGTGGCGCGGTTGAGCACTTCGTCGTAGGGCAGCCCGGTGACCGCGGCGGCGCGACGCAGGCCGTTTTCAGTGGCGGCGTTGAGGTTCACGCCACTGCCGACAAAGGTAATCGGGCCGCTCTGCTCGACTTCATGCTGCCCCCAGCGAGCACCCAGCGCCTTCACCTGCTGCCGTTGTCGGGCGTTCATTGGCCGGGCCATGGGCGGCAGGTCTTCGAAGTTTTGCAACAGGATCGGACCTTCCAGGGTGAGGTTCTTGATAACTTCCACCTGGAGCCGGGTTTCCCCGGAAACATCCGTGGCATGCCCGGCGATCTCGCCGTTGCCTTGCTGGGCATGCATGTCGCCCATGTACACGCCGGCCCCCGGCACCTTGACCGGACAGATCAGGATGCAGCCCTCGCGCACGGAATTGGTGTCCATATGGCCATCGGTCTTGGCCGCGTGCAGCTCGTCATGGGTCATGCCGAAGCGGTGCGGTGCATCGATCAGGTACTGGCCGAAATCGGCGCAGTTGTGCGAGTCCGGCAAGTCTCGCGCAGGCGTAGTGCCGATGTTGCCGAGGAACGGCCGCATATGCGCCGCCACGCCAGGCATGTCAGCGCGAGCCAGCGACAGGATCGAATGCTGGGCCGCCAACTCCGGCAGTGCCGACATTTCCCCGGCGTTACCGGCCAGGCGGTTGGCCACGTCCTGGTTGACGGTGAGGCTGACCTGGTTTTCCTCATCCAGCACAATCACGTAACCGTGGCTGAAACGAAATGCACTCACCTCGGCACCACAGTGATTGCAACGAATGGCGTCCTCGCCAACGCCTTCGACATGACTGGCCGGGTGCTCGGTGCCGCAGGCAGCGCAGAATTTGGCCACGAATGGGTCACCGTGGTAGCGACCTTCGACAAATTTCATCACCCCTGAGGAGGTCGCCAGCGAGGTGACGCGCATGCGTTGAATCTTCAATGCAACCGCATCACCGACCTCGGCGCCGGCGATCGCAACCGGTTGCGTCACCTCATGACCGCCCTGGAAGGCCGGCGTGATCATTGGCCCCCAACAGCCCGGCGGGGTTCCGGTAACCAGGGTGCCGCCATCGGCCAGAGGCCCCAGCATCGGCTGGCTGGGCCCAATGATGCCGTTGGTATAGGTTTGAACCCGCAGGTGGTCCACGGGCAATTGCTCAATGCTGGAAGTTCTGGACACGCTGGTACTCCTTCGATGATCGACAAGGCGCGAGCGGGTAACGCCAGCCCACCCGCCCAGTTGACCGAAGGCGTGTATCGCTGATGTGTCGTGCAGTAGCCGAAACGGCAGCGTATGTATCCCACGCGTGTTCATACACAGTTTGATACACGGGTGATCCGGCTCTGCAGCCCCCTGCGCCTGGATGCTCCTCCTATTGATAAAAACGCAATTCAGGCATTGTATTGATACGTCATGTAATCAATGAGCCCCGTCATGCAACGCCATTTCGACGATATCCAGCTGGGAAGCATCGAGCTGTTCTGCCTGGCAGCGGAAATGGGCAGCTTCACTGCTGCCGCCACCGCCGCCAGCGTCACCCCGGCTGCCGTCAGCCGTTCGGTGTCGCGCCTGGAAGCGCGGCTGGGGGTGCGCTTGTTCGTGCGCACCACGCGCCAGATGCGCCTGACCGAAGGTGGACAAACCTATTACGAACAATGCCGCCAGGCACTGTCACAGCTGGTGGACGCCGAACGCGAAGTCGCAGGTCGGCAGAGTGCGCCCTCGGGGCTGCTGCGCATCAGCGTGCCGACGCCCTATGCCCATTACCGCCTGTTGCCGTTGCTGCCGGAATTCCGCCAGCTGTATCCGGACATGCAGGTGGCGGTCCACGTCAGCAACCGCAATATCGACTTTGCCGATGAGGGTTATGACCTGGCGATACGCGGACGCGATCCCGTCGACTCCTCGCTGATTGCGCGAAAACTCGAAGATGCCGAAATGGTCCTGGTCGCAGCGCCGGCCTACCTGAAAAGATCGGCGCCGCTGGCGACACTGGACGATCTGCAAAAACACGATTGCATACAGTTCGAGTTGCCCAGCACCGGGCGTAAAATGCCTTGGTCCTTTTTACAAGACGGCAAACCGGTCGAGGTTTCGACTCAGGGCGGCTATACCTGTCTGGAGGACTATCTGGGCATGGTCACGCTGGCGCGCAATGGGGCGGGCGTCGTCCAGGCCTATCGATTTATCGTCGAGAAGGATCTGGCGTCCGGCGAACTCGTCGAGCTCTTGCCCCAGCATGGGGGCACCACGCGGCCCTTCAACCTGCTGTACCCCCATGCGCGTCACGTTTCACTGCGGGTCAGGACGTTCATCGACTTCCTGACCACCCGACTGGCGCTGCGCCGGTAAAGAGCCGCCCACTCGCTACGGGTGGGGGTGTTCGCCGCGCAGTCTGATCTACTTGGCATTTGCCCGAGCCGTATGCGGCTTGCCCAGCGAACCAAAGGGAAATTCCGCCATGAGTGAATACACCGCGCCCCTGCGCGACATGCAGTTCGTCCTGAATGAACTTGGCCTGCTCGATCAAGTCAGTCAATTACCCGGTTGTGAGGACGTCAGCGCGGACCTGGCCGACGCTATCCTCGCCGAAGCCGGCAAGTTCGCCCAAGGTGTGTTGTCGCCCTTGAACGTCAGCGGCGACCGCGAAGGCGCGCGCTGGGTCGATGGCGAGGTACACACCGCCAAGGGCTGGCACAAGGCGTACCAGCAGTTCGTCGAAGGCGGCTGGAATGCCTTGTCCTGCGACCCCGAGCACGGCGGCCAGGGCCTACCGCGACTGGTCTCGGCCCTGGTCGAGGAAATGTGGAACGCCGCCAACGTGTCCTTCGGCCTGTGCCCGATGCTGACCCGTGGCGCCATCGAAGCCGTGGAACTGCGCGGCAGCGACTACCTGAAAGAAACCTACCTGCCGAAGATGATCAGCGGCGAGTGGACCGGCACCATGAACCTCACCGAACCCCAGGCCGGCTCCGACCTGGCCTCGGTGCGCAGCCGCGCCGAGCCTCAAGGCGACGGTACTTACCGCGTCTTTGGGCAGAAGATTTTCATCACCTACGGCGAACACGACCTCACCGACAACATCGTGCACCTGGTGCTGGCCCGGGTTCCCGGCGCACCGGAAGGCGTCAAGGGCATCTCACTGTTCGTGGTACCGAAATTCATGGTCGAGGTCGACGGTAGCCTGGGCGCACGCAATGACGTGCGTTGCGTGTCCATCGAGCACAAGCTCGGTATCCATGCCAGCCCCACCGCCGTGCTGTCCTTCGGTGACAAAGGCGGCGCCACCGGCTGGCTGGTGGGTGAAGAAAACCGTGGCCTGGAATACATGTTCATCATGATGAACGCCGCGCGTTTCTCCGTCGGCATCGAAGGCATCGGCCTCTCCGATCGTGCCTACCAGCGCGCCCTGGCCTACGCCCGCGATCGCGTGCAGGGCACCGAAGTCGGCGCCGGCAGCCGCGACAAGGTCGCTATCCTGCGCCACCCCGATGTACGCCGTATGCTGCTGTCGATGAAATCGCGCACCGAAGCCATGCGCGCCCTCGCCTGCCTGGTCGCCACCGCCATGGACACCGCCCATAGCCACGATAACGCTGAAACCCGCAAGGCCAGCCAGGCCTTCGTCGACCTGATGATCCCGGTGGTCAAGGGTTGGAGCACCGAAAACGCGATCGATATCGCCTCCCTCGGGGTGCAGATTCATGGCGGCATGGGCTTCATCGAAGAGACTGGCGCCGCGCAGCACCTGCGCGATGCGCGCATCACCACCATCTATGAAGGTACCACCGGTATCCAGGCGGCCGACCTGATCGGGCGCAAGATTGCCCGTGACAAGGGCCATGCCATCGGCCTGGTGATCGAACAGATGCGCGCCGTGGCGCAGCGCCTGGTCGACGATCATTCACTGCACGCGATCGGCCGGACCCTGGGCCAGGGCATAGTGGCGCTGGAGCAGGCAGTGGGCTTCATCGTCGACAACTATGACGCCCATGTCGCCAAGGTCTCGGTCGGCTCGGTGCCCTTCCTGGAACTGTTCGGCACCGTTGCCGGCGGCTGGCAGCTGGCCCAGTCGGCCTTGGTGGCGCAAGCCCGCCTCAAGGAAGGCACCAGCGAGCAGGACTTCTATCGCGCCAAGCTGCTGACTGCACGCTTCTACGCCGACCACATCCTGGCCCGCGCCAATGGCCTGGCCCATAGCGTGATTCAGGGTGGCGATGCGGCGCTGGAAATGGACGACGAGCAGTTCTGATCGCGGGTGGCCCGGATGCCCCCTTCATGAGGTGGCATCCGGGAACAAACGCTTGCAATTCAGCTCGACTAAATTGCGAGCATCCAGGACAGCTCAACAAGCGAGTACTCATGAAGAGAACCCTAGGCATTTTTGGGTTGTTGGCGTGTTTGCCAGCAACCGCCGTACTGGCCGACGAAGGCGGCATCAGCTTCTGGTTGCCCGGCCAGTTCGGCGCACTGGCCGCTGTACCGACCGAACCCGGTTGGAGCCTGCCATTGATCTATTACCATGCCAAAGTCAGTGAAGACTCGAACACGGCCATTCCACGCGGCGGCCGTACCACACTGGGTCTCGACGCAACAGCCGACCTGGTGTACGCCCTCCCGACCTATACCTTTGCCGATCCTTTCCTGGGAGCCCAGGCGGCAATCTCGGTAGCCGTTGCCTCCGGCCGTGACGAGGCCAGTGTTGATGCCACGATAACCGGCCCGCGTGGACGTACCTTTTCCGGCGGTCTGGATGACACCCTTTGGGGCACCAGCGACGTTTACCTTTTGGGCACGATGAAATGGAACCATGGCGTGCACAACTTCATGGCCTACAGCATGGGCAACATTCCCGTCGGCGCCTATGACCCCGATCGGCTGGTCAACCTCGGCCTGGGCCACGCTTCGTTCGATGCCGGTGGCGGCTACACCTACTTCGACAAGGTCAACGAGTTTTCGGCCGTGGCGGGCGTGACCTACAACTGGGAAAACACCGACATCGACTACCAGAACGGTATCGATTCCCACCTGGACATGAGCGCCTCGCACTTCTTCACCGCACAGACCCATGCCGGCCTGGTGGGCTACTTCTACAACCAGGTCACCGGCGACAGCGGTAGCGGCACTACCCAGGGTTCTTTCAAATCGCGGGTCGCAGGCATAGGGCCCCAGGTCGGGCATTTCTTCAAGGTTGGCGAACAACTCTGGTACATCAACCTCAAGGGGTATCACGAGTTCGACGCAAAGAATCGCCCGGATGGCTGGAATGTGTGGTTGAGCCTGGCGATTCCGTTGTCCGGCAAGGGATGATCTTGCGGCCTCCCTGCCTTCGAATGGCACACTATCTTCTTTCATAAGCAATGCTATAGTCACTCTTAAACGCCACAAGAGTGACTTTGAGAGAGCTTATAAATGAAGATATTTCCTCTCGCCTGCGCTGAACAGCTCGAAAACATTGGCCTTCTGGTCAAAAACAGGCGCCTGGAACGAAAAATACGCCAAAAGGACATCGCCGACGCTGTTGGCATTTCCACCCAGACTCTCGGCAAAATCGAAACCGGAGCCCCTTCGGTCGAGATGCGTGCCTACATGGTCGTGCTCTGGCACCTTGGCCTGCTTGGCGACGTCTTCCCGATCATTGCGCCGCCTGCCCTGGCCACCTATGCCCCGGAACATCGGGTCCGACTGAAAAAAACAGCGAAGGACGATTTCTGATGCGACGGGTCTATGTGTACATGCAACTTCCCGACTCTCTCGAAACCGTCACCCTTGGGCGACTCGACACCCGGGCCGGTGTCGGCGAATTCGTCTACAACCCCGAGTATGTCGCCGAGGGCGGCTGGGTACCCGATCCCATTCGCTACCCATTGCGTGCCCAGGTGTTTCAGGCCATCACCAAAAACCAGGGCATTCCGGGGTTCATCCGCGATGCCGCGCCGGATGGATGGGGTGAGCGGGTGCTGCTCAAGACCAGCGACGGGACATTGGATGCCTTGGATTTCCTCCTCAAATCCCCCAATCAGGACCGCGCCGGCAGCCTGATGATGGGAGTTGCCAAGACGCCGCCGAACGGGGTTGGACAGGCAGGTATTTCGAGGCTCACGGCACTGGACGAATTTATCGCCTTTGCCGACAACATCCAGAATGGCTTCCCGAAACTCACTGATGAAATGGCACGTCAGGCGTTGCGACAACGCTCTTCGCTCGGTGGTGCGCGCCCCAAGTGCACGCTACGCGTCGATGACAGACTTATCCTGGCCAAACCGCGGGACCGACACGACGACTTCGACGTTCCAGCACTGGAGTTCGCTGCAATGTCGTTTGCTGCCAGCAAGGGGCTGCATGTCGCACACGTCGAACTGCACCGTGGCAAGGCCAGTACCTTGCTCGTGGATCGCTTCGATCGCCGAGCAACCAACGATGGCAAGTTTCTACGCTTGCCGATGATGAGTGGTTTGACGTTGCTCGACAGTGACTGGAAGAATCCGGCCGCGCATGAACAGGAGTGGCGCTATGGCTTGCTGGTGGACGAGATGAACCGGCGCCAGGTGCCTGTCGAGGACCAACACGAACTCTACCGTAGAATCTGCTTCAACATCCTGGTCGGCAATGATGACGATCATCCCAAGAATGTCAGCGTGATCTTTGACCAGGGTCGCTGGCGGTTATCGCCGATGTACGACGTGGTTCCCTGCCTGGATGGCTCGCCACCGCCTCGCCTGGCGATGGCGGTCGGCAAGTTTGGGCATGCTCTGACTCGACGTAACCTGCTGAGCCAAGCCGCGCACTACCATCTGGACCAGACGCAGGCCTGCGCCATTCTTGACGACGTAGCCAGTTGGGAGGCGGACTTGCAGGCCCACTACCGCGAGCATCTGGCTGAACAGGAGCAGCGGCTGGCGCTTGCTGCGATCGGCGGTCAGCGCTTGCTGGTATGAGCACGGTTAAAAGCGGCTTCAAGCCAGTTTATTGACCTTGGGAAACCTGGCAACGAAATCAGCCGGCATCGCCGAAACCTTGCCGGCTACATAGTCGAAAAACACGAAACCCGACTTGGCCATGGCGATCAGCGTCCCGTCGGCCGGGCGGGTGATGCGGAAGATGATGTCACCGCCGTACTTGTTGAAGTCCATCACCCCCACCTCGAACAGCAATTGATCGCGAGCGTGGGCTTCTGCGCGGTAGGTGGTGGCCAGGTCGGTGACGATGATGCTCTGGGAGTCCGCACCGTAATCGAACAGAAAGCGGGCGCGCGCTTCGGAAATCATCGAGATCATCGAGTCGTTGCCCAGATGATTGGCGGCATTGATATCGGTCACGCGGACGGTCAGCTGGGTCGTGTAGTAAAACTGATCTTCAGGAAATTCCAGGTGCAGGCGGGCCATGTAAGGTCTCGGTTTGAGTCAGTCGTCGATTTTGTGACGTGAAGTGTAATGGGTAGTCACTGGTTCTTAAATGGCTGAGCTGGATTGTCGCTCGTGGCGTGATGTCTGATCGGAGTATTGCGTTGCCTGGTCTGGCGTCATCGCGGGCAAGCCCGCTCCCACAGGATCCACACATATCCTGTGGGAGCGGGCTTGCCGGATCGCCGGACCGCCGCGATGGGCTGCCAAGCAGCCCCCACTACCCCAGATCAATCGAATCAATGAACCCCTTGCTCCGACCAATCAGTTTCTCCCGCAAGGCATCACGAACACCCGTCAGCACCGCTTCGTCGACAGTGACCTGGCCCGAGCAATGCTCCAGTTGGAGCGCATCGGAACGGACCTTGAAAAACAGCACCTGGGTCGTGACGGCATCGGCTTCCAGTGCAAAGGCCATCATCGAAATGCCCAGCGCGCCGTTATCTTGCTGTTGCGCAAGCGCGATCTGAAACCTTGTCGCTTTCGCGCGCCGGCTTTCGCGGTTGAAGATGGTGATCCAGGGGTTATCCGCGTCCATCGACTTCATCGCTTCCAGCGTCGACACCACGATCGCCAATGCGCCAGAGCCTGCGCCAAGCAAACCGGCCGCGACCTTGAGAATGGCCTCGTGGGTTTCCAGGCCATCGGCCTGGGCGTGATAGACGTCAAAGCTTTTTGACTGGATCACCCAGCCCAGGTTCTCCAATACCGCGAAGTAATCGTTGTACCAGTCGAAGATCCCGCTACCCGGGGTGATTTTCCTGTTTGCCGCCAACTGCGCCAACAAGGTGCAATCGGTAATGTCCTGGCGGTGTTCGGCCGAAACGCCCTTGGCAAACGACACCACTTCCGAACCGACCACGGCCGCCTGGTCTTTCAAGGCATCGAAGTCGAGGCTCGGCCCACCCTCGAAGTCAAAACCACGCGCCAGACCGGGCAGCGCGAGCTCCTTGAGATACTTGCAAGCTGAATCCGGGGTTACGGTGGCCATTTTCACGCTCCTTCCAGGCTGCACGGCGGTGAAGAAAGCATAGTCCGGGATTTCTCGTTCCCACGCTCTGCGTGGGAATGCAGCGACAGACGTTCCCCGCGTCGAGATGCAGTGCGTCAGGTGAGGCATTCCCACGCAGAGCGCGGGAACAAGAGCAACGAGGACATTTCGCTCGATATGATCCAGGAGGGCTATCTTGATTGCCGGCTTCAGCGATAATGCAGCGCTGAACCGCGCCTTCCTGTCCGACACCTGGAGATTTCGCTTGGGCGACACCCACCGACGACCTCGGCTATTCCCCAGTGTCCTGCTCTCATGGCTTTTGCTGGGTGCATTGCCGGCTGTCCAGGCCGAAACACTGAAACTGGCCACCGGCGAGTTCCAGCCTTACGTCAGCGAGTCGTTGCCAGGCCAGGGCCTGAGCAGCCAGATCGTGCGCTCGGCCTTCGAGGCCGCGGGCTATCAGACCACCCTGATGTTCATGCCCTGGCGGCGGGCAGCGGCGCAAACCCGTGCCGGCCACTATGCCGCCTCCTACCCCTGGGCAATGAACGAAGAGCGCAAGCAACACTTCCTCTATTCACACCCTATCTACCAGGGCCAGATACGTTTCTTCGCCCTGCTGGACAGCCCCATGGCCGATACCCGGCAATGGTATGGCAAAACCCTCTGCATCCCGGACGGCTGGGATACCACGCAACTGCTGCAGCCCATCGAGCACTACGGCTTCAAGCTCGAACGGCCCTCGGATATCGAGAACTGCCTGCTGATGGTGGGTTCCGGGCGGGTTGAGCTCACGGCGATCAACCCCATGGTGGCTGGCAGCCTGAACAGGAGGCTCCACCTGGAGCACAAGGTCGTCCCGGTGGGGGAAGTCATTGCCACCGACCTGAACTATCTCATCGTGCCCCGGGTACTGCCCGATGCCGTCCAGTTGATCGACGACTTCAATCGCGGCCTGGAGCATATCCACGAGAACGGCCGTTACCGGGAAATTATCGAAAACGCCGCCGGTACGCCCTGATGCACACGTTGACAGAAGATGACTGCTCCCAGGATGGGTGGCGGTGGAGGCTTTCACCGTCGCTGAGCACGGCGTTGAGTTACCCGCCCGATGGCAGGCCTATTTGCAGTACCTGCTTCGTGGAGGGGCTATCGTTATAAATCTGATGTTCTGCCAACACTCCAAGAATGGGTGAGCTCAGATGCACATGACGGCCTGGAAACGGAACCTCCCTGCGCCCGACATCGCTGGCGCAATGCTCGCAATGATGATCGGTATGGCGGCGCCCTTGCCCGCCCATGCCGAAGACTCTGCCAATGCCCGGTCGCTGGTCAAGAACATGTCCGAGTACCTGGCAGCGCAAACGACCCTGTCGTTTGATTACGACACCAACTTCGAGATCGTCACCAAGGAAAAGCAGAAACTGGCGCTGGCGAGTTCCGGCAGCGTCCTGCTCAATCGGCCCGACAAAGTCCATAGCAACCGCTTCGGTGGCTTTGCCAATATCGAGATGCTGTTTGACGGGAAAACCCTGACCGTGTTCGGCAAGAACGCCAACCTCTATACCCAGGTCGAAGTACCCGGCACCGTCGATAACCTGGTCGATGTATTGCGCGACAAATACGATCGGCCCCTTCCCGGCGCCGACTTGCTGATGGCCAACGTACACGATCAGTTGATGCCTGAAGTGGTCGACGCCAAGGACCTGGGCAGTGGCGTGATCGGCGGCGTGGAGTGCGACCACCTGGCCTTTCGCACCAAGGAAGTGGACTGGCAGATCTGGATCGCCCAGGGCAACCAGCCCTACCCTTGCCGTTATGTCATTACCTCCAAGCTCGTGGCCGGCTCGCCCCAGTACAGTATCCAGATCCACAACTGGAAAACCGGGGGTGATGTCCCGCACGACAATTTTGTCTTCAACAATTCGACGAACGCCAAGCAGATCGACCTGAAGGACCTTCCCGAGGCCGATGAACTGCCGTCGAACTTTGTCAAAGGAAAAGCCAAATGAACAGTGTGAAGCTAGTCGGTGCCTGCCTGCTGGGCGGGTTCATCATGGTCTGCGCCCTTGAACTGGGCCAGGCGTTCTCGGTTCCCGGGGTGCACAGCATCATCTCCTCCGCCGAAGCCGTGGTCGGGCGCCCACTGACGCCAGTGAGCGTTGCCGGGGTGGCGCGGCGCACGGCGCGGCGGTGAGCGGTGTGGGCCTATAACTGCTGACAGACAGCTTGCAGAAAACTTGGAGGGTCATTGTGGGAGCTGGCTTGCCAGCGATGGCCACACTGCAAAAATTCAGACATACCGCGGCGTTTGAATCGCGGGCAAGCCCGCTCCCACAGGATGACACGACTCAGGCTGGCACGCTGGCAGCCTCCTCAGCCTTGTTGATGCAATTGCGCAACGGCGCGCCCTGGACCGCTCCGAGCAGGTTTTCGATTGCCTCCATCGCCATGCGCAAGTGGGTTTCGCGGGTATTGCTGCCGATGTGCGGAGCCAGCACCAGGTTGCTCAGCGGCAACAAATCCGGATGAACGCTCGGTTCGCCCTCCGTCACGTCCAGCCCAGCGGCAGCAATGCGCTTGTCGCGCAACGCCGCAGCCAACGCCGCGTCATCCACCACGCCACCACGTGCGGCATTCACCAGCACGGCGGTGGGTTTCATCCGCGCCAGTTGCGCTGCACCGATCAGATGGCGAGTGTCCGGCCCATAGGGTGCCTGCACCATGACAAAATCGCTTTGCGCCAACAGGCTGTCGAGATCCAGATAACGCACACCGAGCCGCGCCTCTTCTTCCGGCGGCAGCTGGCGGCGGTTGTAGTAGCTCACCTCCATGTCGAAGCCACGCGCACGCTTGGCCAGTTCCGCGCCGATCCGTCCCATGCCGATGATGCCCATGCGCTTGTGGTGCACGTCCATGCCGTAGATCGGTGCCGAACCACTGCCCCAGCGCCCGGCGCGGACGAAGGCATCGGCTTCGACGATACAGCGCGCTGCCGCCAGCATCAGGCCGAAGGCCAGGTCGGCGGTGGCCGCGACCACCGCGCCGGGGGTGTTGCAGACATGAATGCCACGCTCGGTGCAGGCCTCGATGTCGATGTGGTCGTAGCCGGCGCTGATGGTGCTGATCAGTTTCAGTCGCGGGCATGCCGCCAGCACTGCCCAATCGATGCGACCATCGAGCGGCGTAACCAGTGCGTAATCGGCGTCCTTGAACAGCTCGGCGAGATCGGCCGGGGCGTCCGAGTCCGGCATGCGCACGTCGCCGAGTGAACGCAGGCGCTCGAGTATCGGCTCGGAAACCTGGCGCGAAATGGCGATGCAGATTTTCCGGGTCATGGTCGAACTCCTCAAGTGCGATAGCTGGTGTCGGTGCGATCGAGCTTGCGCAGCAAGGCCGGCCAGACGAAGTCCGCGCCCAGGCCACTGGTCTGTACTTTCATCGAGTGGGCGGTGCCTTCGATGATCTGCGGATCAACCTGCAGCAACTCGCCGCCAGCCTGGGCCGAGAGCTGGATCTGACAGGTGCTTTCGAACAGGTACATGGCCAGGAAGGCCTCGGCCACGGATTTGCCGACGGTCAGCAGGCCGTGATTGCGCAGCATGAAGAAACTGGCGGTGCCCAGGTCGTGTTGCAGGCGCGGCTTCTCTTCATCGTGCACCGCCACACCTTCATAGTCGTGATAGGCCAGCGAAGCCAGGACGAAGGTCGACTGCTGGCTGATCGGCAACACCCCGCACTTCTGCGCGCTCACCGCGACGCCGGCGCGGGTATGGGTGTGCAGCACGCATTGGACGTCTTCGCGGGCATCATGAATGGCGCTGTGAATCACGAAACCGGCGCGGTTGACCGGGTGCGGGGTGTCGAGCACCTTGTTGCCGTCCTGGTCGACCTTGACCAGATTCGACGCGGTGATTTCGTCGAACATCAAGCCATAGGGGTTGATCAGGAAGTGATGTTCCGGTCCTGGAATGCGCACGCTGATATGGGTGAACACCAGGTCGGTCCAGCCGTAAAAAGCCACAAGGCGGTAGCAGGCGGCCAGGTTGACGCGCAGATTCCACTCTTCGGCGGACACGCGTGCTTGAACATCGGAGGGCGCGGCACAATTCATGGTCGGATCTTCCCAAAGGTTGTGGTTGTAGTTGTTGTCAGGGCGACGAGGCTCACTCTAGCCACGCCCTTGACCACCAACTATCGGGAATCCGACAATTGCCGCTTTCCGACCATCCGGACGCCTGTATGCCCCTGCACCCGCCCCTGTCCGAAGCCCAGCGTCAGGCACTCTCGATCAACCCCTGGTTCAGCAATCTACCCCCTGCCACCCGTGAGGCATTGCTCGCAGCCTGCCAATGGCAGCACGTGGGTCAGGGAGCTGTAGTGTTTCGCCAAAACGAAGCGGTGGATGCGGCAAGCGGTGGCTTTTATGGCCTGGTATCCGGCCAGATCAAGATCTCCACCCTGCGCAGCGATGGCCGCGAAGCCATTCTTTCGGTGCTGGAACCCGGCAGCTGGTTCGGCGAGATCACCCCCTTCGATGGTGTGCCGCGCACCCATGACGCCACGGCCCTGACTGCGCTGGAGCTGTTGGTGGTACCCAACGACGCCTATGCCCGGCTGATGCAGGACAATGCCTTTGCCCAGGCCATCATTGCCCTGCTGAGCCGGCGCATCCGTACCCTCTTCGGGCTGCTGGAGGATGCCACCCTGCGCGGCCTGCGCGCCCGTGTCGCGCGCCGGTTGCTGGCGCTGGCCCATGGCGATTCGATCCAGAGCGTGGAGATGCACCACACGCTGCACGTCCCCCAGGAAACCCTGGCGATGATGCTGGGCGTGTCGCGGCAAACCCTGTCCATCGAGCTCAATGCATTGGCAGGCGAAGGTATCCTGGCCCTGGGTTATGGCCGCATCGAGATTCTGTCACCCCAGCAGCTGGAGGCGTTGGGCCGCTCGGGGCAGTAGGCTGCATGTTTTTTGTCGTTTGACGATTGCGCGGGTTTTGCTCGCAAACCTCAGGCTCAGGACGCCCGCAATAACGACAAGAAAACGGAGTTTTCATGCCTAGCTTCAATCTGCCCCCTCGCGCCCTGTTGGCCAGTCTCATTACCGCTTGCCTGGCGCAACCCGTGTTCGCGACAACTCAAGACCCCACGGCCTTGCCGGCAGCAGCCAGCAGTATCACGGCCGCCAGCAACGCCGCCGTCCTGCAGCAACTGCCCTTCAGCGATCGCACCGACTACGAGTCGGTGACCCGTGGCCTGGTGGCGCCCTTCAAGGGCCAGGTCAAGGATGCCGCCGGCAAGGTGATCTGGGACATGGACGCCTACCGCTTCCTGGAAAAGGACCAGGCCCCGGACACCGTCAACCCCAGCCTCTGGCGCCTGGCCCAGCTCAGCGCCCACGCCGGCCTGTTCGAAGTCAGCCCACGGATCTACCAGGTGCGCGGTCTCGATGTGTCGAACATGACTCTCATCGAGGGTGATGATGGCCTGATCATTATCGACCCGCTGACCATGGCTGAAACCGCCAGGGCAGCGCTCGACCTGTATTACCAGAACCGCCCGCGCAAGCCGGTGGTGGCGGTCATCTACAGCCACAGCCATGTGGACCATTTTGGCGGTGTGCGCGGGGTGATCGACGAGGCCGACGTCAAGGCCGGAAAGGTCAAGGTGTACGCGCCGTCCGGGTTCATGGAACACGTCATGAGCGAGAACGTGTACGCCGGCAACGCCATGAGCCGCCGCGCCCAGTATCAGTTCGGCACGTTGCTGCCGCGTGGCGACAAGGCCCAGGTCGACGCCGGCGTGGGCAAGAGCCTGCCGGTGGGCGGCAGCATCACCCTGATCGAGCCCACCGACCTGATCGGCAAGGCACTCGACACCCGCACCATCGCAGGGCTCGAGGTGGAGTTCCAACTGACCTCGGGTACCGAAGCGCCGTCGGAAATGAACTTCTACCTGCCCCAGTTGCGTGCCCTGTGCATGGCCGAAAACGCCACGCAGATGATGCATAACATCCTCACGCCACGGGGCGCGCTGGTACGCGATGCCAAGGCCTGGGCGCAGTACCTGGACAGCAGCCTGACCCGCTATGGCGACAAGAGCGACGTGCTGTTCACCCAGCACAACTGGCCGACCTGGGGTGGCGAGCGCATCCGCACCCTGCTCGCCGACCAGCGCGACATGTACGCATTCCTCAACGACCGCACCCTGCACCTGCTCAACCAGGGCATGACGCCCATGGAAATCGCCCAGAACATGCAGAAGCTGCCCGGCGCCCTGGAGAACAAGTGGTACACCCGTGGCTACTATGGCTCGCTGAGCCACAACTCGCGGGCCGTTTATCAGCGCTACATGGGGTTCTACGACGGCAACCCGGCGAACCTCAACCCCCTGCCGTCGGTGGAGGCGTCCCAGCACTACGTGCAGGCCATGGGTGGCGCTGCTGCAGTGGTCGAGAAGATGCGCGAGGCCATGGTCAAGGGCGAATACCGCTGGGCGGCGCAGTTGGGCAATCATCTGATGTTCGCCGAGCCGGACAACACCCAGGGCCGCGCGGCCCAGGCCGATGCGCTGGAACAGTTGGGCTACCAGAGCGAAAACGCCCTGTGGCGCAACATGTACCTCACCGCGGTGATGGAACTGCGCAATGGCGTACCCGCTTATGCAGGCAGCTCGGTGTCGGCCGACATGGTCCGCGCCATGACCCCGGACATGTTCTTCGACTACCTGGCCATCCGCCTGGACAGCGACAAGGCCGTGGGCCACGACCTGACCCTGAACTGGACCTTCGCCGACCAGAACCAGCCCTTCAACCTGACCTTGCGCAACGGCGTACTGACCCACCGCGCCGGCAGCAACCCCCAGGCCGATGCCAGCCTCAGCATGGACAAGTCCACCCTGGAGCAGATCAGCCTCAAGCAACTGGACTTCCCGACGGCGATCCAGAAAGGGTTTATCAAGCTCGAGGGTAACGGCAAGAAACTGGGCGAGTTGCTGGGGGCGCTGGATACCTTCAGTCCGCAGTTCAATATCGTCACGCCCTGATCATGTACACCTCGATCCCAGGCTCACACCTCTCGTTCCCACGCTCTGCGTGGGAACGAGGGTATGGGTGGAATCACGTTATAACTTCTACAACCGGCATCTGCCACCGCTGCTCGATCACCTGCTTCCCGGGCCCATACAGCCGCAAGACCAGGGTAAACGCCCCCGATGCCGGCGCTGGCAGCCAATTGCTTTGCAGCCCTTCCTGCGGCGCCGTGCTCTGTACCAGCAAGGTCAGGGCGCCATCGGCGTCCGTTTGCAGTGCATCGCGACTGCTCAGGCAATAGCGGTCGATAGGGTTGGCGACCAGTTGCCGATCCGGCAGGTCGTATAGGGTCAATGACCAGAACTCGCTGGCCGGTGGCAACTGCCCCGGGGCGAAACGCAAGCGGTAGCGCCGTCCTCCCATCAGCTGTTGGCCCTGATCGTCCTGCTTGCTTCCCGTGTAGAACGCCTCCTCGACACTGTTGCCGTAGATCCCGATGGCCGCGGCCAGCGCACGATTGAGGTAATTGCCGTGCATCGCCTCACGGGTACCGAAAAGGCCGAGGGTAGAATGTACCTTGGCCCCGGCTGCTTGCAGCTCGGCCTGGGCATCCTGAATACCGGCGATCAGCGCCTGATGTTGTTCAGGCGTCAATGCAGCGATGTCGAACGCCTGGCCGGGGACGATACCGATACGGGCGAAGCGGTCGCGCAGGGCCTGCTCGGACGGATGAGTCGGGCACAAGGTGAAGATCTGGTTGAGATGATTGATGAAGCCAGGCCCCAACCCGGTCTTGCTGTCCCACGGCAGCCAAGGGACGGGCGCAACCGCTTGCGGTGCCGGCGTACCGGCATATTCGTGCAACGGGCGCAGGCGGTACTGCTGTTGCAAGGCTTGCACCGCTGGCATGTCGGCGGCGTTCCTGAGACCGGTACGCCCAAGGATCATGACGATCTCGGTTTCACTGCGAAGTACCTGCTTGATCCCGGCCGGTATCTCGCCCTTCCAGCTCGGCCCGGCGATCAGGTAGTCGCCCGCCTCGCGCCCGGTGCTGAGCACGTCGACGTAGGCGAAGTTGTAGGTGTACTGATCGACCAACTGGTGCACGTAATAGCGATCGTCCGCGACCACCGGCACGCTCAACACCTGGGGTTCGCTGCGCAGGTCCAGCCAGGCCCAGGAGTATGGCGTGTCGTTGTTGGGTGTAACGATATCGCGGTTGTTCGGGGTGAACTGCTGGCTGTAATGCCGGAAGCGATTGAAACCGCCGGTGTATTCGGCGGCGCCAGGATTGAGCACCTGCTTTTGCAGGGTCTGGTAATGCATCAGCATCGGATAGGCGTAGATCCAGGCCTGGTGGGCAATCGCCCGAACATCTTCAGGTCGAGTGTCGCTCAAGCGGCTGGCGGCCAGGATCCAGTCGGGGCACAACGAAGTGGCCCCGAGCAGGCCCATTGCACCGAGCAGTCGTCGGCGACTGAAAGGAATATTCAAGGCATAGGACACGGCAAACTCTCCTGGCAGAAATGAAAGCGGCGCACACCCGAACAGGTGGCGCCGCAGTAAAGCGGTATCGCGCAGGATCCGGCGCAAGCGATGCCCGACAAAAACTATTCATCTGCAGATACTCGCACCGTCCCACTTCTCCTCCCATCGAGTCACTCGTGCGTAGCACCGCCATGATCATTTTTTGTCGGCCGTCGCTTGCGCTTCCTTTTCGATAATCAAGCACCTTGTCCGGGCTGCTTCATCCTGTCCGGAGCCATTTGTGCGTCGGTTCGCAGCCCCCAAAAACAATTACAAGAAAGCATCGAGGAACCCCAGCATGTGGCTACCGATCCAATCCCGCCCCCGGGCTTTGCCCCTGCGCCAATTGACCCTGGCCGTCGCCCTGGGCGCCAGCACACAGGCGCACGCCGTCAATTTCACTGTCGGGGAGATCGAGGGGCAGTTCGACTCATCGCTGTCGGTAGGGGGCAGTTGGTCGACGACCAATCCGGACAGGAAATTCATCTCCAACTTCAATAGCCAGGGCGTTGCAGGTGGCACGGCGGCGTCGCGCACCATCGACGACAATCACCTGAACTTCCGGGCGGGCGAGAATTTCTCGACGATATTCAAGGGTATCCACGACCTGGAGCTCAAGTACGGCGACAGCGGCGCCTTCCTGCGCGGCAAGTATTGGTACGACTTCGAGCTCAAGGATGGCCACCAGCACTTCTATGACATCGATGACAGCGGTCGCAATGACCTGGCCAAGGCCTCCGGTGCGGAATTTCTCGACGCCTTCGTCTACCACAACTACAACATCGCCGATCTGCCGGGTAACGTGCGCCTGGGCAAGCAAGTGGTCAGCTGGGGGGAAAGCACCTTCATCGGCAACTCCATCAACAGCATCAACCCGATCGACGTCGCTGCCCTGCGCCGCCCCGGCGCCGAGATCAAGGAAGGCCTGATCCCGGTCAACATGCTCTACGTGTCCCAGGGGTTGAGCGAGAACATCACCGCCGAAGCCTTCTACCAGCTGGAGTGGGAAAAGTCGGTGGTCGACAACTGCGGCACCTTCTTTGGCACCGATACCATCGCCGAAGGCTGCAACGACCGCCTGGTGGCCCAGGGCCTGGACCTGGCACCCGGAACAGCCGCCAACACCGGCGGGGCGGCCGCCGTGCTGGCCCGCTTTACGGACGATGCCTATGTCCCGCGCCTGCAGGACAATGACGCCCGCGATGGCGGCCAGTATGGCGTGGCCCTGCGCTGGTTCATGCCGGAGCTGAACGACACCGAATTCGGTGCCTACGCCCTGAATTACCACAGCCGCAGCCCCTTCCTCAGCCTGCAACGCAACAACCCGGCCCTGGCGGCGCCTGGCGATCCATTCGGGGCCATCCGTTCTGCACGCTATTACATCGATTATCCCGAGGATATCCATCTCTACGGTCTGAGTTTCCAGACCAATGTGGGCGGTACCGCGCTGGGTGGCGAGATCAGTTATCGGCCGAACATGCCGTTGCAGATCAACACCCTTGACCTGAACCTGGCGGCGCTGGGCCAGAACCCCAGGGGCGCGATCTTCACCACCGGCCAGGCCGTGAACGCACCGGGGGCGACCATCGACGGCTACAAGCGCATGCCGGTGTACCAGGCGCAGTTGACCGCCACCCAATTCTACGACCAGGTACTGGGCGCCAGCCGCCTGACCCTGGTGGGCGAAGTCGGTTACAACCATATCAGCAGCCTGGGCAGCGCCGATGGCAGCGACCTGCGCTTCGGCCGCAACCCGGGCTGGGGCCCAGGTGAACTCCCGGGCGCCCAGAACGCGTTGTGTGTCGGCACCAACGTGGGCCAGGCCAATGCCAGCAACCCACAACAGAAGTGCAATGACAAAGGCTTCTACACCGCCGACTCCTGGGGTTACCGCGCCCGCGCCAAGCTCGATTACCCGAACGTCATCGCCGGCATCAACCTGTCGCCGAACCTGGCCTGGTCCCACGACGTGGACGGCTTCGGCCCCAATTTCGAGGAAGGCAACATGGCCGTCAGCCTGGGCCTGGATGCCGACTACCAGAGCACCTACACCGCCAGCCTCAGTTACACCGACTTCTTCGGTGGCGATTTCAACACCAATACCGACCGCGACTATGTCGCGCTCAGCTTCGGCGTGAACTTCTGAATCCACACCAGCAGAGGACAATAACAATGAACACGATCACTATGCTGCGCACTGGCGCATTGGCCCTGTCGCTGCTGTCTTGCAGCGTGATGGCGGCAGTCTCACCCCAGGAAGCGGCCCAACTGGGCACCACCCTGACCCCACTGGGCGGCCAGAAGGAAGGCAACGCCGACGGCAGCATCCCGGCCTGGACCGGCGGCCTGAAGCCCAATGCCGCGCCGGTGGATGCCAACGGCTTCCTCGGCAACCCCTTCGCCAGCGAAACACCGCTGTTCGTCATCACGGCGAAGAATGTCGCCCAGTACAAGGACAAGCTGAGCCCTGGCCAACAGGCCATGTTCCAACGCTATCCGGACACCTACAAGATTCCGGTCTACAAGACCCAGCGCACCGCTGCCGCGCCCCAGGAGATCTACGAGATCGCCAAAAAAAGCGCCGTGACGACCCAGTTGGTCAATGACGGCAACGGCCTGAGCAACTTCAGCACCAACCGCTACTACCCCTTCCCGATCCCCAAGAGCGGTGTCGAGGTGGTGTGGAACCACGAGACCCGCTATCGCGGCACCAACTACACCCAGACCGTCGCCCAGGCGACGCCTCAGGTCAACGGCGACTACAACATTGTCCTGATGGACCAGGACCTCGCCTTCCCGCAGCAGATGCCGGACGTGGACCCGGAAAAAAGCGCCAACCAGCTCATGTTCATGAAGCAGACGGTGACCGCCCCGTCGCGCCTGGCCGGCAACGTGCTGCTGGCCTACGAGACCATCGACCAGGTCAAGGCACCGCGCGACGTCTGGGCCTACAACGCCGGCCAGCGCCGCGTCAGGCGCGCCCCGCAAGTCGCCTATGACGGACCGGGCACCGCGGCCGATGGCCTGCGCACCGCCGACAACGCCGACATGTACAACGGCTCACCGGACCGTTACGACTGGAAGCTGATCGGCAAGAAGGAAATGTACATTCCGTACAACAACTACAAGCTCTGGTCGCCCCAGGTGAAGTACGCGGACATCCTCAAGCCCGGGCACATTGACCAGAACCTGGCGCGCTACGAACTGCACCGCGTGTGGGAAGTGGAAGGCACCTTGAAGCCGGGCCAACGTCATATCTACGCCAAGCGCCACATGTATTTCGACGAGGACACCTGGACACTGGTGGAAGTCGATCACTATGACGGTCGCGGCCAACTGTGGCGGGTCGGCGAAGGCTACCAGGTGCAGGACTACCAGCGTGGCATCAGCCTTTATGCAGGCCAGGCCCTGTATGACCTGGTCGCCGGTCGCTATGTGATCCAGGGCATGACCAACGAATCGAAATTTGCCACCCGGTATGATCAGAAGAGCACCATGAACGACTTCACGCCGGGGGCGTTGCGGAACGCGGGGATTCGTTGATTGGGGTGTTGTGCATAACGCAGAAATGACAGAGCCCCGGCCAACTTTGGTCGGGGCTTTGTTTTTAGGGAGCACCCTGGACCGTTACGGCATGCAGGCCCCCACTTGCGGTAGCAGACGAATATCGACCCGCCGGTTGGCCGCACGCCCCGCCTCGGTGTCGTTGCTGGCAATGGGCTGGCCGTCTGCGACCCCCTGGACAGCGAAGCAACTGTCGGGGATGTTACCCATGCGCTGCATCCAGTCACGCACCGCGGCTGCCCGGGCGCGTGACAACTGCAGGTTCTGCTCGGCGTTGCCCGTGGCATCGGAGTGCCCGGCGATGACGATCAGCCAGCCGGGTTGGGCCTTGATGTTGACCAGGGCATTGATCAGTACCTGGGTGGAGTCGGGTTTGAGCTCGGCACTCCCGGCGTTGAACAGCATGAGACTGTCCAGGCGTACCGGTTCAGGTGTCGGCTGTTCCTGTCGGGAGAGACTCACCGCGCGAAGCCAGCCATCACCGCCCGAGCCTGCCAGCCAAAGCCCGCCGGCCAAGATGATCGTGGCGACCGCGGCGATCAGCCACATAGCCATGCGACGCCTCTTTGCGTTCGGCTGCAGGACCGTCACCTCGGGCAGAGGGGGCGGCGGCAGGATCATGACCGGCATCAGGCGCTCCGGTTCGGGCAACCTGGCGTAGGGCAGCACGACTTCGCCCGAAACGCTGTTTCGCGCCAGGCGTTGGATAAGGCTGCCGACTTGCTGGCGCAGGGCCTGCAATGTCACCAGAGTAACCTGCACCTGACGATCCAGTTGCTCGTTCAATCGTTCAAGCTCTGCGTCTACCTGCACCAGTGCAGGCAGAGATCGCGAATTCACTTCCTGGCTGCGCAGCAACGGACGCAATTGCGCGAAAAACCAGGCCATGATGTCCAGGCGCACGGGCGCCATCGGCGGCCACAAGTGCACCCATTCACGGGTAAGCGCGCTCATCAGCGCCACCCCTTCGGCCATGCCCGTAAGGCCCAGGCATTGGCTACGGGCCAGGGCGAAAAAGGCGGCGGTTTGCAGATCCGCACCGTTCTTCTGAAACAGACCCAGGCACAACTGCTCTACCCGGCCCCAGTCCACGTCCGGGCAAGCCGGGTGGCTGAGTTTCGCCAATTCCTCACGCAGCGCCGTGAACTCGGCGAAGCCGCGGGGATCCCCGCCTACTCGAATACGCATTTCAAACAGCGCCGTCATCGGGCTTCCTTTCGTTTACAGGTTCACGGCTTCGACAGGTAAGCCTGCCTTTTGAGGTGACGCACCAGTACTCTGCCCTCAGGCGCCAGGGTCGTACCGAAGGACACTCGCCTGCCGCCTTTGAGTTGCATGTCGAGGGCATATTCCAGATGCCCTGGTAGCACCTGGGGCAGCAGCTCGATATTCACCGACGCCAGGCGCGGCTCGTAGTTGAGCAGGGTCGTGGCCATGGTGTTCATCAGCCCCTGCGCCGAGGCGGGCAGCCCCTGCAGGATCTGGCCCATGTCCGGCAGACCGTAGTCGGGCAGATGACTGAGCGTGCCCGCCCGGCTGTTGAGGATGCGTTGCACGTTGTCCAGCACCGACAGGGTCTGCTGGTCCTCTTCACCGACGCTATGCAGGTCCAGTTCGCCAGTGAAATTCTGCAGGAGCGTTTCGTAGAGCGAAGGATTGAACTCGGTCATTGTTCACTCCTTGGCCAAGGGGCGCAGGGTCAGCCGGTTGTCCCCCAGTTCGATCACACGCGCCCGGTCCGGCTCCAGGTCCTCGCGGGCCAGCGTCAGGCGCCACGGAGTCATTGGGGTTTCGGGGTCACGGAACAACGCTACCACCGCGACGAATTGTGCGCCCTTGGCCATTGGCACGTTCAGTTGCGCACCCTCCTCGGGCTTGACCACCAAGGCTCGCTGGTCCAGCAGATCGGCGTCGAGTACACGGTCGCCATCGGCCAGCAAGGTGTCGTAGGTTGCCTTTTCCCACGCCTTGCTATCGCGCAGCTGGTACACCCGCACCAGTGTAGGCACTGACAACGCGCTCATGTCCGCCGCATCGGTGTTCATCGCCGCTCGACCGCTGAAGTCCAGGTGCAGGGTTTTCACCTGCTTGTAGAAGATCGCCTGGGCGGTGGAGGTGGTGGAGTCACCCACGGTTTGGGTCAGCCCGCATCCGCCGAGCAGCGCACCGAGCGCAACCACCATCAATGCATTAAAACGAGTACACGACATGCTTTTTCTCTCTGTCCATGAAGTTGCTCTGCAGGCCTTGGTAGCGGCCCAGGTTGATCGTGATCGTGGCGTTATCCGCGACTTGCCAGGCTTCACCGCCCAAGCCCAGTACAGCGGTCATCCCCAGTAGCACCGGCGTGCCTCCCAGCACCGGTTCCGGCAGGCTGGATACAGGAAGCGACAGCTGTAGTTTCGCGGTACAACGCCAGCCCAGGTACACACGCAGCAATACCAGCAGATCATTGTGCAAGCGGGCACCCGGCAACCAGCCACGGGCTTCTGCCGGGTCGTCGGTGAACAGCGCCAGGTGCAGCTGGCTGTTGGCGTCCTGCCCAACGCTGCCCAAGGGCGTGCCTTGGGACAGGCTGACAGGACCGCTCGCGGACAGGCTGGCGGGATGCGCCAAGGGAATTTTCTGCGGCCAGTGCGGGGTCACCCGTGCCTGGGTATTGGGTGCCAGAAGCGTGACCAGCGCGGTGATGCCTTCTGCGTTACGGGTAGGCAGGCGCATGACGCTGAGCAACGCCAGAAAGCGCGACATCGGCGTGGCAATCTGCTCGGCGGTGCCGGGAATGCCAAGACCGATCAGCCCCAGCAGGCATTGGGAAGTCGCATCGCCGCCCCCGGGCTCGAACGTGGCCGGGTACGAGTACTTGCGCCAGATGCGATAGAACTGGGTGAAGATCCGGTGGTTGAAGATATCGAGGAAGGCTTCCAGCGCGTCATGCCCTTCCCGGCGCTGGGCGATGTCATCCAGATAGGCGGTCGGCAAGGGTGAGTCGACACCATACAGGCCGAGCATTCGGGTACGTACCGTGGCCGGGCGCTCGGGATAATGCCGATCGGTTTCGATGGCCTTCAGTTCGCCGGCAGGAAAGCCCATGCCGGGATCGGGACGAAAGCGCACAGGGTCATCCGCCGGGCGCGTGGTACTACCCAACGGCGGATGGCCGGGCATGGCCTGTTCCAGCAATTGGCAGAAGCGAAACAGATTGGCTTCGGCCACCCTGCCCTCCAGCGTCTCCAGCAAGCCATCGGCTTTCAGCCGGGAATACGCTGACTGTGATTCTCGTTCCATCGCAGACAATTTCCAGTAGGTTGCAGGATCAGCGTGAGCTGGTTGAACAGGTGAATGTCGGCGTACAGGGCAAAGAAGCGACTGAGCATCTCGCCGAACAGGCAGATATCGCCTTCGCCGCAAAAGCCATTGGCATCCAGGGTCACTTCGATATCCACGCCGCGCAGCAGGAAGCCTTTCTCGAAACGCTGGATCAGGTAATGGTTGACTTCGACTATCGCTTCCAGGCGCCGACGGTTCAGTTCACTGCCCGTCCAGTCGTACAGCGCCAGGGTGCCGCGCAGCACTTCGGCGCTGTCGAGCATCGGCAGGAAATTCGAGCCCAGGTGACTGAGCACGCGCCAGTGAAAACGATCGCGATTTGGCGGGTAGCAGGGTAAGGTCGGTGCGCACAGGTTGCGCACCCGCAAGCCATCCTGGGATTGCACCAGGGAATCGAGCAAGGTGCTTTGCAGGGCCTTGCGCGGGAGCTGGCCGTTGGTGCCGGTCAGGCTTAACGACAGGTTTTTGTTCTCGTCCAGCCTATCCTTGTCGAAGCCGTCGCCACCCAGGATCAGCCAGGTGTCGTACAGTCCGTTGGCGCCACGCTTGAGGCGGGTATGGAAGTACCGCTCGGGCGCTTCGTCGCGCAGCATGCCGCCCTTGTGGCGGAAGCTGGTGAATGGCACATATTCCGTATGCTCGCCGTTCTTCGAAGAAGTGACATGGTCCACCGAATAAATTTCGGTATGGCCATCCTGTAGACGCATGGGCCTGAGCAGGTAGTCGGTTTGCAAGGGTGCCAGGGCCAAGGGATCCGCCTCCAGCGCAAACAGATTGATCACCGGCACCGCATGCAGTCGAATATGCTCGGCACTCAGGTCAAATGTGTGCGGCCACGGCTCGCGTAACACAACTTCAAGTTCGAACCAGGGTGTGCCTGGCAGGATGTTCAACTGTTCCAGTCCGCAAAGGGTCACGAACATGAACTTCTCACGGAAGGTGAAATACTCCAGCAGCAGTTGATAACCGCTGAAAGCGCTGTCGCCCTTGGGCCACAGGCTATCTTCATCGGCGAAGCCCTTGGCCGCAAAATGGCCGTCCATCGGTTGGCGGTCCGATTGCTCCGGGAAGCGCACGTACAAGGCCTGGGTGTTCAGGGTCAGTGCCTGGTGCAGCGCACTGGCCATCGGAGCGTCAGCGTTGAGGTACAACGGCAGGCGCCTCAGGTCTGTTTGATTCTACTCCGTCAGCGTGCTGCAAGCAAAGCGCAGACGCAGCAGCGAACGACCATCCGGCTCATGGGCAACTCGCAGAGACTCCAGGGCAAGAGGTTGCAGCGTCAAGTCCTGGGTGGTGGTGTAGTGACAACGGGTGCGCTGCGGACCGATGGGCTGCGTCAACACTTCAAAGCCCTTGCTGATCTGCTTGCTCGTCCTCATCTGGTCAAGCTCGGGCACCAGCTCGATCACTGATAGCGATGGAATAGTGCGCAGGTAATGCGGCCACAGCAGACTGACCAGCCCTTCGGTCAGCTCCGGAAGATCATCGTCGAGCTTCTCGCGCAGCCGCCCCATCAGAAAAGCAAAGCCTTCGAACAGGCGCTCCACATAAGGGTCGTGCGCCCCCGGCTTGTCCAGGTTCAGCTGTGCCGCCCGGTCCGGGAAGGCTTGCGCAAACTCCTTGCCGGCCTCGCGCAGGTAGCGCATTTCGGCGTCGAAGTAGTGCAACGTCAGATTGTCCTTGTCCATAAAAAGTCCTGATCAGTGAGGTTCAGCCGCAGAGCACTGCGGCGCGTACCGGGTCAATGGCCACCAGCGTTGCCAGCAACGCCTCCATTCGCCGGGCCAGGGCCGGCCTGTCCGCATCGTTGCGCTGGGCTTTGAGGCGCAATAGCTTGAGCAGGCGTGCCTTGGCTTCGAAGTTAAGCTCCGGCTCCCATTCCGCCAGACCGTGGCGCTGGGCACTGGCGTCCAGTTCGCCCAGCAGGTGGATAGCGAGATCGCTTTTGCCGCATTGCTCGGCGACCCGCGCCATCAGCAGGCGCAGTAACCAGCGTTCGCGGCCGGTTTGCACGCCGGGCCGTTCCGCCAGCCAAACCAGCGCTGCCTCCACACCCTCGCTGTCGGCCTGGGCCAGGGCCTCGCTTTCCAGCGAGAGGATTTCGGTAGCTGCGGTTGCCGGTGCTGCCGCCGGTGCAGGCAGCCATGTCTGCGGGCGATTGCCGCTGACGTGCTGGGTGAGCCACTCGCGGGTGGTCTCGTCGGCGAAGGGGGTACCGTCGCTCCAGCACAGTTCCTCCAGGCCCGGCAGGCGCTCGAGGAACATGCCCAGGTCACGCTTGGCAATATCGGCCCAGCCATCCTGTGGCGCGGGCTGCTTGCTCAGCGCCTGGAACAGGTACCACTGCAGGTCCAGCCAGAAATGGTTCACGCTTTCGGCGAACATTCGCTCGACTTGGTCGAGCAATTCATTCCAGCTCTGTTGCAGATACAGGCGCTTGAGTTGCGCCCGATAGTCGCCGCGCGGTGGCGCCAGGCGGGTGTTGCCGCTGGCGTCCTGGGGCGGCGCCTGGTGCACGGTGTCCCAGCGCAGGCTCTTCATCAAACGGTGGGCCGCCAGCCAGCCCAGGGGCTGCTCGCGCAGATAAACCGCCAAGGCCCGGCCGCTGTCCAGCAGGTCGCGTCCTGATTTGATGGCCGGGGTACTCTGCGAGGCTGTTTGCGCGGTTGACGCGTGACTGATACTGGTCTGCGGCACCAGCGCATTGACTCCGCCGGATTGCGCCAGCCGGGCGGACAACGCGGCATAGAGCGAACCCAGGGCCGGACGCTGGTCTTGCGGCCAGGCTTGCAGGCCGTGCTCCAGCCAGGCCAGCGCCGCCACCGTGCGCTCAGCCTCGCATTTGACCACCTCCGGGTACAGCGACAGACTGTCCAGCACCTTGCTGCTGGCCAGCCACTCCAGGGCCATCTTGCGGCTGTTGGGTCGCGCGGGCAGCACTTGGGCGGCATAGCGCTCCACAATAGCGGCCAGCAGGCTCAAACCGTCGGACAACCCTGCCTCACCATCCCTCTGCAGGCGCGCCCACAGGTAATAGGTGGCCACGCGCAGATCCTTGCAGGTTTGGGTCAACAGCTTTTCGGCCAGTTGCACCACGCGCTCGGCATCCGCCCCGGAGAGTTTGTTGACCTCTTCGCGCATGCGCTGGAAGTCGTCGTCGTAGCCAGGGTCCTCGCCTACGGGCGAGTCGGGATTGATTGGCATCAGCCAGGCCGACCACTTCGCTTCCTGCTCCCGGGCAAGGGCCAGGGCGTCGCGGTCCCCCAGGCAACTGGTGATCAAACTGTGCAAACTCATTCGAATCCTCCGTTCTTACCGCCCTCGGCGAGAAATATCTGCGACGGCAACTTGAAACCCCGTAGCTTGAGCAAGGCCAAGGGCCCCGCCCCCAGTTCAGTGCGCAGATGCCAGGTCAGGCCCAGGCCATCTGGGGCCTTGAGCACCAGGCGGTAGCGGCTGTCGGCGTCGTCCAGCGGGGTGACCTGGGCTTGTTCCAGCAGGCGGATCAGGCCCCAGGTGCCCTCGTAATCGCCGAACAGGCGCGCGCCAGTGCGTACGCTGGTCCAGGTCAGGCTTACGCCTGGCCGGTCACTGCGTCCCGGCCAGGCGAAGCGCTGCCAGCTTTCCTTCTGGTTGAAGTAGTGATGCTTTTCGCCATTGAGGACGAAAATGGTTTCCACCACGTCGCGCACCGGTTTGCCGCGCAGTTCGAAGCTCAGGCCCATGCCGCCGTCGGTATAGAGCACGTCGGCCAGGTGGCTGAGCTGGTTGATGGCCGTGAGGAACTGCGGGTTGAAGCGCAGGCCCTGGCTGTGCCGAGGGTCGGCCACCCAGCGGTCGCCTTCCTTGCGCAATACGCCGCCCAGTTGCTGCTGCAGAAACTGCTCGATGCGCCCGGAGTCGGCGCGGATCATCTGCCCCAGCATCGGCAGCGAAGCGTCGCTCGGAGTAGCAGCGAACGGGTAGCGGCTGGCGAACGCACTCTGCCAATGGCTGACAATCGCCCGCTGCCACTGACGGTTGAGGCTCGCCGCCGAGGGTTGCAGAACCCGCTGCCAAGCCTGCTCCAGCGGCTGCACGAAGAGGGTCTGGCCGATCCCGCCCCACTCCGCGCCGAGGCTGGCGGCGAGCAGGTTGCCATAGGCCTGGGTCTCGGTGAGGTCGACGTTCTTGCCCTGGAATACGGTTTGCGCCAGGGCCTGGGTCATGGCTTGCGGGTCGGGGGCGGTGCTTACTTGTTGCAGGGTCAGGCGCACGCGGGTGACCTGGGTGAGGAAGGCTTGCAGGCTCAGGCTGTCGTTGCCGGTCTTGTCTTCAGAGGCGCTGCCAAGCAGGGTCAGCAAGGGGCCGAAGGTGGCGTCCAGCGGACCACTTGGGCCCTGCATCTGTTGCTCGATCGCCGGCACCTTATCCTGGGCGATCAACTGCTGCGCCGACTGCAGCAGCGAATCGGCCAAGGCCTGGCGACGGCTGCCGGCCTGGCCCTGGTAGGCCAGGGTGTTCATCAAGGCGATCAGCGGCGACTGGCGCACGTCGCTCATCAGGGTCAACTGGTCGATCACATCGCCCAGGCTGTCGGCCGGGTGCCAGCGCAGGCTGCCGAGGAAATCCAGCCAGGCGCCGCTGTAATCCTGGAAGTAGCGGGCGGTGAGGCGTTCGCGCAGCACATCCGGGCTCAGCTCGACGGCGAGGCTCGCGGGATTGTCGCTGAGCACCCAGTCGACTTCCTCGCGGCGCGCCTCGGCGATTTTGTCGATGGCCTGGCGCACCTGCCCTTCCCAGGCCTGGCGGGTGAACACGCCGGGGACGCTGGCGGTAGTGGAGAACAGCGCCATGCCGCCGCTGTCACCGAGCATCTGCTGCAGGCGCAAGGCTGGGTAGTGGCTGGCGGTGCTGTCGAGGACCTGCTGGTACAGGCTGGCCTCGGCATTGCGTTGACCCAATTGGCCGAGCAGCACCTGGCGGGCCTGGGCGACCAGCTTAGGGTCGGCTTCGAGGCGCCACTGGGGATGGGTGGGCAACTGTTCGGCGTAGAACTGCCACATATCCGGTTCGGCGTGGCCCAGGACTTTGACCAGAAAAGCCGCGTCGGCCTTTTCCGGGTTCGCCAACATCAGGTAGGCCTTGAGTTGGTCGTAGGCCTCGCCGGAACGTTTGGCGCGTTCCGGGCTGTCCGGGGGGAGTTTGATCAGGGCGTTGAGCTGCGCGGTCAAATTGGCGGCGGCTGGATCACGCAGCAGGCGGTGAGTGACCTCGACGTAGTGCGGCCACAAAGCATCGAGCAAGGCGCGGTTCTGGTTGAGGCCGAAGCGTTGGTACCAGGGCGCACCGTGTTCGGCGCGGTAGTCCAGGCGTCCCAACTGGAGGACCCATTCGCTCAGGGCCAGGCGTTGTGCTTCGCCGGGCTCGGCCTGTTGAAGGGTGGCCAACGAGGTCTGGATTTCCGCGATCTGCGCGCGGTTGCTGGTGAACGACAGCAGCAGCCCCGCGCCCCACACAGCGGCCAGACCCAGCATCAGCGCATAGCCGATACGCGGGGCGCTCCAGCCCACCCGGCGAGCAGTCGCGTTGTGATCACCGAGCACACCACCCCAGGCTGGGTCCGCCAGCCAATCGTGCTGGAGCAACACCGAACCGCGTTGCAGCGGCAGGCTGAACCACAATCCGCGCAGTGGCACGCCACGGGCGAACTCGTTTAACCAAGGCGCCAGCGCCTGGCGCCAGCGGGCAATGCCCTCGACTTGCAGATCGCGGGACAGGCGCAGCAAAAAGTCATGGCCCATATCGCCCTGCATCTGCTCCAGGCCCGTGCTACGCAAGGGGTCCAGCAACGGATCCAGATGGGTTTGCAGATCCTGCTCGGTTAATTGCGGGGGCAACCGGCAGCCCACCGGTTGGGTTTTACGCGTGGCTTGCGGCCAGGCGCTGTCGCAAACCTGCCACAGGTGCAGCGGCAGCTGCCAGCCGCCCCCCCGGGCCAGATCCTGCAAACGGCGCACGCCCGCGCCCATCACGGCCACATCGGCGCTCTGCGCCTTGTCCAAAGTCCAGACCACCCCATCCAGCCCACGCCAGCGACACAGCTGACGCCACTGTTCGATCAAGGACTCACCCGGCGCGCCCGTCAGACTGCCGCCCCACAACAGCACCGTATTCTGCCCTTCCAACCATGGCTGCGCCTCGATCAGGCCCGGGGCGATGGCATCGATCTGTGCGGGTTCGCCAACGACAAGCAGCAGACGGACCTTGCGACGCCAGAAGAATCCGTAGCGGTGACGCATTTGCGCATCAAGCGCGGCAAACTTTTGCGCCGTCCGCGCCTCTGCGGGAGGAGGCAAGCTGACTTGCCTGGGCTGTAACCCTTCATCCGCGTACTGCAGGCGATAGGCGGAAAGGCCCTGCTGCCGCCACAGCAGACGGTAGCTGCCCAGCAATGTCACCACGACCAATGCCGCCGCCGCGATTACCGACAGCCAGAACGTTTGCCGGGCACTGCCAGCGGCCATCCCCAACCACTCTGGGTGAAACCAGACCACCCCCCCCAGGACCACAGCGGTCAGCAACAGCCCACCAACCAGAACACCACCTACCCCTACCGAGCGTCGAAACTGCATGCAAGACTCCTAGTTCGAAAGCGATGGCACCGGCGTCACCACCGTGCTCCAGAGCCCCGCCTCGTTGGCGCCGCCCCCACTGAAAATGAATTGCGGCCCGACGCCACATTGAATGGTCTGGGTCGCGGCGGCGATGGCCAGCCATGGTGAGGCCTGGCCGGGATGCCCCAGCGTTGCATCCAGGTTGCAAAAGCTCTGCTTGGGCTTGGCCGGCAATGAGAGTTCGGCCAATACGGTGTTCAGCGCCGCATCCTGTTGTGCAGTGACTCCCACCCGCCAGACGTGCTGGATGGCTGGCGCTTCCAGCGGCACCCAGTCCAGCGCCTGGCGTGCCCCATAGCGCACTGCTTCGGTGCTCGGCCCGCGTGCCTGCTCCGGACGGTGGAGGTAGGCAATCGCCGGCAGGATGGTTTGTGTCAGGCGGTTGCCGAACAGCAACCCCACCGCTGCCTCGGCCGTGCCTTCGGGCTGCTCTGGGGCGAACTGCACCGCAACCACCAGCAAAAGCGCTTGATCGTCGATGCGCTGGTCGAGCCATTGGTCGAGTGCGGTCAGGCCACTTCCTTCGACCGGCGTGGTCGACTGACGGATCCCGCACTCACTCCAGGCCTGTCGCCACACGCGGCGCAACTGATGCTCCGGCAAACTGCTGTCGACCTCCAACAGCAAGGCCAAGGGCGTATCGTCAGGCAGATGTGTCAGGGTTGGCGCGAGGTCGGCGAGCACTTGCGCCAGGGCCCCCAGCAGTATGAGCTCCGGGCCTCCTTCCGTATCGCCGGGCAATCGGCTATGACGCAGTCCCGGTTCGCCCAGCCGGGATGGCTGTGCCGTTAACACCACAGTTCCCTTCAGCAGGGCGTCCATTTGTGCTCCCGGCTTCTCCCCTGGCTTTCGCAGCGCGGTATACACGCTGGCGCTCAACACTTGCTGGGAACGCCGCCCCCGACGCGTTCTGCGGATCAAGTCCTCCTCGCGCGCCTCATCCCAACCGTCGGCTGCGCTTTGCTGGCCGATGTAAAGCAATGCGCGCCCTAAACCCAGCAAGCCCCAACCCAACAGCGGCACACCCAAGGCCAGGCCCCAGAAATCAACGGGTTGCTGGCGCAAAGCTTCATCACCGAACAGCAACGTCAATCCCACACCCAGCAGCAGAAAAAGCAAAAGCAGGCCTAGCCACAGCCAGGCACGAGGTGGGACGGGGCGCGGCGCCAGCGCCGGAACTTGATCCAGTCTGACTGGCATGGTCAGATCGCGCCCGCTTGAGAGAGTGACGAAATCAACGTGCAACCGCAGGCGCAGCAATGCCCTTGAAATGCAATTGGCACTCCGTTGTCTTTAAACACCGGGTGCCCCTCGGCAATCACGGTGCGACCATGACCCGGAATCGGACACTTCACTGGGTCGCCAAGACGAGCCACGCCGATACCACCGAACTGCATGGCGGTAGAGCCCGAAAGTACGGTGCCACCCCCGGTCGTTTTGTCGCCAATACGAATGATGCCTTTCATGTATTACTCCTTTTTAAACGAACCGATCACTTACTCATTCGGGCTTTCTTTATTCAATACTTCCAGCGGCAAAAACACATTGTCACGTAATACATATTTGGTTGAGCTCAAGGACCGCCCTGCCGCATCTACATTCTCGAACCACTCAATGGAAAAGCCCTGTGCATGCCATTGCACTGAAGAAAAATCAGCATCTTGTGTGTCTTCACCCGAATTCTGACTGTTCATTGAAATCGAACGCAGGCAACTACTCACCAACACTCTTGTTTGCTCGCTCAAATTGGTGCCGGCCACCTTGTATACATAGAGCCAAACCTCACTGCCCGCTCCACAAAACCCCTCAGGCTTTCCAGGATTGGAAGGCGACACTTGGAATACGGAGACATAAGCACTCCCCTCAATCTGGTGCTTGCTCTTGTCGTAATAAACACCTTGCACATCGGAGAACAACTTCAAGCCATAGTCACTTCCATCCGCCATCTCAATACGCACTTGGCCGTCCTTGTTGCCCACCCATGACGCTGCGACACCGGCAAACACATTGCCCACTGCAGTAAAAGCCAGCAAAATAAAAACCAGCGGCCGTCCAAATTTATTCCGCGAGGACATGATCCGCATAGCACACTCCCTTATATCCCCACGGGTGATCATCCGACTGTCCCTTCGTGCCTTTCTTGTAAGTATCCTTATCTCGCTCACGCAGTTCGGCCTCCGTCTTGTCTTTATTTTTTTCGTTATCCATCGACCAGCCGATGTTCCCGGTATTGGAATCGCAGAGGATGTTCTTTTTCCTGACCCACGCATTTGCCGCCGAGTCCCACACATGATAGGAACCGCCGTTCCAACGGCTGAACACCTCATGCCGAAGCTGATCGTCCGTATAGGTTCTGCCCGCTTGCCCCAGGTATTTCCTGGCAGCCCTAACTTTGTCCTTGTAAATGGACGACCCCGCCAGGATATTGGCTTTCCAGCTCCATGCCTGTTCATAGGAAGGCGCAGGATTGGTCATTTGCGTGATGCCATAGCCTTTATCAAAGGCAACGATTGGCTCACCATCAAAATCGATGAAGTGCTTGCAGTTAGTTTCTTGCTCGAGAAGTTTTTCGAAACCGGTCATGTCCTCGAGAGTGCTTACATAAGTCGCAACACTCTCTGAGGTGGGGTTTTGTCCCGTTATCATGACTGATCTCACAAGTTTCCTTTGGCCGACAACCACCGTCACTGTCAGCTTGCCACCGAGGACTTTTTCGGAAAAATCAACCGACCATGTTCTCTCATTACTGAGAAACGAGCCTGAGTCCTTGAAGGTTTGCAGGACATCGCCCTTCCGCGCCCGCTCCCTCAACCCACTGGCTTTCGCCTCCCATTCGATCACCCATGACCATTTATAATCGCCTGCCGCTTGTGCGCGGAACTCGAAAACGATCTCGGGAAGCGTGGCATCCTGCATGATACTGAACACTTCGTTTTCAGCTGGCGACACCCACGTCAAACTATGGTCCGCCGACACAACCTTGGTTACACTGCCATCAGAGTTATTTGTGCCACCTGCATGCTTTACTCTCTGCATGGAATTACCCTTTCTCAAAATGCGCTAGTAATAAAGCGGAGTTTTAAATAGAAAATAAAAACAAACACGCTTTAAGTACTCCTCACCAAGTCCCATACGGAATACCGTGCTGATCGATATAGGCCTTAGCCTCGGGATTCGGCGCTCGGTAACAGATACCTTTGCCGTTCAGATACGGCCCAAGCGGCTCGACCTCGGCTTGAAAGCGACCGACCTCCTTGAACCCCAGGCACGGACCACCCACCCAGACCTTGACGATGCCGCCGGGGGCCATGCCTAAGGTGATCATGTCTCGATAGTCGTCCTTCCACTTTTTGGCTCCTTGGCAAAACACCCGCTCAGGTCTAACCATCTCATCGCGCACCCACTGCGGGATCTGAATTCTGATCTTGTAGGCTTGCGGCTCCACCAGCGATTGCCAGCGCAGGAAGAGCCGCTCCGGCAGGTCAACGTTGTTCACCGGTTTCATTGCCCCTCCCCCCTTGTGCCAGCCTTCCGGCTTGCGGGTGTAACCGGCTACCCCTCCGAACACATGAAAAAACGCCAATCCGCGCTGGTCGAGCACATCCAGAGTCTCGACCCAGACCTCCATGTGGCGCGGCGCGGCCAGCCCGACATACCAACTGTCATAGGGCAGATTGGGCGGCCTGGGACCGCTGGCGCAGGCGCAAAGGCTGAGCAGTAGGCCGATAAGCAACGCCAGGTGTTTATTTCGGGTAATCCTACCAAGTGCCATATGGAATACCGTGCTGGTCGATATAGGCTTTGTTCTCAGGCTCTATAGGCACGTATTGACCGTTGCTCTTCCCCCTGTAAGGCCCAAGCGGCTCGATCTCGGCCTGAAAACGACCGACTTCCTTGAACCCCAGGCACGGTCCACCCATCCAGACCTTGACGATTCCGCCAGGGGCCATGCCTAAGGTGATCATCTTGCGATGGTCGTTCTTCCATTCTTTTGAGCCTTGGCAAAACACCCGCTCAGGTCTAACCATCTCATCGCGCACCCACTGCGGGATCTGGATTCTGATCTTGTAGGCTTGCGGCTCTGCCAGCGATTGCCAGCGCAGGAAGATCCGCTCCGGCAGATCGACGTTGTTTACCGGCTTCATTTTCCCCCCGCCCTTGTGCCAGCCTTCCGGTTTGCGGGTGTAACCTGCCACACCACCATGCACACGAAAGAACGCCATCCCGCGCTGGTCGAGCACATCCACGGTCTCGACCCAGACCTCCATGTGGCGCGGCGCGGCCAAGCCAACGTACCAGCCGTCATAGGGCAGCTTGGGCGGCCTGGGGCCGCTGGCACAGGCAGACAAACTGAACAGCAGGCCGACGAGCAGGCTCAGACGCTTCATGGGGGGCGAGTTACCAAGAGCCATATGGAATCCCGTGCTGGTCGATATAGGCTTTGTTCTCAGGCTCTATAGGCACGTATTGGCCGTTGCTCTTCCCCCTGTACGGCCCAAGCGGCTCGATCTCGGCTTGAAAGCGACCGACCTCCTTGAACCCCAGGCACGGACCACCCACCCAGACCTTGACGATGCCTCCGGGGGCCATGCCTAAGGTGATCGCACTGCGATAATCATCTACCCACTCTTTTGAACCTTGGCAAAACACCCGCTCA
>NZ_VXCP01000056.1:115768-115997 GCF_011355085.1 Pseudomonas akapageensis | reverse complement strand
CCCCCTAACCTACCCCACGCAATCCGGCACCAGCGTAGCGCCTCCCAACCAAGCGCCCTCGCCTCCCTGCCGAACCACAAACCCACGCTAACGCTCCGCCCATCGACGGCCCGGGCAACCCGCTAACCACGCCCGCCGCTATGCGCTGGGCGCGACCCGGCCGCCCATTGCCAGGACAGACCCCATGCATCAGCTTGAACGGCGCAGGCAGCTGCCGTTGCGCCTGCAC
>NZ_VXCP01000056.1:0-115724 GCF_011355085.1 Pseudomonas akapageensis | reverse complement strand
CTGGGCAGCAGCAATGAACTGGCCGCCGGGCGCTACCGGGTCGAGATCCAGGTCAACCTCAGCGATTTCGGCCAGCGCGAGATCGACTTCAGCGAAGGCGCGGATGGCACCGGCCTGCAGCCTTGCCTGAGCGCCGAACTGCTCGGCGAAATGGGGCTCAAGCTCGACAGCCTGGCCGAGCCGCTGCCGGCGTCGGTCAGCTGCGTCGACCTGCCGGCGTTCGTGCCCGGTGCCCAGATGGCGTTCGACAGCGGCCAGTTGCTGTTGTCGATCTCCATCCCGCAAATCGCCCTGCGCCGGGACGTGGTCGGTTACGTCGACCCCGAGCGCTGGGACTACGGCATCAATGCCGCCTTCATCAATTACCAGGCCTCGGCCCAGCACAACAGCAGCCGTACCCGGGGCAACAGCAGCAGCCAGGACCTGTACCTCAACAGCGGCGTTAACCTCGGTGCCTGGCGCCTGCGCAGCAACCACGCCCTGCGCCAGGACGAAGACGGCGACCGCCAGTGGACCCGCGCCTACACCTATGCCCAGCGCGACCTGCCCGGCACCCGCGCCAACCTGACCCTGGGCGAGACCTTCACCGGCGGCGACGTGTTTCGCAGCCTGCCGTTCAAGGGCGTGCTGGTGGCCTCGGACCTGGGCATGCTGCCCGACGTGCTGCAAGGCTATGCGCCGATCATTCGCGGCGTGGCGCAAACCCGGGCCAAGCTCGAAGTGCTGCAGAACGGCTACCCCATCTATTCCACCTACGTCGCCCCCGGCCCCTATGAAATCGACGACCTGGGCCTGGCTGGAGGCAGCGGCGAGCTGGAAATCGTCCTGACCGAAGCCGACGGCCAGGTGCGCCGGTTCACCCAGCCCTATGCCACCCTCGGCAACCTGTTGCGTGAAGGGGTCTGGCGCTACAGCGCGGCCCTGGGCCGCTACAACGGCGCCGACCACCTGGACGACCCGCTGCTGTGGCAAGGCACCCTGGCCCGGGGCAGCGGCTGGAACTCGACCCTGTACGGCGGCTGGCTGGCCAGCGATTTCTACCATGCCGGCACCCTGGGCGTGGCCCGGGACTTTGGCGCGATCGGCGCGCTGTCGTTGGATGTCACCCAATCGCGCAGCGAACTGGGCAACGAGATCGGCCAGGTCCAGGGCCAGAGTTTCGCCGCCCGCTACGGCAAATCCTTCCAGACCCGCACCAACCTGCGCTTCGCCGGTTACCGCTACTCCACCGAAGGCTACCGCGACTTCGACGAGGCGGTGCGCCAGCGCAGCGCGCCTTCGACGTTTCAGGGCAACCGCCGCAGCCGCCTGGAGGCCTCGGTGTACCAGAACGTCGGCCAACGCAGCTCGCTGAGCCTGACCCTGTCCCAGGACGACTACTGGAACCGCAACGACCAACAGCGCCAGTATCAGTTCCAGTTCAACACCCAGTATCGCAATGTCAGCTACAACCTGTTCGCCTCCCAGTCGCTCGACGACCGCAACCGCGACAGCCGCTTGCTCGGCCTGAGTGTATCGGTGCCGCTGGACTTCGGTCCGTCGAGCAATGCCACCTTCGACTTCCAGGACAATGCCGGGCGCCATAGCCAACGGGCCAGCCTCAGCGGCGGGGCCGACGACAACCGCCTGAACTACCGCGCGTCGGTCAGCAATGACGAGCAACAGCAGCAATCCGGCGCCCTGTCGCTGGGCTACCAGAGCGCCTACGCGGGCCTGGGCGCCGGTTACACCCAGGGTCGCGACTACCGCAACCTGTCGCTCAACGCCAGCGGTGCCGTGCTGCTGCACGCCGATGGCATCGAGCTCGGGCCGTACCTGGGCGAAACCACGGCCCTGGTCGAAGTGCCCGGCGTCGCTGGCGTGGGCGTCGAGAACGCACCGGGGGTCGTGACCAACCAGCGCGGTTACGCGCTGGCGCCGCACATGCGCCCTTACCGGGTCAATCAGGTGGTGCTGCAAACCGACCAGCTCGGGCCGGACGTCGAGATCGACAATGGCTCGGCGCAGGTGGTGCCGCGCCGGGGGGCGGTGGTCAAGACCCGTTTCGACGCCCGCTCGGTCACCCGCCTGGTGATTACCGGGTTGCAGGCCGATGGCAGCCCCCTGCCCTTTGGTGCCCAGGTCAGCGATGGCGACGGCAACCCGCTGGCCGTGGTCGGCCAGGCCGGTCAGGCACTGATCGCGACCCATGCCCAGGCACAGACACTCCACGTGCGCTGGGGCGAGCAGGCCGGGCAGCAGTGCCAGCTGGCCGTCGACCCGGACAGCATGCAACAGGCCCAGGGCTATCGCCTGCAGACGCTGACCTGTCGCTAACCCCCATCGAAAGGCGCGAAAGCCCGTGCTTCGCGCCCGCCCACCAGGAAACATCGCTATGACTGCAACCCGTCGCTTATTCACTTGCCTGGGCCTGCTGGCCGCGAGCATCCATTCGCTCAACGCCATGGCCGACGACCAGCTCGGTTGTTGGTGGCTGGATGGCAGGCCTGGCCCAATGTCCTTCAATCTGGACGCCGGCACGCTCTGGGTACCGCGCGATGCGCCCATCGGCACGCCCATCGGCGCGGTCGATCGCTTTCTGCAACGCGGCAATGATCAAGGGGTCACCATGTACTGCTGGAATGACGGCAGCGTGCGCCTGACCGTGGGCGTGAACCCCAGCGTACCGGTGTTTCCCGGCAGCCTGCCGCCGATCAATGGCGAAGACGTCACCGGCAAGGTCCTGCAAACCAACATACCCGGCATCGGCGTGCGCATACGTTTGCAGCATCCCTTCGACGGCAGGGCCAGCAACGCCTTCGTCCCCAATGGCTCACCGACCGTCCCCTTCGACGGGTTTCATGAACAGCATGCCGGCGCCACCTTCATCCCCTTGGCGGTCATCCGCAGCTACGTCACACTGGTCAAAACCGGACCCATCGCGGCGGGGCCACAAGCACTGGACGGGCGAGAGCTGTTCAGCGGGACGTTCACCGATGTCGGCAGGGCTTTTGGTTATCATTTGACCGGGACGGTGATCCAGGCCCAATGCAGCCTGACCAGCCGCGCCGTAAGCGCTGACCCGGTGCAGTTGGGCGAGTGGGACCTGGGCGACTTCACGGGCCCGGGTTTTACCACCGCGCCGGTGCCCTTTCAGATCACCCTGAACAACTGCGAAGACGATCCCAACGGCAGCGTCGCCCGCGCGCATATCCGCCTGGAGGGTGCTCGCGGCTCACTGCCCATCGAACCCGATCGCGGCCTGTTCAGCCTGACCAGTGACTCGACGGCAGAAGGGTTGGGGATCCAGATGTTGCAAGGCGACGGTATGACACCGGTCACCTTGAATACCGATGTGCCAGTCATCCAGCTCTCGCCGTCAGGCGATACGGTGCTGCCGTTCCAGGCCCGCTTCTACCAGACCGAAGCCACCGTGCGCCCGGGCCGGGCCGAGGGCGCACTGAACTTCACCATCAGCTATCGATGACCCGAGCCCTCAGGGTGGCTGATACCGCACAGGCGCATGGCCCCGGCCATGGCCCAGTCACCTTCGAGCTCGGCCAGACTGGCGGTGTGCATGCTGGGGAGTTCGCGGGACTGCCCGTCTTCGAGCAGCCCGATCAACAGGCTCACCAGGGGCTGGTGGCTGACCAGCAGCACATGCTTGAGGCCCGCTTTTTCCAGGTCGTCCAGTTCGGCAATGATCGCCTTCGGATCGGTATCGCCGATCAGCCAGGGCACCAGTCTTGCCGGTTCGTCCAGGCCCAGGGCTTCGCGCACCAGTTCGGCGGTCTGCCGGGTGCGCACGAAGGGGCTGGCGTAGATGGCATCGAGTGGTTGCCCCAGCAGCTTCGCCGCACTGCGCAACACCTCTTCGCGACCGTGGGCGGTCAGCTCGCGCTCGGCATCGGTGCGGGTTTGCGGCTCGGCCTGACCGTGGCGCAGCACCCAGAGTTTCATAGCTTGGGTTCCTCGTCGCGCACCGGGTGCGCGGCCGGCGGCACTTGATGGGCGGCCTCGCCTTCCGGTGCGCGCGGGGTCGGCCAGTCGGCAAACGGCCAGGGCTTCTGGTCGCTGTGGAAGCTGCCGAAACGGCCGATCTGGGCCAGGAACTGGCTGAGGCTGTCGCCGAAGTTCATCAGGCTGGCGCTCGGTGCACCGTAGAACAGGCGATACACCACCTGCACCAGTACCACGACACCCAACAGGGTTTGCGCCACTTGCCAGATCAGCAGGAAGACCAGCATCCAGAGGATGCGCAATACGATGGATTCACGTTCTTGCGTGGATTGATTCATGCCCTGCTCCTTGAGACTCAAATGAAACCGCTGGTGGAAATGAAATCGACATCGGTTTTCGGCTCGCCGCGCATCAGCAGCTCGATCACCTGATTGAGGGTGCGCCCTTCGAACAGGATCGCATGCAAACCCGCGACCAGCGGCATGTACACCTGCAGCTCCTGGGCCCTGGCCTTGAGTACCTTGAGGGTGTTGACGCCTTCGGCCACTTCGCCAAGCCGGGTGACCGCCTCTTCCAGGCTCAGGCCTTCGCCCAGGGCGAACCCGACCTGGTAATTGCGGCTCTTGGGCGAGGAACAGGTAACGATCAGGTCGCCGACCCCGGCCAGCCCCAGGAACGTCATGGGGTTGGCGCCCAGGCTCACGGCAAAGCGGGTCATTTCCGCCAGGGCGCGGGTAATCAGCATGCTCTTGGTGTTCTCGCCCATGCCCAGGGCCACCGCCATGCCGGCGATGATGGCGTAGACGTTCTTCAAGGCACCGCCCAGCTCGACGCCGAAGCGGTCGTTGCTGGCGTAGACCCGGAAGGTGCGCCCGTGCAGGGCCTCCTGGACGCGCTGGCAGAGTTCGTCGTCTTCGCTGGCGACCACCGTTGCGGTCAACGCGTGCTCGGCCACTTCACGGGCCAGGTTGGGGCCCGAAAGCACGCCGATGCGGGCATCCGGGGCGATTTCCTGGAGGATTTCGCTCATCAGCTTGAAAGTGTGCGCTTCGATGCCCTTGGTCAGGCTGACCAGCAGCTTGCCCTTGAGGCAGTCGGCATGGGGCGCCAGCACTGCGCGCAACGCGCTGGACGGCAGGGCGACGAAGATCAGGTCGCAGGCCTGCAAGGTCGCCAGCAGATCGGTGACAGGCTCGACCCCGGCGTGCACCTTGATGCCCTTGAGGTAGCGCGGATTTTCGCGATGAGTGCGCATCGCCTCGGCCTGTTCGGGGTCGCGCATCCACTGCCGCACGCCCAGGCCGTTCTCTGCCAGCAGATTCGCCACGGCGGTACCGAAACTACCCCCTCCAAGAACTGCAACAGGCTGCTGTTCAGTCATATCCAATCCATTAAAACCAATAAAAGTGGCGATGCCTTGCATTATACGGTGCGATACTGCGTCGACCAGTGGGTATGACCGATTCAGCGGCTGGAAATGTCTGACACCTCGGTTACCATGCGCGGCTGGAAGTCATACCTCATTTAACATCTGGCGTTCTAGCATGGTCCTGAGTCGATGTCTGTTCTGGCTGAGCGTGGTGAGCCTGCTGCTGGCCTCTTCCGTGCATGCTGCCGATGTGTTGCTTACCGCCATCGAAGACAGTCCAGGCATACGCGCCTTCACCGCGGAACTGAGCAAGCGGCGCCCCCAGGATCAGGTCCATTTCAGATTGCTCGCGGACCTGCCGGTGCCCGGGCGGCTGCCCGACGCCACGCGGTTGATCCTGCTCGACGGACCCAGCCTGGACTGGCGCTTGCAGGAGGCCCGGGGGCCGTCGACCCTGGTGATGCGCATCAGCCGGATCCAGGCCAGGCAACGCCTGGGCAGCTACCGCCCGGGCCGGTTGAGCCTGCTGTGGAGCGACCCGCCATTGTCCCGCCAGGTGAATCTGGCGCGCATGATTCTGCCAGCAGCCAGGCGCATCGGCGTGCTTTATGGGCGCAACAGTGCATTTCTGCTGGATGAATTGCGCAAGGCGGCCGCTCCCCTGGGGCTGGAAATCGTCACTCAGTTCTGGACCGACACCACGGACAATCACGCCGTGCAAACACTGCTCGGAGAATGCGATGTACTGCTGGGCCTGGACGATGCGGACCTGTACAACCCCAAGACCGCGAAAAGCCTGCTGCTCAGCAGCTACGCCGGGAAACGGGCGCTGATCGGTCCCAATGCCGCCTTCGTCAAGGCCGGCAGCCTGGCCAGTACCTACAGCGACCAGGCCGACTGGCTGGCCATCGTCGATGATTTGCTCGACCGCCCTCCCGCCAGTTGGCCGCGCACGCTGTACCCCAACCGCTTCAAAGTGGCGAGCAACGCGCAAGTCGCCCGCTCGCTCGACATCGAACCGATCGACGAGCTGGCCGTCGCCAACGCCCTGGCCAAAGGAGAAACCCGCCCATGAGCCTGCGCCTGAGCTGGGACATCCACACCCGCACGCAGATCCTCTGCCTGGGCCCGGCGCTGCTGTTGACGCTGCTGCTGATCAGCTTCTTTACCTTCGTGCGCCTGCAGGACCTGCACCAGGAAATGAACCACACCGGCCAGCTGATCGCCAATCAGCTGGCACCGGCGTCCGAATACGGGGTGATTTCCGGCAACAACGAAGTGCTGGAAAGCCTGATGCGCGCGACCATGGCCATTCCCCATGTGCGTTTTCTCGAGGTTCAGGACAACGCCAACCATACCCTGGTGTCGGTCGAGCAACCCGGGGCAGCTCAAACGCACGCACAATTGGTCGAGGTGTTCCAGGCGCCCATTCGCCTGCAGCGAATAAAACTGCAGAACGACTTCTTGCAAGGCGCCAGTCAGCCCCTGCCCAACACCGCCGAAGATTATCTGGGGCGCGTGATCGTCGGCATGTCCAATGACGCCTTCAACCAGCGCCAGCAGGAAATCCTGTTCAAGGCGGCCATCCTGGCGTTGTTCGCCCTGCTGTTCACCTTCTGGCTGGCCCGGCGTCTGGCCTTGAGCCTGTCCAAGCCGATCAGCGACATGGGCCATGCGGTCAAGGCGATCCAGGAAGGCGATTTCAAGGCGCCGCTGCCGATCGTCGACGATGCCGAGCTGGGCGATCTGGCCCAGCACATCAATAACCTGGCACAGGGCCTGGAGCAGGCCAGCCATGAGCAACAGAGCGCCATGGCGCAGTTGATCAAGACCCGCGAGGAAGCCGAGCGCGCCAACAACGCCAAGTCGGAATTCCTGGCCATGATGAGCCATGAACTGCGCACGCCCATGAACGGCGTCCTGGGCATGCTGCAGCTGCTCGAAACCACCGCCATGAGCGATGAACAGAGCGAGTACACCGCCCTGGCCACCGAATCGACCGAACACCTGCTCAAGGTGATCAATGACATTCTGGATTTCTCGCGCATCGAGCGCACGACACTGGAGCTCGAACACATTCCGTTCAATCTTGCCGAGCTGATCAACAGCTGCGCCCAGGCCTTCGCCCACAGCGCCCAGCAGCGCGGCCTGGCACTGAGCCTGCAGACACCGCCGGGGTTCGAGCAGTTGCACGTCGAAGGCGACCCGACCCGGATCCGCCAGGTTCTGGTCAACCTGATCGGCAATGCGCTGAAATTCACCGAGGCCGGCAGCGTCAGCATCGAGCCCCACTGGCAGGTACTGGATCATCAACTGATCTGGTTCACCTGCACGATCCGCGACACCGGCATCGGCATCAGCCCCGAGCGCCTGGAGATGATGTTCGTCGCCTTCCAGCAGGCCGACAGTTCCATCTCCCGCCGTTACGGGGGCACGGGCCTGGGCCTGTCGATCGCCCGCACCCTGGCCGAACGCATGGGCGGCACCCTGCGCGCGCAAAGCGAAGAAAACCGTGGCTCGGTGTTCACCCTGGAAATGCCCCTGGCCCTGGGCGAACAGCCTTCATTGCCGAAGGTGACTCACACCACCTTGAGCGAGAATGGCCAGGGCCGGCGCATCCTGCTGGTGGAAGACAACCCGGTCAATCAGGCGGTGATCGAGGCGATGCTGCGCAGCCTGGGCTTCAACGTCTGCGTGGTGGGCGACGGCGCCCAGGCCATCGATCAGGTCAGGGAACACAGCTTCGCTGCCGTCTTGATGGACTGCCGACTACCGATCGTCGACGGCTATCAGGCCACCGAGCGCATTCGTGAGCTGCCCGGCACCGGCTGGCTGCCGATTATTGCCTTGACCGCCAATGCCTTGCAGGGCGACCGCGAGCGCTGCCTCAAGGCGGGAATGAACGATTATCTGGCCAAGCCGTTCAAACGGACGGATTTACAGCAAATTCTGCAGCGCTGGGTGCCCGGAGAGCGAGCCTTGGCTGGCGATAAATGCTAAAGTGCGGCAGTCTAAGAGGCTGGATCGGGCTGTCGACGCCTCCCAAATAATAATTTCAGTGCACAAGTGTACTTCTCGTCCTCTGTGCTGTGACTTTCACTACAACGCAATAGTCTATGTGTAGGCTGCCGCCTCAAAGCCTTTGGCTTTCGAGTCGGCCGGGAAGATTTGCCCCCTGCCGCACAGGGACTATTGAGGAGCTCGCATGACCAAACAAAACGCCTTTACCCGGGAAGACCTGTTGCGCTGCAGTCGCGGTGAGCTGTTCGGCCAAGGTAACGCGCAACTGCCCGCCCCGAACATGCTGATGGTCGATCGCATCACCCACATCAGTGCCGAGGGTGGCAAGTACGGCAAAGGTGAATTGGTCGCCGAGCTTGATATCACGCCGGACCTGTGGTTCTTCGCCTGCCACTTCGAAGGTGACCCGGTGATGCCGGGCTGCCTGGGCCTCGATGCCATGTGGCAGCTGGTAGGTTTCTTCCTCGGCTGGCAAGGCCTGCCGGGCCGTGGCCGGGCGCTGGGTTCGGGCGAAGTGAAATTCTTCGGCCAGGTACTGCCGAGCGCCAGCAAAGTTACCTATAACATTCATATCAAGCGCGTCCTGAAGGGCAAGCTGAACATGGCCATCGCCGATGGCTCGGTCAGCGTCGACGGCCGCGAGATCTACACCGCCGAAGGCCTTCGGGTCGGCGTCTTCACCTCCACTGACAATTTCTAAGGGTTATCCGCATGCGCCGCGTCGTTATCACTGGTCTGGGCATCGTTTCGTGCCTGGGCAATGACAAAGAGACCGTCTCCGCAAACCTGCGTGCAAGCCGCCCTGGCATCCGTTTCAACCCGGAATATGCCGAAATGGGTCTGCGCAGCCAGGTTTCCGGCTCCATTGACCTCAACCTCGAAGAACTGATCGACCGCAAGGTGTTCCGCTTCGTCGGCCACGCCGCTGCCTACGCCTACCTGGCAATGCAGGATGCGATCAAGGATTCGGGCCTGACCGAAGAGCAGGTGTCCAACCCGCGCACCGGCCTGATCGCCGGCTCCGGCGGCGCATCGACCCTGAACCAGATGGAAGCGCTGGACATCCTGCGCGAAAAAGGCGTCAAGCGCGTCGGCCCATACCGCGTCACGCGGACCATGAGCAGCACCGTTTCGGCCTGCCTGGCCACGCCGTTCAAGATCAAGGGCCTGAACTACTCCATCGCTTCTGCCTGCGCCACCAGTGCTCACTGCATCGGTACCGCCATGGAACAGATCCAGATGGGCAAGCAGGACATCGTTTTCGCCGGCGGCGGTGAAGAAGAGCACTGGAGCCAATCGTTCCTGTTCGACGCCATGGGCGCACTGTCCAGCCAGTACAACGACACCCCGGAAAAGGCCTCCCGCGCCTACGACAACAAGCGTGACGGTTTCGTCATCGCCGGCGGTGGCGGCATGGTCGTGGTCGAAGAGCTGGAACACGCTCTGGCCCGTGGCGCGAAGATCTACGCCGAAATCGTTGGCTACGGCGCGACGTCCGACGGCTACGACATGGTCGCCCCGAGCGGCGAAGGCGCGATCCGCTGCATGCAGATGGCAATGTCCACCGTCGACACCCCGATCGACTACCTGAACACCCACGGCACCTCGACGCCGGTTGGCGACGTGGCCGAGATCAAGGGCGTGCGCGAAGTCTTCGGCGACAAGGCTCCGGCCATCAGCTCCACCAAGAGCCTGTCGGGTCACTCCCTGGGCGCCGCCGGCGTTCACGAAGCGATCTACTGCATGCTGATGATGGAAGGCAACTTCATTGCCGGCTCCGCCAACATCGACGAACTGGACCCGGCGGTTGCTGACCTGCCGATCCAGACCAAGACCGTCGAGAATGCCAAGATCGATACCGTGATGAGCAACAGCTTCGGTTTCGGCGGCACCAACGCCACCCTGGTGCTCAAGCGCTGGACTGGCAAGTAAGGGTCGTTGACCTTTATGTGAAAACGCCCCGACTGGTTCGGGGCGTTTTTGTTTGTGGCGTATTTGAGGGCCTCATCGCTGGCAAGCCAGCTCCCACAGAGGAGTTATGTACGCCGCAATCCCCCTGTGGGAGCGGGCTTGCCCGCGATCGACCGCAAAGCGGTCGCAGCTTTACCTGACCGTAAACCGCTTCTGCGCCAACAACCGATCCCCCTGAAACACCATGAACTGCCACTCCCCCGCCACCACCTCATGAGCCTCGGTAAATTCATAGGCCATCACATCCTGCGGCGCCCCCGGCACCAGCTTCTGCTCCACCACGAACTTGTCATGGCGCTTGCCATCCGGCGTCGTCACCCCAGGCGTGAGATACAGCAGCGTCAGCGGCGTGTCGTCCGCCACCTTGCCTTCCAGTTTGTAGCGCAAGCCAAACTTGGTCCCCAGCTTTGCCGGCACCGTGTCGGTGTGTTCGATGGTCTGATTGCTTTGCGTGAGCACGCGCTCACCGGGCTGGAAGTCTTTGTACTGGGTGGCGAACACGCCGTATTCGACGGGGCCTTCGATGCGAACTTCGGCGGTGGCCAGGCCGCTGGCCAGCATCATTGCGGCCAGGGTGGTGAAACGGAACAAGTGCATAGTGCGCTCCTGGAAATGGATGGCGCGAGGCTATGACACTGGGATGACACAGTGATGACAGTTAGCCCTCGTTCCCACGCAGAGCGTGGGAACGAGATCATCAACCTTTAAACACTTCTTCCAGCAAATTATGCATCGCCTGAAACGCCCGCCCCGCCGTCCTGGCGTCGTACATCATCATCCCCGGCTTGTTCGCTGCAGGATCAGTAAACGAATGCACCGCCCCGCCATAGCTGAGCAGCTGCCAATCGACACCCGCCGCATTCATCTCATCCTCGAACGCCGGCAGTTGTTCCTTGGGCACCAGCGGGTCGCTTGCGCCGTGCAGCACCAGCACCGAGCCCTTGATGTTTTTCGCGTCGGCCGGGTTCGGCGTATCCAGCGTACCGTGGAACGACACCGCCGCCTTCAGTGGCACACCGGTGCGCGCCAGCTCCAGGGCGCAGCAACCACCAAAACAGAAGCCGAAGGTCGCCAACTGCGCCTTGTCGACTGCCGCCTTGCCCTGCCCCTGCAATTGCGCCAGGGCCGCCTGCATGCGCTTGCGCAACTCGGCGCGGTCGTTCTTGAGCGGCATCATCGCCGCGCCCGCCTGATCACCGTCCTGCGGTCGCACGGCCTGACCATAGAGGTCGGCAATCAATACCACGTAACCCTTGGCCGCTACCGCCTGGGCGATGCGCTCGGCACCTGCGCCGACACCCATCCAGTTCGGTGCCATCAACAGACCTGGACGTGGCGACGAGATATCGGCGTCGAACACCAGGCGGCTTTCATAGGGCTTGCCGTCAATCTGATAGACCAGCGATTCGATAGTCACTGCGCTCATGCCCCACTCCCCTCATGCAATGGATCAGAAATGAAAAAGCCCGCCGAAGCGGGCTTTTCTACAACAGCTTAAACCGATAGCTCAACCAGCAGCTTGTTCAGACGACGGACATAGGCCGCCGGATCCTTCAGGCTGTCACCGGCCGCCAGCGCGGCTTGGTCGAAGAGGATGTGCGAGAAGTCGGCGAAACGGTCTTCGCTCTGCTCGTTATCCAGCTTCTCGATCAGCGGGTGGGCCGGGTTGAATTCGAAGATCGGCTTGGAGTCCGGCACTTTCTGCCCGCTCGCTTCGAGGATCTGGCGCATCTGCAGGCCCAGGTCCTGTTCACCGATGGCCAGGATGGCCGGCGAATCGGTGAGGCGATGGGACACGCGCACTTCGCTGACCGAATCACCCAGCACGGTTTTCAGGCGTTCGACCAGGCCTTCCTTGTCCTTGGCGACTTCTTCCTGGGCTTTCTTGTCCTCTTCGGAGTCCAGCTTGCCCAGGTCCAGGTCACCACGGGCCACGTCGACAAAGCCCTTGCCGTCGAAGTCGCTGAGGTAGCTCATCAGCCACTCGTCGATACGGTCGGTCAGCAGCAGGACCTCGATGCCTTTCTTGCGGAAGACTTCCAGATGCGGGCTGTTCTTGACCTGCGCGTAGGATTCACCGGTAAGGAAGTAGATCTTGTCCTGACCTTCCTTGGCACGCGCCAGGTAATCGGCCAGAGAAACACTCTGCTCGCCGCTATCGTCCGAAGTCGATGCGAAGCGCAGCAGGCCGGCGATTTTTTCCTTGTTGGCGAAGTCTTCGGCCGGGCCTTCCTTGAGGACCTGGCCAAAGTTCTTCCAGAAGCCCTTGTACTGCTCAGGATCGTTCTTGGCCAGCTTCTCGAGCATGTCCAGCACGCGCTTGGTCAGGGCCGACTTCATGGAGTCGATGATCGGGTCTTTCTGCAGGATTTCCCGCGAGACGTTCAGCGACAGGTCATTGGAATCGACCACGCCCTTGATGAAGCGCAGGTACAGCGGCAGGAAGGATTCGGCCTGGTCCATCACGAACACGCGCTGCACGTACAGCTTCAGGCCGCGCGGCGCTTCACGCTGGTACAGGTCGAACGGTGCACGGGCCGGCACGTAGAGCAGCGAGTTGTATTCCAGCTTGCCTTCGACCTTGTTGTGGCTCCAGCTCAGTGGGTTCTCGAAATCGTGGGCGATGTGCTTGTAGAACTCCTGGTATTCCTCGTCCTTGATCTCGGTACGCGGACGGGTCCACAGGGCACTGGCGCGGTTGACGGTTTCCCATTCCTGCGCGGGCTTCTCTTCACCCTCGGCAGCGGCCTGTTCTTTCGGCAGCTCGATCGGCAAAGCGATGTGGTCGGAGTACTTCTTGACGATGTTGCGCAGGCGCCAGCCATCGGCGAACTCTTCTTCGCCCTTTTTCAGGTGCAGGACGATGCGGGTACCGCGCTCGGCCTTGTCGATGGTGGCGACGTCGAACTCACCCTCGCCTTTGGAGGACCAGTGCACACCCTCGGCTGCGGACTGACCGGCACGGCGGCTGAACACGTCGACCTTGTCGGCGACGATGAAGGCCGAGTAGAAGCCCACGCCGAACTGGCCGATCAGGTGCGAATCCTTTTTCTGGTCGCCGCTCAGGTGCTTCATGAAGTCGGCGGTGCCGGACTTGGCGATGGTGCCCAGGTGCGTGATCACGTCCTCGCGGCTCATGCCGATGCCGTTGTCTTCGAGGGTGACGGTGTTGGCGTCTTTATCGAAGCTGACGCGGATTTTCAGCTCCGCGCCGCCTTCGAGCAATTCTGGTTTGGCCAAGGCTTCGAAACGAAGCTTGTCGACCGCGTCGGAGGCGTTGGAGATCAATTCGCGAAGGAAGATTTCCTTGTTGGAATACAGCGAATGGATCATGAGGTGCAACAGCTGCTTCACCTCGGTCTGGAAGCCCAGGGTTTCTTTTTGAGTTTCCACACTCATGGTCATCAAACTCCAATCAGATGGCATAAGCCGCACGGCAGACGGGCCGAATGGTCCTTCGCCTGCCAACGTGCGGCGGGATGACATCGAGATGGGGGCAGGCTCCGGGATTTCAAGTGTCGGTCGGTTCTTCGATCTTGAAATGTGCCCGGGCCGTGGCAATCGGCTCGGCCTCCACGCCCTGCCAGGCGGTGATCGCCACGTTGGTCACGCGCCGGCCCTGGCGCCACAACTGGCAACGCGCGTAGGTGTCGCGCACGTGACCGGCGCGCAGGTAGTCGATGGAAAAATCGATGATCTTGGGTATCGACCCCGTACCGGTAAACACCATCACGTGCAGCAGCGCGGCCAACTCCATGAAACCGGCAATCACCCCGCCATGAATCGCCGGCAGGATGGGATTGCCGACATTGTCCGGGTTGGCCGGCAAGCGAAACAGCAGCTCATCACCCTGGCGCGCGCACTCGATGCCGATCAGCCCGGCATAGGGGATCAGCTCGAGCAATGGCGCATAGTCGCCCCTGGCATGGGCCTGGTTGAGCTGCTCACGCAGGTTTCGCGCATTCATGCTTCACCTCCCAGCGTTGCCAGAGGCGCACCCACGCCGACCTTGATGCTCTTGCCCAGCCGCATGAAGGTACCAACCACCTGGGCAATGGGTTGCGCCGGATCGTTCTGGTAGGCATAGCCCCGGGTAAAGATCACGTCACGGGACACCCGGTAGCATTGGGCGAAGCCGTAGACATCCTTGCCCGCCTCACCCGGGTGCATGTGGTCGATACGCAGGTCGAGGGTCGGGCACAGCTCGAATTCCGGCAGTACGCACAGCGTCGCCATGCCGCAAGTGGTGTCCATCAAGGTGGTCAGGACACCGCCGTGGACCAGCCCGGTTTGCGCGTCGCCCGCAATCTGGGGCGAGTACGGCAATACCAGTGTCATGCCGTCAGTGTTGGCCGCGTGCACGCGCATTCCCAGTTTCTGACAATGACGTAATACCGACAGAAATCGTTCGGCACGCGCCAGCAGCGCTAAATCATTCATTCAAGACACTCTTTCCTTAGTTTCGCCCCAGAGCAGAATTCGAGCGAAAAGTCGATATGGATCCCATACTTATATATATGCAGCGTGCATGGAACTTATTCCGAACTGCAACGCTCGAAAGGCACGTAGATATCTTTAAACACGGAGACACACCCCATGCGTAAGACTTTAGCTTATACCTTGATGCTGGCCGCTACCCTGGGTCTTGCTGCTTGTGACAAAGCCAGCGAGAACAAAGCTCAGGATGCGCAGAAACATGCCGAGCAAGCCCAGGAGAAAATGGGCGAGGCTCAGGATAAGATGAAAGACGCCGCCAAAGAAAACGCCGAAGCTGCCAAAGCTGAGGCTGAAGCGGCGCAAAAGCGCGCTGAAGAGGCAGCCACCCCTGCTCCGGCACCGGAAACCAAGCCTGCCCAGTAATTCGCAGACTGTGGTGTTACACATAATAAAGCCCGATCATGTCGGGCTTTATTATGCTCAGCTGAAACTTGTGAGCGTCGAATTCGCTATTAATCACAACCTGCGCAGTTGAACATACTCATCCGGCTATTTCCCTGCCGACCTCGGGCAAGGGTGTCTCGGTCGGGGTATAGACCATGACTTCCAGTACGTCGGAATGAAACTCCCGGCGATACAATACCAGTACCACACCCGCACTCATCAACATGAACAGCCAGGGACTGACGAACCAGGCCAGCATGGTCATGCCGAAGTAATAGGAACGCAGACCGAAGTTGAACTGGTTGGCCGCCATCGAAATCACCCGCGCCGCCCGCAAGGCAAATGCCTTGCGCTCCAGCTCGCTGACATGGCGCTCGCCAACCATGGGCGCCGACCCCACCAATATCGCAGCAAAGTTGTACTGGCGCATGCACCAGCTGAACGTGAAGAAGGCGTAGACGAACACCATCGCCAGGCACAGCAGCTTGATCTCCGACATCCCCTGGGAAGCCTGTTGCACCAGCGGCAGGTCAGCCAGCAACGACAAGGCACGATCGGATGCGCCCAGCACCGTGAGAATACCGGCCAGGATAATCAAGGTACTGGAGGCGAAGAACGAGGCGTTGCGCTCCAGGTTGCCGATCACGCTGGCATCGGCAATGCGGTTGTCGCGCAGCAGCATGCGGCGCATCCAGTCTTCGCGATACAGGTGCAGAACGCTGGCCAGGCAGGCCGTGTCGCGCCCCTTCCAGATGGCATAGCGGGTGTACCCGCCCCAACAAACAATGAACCACAGCGCGGCGACGAGATGGAGCCAATTGCTTTCAACGAACGTCATGCATTTTCCTGGGAGTCAAACGGGCAAAGAGATTCAAACGCAGTGCTTCGACGTTAACACAGGGAAAAAGGCACGCTTGCTCGCGCATAAAAAATGCCCCGGATCGATTGATACGGGGCATTTCAGTGTCTGACTACCGGCTTGTGGCGGGCGCCAGAATCCTTACTGCAAAATCATCAGGCCAGCGCTTCGCTGCGCTTGCCCAGCAGACGATCCACGGCGACCGCAACGAACAGGGTCATGACCGACGGCACCAGCCAGGCCAGGCCTTGATCGCTCAACGGCAGATGGGACATCTGCGCCGGCATCCACTCGGCAAGCCCGGCACCCTTGAGGGCGTCGATCATGCCGAACAGGAACGACACCAGCATCACCGGTCCGACGATACGCCCCTGCTCGTGCCAGAAGTCCTTGCAGAAGCTCAGGGCCACCAGGGCGATGCACGGCGGGTAGATCGCCGTCAGTACCGGGATCGAGAACTGGATCAGCTTGGTCAGGCCCAGGTTGGACACCAGCAACGAGAACGCCGCCAGGATGATCACCAGAGTCTTGTAGGACAGCGGCAATACCTGGCTGAAATACTCGGCGCAGGCGCAGGTCAGGCCCACCGCCGTCACCAGGCACGCCAGGGCGATCAGCACCGCGAGGAAACCGCTGCCCAGGGAGCCGAAGGTGTGCTGCACATACGCGTGCAGTACCGCCGCGCCATTGGTGGCACCCGCCGCCACTTCATGGCTGCCCGAGCCCAGACGGAAAAGGCTGACATACACCAGCGCCAGACCGACACCGGCAATCAACCCGGCGATGATCGCGTAACGGGTGATCAGGCGTGGCGACTCGACGCCGCGCGAACGGATGGCATTGACGATGACGATACCGAACACCAGCGCCCCGAGGGTATCCATGGTCAGGTAACCATTGATGAAGCCCTGGGAAAACGGCGCTGCGACGTACTCAGGCGTTGCGGTGCCGATATCACCTGCCGGCAAGGCGAAGGCGGCGATGCCCAGCACCGCCAGGGCGATGATCTTCAGTGGCGCCAGGAAGCGTCCGACGGTGTCCAGCAGACGGCCCGGGTAGAGCGAAATGAAGAACACCACCAGGAAGTACACCGAGCTGTACAGGAACAGCGCCAGCGGGCTCTCGCCGGTCAGCGGTGCCAGGCCTACCTCGAAGGACACAGTGGCGGTACGCGGGGTCGCGAACAACGGACCGACCGCCAGGTAGCAGGCCGCGGCCAGCAGGCCACCGGCGATTTTGCCGATCGGGCTGCTCAGGGCGTCCATGCCGCCACCCACCTTGGCCAGGGCGACCACGGTGATGACCGGCAGACCGACCGCCGTGAGCAGAAAGCCCAGCGCCGCCATCCAGACATGAGGCCCGGACTGCAAACCGACGATGGGAGGGAAGATGATATTGCCAGCCCCGACGAACAGGGCAAACGTCATAAAACCAAGCGCCAGGATGTCCTGGCCTTTCAACACTTTCATTAAGGAAATACCACACTACTGAATCGGAATTTAGAGGGGGACTTCCCTATGGGTGAGGGAAATGCTGTCTATCCGGATGGGACAGACCCGTTTTGCGTGCTGCTCCCTTTTGGGGGGCGAGGCACAGAAGTTAGCCCGCTAGGGTACCGAATTTGGGGGCTGAACGCACTGTTGCGGGGCGGACTATCCGATGCACGACATTTTTGTGTCGCATTTATGCATCTTGTGGTGGCCGCACCGACGTCATCGCTGGCAAGCCAGCTCCCACAGGTGACCGAGGTGTATGCACTTTCTCTGTGGGAGCTGGCTTGCCAGCGATAAGGGCCGAAGGACCTTCTTACGAACTTTGCTCAATTTTGCTGTTATTTGTAGGATATTTCCGAGAAAATCCATTTTGCCATTGAGCGGCTTGAGTCTGCGAAACCTTTAAGGCTAGTCTCCATCCGTCGCTGCAAAATCAGCGACCTGGATGTGGAAGTCCGGAGTTTTCCCTAGACCCATTACTCGATGGCTGATGTTTGACGTCTGCTCTTTCGTGTTATGGCGGCTGTGCGCGGAGCACTTTCGAGTGCGCCGGGTCCATGGTGTCTAGGGAGAAACCCCGGTCTTCCACACCGCGCATGGCTGCCACCTTCTCGCGTGGAAGCGAGTTTGGCAGTTTCCCTAGACGAAGAGTTAAGGTAAACAAACATGAAAAAGCTTGTACCTGATCCACCCCACGAAGACTCCACCCAATCCGTCCTCACTCTCCTCAAACTCGCCAACAAAGTCCTGCGCGAAGCCATCAACGACGGCGTCCCCGAAAAAGACCTGCTCAAGACCCTCAAGGCCACCGGCATTGCCACCTTCGGCTGCCAGGACGGCTGGCAACGTCCGCTGTTCGCCGTGCGCGAAGGGGTCAACGCCGAAGATGCGCTGTTGCATGTTTCCTTGCTACTGCAATGCGCCGAACAGATCGCCGATGAAATTACCGAGCAAGGCAGCGGCGTGGAGCGCGGACTGATCGCGGCCATGATTCATTCGGTTGAGATGGCCCGGGCGGTGGTGGATGCGTTGTTGGATGGGCGGGTGAAATCTCGGTAGACAGCACCGGCCTCATCGCGGGCAAGCCCGCTCCCACAGGGATCAATGCAATCCACAGATATCTGGTTTGACACAAAACTCTGTGGGAGCTGGCTTGCCAGCGATGAGGCCGGTACAGACACCCCAAAAACACAAAGGCCACCCGAAGGTGGCCTTTGCAGCTGGAGCTAAAAAGTCAGCCGAAGCTTACTTCTTCACTTCCCAACCAGTCAGCTCGGCCAGGGCCTTGCCGATGTCTGCCAGCGAACGCACGGTTTTCACGCCTGCGTCTTGCAGTGCAGCGAATTTCTCGTCTGCAGTGCCTTTGCCGCCAGAGATGATTGCGCCAGCATGGCCCATGCGCTTGCCCGGAGGAGCAGTCACACCAGCGATGTAGGAAACAACCGGCTTGGTCACGTGAGCTTTGATGTAGGCAGCCGCTTCTTCTTCAGCCGAACCGCCGATCTCGCCGATCATGACGATCGCTTCGGTCTTCGGGTCTTCCTGGAACAGCTTCAGGATGTCGATGAAGTTGGAGCCCGGGATCGGGTCACCACCGATGCCGACGCAGGTGGACTGACCGAAACCGGCGTCAGTGGTCTGCTTGACAGCTTCGTAAGTCAGGGTGCCGGAACGCGAAACGATACCGACCTTGCCTGGCAAGTGGATGTGACCTGGCATGATGCCGATCTTGCACTCGCCCGGAGTGATCACGCCTGGGCAGTTAGGGCCGATCAGGATCACACCCAGCTCGTCGCACTTGACCTTGGCGTCCAGCATGTCCAGGGTAGGAATGCCTTCGGTGATGCAGACGATCAGCTTGATGCCGCCGAACGCTGCTTCCAGGATCGAGTCCTTGCAGAAAGGAGCCGGAACGTAGATGACGCTGGCGGTAGCGCCAGTGGCTTCCACGGCTTCTTTCACAGTGTTGAACACTGGCAGGTTCAGGTGGGTGGTGCCGCCCTTGCCTGGAGTCACGCCGCCAACCATCTTGGTGCCGTAGGCGATGGCTTGTTCGGAGTGGAAAGTACCTTGCGAGCCGGTGAAGCCCTGGCAGATGACTTTGGTGTCTTTATTGATCAGGACGCTCATTACTTGCCCTCCGCAGCTTTAACGACTTGTTGAGCAGCGTCGGTCAGGCTGGTAGCAGCGATGATGTTCAAACCGCTTTCTGCCAGTACTTTAGCGCCCAGCTCAGCGTTGTTGCCTTCAAGGCGAACAACAACCGGGATTTTCACGCCGACTTCTTTCACGGCGCCGATGATGCCTTCGGCAATCATGTCGCAGCGAACGATGCCGCCGAAGATGTTGACCAGTACTGCGGCGACGTTAGTGTCGGACAGGATGATCTTGAACGCTTCGGTAACGCGTTCCTTGGTAGCACCACCACCCACGTCGAGGAAGTTGGCTGGCTTGCCGCCATGCAGGTTGACGATGTCCATGGTACCCATGGCCAGGCCGGCACCGTTTACCATGCAGCCGATGTTGCCTTCCAGCGCTACGTAGTTCAGTTCGAACTTGGCAGCGTGCGCTTCGCGCGGATCGTCTTGCGACGGATCGTGGAAAGTCTTCAGCTTTGGCTGACGGTACATGGCGTTGGCGTCGATGTTAATCTTGGCATCCAGGCAATGCAGATCGCCGTCAGCCTTGATCACCAGCGGGTTCACTTCCAGCAGGGCCAGGTCGTGGTCCTGGAACAGCTTGGCCAGACCAACGAAGATCTTGGCGAACTGGGCAACTTGCTTGCCTTCCAGACCCAGTTGGAAAGCCAGGTCGCGACCCTGGAACGGCTGAGCGCCAACCAGTGGATCGATAGTGGCCTTGAGGATTTTCTCAGGGGTGTCGTGAGCGATTTTCTCGATGTCCACGCCACCTTCGGTGGAAGCCATGAACACGATGCGACGGCTCGAACGGTCAACGACAGCGCCCAGGTACAGCTCTTTAGCGATATCAGTGCACGATTCAACCAGGATCTTGGTGACTGGCTGGCCATTGGCATCAGTCTGGTAAGTCACCAGACGCTTGCCCAACCACTGTTGAGCGAAAGCCTTGGCGTCTTCTTTGTTGCGAACCAGCTTGACGCCGCCCGCTTTACCGCGACCACCGGCGTGAACCTGGGCTTTGACGACCCATTCGGTCCCACCGATTTTCTCGCACGCCGCAGCGGCTTCTTCCGGGGTGTCTACCGCGTAACCTTTGGATACTGGCAGGCCGTATTCAGCGAACAGCTGCTTACCCTGATACTCGTGAAGATTCATGCTTATTACCGTCTTCGTTAGGTACTGCGCTTCGGCGCTGCACTTTGACAAGTGCCGCACCACCTGTGACTGCTACTCCCGAGGCGTTGCCCCGGGAGGTCGAGTCCAGCGGATATTCCGCGGTGAGTCGTGCAGGCAAGACTCACGACGGGCCATCCGCCGTGGTTTCTTATTGTTTAACGCTTCTTACGGTTGGCGATGTGGATGGCGCCGCCATTCACTGCCAGCGCTGCTTCATGCAACGCTTCGGACAAGGTCGGGTGGGAGAAAACCATCATTCCCAGGTCTTCGGCGCTGGTGCCGAATTCCATGCCGATCGCACCCTGCTGTACCAGTTCTGCAGCGCTTGGGCCAATCACGTGGACGCCCAATACGCGGTCAGTCTTGGCATCAGCGATGACTTTTACAAAACCGCCGGTGTCGTTGGCTGCCATGGCACGGCCACTGGCTGCGAACGGGAAGGTGCCGACGTTAACTTCTACGCCTTCGGCTTTCAAGGCCTGTTCGGTTTTACCGACCCACGCGATTTCCGGGTGAGTATAAATGACCGAAGGGATCAGGTCGTAGTTCATCTGGGTCTTGTGGCCCTTGATGCGCTCGACAACCATGATGCCCTCTTCCGAGGCCTTGTGCGCCAGCATCATACCGCGGACCACGTCGCCGATGGCGTAAACGCCCGGCACGCTGGTGGCGCAGTAGTCGTCGACGAAGATGAAACCACGCTCGTCGATGGTCACGCCGCTGTCGGCAGCCAGCAGATCAGTGGTCACCGGACGGCGACCAACGGCAACGATCAGCTTGTCGAAGGTGATGGTCTGTTCGCCATTGGCGTCGGTGTAGGTCACCACGACTTCTTCGCCGTTGACCTTGGAGCCAGTCACGCGCGCGCCCAGCTTGATGTCCAGGCCTTGCTTGGTCAGGGTTTTCAGCGCTTCCTTGGAAACCGCAGCATCGGCGGCCATCAGGAAAGTATCCAGGGCTTCAATGACAGTCACTTGAGCGCCCAGGCGCGACCATACCGAGCCCAGTTCCAGACCGATCACGCCAGCGCCGATCACGCCCAGGCGTTTTGGCACGGCCTGGAATTCCAGGGCGCCGGTGGAGTCGACGATGACTTTCTGGTCGACCGGAGCCGGCGGAATGTCGATCGGACGCGAGCCGGAGGCCAGGATCACGTTTTCGGCTTCGATGACTTCAACGGTGCCGTCAGGCTTGGTGACTTCGACCTTCTTGCCGGCCAGCAGCTTGCCGTGGCCCTGGATGGAGGTCACGCCGTTGGCCTTGAACAGGGTGGCAACACCGCTGGTCAGGTTCTTGACGATGTTGGCCTTGCGACCGACCATGGCCGGTACGTCCATGGTCACGCCAGCGTGGTTGATACCATGGATTTTGAAGCCATCTTCGGCTTCGTGGAATTTCCAGGAGCTGTCCAGCAGCGCCTTGGAAGGAATGCAACCGACGTTCAGGCAGGTACCGCCCAGGGCCAGTTTGCCCTCGCCGTCGGTGTACTTCTCGATGCACGCCGTCGACAGACCGAGCTGTGCAGCCTTGATGGCCGCAACATAACCGCCAGGGCCCGCACCAATCACTACCACGTCAAATTTTTGCGACATTCAAAAGATCCTCTTTAAGCGGCAATCGTCAAGCCGCAAGCGACAAGCCCAAACGCTACTTGCGCAGCTTCGGGCTTGCAGCTTGCAACTGCTTTATCAGATATCCAGCAGCAGACGAGCCGGGTCTTCCAGCAGGTTTTTGATGGTAACCAGGAAAGTTACAGCTTCTTTACCATCGATCAAACGGTGATCGTAGGACAGCGCCAGGTACATCATCGGACGGATAACGACCTGACCGTTGATGGCCATCGGGCGCTGAATGATGTTGTGCATGCCCAGAATGGCGGCTTGCGGCGGGTTGACGATCGGGGTCGACATCATGGAACCGAACGTACCACCGTTGGTGATAGTGAAGGTGCCACCGGTCATTTCTTCCATGGACAGCTTGCCGTCGCGGGCTTTCTTGCCGAAGGTGGCGATGCCGCCTTCGATTTCAGCCAGGCTCATCAGCTCGGCGTTACGCAGAACCGGTACCACCAGACCACGGTCGCTGGACACGGCAACACCGACGTCGGCGTAGCCGTGGTAAACGATGTCCGAACCGTCGATCGAGGCGTTGACAGCCGGGAAGCGTTTCAGCGCTTCGGTGGCCGCTTTCACGAAGAACGACATGAAGCCCAGGCGCACGCCGTTGTGGGACTTCTCGAACAGATCCTTGTACTTCGAACGCAGGGCCATGACTTCAGTCATGTCGACTTCGTTGAAGGTGGTCAGCATCGCCATGTTCGACTGGGCTTCGACCAGACGCTCGGCAACCTTGGCACGCAGGCGGGTCATCGGTACGCGCTTCTCGACGCGATCGCCGGCAGCCATGATCGGTGCAGCAGCGGCAGGTGCGGCCGGCTTGGCAGCCGGTGCGGCAGCTGGAGCGGCTTTCTTGGCTTCAACGGCGGCAACCACGTCTTCCTTGGTTACACGGCCATCTTTACCGGTGCCCTTGACGCTGGCCAGGTTGATACCGTTTTCTTCGGCCAGCTTGCGCGCAGCAGGTGCTGCGATCGCGTCTTGGTCACCGGCAGCAGGCGCAGCGGCTTGAGCAGCCGCGGCGGGTGCAGCAGCCGGAGCAGCAGCGCCCGAGCCTTCTTCGATAGCGCCCAGAACTTCGTCGGACAGAACGGTGTCGCCTTCGTTCTTGACGATCGCGCCCAATACACCATCAGCGGTAGCCAGAACTTCCAGCACGACCTTGTCGGTTTCGATGTCGACGATCAGGTCGTCACGCTTGACGGCATCGCCCGGTTGTTTGTGCCAGGTGGCAACGGTGCCATCGGCAACCGATTCCGGGAAAGTAGGGGCTTTGATCTGAATAGCCATTATCAGTAATTCCTTAAATTCGGTTTCAAGTGCGCGAAGGCATTAAACAGTGAAAGCATCTTGCAGCAGTTTTTCCTGCTGCTCGGCGTGCATCGAGGCGTAACCGCAAGCCGGTGCGGCGGACGCTTCACGACCCGCGTATTCCAGGACCAGGCCCTTCTTGTGGTTGGTCAGGCTGCGACGCATGTGATGCTGGCTGCTGTACCAGGCGCCCTGGTTCATCGGCTCTTCCTGGCACCAGACCACGTTTTCGAGGTTGGTGTAAGGCGCGAGCACCTCCATCAGGTCGTCCTCGGGGAACGGATACAGCTGCTCGATACGCACGATGGCGATATCTTCACGACCTTCGGCACGGCGTTTTTCCAGCAGGTCATAGTAGACCTTGCCGCTGCACAGGATCATGCGGGTGACCTTTTTCGGATCAAGCGCATCGATTTCCGGGATGACGGTCTGGAACGAGCCTTCGGCCAGGTCTTCGAGGGTCGAGATGGCCAGCTTGTGGCGCAGCAGCGACTTTGGCGTCAACACGACCAGAGGCTTGCGCAGCGGACGGATCACCTGACGGCGCAGCAGATGGTAGATCTGTGCCGGGGTGGTCGGTACGCAGACCTGGATGTTGTGCTCGGCGCACAGCTGCAGGTAACGCTCAAGACGTGCCGAGGAGTGCTCAGGCCCCTGCCCTTCATAACCGTGCGGCAGCAGCATGGTCAGACCGCACAGACGGCCCCACTTGTGCTCGCCACTGGTGATGAACTGGTCGATAACCACCTGGGCACCGTTGGCGAAGTCACCGAACTGGGCTTCCCAGATCACCAGCGCGTTTGGCTGGGTGGTCGAGTAACCGTATTCGAATGCCAGGACCGCTTCTTCGGACAGGAACGAATCGTACAGATCGAAACGTGGCTGGCCTTCGAACAGGTTCTGCAACGGGATGTAGGTGCTGGCGTCTTTCTGGTTGTGCAGCACGGCGTGACGGTGCGAGAACGTACCGCGGCCGATATCCTGACCGGTCATGCGAATCGGGTGACCTTCGAACGCCAGGGTCGCGTACGCCATGGTTTCGGCGTAACCCCAGTTGATCGGCAGGCCGCCGGCTTGCATCTTCTGACGGTCTTCGTAGATCTTCGAGACCTGACGCTGCACCACGAAGCCTTCCGGAATTTCCAGCAGCTTGGCGGACAGTTCCTGCAAGGTTTTCAGATCGAAGCGAGTGTCGTGACGCGCGGTCCAGGCGTGGCCCAGATACGGACGCCAGTCCACGAACAACTCCTTGTTCGGCTCTTTTACCAGGCTTTTTACTACGTGCAGGCCGTTGTCCAGCGCATTGCGGTAGTCGTCGATCTTGGCCTTGACGCGCTCGGCATCGAGACGGCCAGCCTGGATCAGGCGGTCGGCGTACAGCTCGCGAGTGGTGCGCTGCTTGGCGATCTGCTGGTACATCAGCGGCTGGGTGCCGCTCGGCTCGTCGGCCTCGTTGTGGCCGCGACGACGGTAGCAAACCAGGTCGATGACCACGTCGCGCTTGTACTGCATGCGGTAGTCGATGGCCAGCTGGGTGACGAACAGCACCGCTTCCGGGTCATCGCCGTTCACGTGCAGGATCGGCGCCTGGATCATCTTGGCAACGTCGGTGGCGTACTCGGTCGAACGCGAGTCCAGCGGGTTGCTGATGGTGAAACCCACCTGGTTGTTGATGACGATGTGCACCGTACCGCCGGTCTTGAAACCGCGGGTCTGGGACATCTGGAAGGTTTCCATGACCACGCCCTGACCTGCGAATGCAGCATCACCGTGGATGGAAATCGGCAGCACCTTGTCACCGACCGGATCGTTGCGGCGATCCTGACGGGCACGAACCGAACCTTCGACAACCGGCGAGACGATTTCCAGGTGCGAAGGGTTGAACGCCATGGCCAGGTGAACTTCGCCACCTGCGGTCATCACGTTGGAGGAGAAACCCTGGTGGTATTTGACGTCACCGGAGCCCAGCTCGACCTGCTTCTTGCCTTCGAACTCGTCAAACAGATCACGCGGGTTCTTGCCGAACGTGTTGACCAGTACGTTCAAGCGGCCACGGTGAGCCATGCCGATCACGACTTCCTTGGTACCGTAGGAACCGGAGCGCTGGATCAGCTCGTCGAGCAGCGGGATGAGGCTTTCGCCACCTTCCAGACCGAAACGCTTGGTGCCCGGGTACTTGGTGCCCAGGTATTTTTCCAGGCCTTCGGCAGCGGTGACGCGCTCGAGCAGGTGGCTCTGAATGTCGGCGGAGTAAGCCGGGCGACCACGCACGCTCTCCAGACGCTGCTGGAACCAGCTGCGCTGCTCGGAGTCGGTGATGTGGGTGTATTCGGCGCCAATGGTGCGGCAATATGTCTGCTGCAAAGCGTCGAAGATTTCGCGTAGGCTCGCTTCCTCTTTGCCGATGAACAGGTCACCGGTACGGAAGGTCGTATCAAGGTCGGCATTGGTCAAGCCGTAATGATTGATCGACAGGTCTACAGGCGCAGGACGCTGCCACAGCCCCAGCGGGTCGAGCTGGGCTGCCTGGTGGCCGCGCATGCGGTAGGCCTGGATCAAACGAAGCACTTCAACCTGCTTCTTCTCGTGCTCACTGCTCACGCTGCCGGCGGATACCGGTTGAGCGCGGCGCTGGTTCTTTGCCAGCAGTACGAAGTGGTCGCGGATCGTGGAGTGCGAAACATCGGTAGCAGTGCTGCCTTCAGCGGGCAACTTCTGGAAGTAAGTGCGCCACTCTTCTGGCACAGCGTTAGGGTCGTGCAGGTAGAGCTCGTAGAGCTCTTCCATATAGGCAGCGTTACCACCGGATAGGTGGGCACTGTTCCACATGCGCTGCATCACGCTTTCTTGCATGCTTGGTCACCCTCGGTAAGGGGACTCCACCGGCGGAGATTCCACAGCACGCCTGGACTGGTCCAAATACAGCGACCGAGCCAAGCCACCGAGGGTCCCGCAGATAGTCCGGGTACCAGCCCGGATGCCCCTGCTGGTCTCATTTCTTCAAAAGTAAAAGCACAAGCTTTGTGGGCTGGCGCTTGGTTATCACTGCGGCACAGGCTTGGATGCCTGTACCGCAGCGCATTACGGGTACAACAACTGCTTAAATCAAACGCCGCTTTGCAGCAGCATGTTGCGTACGTGACCGATGGCTTTAGTCGGGTTCAAGCCTTTCGGGCACACGTTTACGCAATTCATGATCCCGCGGCAGCGGAATACGCTGAACGGGTCATCCAGGGCCGCCAGGCGTTCCTGAGTCCTGGTGTCACGGCTGTCTGCCAGGAAGCGATAAGCTTGCAGCAGTGCGGCCGGGCCCAGGAACTTGTCCGGGTTCCACCAGAAGGACGGGCAGGAAGTCGAGCAGCAAGCGCACAGGATGCACTCGTACAGACCGTCCAGCTTCTCGCGCTCTTCAGGCGACTGCAGACGTTCGATGGCCGGAGCCGGCGTATCGTTCTGCAGGTATGGCTTCACCTTCTCGTACTGCTTGTAGAAGATGCTCATATCGACGACCAGGTCACGGATTACCGGCAAACCTGGCAGCGGACGCACGACCAACTTGTTACCTTTTACGACAGCGGACAGCGGCGTGATGCACGCCAGGCCGTTCTTGCCGTTGATGTTCATGCCGTCGGAACCGCAAACGCCTTCACGGCAGGAACGACGATAGGAGAAACCTTCGTCCTGTTCCTTGATCAGGGCCAGCACGTCCAGCACCATCAGGTCCTTGCCACCGGTATCGACCTGGAACACCTGGGTTTTAGGCGCCGAGTCGGTGTCCGGGTTGTAACGATAAACTTCGACTTGCAACATAGCGGCCACCCTTAGTAAGTCCGGACTTTTGGTTCGAACGCCGGTACGGTCTTCGGCGCGAAGTTGACTGCACGTTTGGCAACCCGCTTCTCACCTGGGAAGTACAGGGTGTGGCACAGCCAGTTTTCGTCGTCACGGTCTTCAAAGTCTTCACGGGCGTGAGCGCCGCGGGACTCTTTACGAACTTCGGCCGCGATGGCGGTTGCTTCAGCGACTTCCAGCAGGTTCTGCAGCTCCAGCGCTTCGATGCGCGCGGTGTTGAAGGCCTGGGACTTGTCGTTGATCTTGACGTTGGCGATACGCTCGCGCAGGCCAGCCAGTTGCTCGATACCCTTCTGCATGTATTCGCCGGTACGGAATACACCGAAGTAGTTCTGCATGCAGCTCTGCAGCTCGCGACGCAAGGTTGCCACGTCTTCACCGGTGGTACGCTCGTTGAGCTTGTTCAGACGGTTCAGTGCAACTTCGATGTCGGTGTCGCTGGCGTCGCGGTATTCGATACCGTCGGTCAGCGCTTTTTCCAGGTGCAGGCCGGCCGCACGACCGAAAACCACCAGGTCGAGCAACGAGTTGCCGCCCAGACGGTTGGCACCGTGAACCGATACGCACGCCACTTCACCTACGGCGAACAGGCCCGGGATGACCTGGTCGACGCCATCGGCGTCCTGGGTAATGGCCTGGCCATGAATGTTGGTGGCAACGCCGCCCATCATGTAGTGGCAGGTTGGAACGACCGGCACCGGCGCGACCACAGGGTCGACGTGGGCGAAGGTCTTGGACAATTCACAGATACCTGGCAGGCGGCTGTGCAGTACTTCCTCGCCCAGGTGGTCGAGCTTGAGCATCACGTGGTCGCCATTCGGGCCACAGCCGTTGCCGGCGATGATCTCTTTAACCATGGAACGGGCCACAACGTCACGACCGGCAAGGTCCTTGGCGTTAGGCGCGTAACGTTCCATGAAACGCTCGCCGTGCTTGTTGATCAGGTAACCGCCTTCACCGCGGCAACCTTCGGTGACCAGTACACCTGCGCCGGCGATGCCGGTTGGGTGGAACTGCCACATTTCGATGTCCTGGACCGGCACACCTGCACGCAGGGCCATGCCGACGCCGTCACCGGTGTTGATCAGGGCGTTGGTGGTGGAGGCGTAGATACGGCCCGCACCGCCAGTGGCCAGTACAGTGGCCTTGGAACGGATGTACTGGGTTTCGCCGGTTTCGATGCAGATCGCGATCACGCCGACGAAGGCGCCGTCCTGGTTCTTGACCAGGTCAACGGCGTAGTACTCGTTCAGGAAGGTAGTGCCTGCTTTCAGGTTGCCCTGGTACAGGGTGTGCAGCAGCGCGTGACCGGTACGGTCGGAAGCTGCGCAGGTACGGGCAGCCTGGCCGCCTTTACCGAAGTCCTTGGACTGACCACCGAACGGACGCTGGTAGATACGGCCGGTCTCGGTACGGGAGAACGGCAGACCCATGTGGTCCAGCTCGAATACGGCTGCAGGACCTTCCTGACACATGTATTCGATAGCGTCCTGGTCACCGATGTAGTCGGAACCCTTGACGGTATCGTACATGTGCCAGCGCCAGTCATCGTTCGGGTCGGCCGAAGCGATGGCGCAGGTGATGCCACCCTGGGCCGATACAGTGTGCGAACGGGTCGGGAAGACCTTGGTGATCACGGCAGTCTTGTGACCGCCCTGGGCCAGCTGCAGCGCTGCGCGCATGCCGGCACCGCCGCCGCCAACAATGATGGCGTCGAAAGAAATCGTTGGAATCATAGCCATGAATCAGATACCCCAGAGAATCTGCACGCCCCAGACGAAGTACGCGAACATCGCGACACCACATACCGCCTGAAACAGGAAACGTACGGCAGTCGCCGACTTGCCGAACGCCATTGGCGTCAGGTAGTCGGTCGCGATGGTCCACATGCCGACCCAGGCGTGAGCGCCCAGGGCAACCAGCGCCAGCAGACTGAAGATACGCATCAGGTTATTGGAGAACAGAGCGTGCCACTGGGCATAATCGATGCCCGGGTGCGCCGCGAGGTACCCGATCAGGAAAATGAAATAAGCCGCGAGAACGACTGCAGAAACGCGTTGCGCCATCCAGTCATAGAGGCCCGAACGCGACAGGTTCGTGACATTGGTTACCATATCCAAACTCCCGCCAGAACGATCACCACCGCAGAAACGGCGATCACGATTTTCGAGCCCAGTTTGCCGCCTTCCAGCGTTTCACCGATGCCCATATCCATAAGCAAGTGGCGTACACCGGCCACCAGGTGATACAGCAAGGCGGACAGCAGGCCCCAAGTCACAAGCTTGGCCAGCGGACTGGTCAAACACGCCTTCACCTCACCGAAGCCTTCCTCCGAACCCAGGGATTTGCCCAATGCATAAAGCATGATGCCCAGGCCCAGGAAGAGGATGACGCCGGAGATACGGTGAAGAATGGACGTGTAAGCAGTGACAGGGAGTTTGATGGTCCTTAGGTCTAGGTTTACAGGTCGTTGGCTATTCACGGCTTTTTTTCACACTGAAGAGCCCCTAGCAAGCAGGGCAAAGTTGTCGGGAAGTGCACTGGTCAGGTACCCACCACCCAGGAAGTGACGACGCCCAGCAAAACAGGCCTTAAAGCCCCGAGCGGTCGGGTGCCGAGTATAGACAGTTAGGGCACTAATGACAATGAAAAGGCCTACCCCTAATAGCGGATTGCTTTGGTCGAATAAAAGGCGTAAATGGCGGGGATTTTCGAGGAAAAATAGCGCCCAAAGCCCAGTCCAGCCTGACTTTAAGCAAATTGACTTTCGAATTTATCTCACTATAGTGGTGCGGGCCCTGCGTGGGGGGTCTGTCTGATGATTTCAAGCATTAATAGGAGGCCACATGGCTGACAAAAAAGCGCAGTTGATCATCGAGGGCGCAGCCCCCGTCGAGCTGCCCATTTTAACCGGCACCGTTGGTCCCGATGTTATCGATGTCAGGGGTCTGACGGCCACGGGCCGTTTCACTTTCGACCCTGGTTTCATGTCGACCGCCTCGTGCGAATCGAAGATCACTTATATCGACGGCGATCAAGGCGTCCTGCTGCATCGCGGCTACCCGATCGAGCAACTGGCAGAGCAGTCCGACTACCTGGAAACCTGCTACCTGCTGCTCAACGGCGAACTGCCTACCGCCGAACAGAAAGCCCAGTTCGTCGGCACCGTGAAGAACCACACCATGGTTCACGAGCAATTGAAGACCTTCTTCAACGGCTTCCGCCGCGACGCCCACCCAATGGCCGTCATGTGCGGTGTAGTCGGCGCCCTTTCGGCCTTCTACCACGACTCCCTGGACATCAATAACCCGCAGCATCGCGAAATTTCCGCGATCCGCCTGGTTGCCAAGATGCCGACCCTGGCAGCGATGGTTTACAAGTACTCCATGGGCCAGCCCATGATGTACCCGCGCAACGACCTGTCGTACGCGGAAAACTTCCTGCACATGATGTTCAACACCCCGTGCGAGATCAAACCGATCAGCCCGGTACTGGCCAAGGCCATGGATCGGATCTTCATCCTCCATGCCGACCACGAACAGAACGCCTCGACCTCCACCGTACGCCTTGCCGGCTCCTCGGGTGCCAACCCGTTCGCCTGTATCGCCGCCGGTATCGCCGCACTGTGGGGCCCTGCCCACGGCGGTGCGAACGAAGCGGTACTGACCATGCTCGACGAAATTGGCGATGTCTCGAACATCGACAAGTTCATCGCCAAGGCCAAGGACAAGAACGATCCGTTCAAACTGATGGGCTTCGGTCACCGGGTCTACAAGAACCGTGATCCACGCGCCACGGTCATGAAAAAGACCTGCGACGAAGTGCTCAAGGAACTGGGTATCAAAAACGATCCGCAACTCGAACTGGCCATGCGCCTGGAAGAGATCGCCCTGACCGACCCGTACTTCATCGAGCGCTCGCTGTACCCGAACGTCGACTTCTACTCGGGGATCATCCTCAAGGCGATCGGCATTCCAACCAGCATGTTCACCGTGATCTTCGCCCTGGCTCGCACCGTCGGCTGGATCTCGCACTGGAAAGAAATGCTCTCCAGCCCGTACAAGATCGGCCGCCCGCGTCAGCTGTACACCGGCTACGAGTCGCGCGACATCACCAAGCTGGAAGACCGCAAGTAAGCACTGCCCTGTAGCGCTGAAAACAAAAAAAGGCTGCCATTTGGCAGCCTTTTTTGTTGGTTGATTTCTCGCTCTCACGCTTCTCGTTCCCACGCTCCGCGTGGGAATGCCGTGTCAGACGCTCCGCGTCGCTGCAAGAACGCAGCGCGGAGCGTCGCAGGACGCATTCCCACGCAGAGCGTGGGAACGAGGTCAACGAGGTCATACAGTTTTCAACTCAACGATAGTTTTGAAAACTGTAATCCTGTCTTTACTTCTCCGCCTTCGCCTTCAACGCCTTCAATGTATTGAAAGGTGCATCCACGACGAAACTGTTGGCCAGCCACGATGGCACGCTACCACCCGGCTCGGTGTGCACCTGGTAGGTCACCTCGGTGCTGTCGCCCTTGGGCACGAACTTCCAGAAGCCTTCCACCTGAGCCACGCGGACAAACCCCTTCTCTTCAGGGAGGTATTTGGGCACGCCTTCCAGCTTGCGGGTCAGGCTGCCGTCGGAATCTTCGGTGGTGGTCACATGCAGCACCGAATCACGCGGGGTTACCGGCCACGGCGGGCTGAACTGGGTGTAAGTCCAGCTCTCGTTGCCCTCACGCTTGAGCAACTTCTGAGTCTTGCACTCATGGATCCAGGCACAGGCAGCCGGCGTGTCTTCCTGCAAGGCACGCAACTTGGCGACATTCGCCTTGATCAGGGTGACACCGCGATAAGCCTTGTACTTGGAGCCCGCCACATCACTCAGGGAAATCTTGATCCCATCCGCATCCTTGGCTACTTGCCAGTCATCGGCTTGCGCCCCGGCTGCCAGCAAGGTCGTCAACCCACACACAACAGCAATTCGATGCAGCGATCCCATTTTGTTATTCCTTATTGTCGAAGTCAGGCTACAGCCGTCACTTGCTCCCACCACCCCAGAATTCTTATGGCTTCGTCGCGATCATTGCCGCAAACCTCAGCATCCGCCGCAAAGCCACCGCAGACCGCCGGTCGCTCAGGGCGCCCGAACAGTTCACACAGATTAGCAGCGGACAGATGCAGGCACCGCTCCCCCGCCGGCTTGCCATTGGGCATTCCCGGAATGGGCGAACTGATCGATGGCGCTATGCAACAGGCGCCACAACCTTCACGGCACTTCATGACGACAGAATCCTCGGGAAAGCAAAGTGATGAATGAATCCGGATAGTAACCGTTAAAACAGTCGTTTGAAATTACTACCCGCGAGATTTCATGACGTACCTGACTGACCGGATAGTCAGTGCTTGTACTCGAATTCAATGGCCGCCCCTTCGACTTCATGGCGACTGTCATTGCGCAACTGCAGCTGCATTTCGTTGCTGATCAACCGGCCATTGAGCTGGTAAGGGCTGTCGCCGGCAGGCTTGTCAGCGAACATCGAAGGCAGAACGCCGTTGCGAGGCACGCCGACAACCTGCGCCGGAGGCTCAAGCTCATCGACCATCTGCTGTGGAAGGCTCAAATCCAGGTGGGCTGGCGGCAAACGGGTGGAAATCACTTCAGCCGACTTGCGCGCTTTGGTTTTGCTCGCGACCGCCTTAGCTGGCTGCTTGGGCTTTGCAGCAGGCTTGGCCGCCGATTTCGAATCGGCCAACTGCAGACGTGGGGGCACACCCGCATCGACTGCCTCTAGCGAGGCAGAGGAAATCCCGGGGTAGAACAGACACAAAATCAGAAAACTGGCAGGGTAGGAAAACTTCATGACTCACGACACATTGACTGCACAGGTATATATGCTCCTCGTTAGCGCAGGCGCTGACAAGAGTGCAGCCTTGCATTTACCCAGAGTTTACTGAAAACCGCCCAGCGCAGATTCCTGACAGAGCTGGCTGGCGAGCATGCCGAGGGTCATCAGCGCCCTCTCCGCCTCGCGATTCCAGGGGATCCCGCAGTTAAGACGGATGCAGTGGTTGAATTGCTCGGTGTTACTGAAGATCAACCCGGGCGCGATACTGATGCCTTGTTGCAGCGCACGGACGTGCAGCTCCTGGGTATTGACCCGCCCCGGCAGGCTGACCCAGAGAATGAAACCACCCGTCGGCCGGGTCATCTGCGTGCCCTCGGGAAAATACTGCTGAACGGCCAACTGATAGGCGCTCAGGTTTTTCCGGTATTCCTGCCGGATGAAACGCAGGTGACGATCGTAGCCACCGTTTTCCAGATAAGCCGCCACCCCCATCTGTGTCACGCTGCAGGCCGAATGGGTACTGAACGTCTGCAGGCGCTGGATTTCCTGCTGGTACTTGCCGGCGATCATCCAGCCAATACGCACGCCGGGCGACAGGGTCTTGGAAAAACTCGAGCAGTAAATCACGCGATCGAGCCGGTCATAGGCCTTGAGCGCCTTGGTGCGCCCTTGCTCGAACATCAGTTCGCCATAGATATCGTCTTCGACAATCTGAATATCGAAGTCCGAGGCCAGGCGCAGCAGATTTTTCTGACGCTCTTCGGGCATGGTCCCGCCCAGCGGATTACTCAGGCGCGTGGTCAGCACCAATGCCTTGATCGACCACTGGCTGGCCGCCAGCTGCAATGCCTCAAGACTCATGCCGGTGGACGGATCGCTGGGGATTTCGATGACCTTCAGACCCAGCAGGTCAGCCAGCTGCAGCAAGCCATAATAAGTCGGCGATTCTGCCGCGATCAGGTCGCCGGGACGGGTCAGCACCCGCAACGACATCTGCAACGCGTCAACGCAACCATGGGTGATGACCAGTTCCGACGGATCGACCACCACGCCGGCATCACGCATGCGAATCGCAACCTGGCGGCGCAAGGGCTCGAACCCCGGGCTGAACATATAACTGAAGGCGCGCGGACTGTGGAAACGGGTGACCTTGGCCAACTGCTGATGCAGCGCACGCACGGGCAGGTAGTCCACATGCGGCACGGCGGCACCGAGCGGGAAGACACCTTCGCGACGCGACTCGACCAATACCTGCTGGATGATGCTGCTGCGCGTAACCAGACCGGGGCGCTCGACGCGGGCAATGTCCGGTGTCGGAGCCGTCAGCGCCGGTGTCTGGTGAACATAGTAGCCGGACTGGGGCCGGGCACGAATCAAGCCCTGGTCTTCGAGATTGGCATAGGCCTGCAAGACAGTGGCGTGACTGACATTGAGCTGTGAGCTCATCTTGCGCACAGAGGGTACGCGCTCTCCCGGCTGGTAGACGCCTCGGCGAATATCCTCGGCCAACTGCTGGGCGATGCGTTGGTAGAGCAGGAGGTTGGTCATGGCACGATCTCGGCTTGCAGGCTGCTTATTTATTCTTGGTGTGTGACAGATTACCGGAACAGTTGAAAAGTGTACGGGAACAGTTAGCAGAATAGTCGACGATACAGTCTGGTGAAAGCCGAAACTGTGCTTGGAGGCTCGTTCCCACGCTCTGCGTGGGAATGCATCGGGCGGCGCTCTGCGCCAATGTCGCCAATTCGGAGGTCGGGACGCGGAAGCGTCCCTGAGAGGGGCATTCCCACGCAGAGCGTGGGAACGAGGTGAATGAGGCAGGTCAGAATTCAGCGAGCCGCGCCAAGCCGCCCCTTCTCATCGGAGAAAACAATTTCCACCCGGCGATTCTTCGCCCGGCCACGCTCGGACGCATTGGCCTCGACCGGATACTCGTCGCCATACCCCTCGACCTGTATCCGCTTCTCATCGATCCCGAGATCGATCAACACGTCAGCCACCGCCTGTGCACGAGCGCGGGACAACTGCAGGTTATCCTGCCGAGCCCCCGTACTGTCGGTATAGCCTTCGATACGCACCACCCGCTTGGGGTTCAGCTGAAGAAACTGCACCAGCTTGAGCACCGTCCGGTTAGCCGAACTCTTCAGGTCCGCCTCGCCGGTATCGAACAACACATCCCCCAGGGTCATCACCAGACCACGATCGGTCTCGGTGGTCGCCAGGCTGACAATCTGTTCTTCCAGCCACTTGCCCTGCTGCTGCACGCTCAGCAACTTCGCCTCACGCAGTGCCAACTGCAAACGCTGACGCTCCAGCTCAAGCTTGGCCAGGCGCTCTTGATTCATGGCCTCATTGCTGTGCTCGCGAGCGATCTCACTGTAGCGCTGACTGAGGTAGGCGTAATGCCGCACGTCCGCGCCACTGCCCCAATAGTTCGACAGCCGATCGGCCCGCGCCAGGGACTCACCGGCACGAATCACATCCCTGGGTGCGTTGCGCAGCACATTGGAATCATCCTTGACCGACTGAAAGCTTGAGTTCGCCTGCTGCAATGCCGATTCACTGCCCTGGCTGGCGCAGCCGAACAACCCGGCACAACCCAGCACCAGCAACCCACCGCCCAGCTTTTTGAACACACTCACTGCACTTCCCCCAACTGCTTGCGCAGGCGAATGATCCGGGCATCGAGCGCCGTCAACTGCTCCTGGCTCTTCTGCGTCAGGACGCGCGCTTCGGCCAGGCGCGCATCGAGCTCGGCCTGCTCGGCCCGCATGCGAGCATTCTTGAAGGACTGGTCAGCCATGCTGCCTTGCGCACGGGTGAACTTTTGTTCGGCCAGTTTCAATTCCGGCACGTCATCGGTGGCACCGACCGCCTTGGCCTGCTCGAGTGCCTGTTCGGTCAGGCGAAACTGCTCGGTCGGCGCCGGATCTGCGGCACATCCGGCCAGGGCCAGGATCGCCAGGGCGGCGCAAAGGGATTGAATTCTCAAAAGTTATTCCTACTGTTTAGGGGCGCCAGTCGGTTGCTGCACTTGCGCTTGCCAACGCTCGACATTGCGCTGCAACACGGCCTCGGTCAGCCCGGACGCGGGCAATTCTGTCATTTTTTTTGCCAGCTGTCCGCGCAACCAGGGATCATTGCAGGCAGAGTTGTGCGACAGCGCCAGGTACAGGCCAGGACGATCGAGCGGCAGCCCGCGTGCCACCAGGTCATTGCTCATGCCCAGCGACTGCGCCAGAGCGGCGCCCGTGTAGCGGCCGGCCAGCACATAGTCGACCTGACCGAGCAAAAGCTTCTGAAAGCCCTGGGTCAGATTATCGACAGGCACCAGATTCAAACTGCCTTTGGCCACGGCCTCGAATTCAGGGGTCAAACGGGATTTTTGCGACACGGCACCCGGGTGCCCGTGCAGGTCGGCCAGCGTGTTGTAGACCAGGGTCGAGTCGTGCCGGGTCCAGACCAGGTAGTCATTGTGCAACAGCGCCGGATGAATGAAATCCAGCGATTCCAGCTGGCCGTTTTCCAGCGGCATGCCCACCTGCAGATCCATGCGTCCGCTACGCACTTCTTCCAGCGCTTCTCCTGCCTTGCCGCCGTAGAGCACTTCGATCTTCAGGCCAAGCTCGCCGGCGACCTGTGCAAGCAGGTCAGCACTGGCGCCAATCAAATGCTTGGGGTCCTGGGGGTCTCGCCACAGATACGGCGGCGTATCCGGATTACCGGTAGCGACCAGGCGCTCGCACTTGCCCACCGCCAATGCCAGCGACGGCACCAAGGCAACGCCGAGCAACAATACAGCCTTCATCCGGCCAAGCCTTCCCATGCAAAATTCCCTTGCAGCACAGACCAATAAAAAAGCCCGATGACTCCGGGCTGTCGAAAATGCGGCAGATCACTGCCGCACTTTCACAGCCCGAAATGATCGGGCTCTTTATATGTGAAGACGCTGGATTAAACCAGCTTCTCCAGCTCAGGGATGGCTTCGAACAGGTCAGCCACCAGGCCGTAGTCGGCCACCTGGAAGATCGGCGCTTCTTCATCCTTGTTGATCGCAACGATCACCTTGGAGTCTTTCATGCCGGCCAGGTGCTGGATCGCGCCGGAGATACCGACGGCGATGTACAGCTGTGGCGCAACGATCTTGCCGGTCTGACCGACCTGCATGTCGTTCGGTACGAAACCTGCGTCGACCGCAGCGCGCGAAGCGCCGACGGCAGCGCCCAGCTTGTCGGCCAGGGCGTACAGGTGCTTGAAGTTGTCGCCGTTCTGCATGCCACGGCCGCCGGAAACGACGATCTTGGCAGCGGTCAGCTCAGGACGGTCGGACTTGGCCAGCTCTTCGCCGACGAAGGACGATTTGCCCGCGTCGTGGGCAGCAGCAACCTGCTCAACGGCAGCCGAACCACCTTCTGCGGCAACGGCGTCGAAGCCGGTGGCACGAACGGTGATGACCTTGACCGCAGCGCTCGATTGCACAGTGGCAATGGCGTTACCGGCATAGATCGGGCGCTTGAAGGTGTCGGCCGATTCAACGGCGATGATCTCGGAGATCTGGTCAACGTCCAGCTGCGCGGCAACGCGTGGCAGGATGTTTTTGCCGTTGGAGGTCGCCGGAGCCAGGATGTGGCTGTAGGCAGCGCCCAGGCCAGCTACCAGTGGAGCCACGTTTTCCGGCAGTTGGTGGGCATAGGCTGCGTTATCGGCAACCAGTACCTTGGCAACGCCAGCAATTTTTGCAGCGGCTTCGGCCACAGCGCCAACACCGGCACCGGCCACCAGCACGTGAATGTCGCCACCGATTTTCGCGGCTGCAGCAACGGTGTTCAGGGTTGCCGGGGCAACTGCACCATTTTCGTGTTCAGCGATAACCAGGATAGTCATTTAGATTACCTTCGCTTCGTTTTTCAGTTTCTCGACCAGTTCCGCTACCGACTTGACCTTGATGCCTGCGCTGCGAGCAGCCGGCGCTTCGACTTTCAGGGTCTTGTTGGTGGAGGCGGTGGAAACGCCCAGTGCTTCAGGAGTCACGGTTTCCAGTGGCTTCTTCTTGGCCTTCATGATGTTGGGCAAGGAAGCGTAGCGTGGCTCGTTCAGGCGCAGGTCGGTGGTGACGATGGCAGGCAGAGCCAGGGAAACGGTCTGCAGGCCGCCGTCGACTTCGCGGGTCACGTTGACCTTGTCGCCGGCGATTTCCACTTTCGAGGCGAAAGTACCCTGAGCGTAACCGCTCAGCGCAGCCAGCATCTGGCCGGTCTGGTTGTTGTCGCTGTCGATGGCTTGTTTGCCAAGGATCACCAGCTGAGGCTGTTCCTTGTCGACAACAGCCTTGAGCAGCTTGGCCACGGCCAGGGAGCTCAGGTCATCGGCGGCTTCGACGAGAATGGCGCGATCAGCACCCAGGGCCAGGGCCGTGCGCAGTTGTTCCTGGGCAGTGCTCGGGCCGACGCTGACGACGACGATTTCGGTCGCAACGCCTTTCTCTTTCAGACGCACGGCCTCTTCCACCGCGATCTCGCAGAAGGGGTTCATGGACATTTTAACGTTGGCAAGGTCGACGCCGGAGTTGTCCGCTTTGACGCGAACCTTGACGTTATAGTCGACCACTCGTTTGACAGCTACAAGAACCTTCATGGATTCCTCGTTACTCTCCGGTGAAAAGAATGTCGCCTGGGCGGACCCGGCGATTACGCGTGGGCACAAGGGCACCTCTAAAAACGATCGCGAGGTCGCTGATTTTCCCTGACTCATTGGTCTTTATTCGACCATTTCGGGCAAAACCGGCGAGTCAATCGTTGTCGTGACGTGTAAACTTCACTACAAGTCGGGCTTGGGCTTTACAGCCTGCCTTTACGCCAGTTTTTAGAGGTGCACCTGGATCCGACGATCAGCCTACGGCGAGCGCAAAACCGACCGTATCTTGACCGCAACACCGAATCCGGTCAATACGGCAAAATAGCCATCCATCAGCCGCGCTACTTTGATTTTACTGGGCTGCGGCAAATTCAAACAAACGTTTGTATTGGACCCGGCAAGTGGTATAGATATAATGCGCGGCCAAAGATAAAGCTGTGTAGTTCGTCATCGCCGACGCTACAGCACCCAAGCTGACACAGCAAACCAGCCAATTAGAAAAAACTGATGAGCCTTGAGTAGGAGAGAACCTGTGGAACGCGAATACATGGAATTCGACGTGGTCATCGTCGGCGCAGGCCCCGCTGGCTTGTCCGCCGCATGCCGCCTGAAGCAGAAGGCCGCCGAAGCCGGTAAAGAAATCAGCGTCTGCGTGGTCGAGAAAGGCTCCGAAGTCGGTGCTCACATCCTCTCCGGTGCGGTCTTCGAACCCCGCGCCCTGAACGAACTGTTCCCGGACTGGAAAGAACTCGGCGCGCCGCTGAACACCCCCGTCAAGCGCGACGACATCTATGTGCTCAAGAATGCCGACAGCGCCACCAAGGTGCCTGACTTCTTCGTGCCCAAGACCATGCACAACGAAGGCAACTACATCATCTCCCTGGGTAACCTGTGCCGCTGGCTGGCCCAGCAGGCCGAGAACCTGGGCGTGGAAATCTACCCGGGCTTCGCCGCCCAGGAAGCCCTGTTCGACGAAAACGGCGTGGTCCGCGGGATCATTACCGGTGACCTGGGCGTCGACCGCGAAGGTCACCCCAAGGAAGGCCTGTACACCCCAGGCATGGAACTGCGCGGCAAATACACCCTGTTCGCCGAAGGCTGCCGTGGCCATATCGGCAAGCAACTGATCAAGCGCTTCAACCTGGACAGCGACGCCGATGCCCAGCACTACGGTATCGGCCTCAAGGAAATCTGGGAAGTCGACCCGGCCAAGCACCAGCAAGGCCTGGTGGTCCACACCGCCGGCTGGCCGCTGGACATCGTCGGCACCGAAAACACCGGTGGCTCGTTCCTCTATCACCTGGAAAACAACCAGGTCGTGGCTGGCCTGATCGTCGACCTGTCCTACAGCAACGCTTACCTGTCGCCGTTCGACGAGTTCCAGCGCCTCAAGCACCACCCGGTGTTCAAGCAGTACCTCGAAGGCGGCAAGCGCATCAGCTACGGTGCCCGCGCCATCTGCAAGGGCGGCCTGAACTCGCTGCCGAAAATGGTCTTCAAGGGCGGCGCGCTGATCGGTTGCGACCTGGGCACCCTGAACTTCGCCAAGATCAAGGGCAGCCACACTGCCATGAAATCCGGCATGCTCGCCGCCGATGCGGTGGCCGACGCCCTGTTCGCCGGCTCCGAAGGTGCCGACGAACTCAACAGCTACGTCGATGCGTTCAAGGCCAGCTGGCTCTATGAAGAATTGTTCGCCAGCCGCAACTTCGGCCCGGCGATCCACAAGTTCGGCGCCCTCGTCGGTGGTGGTTTCAACTGGATCGACCAGAACATCTTCGGCGGCAAACTGCCGTTCACCCTGCACGACACCAAGCCGGACTACGCCTGCCTGAAGCTGGCGGCCGACTCGAAAAAGATCGACTACCCGAAACCCGACGGCAAGCTCAGCTTCGACAAGCTCAGCTCGGTTTTCCTCTCCAGCACCAACCATGAAGAGGAACAACCCTGCCACCTGAAGCTGGCCGATGCGAACATTCCGATTGGCACCAACCTGCCGCTGTACGACGAGCCGGCCCAGCGCTACTGCCCGGCGGGTGTGTACGAGGTGGTCACTCAGGAAGACGGCAACAAACGCTTCCAGATCAACGCCCAGAACTGCGTGCACTGCAAGACCTGTGACATCAAGGACCCTTCGCAGAACATCACCTGGGTAGCGCCGGAAGGCTCCGGCGGTCCGACTTACCCGAACATGTAAGCCGAACCACGCCGGGTGCGACCGATGGATGGTCGCACCCGGCGTCCTCGATCAGCTCGGGTGTGCACTGGCTCGCCCGACACCCCTCAATGTGCGGTTCAATGCCGCGTGAACACCGTCTCCACCCGCGTGATTCGTCTTTTTGCATGTACACGCGCACGGCTTTCAGGCGACTCCAGCTGGCCGATGACGACCGGCGAATCGATGATATCCATGAAGGTATGCAAGGCTTCGGTATCCGGCAGGCGCGGCAGGCATACGCTCACTGCCTTGCGCTGACTGGCCGGAACGGCAGGCACTACCACGTACTGGGTTTCGTAGAGCAAGGCGTGCTGTATTTGCGGGCACTCACCACAGAACCTCTTCAGGTCCACCCCGGCATGGGTGGCAAGGTCGGTGTTGGCGACCAATAGATGGAAGGGATCCAGGGCGCTCTGGGTGATAGCCAGCAGTTCCTCGAAGGTCTGCACCGGCGCAATGCGGTAGTAGCCCAATTGGTTGAGCATCTTTTCAATCTGCATCAATTGAACATGATGCTCGTCGGCGATGAGAATACGCATTTTTTTATTTGGCATCATCGATGACCAAGGCAGTAAAGGTGGTAGGCATTCCCTGACCTGTACAACGCCCGTTTTATTACTGCAGGCTATTCAGCATCACCTCGCCAAAAAAGGGTCTGTAACAATACTTGTTGGTAAATACGAATAAATCAAGTCGAAAGCAAAAAGCCATTTCACAAGCATAGCTACATTTTCTGCTGCGCCATTGCGCGCAGTGGCATCTGCAAGCGTACCCGCAATCCATCGGCCCGACTGTCGAAATGCAGTGAACAGCCGCAACGCTGGACAATGGCCTGGACGATTGCCAGGCCCAGTCCGCAACCGGCATTCTGGCCGTTACGCCAGAAGCGCTGGGTCAGGTGTTGCAGGTCTTGCGGAGCAATTCCCGGCCCATGGTCACGCACCTCGAAACAGGCGTGATCACCGCTAACCTCCAGCTCAAGTTCAACCCGGGCATCACCTGCGGTATGACGCAGGGCGTTGTCCAGCAAGTTACGCAGCGCCGCCACGGCAAGCGTGGCCGGCATATCCAGGCGAGCGTCGGAGCCGCCTTCGGGCAGGCGCAACTCGATCCGCCGACTGTCGCCATGACTGGCATCCTGAATGGCCAGGCGCGCCACTTGCCCGGCGCTGCACGCCACGCCGTCATCGAACGACAGGCTGCCCTCGACCCGCGCCAGCAGCAGCAATTGCTCGAGCGTGCGGTGCAGGCGGTCAGCGCCCTCCTCGGCATGGGCCAGCGCCTGTTCACGGGCATCGCCCTCGGTCATGCGCGCGACTTGCAGATGGGTCTTGATCGCGGTCAGCGGACTGCGCAGCTCATGGGCCGCATCACCGGTCAGCCGACGCTCGCGCTCGATCGTCCGGCCGATACGCAGGAACAGCTGGTTCTGGGTTTCCAGCAACGGCTGCAGCTCACTGGGCAGCGCCCTGACTTGCAGGGGTTCCAGCGAGTCGGGGCTGCGCCGCCTCAAGGCATCGCGCATGCGATTGAGCGGCGCCAGGCCCTTGCCGACTCCGAGCCACAGCAACCCCAGGCTGCCCAGCAACGCCACCAGCACCGGTGCCGAAGCAGCCAGCAGGATGGAGCGATTGAGCGCTTCACGCTCGCGGGTGCGGTCGGCCGTGGTGATACGCACGTCGCCGCGGGCCAGGGTGAAGCTGCGCCAGTGGTCCCCCTCGATGATTTGATCATGGAAGCCGCCGCGCTGGTCATCCAGGGCCTGGTCGCCGGTGTGATGACTGCGCGCCAGCACTTCGCCGCGCAACGAACTGACCTGGCAGGCCATGCCATCGGGGATGCTCAATTGATCGGCGCTCAAGTGCGTCCCCTCCCCCTTGCTCGCCAACGGCTGGGGAAGCTGGTCGATCAGACCGGCAACCATGCGCGCCGATGCCACCAGGCGCTGGTCCAGGGAGAACATCATCTGGTTGCGCAAATCACGCAGCATCCAGGCCGCCGCCAGCGCCCAGATCACCACGAAGGCGGTACCCAGGATCAGGCTCAAGCGCAGACGCAGGCTCATCGACGCACCCCGTCCGGCAACTCGGCGCTGCCGAGGCGATAGCCAATCCCGCGCACGGTTTCGACGATGCCGTTGCCCAATTTGCGGCGCAGGTGGTGGATGTGCACATTCAAGGCGTTGCTTTCAACTTCATCGCCAAAACCATAGACGCTGTCTTTGAGCTGTTCGCTGGAAAGCACCCGCCCACGGTTGTGCAACAGTGCCTGCAACAGCGCCTGTTCGCGGCGCGACAAGTCGATGGGCTGGCCGCCGAGCAAGGTTTCGCGGCTGCTCGGGTCGTAGCTCAGAGGACCATGTTCGATCACATTCACGGCCCGCCCGGCCACGCGCCGCAACAGGGTATGCAAGCGGGCGCTGAGTTCGCGCAGGTCGAAAGGCTTGAGCAGATAGTCGTCGGCGCCCGATTGCAGGCCGTCGACGCGGTCTGTGACGGTGTCGCGCGCGGTAAGAATCAGCACGGGCAGAACCTCTCCCTGCTGACGCAGGCGCTGCAGGAGCTTGAGGCCATCTTCGTCCGGCAGGCCGAGATCGAGCACCATCACATCGAACTGCGCCGCTCGGAGCATGGCCTGGGCAGCGCTGGCGGTAGCGACCCGGTCGACGGTCAACCCCTGGGCGGTCAGGCCGGCGACGATCCCGCTGGCAATCAGGTCGTCATCCTCGCAGAGCAATACGTGCATGGTCGGGCTCGGTCATAAAAAAGGCCCATCAGGCCAGAACAGGATTAACCGGGGATTATGCCTCCCATGGGGCGGATCGTCTCGTACACCGGTCGCCGAACCTGTTTCATCGATTAACATTCGGTTAATCGGCGCTGCGCACTCTTGCACGTCATTGCATAGCCAAGGCGTCGTCATGCGCGGTTTATTTCTTGCTTTCATGTTGCTGTTCGCCGGGTTGGCCCAGGCACAGCCTTTCGGCAACCCCTTCGACAGTCCTCCAGCCCGCCCGGATTTCCTGCCGGTCGGCAAAGCCTTCGAGTTCACCTCGCAGTCATTGGCTTCGGGCCAGACGCGCCTGCACTGGCGCATTGCCGATGGCTACTACCTGTACCAGCAACGCTTGAAGTTCGATGGGCTGCCCGCCCCACTTCATCCGCCCTTGCCTGCCGGCGAGGCTCATAGCGACGAGTTCTTCGGCCATGGCGAAGTCTACCGGGGCGAACTCGAGCTGCTGATTCCCGCAGGCGCCAGCGCACCGGTCAGGATTGGCTGGCAAGGTTGCGCCGATGCCGGCCTGTGTTACCCACCGCAAAATGCCGACATCACGCTCGGTGCTACGGCAGCCAGCAGCGTCCAGGCTGCCGACCTGTCGCTGGCCAATACCCTGCAACAAGGCTCGCTGGGCTGGGGCCTGCTGATCTTTTTTGGCCTGGGCCTGTTGCTGGCCTTCACGCCCTGCTCGCTGCCGATGCTGCCGATACTCGCCGGTCTGGTCCTGGGTAACGGCGCCAGCAGCCGGCGCGGCTGGGCCCTGGCCGGTTGCTATGTGGTGAGCATGGCCCTGGTCTATGCCTGCCTCGGGGTGACCGCGGCGCTGCTGGGTGGCAACCTGCAGGCAATGTTGCAGCAACCCTGGCTCCTGGGCACGCTGGCGGCGTTGTTCGTATTGCTGGCCTTGCCGATGTTCGGTGTGTTCGAACTGCAATTGCCGGCCTTCGTTCGCGACCGTCTCGAGGTTGCCGGCCGCCGGCAACGCGGCGGCAGCCTGATGGGCGCCGCGTTGCTGGGTGTCCTCTCGGGTCTGTTGGTAGGGCCCTGCATGACCGCGCCGCTGGCCGGTGCGCTGCTCTATATCGCGCAAACCGGCAATGCTGTCCACGGCGGCCTGATCCTGTTCGGCATGGGCCTGGGCATGGGGTTGCCGCTGTTGCTGCTGGTGACGCTGGGCAACCGCTACCTGCCCAGGCCCGGTGCCTGGATGAATCTGGTCAAGGGCCTGTTCGGCTTCGTGTTCCTCGGCATGGCGCTGTACATGCTGCGCACAGTGCTGGAACCGGCACTGTGGCTCGGCCTGTGCGGCGCGTTGCTGGCCAGCCTGGCCCACGCCATCTGGTCGCGCCTGCCGCGTACGCTGTGGTTGCAGCCGCTGGCCATCGTCCTGGGGCTCTGGGGCGGGCTGATGGTTGTCGGTGCTGCCGGTGGCGCCACTGATCCCTGGCGCCCTCTGCAGGTGTTCGGCGCGTCGGCCAACGCCGTGGCGCTGCCCGATGATGCCTTCCTGACAATCAAGAACCCCCGGGATCTGCAGCGCGAGCTCGACGACGCCAAGGCCCGGGGACAATGGGTACTTCTGGACTACTATGCCGATTGGTGCGTGTCCTGCAAGATCATGGAAAAGCAGGTCTTCTCCAGGGATCAGGTACTGGCAGCACTGGAGGGCGTACGATTGCTGCGCCTGGACGTCACCGCGGACGGCATCGACAGTCGCCAGTTGCTCGAGCGCTACCAGGTACCCGGCCCACCCAGCCTGTTGTGGATCGGCCCTGATGGCAATGAGCGCCGCAGCCAGCGAGTGACCGGTGAAGTCGATGCCCGAACCTTTGTCCAGCACTGGACCGCAACGAGGACCCAAGGCTGATGTTGACCGTGAGTATCGGGCCCGTTGCCCTGGCCCTGGATCATGTGCTGCTGCTCGGTGCGTTGGGCCTGGCCACGCTGGTGGGCTGGCGCGTGGCCAAACGCGGCGGCGACAACCCCGAATCAACCCTGTTTACGCTGTTCATGTTCGGGATGCTGTGTGCTCGCCTGGGCTTCGTTATCCAATACTGGCCACAGTACCGCGATGATCTGCTGCAAATCATCGATATCCGCGACAGTGGCTTCCTGGCCTGGGCCGGCGTACTGGCGTTGATCCTGGGGGCGTTCTGGCAGTATCGCCGGCGACCCTCCCTGCGCCGCCCGCTCTCTATCGGCCTGGCCAGCGGCCTGCTGTTCTGGCTTCTTGGCACATTGGCCAGCCAGCTTTACGAGCGTGGCACGCGCATTCCTGACATCGCGCTGTACAACGCCGCCGGACAATCGGTACAGCTGACCGACTATGAGGGGCGCCCGCTGGTGATCAACCTGTGGGCCACCTGGTGCCCACCGTGCCGCCGGGAAATGCCGGTGCTGCAACAGGCGCAGAATGAACGCGATGACGTGGTCTTCCTGTTCGTCAACCAGGGCGAGTCCCCTGGCACCGTGACCACCTTTCTCGCTACCGCAGGCCTGGGGCTCTCCCACGTGCTGTTCGATGGCAGCGGTCGGCTGGCGCAACAGGTCGGCTCGTCGGCCTTGCCGACCACATTGTTCTACGATGCCCAGGGACGCCTTATCGGCAGCCACCTGGGCGAACTTTCCCGCGCAAGCCTGGCTCGCGCGCTTGAATCCTTTGGCCGGACGATTCCAGCCACCTCCCCCGTTTCCGCCAGGAGTGCGCAATGAAACTACCCATCACCCTCGCGCTTGGCCTTGCCATCCTGCAAGCACCGCTGCTGCAGGCCGAAGAACTGCCCGAAGCCATCAAGATGATCGAGAGCAAGGGCGCGCGCATTGTCGGCAGCTTCGATGCTCCGGATGGCTTGCGAGGCTACGCCGCGCAATACCAGAACCGCGGCATGTCCCTCTACCTGACCGCCGACGGCAAACATGTGCTGGTGGGCAGCCTGTTCGATGCCCAGGGCAAGGACCTGAGCCGGGAGCCGCTGCAGAAGCTGGTCTACGCCCCCATGGCCAAGGAGGTCTGGGCCAAGATGGAGAAAACCAGCTGGATCGCCGACGGCAAGTCCAGCGCGACCCGCACTGTCTACCTGTTCAGCGATCCCAACTGCCCGTACTGCAACCTGTTCTGGGAACAGGCCCGGCCATGGGTGGACTCCGGCAAGGTGCAGTTGCGGCACATCATGGTTGGCATCATTCGTGAAGACAGCCCGGCCAAATCCGCCGCCCTGCTCGCCGCCAAAAACCCCGAACAAGCGCTGAACAATCATGAAAAGGCAGGCAAGGCCAGTAACCTGAAAGCGCTGGACAAGATCCCCGCCGCCATCCAGGCCAAGCTCGATGGCAACATGGCGCTGATGGAAGAACTCGGGCTATCGGCGACGCCGGCGATCTTCTACATGGACAAGGATGGGGAGTTGCAGCAGCAACAGGGCGCACCGAACCCAGAGATGCTTGGGGAAATACTGGGACCTCGGTAACCCTCTCCTCCCCCTCGATCCCACGCTCCGCGTGGGAACGAGGAGTTCTCGTGAACGCCTATTGCCCCGGGGCCTTCACCGTAATCCGGTACGGCTGGAAAATCCTCAGCATGTCGCCGTTGCCTCGCACTCGCTGCAGCAATGCATTCAACTCGCCGCCACTGATCGGCGCCCCGGGTCGCAACAGGGCGTAGTGGTGGTACACCTGGTCGACCCGCTCCGAAGCCAGGAACTGGCCGGCGCTGCCTGGATTGCGAATCAGGTAATCACTCAGGTAGGAACGCGTCACCAGCGCGATATCGGCGCGACCTCGTTGCACCATCAGCAAGTTGCTGTCATGGGAATAGGTCAGCGTGCTGTTGTAGTGCTCCGCCAGGTATTTGGGGTCGGCATTGAAACCGGCAAAGGCGTAGTGATAACCACTGAACAGGGCCAGGCGCTTGTCTTGCAGGGTGGCAAAATAATCCTGCTGGCGACCCTCTGTGTTGCGGGCAACGAAAATTTCGGCATCCTCCAGGCCCAGGTCGACCTCCACGTGGTCGATGGCCCTCCAGCCCCAATCGGGATTTTCGAAGATTGCCATGTCGATGCGCCCTTCCTGGAAATCGCGAAAACGCCGAGGGATCGAAGTGGGCACCATCACGAAGCGGTAATCGCCTTGCACCTGGTTGAGCGCCGCGATCAATTGCGACAACAGGCCAGTATCGCCGCCCTGTTCGGGACGAACCGTATAGGGTGGAAAATGCGCAGCACCGATCCTGACCACTTGCTGAGCCGCAACCGACAGCGAAAAAAACGCGACGAGCACCCCGGTTATCGCTCGCAAGGCCGCCAGTTTGGACACAAGAATCAAGACTACGCTCCACGCATCTGGATGGATCCAACCAAGCTAGGTGTTTTCAAACCGTTGCACAACCGCGCCCACGCCGCCTGTTCAGCCATCCTTGAGCAATAACAACATCGCCTGCTCGGCGATCTGATCCAGGCTCAGGCTGCCCTGGGGTCGATACCAGGTCGTGGTCCAGGACAGAGCGCCGGTGAGAAAGCGGCGTGTAAGCGAAATATTGCCCTTGATGAGGCCGGCGGTTCTGGCCTCAGCCAACACTTCGAGCCACATCTGCTCATAGATATTGCGCAAGGCCAATACCTGCGCCTGTCCTTGCGGCGACAGGGAGCGCCATTCGAAGACCAGCACTGCCATGGCTTCGCCGGTACCGCCCATGATCGATTGCAACTCGCAACGGATCAGCGCCAGCAAGCGTTCGCGAACATTGTCGGCACCTGCCAGCGATGCGCGCATCAGTGCGGTGTTGTAGACAAGCGTCTGTTCCATTACCGAGCAGAGGATTTCATCCTTGCTCTTGAAGTGATGAAAAATGCTGCCCGACTGGATGCCCACCGCACTGGCCAGGTCGCGGACGGTGGTGCGCTCGAAGCCTTTATTGCGAAACAGGTGGGCTGCGGTTTGCAGCAATTTACCGCGAGCACTGTCCGGGTCGGTCAATTGCCCTTGATCGACCAGTTCGCGCATCACTTGCAAGGCGTGTTGTTCGTCCATACCGCTCTCCTTCAATGCCAGTCCATCAGCGGCTGTGCGCCCGCGAAACATGCCCGCCGGGCGGGCAATTTATGCTGACGAAGCCCGCCAGGCAAGCGTTTGAGGGCACTCGGGAGCAGAATGAGGGATCCTGCTCTCGGGGATACCGAAAAATGTCGGTTTTGACTACGCTCTAGGTCGTGTCACCAACCAGTCCTCTAACCAAGCATTCAACGGGAGCCCGCCATGGCGCATTGGTTAGTGATCGACCTGGAAGCCACTACCGATGAAGGTGGCTGGCCGGTCGCGGAAATGGAAATCATTGAAATCGGTGCCAGCCTGGTCAACCGCGCCGGCCGTGAAGTGGATCACTTTCAGCGTTTCGTCCGCCCTCTGCGTCGGCCGCAACTGACACCCTTCTGCCGCGAGCTGACGCACATCGAGCAAGCCAATGTCGATACGGCAGCCCCGCTGACCGAGATCTGGCCGCAATTCGAACGCTGGTTGAGCCATCACCAGACACACCTGCAAGCCTGGGTCAGCTGGGGCGACTACGACCGCCAGCAATTCCTGCTGGAATGGCAGCAACTCGGGATCAAGAGCATTCTGGCCGATATTCCTCACATCAACCTCAAGCAACGCTTCGCCAAGGCCCGCAAGCTCCAGCGACCACTGGGCCTGAACGGCGCCCTGCAACTGGCGGGCCTGCAATTTTCCGGGCAACAGCATCGGGCGCTCGAAGATGCGCGCAATACCGCCCGGCTGCTCCCGCTGACACTACCGGCACAGGGTCTGTGCGAATCGCCAAAAGCGGATGACTAGGGTATGGCGCTTGGGCATACTGGCCAGCCCTTTTTAGCCCTTTTCGAGGAATCGCCCATGTTTAAAGTCAACGAGTACTTCGACGGCACCGTCAAGTCCATTGCTTTCGAAAATAAGGAAGGTCCGGCCACCATCGGCGTTATGGCCCCGGGCGAATACGAATTCGGTACCGCCCAGCTTGAAATCATGCACGTGGTTTCGGGCGCCCTGACCGTGAAACTGCCTGACAGCAGCGACTGGGAAACCTTCGAAGCCGGCAGCCAGTTCAAGGTACCGGCCAACAGCAAATTCCAGCTGAAAGTGGCAGTGGCGACAGCTTACCTGTGTGAATACCGTTAATCGGTGTTGAAATCGGCGACGCCCCGCAGCCGGGGCGCTGCTTCGCCAGTATTGAACTGCAACGCCGCCAACCGCGCATACAGCGCACTCTCGGCAATCAATTGCCGATGCGTCCCCACCGCCACCAGTTTTCCTTGATCGATCACGGCGATCCGGTCAGCGTTCTGCACCGTCGCCAGGCGATGTGCGATCACCAGAGTCGTACGCCCCGCCATCAAACTGGGCAATGCCTGCTGAATCAAATGTTCACTCTGGGCATCCAAAGCACTGGTCGCCTCGTCCAGCAACAGGATCGGTGCATCGACCAATAGTGCCCGGGCAATGGCCAGGCGCTGACGCTGGCCACCGGACAACCCGGCCCCGGCGTCGCCCAGGTGGGTCTGGTAGCCCTGGGGCAATTGCAGGATGAACTCATGGGCGTGGGCGATTCGCGCCGCCGCTTCGATTTGCTCGCGACTGACCTGAGCCTGGCCGAAACGGATGTTCTCCTCGACCGTGCCAAAGAACAATGCAGGGTTCTGTGACACCCAGGCGAATTGCCTGCGCAACGCCTGCGGATCGAGCTGCACCAGCGCCTGCCCATCGATCAGGATGCGGCCCTGTTGCGGGTCGTAGAAGCGCAACAACAGGTCGAAGACCGTCGACTTGCCGGCTCCCGATGGCCCCACCAGTGCCAGGGTTTCCCCCGCCTCGACGGTCAGGCTCAGACCATTGATGGCGGGCTGGGTTGGGCGCGAGGGATAGGCAAACAGCACATCCTGCAATTGCAGGCGACCACTGACCCGGGCTGGCAAGTGCACCAAGCCGTCCTTCGGTGCCACGATCTCGCTTTTGGCCTGCAGCAGTTCGGCGATTCGCTCCGCCGCGCCGGCCGCCCGCTGCAATTCGCCGATCACTTCGCTGACGGTACCGAAGGCACTGCCGACGATCAGGCTATAGAACACGAACGCCGCCAACTCACCGGCGGTAATGCGCCCGGCAATCACATCCATGCCGCCGACCCAGAGCATCACCCCGACAGCACCGAGCACCAGCACGATCACCAGGGTAATCAGCCAGGCGCGCTGGACTATGCGCTTGCGCGCCGTCATGAAGGCCTGTTCGACTGTATGGCCAAATCGTTGCTGGTCACTGGGCTGATGGTTGTAGGCCTGTACCGTCTTGATTTGCCCGAGGGCTTCGGCCACATAGCTGCCGACATCGGCAATGCGGTCCTGGCTCTGCCGTGACAATGCCCGTACCCGCCGACCGAATATCAGAATCGGCGCCAGCACCAACGGCAAGGCCAGCACCACGATACTGGTGAGCTTCGGGTTAGTGACGAACAACAGCACGATCCCGCCGATCACCATCAGCACATTGCGCAGGAACAGCGACAGGGATGAGCCGATGACCGACTGCAACAGCGTGGTGTCGGCGGTCAGCCGCGACTGGATCTCGGAACTGCGGTTGCTCTCGTAGAAGCCCGGATGCAGGTAGATCAGGTGATCGAACACCTGCTTGCGGATATCGGCGACGCAGCGCTCGCCAATCCACGACACCAGGTAGAAACGCGTGAAGGTCCCCACCGCCAGGGCCAGCACCAGGAGCAGGAACAGCCCGATCGACTGGTTGAGCAACTGCGCTGACTGGGTCATGAAACCCTGATCGACCAACAGCCGAATACCCTGCCCCATCGACAAGGTAATCGCTGCTGTCGCCACCAGCGCCAGCAAGGCGCCCGCCACTTGCCAGCGATAGGGCTTGAGAAAGCCCAGAGTCAACTCGATGGCACGCCGTTGCCTGACAGAAAGCAGTGAGATCATGAGATCGTCCGTGTAATCCTGAAACGCCAGCCTACACCCGACCGACGCTGCCACGCCAAGCTCTATGACTATGATCAATAGACGCTAGAGGGTTTCGGTCTAAACGCGCGCTGGAAGTTTGCAGCCATTTCTGTTGGACTGGATCAGCCGCCATGCACTGATGGACTTGTCACACAGTGGTCACCTGGTGGCAGTAGTCTGAGCTTGAACCTGAAGAGGAGACAGGACATGGGCTTGCAAAACAGTACATCCCAGGAAAAGAAAGCACCGCCGCAGAAAGCGGAGTGCGGCTCGATCATCGATGCCCAGGGTCGCGAGATTCCGATCACCAGGGACATGATCCAGGAAGCCTGCAAGCAACTGGAAAACTGCGTGGTCAAACCCGCGAAGAAGCGTTGAAGTTCCGCAGAATTCATTCAACCCGGCTTAAGTGCCGGGTTTTTATTACCGTTCTCGTTCCCACGCTCTGCGTGGGAATGCATCCAGCGACGCTCTGCGTTGCGATCGTGCAGGACGACGCAGAGCGTCTGGCACNNGCGGAGCGTGGGAACGAGAGAGGCTCGGTGCACCGCTGCTGCGCTCGAGCGCGTAGCGGTCGCAAGGATTTCAGACCCGCACACACCCCAACGCATCCACCAGCTGCTCCAGCACCCCCGACTGCCCCTCGATATGCACCCGCAGCCCTTCGATCTCGCGGCGTGCCGGATAATGCTTGCGCAAGGCATCGAAGCCCGCGCGCTGCTCGGCGGTCACGTCGCTGAGGCTGCGACGGAAGTCGGCATCGTCGCACCGTGGGTCGTAAACACCCCGGCAGAGCATGGCCAGTGCCCAGGCCGGGTCGGTTTCGGCCTGCAGGCTGACCTGTGCCAACCAGGGTTTTGGCAGCAGGTCTGCCAACTGCAGCGTCTCGGGTATTTCACGCCAGGCGCAGAACGCCTGATAAATCTGCGACGTGCCTCGCTGCCTGCCGTCCAGGCTGTAGCCGGCGATATGCGGTGTCGCCAGCACGCAGAGTTCGGCCAGGGCGAGATCGACTTGCGGTTCACCCTCCCACACATCCAGTACCGCCTGCAGGTCGACGCGCTCCAGCAACAGCTCACGCAGGGCAGCGTTGTCCACTACCGGGCCACGGCTGGCGTTGATCAGCCAGGTGCAGGGTTTGAGCCGCGCCAGGCGGTCGGCATCGAGCAGGTGCCAGGTCGGATGCGGACCGTCCTTGCTCAAGGGCGTATGCAGGCTGATCACGTCACATGCCTGCAGCAGGGTCTCGAGACTGACGTAATCGCCCCCCTCCCGCGCCTGCCGGGGTGGATCGCAGACCAGCACCTTCCAGCCGAGCCCGCGCAGCACCTTGACCAGACGCCCGCCTACCTCCCCGGCCCCGACGACGCCGTAGGTGCGTTGCGCCAGATCCACGCCTTCGAGTTCGGCAAGCGTCAGCAGGCTGCCCAGCACATAGTCGACCACCCCTCGGGCGTTGCAACCCGGGGCGCTGGACCAGTGGATACCCGCCTCGGCAAAGTAGTCCAGGTCCAGATGGTCGGTGCCGATCGTGCAGGTGCCGACAAAGCGTATGCGACTGCCTTCGAGCAAGGCACGGTCCACCCGGGTGACTGAACGCACCAGCAGCACATCGGCATCCTGCACCGCGGCACGGTCGATCGAACGGCCGGTATAGCGGCGGATTTCACCATAACCTTCGAAGAAGGCATCGAGCAGCGGAATATTTTCGTCGGCAACAATCAGCATGGCAGGCTCCTTTCAAGGCCCGCAGTGTAGGCGTTCCGGGCAGGCTTGATCCAGCAGCGTCGCACGCATCGGTAACATCCATTGACAGCAACGTTTCCTGACTCCTGCGTCAAGGCGTAGACTCTGCGGTTTTCCGCGCCTTTTTTGTGGATGCCCCGTTTGTGAATTCCGTACCTGCCAACACTGCCGACACCCCCGTGACTCGCCCTGCTCGCGTACGCGCCGAGCTACGCAGCCTGCTCACGCTGGCCACGCCCATCATCATTGCGCAACTGGCGACCACTGCCATGGGCTTTGTCGATGCGGTCATGGCCGGTCGCGTCGGCCCGCGCGACTTGGCCGCCGTGGCGCTGGGCAACTCCATCTGGGTGCCGGTGTTCCTGCTGATGACCGGCACGCTGCTGGCCACCACGCCCAAGGTCGCCCAGCGCTTCGGCGCAGGCGAACACGCCGAGATCGGCCCACTGGTGCGCCAGGCGCTGTGGCTGGCGATCACGGTCGGGATCGGGGCCAGCGTCCTGTTGTTCAATGCCGAACCGATCCTGCATCTGATGAAAGTCGACCCGCAGTTGATCGAACCCTGCATGGGCTATCTGCGCGGCATCGCCTGCGGTCTGCCGTCGGTGGCGCTGTATCACGTACTGCGCTGCTGCAGCGACGGCCTGGGCCGGACCCGACCCAGCATGGTGCTGGGCTTGTGCGGCCTGTTGCTCAATATTCCGCTGAACTATGTGTTCATTTATGGGCACTTCGGCATGCCGGCACTGGGTGGCGTCGGCTGCGGCTGGGCCACGGCCATTGTCATGTGGGTGATGTGCCTGGGCATGGCCGGCTGGGTGAGCTGGGCACCGGCCTATCGCAGCAGCCAGGTGTTCGGGCGCTTCGACTGGCCGCAATGGGCGGCGATCAAACGGTTGCTGGGCATTGGCTTGCCAATCGGCATCGCCGTGTTCGCCGAATCGAGCATTTTCTGCGTCATCGCCCTGTTGATCGGTAGCCTGGGGGCCACGGTGGTCGCCGGTCACCAGATCGCCCTGAACATCAGCTCACTGGTGTTCATGATCCCCTATTCGCTGGGCATGGCAGTGACCGTGCGGGTCGGCCAGGCCCTGGGCCGCAACGAGCCACGCCAGGCGCGTTTCGCCGCCGGCGTCGGCATGGCCACGGCGCTGGGCTACGCCTGCCTCTCGGCGAGCCTGATGTTGCTGGCACGCGAACACATCGCCACGATCTATACCGCCGATACGGCAGTGATCCGGATTGCTTCGATGCTGATTGTCTATTCGGCGCTTTTCCAGTTCTCCGACGCCATCCAGGTGACGGCCGCCGGCGCCTTGCGCGGGTACCAGGACACTCGGGTGACCATGGTCCTGACCCTGTTCGCCTACTGGGGCATCGGCCTGCCGGTGGGCTACGCCCTGGGCCTGACCGACTGGTTCAACGCCGCCAGCGGCCCGAGCGGCCTGTGGCAGGGATTGATTGTCGGCTTGAGCTGCGCGGCCCTGATGCTTTCGGTCCGCCTGGCACGCAGTGCGCGCAAGCGGATTGTTCAGGGCGGGCGCGCTTAATCGGCTTTTTTGCGGATCCAGTACAGGTAGGTGCCGGCATCTTCCTGCTGTTCGACCAGGTCATGACCGAGGAACACGCAGAACTTGGGGATATCGCGACGGGTCGACGGATCGGTGGCGATCACCTTGAGCAGGCCACCGGCGTGCAGGTCGCGCACGTGCTGGTGCAGCATCATCACAGGTTCAGGGCAATTGAGGCCTGTGGCGTCGAGAACGGCGTCGTGGGTCATGGCTTCGGTTGGATCAGGCATAAAATACTCCAGTAGCTGGCGGGCATTGTCGCGCAATGAGGCGGATTGGTCACCTTGCTCTGTCGGAAACCTCGGTAGTCAGTAATGGCCTCATCGCTGGCAAGCCAGCTCCCACAGGTTTTGTGTGCGTCACAAATTCCCTGTGGGAGCGGGCTTGCCCCGCGATGGCTTCACCGCCGTTTCAGATCCAACCGCCGCAAATGACAAGTCACTTCCTCACGATCGTGATAAAGCTGCTTGCACCCGATCGCCACCTTGATACCGCGCGCCTTGAAGCCCTCTTCGATCCGATCGAGCAACCGCCGCACTTCCGCGTAACGCTGTTTCATCGGCAACTTCAGGTTGACCACCGCCTCGCGGCACAGGCCTTCACCCAGCCAGGTTTCCAGCAAGGCGGCATTGCGCGCCGGTTTTTCGACGATGTCGCACACCATCCAGTCCACCGGCTGCTTGGGCTTGTAGGTGAAACCATCGGCCATCAGATGCTGTACCAGGCCGGTGTCCATCAGGCTCTCGGCCATCGGGCCGTTGTCGATGGCGGTGACCAGCATGCCACGCTTGACCAGTTGGTAGGTCCAGCCGCCGGGCGCAGCGCCCAGGTCGACACCGGTCATGTCGCCATGCAGACGCTCGTCCCATTCATCACGGGGGATAAAGTGGTGCCAGGCCTCTTCCAGTTTCAGCGTCGAACGGCTCGGTGCTTCCCGGGGGAACTTGAGCCGGGGGATACCCATGGGCCACATGGCCGAATTATCGGCTGCGGCCAGGCCCACGAACACTTCGCGCCCGCTTTTGAAGGTCAGCAACAACCGAGGCTTGCTGGCGTCATCCTGCAATTTGCCAGCACCGGTCAGGGCTTTGCGCAGCGGCGCCTCGAACTTGCGACAGAAGTTCGAAAGCTCCTTGCCGTCGTTAGTGTCCATGACTTCCAGCCAGAGGCTGCCACAGGTCGGAAACTGCGCCAGGTGCTCAAGCAGTACACTGATCCGGTCAGTCTCCGGCAACTCGATAAACGCCCCACGGGCCCACTGCCGAGGAAAGATCAGCTGGGAAAAGCGCAACTCGCGCATCAACCGCTCGGGGCCTTCGGCATCGTTGCAGATGAATTCGGCGCAGGCCGTCTGCGGCTTGGCACGGGCGTAGCCGGCGACGTTCAAGCGCGCCGCATGCTCGGCGATTTCGGAACAGACTTCACCTTCGAAGCCGGGCCGGCAATGCATAAACAGGGTATTCATTCACCACTCCTGGGCGGTCGCGGTCAATTGATGACCACGACCCTGGCTCGGCACGCACGGGGCCGAAATCGGCGCATGATAAAGGAAGTTCGCTACCTGGGACATGCTGTCACAGTCCGGTCAATGGCTAGAACCCATAATCAAGGCTAGGTTGATAGTTCTGCCCGTTCCGTCAAGTCCGTACCGTGCGGACCCTCGACGCAAAAGGAGTTTGTTCATGCCTTCGCTCGACAGCCTGAAAACACTCAAGACCCTGCAGGTCGACGACAAGACCTACCACTATTTCAGCCTGACCGACGCTGCCGGCACCCTCGGCGATTTGCAGCGCCTGCCCATGTCGCTGAAAGTCCTGCTGGAAAACCTGCTGCGCTGGGAAGATGGCAAGACCGTCACCGGTGCCGACCTCAAGGCCCTGGCCGAATGGCTGGACAAACGCCGCAGCGACCGCGAGATCCAGTACCGCCCGGCCCGGGTGCTGATGCAGGATTTCACCGGGGTGCCGGCGGTGGTCGACCTGGCCGCCATGCGCGCCGCCATGGCCAATGCCGGCGGCGATCCGCAGCGCATCAACCCGTTATCGCCGGTGGATCTGGTCATCGACCATTCGGTGATGGTCGACAAATACGCCACCCATCAGGCCTTCGCCCAGAACGTCGACATCGAGATGGAGCGCAACGGCGAACGCTACGCCTTCCTGCGCTGGGGCCAGGACGCGTTCCACAATTTCAGGGTCGTGCCACCGGGTACCGGCATCTGTCACCAGGTCAATCTCGAATACCTGGGCCGTACCGTGTGGACAAAAGAAGAGGACGGTCGAACCTACGCCTTTCCCGACACCCTGGTCGGCACCGACTCGCACACCACCATGATCAACGGCCTGGGCGTGCTCGGCTGGGGCGTGGGCGGCATCGAAGCGGAAGCGGCGATGCTCGGGCAGCCGGTGTCGATGCTGATTCCGGAAGTGATCGGCTTCAAGCTGACCGGAAAACTGCGCGAAGGTATCACCGCCACCGACCTGGTGCTGACCGTCACGCAAATGCTGCGCAAGAAGGGTGTGGTCGGCAAATTCGTCGAATTTTATGGGGACGGCCTGGCTGACCTGCCCTTGGCCGACCGCGCCACCATCGCCAACATGGCGCCCGAATACGGCGCGACCTGCGGCTTCTTCCCGGTCGATGACGTGACCCTGGAGTACCTGCAGTTGTCCGGTCGTCCGACCGCGACCGTGAAACTGGTCGAAGCCTACTGCAAGGCGCAGGGACTGTGGCGCCTGTCCGGCCAGGAACCGGTGTTCACCGACACGCTGGCCCTGGACATGGGCGAGGTCGAAGCCAGCCTCGCCGGCCCGAAACGCCCCCAGGACCGCGTCGCCCTGTCGAACGTGCCCCAGGCTTTCAGTGACTTCATCGGTTTGCGCCTCAAGCCGACCAGCAAGGAAGAGGGCCGCCTGGAAAGCGAAGGCGGCGGTGGCGTCGCGGTGGGCAATCCGGACCTTGCCGGTGAAGCCGAATACAGCCACGAGGGCCAGAGCCATTGCCTGCGAGACGGCGCCGTGGTGATCGCCGCCATTACCTCCTGCACCAACACCTCCAATCCCAGCGTCATGATGGCCGCCGGGCTTGTGGCGAAAAAAGCCGTGGAGAAAGGCCTGCAACGCAAACCCTGGGTCAAGAGCTCACTGGCGCCGGGCTCCAAGGTGGTGACGGACTACTACGAGGCCGCGGGGCTGACGCAGTACCTCGACGCGCTGGGTTTCGACCTGGTGGGCTATGGCTGCACCACCTGCATCGGCAACTCCGGCCCCCTGGCCGAACCCATCGAGAAAGCCATTGTGCAGGCCGACCTGACCGTGGCCTCGGTGCTCTCCGGCAACCGCAACTTCGAAGGCCGGGTCCATCCGCTGGTGAAGACCAACTGGCTGGCTTCCCCTCCCCTGGTGGTCGCTTATGCACTGGCCGGCAGTGTGCGCATCGATATCGGCAGTGAACCGCTGGGCCTGGGCAAGGATGGCCGGCCCGTGTTCCTGCGCGATATCTGGCCGAGTCAGAAAGAGATCGCCGACGCCGTGACCAAAGTCGACACGGCCATGTTCCACAAGCAGTACGCCGAAGTCTTTGCCGGTGACGCACAATGGCAAGCGATCGAAGTGCCGCAAGCGGCGACCTATGTCTGGCAGGACGACTCCACCTATATCCAGCATCCACCGTTCTTCGACGATATTGCCGGACCACCGCCTGTGGTCGCCGATATCAAGGGTGCCCGGGTCCTGGCGTTGCTGGGCGACTCGGTGACCACCGACCACATCTCCCCGGCCGGCAACATCAAGGCCGACAGCCCCGCCGGGCAGTACCTGCGCGACAAGGGCGTGGAGCCTCGGGACTTCAACTCCTATGGTTCGCGCCGGGGCAACCATGAAGTGATGATGCGCGGCACCTTCGCCAATATCCGCATCCGCAACGAAATGCTCGCCGGCGAAGAAGGCGGCAACACGCTGTACATCCCCACGGGCGAAAAAATGCCGATCTACGATGCCGCCATGCGCTACCAGGCTGCCGGCACGCCGCTGGTGGTCATCGCCGGGCAGGAATACGGCACCGGCTCCAGCCGTGACTGGGCCGCCAAGGGCACCAACCTGCTGGGGGTCAAGGCGGTGATCGCCGAAAGCTTCGAGCGCATCCACCGTTCCAACCTGGTGGGTATGGGCGTACTGCCCCTGCAGTTCAAGCTCGACCAGAACCGCAAGTCACTGAGCCTCACCGGGCGGGAAACCTTCGACATCCTGGGGCTTGGGACTGCCCCGCTTCAGCCGAGGATGAATCTGACCTTGCAGATCACCCGCGAAAACGGCACGCAGGATAAGGTGGAGGTCCTGTGCCGGATCGATACCCTCAATGAAGTGGAGTACTTCAAGTCAGGCGGCATCCTGCACTATGTGTTGCGCCAATTGATCGCAAAATGAACCCAATCATTTCGTGATGGACTTCAAGGAACGAAAAAAAATACTCAATTAATCCGAAAGGCTGCCGACACCCTGTCCACAGCCTTTATGGATTGAACTGCTCATGCGTAATAACCAGCCGATTACCCAACGCGAACGGACTTTCCCAACACAACAGCGGTTGATCTCGACCACTGATGCCAAGGGGGTGATCACCTACTGCAACGACGCCTTCGTCGAAATCAGTGGGTTCAGTCGCGAAGAGCTGGTGCGCGCACCGCACAACCTGGTCCGCCACCCGGACGTGCCTGCGGCCGTGTTCGCCCACATGTGGAGCACGCTCAAGCAGGGTTTGCCGTGGATGGGCGTGGTCAAGAACCGCTGCAAGAGCGGTGACCATTACTGGGTCAACGCTTATGTGACGCCGATTTTCGAGAACAACCAGGTCGTCGGTTACGAGTCGGTTCGGGTCAAGCCCACGGCCGAACAGATCCGTCGCGCCCAGGACCTCTACCAACGCCTGAACGCCGGCAAGTCGGCAATTCCGGCCAGCGATCGCTGGCTGCCGGTCCTGCAGGACTGGCTGCCCTTCATTCTGGTCAGCCAGGTGGGCTTCCTGATTGGCGCCTGGCTGGATTCGTCCTGGGGCTTTGCCCTGGCCGCCGCGTTGTCGGTACCGCTGGGCCTGGTCGGCTTGAGCTGGCAACAACGCGGGATCAAGCGCCTGTTGTCCCTGGCCGAGCAGACCACCTCGGACCCGTTGATCGCGCAGATGTACACCGACAGCCGTGGCGTCCAGGCCCGGCTGGAAATGGCCATGCTCAGCCAGGATGCCCATTTGCGCACCTGCCTGACCCGCCTGCAGGACACCGCCGAGCACCTGACCGATCAGGCCCGGCAATCCGACACCCTCGCCCACAAGAGCTCTACCGGCCTTGAGCGTCAGCGCGTCGAAACCGAACAAGTGGCCACGGCGGTCAATCAGATGGCCGCGACCACCCAGGAAGTCGCCAGTCATGTGCAGCGCACCGCCGATGCCACTCAGGAAGCCAATCGCCTGACCGGGCGCGGCCGCGACATTGCCGGCGAAACCCGCGAAGCCATTGAGCGCCTGTCGCGCGTGGTCGGCGAGACCGGCCTGACCGTCACCCAACTGGCCCAGGACAGTAACGAGATCGGCGGTGTGGTCGACGTGATCAAGGGCATTGCCGACCAGACCAACCTGCTGGCGCTCAATGCCGCCATCGAGGCGGCCCGTGCCGGTGAAATGGGCCGTGGCTTTGCCGTGGTGGCCGATGAAGTCCGTCAGCTGGCCCAGCGCACCAGCGAATCCACCGGGCAGATCCACGGCCTGATCGCCAAGCTGCAACAGACCGCCAGCAATGCCGTGCAAACCATGGAAGCCGGCCATCGCCAGGCCGAAGAAGGCGTGGCTCGGGTACTGGAAGCGGACCAGGCCTTGATGGGTATCAGCGAAGCGGTGGCCAACATTACCGACATGACGACACAGATCGCCGCTGCGACTGAAGAGCAGACTGCCGTGGCCGAAGAGATCAGCCGCAACATCAGCACCATTGCCCAGTTGGCGGACCAGACGTCTGAACAAGCCCAGAATTCGGCCTTGCTCAGTGAAGAGCTGACGCGTACGGCGGGGACGCAGTATTCGTTGGTGGAGCGGTTTAATCGGTGATTGAGGGCCTTGCCGAGATCCTGTAGCCGCTGCCGCCAGGCTGCGCTCGACCGCGAAGCGGGCGCAGGATTTCGGATTTGATGAAGGTCCTGCGGACCTTGGCGCAGCCTGCGGCAGCGGCTACAGAGTTCGTGCAAGTCCCTGAATCAGCGCAAAAATTGTGCCACCCGCTCCGCCGCCGCCTGCAAATGCTGCTCATGACTGAACCCCGAAGCCTTCAGCGGCTTCAAGTCATGATCCCCCGCCGTCAACCAGCACACCTCGATCGCCTTCGATAGCGCATACCACCCCACCGCCTCCCGATTACCCAAGGCATCGCGCTCGCCCTGCACGATCAACGTCGGCGTCCGCAGGTTCGCCAGATGCTCGACCCGTGGCTTTTCCGGCTTGCCCGCCGCGTAGAACGGATAGCCCAGGCACACCAGGGCATCGGCGCCCAGTTCATCCGCCACCAGGCTCGCCATGCGCCCGCCCATGGACTTGCCGCCAATCGCCAGCTTTCCCGCGACCTGGGGTCGCACCTGCTCATACACCTGGCGCCAGCATTCAAGCAATTTGGCCTGGGGATTGGGCGGGCGCTTGCTGCCGTCCACGCGCCGTTGCGCCATGTAGGGAAACTCGAAGCGCAGCACGCCGACGCCGCAGGCTGCCAACCTGTGGGCCATTTCATTCATGAAGCCGCTGTCCATCGGCGCTCCGGCGCCATGGGCCAGGATCAGGCACGGCGCGATGCGGCGCGGCCCCTGATTCTGCGCAGGATTCCAGCGCCAGCCGTTGTGTTCCACCAACTGCGCCCATTGATCCCCGTCAATACCGGCGTCTTGCCCATTGTTCATGCTTGCCTCGCTTTAAAAAAAGTTTGCTTATAACTAACGGAGGAGGAACCCCATGAACACAATCAGCAGCATTACCGCCAACTATGATTTGCAGTTGCTCGCCACCTGCGTCTGCAACTTGGCCCAGACACCCTCTGACAAGGCGTATCAGCAACAAACTGGAACAATTGCGCGCTTGACCAAACAACACTCACACCCAAGCCGGGCGCGGCAGTTCCGCACCTGATTGCGACCAAGTGTCGCACCCCTCCAATACCCTGCCTTTCCACTCCCGACTTTCGGGACTAAGCTTCTTGCCACAGTGGACCGGCGATAAAAAACACGGCTCCAGTGAACACTGATTCAGGCAACTGTAATGGAATAACCAGCCAAAAGGCTGATAGATACCGGCCCAGATCCGGCCCCTCGATTATTCCTGTATTGCCGGTGCAGTGCTCATGCTGTGCGCCCAGTAACAAATGCCTGGCCATGTTTTATCCGCGAGGGCATTTTGCACAACAGTGCAAATGCGACTTCGAGATGGCTGAAACGGCCGCAGAATCAGCTTCGGGCAGGCTTTGCAGCGGGTATGTCGCGTTGCAATGACTAGTTGCTTTCTCCATACTTGCGACCGATTTTATATCCTAAAAAACACCCAAACCGTGGAACCTTAGAATGAGCACAGCAATCAGTCCGACTGCTTATAACTATAAGGTAGTCCGCCAGTTCGCCATCATGACGGTGGTCTGGGGGATCCTTGGCATGGGGCTCGGTGTCTTCATCGCCTCACAGCTTGTCTGGCCGCAACTTAACTTCGACTTGCCGTGGACGACTTTTGGACGCCTTCGCCCGTTGCACACCAACCTGGTGATTTTCGCCTTCGGTGGTTGTGCTCTGTTTGCCACTTCCTACTATGTCGTGCAGCGTACCTGCCAGACGCGTCTGATTTCCGACAGCCTCGCGGCCTTCACCTTCTGGGGTTGGCAAGCGGTGATCGTCGCTGCGATCGTGACACTGCCGCTGGGCTACACCACGACCAAGGAATATGCCGAACTGGAATGGCCGATCGCCATTTTGCTGGCCATTGTCTGGGTCACCTACGGTGTGGTGTTCTTTGGCACCATCGTCAAGCGCAAGACCAAGCACATCTACGTGGGTAACTGGTTCTACGGTGCCTTCATCGTCGTGACGGCGATGCTGCACATCGTCAACCACATGTCGCTGCCGGTCAGCCTGTTCAAGTCCTACTCGGCCTACTCGGGTGCGACCGACGCGATGATCCAGTGGTGGTATGGCCACAACGCCGTGGGCTTCTTCCTGACCACCGGCTTCCTGGGCATGATGTACTACTTCGTACCCAAGCAGGCCGAGCGTCCGATCTACTCCTATCGCCTGTCGATCGTCCACTTCTGGGCGCTGATCACCCTGTACATCTGGGCCGGCCCGCACCACCTGCACTACACCGCGCTGCCGGACTGGGCTCAGTCGCTGGGCATGGCCATGTCGATCATCCTGCTGGCTCCGAGCTGGGGCGGCATGATCAACGGCATGATGACCCTGTCGGGCGCCTGGCATAAGCTGCGCACCGACCCGATCCTGCGTTTCCTGGTCGTCTCCCTGGCGTTCTACGGCATGTCGACCTTCGAAGGCCCGATGATGGCCATCAAGACCGTCAACTCGCTGTCGCACTACACCGACTGGACCATCGGCCACGTACACGCCGGCGCCCTGGGCTGGGTAGCGATGATCTCGATCGGCGCCATCTACCACATGATCCCGAAACTGTTCGGTCGTCAGCAGATGCACAGCACTGGCCTGATCAACGCGCACTTCTGGCTGGCGACCATCGGTACCGTGCTCTACATCGCTTCGATGTGGGTCAACGGCATCACCCAGGGCCTGATGTGGCGTGCAATCAACGATGACGGCACCCTGACCTACTCCTTCGTCGAAGCGCTGCAGGCCAGCCACCCTGGCTACATCGTCCGTGCCCTGGGCGGCGCGTTCTTCGCCACCGGCATGCTGCTGATGGCGTACAACGTATGGCGTACCGTCCGCGCCTCGAACCCGGCTGAAGCCGAAGCGGCCACCAAGATCGCTGTCGTTGGAGCTCATTGATGAAGCACGAAGCAGTTGAGAAGAATATTGGCCTGCTGGCCTTCTTCATGGTCATCGCCGTCTCCGTCGGCGGACTGACCCAGATCGTCCCGCTGTTCTTCCAGGACGTCACCAACAAGCCGGTCGAAGGCATGAAGCCTCGCTCGGCCCTGGAACTGGAAGGCCGTGACGTGTACATCGCCAACGGCTGTGTCGGCTGCCACTCGCAGATGATCCGTCCGTTCCGCGCTGAAACCGAACGCTACGGCCACTACTCGGTCGCCGGTGAAAGCGTCTGGGACCACCCGTTCCTGTGGGGTTCCAAGCGTACCGGTCCTGACCTGGCCCGCGTCGGTGGACGTTACTCCGATGACTGGCACCGCGCGCACCTGTACAACCCGCGCAACGTCGTGCCCGAGTCGAAGATGCCTGCTTACCCCTTCCTGGTCGAGAACAAGCTCGACGGCAAGGAAACCGCGAAGAAGATGGAAGTCCTGCGCTCCCTGGGCGTTCCCTACACTGACGAAGACATCGCCGGTGCACGTGATGCCGTCAAGGGCAAGACCGAAATGGACGCCGTGGTTGCCTACCTTCAGGGCCTTGGCACCATCATCAAAAGCAAACGGTGATATTGATGGATATCGGGATGATTCGTGGCCTGGGCACCGTCGTCGTGATGGTGGCCTTCATCGGTCTGGCGCTGTGGGTATTCAGCTCACGGCGCAAGTCCGAGTTTGACGAAGCGACCTTGCTGCCTTTCGCGGATGATCCCGAGGCCATCAAGCACGTCGAGCAAGCGCAATCGCAAGCGAGAGCTTCTAGGAGTAACAACGAATGACTACCTTCTGGAGTCTGTATGTCACCGTCCTGAGTCTGGGCACCATTTTTGCCCTGACCTGGCTGCTGCTGTCCACCCGCAAGGGCCAGCGCACCGAAGCCACTGATGAAACAGTCGGCCACTCGTTCGATGGCATCGAGGAATATGACAACCCACTGCCAAAGTGGTGGTTCATGCTGTTCGTCGGCACCATCATCTTCGCCCTCGGCTACCTGGTGCTCTACCCGGGCCTGGGTAACTGGAAAGGCCTGCTGCCGGGCTACACCTACCTGGACAACGACAAGAAGACCGAGTTCGCCAATGGCAAGCCGGGCTGGACTGGCGTGCACGAGTGGGAAAAGGAAATGGCTCGTTCGGACGCCAAGTTCGGTCCGATCTTCGCCAAATTCGCCGCCATGCCGATCGAACAAGTCGCCAAGGACCCACAAGCCCTGAAGATGGGTGGCCGCCTGTTCGCCTCCAACTGCTCGGTTTGCCACGGTTCCGACGCCAAGGGCGCCTATGGCTTCCCGAACCTGACCGACGCCGACTGGCGCTGGGGCGGCGAGCCGGAAACCATCAAGACCACCATCATGGGCGGTCGTCACGCCGTGATGCCGGCCTGGGCCGAAGTGATCGGCGAACAAGGCGTTGCCGATGTGGCCGCCTTCGTCCTGACCAACCTCGACGGTCGCAAACTGCCAGAAGGCGTCAAAGCCGACCCGGCAGCCGGCCAGAAGATCTTCGCCGCCAACTGCGTGGCCTGCCACGGCCCTGAAGGCAAAGGCACCCCGGCCATGGGCGCGCCTAACCTGACCCACCCACAGGCGTTCATCTACGGTTCGAGCTTCGCTCAACTGCAGCAGACCATCCGTTACGGCCGCCAGGGCCAGATGCCTGCCCAGGAACAAATGCAGGGCAACGACAAGGTTCACCTGCTGGCCGCCTACGTCTACAGCCTCTCCCATGGTGAGAAAGCTGCGGAATAAGGCAACAGCCTGAAACAACGAACGGCCCCGCCAATGCATGTTGGCGGGGCCGTTTTGTTTTGGATGAGCGATACTCCTCTACGTACCCGTTGCCCACCCTTCGGCATTGTAGTAACGTAGCTACATATGCTTTCGGAGGGTTACCTCATGATTACTACTGTATCGAGCCGCGAATTCAATCAAGACACAAGCGGCGCCAAGAAAGCCGCACGGCAAGGCCCTGTCTTCATTACCGATCGCGGTCGGCCTGCACATGTGTTGTTGTCCATGGAGGACTATCAGAAATTGACTTGCATGAGCCCCAGCATCGTCGAACTCCTGGTCATGCCGGAATCCGAAGAGATTGAGTTCGAGCCGCAACGCGTTGCGATCACGCCTCGTCCCGTGGACCTGTCCTGATGTTTCTGCTCGACACCAATGTCGTCTCTGAACTACGCAAGTCCAAAGCCGACAAGAACGTCGTGGCCTGGGCAAAAACCGTGGTGCCTTCCAGCCTGTTCATTTCTGCCATTACCTTGCTGGAACTGGAAACCGGTGTGCTGCGCATTGAACGTCGCGACCCCACACAAGGCGCAAGCTTGCGCACATGGCTGCAGAATCATGTGCTCCCTGCGTTCAGCGGTCGAATTCTGGCGATCGACAGCGTCGTCGCCCGGCGTTGCGCACAATTGCACGTGCCTGACCCGCGCAGCGAATGCGATGCATTGATTGCTGCGACTGCACTCGTACATGGGTTGACCATCGTTACCCGAAATGTTGCAGACTTCGAGGCCACCGGAGCTGAACTACTGAACCCATGGGGCCAATGATTCCAGCCCTTCGCGTCACAATGCGCAAGTCAATTGATTCAAGTCATTACACCATCAATCGATTTTCCCCAACGCGGCCAAAAGTCGCACCCCTCCCCCGCACCTGTACTACAGGCGTATCATGCGCGCTAGAGCCATACTCTTCTGACTGTAGCCGGCACGTACTGGCTATGGCACTTTTCCACTGCCGTGGGACTCAATGATGAGCAACCAGATTCCGGTACATGACGTTACCCCGCCTGCCAAGAAAGATAACAACAGCGTCGATCTCTACGCCTCTCGGGAAAAAATCTACACCCGCGCCTTCACCGGCCTCTTTCGTAACTTGCGCATGGCCGGCGGTGGCGTACTGTTCCTGCTGTACTTCGGCACGGTCTGGCTGAACTGGGGTGGCCACCAGGCCGTGTGGTGGAACCTGCCGGAACGCAAGTTCTTCATCTTCGGCGCGACCTTCTGGCCCCAGGATTTCATCCTGCTGTCGGGCATGTTGATCATCAGCGCCTTCGGCCTGTTCTTCATCACCGTCTATGCCGGGCGCGTCTGGTGCGGCTATACCTGCCCGCAAAGCGTCTGGACCTGGATCTTCATGTGGTGCGAGAAGGTCACCGAAGGCGACCGCAACCAGCGCATCAAGCTCGACAAGGCGCCCATGAGCGCCAACAAGTTCCTGCGCAAGCTCAGCAAACACACGCTGTGGCTGCTGATCGGTTTCGTCACCGGCATGACCTTCGTCGGCTATTTCTCGCCGATTCGTGAGCTGGTCATCGACTTTTTCACCGGGCAAGCCGATGGCTGGTCCTACTTCTGGGTCGGTTTCTTCACCCTGGCCACCTATGGCAACGCCGGCTGGCTGCGTGAGCAGGTGTGCATCTACATGTGCCCCTATGCGCGCTTCCAGAGTGTGATGTTCGACAAGGATACCCTGATCGTTTCCTACGACCCGCGCCGTGGCGAAGGTCGTGGCCCGCGCAAGAAAGGCATCGACTACAAGGCCCAGGGCCTGGGCGATTGCATCGACTGCACCATGTGCGTCCAGGTGTGCCCGACCGGCATCGATATCCGCGACGGCCTGCAGATCGAGTGCATCGGCTGCGCCGCCTGTATCGACGCCTGCGACAGCATCATGGACAAGATGGACTATCCGCGCGGCCTTATCAGCTACACCACCGAGCACAACCTTTCCGGGCAAAAAACCCATAAACTGCGCCCACGCCTGATCGGCTATGCCGTCGTCTTGCTGGCGATGATCACCCTGTTGATCACTGCATTCTTCATGCGCTCGCTGGTGGGCTTCGATGTCAGCAAGGACCGTGTGCTCTACCGCGAGAACGCCGAGGGCCGGATCGAAAACGTCTACAGCCTGAAGGTCATGAACAAGGATCAGCGCGACCACACCTATGTGCTCGAAGCCGCTGGCCTGCCGGACCTCAAACTGCAGGGCAAACGCGAGATCCGTGTGCCTGCCGGCGAGATCTACACCCAGCCGGTCGAGCTGTCGATGGCACCCGAGAAGCTGCCATCGAGTACCAATGAGGTGCGCTTCATCCTCAAGGATGCCGATAACAGCGACATCAGCGTTGAAGCCAAGAGCCGGTTCATCGGCCCGCAAATTCGATAAGAGAACTTTTTATGCCCGCTACAGCCACCAGCCCCTGGTACAAGCATCTCTGGCCCTGGATCATCATCGGGGTACTCGCCACCTCCGTGGCCCTGAGCCTGACCATGGTGACCATCGCGGTGAACAACCCGGACAACCTGGTCAATGACAACTACTACGAGGCCGGCAAGGGCATCAACCGCTCGCTGGACCGTGAATTGCTGGCCCAGACCCTGAAACTGCACGCCAGCGTGCACCTGGATGAACTGACCGGCGAAGTCGACCTGCGCCTGAACGGCGACAGCCAGCCGCAGACCCTGGAGCTGAACCTGATCTCGCCGACCCAGCCGGAGAAGGACCGCAAGATTGTCCTGACTCGCAGTGAAAGCGAAGCCGGTCGTTATATCGGCCAGATGAATGACAAGATCGAAGGGCGGCGCTTTGTCGAGTTGCTCGGTAGCCAGGATGAACATATCTGGCGGATGTTCGAGGAAGAACAGGTGGGGCATGACAAGACGTTGTTGCTGGGTGATGAGCCGCTGCAGGGTGCCGAAGACCTGAAGCAATAGCACCTGTAGCCGCTGCCGAAGGCTGCGCTCGTCCGCAAAGCGGGCGCAAGATCTCAAGACCGCCGAGAGCCCCTTCGGGCCTCAGCGCAGCCTGCGGCAGCGGCTACAAGGTTCGCGTGAACTTGCGAATAGACACCATGACCAGCCCAACCCCCTGCTACCACTGCGCCCTGCCCGTCCCCAGCGGCAGCCGCTTCACCGCCACCGTCCTGGGCGAACCCCGCGAGTTCTGCTGCCCGGGTTGCCAGGCCGTGGCCGAAGCTATTGTCGCCGGCAAGCTGGAAAGCTATTACCAGCACCGCAGTGAAGCCTCTGCCAACCCGCAGAATTTGCCCGTGCAACTGGTCGACGAGCTGGCCCTGTACGATCGCGCCGACGTGCAAAAGCCCTTCGTGCGCCACACCGGCGAACTGGCCGAAGCCACCCTGCTGATCGAAGGCATCAGCTGCGCGGCCTGTGGCTGGCTGATCGAGAAACACCTGCGTAGCCTGCCGGCCGTGGCCGAAGCACGCCTGAACCTGTCCAACCACCGCCTGCAGGTGCAATGGACCGACAGCCAGCTGCCATTGAGCCGGGTCCTGGCCGAGTTGCGCCAGATCGGTTATGCCGCCCATCCGTACCAGGCCGATCGCGCCGCCGAGCAACTGGCCAGCGAAAACCGTACTGCCCTGCGCCAGCTCGGGGTCGCCGGTTTGCTGTGGTTCCAGGCCATGATGGCGACCATGGCCACCTGGCCCGAATTCAATATCGACCTGAGCCCGGAGATGCACACCATCCTGCGCTGGGTCGCGCTGTTCCTGACCACGCCCATTGTGTTCTACAGCTGTGCGCCATTTTTCCGGGGTGCCGCCCGTGACCTGCGCACCCGCCACCTGACCATGGATGTGTCGGTGTCGCTGGCCATCGGCGGGGCCTACATCGCCGGGATCTGGACCGCCATCACCGGCAGCGGCGAGCTGTATTTCGACGCTGTCGGCATGTTCGCCCTGTTCCTGCTGACCGGGCGCTACCTGGAGCGCCGGGCCCGCGAGCGCACCGCCGCCGCCACCGCGCAATTGGTCAACCTGCTGCCGGCATCCTGCCTGCGCCTGGATGCCCAAGGACACGCCGAGCGCATTCTGCTGAGCGAGTTGCAGCTGGGTGATCGGGTCCTGGTCCACCCTGGCGCGGTCCTGCCTGCCGACGGGAAAATTCTCGATGGGCAATCGAGCATCGACGAATCGCTGCTCACCGGCGAATACCTGCCGCAACCCCGCCGTCCGGGCGATGCCGTCACCGCAGGGACCCTCAATGTCGAGGGCGCATTGACCGTGCAAGTCCAGGCCCTGGGCCAGGACACGCGGCTATCGGCCATCGTCCGCCTGCTGGAGCGGGCCCAGGCGGAAAAGCCCCGCCTGGCAGAGATCGCCGACCGTGCGGCGCAGTGGTTCCTGCTGATCTCGTTGATCGCCGCAGCCGGTATCGGCCTGCTCTGGTGGCAACTGGAGCCGTCGCGCGCCTTCTGGATCGTCCTGGCCATGCTGGTTGCAACCTGCCCCTGCGCACTGTCGCTGGCGACCCCGACCGCACTGACGGCCGCCACCGGCACCCTGCATAAACTCGGCCTGCTGCTGACCCGCGGGCATGTCCTTGAAGGCCTGAACCAGATCGACACAGTGATTTTCGACAAGACCGGGACGCTGACCGAAGGCCGCCTGGCCTTGCGCGCCATACGCCCCTTGGCGGCGCTCGATGCCGACCGTTGCCTGATGCTTGCCGCCGCCCTGGAAAACCGTTCCGAACACCCCATCGCCCGTGCATTCGGCCGTGCCAGCGAAGCTGCCGAAGAAGTGTCGAGTGCTCCCGGGCTGGGCCTGGAGGGCCTGGTCGGTGGCGAGCGCCTGCGCATCGGCCAGCCAGCCTTCGTCTGCGCATTGAGTGGCTGCGCGGTGCCGTCGCTACCCGATGAGGCCGGGCAATGGCTGCTGCTGGGCGACACCCGGGGTGCGCTGGCCTGGTTCGTGCTCGACGATCGCCTGCGCGACGATGCCCCCGCCCTGCTTGCCGCTTGCAAGGCTCGCGGCTGGAACACCCTGCTGCTGTCCGGCGACAGCTCGCCGATGGTTGCCAGCGTCGCTGCCGAGCTGGGCATCGACCAGTTCCAGGGCGGCTTGCGCCCGGACGACAAGCTGCAGGTCTTGCAAAACCTGCATCGACAAGGTCGCAAGGTGTTGATGCTCGGCGACGGCGTCAACGACGTACCCGTGCTGGCCGCTGCCGATATCAGCATCGCCATGGGCTCGGCCACCGACCTTGCCAAGACCAATGCCGATGCCGTGCTGCTGTCCAACCGCCTCGATGCGCTGGTGCACGCCATTGCCCTGGCTCGCCGCACCCGCCGTGTAATCATCGAGAACCTTCTCTGGGCAGGGCTGTACAATGGCCTTATGTTGCCGTTCGCAGCGCTGGGCTGGATCACTCCGGTCTGGGCCGCCGTCGGCATGTCCATCAGCTCGCTGACCGTGGTCCTCAACGCCCTGCGCCTGACCCGCATGAAGGGCTTGCAGCCAACCACTCAGCCAGTTGCCGGCCCGACGCCGGTTGCTGCCTAACGGAGTTCCCATGCCCGCGCTTTACGTCATGATTCCGGCCGCGCTGCTGATTGTCGCCATTGCCGTGTATATCTTCTTCTGGGCGGTCGACAGCGGCCAGTACGACGACCTCGACGGTCCCGCCCACAGCATTCTGTTCGACGACCAGGACCCCAAGCACCAGGCTGGCGTGGACGAAGCCAACCACACCCCGCCCCATGACCAGGACGAGGCCCCGCCCCGTGCTTGAACTGGCGCCACTGTTGGTTTCGGCGGTTATCCTGGGCCTGCTCGGCGGCGGTCACTGCCTGGGCATGTGCGGCGGACTCATGGGCGCCCTGACCCTGGCGATTCCCAAGGAACAGCGCAGCCGACGCTTTCACCTGCTGCTGGCCTATAACCTGGGCCGCATCCTCAGCTACACCTGCGCGGGCCTGCTGATCGGCCTGGCCGGCTGGGCCGTGGCCAGCAGTCCGGCAGCGATGATCCTGCGCGTGATTGCCGCCCTGTTGCTGATCGCCATGGGTCTGTATCTCGCGGGCTGGTGGAGCGGCCTGACCCGCATTGAAACCCTCGGGCGCGGCCTGTGGCGGCATATCCAGCCGGTCGCCAACCGCCTGCTGCCCGTCTCCAGCCTGCCCCGGGCATTGTTGCTGGGCGCACTTTGGGGCTGGTTGCCCTGCGGCCTGGTCTACAGCACCCTGCTCTGGGCTGCGAGCCAGGGCAATGCTGTCGACAGCGCCGCGTTGATGCTCGCCTTCGGCCTGGGTACCTGGCCGGTGCTGCTGGCCACCGGGCTTGCCGCCGAACGCACCAGCGCCCTGCTGCGCCAGCGTGGCGTGCGCATCGCCGGCGGCCTGCTGGTGATGCTGTTCGGCCTCTGGACCCTGCCCGGGCCACACCAGCACTGGCTGATGGGTCACTGACCGCTTGATGCAAGTCAACACGCGCCCGGATGCGGCTCCCTAGACTGTGGAAAACCGCTCGCCACGCCTGGGAATATCCACATGCTCGACGCACTTCGTTGGGACCCTGATCTGATCCGCCGCTACGACCTGGCCGGACCACGTTATACCTCCTACCCGACTGCCGTGCAGTTCCATGACCAGGTCGGCAGCTTCGACCTGCTGCATGCCCTGCGCGATAGCCGCAAGGCCGTGCGACCGCTGTCGCTCTACGTGCACGTGCCGTTCTGCGCGAACATTTGCTACTACTGCGCCTGCAACAAGGTCATCACCAAGGACCGTGGTCGCGCCCAGCCCTATCTGCAGGCGCTGGAACAGGAAATTCGCCTGATCGGCTGCCACCTGGCCCCCAGGCAGACCGTCGAGCAACTGCACTTCGGCGGCGGCACGCCGACCTTTCTCAGCCACGACGAATTGCGCCAGTTGATGGCTCACCTGCGCCAGCATTTCAATTTGCTCGACGATGACTCGGGCGACTACGGCATCGAGATCGACCCCCGCGAGGCCGACTGGTCGACCATGGGGCTGCTGCGCGAGCTGGGCTTCAATCGGGTCAGTCTGGGCGTGCAGGACCTGGACCCTATCGTGCAGCGCGCGATCAACCGCCTGCAGAGCCTGGACCAGACCCGCGCTATCGTGGAAGCGGCGCGAACCCTGCAATTTCGCTCGATCAATATCGATCTGATCTACGGCTTGCCGAAACAGACGCCAGAGGGCTTTGCCCACACGGTCGACGAAGTGATCAAGCTGCAACCCGACCGCCTCTCGGTGTTCAACTACGCTCATCTCCCGGAACGCTTCATGCCCCAGCGCCGGATCGACGGCAATGACCTGCCGGCACCCGCGATCAAGCTGCAGATGCTGCACAACACCATCGAACAGTTGACCCGGGCAGGCTATCGCTACATCGGCATGGACCATTTCGCCCTGCCCGATGACGAACTGGCCATCGCCCAGGAAGAATCGACCCTGCAACGCAACTTCCAGGGCTATACCACCCACGGCCATTGCGACCTGATCGGCCTCGGGGTCTCGGCCATCAGCCAGATCGGCGACTTGTACAGCCAGAACCGCAGCGATATCAATGAGTACCAAGGCTGCCTGGCCAGCGCTCAACTGGCCACCCACCGCGGGCTGGTGTGCTGCGACGACGATCGTCTGCGCCGTGAAGTGATCCAGCAATTGATCTGCCATTTCGAACTGGATTTCGACAGCATCGAGCAGGCCTTCAACATCGACTTTCGCGGCTACTTCGCCCCGCTATGGCCTGCATTGCAGCATATGGCCAATGACGGGCTGATCGCACTGGACGCCAGGGGTATTGAAATCCTCCCGGCAGGACGTTTGCTGGCGCGATCGGTGTGCATGGTCTTCGATGCCTACCTTGATGCACAGAATCGCCAGCGTTTTTCCCGGGTGATCTGAGCCAAACAGACATGCGGCAAAATGGCACGCACTGGCCTGAACTATCGTCCTTGGGTTACCCTTACAACTTATGTGTGTTTCCCACAAGGATCGATGAAATGTCCGAGCCAGCTAAACTGCGCGCCCACAACCAGGCCCATTGCAAGGATTGCAGCCTGGCGCCCCTGTGCCTTCCGCTTTCGCTGAATATGGAAGATATGGATGCACTGGATGACATCGTCAAGCGCGGCCGCCCCCTGAAAAAAGGCGAGTTCCTGTTTCGCCAGGGTGACAGTTTCGGCTCAGTTTACGCGGTACGCTCCGGCGCCTTGAAAACCTTCAGCCTGAGCGACAGCGGCGAAGAACAGATCACCGGTTTCCACCTGCCCAGCGAGCTGGTCGGTTTATCGGGAATGGACACTGAAACCTACCCGGTCTCTGCCCAGGCGCAGGAGACCACCTCAGTCTGCGAGATCCCGTTCGAGCGCCTGGACGAGTTGTCCGTGCAATTGCCACAGCTGCGCCGCCAGTTGATGCGCGTGATGAGCCGGGAAATTCGCGACGACCAGCAAATGATGTTGCTACTGTCGAAAAAAACCGCCGACGAGCGCATCGCCACCTTCCTGGTCAACCTGTCGGCGCGCTTCCGCGCCCGGGGCTTCTCGGCCAACCAGTTCCGCCTGAGCATGTCGCGCAACGAAATCGGCAACTACCTGGGTCTGGCGGTAGAGACCGTGTCGCGGGTGTTCACCCGCTTCCAGCAAAATGGCTTGATCGAAGCCGAAGGCAAGGAAGTTCACATCCTCGACCCAATACAACTCTGCGCGCTGGCCGGCGGATCGCTGGAAGGCTGATTGTCCACGGGGTCAGGTATACTGGCGAGCATTGTGCCCGCCAGGATGCTTCCCCCATGGAAATCGCCCCCTTCGACCTCAAATCCCTGATCCGCCCGGTGCTGGACTTCCCCAAGCCCGGCGTGGTCTTTCGCGACATCACCCCGCTGTTCCAGTCGCCACGCGGCTTGCGTCACGTTGCCGACAGTTTCATTGAACGTTATGTCGAAGCCGACTTCACCCATATCGGCGCCATGGACGCGCGCGGTTTCCTGATCGGCTCGATCATCGCCCACCAGTTGAACAAGCCGCTGATCCTGTTTCGCAAGCAAGGCAAACTGCCGGCCGACGTGATTGCCGAGGGTTACCAGACCGAGTACGGCGAAGCGTTTCTGGAAGTGCATGCCGACAGCCTGTGCGAAGGCGACTCGGTGCTGATCTTCGATGACCTGATCGCCACCGGCGGCACCCTGATCGCGGCGGCGAACCTGGTTCGGCGCATGGGCGCCGAGGTGTTCGAAGCGGCGGCGATCATCGACCTGCCGGAGCTGGGTGGTTCGCAGCGGCTGGAAGCACTGGGGATTCCGACGTTTTCCCTGACCAGCTTTGCGCTGGACGAGAAGTAATACGCAAGGCCCTGTGGCGTCTGGCAGGGCCTCATCGCGGGCAAGCCCGCTCCCACAGGGTTCACCGCGGGCTCTGTGGGAGCGGGCTTGCCCGCGATGCAGACGACGCGGGCTACCTGAATTACAACGAAATCGGCTTACGCCCCGCAAACGAATGCGCCAGGGTCCCGCCATCAACCAGCTCCAGCTCCCCGCCCAACGGCACGCCATGGGCAATGCGCGATACGATCAAACCCTTGTCACCCAGCAACTGCGCAATGTAATGCGCGGTGGCTTCGCCTTCCACGGTCGGGTTGGTCGCCAGGATGACTTCAGTGAAGCTGCCCTGGACTTCGATCCGCGCCAGCAGCTGCGGGATGCCGATCGCTTCGGGCCCCAGGCCATCGAGCGGCGACAGGTGCCCCTTGAGCACAAAGTAGCGCCCACGGTAACCGGTCTGCTCCACTGCATAGACGTCCATCGGCCCTTCGACCACGCACAGCAGCGTGTCGTCGCGCCGCGTGTCGGCGCACTGCGGGCAGAGTTCGTTTTCGGTCAGGGTGCGGCATTGCCGGCAATGCCCCACCCCTTCCATCGCCTGGCTGAGCGCCTGGGCCAGCCGGATGCCGCCGCTGCGATCGCGCTCGAGCAGTTGCAGGGCCATGCGCTGGGCGGTTTTCTGGCCGACGCCGGGCAAGGTGCGCAAGGCGTCGATCAGTTGGCGAATCAGTGGGCTGAAGCTCATGGTCAAAGGCCTGACATAACAACGAGAGCGGGTTTATACCGGCGCCTGCCACTTGCGTCAAATGCGCATCAGGCTTCCGATACTTTGACCACCAGTTTGCCAAAGTTGCGCCCTTCCAGCAGCCCGATAAACGCGCCAGGCGCATGATCGAGCCCTTCGACCACATCCTCGCGAAAACGCACCTTGCCCTCACGCACCCACGGTGCCATGGCCGCGAAGAATTCCTGATGACGATCGCCGTAGTCGTCGAAGACGATAAAGCCCTGCATGCGCAGACGCTTGGTCAATATCGTGCGCTGCAACAGCGCCAGGCGGTCCGGTCCGTCCGGTAACGCGGTGGCGTTGTACTGGGCGATCAGGCCGCACAGGGGGATGCGCGCCTTGGCGTTGAGCAGTGGCAGGACGGCATCGAACACCGCACCGCCGACGTTCTCGTAGTAGATGTCGATGCCCTTGTCGCAGACCTTGGCCAGATCGTCGGCAAAGCTCGGGCTCTTGTGGTCCACACAGGCATGAAAGCCCAACTCCTCGACCACATAGCGACACTTCTCGGCGCCACCGGCAACCCCGACCACGTGCAGGCCCTTGATTTTCGCCACTTGACCGACCACCGAGCCCACCGCGCCCGAGGCCGCCGCAACCACCAGCGTCTCCCCGGCCTTGGGCTGGCCAATGTCCATCAGGCCCATGTAGGCGGTCATGCCCGGCATGCCCAGCACGCCCAGGGCCATCGACGGGCTGGGCAGCCCTGGCGGCAAAGGTACCAATTGCGCGCCATCGGAAATGCTGTGGCTTTGCCAGCCGGTGGCACCGACCACCAGGTCGCCGACGCTGTATCTCGGATGACGCGACGCCTCGACCCGACTCACCGCGCCGCCAGTCATGACCTCATTGATCTGCACGGGTGCCGCGTACGACGGTGCGTCGCTCATGCGCCCACGCATATAGGGGTCGAGCGACAGGTAAAGCGTGCGCAGCAGAATCTGGCCGTCGGCAAGTTCCGGCAGGGCCACGCGCTCCATGCGAAAGTTTTCCGGCGTCGGCGCACCGGTCGGGCGGGACGCCAGGACGATGCGCTGATTGAGAATCAATTGCTCGGACATCGGACTCACTCCTTGAATGAAGAAGGATGAGTATAGAGGTCCTATCAGACCGGTACGGCCTCATCGCGGGCAAGTCGAATCGTCGCACCGCCGCTCCCACAGGGTTGACCGCGAGCCCTGTGGGAGCGGGCTTGCCCGCGATCGACCGCAAAGCGGTCGCAAAACCTTACGGCCAAAAAAAATGCCAGGCTGGCGCCTGGCATCGGTAAAACTGTTCAAGCGCCTCAGAACGGCATCTTGAAGCCTGGAGGCAATTGCATGCCAGCGGTCATGCCGCCCATTTTTTCCTGGCTGTTGGCCTCGATCTTGCGCACGGCATCGTTGACAGCTGCGGCGATCAGGTCTTCGAGCACTTCCTTGTCTTCCTGCATCAGGCTGTCATCCAGGCTGATGCGCTTGACGTCGTGACGGCCGGTCATTACCACGCTGACCAGACCCGCGCCGGATTGACCGGTCACTTCGGCATTGGCCAGTTCTTCCTGCATCTTGGCCATTTTTTCCTGCATTTGCTGAGCCTGCTTCATCAGGCCGGCCATGCCACCTTTCATCATGGGGGGTCACCTCAAGGGTTGATTTCATTGGTTATACGCTTTGGCTGACCAAAGCGTCGACAGGTTCAATAGTATCGTCACGAATGACCGCACCGAACTGTTGCATCATTTGCTGGATGAACGGGTCGGCATGAATCGATGCCTCGGCCTCGCTCTGACGGTTGGCGCGCTTGCGAGCGGCAGCCTGGGCCGGGGTTTCCTGCTCCGGGCGGATCAACTGGATATCCAGCGTCAGGGTCCGCCCGTGGAACTGGTTCAGCGCCTCGTTCAAGCGGCGTTGCTGGGTCGCATTGAACAGCGCGCTATGGGCCGGGTCCAGGTGCAACAGCCAGTGGTCGCCCTCGACGGCAACCAGGGTGCAGTTGGCCGCAATGCTGCCGGTCATCCCCGAGATCGGCAATTTGGGGAACAACTCCAGCCAATCGAGGGCCAGCCCCGTGGCGGGCTGTGCAGCCGGCAACAGTTCCGGCTCGGCAGGCGCCGGCGCGGCGGATTCGCTGGCCAGCTCGTCGAGAAAACTGTAGGACGCCGAATCCATGTCGACTGGATCGTAATCGTCATCCAGTGGCGGCTCGTCGTCACGCTCCATGCCGGCCGGGCTGTAACCGATGTCATCGTCAGGCAGCGGTGGCGCAGGGACCTGCTGGGGAGCATCGGGCACCGCGCTGGCAGGCACAGGCACCGGCATGGGCGTCAGGTCCGGTTGCTCGGCTTCGACCTCCAGCACAGGTTCCATGGCAGGCGCAGGCTCGATTGCCTTGGGTTCATTCCAGGGCAAGTCGACTTCTTCGACAACAGGTGCGGCAACGGGCTCAGGCACCGGTGCCGGTATCGTCTGTGCGACCGCAACCGGTTCAGGCTCGGGTTCCGGCGCACTGATCGGCGCAGGCTCCGACGCTACAGCCGGCGCTACAGGCGCCGCGACCGCCACTGCCGGGGAGGATTCAGCTGTGGCCTGGCTGATCCCCACTGGCTTTAGCGCCTGCCTCGGCGCTTCATCGCTGTCGGCAGGGCGGAAGGCCAGCATGCGCAGCAGGACCATTTCGAAGCCGCCACGCGGGTCCGGCGCCAAGGGCAGGTCACGGCGACCGATCAGGCCCATCTGGTAATAGAACTGCACGTCTTCGGCCGGCAGGGCCTGGGCCAGGGCCAGCACCCGGTCCCGGTCGCCATGGCCGTTATCGACCGCCTCGGGCAAGGCCTGGGCGATCGCGACCCGGTGCAGCACATTGAGCATCTCGGCCAGTACGCCATTCCAGTCCGGGCCCTGTTCGGCCAACTGGCGCACCGCCTCGAGCAAGCCCCGCGCATCGCCCTCGAGCAGCGCCTGGAGCACACCGTAGACCTGTCCGTGGTCAAGGGTACCGAGCATCGCCCGGACATCGGCGGCCAGTACCTTGCCTTCACCGAAGGCAATTGCCTGGTCGGTCAGGCTCATGGCATCGCGCATCGAACCGTCGGCCGCGCGACCGAGCAGCCACAATGCATCGTCTTCGAACGGCACGTTCTCGACCCCGAGCACATGGCTCAGGTGTTCGACCACCCGCTCGGGGGTCATGTTCTTCAGGGAAAACTGCAGGCAGCGCGACAGGATGGTTGCCGGCAACTTCTGCGGATCGGTGGTCGCCAGAATGAACTTGACGTAGGGCGGCGGCTCTTCCAGCGTCTTGAGCAAGGCGTTGAAGGAGTGGCTGGACAGCATGTGCACTTCGTCGATCAGGTAGACCTTGAAGCGCCCGCGGCTTGGCGCGTATTGCACATTGTCGAGCAGTTCGCGGGTGTCCTCGACCTTGGTCCGGCTCGCGGCGTCGATCTCGATCAGGTCGACGAAGCGCCCCTCGTCGATCTCCCGGCACACCGAACAGGTGCCGCAGGGCGTTGAGGTAATCCCGGTTTCACAATTCACACACTTGGCGATGATCCGCGCGATAGTGGTCTTGCCGACCCCACGGGTACCGGTAAACAGGTAGGCGTGGTGCAGGCGCTGGTTGTCCAGCGCATTGATCAAGGCCTTGAGCACATGGGTCTGGCCGACCATTTCGCGGAACGAGCGCGGACGCCATTTACGTGCAAGAACCTGATAACTCATCGAAAACCGTCGCGTTTGAAATGCCAAAGACCGCTAATCGTAGCGGAGCATGGGTGAAATTGCACCCGATGTACGCGCCCGTCTGGGCAGACCTCGATAGTAACAATACAATCCTTGCGCAATCGCTGCTTGTTCTGCCTAAGATGCAGGCTTCAGAGCCGGCCCGGCATTCAGCCCCCTCACGGAGAACCCGATGCGTCTAGCGCTGGGCGCACTCGCGCTGCTGACCTGTCATTGTGTGGCCGCAGAACCTGCTCTGCGGTTTTCCATTCCTGAAAGCTGGACCATGCCGCTGGCTCGAGTCGAACTCGGGCAACCCGTCGAGGGCATTGTCTTCGACATCACCCAAAGCCTGGCAAGGCAGATCGGCTACCCGGCCGAATACCACGTAATGGCCCGGCTGCGATTGCAGAAAGCGATGGAGAAAGGCGACGTTGACGTTCGCTGCTACGCAACCAGGTCCTGGCTGCCCGAAACCTCTGCCCGTTACGTCCTCAGCCTGCCGCTCATCTATCAGCGCGATGTATTGATCGGAAGCCGCCGAACAGCGACCCCGATAGCGCCGGAACAACTGCCAAGGCAAAGTATCGGGACAGTGCTCGGTTACTCCTACCCGACCTTGCAACCCCTGTTCGACAGCAACCGCCTGCATCGTGAAGACGCCCGCAGCCAACAACAGGTGTTGCAGAAGCTCCAGGCCGGGCGCTTCGACTACGCCGTCAGCAATCAGCTGTCCCTTGACTGGTTCAACCGCCGACTCCCTCCCGAGCAACAACTGCACAGCCTTGCCGTGCTCGAAGAGCAGGAACTGGGTTGTTACGTGCGCGATGACCCATCGATTCCGGTAGAGCGAATTCTGCAAACGTTACAGAACATGAAAATGTCGGGCGAGATCGACCGGATCATCGAGCGTTATCGGCAGCAGGGCAGTTCGTCCGGGCAGGAAGCAATCCCGAGCGCAGGGTAACCCCGGCCTCATCTCAGTGAGGCACCTGGGCATCATTCACTGATTTTTGAGCCCGCGCCGCAATATCGTCCGACGCCGCCACATAGTCGGCCTGAAAGGCCGGCGATTCGATCCAGGCCAGGGCGGTGGCTTCATCCGCCTCGGTGGACCACTGGCGGTACTCGATCAGGGCCGCGAGAATGAAGTCCATCGTGCCCTCTTCACCTTCCTGCTCGAACACCAGCTCCAGCAGCGGGTCTTCCAGGAAGGCCGCGCACAGGGCCTTCTGGCTCGTGGACTCGGCATCGCGCATTTTCTTGAACAGCTCGGTCAGGTCCACCGATTCGAAGTCGATGCGGCTGTCGTTCGGGTCCAGGTCCACCGGCGCACTCGCACGCTGGGTGCGGTTCTGCTTGGCCTTGGCCTTGGCGCGGGTGGCGCGTTTGTGCTGTTTGTTGGCGGAGGCCATGGATAGTTTTCCGTGGTTCAGTCAGGAATGCTGGACACTACTGCATCACCCCTTGGTTCACCAAGCAGTGAAAGAGTGAAAATCGACAGGGGGCAATTGAGTTGAAGCAGATAGGTGGCGACCCCACCAGCCACACCCCGGCACACAATGTCACCGCTGCGGCTGCTCCCTTCCAGGCCTGACCGGGTTCACGGCTGATCGTTGCGGGGGGACCGATGGGGTCACCATAACACGGCTCACCAGTCGGCGAGCCGCGCCATTGTACCGGTCCTGCGCGAAGTTACAACCTCTGATGCGCAATAAAAAACGCAGAAGACTCAAGTACTTGTACGTTCTCCATGGGAAGTGCCGGGTTGTTCTTCGGTAGCCGCAATGGTTTCGCCCCGCAAAGCCTCTTCGGTCAGGCGTAATTGCAACGCGGCCAGTTTCTGCTGAAAATCCTGGTTCATCCGGTCGTACGTCTGCACAAAAGTCTGGTCATCAAGCTCGCTCTTGCGCGCTTCAAGCGCCTGCTCTCTGCCCTCCATCGATGCTCTGACCTCCAAAAATTCCCTGGCGTGCTGCTTACGTAACCACATGCTCCAGAAGTCCTGCCGGGAAACGAATTCCGCCATCGCACCAGCATTTTTCTGTGCGTTCTCGATTGCACGCCTGGCATCCCGCAACTTCGCCTGGGTGACGCCCGCCAACGACTGGTAAAGCATACTTTTGGGCTGCCCGGGCAAGTCCAGATCTTTTGCCAGCCCGACGCGATAAGCCAGGCTGACCTCTACCTCGTCGATCGGCTGCCTTGGGTTGACGGGGCGCGCCTGAAGGTCTTCCAGGACTATCCGGTCCAGCTGCTCCAGTCGAAACAAGCCTTTGGCCAAGCGCAGCAAACGACTTGTCACCTGACTGACGTCGCCATTGGACTTCGCCTTGAAGACTTCGACCCTGATTTCCAGGTAACTGAAATTCAATGCACTGCTGTCGCCACAGGTGCGCGGATTCCCGGCCAGCCGGAACAGCTTGCGACGCAGTTTACTGTTGCTGTATGCGGCTTCGACGACATTCCAGACTCTGCGTGTCAGATCCTCGCGAGCACTGTCGTAGTCGGCAGTCACCGTCAGATCGTTCAAAAGCCTGAAAAACTCACTGGAGCCCGGTTCCTTGCGCAGCTCGAACCAGTGTTTTTCGCGCAACTGCGTAAGCGCCTCATCGGTGCCCTGCGACCAGAAAAGATCAGGCCTGGTTTCATTTTCCATCTGGTGCGCCAAGCCACCCAGATTGATGCCTGTGCGCTGACGATAGTCCTCTATTTGTTCCAGGGAGTCGGCGGAAAAGGGATTGTCCTGCAGCCAGAGGCTGCGCACCGAACGCGAGGTCGACTGATAAACCTCCTCCGGTAGCAGGCTGAGCCGATTGTCGCGTAAATCCGCCATTTCCAGCCGGGGGAGTTGCGCCAGGCCGGAAGGCATCCGCTCGATGCCGGTACGCCGCAAGCCAAGGATGCGCAAGCCGTGCAGTGGCTGCACGTCAGGTACTCGACTCAACGGGTTGCCATTCAGATCGAGATGCTCCAATTTGCGCAATCGGCCGAGTGCCCCGACAGCGGCCTCGCTCAACACGATTGTATTGTTTTCACAATGCAAGGCCTCCAGAGCGGTCATGTCTGCGATGGCGTCCGGCAAGCGGGACAGTCGATTCTCGCCGATATCGAGAATACGCAGCTTGTTGAAAGCGTCGAGAAAGCCGTTGGGCACGTGAGTCATGCCTGTGTTGCGTAACGACAAGTGGCGTACATGACCAAAATCGATATGGTCGGGAAAAACCGGAGGATCGCTCAAATCCGCCCCCTCCAGATTCAGGCGATACCCCTCCAGCTCGCCATGGTCGCTGAACAGCCGATTGCTCTGTCGCCGCCAGCTCGCCACAAAAGCATCTGCCACCCGTCGCCGCCGCATGGTGCGACTTCGTTGGGGCGCGCTCTGCCCCTGCCCCACCCATTGGTCGAGGGTATCTTGCAGTGCTTGCAGCTCGGCCTTTTTTTCGGTCAGCAGACGCCGGACATTCACGCCAGACTCGATGAGCTGATCCAGGTGATCGGAGATTTCGGCATTGGTCATGCTCGGATAAAGGGACTTGCACTCGTCCATGTAAAACGCGGTATGCCTGCCTGCGGCCCCGCGTCCGCTCAGCGGGTAACCCAGGCGATTGTCCTTGAGCCGGGTCGGCATCCTGAACCAGGGTTGTCGCGGCCCCGCCCCAATCAGCCTTGCCGATCGCTGCCGATCCGATACCGCCAAGGTCGTCAGTTGACGATGCAAGTCTGTAGCGTTCAATGCAGGTATGGAACCTTCAGTGCCCCCATCGCTACCGAGCGCCGCCAAGGCTTCGAACAAGTCGGTGTGGTGACCTGAGGTTCGCCCCTCACCATCAATGCTCTCATAACCCGCCGCACTGCGAACCAGCCGCAATGACGCAGACGCTTGCCCACGCCCACCCTGCGCGATCAACTCACCATCAATCCCGCCCTGGTGCAATTGAACCTCCCTACCCTCTGGCCAGGCTGGCAGAGATTCAAGCAGGCCCAACACCAGTTTTTCGAATGACAGGCTACGCCGCCCAGGGCGGTAAAAGCCTTCCAGCGCGCACATCAGTCGGTATTCGCGCAAACGCCAGCGCGCCTGCTCGGCCATTGCCAGAGGAACGCGCTGCAGTTCCGCCATCCTGGCCACCTCGGCAGCTGTAGACTGCTCAAGTAATTCCTCTGCCATCTCCTGCGGCAACCCGGGGAAGTCCCGTCGAATCAACGCCGTTTGTGCTGATGAAGCCGGCCCACGCAGCGCCGCGAAATGCTCGAACAAGCCCACTCGATCCACGCTCGCCTGCCGGGCCATGGCCTGGGTCCAGGGCTGAAATGCAGCGGCGCCGGCATCCGCGGCTGGCTTTTCAATTCCCAGACTCGGAGCGAGGTAGCGGGCCATCGCCTCATCACTGACCTCGCCCACCTGCAATCGCTCGATGAACCGATCGATATCCTGATCGAGCCACCACTGCTTGACCGCAATGTCGAGCCGGGCAGGCGTTGGGGCGTTATCGACGTGAATCCGGCACAGCTGCGCTTCGTCGACACCGCTGATCGCCAGCAAGGCATCGACTGCAACATTGTCAAGATTGCCGCTTACGGGCCCCAGGCGCCGAAACAGATACCGTGCCGAAGGCCACTCCCATGGCTTCTCCAGGCTATGCCGCCAGGCGCCCTGGCCGTTGCTCTGCAGAATCGGCGCAAAGGCATCGTCACGTTGCGGATGCAGCACCCGCCACTGGCCTGACCCCACATCCTGGGATACCCGATAATGATGGCCATCGATGGCAATGTAATCGTCCTCGCCCACCCGGAACCTGCCGTCGCTGGACGGAGCAACATCCGTCAGTTCGATCGAGCTGCGATAGGGCGCAAGGTCCGGCCACCAGAGCTTGACCGCTCCGCCGAACAACTTGACCGGCCGCAAGGTCTGAAAGAACTCGGATTGGCTGGCCCACAAATTGACCCGATGGCCAATCGCCCCCAGCGCTACGGCCACGCCCAGGGACTCGACAATCGAGGTCAGGTGTCCCATGGCCTCATCGGTCCGGTCCTCCGTCCAGTCCTTGATGCCCTCGTAGGCTTCGGACATCAACTGTGCGGCGGCGGTTGCCAGCATCATCTGGTTGAGCAACGGCACGACAAACGATGCCAGGGTCAACAATAGCAACCCCGCATCCTCGAGCGCCTGCAGCCGCTTTCGTCGCTCCGCGCTGTCCACATCGGCAGTGGGAACAGCCAAGTGACGACTGTCCTGAGCGGTTCGCAAGGTTTGCAGACGGACCAGTTCATTGAACAGCTCGCCCTGCAGCGGCCGCTCACGTACATGCCCGGACAGATCTCCGGAAAGTTGCTGCTCAAGCCTCGCCTGTTCGAGTATCGGCGCGTGGCGCACCAGGAAATCTCGAAACCCCTTGAAGCGCACGCGAGACTTCAGCGCTTCGTCGAACGCCGCAGGGCTGTCGTATTCACGCAGTTCGCCAAGCGGATCACCCGGGATATAAACGACGCGTTTACACCCGGCTGTTTGCACAGGTCCCACAATCCTATTCTGCTCGAATATCACAATGCTCGCGAGCTCGTGCCCGAACAGGTTCAGTTGCTTGATCTGTGTGCTCATCGAATCGTAGATGAACTGCGACTGCCCATCACACACCTGCAGGAGCATTTGATAGGCCGACCAGCTAATCGCTCCTTTCATACAGGCCACATGCGCCGCCACTTCGAGATTGCAGCGCCTTGCCGCTGCCAGCGTGGCACAGACGGCCCGCGATTTCGGACCAGGCACCCCATCCTCACCGGTGTCAGGGGCAAGCACCGAATGGAGATGCTTTTGATACCTGCCCCCCAGGTCCACTCTTCTACACAGGCTTGTGAACGCGTGGGGCGCAACGGCAGTCAGTTGTTCGGCGTTGACGTAAACACCTGAGCCTTGCAAGAACTCAGTCGCGTTGCACTCGGGCTCGGTAAAGTTTTGCATTGCGGCGTGGAGCAAACTGCCTTGCGTCGTCATTTCCCAAAAACTATTGAGAAAAACACCCCCTCCCAGCCCGGAAGTCGGGACAAGCGCTACATGCTTGAATTGGGCATCACGAACGTCGAGCCTGACCTTGAATTGACTGAACAAGGCCTCGGCCAGGCACGTGGATGCAAACGCATCCACCCCTTGCAGCGTGCCCAGAACTGCCTTGGCTGCTTTGTTGGCCTTGTGCGAAGCCTGCAGACTGCGGCTATAGGCCTGGCGCGTGGCAACATCGGCCCGCACCAGCCAATCGGGCAGTGCCCGGGCCATGATTTCGAGGTTTTCCTGAAAGCGGGTGTGCTCAACCACGCTATCGATCGGGATGTCTTGGGTGCTCATGCGCAATCCTTGGGCAATTTGAAAGCACCTATCCTAGGAGCACCCCTTGCCTGGCAGACCACACATAGTTATGCCCACGACACTATTTCAGACATTCACCCATTGATCGGCCCGACCGCCTGCCTCCTGAATGACCAGATGGATGAAATGCAGTTTGGCGATGACCGGTGATGGCAGCACGAAGGGATAGAAATCCGCCTGCCCCATGCTGCGCGACAGTTCATTGAGCATCCCGGACAACTCGATCCAGGCATTGACAAATGACAGGAATGCCTCACTCCCGGCATCTTCGGGCCGATACAGGCTCTGCGCAGCGAACGGCAGGTAGTCGAGGTCAAGCGTCAGCGCATTCATGCCAAAACCCAGGGCGGTATCGACCGCGTCCATCATGTGCAGATAGTGGGCCCAGGTTTCCGCCCAGTCTTCCCAGGGGTGCATGGTGGCGTAGGCGCTGACATGGCTGTCCGCCCAGTCCAGCGGCGCGCCCTGGGCATAGTGACGTTCAAGGGCCTGGGCGTAGCTGGCGCGCTCATCGCCGAACAACGCCCTGAAGTCGTCAAGCCATGGGCTGCCGGCGATCAGCCGGTCCCAATAATAGTGCCCGACCTCATGACGAAAATGCCCGAGCAAGGCCCGGTACGGCTCGTGCATCTGTTGCCGGACCTTCTCCCGGTGGGCGTCGTCGGCTTCCTTGATGTCCAGGGTGATCAGGCCATTGGCATGGCCGGTGGTCGGCGCCTGACCGTCGAGATCGACACCGACAAAGTCAAACGCCAGGCCCGCGCTTTCATCCGTGGATTTTGCAATCACCGTCAGCCCGAGGTTGAGCAATTGCGCGACCAGCCGGCGCTTTGCCGTTTCGACCTTGCGCCAGCGCTCATGGTTTTCCGGGACCGTGAGGTCCGGAATGGTGCGATTGAGTTCACAGGCAATGCAAAACGCCTGCGGTGCCACGTTCGGTATCAACCAGTTGCATGCCGCCGGCGTGTCGAGGTTGGCGCAGCGGCGAAACAGGCCGGCCTCGGGCGCCGAGGTCAGCTGCCAGCAGCCAGGCTCTGCACCTGGCTGCAAGGACGACAGCAGGTTCTGCCCCGGCCAATAACCCAGTGCCGAGAGACAGGCCAGGCACTGGCTGTTGCGAAAGAAGATCGACTGGCCGCATTGGCATTGCCAGACCTTGCCCTGGCGAGTGTCCTGACCGATGAAAGGTGCAGCGATTCGGGCACTGAGCTGTTCGAAGAAGCGGTACATGGCGATCTCCTTTTCCGGGGCAGCGGTGGACCTTTTCCTCGTTCCCACGCTCCGCGTGGGAATGCATCCAGAGACGCTCTGCGTCGAGCTCGCGCAGGTCGACGCAGAGCGTCTGGCACAGCATTCCCACGCAGAGCGTGGGAACGAGATAGCGGCTACATCAGGCTTCGATACCGTGCTCGTTCAGAAAGGCGATGAATGCGTCTTCGTCCAGGACTTTGAGGCCCAACTCATTGGCCTTGGCCAACTTCGATCCGGCACCGGGACCGGCCACCACGCAATGGGTCTTGGCCGACACCGAACCTGCAACCTTGGCCCCCAGACTTTCCAGCTTGTCCTTGGCCACGTCGCGGCTCATGCGCTCCAGCGAGCCGGTCAACACCCAGGTCTGGCCGGCCAGCGGCAGGCCGGCGATGACTTTCTTCTCGCTGGCCCAGTGCATGCCGAAAGCCTGCAACTGCGCTTCGACCGCCCTGGCGCGTTCGGCGTTTTCCGGCACCTTGAAGTATTCGCGTACAGCGTCGGCCTGCTTGGCGTTGAGCGCCTGGCGCAGGTCGATGCCGTCGGCGGCGATGATCCTGTCGAGGCTGCCGAGCTTGTCCACCAGCTTTTGCGCGCCGGTCGGCCCCACCGAGGCAATCTCCAGCTTGGCGATCAAGCCTGCCAGGGTGGTGCTGGCGGCGAACTCGGCGTGCACCTCACCCTGATCCTGCAACTGCAGGCCGCGCTCGAGCAATTGGGCGATGACCTTGCGGTTGTGCTCGTCCTCGAAAAAGCTGTGGATCTCGTACGCCACTTCCAGCCCGACATCCGGCAGATAGGTCAGGACTTGCGGAAGTGCCGCCATGATCCGTTCCAGTGAGCCCAGGGAGCGCGCCAGCACCTTGGCGGTCTCTTCGCCCACGTCAGGGATGCCCAGTGCGTAGATAAAACGCGCCAGTGTCGGTCGCTTGCTGTCTGCGATAGCCTTGAGCAGGTTGTTGCTGGACAACTCGGCAAAACCTTCCAGGTCGACGATCTGCTCGAAACCCAGGGTGTAGAGGTCCGCCGGCGACGACACCAGGCCTTCGTCGACCAACTGTTCGACGCTCTTTTCGCCCAGCCCCTCGATGTCCATGGCCCGGCGCGAAACGAAGTGAATGATCGCCTGCTTGAGCTGCGCCGCACAGGCCAGCCGGCCGACGCAACGGTACACGGCGCCTTCGCTGACGGTTTCCTTGCCCTTGCTGCGCTTGACCAGTTGCGTGCGTTCGACCTGGGAACCGCACACCGGGCATTGCTCGGGGACATGCACCGGGCGGGCATCGGCCGGCCGGCGCTCGACGACCACTTGCATGACCTGGGGAATCACGTCACCGGCACGGCGAATGATCACAGTGTCACCAATCATCAAGCCCAGGCGCGCCACTTCATCCATGTTATGCAAGGTGGCGTTGGCCACGGTGACACCGGCAACCTTGACCGGCTTGAGCCGCGCCACGGGCGTTACCGCGCCGGTGCGGCCGACCTGGAATTCCACGTCGAGCAGTTCGGTGAGTTCTTCCATGGCCGGGAATTTGTGGGCAATCGCCCAGCGTGGCTCGCGCGCACGGAAGCCCAGTTCGCGCTGGTAGGCCAGGCTGTTGACCTTGAACACCACGCCATCGATTTCATAGGCCAAATCATTGCGCCGCGCGCCGATGTCGCGGTAGTAGTCCAGGCATTCGGCCACGCCATTGGCCCGCTTCAACTCGCGACTGATCGGCATGCCCCAGGCTTTGAGCTGCTCAAGGGTACCAATATGGGTGTCTGCAATGGTTGCCGAGACCTGGCCCAGGCCATAGCAGCAGAATTCCAGCGGGCGACTGGCGGTGATTTTCGAGTCCAGCTGACGCAGGCTGCCGGCCGCGGCATTGCGCGGGTTGGCGAACGTCTTGCCGCCAACCTCCATCTGCGTGGCGTTCAGGCGTTCGAAACCCGCCTTGGACATGAACACTTCACCCCGCACCTCCAGCACCGCCGGCCAACCGCTGCCGTGGAGCTTGAGGGGGATATTGCGCACCGTGCGCACATTGACACTGATGTCCTCGCCCGTGGTGCCGTCGCCGCGGGTGGCGCCTTGAACGAGCAGGCCATCGCGGTACAGCAGGCTGACCGCCAGGCCGTCGAGCTTGGGCTCGCAGCTGTACTCGACCGCTGCGCCGGCGCCGAACAGGTCGCCTGCCGGCAGGTCCAGGCCTTCGGTGACCCGGCGATCGAATTCACGCAGATCGTTCTCTTCGAAGGCGTTGCCCAGGCTCAGCATCGGCACTTCATGGCGCACCTGGGTGAAAGCCGTCAGCGCCGCGCTGCCCACGCGCTGGGTGGGCGAGTCGCTGCTGACCAGTTCCGGATGCTGCGCTTCCAGCTCCTTGAGCTCGCGAAACAGCCGGTCGTATTCGGCGTCCGGGATGCTGGGCTCGTCGAGGACGTGATAGCGGTAGTTGTGCTGGTCGAGTTCGGCGCGCAGCTCGAGGATCCGGGTTTGCGGGGCAGTCATGGTGTGGTCTCTCGTAAAGCAAAAGAGCAGCCGGGGCTGCTCTCTGTGTTTATTCCTTGGAATTTGTGGTGACTGCATCGCTGGCAAGCCAGCTCCCACAGAGGCCGGGTCCCACACAAATCCTGTGTTTTCCCTGTGGGAGCTGGCTTGCCAGCGATAGGCTCACCGCAAATCCAAAGCCTAGCGTTTCTGGGTCAACGCACGACGCTCGAATTCAACAATGCGCTGACGGTAATGCTCAATGGTCTGGGCCGTCATGACGCTGCGCTGATCGTCCTTGAGCTCGCCGTTGAGTTCATGGGCCAGCTTGCGTGCAGCGGCCACCATGACATCGAACGCCTGCTTGGGATGACGCGGGCCTGGCAAGCCGAGGAAGAAGCTCACTGCACGGGTGCTGAAATGGTCGATGTCGTCCAGGTCGAAAACCCCGGGCTTGACCGCGTTGGCCATGGAGAACAGTACTTCGCCGTTGCCAGCCATGCTTTCGTGACGGTGGAAAATGTCCATTTCACCGAAACGCAGGCCGCTTTCCAGAATGTTCTGCAGCAACGCCGGGCCCTTGAAGCCGCCCTCGTCGCGGGAGATCACGCTGATGACCAGCACTTCCTCGACCGGTGGCAGCTCCTTGCTGTCGCTTGCGCCGAGGCTTGCAGAACGGGTTTCGTCCGGGAAGTCGTTGTCGCGGCTGGAGAAGCTCGGCTCATCCAGGTCCAGCTTGAGGTTCAAGTCACCCTGGGAAGGTTCTGCCGTTCGCTTGCGCTTGCCGGTTTCACGTGCAGGCGCGCTCATCGACGGCAGGTCGTGCTCGTCCAGTTGCGGCTCCTTGTGATCGTCGAGCACACGGGGCGGGCCCAGTACTTCAGCACTGGTGGGCTCGTCGTCCGGCAGGTTGGAGAAGCTGCGGTCCAGCCTGAATTTCAATTTGCCCTTGCCGCCACGCATGCGGCGCCAGCCATCGAAAAGAATACCGGCAATGACAATGATGCCGATGACGATCAGCCACTCGCGCAGACCGATTTCCATTTAATCCTGTGCCTCTATGAAAAATGCTGAAAATAAAGGGTTAAAACCCCTTTAAAACGTGGCGCCAACTCTATGTTCTGACAGGCGTTTTACCCACGCATACAAAAAAGTAAACACTAAACTAGCACGACCAAAGACAACTTTACACCGTCTGTCGCATCCACCTGCGGCAATTGCTCATTCACCTTGCGCGATCCCCTCCAATCAGGCATCGACCATGGCCATGGCTTCCTCGACATCCACCGCCACCAACCGCGAACAACCCGGCTCGTGCATGGTCACCCCCATCAATTGATCGGCCATTTCCATGGCGATCTTGTTGTGGGTGATATAGATGAATTGCACCGTTTGGGACATTTCCTTCACCAGATTCGCATAGCGCCCCACGTTAGCGTCATCCAATGGTGCATCCACTTCGTCCAGCATGCAGAACGGCGCCGGGTTCAGTTTGAAAATGGCGAAAACCAGGGCCAGCGCAGTCAGGGCCTTCTCTCCACCAGAGAGCAAATGAATGGTGCTGTTCTTCTTGCCAGGCGGACGCGCCATGATCGTCACCCCTGTATCGAGTAGATCTTCGCCCGTCAGTTCCAAATATGCGCTGCCGCCACCGAAAACTTTTGGAAACAAAGCCTGTAAACCGCCGTTTATCTGATCAAAGGTATCCTTGAAGCGGTTGCGGGTCTCCTTGTCGATCTTGCGGATGACATTTTCCAGGGTATCGAGGGCCTCGACCAGATCAGCGTCCTGAGCATCGAGGTAACGCTTGCGCTCGGACTGCTGCTGATATTCGTCGATGGCCGCCAGGTTGATTGCGCCCAGGCGCTGGATCCTGGCGTCGATGCGTTCGAGCTCTTGTTCGGCCTCCTGTTCATTGGCGTCGCTGCCGAGGGTGGCGAGCACCCCGTGCAGATCGTAGCCGTCTTCATGCAATTGTTCCTGCAGGGCCTTGCGCCTGACGCTCAGGCCCTGCCATTCCATCCGGTGCTGCTCGAGCTGGCCGCGCAGCAGCTGCGATTGCTGTTCGGCCTGGCTGCGGCGTTTCTCGGCATCGCGCAGCTCGCGGTCGGCGTCCTCCATCTGCATGCGCGCCTGACGCATTTCCTCGTCGACGGCCATGCGCCGCTCCAGCAGCTCTTCGAGCTTGAGCCGCAGTTCTTCGAGCGGTGCCTCGCCCTCTTCCAGGTTAAGGCACAATTGTTCACGCTTTTCGCTCAGGCGCTCCGATTGCAGCTCCAGACGCTCCAGCGCCTGACGCGTGGAATCGTGCTGAGCCCGCAACGATCCCAGGCGCACGGCCAGTTGATGGGCGTGGTCCTTGTGCTGGCGGGCCTCCTGGCGCACCCGGTCGAGCCGCTCGCGCAGGCTGTCGCGCTGGGCCAACAGCAATTCACGCTGTTCGGTGTCCTGGGCCATGATGTCCAGCGCGTCCTGCAATTGCAGGCGCGACTCGCCCAGTTGCTCGTGTTCGATGGCTCGCTGCTCGGCCAGTTCCGTCAATTCTTCTTCGAGCCGACGACGGCGCAGGACCAGTTGTTCAACCTTGGCCTTGCCCGCCGACAGTTGCGCCTTGAGTTCACCCTGCTGGCGTGCTTCTTCCTGCAGGCGGCGGCGCAGTTGCTCGCGACTGTCTTCCTCATGCAACTGTTGCTCACGCAAGCTTTGCAGTTGTTCTTCAAGGGATGCCAATGCGGCTTCGCGCTCGCCCTGCTCCAGTCCCAGGCTTTGCAATTCCTGCCCGCGCGCCAGCACCCCGCTCTGCGCGTCACTGGCACGACACACCCGCAGGAAATGCCGGCCAATCCAGTACCCATCGCGACTGATCAGGCTCTCACCCGGCGCCAGACGGCTGCGCAGGGCCAGCGCCGCATCGAGATCCTCGACCGGCTTGACCTGGGCCAGCCAGGGCGCCAGATCGACCTGGCTCTCGACCTTGTCGAGCAAACTGCCCGGCAGTCGCACGGCATCGCGGCCCGGGTCGATCAGGCGCAGGTCGCCCTGGGTGAACCCGGCCACGTCGATACCGCTGACGTCATCGACCAATACCGCTTGCAGGTCGGCACCCAGCACGGTTTCCACCGCCAGCTCCCAACCGGATTCGACCCGCAGCCCCTCGGCCAGGCGCGGGCGCTGGTCCAGCCCCTGTTCGCGCAACCATTGCGCGGTGCCGGTGCCGGGATCGAGGGCGGCCTGCTGCAAGGCTTCCAGCGAAGCCAGGCGACCATTGAGGCGCTGCAATTCACCCTGGGCCTGCTGCTGTGCCTGGGTGGCTTGCTGCAAGGCATTGCGCAGCGCTTCGAGGCGTTCGACCTGCTGCTCGTCGCGCGCCTGCAATTCTTCCAGCAGCAACTCACTGCTGGCCAGTTGCTCACCCAGCTCGAGAATGGCGGCATCTTCCGGATCGGCTGCCAGCAGGGCCAACTCTTCGGACAGCTTGCGCTGGCGTTCGGCCAGCCGCTCCATGCTTTGCTCGAGCTGCTGGATGCGCGATTGCTGCACCTCGGCCTGGCGCCGTGGCTCGGCCGAGCGGGTATTGAAGCTGTCCCACTGTTCCTGCCAGCCATGCATGGTGCTTTCGGATTCTTCCAGGGCCGCGGCAGCTTCTTCGGCCGCGGCGCTGGTCATTTCCTGCTCGGGCTCGAGCATGGCCAGTTCTTCGCCCAGGGTCGCCAGCAAAGTCCGGTCATGGCCCAGGTGCGATTCGGTTTCGAGCCGCGAGCGTTCGGCTTCTTTCAAATCGTCCTGCAGTTGACGCAGGCGCTGCTGGCCGTGCTGGATGCTCTGCTCGACCCGGGCGATATCGCCCCCCACCGAATAGAAACGCCCCTGCACCAGGCTGAAGCGCTCGGACAGGTCGTGGTGGCCGTCGCGCAACCGCTCGATGCTGGCATCGGCGTTGCGCTGTTCGGCCACCAGGGCTTCAAAGGCGATTTCCTGGTCGCCGATCACCGCCTCGCGCTGGCCGACCTGTTCATTCAGTGCCTGCCAGCGCAGGGCCGAGAGCTGTGCCTTGAGCTGACGCTCCTCGGCCTTGTATTCCTGGTACTTCTCCGCAGCCTGGGCCTGGCGGTGCAAGCGTTCGAGCTGGCGCTCCAGCTCTTCGCGCAAGTCGGTCAGGCGCTCGAGGTTCTCATGCGTGCGGCGAATGCGGCTCTCGGTTTCCCGACGACGTTCCTTGTACTTGGAAATGCCGGCGGCTTCTTCGATGAAGTTGCGCAGGTCTTCGGGCTTGGCCTCGATCAGCTTGGAGATCATGCCCTGCTCGATGATCGAGTAGCTGCGCGGGCCGAGGCCGGTGCCCAGGAAGATATCGGTGATATCACGGCGACGGCATTTGGCACCGTTGAGGAAATAGGTGTTCTGGCTGTCGCGAGTCACCTTGCGACGGATGGAAATCTCCGCGTAGGCGGCGTATTCGCCCACCAGGGTGCTGTCGGAGTTGTCGAACACCAGCTCGATGCTGGCCTGGCTGACCGGCTTGCGGCTGGTCGAGCCATTGAAGATGACGTCGGTCATCGACTCGCCGCGCAGGTTTTTCGCCGAGCTTTCGCCCATCACCCAGCGCACCGCATCGATGATGTTGGACTTGCCGCAACCGTTGGGCCCGACCACTGCCGCCATGTTACTGGGGAAGTTCACCGTGGTCGGGTCGACGAACGACTTGAACCCGGCCAGCTTGATGCACTTGAGGCGCATGCTTAGCGAACCGCCAGGGCAGCGAGCACCAGGTCGCAGCTACGCTGGACGTACGCACTGAGTATGACGCGAATCCGTGGCTGATCGCGTGCGATCACCGCTTCGAGCAACTGATCGAACAGCGCCAGGTATTCGCTCATTTCCGCCTTGCGTTGATCCAGGGCCAGATAATAGTTGCGGCTCATGGCCGGCTGCAGGTTTTCGACGGTCTCCTGCAAGTACGGGTTATCGGCGAACGGATAGGCGGCGCGCATCACGTTGAAGCTGTCTTCGACGAAGGTCTTGATGTCCTGGCGCGCGAAACTTTCCTGCAGGCGCTGCTGGATCTGCACGAATGGCGCAAGGTCGGCCTGGGTTTTCCAGCCTGTTGCCACGCCGTTGCCGAGCAGGATGTACATCTCGCCCATCAAGGTGCACAGGCTACGCACGTGGTGCTCATTGAGTTCGCTCACATGGGCGCCGCGCCGGGGCGGGATCGTCACCAGGTGGCGGCGCTCGAGAATCAGCAGCGCCTCGCGCACCGAACCGCGACTGACGTTCAGGGCCTGGGTGACTTTCAGCTCCTGAATACGCTCGGCAGGCTTGAGCTCGCCGCGAATGATCCGTTCGGCGAGGTAGTGGGCAATTTGCTCGGAGAGGCTGTCCGGCGCCTTGAACGTCATGGTTTTCCTTCGAAATCATTGATCTGTGCAGGCGGCCAAGTGTAACGCAATTGATACCTGCAAGCGCAGAGACGCACTGCGCGAAAATGGCACAAATCCAGCAAACAAATCCTGCTGCGTCTGCAACCTTCTACCCTTATAAATAGGAACGTTGATCGACGTAAACCGTTTGCGTGCACTTTCTTGACTTTAAAGTCAGATTTTTATTGACCGAGAAGTCAGAGCTGACTAAATTCAGCTCAATCGATCAACAACAATAATTCGCTCGTGAGGTCTTCCGTGATCCAGTTTCTACTTAACCAGGAGCTGCGCAGTGAGCACGCCCTGGATCCGAACCTGACAGTGCTCGAGTACTTGCGTGAGCACCTGGGAAAATCCGGCACCAAAGAAGGCTGCGCCAGCGGCGATTGCGGCGCGTGCACCGTGGTGGTCGGCGAACTGAGTAAAGCGGAAGACGGCAGCGAGCACATTCGCTATCGCAGCCTGAACTCGTGCCTGACCTTTGTTTCGTCGTTGCACGGCAAGCAATTGATCAGCGTCGAAGACCTCAAGCACCAAGGCAAGCTCCACAGCGTGCAGCAGGCCATGGCCGACTGCCATGGCTCCCAGTGCGGCTTCTGCACACCCGGCTTTGTCATGTCCCTGTTTGCCCTGCAAAAGAACAGCGATGCACCGGATCTGCACAAGGCCCAGGAAGCCCTGGCCGGCAACCTCTGCCGCTGCACCGGCTACCGGCCGATCCTGGCCGCTGCCGAACAGGCCTGCTGCCAGGCGGGCGGCGACCAGTTCGATGCCGGCGAAGCGCAAACCATCGCCCGCCTGCAAGCCATCGCGCCCAAGGACATCGGCGAGCTCAACAGCGGCGACAAACGCTGCCTGGTGCCCCTGACCGTGGCCGACCTGGCCGACCTCTACGGCTCGCACCCTGAAGCTCGGTTGCTGGCCGGCGGTACCGACCTGGCGCTGGAAGTCACCCAGTTCCACCGCGCCCTGCCGGTGATGATCTATGTGGGCAACGTCGCCGAAATGAAGCGTATCGAGCGTTTCGACGATCGCCTGGAAATCGGTGCGGCCACGCCCCTGACCGATTGCCATGACGCCCTGACCGCCGAATACCCGGACTTCGGCGAACTGCTGCACCGCTTCGCTTCATTGCAGATCCGCAACCAGGGCACCCTGGGCGGCAATATCGGCAACGCCTCGCCCATTGGCGACTCGCCGCCCCTGCTGATCGCCCTGGGCGCACAGATTGTGCTGCGCAAAGGCGAAGCCACCCGCACCCTGGCCCTGGAAGACTACTTCATCGATTACCGCATCACGGCCCGCCAGGAAAGCGAGTTCATCGAGAAGATCATCGTGCCCCGCGCCCAGGCGCAGTGGAAATTCCGCGCCTACAAGGTGTCCAAACGCCTGGACGATGACATTTCCGCCGTCTGCGCGGCCTTCAACCTGCGCATCGAAAATGGCCTGGTGGCCGAAGCGCGGGTGGCCTTCGGCGGTATGGCGGCGATACCCAAACGAGCCAAGGCCTGTGAGGCGTCGTTGCTGGGCAAAACCTGGAACCAGGCCGCTGTCGAACGCGCCTGCACCGCCCTGGCCGATGATTTCACGCCGCTGTCGGACTTCCGCGCCAGCAAGGAATACCGCCTGCTGAGCGCGCAGAACCTGCTGCGCAAATACTTCATCGAACTGCAATCGCCGCACATCGAGACTCGGGTGACCGCTTATGTCTAACCATCACAACGCCCCGAAAACTCAAGAAGAGCTCGCCGCCCTGTTCGCCGAGGATTTGACCACCGGCGTGGGCCGCAGCCTCAAGCATGACAGCGCCGACAAGCATGTGTCCGGCGAAGCCGTGTACATCGACGATCGCCTGGAATTCCCGAACCAGCTGCACGTGTATGCACGCCTGTCCGACCGCGCCCATGCCCGTGTCGTCAAGATCGATACCACGCCCTGCTACGCCTTCGACGGCGTGCGCATCGCCATTACCCACGAAGATGTGCCGGGCCTGAAGGATATCGGCCCCTTGATGCCGGGCGACCCGTTGCTGGCCATCGATACCGTGGAATTCGTCGGCCAACCGGTGGTTGCCGTCGCCGCCCGCGACCTGGAAACCGCACGTCAGGCGGCTATGGCCGCGATCATCGAGTATGAAGACCTGGAACCGGTGCTGGATGTGGTCGAGGCGTTTCGCAAGAAGCATTTCGTGCTCGACAGCCATACCCACCAACGCGGTGACTCGGCCACGGCACTGGCCACTGCCCCGCACCGACTGCAAGGCACGCTGCACATTGGTGGCCAGGAGCACTTCTACCTGGAAACCCAGATTTCCTCGGTGATGCCCACCGAAGACGGCGGCATGATTGTCTACTGCTCGACCCAGAACCCGACCGAAGTGCAAAAGCTGGTCGCCGAAGTCCTCGACGTCTCGATGAACAAGATCGTTGTCGACATGCGCCGCATGGGCGGTGGTTTCGGTGGCAAGGAAACCCAGGCAGCCAGCCCGGCGTGCCTGTGCGCGGTGATTGCGCACCTGACCGGGCAACCGACCAAGATGCGCCTGCCACGGGTCGAAGACATGATCATGACCGGCAAGCGCCACCCCTTCTATATCGAATACGACGTGGGCTTCGACGACAGCGGCCGCCTGCACGGCATCGCCATGGACCTGGCCGGCAACTGCGGTTGCTCGCCGGACCTGTCGAACTCGATCGTCGACCGGGCCATGTTCCACTCCGACAACTCGTACTACCTGGGCGATGCGACCATCAACGGTCACCGCTGCAAGACCAACACCGCCTCGAACACGGCCTACCGTGGTTTCGGCGGCCCGCAAGGCATGGTCGCCATCGAAGAGGTCATGGACCACATCGCCCGGCACCTGGCGCTCGACCCGCTGGCAGTGCGCAAGGCCAACTACTACGGCAAGACCGAACGCAACGTCACCCATTACTACCAGACCGTCGAGCACAACATGCTCGAAGAGATCACCGCCGAACTTGAAGCCAGCAGCGACTACGCCGAACGCCGCGAGTCGATCCGCCGTTTCAACGCCAACAGCCCGGTGCTGAAAAAAGGCCTGGCGCTGACCCCGGTCAAGTTCGGGATTTCCTTCACCGCCAGCTTCCTCAACCAGGCCGGCGCCCTGGTGCACGTCTATACCGATGGCAGCATCCACCTGAACCACGGCGGCACGGAAATGGGCCAGGGCCTCAACACCAAGGTGGCCCAGGTGGTCGCCGAAGTGTTCCAGGTCGACTTCAACCGTATCCAGATCACCGCCACCAACACCGACAAGGTGCCCAACACCTCGCCGACCGCAGCGTCCAGCGGCGCCGACCTGAACGGCAAGGCGGCCCAGAACGCCGCGGAAATCATCAAGCAGCGCCTGGTGGAATTCGCAGCAAGACAGTACAAGGTCAGCGAAGAGGACGTGGAGTTCCGCAACGGCCATGTGCGCGTGCGTGACCAGATCCTCACCTTCGAAGAACTGATCCAGCAGGCCTACTTTGCTCAGGTATCGCTGTCGAGCACCGGTTTCTACAAGACGCCGAAGATCTACTACGACCGCTCCCAGGCCCGTGGTCGGCCGTTCTACTACTTTGCCTTCGGTGCGGCCTGCGCCGAGGTGATCGTCGATACCCTGACCGGCGAGTACAAGATGCTGCGCACCGACATCCTCCACGATGTCGGCGCCTCGCTGAACCCGGCCATCGATATCGGCCAGGTCGAAGGCGGCTTCATCCAGGGCATGGGCTGGCTGACCACCGAGGAGCTGGTGTGGAACGCCAAGGGCAAGCTGGTCACCAACGGCCCGGCGAGCTACAAGATCCCGGCCGTGGCCGACATGCCGATCGACCTGCGGGTCAAGCTGGTGGAAAACCGCAAGAACCCGGAAGACACCGTGTTCCACTCCAAGGCCGTGGGTGAGCCACCGTTCATGCTCGGCATCGCGGCCTGGTGCGCAATCAAGGATGCGGTGGCGAGCCTGGCCGACTATCGCGTGCAACCCCGGATCGACGCGCCGGCGACGCCGGAGCGGGTGCTTTGGGGGTGTGAGCAGATGCGCAAGGCGGTGGCGGTACAGCAACCCATTACTGAAGTCGAGACCGTGGCGCCATGATGACCGCTATCGCCGGCAAGCCGGCTCCCACAGAGGAGGCGCTCACAATGCCCCCTGTGGGAGCTGGCTTGCCAGCGATAAGGCCAGCACAGACACATGAGGGGTAACTGAATAATGCGTAACTGGATCAGCGCCCTGGCCGACCTGCAGGACCGTGGTGAACCCTGCGTGCTCGTGACCATCATCGAGGAACGCGGCTCGACGCCGCGCAATGCCGGTTCCAAGATGGTGGTCAGCGCCGAGCACCTGTACGACACCATCGGTGGCGGTCACCTGGAATACAAGGCGATGAAAATCGCCCGCGAGATGCTCGCCAGTGGTCGCCAGGACACCCATCTGGAACGCTTCAGCCTGGGCGCGAGCCTGGGTCAGTGCTGCGGCGGCGCCACCGTGCTGCTGTTCGAGCCCATGGGCCGGGTGCAGGCACAGATTGCCGTATTCGGCGCCGGCCACGTCGGCCGCGCCCTGGTGCCATTATTGGCCAGCCTGCCCTGCAAGGTGCGCTGGATCGATTCGCGTGAACAGGAATTTCCCGAGCAGATCCCTGAGGGGGTCATCAGGATCGTCAGCGACGAGCCGGTCGATGAAGTCCAGGACTTGCCTTCGGGCAGTTACTGCATCGTCATGACCCACAATCATCAGCTCGACCTGGAACTGACCGCTGCGATCCTCAAGCGCAACGACTTCACCTGGTTCGGCCTGATCGGCTCGAAGACCAAGCGCGTCAAGTTCGAACACCGCCTGCGTGACCGCGGCTTCGACCCCCAGTTGGTCCAGCGCATGCGCTGCCCGATGGGGATCGCCGAGGTCAAAGGCAAATTGCCGATCGAAATCGCCGTGTCCATCGCCGCCGAAATCATCGCCACCTACAACGCAAACTTTGGCCAGCAGACTTCGTCCAGCGCCGAACCCATTGCCCAATTGCTGCCGGCTTCACGACGCAGCCAAGCCATTCAATGAGAGCCTTATGAGCCTGACCCGTAAAGCCTACCGCGCCGCCATCCTGCACAGCCTCGCCGACCCTGCCGAAGTGGGTATCGAGGCTTCCTATGAATACTTCGCCGACGGCCTGCTTGTGGTCGAAGACGGCAAGATCAGTGCCGTGGGCCCGGCCGAGGTGTTGCTGACCAGCCTGCCCGCCGACGTCGAGGTCGTGCACTATGAGGATGCGCTGATCACCCCGGGTTTCATCGATACCCACATCCACTTGCCACAGACCGGCATGGTCGGCTCCTACGGCGAACAGCTGCTGGACTGGCTCAACACCTACACCTTCCCGTGCGAACGCCAGTTCTCCGACAAGGCCCATGCCGATAAAGTCGCGAAGATTTTCATCGAGGAACTGCTGCGCAACGGCACCACCACTGCCCTGGTGTTCGCCAGTGTGCACCCGGAATCGGTGGACGCCTTTTTCGAAGAAGCCGAGCGCCTGAACCTGCGCATGATCGCCGGCAAGGTGATGATGGACCGCAACGCCCCGGACTACCTGACCGACACCGCCGAATCCAGTTATGTCGAAAGCAAGGCGCTGATCGAGCGCTGGCACGGCAAGGGCCGACTGCATTACGCCGTGACCCCGCGCTTCGCCCCGACCAGTACGCCGGAACAGTTGACCCTGGCCGGGCAATTGCTCAGGGAATACCCGGATCTGTACATGCAGACCCACATCAGCGAAAACCTCAAGGAAATCGAGTGGGTCAAAGCGCTGTTCCCGGAACGCAAGGGCTACCTGGACGTCTACGACCACTATCAGTTGCTCGGCGAGCGCTCGGTGTTCGCCCACGGCGTGCACCTGTGCGACGAGGAATGCCAGCGCCTGGCCGAGACCGGCTCGGCCATCGCCTTCTGCCCGACCTCGAACCTGTTCCTGGGCAGCGGCCTGTTCAACCTGCCGATGGCCGAGAAGCACAAGGTCAACGTCGGCCTGGGCACCGATGTCGGCGGCGGCACCAGCTTCTCGCTGTTGCAGACGCTCAACGAAGCCTACAAGGTCATGCAACTGCAGGGAGCACGCCTGAGCCCGTTCAAGTCACTGTACCTGGCCACCCTGGGCGGCGCGCGTGCCCTGCGCCTGGAAGACCGCATCGGCAACCTGCAAGCGGGCAGCGATGCCGACTTCGTGGTGCTGGACTACAACGCCACACCGCTGCTGTCCTACCGGATCCAGCAGTCGCGCAGTATTGAGGAGACGTTGTTCGTGTTGATGACGCTGGGGGATGACCGGACGGTGCAGCAGACCTTTGCGGCTGGCAGGCTGGTTCATCAGCGTTGAGAGATCCCTGCGGCCGCTGCGCGCCCGAGCGCAGCGGCCGCAGGATCTCGAATCACAAGCAGCATTCAGCCCTTGACCGAAGACCCCGCCCGCCCAGCCTTCTTGGTCTGCAACAAATGCGAAAACACCGCATGCAAATCATCCGACGCGCCTTCCTCATCGAGGTTGAGCTTGCTGTCGATATGATCCATGTGGTGCATCATCAGGTTCACCGCCAGCACCGCGTCGCGGGCTTCGATGGCGTCGATCAGTTGGGTGTGTTCGTCGTAGGAGCAGTGCGAGCGGTTGCCGCTTTCGTACTGGGCGATGATCAGCGACGTCTGCGACACCAGGCTGCGCTGGAAGCTGATCAGCGGTGCGTTCATGGCCGCTTCCGCCAGCTTGAGGTGGAACTCCCCGGACAGGCGGATACCGGCACCACGATCGCCACGGGAAAAACTGTCGCGCTCATCGAGCACCATCTGCCGCAACTCGGCGATATGTTCAGCCGTAGCGTGCTCCACCGCGAGCTCGGTGATGGAGCGTTCGACCATGCGCCGCGCGAAAAACACCTGGCGGGCTTCTTCCACGCTCGGGCTGGACACCACCGCTCCCCGGTTCGGCCGCAACAGCACCACGCCTTCATGGGCCAGGCGCGACAACGCACGGCGGATGATGGTGCGACTGACGCCGAAAATCTCGCCCAGGGCTTCCTCGCTCAACTTGGTTCCCGGCGCCAGACGCTGCTCGAGGATCGCCTCGAAAATATGCGCATAGACGATGTCGTCCTGGGTTCCGCTGCGCCCGGCCTTGCCGGCACGCGATGGTTTCTTGAGAGGTTGCAACTGATCGTTCATGGGCACTCGAGGGCAAAGATTCCGGCAGTGGGACCCTGACTGTAATACCAGGCAAAGGGTCGATGACAAGCCTTGGGTGAAAAATACAGGTAAAGCTACGGGCACATTGTACACAGCAGCGGCCATTTCTGCAGGCTGTGATGGCACTTATAACGCCAATAACAAAAAATTGCAGACAAACGCAAAAACATTATTTGCTTTATTTGTATACAAAAGCATAATCCTTTCGTGCAACATCCTGACCCGCAGGTCAATAAATGGTCTGGATGACCGCGCCATCCCATTCGCCTCACAGATCCCCCTAGTGCAAAGCGCAGGACCGGTTCTGAAAAACAAGAAAAGTCTTGAGGAGTACATGCTGTGGAAAGTCGCAAATCCGAAGCCCCTACGCTGGATCTCGCCCCGCCATTGAGTAGCAATTGGCTGGAGCGGATTTTCAAACTCAAGCTGCATGGCACCACCGTCAAAACCGAATTGATTGCAGGTCTGACGACCTTCATTACCATGGCCTACATCATTTTCGTCAACCCGAACATCATGGCCGATGCCGGGATCGATCATGGCGCAGCCTTCGTCGCCACCTGCATCGCCGCAGCACTGGGTTGCCTGCTGATGGGCCTGTATGCCAACTGGCCGGTGGGCCTGGCACCGGGCATGGGGCTCAATGCGTTCTTTACCTACACCGTGGTCGGGACCATGGGGTACAACTGGGAAACAGCCCTTGGTGCCGTATTCGTTTCCGGCGTGCTGTTCATGTTCCTGACCTTGTCGCGGGTCCGCGAATGGCTGCTCAACAGCATTCCGGTGAGCCTGCGTCATGCCATGGGTGCGGGGGTCGGGCTGTTCCTCGGCCTGATCGGCCTGAAGACTGCCGGCATCATCGTCGACAGCCCGGCCACTCTGATCAAGCTCGGTTCGCTGCGTGAAGCAGGGCCACTGCTGGCCGCCATGTGCTTCCTGATGATTGCGGTGCTGAGTTACCACCGCGTGTTCGGCGCGATCCTCATCAGCATCATTACCGTGACCCTCGCCGGTTGGGGCCTGGGGCTGGTGGAATATGGCGGCGTGTTTTCCATGCCACCCAGCCTGGCACCGACCTGGATGGCCATGGACGTGGCCGGCGTGTTCAACGTCAGCATGATCAGCGTGGTGCTGGCCTTCCTCTTCGTGCACATGTTCGACACCGCCGGCACCCTGATGGGCGTCGCCCAGCGGGCCAACCTGGTGAACGCCGACGGTCGCATCGAAAACCTGTCCCGCGCCCTCAAGGCCGACAGCGCCTCCAGCGTGTTCGGCGCCGTGGTCGGCGTGCCACCGGTCACCAGCTACGTGGAAAGTGCTGCAGGCGTGGCCGCCGGTGGCCGCACCGGTTTGACCGCCGTCGTGGTCGGCATCCTGTTCATTGCCGCCATGTTCTTCGCGCCACTGGCCGGCATGATCCCCGCCTACGCCACCGCCGGTGCATTGATCTATGTAGCCATGCTGATGATGGGCGGCATGGCCCACATCAACTGGGAAGAATCGACCGACTGCATTCCCGCAATCGTCACCATGATCATGATGCCGCTGACCTTCTCGGTCGCCGACGGTATCGCCCTGGGCTTTATCAGCTATGTGGTGCTCAAGGCCGGTACCGGCAAGCACAAGGAAATTTCCCTGAGCCTGTGGGTGCTGTGCGCGATCTTTATTGCCAAGTTTGTGTTCTTGTAAACGCTGTAAGCGGTAGCAAACCAAGCCTCACCTTCGGGTGGGGCTTTTTGCATTATCTCGTTTATCTCGTTCCCCACGCTCCGCGTGGGAATGCCGTGCCAGACGCTCTGCGTCGACCTTCAAGATCCCGACGCAGAGCGTCTCTGGATGCATTCCCACGCAGAGCGTGGGAACGAGGAAGCGCAAGTCCCCTGTGGGAGCTGGCTTGCCAGCGATCGACCGCAACGCGGTCGCACAAAATCGAGGGCATAAAAAAGCCCGCCAGTGAGAGCGGGCAAAAACCAACGAAGTTTCGGACCAGAAACCGGGACTAGCTACCCCGATACGTGGAATAACTGTACGGCGAAATCAACAACGGCACATGGTAGTGATCCTGCTCGGCGCTGATGCCGAAGCGCAGGACTACCACATCCAGAAAAGCCTGTTCGGGCAACTGCACGCCCTTGGCGCGGTAATAGTCGCCGGCGGCGAATTGCAGCTGGTAGACGCCGCTGCGGTAGTCATCGCCTTGCAGCAGCGGTGCGTCGCAACGACCGTCGCTGTTGGTCAGAGCGGTGGCGACCAGCTCAAGCTGCTGGCCTTCGACGCGATAGAGCTCGACCTTGATCGAGCTGCCGGGGCAGCCGTGGGCTGCATCCAGTACGTGCGTGGTCAAACGTCCCATTGGGTGGCTCGCTTTATCAAATCGGTTGCAAAAATACCCAGGCCGCGCCGTTACGGAGCACGAGCGGCGTCGGCAGCCGGATTATTAAGACATTTTTCGGAAATATTGTACACAATAAATCGCGCATTTTTATGCCCAGACCGATCCTCGCCCGCCGGTCGGCTAAAACGACCTAAAATCAGGCCAGTCGTGCATTTCAACGATTCAACTTGACCGATCAGGCAAGTTTTTTGCAACCTATTTCCCTGACAGCTTCGCAAAAGAAATGCAAAAAAACAGGCTTACAAAATGGATATAAAGTTGTATACAATCACTCCATCGCCGTGGCCCACACCCCTCAGCGGGTAGCCACGCCCCTGTTACCACGAACAAGAAGGAAGACTGCAGTGAGCGCTGACTACCCACGCGACCTGATCGGTTACGGCAACACCCCTCCCCATCCACAGTGGCCGGGGAATGCCCGTATCGCCCTGTCGTTCGTACTCAATTACGAAGAAGGTGGCGAGCGCAATATCCTGCACGGGGACAAGGAGTCCGAAGCCTTCCTCTCGGAAATGGTGGCTGCCCAGCCGCTGCAAGGCGCGCGCAACATGAGCATGGAATCGCTCTACGAGTATGGCAGCCGTGCCGGTGTGTGGCGCATCCTCAAGCTGTTCAAGGAATTCGACATCCCGCTGACGATCTTCGCCGTGGCCATGGCCGCCCAGCGTCATCCGGACGTGATCCGCGCCATGGTCGACGCTGGCCACGAAATCTGCAGCCACGGCTATCGCTGGATCGACTACCAGTACATGGATGAGAACCAGGAGCGCGAGCACATGCTCGAAGCCATCCGCATCCTCACCGAAATCACCGGTGAACGCCCGCTGGGCTGGTACACCGGCCGCACCGGCCCGAACACCCGTCGGCTGGTGATGGAAGAAGGCGGTTTCCTCTATGACTCCGACACCTACGACGATGACCTGCCCTACTGGGAAGGCAACAACCCGACCGGCAAGGCGCACCTGGTGATCCCCTACACCCTGGACACCAACGACATGCGCTTCACCCAGGTCCAGGGTTTCAACAACGGCGAGCAGTTCTTCCAGTACCTCAAGGATGCCTTCGACGTGCTCTACGCCGAAGGCGCCGATGCCCCGAAAATGCTCTCCATCGGCCTGCACTGCCGCCTGATCGGCCGCCCTGCCCGCCTGGCCGCGCTGAAAAAATTCATCGAATACGCCAAGAGCCATGACCAGGTCTGGTTCACCCGGCGCGTGGATATTGCCCGTCACTGGCACGCCACCCACCCTTTCAACGCCGAGGCCGCGCAATGAACCGCTTTCAGACCCTGACGCCGTCGACCCTCGATCGTGCAAGCTTCGCCCGGGCGTTCGCCGATATCTACGAACATTCGCCATGGGTGGCCGAAAAGGCCTTCGACCTGGGCCAGGGCCCCGAGATCGACGTGATCGAAACCCTGCACCAGCGCATGAGCGATGTGCTGCTGAGCGCCGATCATGCAAGCCAACTGGCCCTGATCAACGCTCACCCGGACTTGGCCGGCAAAGCCGCCGTGCAAGGCGAACTGACCGAGGCCAGCACCAACGAACAAGCCGGCGCCGGCATTCACCAATGCACGGCCGAAGAGTTCCAGCGCTTCACCGAGCTGAACGACGCCTACAAAGCCAAATTTGCCTTCCCCTTCATCATGGCGGTGAAAGGCAGCAACCGGCATCAGATTCTCGCCGCGTTCGAAACGCGTATCCATAACTCGGTCGAGGCCGAGTTCAAGGAAGCACTGGCGCAGATCAACAAGATCGCCCTGTTCCGCTTACTGCAGCTTTAGTGCATCCAAAGCCACTTATTCAAGGCAGACCAGAAAAATGAAAGCATACGCCGTACCCTTCGAGAAGTTCGTCAACCTGGCCGACGCGCGCCTGGGCACCAAAGCCATCTCGGTCACGGATGACTGGTTCGCCGACGTCAACCGCCTGTTCCAGCCGACTCCTGCGGTGTGGAAGGAAGGCGTGTTCGACGACAACGGCAAGTGGATGGACGGCTGGGAATCGCGCCGCAAGCGTTTCGAGGGCTACGACAGCGCGGTCATCCGCCTGGGCGTACCGGGTTCGATCAAGGGTGTGGACATCGACACCTCCTTCTTCACCGGCAACTTCCCACCGTCGGCGTCCCTGGAAGCCTGCTTCGTGGCTGAAGGCGCCCCCACCGAGCAGACCCAGTGGGTCGAAGTGCTGTCTGCCGTGGAGCTTTCAGGCAACAGCCACCACTACCACGAAATCAGCAACGACCAGGCCTTCAGCCACCTGCGCTTCAACATCTACCCGGATGGCGGCGTGGCTCGCCTGCGCGTGTACGGCGTGCCGTTCCGCGACTGGTCGGCCGTCGGCGACAACGAACAGGTCGACCTGGCTGCCGCACTCAACGGCGGCCGCGCCCTGGCCTGCTCCGACGAGCACTTCGGGCGCATGAGCAACATCCTCAACCCGGGCCGTGGCGTCAACATGGGCGACGGCTGGGAAACCGCACGTCGTCGCACCCCGGGCAACGACTGGGTCATCGTCGCCCTGGGCCATGCCGGCATCGTTGAACAAGTGGTCGTCGACACCCTGCACTTCAAAGGCAACTACCCGGACAGCTGCTCGATCCAGGGCGCCTTCGTCAAGGGCGGCACCGACAGCCAGATCGAAACCCAGAGCCTGTTCTGGCGTGAACTGTTGCCGAGTCAGAAACTGGAAATGCACCAGGAGCACAGCTTCCAGGAGCAGATCAAGGATCTGGGGCCGATTACCCACATTCGCCTGAATGTATTCCCGGATGGTGGGGTTAGCCGTTTGCGGGTATTGGGCAAGGTAGCTAAATAGCGTCGCCCCTATCGCTGGCAAGCCAGCTCCCACAGAGATCGGCGCCGAACACTGATCCTGTGGGAGCTGGCTTGCCAGCGATGCGATAGAACAAACAACACAGAACTCAAACTTAAGAAGAACAGCATGCGCACACTAGTGATTGAGCCCCTGACCAAAGAAGCCTTCGCCCCTTTCGGTGACGTGATCGAAACCGACGGCAGCGACCACTTCATGATCAACAACGGCTCGACCATGCGTTTCCACAAGCTGGCGACGGTAGAAACCGCGCAGCCCGAGGACAAGGCGATCATCAGCATTTTCCGCGCCGACGCGCAGGACATGCCCTTGACCGTCCGCATGCTGGAGCGCCATCCGCTGGGCAGCCAGGCGTTTATTCCGCTGCTCGGCAACCCCTTTCTGATCGTGGTCGCGCCACTTGGCGATGTACCTGTATCAGGCTTGGTCCGCGCCTTTGTCAGTAATGGCAGGCAGGGCATTAATTACCATCGCGGCGTCTGGCACCACCCGGTGCTGACGATCGAAAAGCGGGATGACTTCCTGGTGGTTGATCGCAGTGGCACAGGCAATAACTGCGATGAGCATTTTTTCAATGAGGATGAGCTGCTGATCCTCAACCCCCACCAATAAGAGAAGGCCTGGCCATCGACCGACGGTGACAGGCAAGAGGTAAGTACTGTGGAAGCACATCTGATTGAATGGCTGAACCTGAGCGTGCGCTGGGTTCACATGATCACGGGCGTGGCCTGGATCGGCGCTTCGTTCTACTTCGTATGGCTGGAAAACAACCTCAATCGCGTCAACCCCAAGGACGGCCTGTCGGGCGATCTCTGGGCGATCCACGGTGGTGGTATCTACCACCTGGAAAAATACAAGCTGGCTCCGCCGAAGATGCCGGAGAACCTGCACTGGTTCAAATGGGAAGCCTATTTCACCTGGATGTCGGGTATCGCGCTGCTGTGCGTGGTGTTCTACTCCAACCCCACCCTGTACCTGCTGGCCCCTGGCAGCACCCTGAGCGGCGCTGAAGGTATCGCCATCGGTGTCGGCTCGCTGATCGCCGGCTGGTTCATCTACGACTTCCTCTGCGACTCGCCACTGGGCAAACGCCCTGCCCTGCTGGGCCTGGTGCTGTTCGTGCTGGTCATCGCTGCCTGCTTCGGCTTCAGCCAGGTGTTCAGCGGTCGTGGCGCCTACCTGCACACTGGCGCGATCATCGGCACCATCATGGTCGGTAACGTGTTCCGCATCATCATGCCGGCCCAGCGTCAGTTGGTAGCCGCCATCGAAGCCAACCAGACCCCGGATCCGGTCCTGCCGGCCAAGGGCCTGCTGCGCTCGCGGCACAACAACTACTTCACCCTGCCGGTGCTGTTCATCATGATCAGCAACCACTTCCCGAGCACCTACGGCAGCCAGTACAACTGGTTGATCCTGGCCGGTATCGCGGTGGCTGCGGTGTTGGTGCGTCACTACTTCAACACCCGTCATGAAAGCAACAAGTACGCCTGGACCCTGCCGGTCGGCGCCCTGTCGATGATCTGCCTGGCTTACGTCACCGGTCCCGCACCGATGCCGAGCGCGCCTGAGCAGGCTGCCGCGAAAATCGAGTACCAGCCGCTGCCGGAAACCGCCCAGGGCGGCAAGCGCGCCAGCGAGAAGGCTGCGGAACAAGCTGCCGCACCTGCTGCTCCTGCCACTGCCCCGGCTGCCGAACAGGCACCTGTGGCAGCAATGGATGACGCTGGCTTCAACAAGATCCACAGCGTCATCCAGGAACGTTGCGCCGTGTGCCATTCGGCCAAGCCGACCAGCCCACTGTTCAGCACAGCTCCGGCAGGCATCATGTTCGACACCCCGCAACAGATCCAGCAACTGGCACCGCGCATCCAGGCCCAGGCCGTGGCCAGCCAGGTGATGCCACTGGGTAACATCACCAAGATGACCCAGCAGGAACGCGACATGATCGGCGCCTGGATTGCCAAGGGGGCGCCGACCAACTGATGTAAACGGCAGCCTTGATTGGCCCCCTGTAGCCGCTGCCGCAGGCTGCGCTGAGGTCCGCAGGACCTCCCGGCGATCTTGAGATCGAGCGCCCCTTGCAGGGGCGAGCGCAGCCTGCGGCAGCGGCTACGGGCGCCCAGCCAGACAGCGTAGAAATGCTGAACAATAAGAACAAAATCCGAGGTGTTGCATGTCCGAGTCACTCAAGGCGCACGTCCCTCCTGCGCCACCGCGACAGCCCCTGCCATTGCTGCAACTGATCCTGGTGGGTATACAGCATGTGCTGCTGATGTACGGAGGCGCCATTGCGGTGCCGCTGATCATCGGACAAGCCGCCGGCCTCTCCCGTGAAGAAATTGCCTTTCTGATTAACGCCGACCTGCTGGTCGCCGGCATTGCCACCATGGTGCAATCGCTGGGTATCGGCCCTGTCGGTATTCGCATGCCCGTGATGATGGGTGCCAGTTTCGCCGCCGTCGGCAGCATGGTCGCCATGGCGGGCATGGACGGCGTCGGCATGAGCGGCATCTTTGGTGCAACCATCGCTGCCGGCTTCTTCGGTATGTTGATTGCCCCCTTCATGTCCAAGGTCGTGCGTTTCTTCCCGCCCCTGGTCACCGGCACGGTGATCACTTCCATCGGCCTGTCGCTGTTCCCGGTGGCAGTCAATTGGGCAGGTGGCGGCAGTGGCGCGGCGCAATTCGGCTCGCCCATCTACCTGGCGGTTGCCGCCCTGGTGCTGGCCACCATCCTGCTGATCAACCGCTTCATGCGCGGGTTCTGGGTCAATGTCTCGGTACTGATCGGCATGGGCCTGGGCTACGGCATCGCCGGCATGATCGGTATGGTCGACCTCAGTGGCCTGGCCGAAGCACCATGGCTGCGAGTGGTCACCCCGCTGCATTTCGGCATGCCGACCTTCAGCCTGGCGCCGATCCTGTCGATGTGCCTGGTGGTGGTGATCATTTTCGTCGAGTCCACCGGGATGTTCCTGGCGCTGGGCAAGATCACCGACCGGGAAGTCACGCCGGGCATGCTGCGTCGTGGCCTGTTGTGCGATGCGACCGCTTCGTTCTTCGCCGGTTTTCTCAACACTTTCACCCACTCCTCCTTCGCCCAGAACATCGGCCTGGTGCAGATGACGGGTGTGCGCTGCCGCTACGTGACAGTCGTGGCCGGGGGCCTGTTGATTGGTCTGAGCCTGCTGCCCAAGGCGGCCTACCTGGTCGCGTCGATTCCGCCCGCGGTACTGGGTGGCGCAGCCATCGCCATGTTCGGCATGGTCGCGGCGACCGGCATCAAGATTCTCCAGGAAACCGACATCAGCGACCGCCGCAATCAGTTGCTGGTGGCCGTCAGTGTCGGCATGGGCCTGATTCCGGTGGTTCGTCCGGAGTTCTTCGCTCATATGCCCCATTGGCTGGAGCCCATTACCCACAGTGGCATCGCCATGGCAACCCTCAGCGCCCTGCTCTTGAACTTGCTGTTCAATGTGCTGGGCGGTGCCGAGCGCCAGGCACTCGAGCACGCGGTACAGCATCATTGACCCAATCGGGGCAGCGGTCCGGATGACGCTGCCCTTTGGTCAGGTTTTTGACCAAATGCTCCACTTTTACGCGCCCGATCCATGATGTAACACTTGAGCAGTCACCCGCGAGCCAGTATTCTCCGCGGCCGCTCAAGCTAGGCGCAAAGAATCTCGCCCGAGATTACTGACCGATCAGTCAAGCGGACCATCGGTTGGTATGCGTCAAAGTCAGCACGTACATCTTTCCTCTGTTCAGACCTTTGTCGAGCAGGATATCTGCGGCCGATCCAGCGTTCAGGCCCAGCTCTTGCCAAAAAAGTGCGGCCAGATGAAAAAAACTGACTCGAAAGACAGCTTTACCTGAAAAAGGCGCCGAATGAGAGCGCTGCAAGGCACACAAAACTAGAACCATTCATCCTGGGAGCAACCGAATGAAGCGTATTTTCTCGAACCTGATGTTGGCTGGCAGCCTGTTGGCCGCAGGCCAGGCCATGGCCGGCGACTGGGTGCAGTGGCAGGACAACAGCCTGACCTACCTGTACGGCAAGGACTACACCGTCAACCCACCAAACCAGCAGACCTTCACCTTCGAGCACGCCGACGGCTGGAAGTACGGTGACAACTTCCTGTTCATCGACAAGACCTTCTACAACGGCAAGGACGATTCTCAGAACGGCAGCAACTCCATCTACGGTGAAGTCAGCCCACGCCTGTCGTTCGGCAAGATCTTCGATTCGAAACTCGAGTTCGGCCCGATCAAGGACGTGTTGCTGGCCATGACCTACGAGTGGGGCGAGAACGACGTCGAGTCGTACCTGATCGGCCCGGGCTTCGACCTGGCGATCCCGGGTTTCGACTACTTCCAGCTGAACTTCTACCAGCGCAACACCGAGGGCGACCGTCCGGGTGATGACGTCTGGCAAATCTCCCCGGTCTGGTCCTACACCATTCCCGTGGGCAGCTCCGACATCAAGATCGACGGCTTCATGGACTGGGTCGTCGACAACGACGAGAACAGCCGCAGCACCTATCACGCCAACCTGCACTTCGTTCCCCAGATCAAGTACGACCTGGGCAAGGCGCTGCACATGGGTGAAAAACAGCTGTACGTCGGTATCGAATACGACTACTGGAGCGACAAGTACGGCATCGTCGACACCTCCTCGTTCGACACCAACCAGAACACCGCAAGCGTACTGGTCAAGGTGCACTTCTAAGTGATCGCCTGAGTGCGTATGGCCTGCGTCACTCGCAGGCCATAGGGCTTAAAGAGGAAATGCGGCAAAGCGATTAAAAACAGCTTGGTTATCGCCAACCAGACTAATAAAACCGAAAAAACTGTCATTTCTGACAGTAGCCAAGGTCTTGGGAATTCCCCAAAGATAGGCCAGTCACCCACTGGTAATTTCTGGAGTCTGGCCATGAACACCTGGCAATCTTATGTGGACCTGAATCTTGTGGGGGCTGGGCTGGAGCACGCCGCCATCCTGGGGTACGACGGCCAGGTCTGGGCATGCTCGGCCGGCTTTGCTCCCAGCCTGGAAGAGATTACCGTCCTGCACTCTCTATTCGATTTGCCACTGTCGGCTTTGCGATACGGCTTCATACTCGACCGCCGCAAGTACTTCACGCTGTACGTCAACGCCCATGGCCTGCTTGGCCGAAGAGGCTCCAGGGGCTGCGTCTGCATCAAGACCCCTGAAGAGCTGGTGATCGGTGTCTATAACGAGGAGCTGCACGGCAGCAAGGCGCTGAAGATCGTCGAAACCTTCACCGACTATCTGCGTATTCTCAGCTTCTGAACGCCCGCCAAAGCTTGCCGCCGGCCATGACCAGCGCCAACACCAGGGCGCCGGCCACCACGCCGGCCAGGGCGCTGAGCAAAGTCGGCACGATCACCGTCAAGCCGCCCACCACCGGCTCCAACCGTTGCGTGACCGCTTCAATCCCATGATGAGCGGCCGGGATGCCGTGGGTCAGAATCCCGCCACCGACCATGAACATCGCCGCCGTACCGATCACTGACAGGCTCTTCATCAGGTACGGTGCCGCCCGCAGGATCGCGCCGCCGATGGCCTGGGATATGCGCCCGGACTTCTGACTCAGCCACAGCCCCAGGTCATCGAGCTTGACGATGCCGCCGACCAGGCCGTAAACCCCGATCGTCATGACGATGGCGATGCCCGAGAGCACAATGATCTGCTGGGTCAGGGGCGAGTCGGCGACAATGCCCAGGGTGATGGCGATGATTTCCGCCGAGAGAATGAAATCGGTGCGCACCGCGCCTTTGATCTTGTCCTTTTCGAACGCCACCAGATCGACGGCCGGGTCGGCCACCACCTCGGTCAGTTCGGCATGCTCGGCGTCGTCTTCAGCCTTGCTGTGGAGGAACTTGTGCGCGAGCTTCTCGAAGCCTTCAAAGCAGAGGAAAGCGCCACCCAGCATCAACAATGGCGTGACGGCCCAGGGGATGAAAGCGCTGATGGCCAGTGCCGCCGGCACCAGGATCAGCTTGTTGATAAACGAGCCCTTGGCCACGGCCCAGACCACCGGCAGCTCGCGGTCGGCGCGTACGCCCGAGACCTGCTGGGCGTTAAGCGCCAGGTCATCGCCGAGCACCCCGGCGGTTTTCTTCGCGGCCAGCTTGGTCATCACGGCCACATCGTCGAGCACCGTGGCGATGTCGTCGATCAGTACCAGCAAGCTACTTCCTGCCATGTGCTACTCCATAAAAATCATTCATTCAGGCTGATTCAGTGCCTGGTCAGGACCGTACTACACCGTGATCTGAAAGTAACTACGGCATATGAGGGAACCTGCCTGCATCCACTCAGGTTCTCCACTCCTAAGATGAGGACGCCGCAAGGCTGCGGCTTCCTGAACAAACTATGGAGAAGTAAATGCTCAAACTCAAACCCACCCTGCTTGTGCTGCTGCCTGCCCTATTCGCGGGCAACGCCTTGGCCGGCACCGTCGAGTTCTGTCCGAACCCGCGCGAGATCCAGAATACCAACGGCGTTCTGACCGTAAAGACCGAGAACGGTAAGGGGGAGTGGCTTGGCGTCCTGCAAAATCCGAACACTTCCGTGACGACTTTCGACAACGCCATATTCTACCCTGCCAATGGCAATGCCGAAGACGTCGGCAGACTACGCGCTTGCACCTTCAACACGACAGACGCCCAGAAGGTGGATATGCGCTATCGTCCGGATGTCCAGCCTGATATCCCCGTCCGCTTGAAATGGCCGCCAGCCTGGGAGAAAAAGGAAGGCCCCTTCGGGCTCGTCTACTTCGAATGCACCAGCCAGGAGCTCCAGGGCTGCGCGTTCGAGGAAGCCAGGTAGCCTGCCAGCCTGTGTCCCGGCCACGCCTCGCACCTGGACGGGACTGTGCCACAGGTGCTCTAACCCGACGATCTTTGCTACCATCCGCGCTCGCAGCGTCAAAGGACCGTCCAGCACCATGAGCACCATTCGCGAACGCAATAAAGAACTGATCCTGCGCGCAGCCAGTGAAGAGTTCGCCGACAAGGGCTTCGCCGCCACCAAGACCAGCGACATCGCGGCCAAGGCCGGGCTGCCCAAGCCGAATGTCTACTACTACTTCAAGTCCAAGGAAAACCTCTACCGCGAGGTCCTGGAAAGTATAATCGAGCCGATTCTGCAGGCGTCCACGCCGTTCAATCCGGAGGGTGAGCCCAATGAAGTATTGAGTGGCTACATTCGCTCGAAAATCCGCATTTCCCGCGACCTGCCCTTCGCCTCGAAAGTGTTCGCCAGCGAAATCATGCACGGTGCGCCACACCTGAGCCCCGACCAGGTCGAGCAACTCAACGCCCAGGCCAAGCACAACATCGACTGCATCCAGACCTGGGTCGACCGCGGCCAGATCGCGCCGATCGAGCCCAACCACCTGATGTTCAGCATCTGGGCCGCGACCCAGACCTATGCGGATTTCGACTGGCAGATCTCGGCGGTGACCGGCAAGGCCAAGCTGGACGATGCCGATTATGAAGCGGCGACGCAGACGATTATTCGGTTGGTGTTGAAGGGGTGTGCGCCGGAGGTTTGATCCGGGGCCCCTCGTTCCCACGCTCCGCGTGGGAATGCATCCTGCGACGCTCTGCGTTGAGCTCGTGACGATCGACGCAGAGCGTCTGGCGAGGCATTCCCACGCGGA
>NZ_VXCP01000055.1 GCF_011355085.1 Pseudomonas akapageensis | reverse complement strand
TCCGAACTTGAGCTAACGAATTAACCGTACAGGCCACTAGGCAAAATAATGGCTAATGGCTATAAATGCTATTGAGCCAATGTGAACCCACGCACGCCGGCGTTACGAGTCTCGCTTATGTCGTTGCATGCCGTTCGCCCAAAGATTCTCGGCTTTATCGATGAGGATACCTCTGCCTGGCTCGTTGCCGTTCTGGCGTTCGTGGCGGGTGGATTGCTGACGGCATTGCTGGCGCTGGCCACCCATGATTTCTACCAAAGGCAGTTGCGCCAGCGCTTCGAGTTGCTCGCCAGCGAACGCTTCAGTCGTGTCGAAGAGCGCTTCGAGGACCAGGAGCAGCGACTCGATGGCTTGCGCCGCTTTTTTGTCTTCTCCAACGAAGTCACGCGCAGCGAGTTCAACGGTTATGCCGGCCCCCTGTTATTACGCACACAGGCTTACTCCTGGTCGCCCCGGGTAACCGAGCAGAACCTCAATGAGTTCCTGCGGCGCGGCCGTGAGGAGTTGGGGCCCGGATTTACCGTCGGCGCGCTGGACAGCAATGACGCACTGGTGCCTTCGCCGCCTCAACCTGAGTATTACCCGGTGTTCTTTACCCAATCCCAGAGCCGCATGGAGCTGCCTCTGGGCTTTGACCTGCTGTCACAGCCATTGCGTCGGGCGACGCTGGCGCGCGCTCGACACCCTGGGAGCATGGCGGTTTCACCGCCGATGAACCTGATCATGGTGGACCCGACCTATTCGCGAGGGGTGTTGATGGTTGCGCCGGTGTTCCGGCCCTCCGATTCGCAGTCGAACCCGTCGGGTTATGTGATGGCGGTCATCAGCATGCGTCAGTTGATGGCTGAGGGGTTGCCGCAACAGGATCAGGACACGCTGTTCGTGCGAATTCTCGACCTGTCGACCGAAGGCGAGCATGAAGTGTTGTTCCAGTCGTCCAACGTGGCGGCGCAGACGGCCTTGGCGGCGACCCACCTGTTGCGCCTGGCCGACCACGACTATCAGCTCGATATTCAACCCAGTACCCTGTTTCTGCAGGCCAATCGTTCTGCGGCGGTCAATTCGGTGGTCCTGCTCGGTAGCCTGCTCAGTCTGTTGCTCAGTGCCTTGCTCTATAGCCTGGTCAGTCAGCGTCAACGTGCCCAGACACTCGTCGATCAGCGCACGGCGGAGCTGCAGGTCAGTGAGCGCGAATTGCGCGAAACCCATGGGCAATTGCGCAGCGTGTTGAATGCCGCCACCCAGGTGGCAATCATTGCCACCAACCTGCGCGGTGTGATCACCACGTTCAACGCCGGCGCCGAGTTGATGCTCGGCTATAGCAGCGCGGAAGTGGTCGGGCGTTTGACCCTTGAAGACCTGATCCTGCAGGAAGAGCTGCAGGATCGCGCAGCGATCCTCAGCCGGCGATTTGGCCGCGAGGTGCCGGCGGCCCAGGCCATGCTGGCGGAAACGATCGAGGAAGGCGGCCACGAGCCTCGCGAGTGGACCCTGGTACGCAAGGATGGCAGTGGTCTGTCGGCCAATATGCTGGCCACTGCCGTGCTCGACGAACATGGTTTGTGGGTAGGGCACTTGGCGATCTGCATCGATGTCACCGAACGCAAACGCGTGCATGAAGCCCTGGCTGCGCGCGATCGCCTGCTGGAAAAACTGACAGCCGAAGTGCCGGGCGGCATTTATCAGTTCCAGCTCAACGCCGATGGCACATCCTGTTTCAGCTATGCCAGCGAAGGCCTGCGCGATATCTACGAGCTCGATCCGCAGCTGCTGCAGCGCGATGCGACGGCGACCTTCGAGCGAATTCACCCGGATGACCTGGCTCGAGTGCGTGCCTCGATCCGCTTGTCGGCCGAACGCTTGAGTCCCTGGCGCGAAGAGTACCGGGTGCAGTTGCCGCGTGGCGGCCTGCGTTGGGTGCGTGGCGAGGCGACCCCGGAGCCCTTGCCCGAGGGCGGGACGCTCTGGCACGGCTATCTGACCGATATCTCGGACCTCAAGCGGGTGGAGGAGGAGTTGCGGGCCTTGTCGGTCACCGACTCGTTGACCGGTATCCACAACCGCCGCTATTTCCAGGAACGCCTGAAGGCCGAGCTGGACCGGGCGCAGCGCGATCAACTGGATCTTGCGGTGATCATGCTCGATATCGATCACTTCAAGCGGATCAATGACCAGTTTGGCCACGCCGTGGGTGATCAGGTCCTGCAGAGCCTGTGTCAGCGCATCAGTCAGCGCCTGCGTCGTACCGATGTTTTTTGCCGCCTGGGGGGCGAGGAGTTCATGGTGCTATGCCCGGGCAGCAATGCCGAGCAGGCCCATGCCCTGGCCACCGAGTTGTGGCAGGGCTTGCGCAGTGTTCCAGTCGAGGGTGTGGGGATCGTCACGGCCAGCTTCGGCATCGCTGGCTGGCGCCCGGGGGAAGGCGCCGATGCCTTGTTGCTCAGGGCCGATTCCGGTGTCTATGCCGCCAAGCAGGGCGGTCGGGACCGGGTTGAATCCGAGCTGGAGTAGGCCGGATCGGCGTTCCGATCCGGCAGACGATAGGTCAGGGTTGCAGCGCTGCGGTGCTGCCGGCCAGTTTTGGCTGGCGATAGAGATCCAGCAGCACCTGATCGAGCACCGAAGAGGCGCCCCAGGGACGAGGGTCGTTGAGGATCGCGACCACGGCCCAGGTGTTGCCATTGATATCGCGGCTGAAGCCGGCAATGGCCCGCACAGTGTTCAGGGTGCCGGTCTTGATGTGCGCTTCACCGGCCATGGCGGTGTTCTTCAGGCGTTTGCGCATGGTCCCGTCCTTGCCGGTCAGAGGCATCGAACTGATGAACTCGGCGGCATAGGGGCTTTTCCAGGCGGCTTCCAGCAGGCTGGCCATTTCCCGGGCGCTGACCCGTTCGGCGCGGGACAGGCCGGAACCGTTTTCCATGATCAGGTGCGGCGCGGTGATGCCTTTTTTCGCCAGCCATTGGCGGACCACGCGTTGAGCGGCCTTGGCATCGTCGCCGTCGGCATCGGTGCGAAATTGCGCGCCCAGGCTCAGGAACAACTGCTGGGCCATGGTGTTGTTGCTGTATTTATTGATGTCACGGATCACCTCCACCAGATCGGGGGAGAAGGCCCGGGCCAGCAGACGGGCGCTCTTGGGCACGACATCGACCCGATCCTGGCCCTGGATACTGCCGCCAAGCTCGCTCCAGATGGCGCGCACGGCGCCGGCAGCGTAGGTCGGGTGGTCGAGCAGCGAGAGATAGGTTTGCGAGCTGCAACCTTCGCCCAGTTGGCCACTGACCACGACTGTCATGCCGTCGGCCTGGGTGGACGGGCTGTAGCGGACATCGCCGGTGCATTGTTTGGAGTTGACGGCCTTGACCTGATTGTCGATGCGAATGCTCGCAATCGGCGGCTCCATCGAGACCAGCACCTTGCCACCGTCGTTGCGGGCAACGAAGCGCAGTGCCTTGAGGTTGACCATCAGCGAGTCGGGCTTGACCAGGAAGGGCGCGTTGTCGTCGCCGCCGTCATCGTTGAAAGCCGGCAATTGCGGCTGGACGAAGTGACTGCGGTCGAGCACCAGGTCACCGGTGACTTTCTGTACGCCATTGGCGCGCAGGTCACGCATCAGCAACCAGAGTTTCTCCATGTTCAGCTTGGGGTCGCCGCCCCCCTTGAGGTACAGGTTGCCTTGCAGAACCCCATTGCTCAGGGTGCCGTCGGTGTAGAACTCGGTTTTCCACTGGTGGGTCGGGCCAAGCATCTCGAGTGCGGCATACGTGGTGACCAGTTTCATGGTCGATGCCGGGTTGACCGAGACGTCGGCGTTGTACACGGTCGGTGTGCCGGGGCCGTTGAGCGGCAGCATCACCAGCGAAAGGGCCGAATCCTGCAGTTTACTGGCCTTGAGCGCCTGCTCGACCTTGGGCGGAAGCGTGGTGTTCAGTGGTGCGGCGTTGGCGGGCAGCGCCAGCGGCAACAGCAGGCCAGCGAGAAACAATGGGCGTAAGGACTTGATCATCTGAAGTAAAACCCTGCGGGCGAGGGGTGAAAAAGCCAGGGCATGAATAAGGAAAGCCCCCGGCACGAACAAATACAGGGGGCATTATGCCCCAAGGACAGTAGGGTTGTGCCCGGGTACTGCAGGGTAGTGACGATTTTTTTGCGTCAACGGTCTGCTTTGACCCACAGAGTCAGGCAATGCCTGGCCGAAACTGGTAAAGTGCCGCGCGATATTACTCAAGAGGATTGTTTCATGGCCACTAACCGTTCCCAGCGTCTGCGCAAAAAACTCTGCGTGGATGAATTCCAGGAGCTGGGTTTTGAGCTGAACCTGGACTTCAAGGAAGACCTGGCTGAAGAAGCTATCGACGCTTTCCTCGATGCATTCCTGAAAGAAGCCATGGAAGCCAATGGCCTGGGCTATGTCGGCGGCGATGACTACGGTCTGGTCTGCCTGCAGAAGCGTGGCTCGGTCAGCGAAGAGCAGCGCGCCAAGGTCGAAGCCTGGCTCAAGGCTCGCAGCGAACTGACCAGCGTCGAAGTCAGCCCATTGCTGGACGTCTGGTACCCGGAAAAGCCAATCAATCCGGTAGCCTGATGTCAGATGGAGCAGCGACCCGCTCGGGTCGTTGCTCCTGCTTTACCCTCCCTCAGCTTACAACTCCCCCCGCTTGCTTTCGTGCACCGAGCCCGGCCTTGTCGAGCAAGGCGGCCACATCGACTGCGTCGATCTGCTCGCTCTGCAGATAGGTGCGCGCATACTCCTGATAGACCTCCGTCTCGACGAACAGCTGGAACAGCTGCGGATCGATATGGGCGTCATGGCACATTTTCGCCATGATCGATAACGCTTCGCTCAAGGTCTTGCCTTTCTTGTAAGGCCGGTCGGCGGCTGTCAGTGCCTCGAAGATGTCGGCGATGGCCATCATCCGTGCTGGCAGGCTCATTTCCTCCCGCTTGAGGCGTTTGGGGTAGCCGGTGCCATCCATTTTTTCATGATGGCCGCCGGCAATCTCTGGAACACTCTGCAAATGACTGGGGAAGGGCAGCCGGCTGAGCATCAGGATGGTCTGCACCATATGGTGATTGATGAGGTAGCGTTCTTCCTCGGTCAATGTGCCTCGGCCGATGCTCAGGTTGTAAAGTTCGCCGCGATTGAATTTGTACAGCGGGACGTTGAGCTTGAATCCCCAGGGATTGTCATCGGCAATCTGTTCACTGGCGGGGCGCTCGAAGAGGTGTTCGGGCCTGTCCGCCAGCAGTGGTTCCAGGGTCGGCAGCACAGGGGCGGGCGTGCGCGCCTGGCGCAGGTTTTCTTCCCAGGAAACGCCTAGCCGATCGTCCAGGGTGCGCAGCCAGGTGCGTTCTGCAATCTGGCGCAGACGCTGCAGGTGGCTCTCATCCATGTATTCGCCGCCCAGGTTGTTCTGCGCGATGAAGGCGAAGTCATCATCCAGGCTGGCGAGCCGGGCATCACGCTCCGACGCCTGGGCCGCTTCTTCGGCGCCATGGGCCAAGGCTTGCCAATAGTCGATCCAGACATCGCGCTTGAGCACTTCGAAACGTGTGCGCACTTCATGGATGCGGTCGTACAGGGTTTCGAGCTTGGTTGCCTTGTCCACCACATATTCAGGGGTGGTGACCTTGCCGCAATCGTGCAACCAGCTGGCAATGTGCAGCGCCTCCCATTCTTCATCGGTGGGGTGGTACTGGCTGAATTCCGGTGCCTGGCTGGCCGCTGCCGCCTTCGCCAGCATCAGTGTCAGTGCCGGTACCCGCTGGCAATGCCCGCCGGTATAGGGGCTCTTGGCGTCAATTGCACCCGCGATGATCTGGATGAAGGAATCGAGCAGTTGTTGCTGGCGGGCCTGCATGCGCTGGCTTTCGATGCAGGCCGCTGCCGCACCGGAAACCGCCTGGATGAAAGCGATGCGATCATGCCTGAACCTGTTCAGGTCCGATGCGGCCCCCGTATCGGGATGCAGCAGGATCAGTATGCCAACCGTTTCGTTGCTGCGATTGTGCAGGCGGATGCCGACCAGATGAACCCGTGGGCTCTGCAGTTCATGGAGAATGCCGCGCAGATCACCGGCCTGCTCAAGGCCCATTGCTGCAACCATGGTGTCACGTTCGCTGCTGAGCAATTTCAGCCAGGCCGGTGTATGCGCTTCCTGGGCAGGGTGACTGTTGATGCCCAGTGCCTTGGGGTCGTGCAATACGCCATTGATGATCAGTCGGGTTGGATCAAGGCTGCCATTGCTGCTGTCGAGCAGGTAGATCATGCCCGCCGGGGCCTGACTGATATTCACGGTCTCTTGCAGGATGCGTTGCAGCAATGGGGCGAAGCGTTTCTCTGCACTGAGGCTGGCAGTGATTTCGAAAAAGCTCGCCAGGGTCTGTTTCATCCGCTGCATCGATACGGTCAACTGATCCACTTCCAGGACCGGTGAGCGTCGGGTCAGTGGGTAATTGAAGTTGAAACTGCGGATCGCATCGGCTTCCTGGACCAGCGAGCGCAAGGGTCTGACCAGAATTCTGGAGATCAACCAGCCCACCGGCAGGCACAGCAGCAGAATGCTGAGGGTAAGCACTGCCCCACGCCAGCGCAGGCGGTAGGCATCGGCCAGCAGTTCGTCTTCCGGAACCAGTAAAGCCAGCTCGAGGCCTTGAGGGCCGCCTTCTGTCATGTGACTGCGCGAAACCACCCATTCGCGGCCGTCAGCCTTGAGGCGATTGCTGGTGGGTCCACGGCTTTCCAACCACTGCTTGAGCACGGGATGCAGGTCCCGGACCTTGGCCAGACGGGCAGTTGCGGATTCAATGACCAGTTTGTTGCTGTCGGGGTAGGCCACGGCGTTGCCCGATTGATCGAACAACACCACTTGTGTTCCGGGGGTGACCTGATGCCTGGCCAGTGTTGCGCTCAAATCGGCCAGTGTCAGGTCGGCACCCAGTACCACTGTACTGCCGGCACGCCGGGCCAGGGTAGTGCCGACATTGTGGGTGGAGAAAAACAGATAGGGTGCCGTGGTGATCTGTTTCAAGTCGGTAAGCGCCTGTTTGAACCAGGGCCGGGTGCGTGGGTCGTATTGCTCGTCTTCGATGTCACGGGCATCGATTTGCTGCAGATCCTGGTCGAAAAACAGCGATCTGGAGTTCACCCTGTCATCGGTTCCATGTTCGATGCTCCAGACCTGGAAGGCGGCATTGGGCGGTGCGGTAAAGGCCGCCTGCGAGGCCTCCGTGCGCAGCGGCCGGACCATGAAGAAGTCGCCGTTGTTGTAACCGGTATACAGCGAGGCGAGGTTGGTGTTGTTCGTCAGTGCCTGGCTGAACGGCTTGAGCAATGCCAGGCGTTGTTGCAGGTCGGTAGCACTCGTGTCGTCGTTGGTTGCCAGCAGGCTGAGCAAGTCACGGATAGGTTGATAGGTATGTTGCAGATCAAGTCGGACTTCCTGTTCGATGCGCGAAAACAATTGTTCACTGCTCGAAAGAATCAATTGGCTGGTCTGTCGGTAATTGAATAAACCGAGTACAACTCCGGTCAACAGCAGAAGAAAAGTGAACATGGCGCTGATGTGCACATGCAGGGGAAAGCGACGCTGTTCGTTTTTGTGCATGGCAAATCTCTACTGGAAGAAAGACTTACTGCAGCCTTTGAGCATAGTTAAAGCGTAGCGCCACGTTTTGAATCTATTTTCACGAGAGCCCTCTTTCAGGGCGGCGAGCTGTCTGCGCAGGCATGTTGAGCTTTTTTCAACTGATAGCGCAGTGCATGCTCGAGTTCGCCCATTGCCTTGAGTGTTTTTTGGCGAAACACCTCCAGTTCGTTGTCGTTGTGTTCCCCGGTACAACTGGCTTCCAGTTTTTCGCAGCACTGGATCAGGCGCTGGGCCTGGACGATACGCGCGGCGCCCTTGATCTTGTGGGCCATGGCCAGAAGTGCCTGGCGATCTTCCTGCAACGGCAGGTTCTGCAGTTGTACCTGGTCCTCACGGCTGCTCTGGAGTATTTCCGTGATCAGGCGGTCTAGCATTTGCGGGTCATCGCCGGTCAGGGCGCCTACCGCCGCCAGGCAAAATACAACCTCCTGTTGCGGCGTGGTGGACCTGGGTTGCACCGCTATGGCGGCCAGGCGTTGGCCCAGCGAAGTCAGGCTGATGGGTTTGAACAGGCAGTCGTTCATGCCGGCCTGCAGGCACCGCTCACGCTCCTCCGGTTGTGCATTGGCGGTGTAGCCCAGAATGGTGCAGGGCTTCATGCGATATTGCCGTTCGTGGTCGCGGATGGCCCGGGTCAGATCGTATCCATTCATCAGGGGCATGCTGCAATCCACGATGACCACGTCGAAGCAGCCATCCAGCCAGGCATTCAAACCCGACTCACCATTGTGCGCGGTCGTGTGTCGAAGCTGCAGGTAGTCCAACTGTTGAGAGATCAACAGGCGATTGGCGGGGTGATCGTCGATTACCAGCACGTTCAGTGGCGCCAGGGGCAATAACGGCTGTTGTTCGGGTTCGGGCGCAGTGATGGGTTCAAGGCATTCGATCGGCATGTGGACGCGGACTTCGGTCCCTTGGCCATGACGGCTGCTCAGGGTCAGTTCGCCTCCCATCATGGTGCAGAGTGTGCGGCAAATGACCAGGCCCAGCCCGGTGCCATTTCTGGCCAGATGGCCATGGGGTTCGGCTTGGGCGAACGGCGTGAACAAGCGCTGCTGATCGGCATGGCTGATACCGATACCGGTGTCTTGAATGCGCAGGTCGAGGGTGGCGTTGCCGGGTTGCGGGCCGGGCAGCACTTGCAAATGCAGGCTGACCTGGCCCTGTTCGGTGAACTTGATGGCATTGCTGATCAAGTTCGAGAGTATCTGCTTGAAACGCAGCGGGTCGATCAATACCTGCTGGTGGGCGTTCGGGTCCAGCTTCAGGATCAGGCTGAGCTTTTTCTGGCGTGCCAGGCCGTCGAATACCCGCACCACCGATTCGACCAGCACGCGCAGGTCGACGCGTTCAGGGTGGAGCGTCAGCCGCCCGGACTCGATGCGCGCAATGTCCAGAATATCGCCGATCAGTTCCAGCAGATCCTTGGCCGAGTCATAGGCCACTTCAATGGCCGGGCGGTCGAGGTGGCCCTGGTCGGCTCGTTTCAGGGTCAGTTCAAGCATGCCGATCACGGCGTTCATCGGTGTGCGTATTTCATGGCTCATGGTTGCCAGGAAGGTGCTCTTGGCGCGGTTGGCATCGTCGGCCTGATCCTTGGCCTGGCGCAGGGCGCGCTCGGCCAGTTGGCGTTGCTTGATGTGCCGACGCATCTGGGCATTCCAGATCAGGGACAGCAGCAGTAACAGGCCAGTACCGGCAATCACCTGGTAGATCAGACGATGGTGTTTGTGCCAGTACGAAGTGTCGGCAGGGCTGTAACCGCGCCAACGGCCATTGATGACGCCGAGTTCGTCGGGGGCAATGCTGAGCAAAGCTTTGTCGAGAATACTGCTGAGCTCATGTGCTTGCTGGGCGGTGGCCATCGAGAAAGTCGCTTGCTCGGTTCCAACTGTCGAGCTGATGACCAATGCATCCTGGAACAGCGCTGACGCGGTGATGTAATTGGCGACGATCAGCGAACTGACCGCACCCTCGACCTTGCCTTCGGCCAGCAGCGTCGCGGCGCCCAGTTCATCCTTGGCCTGCACCAGTTCAACCTGGGGGAAATGCTGGCGCAGGTAGGTGACCAGCGGGTGGCCCTGGCTGATCGCCAAACGCTGATTGGCCAGCATGTCCAGCGCAGAGGGGCGTTCGGCCCCTTTGCGCGTCAACAGGACATAGGAGTTTTCCAGATAGGGGCGGGTGAATACGAGTTGGGCACCGCGTTCGGTGCTGGAGGTGATGGCGGCGATAAGATCGGCGTTGCCCGAAGTGACGCGTTCGATCATGTCGCCGGTGGCATTGCTGCGCTGGATCTCGAAGCGCAGGCCTGTGCGCAGGCGGATCAACTCCAGCAAGTCGGCACTGATGCCGCGATAGTTTCCTGCCTCGTCAAAAAATGAAAGCGGTGCAAGATTCTCCGCGACCAGCACCCGTACCACAGGATTTTGCGCGATCCAGCGTTCTTCCCGGTGCGACAGTTGCAACTTGTGGTCGGTAAGCAGGATGTCGCTGCCCGCACCCCAGCGCTTGAGAATACTTTCCCGGGTAGCGACAGGTACGGCCGCCAGGGTGGCGTTGACCAGCTGCAGCAGCGTCTGGTCGTCGCTGCGCAAGGCAAAACCGAAACCCACGGGTTCATGCTTGCCGAAGTTGGCCATTTTCACGTTCTTGAGGTGGCCCTGGTTGATCAGGTAGTGAGTCGAGATGGTATCGCCCAGAAAGACATCGGCCTGATCGAATGCCACTGCATTGAGCGCATTCTGATACGAGGGGTAGGCATCGATGGAGGCCCCCGGATAGCTGGCCTCCACTTCGGCCCTGGGCAGATAGTGGTACACCATGCTCAGGCGCAGCCCGGTGAACGCCTGTACCACCGAGCGGCTTTCGTTTTCACGGGTGACCAATACCGGCTGGTCCACGGCATAAGGCCTGGACAACGTCACGCCCGCCATAGTGGCCTCGAAGCCATTGGCGCTGCCCAGCATGTCGATCGTGCCATCGACCAGCGCCTCCACGGCTGCTTCACGGCTGGTAAAGCGCTTGACGCGGATGGGAATCGCCAGCGTGCTGGCGATCAATCCCGCATAGTCGGCGGTAAGCCCCTCGTATTCACGGCCACTGCGGGTCATGTCGAAGGGCGGGTAATCGGGCGCCGACGTTCCCAGTACCAGTTCGCGTTTTTCCTGCAGCCAGCGCTGCTGCTGTGCATCGAGCGCAAGATCCGGTTTGGTCGGGCCTGCGCGGCTGAGCAGCGAATAATCTGTTGCAGGGAGGGGGGCCGCAGCAATCGGGATACTCAAGCACCAGCCCGTGACCAGAAGCCAACGAAGGTTCGAGCGCCTAGGCATTTTTCCGCTCACACCAGTGCATTGCGTTTGGCTATTTCAATAAGTTCCACCAGGGAGCCGGCGTTCAGTTTCTGCATCAACCTTTTTTTGTAAGTGCTGACCGTCTTGTTGCTCAGAAACATGCCTTTGGCTATTTCCTTGTTTGTTCTTCCCTGGGCAAAGAGTTGCAGGACCATCAGTTCCCGATCATTGACCAGTTTGAAACGCTCTGCTTCGGTTTGTGGGCCATTATCCTGGCGCACGGCATTGAGTGCCTGGCTCGGAAAGTAGTTGTAACCGGACAATACGGCCTTGATGGCACTGAGCAGTTCGCTGAGGTCTTCCTGCTTGCAGACGTAACCTGAGGCCCCGGATTGCATGCAGCGAATGGCAAACAATGCCGGACTCTGGGCGGTCAACACGAGTATCTTCAGGGGGATATTCATCGAGTTGAAACGGGCCAGGACCTCCAGGCCGTCGAGTTTGGGGATGCTGATGTCAAGAATGATCAGATCCGGCAGGCATTCGCGAACCATTTGCATGGCGTCGACTCCGTTATCGGATTCTCCGACCACGCGGTAACCTTCATTTTCCAGCAACATTCGAACGGCCAGGCGAATGACCGGGTGATCGTCGACAATAAAAACAGAGTGCATAGTAAGTTTCCCGTACTGGCTGCGAAGAAAACGCGCACCTTAGCCGATATGTAGGGGGTGGCACATGAATAGACTGGCTAGTTGGCGCTATATAGGAAATGTCCTACAGTAAACGAAGGTTAGGAATACAGTTTTTTCTATGTTTGGCGTCTGTCAACTTTGCAATGGCTACTCTTTATTGCGGGTTTGACGGGGGCTTTTTATTTGGACTACGAGTCTGAAGGAAAACTCCTACTTTCTTTTCCGAGAATTGCAAGTTCGTCGACGGAGTGGCCTTGCTCTCACTCGAGTGTCGATGCTCTGGAGAAATCGGAGGACATTCAGATAAATGCATTAATCGATTGAAGAGGATTATTCGAATGGATTGCGTGCATTGCCATCAGTAAGGTCTGAAGCTGGCGAGGGATATTTCTGGCAGGCGGGGCTGTAATGTGGATGCCACCTGAAGTCGTCATCCACACCAGATGTCAGTTACATGGGGCTGGAGCGCCCTGTCATTTCTCGCGCCATTTCGCTGGCGTAGCTGTCGGTCATGCCGGCGATAAAGTCGATCATGCGCAGGAAGGCGGTATGCAGCGGCCACGAGGGGTCGGGCGCGTTGTTGCCGAGCAGATCGAGGATGCGCCGATGCTTGAAGGAGGGCGTGCGTCCGCCATGCTGCTCCAGCGCTGCGCCACAGAAGGCGTTGAGCAGGATCTCCAGGGTGGTGTAGGCGCCTATCTCATGGAGCGTCTTGCGCTTGTCCTGGAATATTTTCTCCCGAGCCATTTCTTTCGCCTGCAGGACGCAGCGCTTGGCGGGACCGTGCATATGCTCGACCAGGTCGCCCTGCAAGGTGCCGCTGAGCAGGGCCTGTTGTTGATCGACAAAGGCGCGTGCAGCGGTGTTGGTCAGATGCTCGATGGCCTTGCCCCGCAGAATGGCCAGTTTGCGCCGACGCGAATCGCGCGGGCCCAGTTGGCGGTAGGTTTCCGGCAGATCGTCACCGACCAGCCCCAACAGCAGGGACTCCACTTCGGCATATTCGAGCAGCTCCATCTCCAGGCCGTCTTCCAGGTCGATCAACGCATAGCAGATGTCGTCGGCAGCTTCCATCAGGTATACCAACGGGTGGCGTGCCCAGCGTTGCTCCTCAAGTTTGGGCAGGCCGAGTTTCAGGGCGATCTGTTCGAGCAGCGGCAGTTCACTCTGGTAGCAGCCGAACTTGTGTTTCTTGTAGCCCAGCGAGTCGGCATGGCGCGCGGTCCAGGGGTATTTCAGGTAGGTGCCCAGGGTTGCGTAGGTCAGCCGGGTGCCACCGTCGAACTGGTGATACTCAAGCTGGGTCAGCACCCTGAACCCCTGGGCGTTGCCTTCGAAGTTGAGAAAGTCATTACGCTCGGCTTCGCTCATTGCATCCAGCCAGCCGCGCCCGGCGGCTTGCTGGAACCAGTGGCGGATCGCATCTTCGCCCGAGTGTCCGAACGGTGGGTTGCCGATGTCATGGGCAAGGCAGGCGGACTGCACCACCATGCCCAGATCGCTGGGCTCGCACCAGTCCGGCAGGCTGTCGCGCAGCGTCTCGCCCACGCGCATGCCCAATGAGCGGCCGACACAACTGACCTCCAGGGAATGGGTCAGGCGGGTATGGATATGGTCGTTGCTTGTTACCGGGTGAACCTGGGTCTTGCGGCCCAGGCGGCGAAAGGCCCCGGAAAAGATGATGCGGTCATGGTCCTTGTGAAAAGGGCTGCGACCCAGCTCTTCAGGGCTGTGCAGGGGTTTGCCGAGGCGTTCGCGGGTAAGCAGGGTTTGCCAATCCAAGGCCGTGTCTCCGTTACATGAGCAATGCCCTAGCTTCCCGTGTCAGGTGACCGGCCGCAAGGCCCTTCATTTCTTTTGTGAAGGGCTTTGCATCACCAGTTTGATCAGGGGAGCCAGGCTGGTGCTCAGGGTGACCCATTTGGCCAGGCTGCCGCTGCCCGCGCCCTTGGCACCTTTGCCGGTCAGAAAGCCCAGCAGGACCACCGCTGCCATGCCCCACAGCGGGCCATGCTTGATACCCAGGCCGCCTTGCAGGTTGTCCGCCATGGCGCGCACCCGTCTGAGCGGGCTGGCAATCTGCTGGGATTCGTGACGGATTTCCTGGCGATGCATTTCCATGCGCAGGCGAATCAACGCCTTGCGCAGCTCGCGTCGGCTCGTGCCCGGGGACTCTTGAGGATGGCTCATGGCAGCAGGCGCTCCCGATCCTTGGCCAGTTCTTCGAGGGTGGCATTGAAGGGGGAGGACTCATCGAAGATGGCTGCCTTCAAGCGTAAACCACAGAAGAGGGTGGCCAGGCCGTAGAACACGCACAGCCCGATAATCCCGCCAAGCCGATAGCTGTCCCACAGCACAATCAGGACCAGTCCTGACAGGGCGGCAATCAGCAACAAGGCAAAAACCAGTGCCAGCCCTGCAAACAGCAGCAGGCTGAGGGTGCGTGCCTTCTGTTCCTGCAACTCGATGCCGAACAGCTCGACATGGCCGTGCAGCAGCCCGAGAAAAGCCGCGCCCAGGCGCCGTGTCGATGAGCTGGTGCCCGTTTCCAACGGGTCGGATTCCGTACCCATCGTCATATCAGCGCCTTGTTGCCAGCAGGCCGATCAGAAAGCCGACACCGGCAGCGATGCCGATCGACTGCCATGGGTTGGTCTGGACATATTCCTCGGCGGCGACGACTGCGGCCTCGCCACGCTGGCGCATGGAGTCTTCGGTCAATTTCAGGGTTTCGCGGGCACGCACCAGGCTGTCGCGAATTTGCGAACGCATTTCATCCGCCTGATCGCCCGCCAGGGTCGCGGTGTGCTCCAGCAACTTTTCCGTGTCGCGAACCAGGGTTTGAAAGTCAGCCATCAGGATGTCTTGAGCAGTCTTTGCCGTTTTGCTGGCCATGGGTATCTCCCTATCAGTGGCGTCTGTTTGTTTCGAGTGCAGGCAGGTGACGAAGGTTCAGTTCGATTGCCTGGTACAGCTTTTGCTTTGCCGTGGTGCGTAAATCGAGGTCGTCGCGCTGAATTCGGGCACAGGATCTGTCCCCGGCGCAAGAACCTTAACCTAAACGAATAAAACCCGAGGAAAAACTCGAGCGTCGATTTCGCTCCAGGCACTGCCTTGCGCCAAAGTGGTTCACTGACACCAGGGAGTCGTTTGTCAGTCGATCCAATTCGGTGCGTGCCGCGAGTCATCGACCTGCTTTGGTGCTTTTCCGTGACTTCAGGCCTGTCTCCCCTATGGAAAATCTGCAAAGCGCAGTGGACTCACTGGTCCATGGCTCCAATACGCTGTTCATATTGCTCGGTGCCGTCATGGTTCTGGCCATGCACGCCGGTTTCGCCTTTCTGGAAGTCGGCACCGTCAGGCACAAGAACCAGGTCAATGCGCTGTCCAAGATCCTCAGTGACTTCGCTGTGTCGACACTGGCCTATTTCTTTATAGGCTACTGGGTCTCGTATGGGGTCAGTTTTCTGCAACCGGCCGCGATCATCAGCGCGGACCATGGCTACAAGCTGGTCAAATTCTTCTTCCTGCTGACCTTTGCCGCGGCGATTCCGGCCATCATCTCCGGCGGGATTGCCGAGCGGGCGCGCTTTGCGCCGCAACTGTGCGCGACGGTGCTGATCGTGGCGTTCATCTATCCGTTCTTCGAGGGCGTGGCATGGAACGGCAATTTCGGCGTACAAGCCTGGTTGCAGGCACGCTTCGGTGCCGGCTTTCACGACTTTGCCGGATCCGTGGTCGTGCATGCCATGGGGGGCTGGCTGGCATTGACGGCGGTGTTGCTGCTCGGGCCACGCAACGGCCGCTACCGGGAAGGGCGACTGGTGGCCTTTGCGCCGTCGAATATTCCGTTCCTGGCCCTGGGCTCATGGATTCTGATTGTCGGCTGGTTCGGTTTCAACGTGATGAGTGCGCAAACCTTGCAGGGCGTCAGCGGGTTGGTTGCGGTCAATTCCCTGATGGCCATGGTCGGGGGCACGATGGCCGCTTTGCTGGTAGGTCGCAACGACCCGGGCTTTCTGCACAACGGTCCGCTGGCAGGCTTGGTGGCGATCTGTGCAGGCTCGGACCTGATGCACCCGGTTGGCGCGCTGGTGATCGGTGCCATTGCCGGTGCGCTGTTTGTGTGGTGCTTCACCGCCGCGCAGAACCAATGGAAAATCGATGACGTGCTGGGCGTCTGGCCCTTGCATGGCCTGTGTGGGGTATGGGGCGGCGTCGCCTGCGGTGTCTTCGGTCAAGAAGC
>NZ_VXCP01000054.1 GCF_011355085.1 Pseudomonas akapageensis | reverse complement strand
TTACCGGACACTAGTGACGCTGAGCGTGGGAACGAGATGGCGTCAGGGTTCGTATCCCTCGACAATAATCACCTCAGCCTTCGCCACCCCTTGGCGAAACCCGCAAGCCTCCTGATACTCCGCCGACCGATAACACGCCACCGCCTGCTCATACGACTCGAACTCGATCACCACACTGCGTTGCGGTGTCTCCCGGCCTTCCATCGCCTCCGAGCGCCCGCCCCGGGCCAGAAGCTTGCCGCCGTACAGCGCGAATGCCGCCGGTGCGCGCTGGGTGTATTGCTGATACTGCTCAGGGTCGGTGACGTCTACGTGGGCAATCCAGTAAGCCTTCATGTGTAACCTCGCTGACGGATAAATATGTATTATGGTATACCATAATATTCAATCCCCGCTACGCGATTGCGGGCGCACCAGATCAAGCAGGTTATCCCTGGATTTGATGCTCTGCAGGATGATGTCCGAACGGATGTCGGTCACCCCTGGCGTGCGATGCAGCTGATTGACGATAAAGTCGGTGTAATGCTTGAGGTTGCGGGTGCGCACGCGCAGCAGGTAGTTGCTGGCGCCGGTGATGATGTAGGCGTCCGCCACTTCCGGCCAGCGCTGCAGGGCTTCGATGAAGCGTTCGTGCCACCCCTCGACATCCTGGCGCACGTTGACGTTGACCATCGCCTGCACTTCGATGCCCAGTTGCTCGGCGTCCAGGCGCACACCATAACCGGCGATGATGCCTTCGCTCTCCAGGGCGCGCAGGCGGCGCAGGCAGGCCGAGGGTGAGAGGGAAACCTTTTCCGCCAGTTCCTGGTTGCTCATGCGTCCGTCCTGGCTCAGGCAGGCGAGGATGCGCAGGTCGATGCTATCGAGTTTGGCCATTGCAGAATGCACTCTTTGAAGGGCAATTATTCGAATAATATTCGAATATTCAGCCATCCCATGCTCATGTTCGCAAGATAATTCTCTCTCGACGCTCATATCATTTCTCTCACCAAACCGAGAGCGATCATAACAATGAGCCATGAGCCCGCCTGGTGGGATATCAGCCCGCCCTTGAACCCCCAGACCCCAACCTGGCCCGGTGACACACCCTTTGCGCAAGAGCGTGTCTGGCAACTGGGCGCGGATTGTCCGGTCAATGTGGGGCGCATCACCCTTTCACCGCACACCGGCGCCCATGTCGATGCGCCGCTGCATTACAGTGCCGACGGCCTGGCCATCGGCGCCGTTGCACTGGACACCTATATGGGGCCGTGCCGGGTCATGCACTGCCTGGGCTGCGGCCCGCTGGTCGAGCCGCGCCATATCGAACACCTGCTGCAGGATGTGCCACCACGCGTGCTGCTGCGCACTTGGCGGCAAGCGCCGCTGACCGAATGGGACCCGGACTTCAGCGCGGTCGCCCCGGCCACCGTCGAGCTGCTGGCCAGCCTCGGCGTGCGCCTGATCGGCATCGACACGCCATCGCTCGATCCGCAGAGCTCCAAGACGCTGGACGCCCACCAGGCCATTGCACGCGCTCATATGGCCATTCTCGAAGGCATCGTTCTGGATCTGGTACCGGAAGGTGACTACGAGCTGATCGCCCTGCCCCTTCGCTTCACCGACCTGGACGCAAGCCCCGTGCGCGCCGTACTCCGCCCCCTGAAAGGAAATCAAGCATGACAACAAAACAACACCTGCTCGAACTGGACCAGGCTGACCCGCTGGCCCCGCTGCGCGACGAATTCGCCCTGCCCGAGGGGGTCATCTATCTCGATGGCAACTCCCTCGGCGCCCGCCCCCACGCGGCCCTGGCCCGTGCGACGCAGATGATCGAAGAGGAATGGGGCCAAGGCCTGATCCGCAGCTGGAACACCGCCCAGTGGAGCACCCTGTCGACCCGTCTGGGCGACAAGCTCGCCGGCCTGATTGGCGCAGGCAAAGGCGAAGTGGCAATCACCGATACCACTACCGTCAACCTGTTCAAGATCCTCGCAGCCGCCTTGCGCGTGCAGGCTGACCGTGCGCCCAAGCGCAAGGTGATCCTGTCCGAGCTGCACAACTTTCCTGCCGATCTGTATGTGATCGAAGGCCTGGCCGACCTGCTGCAGCAAGGCTACGAGCTGCGCCTGATCGAACGACCGGAAGACCTGCCGGGGCAGCTCAACGATGAGGTGGCGCTGACCCTGCTGACCCACGTCAACTACAAGACCGGGCACATGTACGACATGGCCGCCACCACGGCCCTGGTCCATGACCATGGTGCCCTGGCCCTGTGGGATCTGGCCCATTCGGCCGGTGCCGTGCCGGTGGACCTGAAAGCCGCCAATGCCGACTACGCCATTGGCTGCACCTACAAATACCTCAACGGCGGCCCGGGCTCGCCGGCATTCGTCTGGGTAAAGCCTGCGCTGTGCGACCAGGCGTGGCAGCCCTTGTCCGGCTGGTGGGGCCACGCCCGCCAGTTCGCCATGGAGCCGCATTACGAGCCGGCTTCGGGCATCACCCGCTACCTGTGCGGCACCCAGCCGCTGGTGTCCCTGGGCATGGTCGAATGCGGCCTGGACATCTACGCCAAAACCGACATGCAGGCGCTGCGCAGGAAGTCCCTGGCCCTGACCGACCTGTTCATCGACCTGGTCGAGACGCGCTGCGGGCACTTCCCGCTGACCCTGGTCACCCCGCGCGCCCATGCCGAACGTGGCAGCCACGTCAGCTTCGAACACCCGCACGGCTATGCTGTAATGCAGGCACTCATCGCCCGGGGTGTGATCGGCGACTACCGTGAACCGCAGATCATGCGTTTCGGCTTCACCCCGCTGTACACCTCCTTCAGCGATGTCGGCGAGGCCGTGGAAGTCCTGTTCGACATCCTCGACAACGAAACCTGGCGTGACGCCCGATTCCAGACCCGTCACAGCGTGACCTGAGGAGCAGGACCATGAGCCAATGCCCTTATTCGCCAAACCCGGAATGGCACAACGCCCAGCTGAATTTCAAGGACGCCATGAGCTATGGCGACTACCTGGACCTGGGGCGCATCCTCAGCGCCCAGCATCCCCTGTCGACAGACCACAACGAGCTGCTGTTCATCATCCAGCACCAGACTTCCGAACTGTGGATGAAGCTGATGTTGCACGAGCTCAAGTCGGCCCGCGAACACGTCAAGCGCAATGAACTGCCGCCGGCATTCAAGATGCTGGCGCGAGTCTCGCGGATCTTCGATCAGCTGGTCCACGCCTGGACCGTGCTGGCGACCATGACCCCGACCGAGTACGCGGCGATTCGCCCGTCGCTGGGTCAGTCTTCAGGGTTCCAGTCGTTCCAGTACCGCGAGATCGAGTTCATCCTCGGCAACAAGAGCGCCGCCCTGCTGCAACCCCACGCCCACCGCCCAGAGCTGCTGGCCGAGCTGGAGCAGGCCCTGGCGACGCCGTCGCTGTACGACGAAGCGATCAGGCTACTGGCGCACGCGGGTCTGCCGGTCGATGCGCAACGCCTGAACCTGGTTGCAAGCGGGCCGACCGTACAAGACGACTCGGTGCAAGCCGCCTGGACGACTGTCTACCGCCATCCCGAACAGTATTGGGACCTGTACCAGCTGGCCGAGAAGTTCATCGACCTGGAAGACTCGTTCCGCCAGTGGCGCTTTCGGCATGTGACCACGGTGGAGCGCATCATTGGCTTCAAGCAGGGGTCTGGCGGGACGGAAGGTGTCGGGTATTTGCGCAAGATGCTTGATACCGAGTTGTTTCCGGAGCTTTGGCAGTTGCGTACTACTCTTTGAATTTCGCGGCGTCTGCATCGCTGGCAAGCCAGCTCCCACAGGGATTATCTGCGACCATTAATGGCAGGCTAGATACAAAACCTGTGGGAGCTGCGGTGCGACGATTCGACTTGCCAGCGATGAGGCCTTGGCAGGCAACATAAAGCCCCCTGCTAAGTTACCTGTCAGAGCTGACTCCCCCGCCCTTCCTGACGCTGCAAAGTCGCACTCGGCGCCTCCCCGAACTGCTTGCGATACTCACTGGCAAACCGCCCCAGATGAGTAAATCCCCAATCCATGGCAACAGCCGAGATATTACGTACCCCAGGCTGCTCCAGCAGCACCTGCCGCACGCAATTGAGGCGGTACTTCTTCAGATAAGCCATGGGCGACAGCCCCAGATACTTGCGAAACACCTCGAATAATTTTGATCGTGGAATGCCGCAGGCGCGCTCGATGTCTTCCAGACAGATCGGGCTCTGGGCGTTGGCCTCGATAAATGCGCGGGCCGCTTGCACGTAGTGCGGCAGTTTCACTTGCAGGCGTTGGCGCAGTTCGCCCGAATAGTTGTTCGGCTGGGCCAGGAGCAGGCCCTTGATCAACGCGCTTTCAATGTCACGACCGAAAAACACCTGATCATAAAGATCGCGGCAAAGGCTCAACTCGTCATTCAGATGGCTGACCATCCGCCACCACGAGGCACTGGCGCCCTCGACCGCGTCCATCACCGGTTCGAAGCACAATGGCGCATCCAGCGGGCGCTGCAACAACTGCTCGAGCACCTGATTGATCGAAGCCCGCGCAATGGCCACCTGCAGCTTGCGGCAGTCACCGGCAATGGTCAGCTCCTGCTGTTCATGGGGCGAGATGATCACCCCATGGGTACGGTCAGAACGCAGCAACCGGCCCTGCTTGGCCAATTCCTGCTCGCCCGTCAGCGGCAAGCTCAGGCTGTAGCAATTGAGGTTGGTTTCGGCGCTGATGCCGATGGTCACATCGGTCCCGTACTGCACCTGGCCGACCACCGTCGACAGGGACTTGAGCACATTGCCATGGTGCTGGAAATCCAGCCGCCCGGGTTGGCGCACATCGAGGGCGTGGGGACCGCACACATCGGCCATCCAGGAGCGCGCGCCCGCCGGATCGTAACGGTGCGCGGCCATGTCCTGGAAATGTCGATCTGGGCGGTTCATCACGCGGCACTCACGGTTGCAAAAATCACGCTCTGACGGCGCATCTGGTCAACATATAAAGCACATTTCGTACCAGAGCGCGGGCTGCTGAAAATAGCGACTTATCCGGATAGTAAATGCCCACTATCCGGCTAGCCATGACCACCTGTCGCGAACCTCTGCACCTGAGGTTACACCTGCGCTGCAGCGGTTTGTTACCGGTCGCGCAAGCGCCGATTTTATGGACTGGTTTTGCCCATTAAGCGGATAGACCCACTGGCCTGCCAAGCCCCTAAATGACACCCCTGATCAGCCCGATATCAGAGGTTAAAAACCCATGGATATTTCAAACAAGAATACAGCTCAATGGCGTGACTTCATCAGCGGCTGCCTGGACTTCCGCCCCGCCGAAGGCGTCTTCCGTATCGCCCGGGACATGTTCACCGAACCCCAGCTGTTCGACCTGGAGATGGAATTGATCTTCGAGAAGAACTGGATCTACGCCTGTCACGAAAGCGAAATCGCCAACCCCAACGATTTCCTGACCCTGCGCGCCGGCCGCCAGCCGATGATCATCACCCGCGACGGCAATGGCCAGCTGCACGCCCTGATCAATGCCTGCCAGCACCGTGGCGCAACCCTGACCCGCGTCGGCAAGGGCAACCAGTCGACCTTCACCTGCCCCTTCCATGCCTGGTGCTACAAAAGCGACGGCCGCCTGGTCAAGGTCAAGGCGCCCGGCGAATACCCCGAAGGCTTCGACAAGGCCACCCGCGGCCTGAAGAAAGCCCGCATCGAAAGCTACAAGGGCTTCGTCTTCATCAGCCTGGACGTCAACGGCAGCGACAGCCTGAAGGATTTCCTCGGTGACACCACGGTGTTCTTCGACATGATGGTCGCCCAGTCGCCCACCGGTGAGCTGGAGATCCTGCCGGGCAAGTCGACCTACAGCTACGAAGGCAACTGGAAGCTGCAGAACGAGAACGGCCTGGACGGTTATCACGTCAGTACCGTGCACTACAACTACGTGGCCACCGTGCAGCATCGCCATCAGGTCGACCGCGAACAAGGCCAGGCCGGCGACACCCTGGACTACAGCAAGCTGGGTGCCGGTGATGCCGAGACCGACGACGGCTGGTTCTCCTTCAACAACGGCCATAGCGTGCTGTTCAGCGACATGCCCAACCCGGCCGTGCGCCCCGGCTATGCCAGCGTCATGCCACGCCTGGTGGAAGAATACGGCCAGGCCAAGGCCGAATGGATGATGCACCGCCTGCGCAACCTCAACGTCTATCCCAGCCTGTTCTTCATGGACCAGATCAGCTCGCAGCTGCGCATCGTCCGCCCCGTGGCCTGGAACAAGACCGAAATCATCAGCCAGTGCATCGGCGTCAAGGGCGAATCGGACAAGGATCGCGAAAGCCGCATCCGCCAGTTCGAAGACTTCTTCAACGTCTCCGGCATGGGCACCCCTGATGACCTGGTGGAATTTCGCGAAGCCCAGCGCGGCTTCCAGGCCCGCCTGGAACGCTGGAGCGATATCTCCCGTGGCCACGACAAGTGGGTCGAAGGCGCTACCCCCAACAGCCAGACCCTGGGCATCGCCCCGGTACTGACCGGCACCGAGTTCACCCATGAAGGCCTGTATGTGAACCAGCACGCCAACTGGCAGCGGTTCCTGCTCCAGGGCCTGGATCAAAAAGCCCTGAAACTGCAGGAGGTGCAAGCATGAATCCGCAATTGCAATACCGCATCGAACAATTCCTCTTCCGCAAGGCCGAGCTGTGCGACGCCCAGGACTGGGATGCCTATATCGATCTGTTCGACGAGAACTGCGAATACCACCTGCCTCAGTGGGAATCGGAACACCAGTACACCACCGACCCCAAGCGCGGCATGTCGCTGATCTACTACAACAACCGCTCGGGCCTGGAAGACCGCGTGTTCCGTCTGCGCACCGGCAAGTCGGCGGCCTCCACACCGCTGCCACGCACACTGCACCAGATCAGCAACGTACGCATCAGCGAACTGGGCGACGGGCAACTGCGGGTCCTGGCCAACTGGCACACGCTGTACGCCCGCCTGGGCACCAGCGAACAGTTCTTCGGCCATGCCACCTACCACCTCAAGCCCGTTGGCGAGAGCTGGAAGATCACCCGCAAGCACATGCTGCTGCTCAACGACACGATCAATTCCGTGCTCGATTTCTACCACCTGTGATTGCCTGGGGACCTACACCATGAACCACAAGGTCGCTTTGAATTTTGCCGACGGCAAGACCCTGTTCTTTCCTGTGCAAGGCAACGAGCTGCTGCTCGATGCCGCCTTGCGCAACGGCATCAACATCCCGCTGGACTGCCGCGAGGGCGTCTGCGCCACCTGCATGGGGCGCTGCGAATCCGGCAGTTACGCCATGGATTACGTGGATGAGGAAGCCCTGTCGCCCCGCGACCTGCAACAGCGCAAGATTCTTGCCTGCCAGACCCGCGTGAAGTCCGACGCCTCCTTCTACTTCGACTTCGATTCCTCGCTGTGCAGCGCTGCACAATCGAGCGATGTACAGGCGGTGGTCAGCGCTGTCGAACAGGTCTCGCCGAGCACGGCGATCCTGCACCTGGATGCCAGCGCCGACCCACGCCAGCTGGACTTCCTGCCCGGCCAATACGCCCGCCTGCAGATTCCCGGCAGCGACGCCCGCCGTTCCTACTCCTTCGCCAACCGCCCCAACGAGCAGAACGCCCTGCAATTCCTCATCCGCCTGCTGCCCGATGGCGCCATGAGCAACTACCTGCGCGATCGCTGCCAGGTGGGCGATACGATCCGCTTCGAAGCCCCGCTCGGCGCGTTCTACCTGCGCCACGTCGAAAAGCCGCTGGTACTGGTGGCCGGCGGTACCGGCCTGTCAGCCTTCCTCGGCATGCTCGACGACATCGCCGAACGCGGCGGCTGCGGGCATCCGGTGCACCTGTACTACGGCGTACGCCAGGCCGCCGACCTCTGCGAACTGGCGCGCATCGAAGGCTATGCCGAGCGCATCCCGGGCTTTCGCTTCACCCCCGTGATCAGCGACGACGGCCCGCAATGGACCGGCAAGCGCGGCTTCATTCCCGAGCACTTCGACGCCACGGATCTGGGTGAGCAACCCTTCGACATGTACCTGTGCGGGCCGCCACCGATGGTTGAATCGGTCAAGAGTTGGCTGGATGCGCAGCCGTTCGATCATGGCCGGTTGTACTTCGAGAAGTTCACTGAAAGTAACAGCTAAGCCAAAACGCCCGGCAGGTTATCGACTTGTCGGGCGTTAGTTTTTTCAGACCTTTCTGATGGTTGCTTGGGAAACGTCTCAGTTACTCCCATCCCCTTTGCGTTAATTCTCTGACTCGGCACTTTGCTCGATTCCCGTTCATTCGTGAGTCGATGCAATCCATCGTCAGCAGAAAAAGGGGAATTCAATGGCTATTGGACATTTCATCCGTGTGGGTGACAAGACCACCTGCGGTGGCTAGGTTCAGGACGGAGATACAGGCTGGCTCATCGAGGGGCAACCTCGTGCTCGCGAAGGTGATCCGGTCACCTGCGGTGTGGACGGACAGACATACGCCATTGTCGGCGGGGTCTCGTACTTCCTGAGTGACGGCCGGCTCGTGGCCGGGACCCTGGATAGCTACAGCAATTGCCCCTGTAAAGCCGGTTTGGAGGCTTCGGTATTTTTTGCCTCCTACCAATCCAGCAATAGTGCGCCGCCAGCCACCAGGACCGCTGCTCGACCAGCAGACCATTCAACGCCGACGACATCCCGACTGGCTGATCAGCAGTTCGCAGAGAAAGCTTCCTCGCCACGCAGCGGATTCGGTGCAACAAGCACACAGAATGCGAATTCCGCAGTCTGTAACCATCCAGACCAGATGGAGGCGCTTGCTACATACATCGCCGATGAGATGAATCGCAACATCAAGCACCCTGCCGTACTTAGGATGAAAGAGTTGCTGAGCTACGACAGCAACACGACGGCAAGTAAATTCATGGGGCGGCCATGGTACGCCAGACTTGTGGGACGACCAGAGTTAAATACCATTGCATGGACGAAGCGGCTCGAGGCGATGGCGGTTTGGACTAAGCAAGTCCGGCCCGCATCTGACCGCCAGTTTAGGTGATGGGTTGCGGGCGTTTGATGATGTCGCCGATCGGGTATCGATCAATATCGGCATAAATCTCTACCTGCGATATCCCAATGGCGGCGTTTCCGCGAAAATCATCATGGACGAAGTGCTGGCTATTGCTCCAGAAGATTGGGGGGATGGCATTAATGTCCACGTCTGCAGGTGAATCACGCCTGGCTCGCTGGCGCTGGCTATGGGCGCCATTGTTGATATTGGCGCTATTGCCCCTGGCGCTAGTGGCGCTGGTATTGGTGGTGCTGTTTACAATTTCTTTCCGGAGGGGGCTTGTCCTTCCAGGTGCGACCATCCATTACCCCAAGGAGGCGAAGGAGGAGCTTAGATCCATCTGGAACGTACAGCACCGAATATATAAAGGGGGGTTGTCTCCCGGAAGCAGCACAAGCGATTACGGTCACTTGTTTCCAGATGAGAGATTCTTTATGAGGTTCGATTGGTGGGGTGAAAATTCGCGCCATCACTGCGTCAGCATCACCCCGAAGTGGCCCAACCTACATATCTATCTTGATGCCAATGGTGACATCGACCCTAGCCGCACCGACCTAAATCGGTTGAAAGCGTGTCCGGGGGATTTTAAGCCCTGAACAACCCTGCCCGGCGTTCAAATCTTATCTCGTTCCCACGCTCTGCGTGGGAATGCCGTGCCAGACGCTCTGCGTCGACCTTCGCGGGCGCAACGCAGAGCGTCGCTGGATGCATTCCCACGCGGAGCGTGGGAACGAGGAGGTACGGGTGCGCCTTAGGGTATCGATTGATAACGCGACTGCGCCTTGGCGCCTTTGACGAACACCTGATACGCCACCGCCAGCACCACCAGGAATGGAACACCGAACACCAGCGTCATCCGGAACGCCTCGGTAAAGTACGTGGTGATCATCACCGCCCCCATCAGCACCAACCCCAGCAAGGTGCTGTACGGAAACAGGCGCATGCGGAATGACAACGGCGCCCCGCCCTTGCGGTCATGGTAGCGACGGAAGAAGAAGTGGGTCAGGAAGATCATGAACCAGGTGAAGATGGCGCCAAACATGGAGATGGCCATCATCAGGGTGAAGGAGGTTTCCGGGAAGAACACGTTGAGCACGGCGGCAAGAGCAATGCCGATGCTCGAAAGCATCAGGGCGTTGACCGGGATGCCGCGCTTGCTCAGTGCGCCCATCGCCGCTGGTGCATGGCCGGCGCGGGACAGGCTGAACATCATGCGGGTGGTGATGTAGAGCTGGCTGTTCATGGCCGACAACGCCGCGATCAGGATGACGAAGTTCATCACGCTGGTCGCCCCTGGAATGCCGATGGCCTGCATGACCGTGACGAAGGGGCTCTGGCCCTGGCCGGCCTGGTTCCACGGCACGATGGCGAGCATCAGCGCAATGGTCAGCAGGTAGAACACCACCAGCCGGGCGATGGTAGCCTTGAAGGCTTTTTTCACTGCCTGCTCGGGGTTTTCCGCTTCGGCAGCGGCGACAGCGATCATTTCCACGCTCAGGTAACTGAAGATGGAGATGGTCACCGCCACCCACATGCCCTCGATACCATGGGGGAAGAAGCCGCCGTGAGCGACGTAGTTATGCACCCCGTACTGCGGATCGCCCGAGCCGAACACCACATACACGCCGAGCAGGATGAAGCCGACGATGGCGCTGATCTTGATCGCCGAAAACCAGTACTCGAAATTGCCGAAGGCTTTCACGCTGGTGGCATTGAGGCCGATCAGCAGGCTGGAAAACGACAGGATCCAGACCCATTCCGGTACGCCTGCGAACCAGTACTTCATGTACATGGCCACCGCGGTGACCTCGGCGCCAACGGCCAGCACGATCGCCGCCCAATAGGCATAGCGCACCAGAAAGCCAGCCAGGGGGCTGACATAGAATTCGGCAAAGGCGCCAAACGAACCAGAGGTCGAATGAGCTACGGTCATTTCCGCCAGGCAGCCCATCAACAGCAGTGTTATCAACGCACCGATGGCATAGCTGAGCAGCACGCTGGGGCCGGCGAAGCCGATGGCGAAAGCGCTGCCCATGAACAGCCCGGTGCCAATCGCACCGCCGATGGCAATCATGCTCATCTGCCCCGCCGTCAGTTGCCGTCGCAGCCCCTGTTCACGCCTGGAGATGGATTCAAAACCCTGGGTATCGGTCATTGCGGTGCTCTCAGATGGTTCTCGTGGGGTGTTGTCATTGTTTGCTGTCCAGAGCGCCTCCCTGCGCTGCTTGCCGGCCGGTCAGAACAGGCTCAGCGGGTAATCGATGATCACGCGCACTTCGTTGCTGTCGGCGGTGTCGGTGCGCGCCACTTGCTCGCTCGAGCGCAGGGTGGCTTGGCGCACGCGGACCGACAGGTCCCTGGCCGGGCCTGACTGGACCACATAACGCGCTTCCAGATCGCGTTCCCAGCGCCGGCCATCGCTACCGTAAGCGCCGTATACGCCCTGGCCGCCGTTGGGGCCGCCGTTGTAATGGCTGTCGTCGATGTTATCGCCGCGCACGTATCGACCCATGAAGCTCAGCCCCGGCACGCCATAGGCGGCCATGTTGAGGTCGTAGCGCAACTGCCAGGAGCGCTCGTTGGGTCCGTTGAAGTCGACGATCTGCACCGAGTTGGCGAGGAAGATCGAGGTGCCGGGCTGGCGGTCGAAGCCCAGGTAGTCGAAAGGCTCATCGCCGTTGACCCGCTGATGGGCCAGGGTAAAGGTGTGCGCACCCAGGCTGTAGGCGGCCGACAGCGACCAGGTGGTGTTGTCGATATCACCGGCCAGTTGGGCACCTTCATCGAGCGTGCGGTAGATATTGAAATCGAAGGCCAGTGCCTGTGCCTCGGCCAGCGGCAGATTGTAGTGGGCATTGGCGTAGTACTGGCGCCAGATGTCGGCGAACTCCGAGCCATACAGGCTCAGACTGAGGCTGTCGCTCAAGGCGTAATTGCCACCCAGATAATCCACGCGGCGGGTTTCCACGCCCGAATACAGCGAACGCAGGGCTCCGTCGGCATTGGTCGAATCGGCATCGTTGCCGGCAGTGAAGTGCCCGGCGTCCAGCTCAAGGCCCTGCAACTCCTGGCTGGTCAGCTGAAAACCGGTGGCGCGGGAAGTGAACAGCCGCGCGGTGCCGGTGCCGAACACCGGGTTGAGCGGGGTCAGGTTGCCATACTTGAGCTCCGTGCGTGACAGCCGCGCCTTGACCGCCCCGCCGGCTTCGGAATAGTCGTCCTCTGCCCGGCCGTCGGCCCCGACCGGCAGCAGCCCCGTGCCGGTACGGCCCTTGCCGCTGTCCAGCTTGAGCCCCAATTGGGCGTAGGCATCCACGCCGAAACCGACGACGCCCTGGGTGTAACCCGAGACATAGTCGAGGATGATGCCGTGGGCCCACTCGTCCCGATAATTCTGGCCGCCCGGGTTGTTCACGAAGTTGCGGTAAAAGTAGAAATTGCGATTGGTCAGCGTCAGGCTGCCATCTTCGATAAAACCCTTCGAAGCGGTCTCGCTGGCCTGGGCCCATTGGGCGAAACCCGCGGTCAAAGCCAGCGGCAAGACCGTCAACAGCATGGGGTTCATAAGCGCGTGTTCCTTGTTTTTATTGTGTTTACGAGTGGCTGACAGGCAGCGCGGGACCTCGGCACAAGGCCGGTTCCGGCAGGAAAATGATGAAGGGATATGCGAAGAATTTTCGTGCAAAGAAAGTCATCGATTGACGGTTTTTTCGTAGAAAATTCGAAACAACCGTCTTTTAGCGTGACTTTTCTTCGGTACGACGTGCGGTCGCGCTGCGGACCGTGCGAAACGGATCGCTGGATTGGCTTGATTTGTATTATGGCATACCATAACCACTTAACTGCCCGCACCGAGAATGACCCATGGCCTTTAACAGCATCGAAGAGATCCTCGAAGACTACCGGCAAGGCAAGATGGTCCTGCTGGTGGACGACGAAGACCGTGAAAACGAAGGCGACCTGCTGCTGGCCGCCGACCGTTGCACGCCCGAAGCGATCAGCTTCATGGCCCGGGAAGCCCGCGGCCTGATCTGCCTGACCCTGACCGACGAGCATTGCCAACGGCTGGGACTTGAACAGATGGTGCCCAGCAACGGCAGTGTCTTCAGCACTGCCTTTACCGTGTCCATCGAAGCGGCCACGGGCGTAACCACCGGCATCTCCGCCGCCGACCGCGCCCGCACCGTGCAAGCTGCCGTGGCACCCGGCGCCACCCCTGCCGATCTGGTGCAGCCGGGACACATCTTCCCACTGCGCGCCCGCGAAGGCGGCGTCCTGACCCGCGCCGGCCACACAGAAGCCGGGTGCGACCTGGCCCGCCTGGCCGGCTTCACCCCAGCCTCGGTGATCGTCGAAGTGATGAACGATGACGGCACCATGGCCCGTCGCCCGGACCTGGAAGTCTTCGCCAAGCGCCACGGCATCAAGATCGGCACCATCGCCGACCTGATCCACTACCGCCTGAGCACCGAACACACCGTGGTGCGCATCGGCGAGCGCGAACTGCCAACGGTGCATGGCACCTTCCGCCTGATCACCTATGAAGACCGCATCGAAGGCGGCGTACACATGGCCATGGTCATGGGCACCCTGCGTCGCGAAGACCCGACCCTGGTCCGCGTACATGTCATCGATCCCCTGCGCGACCTGGTCGGCGCCGAGTACACAGGCCCTTCCAACTGGACGCTGTGGGCGGCCCTGCAGAAGGTCGCAGCCGAAGGTCGCGGCGTGGTGGTGGTGCTGGCCAACCACGAATCGTCCCAGGCGCTGCTCGAACGCGTGCCGCAATTGACCCAGGCGCCACGCCAGTACCAACGCTCGCAGTCGAAGATCTATTCGGAAGTGGGTACCGGTGCGCAGATCCTCCAGGACCTGGGCGTCGGCAAGCTGCGCCACCTGGGGCCGCCGCTCAAATATGCGGGGTTGACCGGGTACGATCTGGAAGTCGTGGAGTGTGTGAGCTTTGAGGGTTGAGCTTCGAGGGATAACCCTGGGTCTTCGAGCGACCGAACAGTCGCTCGAGGACGGGTTTTCTACTTCAGATTGCCACTGAGGAACTGCTGCAGGCGCTCGCTCTTCGGATTGCCCAAAACGTCCTCGGGCGCGCCCTGCTCTTCCACCCGCCCCTGGTGCAGGAACAGCACCTGGTTGGACACCTTGCGCGCAAAGCTCATTTCGTGGGTCACCATGATCATGGTACGGCCTTCTTCGGCCAGCCCCTGAATGACCTTGAGCACTTCGCCCACCAGCTCCGGGTCCAGGGCCGAGGTCGGCTCGTCGAACAGCATGATCTCCGGCTCCATGGTCAGGGCCCGGGCGATGGCGACGCGCTGTTGCTGACCGCCCGAGAGGAACGCCGGGTACTGATCGGCGACCCGCGACGGCAGACCGACCTTGTCCAGATAACGCCGGGCGCGCTCTTCTGCATCCTTCTTGCTGACACCCAGCACCCGGCGCGGGGCCATGGTGATGTTGTCGAGCACGGTCATGTGGCTCCACAGGTTGAAGTGCTGGAACACCATTGCCAGGCGCGTGCGCAGGCGCTGCAGCTCATTGGCGTCGGCCACGCGCATGCCGTGGCGGTCATGGACCATGCGGATCGGCTGGTTGTCCAGGCTCATGGCGCCGTCGTTGGGCGTTTCCAGGAAGTTGATGCAACGCAGGAAGGTACTCTTGCCCGAGCCACTGGCGCCGATCAGGCTGATCACATCGCCGGTCTTGGCGTTCAGCGAAACACCCTTGAGGACTTCGTGATTGCCGTAGCTTTTGTGCAGGTTTTCAACGGTCAGTTTGTACATGTGCGCAAACGTCCTTTACGAATTAATGAGCCGGGCCAAGGAAAGACAACCAGCGGCGTTCGGCCAGACGGAACAGACCGACCAGGGAAAAAGTGACGGCCAGGTAGATGACGGCGGCAATGCCGAAAGACTGGAAGGTCATGAAGGTCGCCGAGTTGGCATCGCGAGCGACCTTGAGGATGTCCGGCACGGTGGCGGTGAAGGCCACGGTGGTCGAGTGCAACATCAGGATCACTTCGTTGCTGTAGTACGGCAACGAACGGCGCAGGGCCGACGGCATGATGATGTAGGCATACAGTTTCCAGCCGCGCAGGCCATAAGCCTTGGCCGCCTCGACCTCACCATGGTTCATGCTGCGGATGGCCCCGGCGAAGATCTCCGTGGTGTAGGCGCAGGTGTTCAGGGCAAAGGCCAGGATGGTGCAGTTCAAGGCGTCGCGAAAGAACGCATCGAGCACCGGCTGGGCGCGAACGGCGGCGATGCTGTAGATGCCGGTGTAGCAAATCAGCAACTGGATATACAGCGGCGTGCCGCGGAACAGGTAGGTGTAGAACTGCACCGGCCAACGCACCCAGACATTGGAGGATACCCGGGCGATCGACAATGGCACCGACATCACGAAGCCAATGAAAATCGAGGCGCTGAGCAACCAGAGGGTCATGGCCAGCCCGGTGATGTGAGTGCCGTCCTGGTAGAGGAAGGGTCGCCAGTATTCCTGCAGAAGTTCGATCATCGTACGGCCTCCCGGGTGCCAGCGGCGTAGAAGACTTCCAGCCGGCGCAAGATGTAGTTCGAAGCAGTGGTAATCACCAGATAGATCAGGGCGGCCAGTACCAGGAAGAAGAACAGCTGGTAGGAGCTCTTGCCCGCATCCTGGGCCACCTTGACCAGATCGGCCAGGCCGATGATCGAGACCAGCGCCGTGGCCTTGAGGATCACCATCCAGTTATTGCCGATACCCGGCAGGGCGAAACGCATCATTTGCGGGAACACCACGAAGCGAAAACGCTGGGCGCGTGTCAGTCCGTAGGCGGTAGCCGCTTCCATCTGCCCGCGCGGTACGGCGAGGATGGCGCCGCGGAAGGTCTCGGTGAAATAGGCCCCATAGATGAAGCCCAGGGTAATGACCCCGGCACTGAACGGGTTGATCTCGATGTATTCCCAGCCCAGGTATTCGGTCAGGCTGGTCAACCAGGTTTGCAGGCTGTAGAAAATCAGCAGCATCAGCACCAGGTCCGGCACACCGCGGATCAGCGTGGTGTAAGCCTGGGCCGGGACACGCAGCAGGGCCGATCTGGACAGCTTGGCGCTGGCGCCGATCAGGCCCAGGCCAACGCTCACCAGCAAGCACAGGAAGGACAGTTGGACGGTCATCCAGGTACCTTGCACCAGCAGCGGGCCGAAGCCCTTGAGGCTGAAGCCGGATAGACCCAGTATCTGCAACAGGTTTTCGAACATTGGGCAGCCCTTTGGCAATCGAAAAAGCGCCCATCAGTGGATGGGCGCAGGGTCGTTATTTTTTGGCGCTGTGGAGGTTCAGCTCGCCAAAATGCTGCTTCTGAATGGCGGCGTAGGTGCCATCGTCGTGCAGCGCCTGGATGCCTTTATCCAGAAGTGCCTTGAGCTCCTTGTTGCCCTTGCTGATGCCCACGGCGGTCTTCGCCGGCAGCAACTCGCTGTCGACCGGCTTGCTGACCTCGAAATCGGCACCTTGTGGCGACTTCAGGAAACCCAGCTCGGCTTGCAGCATGTCCTGGATCGAGGCATCGAGACGGCCGGAGATCAGGTCGGCATAGACCTGGTCCTGGTTGGCGTAGGCCTGGGTCTCTACGCCGGCCTTGTCCAGCACGGCCTTGGCATAGGCTTCCTGGATCGTGCCTTGTTCGTAGCCGACTTTCTTGCCTTTGAGCGCGGCCGGATCAGTACCAAGGGCCGCGCCCTTCTTGAAGACCAGGGCGGTCGGCCCCGAGAACAGTTCACTGGAGAAGTCGATGACTTTCTCGCGCGCAGGCGTGACCGTCATGGACGAGATCACACCGTCGAACTTGTTGGCCTTGAGGCCCGGAATCATGCCGTCGAAATCACTTTCAACCCACTTGCACTTGACCTTCAGTTCGGCACAGATCGCGTTGCCCAGATCGATATCGAAACCTACCAGGCTGCCATCGGCGGCTTTGGATTCGAAGGGAGCGTAAGACGGATCAACGCCAAAGCGCAGCTCCTTGTATTCCTTTGCCAGCGCAGAACCGGCAGCGACACACAAAGCCAATGCAGAAAGGGTCAGAAACGCTTTTTTCATTATTTTATTCCCTGGGACCAACAGAAGCGCTTGTGGCGCATGGGCATCGGTACTGCGCGCCGAAAGGGTCTTACGAACACGCAGATACTTGTACAGACAAGCATATGCAATCAGCCGGCCAATTCGTCGATCGCGTTTTGCAAAAAGTGCGGGAAGCGCTCTGGGATGGGGGTGACAAGCAGTTAAGCGCAAGAATGGGAACAGCCGCGATGCTGTTACCGCTGCACGATTCTGCACTTTGTTGGGGCGTGCGGTAACAAACCGAGGTGACTCAGTCGTCGGCTTTGGGGAAATTCCGGCAGCTCTTACGCGCTTTCATCTGCTCGGCGGTCGGTCGCTCATCGACCCATTTGGTCGACCTGTCGGAATAGATTTCCAGAAACCCCCAGCGCAGGTCTGCCTCGGTCTGGCCAGGCTTGGGCGGCTCGTACCACCACACTTCACGACAGATCAGCTTCATCTTTTTTCATCCTTTGCGCGTGTTGCTGGTCTAACTATAGCGGCTGCGCACACCTTGCCCGACTGGCCTCGCGGATGACCGGTAGCCCCAACCTCTTGCTAAAAGTTTGGAATACCATAATATGATATCCCGTAGACCGAATAATCGTTCACCCCGTCAAAGGGCTCGACCGACCTGCTGCTCCCGATAGGCGGGCATCTACAGCCCGCTCAAAACACAACAATGAGGGCGTACACATGGTGTTCAACAAACGTGCAACCGCACTGCTTTCAGCCAGCCTGCTGGCACTGAGCTGCACTGCAGCGATGGCAGCCGAGAGCATGAGCTTCGTCAGCTGGGGCGGTACGACCCAGGATGCGCAAAAGGCAGCGTGGGCCGAACCATTCAGCAAGGACAGTGGCATCAAGGTGGTCCAGGACGGCCCGACCGACTACGGCAAGCTCAAGGCCATGGTCGAAAGCGGCAACGTGCAATGGGATGTGGTCGACGTCGAAGCCGACTTCGCCTTGCGCGCCGCCAGCGAAGGTCTGCTCGAGCCGCTGGACTTCAACGTGATCAAGCGCGACCGGATCGACCCGCGTTTCGTTTCCGACCATGGCGTGGGCTCGTTCTACTTCTCCTTCGTGCTCGGCTACAACGAAGGCAAACTGGGCGCCAACAAACCCACCGACTGGTCCTCCCTGTTCGACACCAAGACTTACCCCGGCAAACGTGCCCTGTACAAATGGCCGAGCCCCGGCGTACTGGAACTGGCCCTGCTGGCCGACGGCGTGCCGGCCGACAAGCTCTACCCCTTGGACCTGGATCGCGCCTTCAAGAAACTCGACACCATCAAGCAGGACATCGTCTGGTGGGGCGGCGGCGCCCAGTCGCAGCAACTGCTGGCCTCCGGTGAAGCCAGCCTCGGCCAGTTCTGGAATGGCCGCGTCTACGCCCTGCAACATGACGGCGCACCGGTTGGCGTGAGCTGGAAGCAGAACCTGGTCATGGCCGATGTGCTGGTCGTGCCAAAAGGTTCGAAGAACAAGGACGCCGCCATGAAATTCCTGGCCAACTCAAGCTCGGCCAAGGGCCAGGCCGAGTTCGCCAACCAGACCGCCTACGCGCCGGTCAACCTCGACAGCGTCAGCCTGCTCAAGCCTGAGCTCGCACCCAACCTGCCGACGGCCTACGCCAAGGACCAGATCACTCTAGACTTCGCATACTGGGCTAAAAACGGCCCGGCCATCGCGACACGGTGGAACGAATGGCTGGTCAAATGAAAATGACGGCCGCGTCCCGTCAACCCACGCCCGCCGCCAGCGCCCCGAGCGCTGCCGGCGAGGCCCAAGGCAAGGCCAAGGTGATGAAAGACTCCACCTCCCTGGCTCAGCGTTGGCGCGGCGCCAGTAACCTGGTCCCCGCCCTGCTGTTCCTCGGCCTGTTCTTCTTCGCACCCTTGATCGGCCTGCTGCTGCGCGGGGTCATGGAACCCGTGCCGGGGCTGGGCAACTACGAACAGCTGTTCGCCAATTCCGCCTACGCCCGGGTGCTGTTCAACACCTTCTCGGTCGCCGGCCTGGTCACCCTGTTCAGCCTGCTGCTGGGCTTCCCGCTGGCCTGGGCGATTACCCTGGTGCCACGCGGCTGGGGCCGCTGGCTGCTGAATATCGTGCTGCTGTCAATGTGGACCAGCCTGTTGGCGCGCACCTACTCCTGGCTGGTGCTGTTGCAGGCGTCGGGGGTGATCAACAAGGCCCTGATGGCCATGGGCATCATCGACCAACCGCTGGAGATGGTGCACAACCTCACCGGCGTGGTGATCGGCATGAGCTACATCATGATCCCGTTCATCGTCCTGCCGCTGCAGGCGACCATGCAGGCCATTGATCCGATGGTGCTGCAGGCCGGTTCCATTTGCGGCGCCAGCCCCTGGACCAACTTTTTCAAGGTATTCCTGCCGCTGTGCCGTTCGGGCCTGTTCTCGGGCGCCTTGATGGTGTTCGTAATGTCGCTGGGTTACTACGTCACCCCGGCGCTGTTGGGTGGGGCACAGAACATGATGCTACCCGAGTTCATCGTCCAGCAGGTGCAGTCGTTCCTCAACTGGGGCCTGGCCAGCGCCGCCGCGGCGTTGCTGATCCTGATCACCCTGGTGCTGTTCTACTTCTACCTGAAGCTGCAACCGGAATCCCCGGTCGGCTCCAGTAACGCGAGGTAAGCCGTCATGCTCCTGACTCCCAACGCCATGAGCCGGCGCATGCGCTTCGGTCTCTACACGACCACGGGCCTGATTGCGCTGTTCCTGCTGCTGCCGATCGTGTTCATCGTGCTGCTCTCGTTCGGCTCCTCCCAGTGGCTGGTGTTCCCGCCACCGGGCTGGACGCTGAAATGGTACGGCCAGTTCTTCTCCAATGCCGACTGGATGGACGCGGCCTACGCCAGCCTCAAGGTCGCCATCCTGACCACGATCTTCGCGGTCGCGCTGGGGTTGCCGACGGCCTTTGCCCTGGTGCGCGGACGCTTCCGTGGCCGGGAAATGCTCTACGGCCTGTTCACCCTGCCGATGATCGTGCCGCTGGTGATCATCGCGGTGGCGGTGTATGCGCTGTTTCTCAAGCTGGGCTACACCGGGACGATGTTTTCCTTCGTGGTCAGCCACGTGATTGTCGCCCTGCCCTTCACCATCATCTCGATCATCAACTCGCTGAAGCTGTTCGATCAGTCGATCGAGGATGCCGCGGTGATCTGCGGTGCCTCGCGCCTGCAGGCGATCTTCAAGGTGACGTTCCCGGGGATACGTCCGGGCATGGTGGCCGGCGGCCTGTTCGCGTTCCTGGTGTCGTGGGATGAGGTGGTCCTCAGCGTGATGATGGCCAGCCCCACCCTGCAAACCTTGCCCGTAAAAATGTGGACCACCCTGCGCCAGGACCTGACGCCCGTGATCGCCGTCGCCTCGACGCTGCTGATCGGTCTGTCGGTATTGGTCATGGTGATCGCCGCCGCGTTGCGCCGGCGCAATGAAGTCAGCGCCTGAGCGCCAGGAGAACAACATGAGTGCCGTAATCCAAGACACCGCAGAACAAGGCAAGACCCTGGTCAGCCTGCGCAACCTGAACAAGCATTACGGCGACTTCGCCGCCGTGGACAACATCTCGCTGGACATCAAGGATGGCGAGTTCCTGACCTTCCTCGGCTCCAGCGGTTCGGGCAAGAGCACCACCCTGTCGATGCTGGCCGGCTTCGAGACGCCCAGCTCCGGGGAAATCCAGGTCAATGGCCAGTCGCTGGTCAACGTGCCACCGCACAAGCGCGACATCGGCATGGTGTTCCAGCGTTACTCGCTGTTCCCGCACCTGTCGGTGCGCGACAACATCGGCTTCCCCCTGGACATCCGCAAACAAGCCAGCGCCGAGCGCGAGCGCCGGGTCGAGGCCATGCTCAAGCTGGTTCAGCTCGAGCAGTTCGCCCACCGCCGCCCTTCGCAACTGTCCGGCGGCCAGCAACAGCGCGTGGCGATTGCCCGGGCGCTGGTCTACGAGCCGCGCATCCTGCTGATGGACGAACCTCTCGGCGCCCTGGACAAAAAACTGCGCGAAGACCTGCAGGACGAACTGCGCCAGCTGCATCGGCGCCTGGGCATCACCATCGTCTACGTGACCCACGATCAGGAAGAAGCCATGCGCCTGTCCCAGCGCATCGCGATTTTCAGCCATGGCAAGATCGTCGGCCTGGGCACTGGCTATGATCTCTACCAGAACCCACCGAATGCCTTCGTCGCCTCGTTCCTGGGCAACTCCAACTTCCTCAAGCTCAAGGCCCAGGGCAATGCCGTGGCCATGTTCGAAGGACAACCCCTGTCGATCCGCTTGACCTCTAGTCTGCACACCGACCAGGACGTACTGTTGATGGTACGCCCGGAAAAGGCCCTGGCCCTGAGCATGAAGCAGGCCGCCAGCGAACCGTTACCGGCGGGTTGGAACGAAGTGGCGGCCAAGGTGACTGAAGTGCTGTTTTTGGGTGAGAGCCTGACTTGCAGCGTGGTGACTGCTGGTGGAACGGCCATGACGGTCAAGGCGCTGTCAGCGGGTGGTATGCCGTTGTCGGCGGGGGATCAGGTCAAGGTGCGTTGGGCGGCTTCGGATGCTTGTGTGTATACCCAGTGGGCCGAGAGTGATTTGAACAAGGCGGCCGGGGCGCACTAAACGCGGCACCTCTCGTTCCCACGCTCCGCGTGGGAATGCCTCCTCTGACGCTCCGCGTCGCGACGCGGAGCGTCTACCACTGCATTCCCACGCGGAGCGTGGGAATGAGGCCCCCAGCAACCAGGCCTCACTGCGCCGGTGTTTCAGGCAAGTCGGTACGGTTCTGGCTCAGGTACTTGTCCACTGTAGGGTCTTCTAGCCCCTTGCCATCGGCCACTTGCCACAAGTGCCGCTCGATGCCCTGGGACAGCAGGTGCCCAACCGCCGATTCGATCGCCGACAGCACGCACAGTTGCGCCGGTTCGTTGGTGGTGTAGCCCACTTCCGCCTCCAGCAGTTTCTTGAACTCGATGAACTTGAACACCCCGGCGTTACGCGAGATCGAGTAGATGGTCTTGGTGGTCATCACGTTGGACAGCACCTGGCCGCTGCGCACATCCACCGCCCGCAGGTTCACGGTTACCTGGTCGACCCGGTATTCCTGCGAACCGCCGATCCCCAGGTAGCGCGCGCCCTCCCCGCCGCTGCGCACGTTGGTGTCGTAACCAACGATTCCGCCTTCGAGCATCAGGTTGGCCGCTTGCAGCGGCGGCAGTTCGCCCTGGATGTTGACCGGTGTATTGGGCTTTTTCTGCGAGGCGCGGATGATCTTGCGCTCGGTCAGCAGGTTCTGCAGGCCCTCGCGTTCGAGCACCACGAACCAGCCACTGGCTTGCAGGGCATCCATCAGCATGCTCGCCGCGCCCTGGGTCACGCTGGTGGAGAACGAGCTGTCCGGCGTTGGCTTGTATTGCCCGGTCTGGTCGCGGAAGCCGTAGACCACTGCCACCAGCCGCCCTTTGGGGCGAGGCATGTTGATCAGATCGTAATAGGTCGAAGCGCGTGGCGTAAGGGTTGGTATTTCAGCTTCCTGCTCGGCTGGCATGGGGGTGCGTATGGCCGTGCATCCCTGCAAGGCCGCTACCAGCGTGACCAACAGCAAAATTCTTTTCATGGTCTGTCATCCCGTTTGACGTTGGATCAATTGGCGCCGAGCCCATCGACGACGATTTCCGAAATTTCACCGCTGGCCTTGTCAGTCACCTGAATGGTCAAGGCGCCCGAGTCATCGATGATGTTGACCAGGAAGTCGTCGGTCTGCAGGCTCCCGGTCTTGCCGTTCTGGACGTCGTTCAACAATTGCGACAACAACCGCGACTGGACCTGGCTGGTAAACCGCTCCAATGGCGAGGTGCCGGCAGTGGATCTGTTCAGGCTGGGGTCGTTATGGTCGTTCTGCGCCTGCGCCTCGTTGAGCAGAAAGGTCCCGTTGAGCGGGTTACCGCCGAAGTTGGGGTTGACCGGGGTGTAGACCAGTTGAGTCGCGTTGACGGTACCTGCCAGCAACAGTCCGGTTGCCAGAGTGATCGAGAGCGAAGGGATTTTCTTGTTCATATTTCGTCCTTCTCCAAATCGGTTGTGTCCTGCAATAGAATTTCGAGCTTGCGCTGGGCGATCTGGTTCTTGACCAGGTCGGCGGCCTCGGTGGCAATGTCCTCCATCTGAACGGTGTTGGGCGCCAGGAAGCGCCGGTATAACGTGCGTTGTTCAAATTCGACCCAGATCAGGCTGCCCCAGCGAGGGTTGGGGCGTTCGCGGACCACCAGGTTGAAATCCAGGCGGCTGGTATTGCGCAGCCGGTCGGCAAAGCCGTTGTAGAAGTCGTGGCCGATGCGCGAAACACATTGGTCGACGATAAAGCCCTTCATCTCATCTTCTTCATCGGCCTGGGCCACGCCGGCCAGGCTGAGCGCTACCAGCATGCAGGCAACGCTTCGCCGCAAGCGGCAGGCGGCGGTCATACGAGGCTGCTGTTGGTGATAGCCGAACATGGACGCTCTCCTTACTGACTTGTAGCGCCAAGGGGGGTGGCTGGCTGCGCAGGACCTGTAGGTGCTGCAGGACCGGCTGGGCTGTCGAGAAAGGCCTTCTCGGCAACGAACTGCCAGTCCGCATGTGTCTTCAAACCTTCGAAATCCGACCACTGCGCCGGGAAGTTCGTCTGTATCAACGGCTTGCCCTCGTCCTGACTGTAGACGCCCGTTATGCGCCCGTCGATCGAATGCAAAAGTCCCCAATCGAGACTGTTGGTCAGCGGGTCCGGATAGAGCCTGCGCAGGTGCCGCTGTGGCGACGGAAAGCGCTTGTCCTCGAGTAAATCCTCCAGCTCCTTGGGGTATTGCGCCAGGCCCGGCGAGGACCGGTAGTAGCTGCGCAACGCCTGGGCATACTGGGTGCCGACCCAGAGCAGTTCGCGTTCGCGCTGGCGTTGCCCGATCGTAGACCAGACTTCGCCGGCCGTGGCCAGCAGCGAGCCCATCAACACGATCAGGAACAGGACTCCTAGATAAGTAAAGCCCTGCTGAGCGCAGACGGCGCTACCACTGGGCGTATTGGCTGCCATCACGCGCTCTCCCGGTCGCACCGCTTTTCACATCGGCCACCCCGCCGGCCACGCCATCGGGCGGTGGCACCAGCACCCACATGTCGGTGCGTTCGGTGATCGGGTCCAGCGGCAGGCTGCGCAGGTAGCGCTGGGTGACCATGTCTTCGATGGAATCGGGATAACGCCCGGTGTCACCGTAGTAATGGTCGAGCGCTTCGCGGATCACCGACAGGCTCTGGCGCAACGTGGTTTCGCGCGAAAGCTCCAGACTGCTGAAGTAGCGTGGCACGGCGATGGTCATCAACGTCGCGATGATCGCCATGACCACCAGCAGTTCGATCAAGGTAAAGCCCTGGTTGCGTCGCATGTGATCACCAATCCTTGTAGGCAATGCCATTGAGGCCCTTGCCACGCGCATGGGAGTACACGTCAAAGACATCCTCGCCTTCACGCGGGTTGTCCACCGAACTGTCATAACTGCGCAGGCCCCAGGCGTCTTCGGGTTTCTGGTGCGCCGGAGCCAGCGGGTCCTGGGGGATGCGCCGCAGAAAGTAGAACTTCGCGCCCTTGGCACTGCGCACATCGCGCACGCCTTCGACCAGTACCCGCAGGTTTGGCGGGTAGCCATTGCTGTCGACCGACTTCTCGATATGGCCGGCATCGGCGGCGCGCTTGTAGGCATCGATGGCATCGCGGATCTGGTACAGCGCCATCTTCAGATCCTGTTCCTTGCCACGCCGAACCACGGTTTCGGTCAAAGGCGCGGCCATGGCCGCGAGCAACCCGATCAGCGCCAGGGTCACGACCACTTCGATCAAGGTGAAACCGCGTTCGGTCCTTTTCATGGCTGCGGCTTCGTCTGGATCGGAGCCACAGCGAGCGGCTGTGCGGCCATTGGCTTGGCGACGGCGTCCTTGGCGTCGTCGCTGCCTTCCACCACCGCAGGCTCCTGCATGGGGATGCGCATGCTGGTTTCGGTGCCCGAGGAGAACTCCATGTCCGATGGGCTCTGGTACGGCAGGTTGCGCACGATGCGTGGGGTGATCGACAGCACCAGTTCGGACTTGCCGACGGTATCCTTGTTGCTGCCGAACAGCCGACCCAGGCCAGGAATGTCACCCAGGCCAGGGATCTTGTTGCCGGTGGAACCATGGTCGTTGCGCACCAGGCCGGCCAGGATCTGCGTTTCGCCATCGTGCAGGCGCAGGGTGGTCTGGGCATTGCGGGTGTCGACCTGGACCGGGATGGTGCCATTGCGGGTCGGTTCCAGAGGCGTGGCGTTACTGACTTCCAGGGCAACCTTGATCGCCACCTCATTGTTCAAGTGAACGACGGGCGTCACCTCCAGCTTCAGACCCACGTCCAGGTAGGTGATGCTTTCGGTAATGACCGGGCCCTGGGTCGAAGGCACCGAGGTGGCGCTGACGATCGGTACCCGCTGACCGATGTGGATACGAGCCTGCTCCTTGTTGCTGACGCGGATGACCGGGCTTGCCAGGGTGTTGATGTCGTTGTCCTGGGCGTTGACTTTCAGCTGTGGCGACGGCGAGATGGTGATGCGGCCCGGATCGATGTGGCGCAACTGGTCGAGCAGCGTTACCGCCGAGCCGTCGGTGTTGACCACGCCAAAGGTGTTGGGCCATTGCAGGCCAAGCTCGAGGATGCGGTTGCGGGCGACTTCCATCACTTCCACTTCCAGCACCACTTCGGGGTTGGACTGATCCTGGGATTGCAGGAGCTTCTCGGCCATGCGCACGGCGTCTGGCGTGTCGCGCAGGCTCAGGGTGTTGAGGCGCTCATCGACGAACACGTCGCGGGTCTTGAGCATGGTCTTGACCATGTTCAGGGCGGTGTTGGCATCGATGTTGGTCAGGTAGAAGGTGCGCATCACCAGCTCCTGATAGTCCTTGGTCTTCTGCGGTGAATCGGGGTAGATCAGGATGGTGTTTTCGTTCACCACTTTCTGGTGCAGCTGGTTCTGCTGCAGCAGCAACTCGATGGCATCCTCGATGCGTACATCGCGCACGAAGATAGTGGCCTTGAGTTCTGGGCGAAGGTCCTTGTCGAAGATGAAGTTGAGCCCTGCGACCTGGGACAGCACCTCGAAGATGACCTTGAGGTTGGCATCGCGGAACTCCAGGGTCACCGGACGCTCCAGACGCGTACGTAGCTGCGGGTTGGGCACGTTGGTGCGGCTGTTCACTTCATCGATGCTGTGACGCAGGGCCAGCGCCCCATCGTTCTTGGGATCCAGGGCAAGGATATAGCGAACCTGACGCTCGGCACCGACCAGGTCACCCCGGCGCAGGTCGGTCTCGCCCTGGGTCAGACGGTCTTTCACGGTAGTCAGTTGTTCGAGCTGGCGCAGGGCATCCTTGGCACGCTGATTGTTCGGTTCGATGACCAGCACGCGCTGGTAACCCTGGGCCGCCGAGGCGAAGTCGCGCGTCGAGCGATCCAGGTCGGCCTGGGCCAGCAGCGCCGTGACCGAACGGGCGCGGGCGTGGTTCAATGCCAGGTGCAGCTCGGTATCACGCGGATTGTCCCGCACCCCTTCTTCCAGCCGGCTGATCCCCGCTTCGTATTGGCCTTCCTCGATAAGTGCCATCCCCTCCTTTTTTGCCAACGTGGCGCTGCAACCGGCCAGCAGCACGCTGGCCCCCAGAAACAGCCACAACAACGGTGAAGACCGTTTGACCGAAATCATGGAGCACTCCCTACAGACAAAGTCTGGGACTGATGCAAGGGCAGATAGACCATGTTCATCTCAGTAGCGGAGATACCCACGATCCTGTAGGTGTCGTCGATCATGTCGCCGTTACGCACGACATAGAGCTTTTCGCCGTTTTGCAGGAAGACCTGCACATCGTTGTGATCATCGAGCCTGCCGATGAACTGAAAAGGTAGTGGTGGTGCAGTCGGGGCCACCACCTGCATTGCCGCCGCAGCGGCTGCCTGTTCCGCCGTCACCGTGGCCAGTACCGGTGCCGGTTTCCAGCTCTGGGCGGCAAACAGGTTGGCCCCGGGTTCTATCGAGCTGACATCGGCAGACTTGGCCTGCGCGGCAGTGGCTTTCGCGGCCAGTGGTTGTCCACCTGCCTTGACGGTCTGTGTAGCCTTGGCAGTGGCCGGGGCCACCGCCACCTCATCGGCGTCCTGGAACCAATGCCCGGGCGCCCAGGCAATGATTGCCGCTGCACTCAGGAACAGGCCCCACCCCAAGCGTTTGCGTGCGTTCATGATGACCTCGACAGATACAGGGTCAGTCGGATGCGGCCATTGAGCTCGGTGTCGGCAATGCGTTTGCGTTGCAGGTCGACATCCTCGAGCACCACTGCCGGCAGCGCGCCCAACAGCTCATGGATGAATCGGCGTACCTGCGGGTAGGTGCCGCGCACGGGCAACAGGATCGAGTAGCGCGCCAGGTGCGTCTTCGGATCGGTACCCAGGGCGTACTCACCACGGGACAGGACAATCTGCTCCTTGGATGCCAGGGCATAGATCTGGTCGATCGCTGAGGTCGCTTCCTTCTGCGCCGGCAAGCGCTGGCGGAACTCGTCCAGTTGCCGCGACGGCACTTCGGGCGCGGCGACGATGCCTTGCTCGATTTGCGTCAGGTAGGTGCTGGCTTCTTCGTTCTGCACAGACAGACTCTGCAAGCGCTGCCAGGTGGGTACCAGGGCGAAGGCGGTGTAACCGAGCGCCAGCACCACCAGTGCGGTACCGGCCAGGGCCGGCCAACCGTGACGTTGCAGTTGTTCGTGAAGAATCAGTCTAGGGATGTGCATCGCCCACCTCCCAGCTCGCTTGCAGGTTGAATTGCACGGGGTGCTCGGCCGACTTGGCGTCGACTTCGTGATTGAGCAGCGAAACATCGCTGAGCTCGGCACTGGATTCGAGCTGCCGGTGGAATTCGAGCATCGCCTCCAGGTCCTTCGCTTCAGCGGTTATACGGACCTGGCCCTTGCGCGCATCGGGTGTCAGCGACAGCAGTGCGACCTGGTCCCGGGGCAGCGCTTCGAGCATGGCGAACAGGCGCTCCCAAGGCCTGCGCAGTTGCGCGGATATGCGCCGCATTTCCGCCATCCGGGCGGCCTGCTCGCGGCTCTCGGCCGGTGACAGGCCGACCGTGCTCTCGCTGTCGCCGTGCAACTGCCCCTCGGCCTGACGCAGGCGACCGTGGGCCTGCTGTTCCTGGGCATCGAGTTGCAGGTGCGTCCACAGGCCGACGGCGCCAACCAGCAGCCCGACCAACAACAGGCTCCAACCGAAGGCACTGGCCCGGCGCCGGGGCTGAAAGTCCAGCATCAAGGCGCGCATTTAATTCACCGCCTGGGACATGACATACAACACATCGCGCACCGGCGCGGCGGCTTGCATGCCCAACAACACAACGGCGCCCTGCTCCAGGCTCGGCACGTTGTCAAAGCGCCCCGGTGCATGCAGGTAGATCGGCAGAGGGTGCTCGCTGTCACCGTCGAACAGTTCACACTCGCGGGCGATCAATGCGGCGAGCGCACCGTCGGAGTCGGGGCTGCAGACCGAACGGACCCCTTCCCAGCGACCCTCGCGTGCCAGCAGCAAGGTACTGCGGCCGGGCTCGGCGACCACGAACAGAAAGTCGTCCTTTGCCATCTGCGCATCGAAGTGGTTGAACGCCGCCATCAGGTAGGGCTGCACCGAAACCAGGCGCAGGCTCAGGTTGTCGGCCAGGGTGCGCAGACGCAGCAGCAGTTCGTCAGGCACGGCGGCGGCAACCCGCGCCTGCCCTGCTGCTTCGGCCGACAGGCTGAAGGTCCAGCTTTGCGCCGAGAGGCCGAAAACCTCCTCGAAGCAGACGCCGGCGTACACCAGCAGCTCGTCGCTGGTGTTGATCTGGTCGCTCCATGGAACACGGCAGAAGCGGTTGTAATGCCCCGAGAGCAACACACACAGCTCGGCACGACCGCGAACCTGCTCGGCCAGCAGCCGTTCAAGGGTTTCTGTTGCCACCGGCCAGGCGGGAAAGTGGTCGCTGATGAAGCCGACACTTCCCAACCACTCGCAGGTGCCGCCGCGACGACGGCACAAGCCGACCCCAGTGGGCCCGAGTACAGCGATATAACGCTCACCCCACGAATGTGACACGATTGATCTCCTCGAGTGTCGTGCGTCCTTCACGGACCAGTTCCAGCGCCGAGCCACGCAGCAAGCGCAGGCCACGGCTGCAAGCCACGGCCTTGATGCGGGCGATCGGTTGGCGTTCGATGATCATCTGGCGAATTTCATCGTCCAGGTGGAGCAACTCGGCGATGGCCGTACGGCCACGGTAGCCGGTGCCCCGGCAACGGCCGCAGCCGCTGCCATGGACGAAGTGGTAATCGGTGACCGCGTGCGGTTCGAGACCCGAGGCCGCCAGTTCCTCGGCGCTCGGTGGGCAGGGCCTGGCGCAGTCGCTGCAGACCAGCCGGATCAGGCGCTGGGCGAGCACGGCGTTGAGCGCCGAGACGAAGCTGTAGGGGTCGACGGCCATCTGGGTGAAACGGCCAATCACGTCGAACACGTTGTTGGCGTGGATGGTGGTGAACACCAGGTGACCGGTCAGGGCCGACTGAATGGCGATTTGTGCGGTGTCCGGGTCACGGATCTCGCCGACCATGATCTTGTCCGGGTCATGGCGCAGGATCGAGCGCAGGCCGCGGGCGAAGGTCAGGCCCTTTTTCTCGTTGACCGGGATCTGCAGGACGCCGGGCAGCTGGTACTCGACCGGGTCTTCGATGGTGATGATCTTGTCCACCCCATGGTTGATCTCGGTGATCATGGCGTAGAGCGTGGTGGTCTTGCCGCTACCGGTCGGGCCGGTCACCAGGACCATGCCATAGGGTTCGGCAGCCAGGCGGCGCAGGTGGCGCAAGGTGGCCTCTTCGAAGCCCAGGGATTCGAGGCGCACGCCATTGGCGCGGTCGGCCAGGTCCTGTTTGTCCAGCACCCGCAGCACGGCGTCTTCACCGAAAATGCTCGGCATGATCGAGACACGAAAGTCGATCTGCCGGCCGCTGATGCCAATCTTGAAGCGACCGTCCTGGGGCACGCGTTTTTCGCCGATGTCCAGTTCGGCCATGACCTTGACCCGGGAGATCACCTGCTCGGCGAACTCGCTGCCCTGGACCTTGCTGATGTTGTTGAGCACCCCGTCGATGCGGTACTTGATCACCAGGCCAGTGCCGGTCATGCCCAGGTGAATGTCACTGGCATGCATCTTCAAGGCATCGTAGAGCGTGGAGTTGACCAGTTTGACCACGACGCTGGCGTCTTCGCTGATGCTGGTCAGCGACAGGGTTTCCAGCGCTTCGTGCACGTCGTTGATATCGGCCTGGGCGTTGAGCGACTCCACGGCGTGGAAGCTCTCTTCATGGCGCGCCAGAAAGGCAGCGAGGTCGGCGGCATGGGCCAGGTACAAGGGGGCACCGCGCAGGTTTTCGTCGATCCAGGCCAGGCGGTTTTCATCGAAGGGGTCGGCGAATACGCCGACCAGCTCATCACCCAGCTGCACCATGACGAATTCGCGCTTGATCGCCTGGGCCAGGGTGATGCGGTCGAATGCCGGGACAGTGTCGAACAGGCTTTCGCTGTGGAGCACCGGGTAATGGAGGGTATTGCCCAGGCACTGGATAAAGGTGCGCGGATCGAGTGCCGAAAGGGTTTCCAGTGTTTCCAGGGTACGTTCGCCCTGGCTGCTGGCGGTGGCCCTGGCCTGTTGCAGGACTGACCGGGCAAAGCGCGATGGCGTGGGTTCAGGCTCGGGTGTAGCGTCGACTGACGGCGGCAACGCAGCAAAGGACAGACGTTCCATGGCATGCACTCCAACGCTCCGGGGTTTTCACCCATTCGGCGCGCCAGCACATGCTCGTCTGTACGCGCCCCTACTTCCCGTTTGCCTGTTGCGGGTCATCGGGAACCGGCGGCGTCGAGGTCTTGCTTCGACGTTCTGCCAGTACCCAACTGCCGTCAAACAACTGCAGCGGGAAACTATCGGTTCTGCCCTGGCGTCGCTCGACGAAACCTTCGCTGTGTTGCCCTGACGTACCCTGGAGTTTCAACCCGACCAAGTCACAGACCACTCGAGCCAGCTCCGCCATTGGAAAGGGTTTCAACAGGATGTGGCCGATGCCCAGCTGACTTGCGCGTTCGAAAACCTGGTCGCTCGGATGCGCGGTCATCAGTACGAAATGGCATTTCCTGTTGAGGCGGACTGCTTCGAGTACCTGGAACCCCTCCATATCGGGCAAGCGAAAATCCAGTACGACAACTTCGGGAGCAAAGCCCTCGGCAAGGCTGATGGCTTTGGCACCGTCGTGGGCTACACGAACATCCAGGCCCTTGGCCTCAAGAAACGCCTTGAGGTTCTGCGCAAGGATTTGTTCGTCCTCGACTACCAGTACTTTGTTCTTGTCTTTTTCCAAGGCGGACTCCTTGCAGCTGTCAGGTCCCGTACCGGGCCTGGAAGTGCGCGCCTCACTTAGGCTTACGCACACTTCATGCCAGACCGCGTATCGATAGTATTACTTAGCCATGCGACTGATTTGGTTGCAATTTTTTTCCACTACCCAACCGCCTCCCCCAATTTCGGGGAATGGTGATCAGGGCAAAATCCGGTTTTCCCCCAACTTGGGGGGCAAGGCACTTACTGGCCCTGTGCTAATTCGATGCGATTGCGCGAGCGAAGATCCTTCAGCGCTTTCACGCGAGCTTCGGCTTGCCGCTGGTTGATAATCATTTCTTTTACCATAGCAAGCTCTCTACTTCGTTCGACCGATGACGTCAATTTTTGGTTCGGGGCCAACAACAAATTTTTCGCCATCGCATCCGGGTGCTGATGGGCCCAGGCTTGCTCGACTTCCGCGGGTGTGGGCTCGCGTATCCGGGTGAGCTTGGCGAAAACCTGCTGGGCCGCCCACTCCTGGCGCAGGTACTCGGTGTAACTGGATTCATCGAAGCCCGCATCCGCCAGGCGCTGGGCAAACACTTCGGAGGAACCGAAGTCGCCTCGTACGGCGGCCAACTGGTGCGCCACGGCCTTTTCATCAACGACCAGGCCCTGCTTGCGCGCTTCTCCAAGCAGCAATTCCTTGTCGATCAACTCATCAAGTGCAGCCTGGCGCAGACGCTTGTAGGTGCTCGGGTTGCGAATACTGGCCAGCGCCCGGCCCTGGGCCTGCAGGTAGTCGGCAAAGTAGCGCTCCAGGCGAAACTCGGTGATCGGCACGCCATTGACCCGCGCTGCGATCGCCTGCTCCTGCGCCTGCACCTGTCCGCACGGCAGCGGCAGGGGCAGCGCCAGAGACAAAGCCAGGAAAAGCCCCCACTGTGCAGTACTCATGATCGATGACTCCTAGGGCACCCGAATGAACGGGCCCATTGAATAGAAACGTTGTTCAGGCAATTGCACCCGTACGATATGTGCACCACTGAGGCCAAGGCGCTTACCGGGGCCGAAGTTCATCTGCGGTGTCAGACCGGTATCGAAGTCGTGCAGGCTCTCGACAGCCTCGATCAGGCTCCGTCGGCTGACATCGCGCCCGGCCCGTTTCAGCCCTTCGCTGAGCAACAGTACCGAGCAATAGGCCCCAACCTGCAGCACTGCATGCTGACCGCCCAGGCCGCTGCGCTGGCGCAGATCGCTCAGGGCAGCCCGACCCGCGCTGGTCCAGTCCTCGGGCACGAATGGATACGCCAGGAACAAGCGCTCGGAAAACGCCTCGGGTACTTGCAAAACCTCACCCGCCACCTGGGTCGACGCGGCAAACAGCCAGGGCGCGAGGCCCGCTCTGTCAAGCCGCCCGGCCAGTTCGGCAAAGTCGCCGGCCGAGCCGAGATAAAATACAGTCTGCGCATTTTTCAGGGCCTGCAAGTTGTCGGCGCTGTAAGCCAACGTGGTGACGTGGGTCCAACCTTGCTCGCGCAGCCCCAGGACCAGGCGCTGGGCCAGGGCGGCCTGGGTTTCACTGGCCGGATGGATGATGACGCTCTGGCTGGCTTCCAACTGCAGACTGCCTGCGGCATAGCGTGCCAGCGCGAGCATCTGCTCGCGCAATCCCGGCAAGGGCTCGAATATCTGCCCGCTGCCTGCAAAGGCGCCGAACAGCGACAACGACCCCACCAGCGGCACCTGCGCCTGCTCCAGCAAACCGGGCATCTCGTCGTCCAGCGCCGGCGCCAGCGGCGCGATCAAGGCAAACACCCGCGCGTTGTCGATCAGGGTGTGCAGGGCCGCCCGGGCACTTGCCTTGTCATTGCCCGGATCCACATTCACAAGTTCCAGGATGCGTCCGTGTATGCCCCCGGTCTGGTTGATCTGCTCGATCGCGGCGGTCAGCACGGCGGCCACGGTATTGCCCAGTTCCGCCATTGGCCCCTGCCGCGGCAACAGGGTACCCAGGCGCAAGCGCTGGGGTTCCAGGCCCGGGTCGCGATCGTCTTCCAGGCGCTTGAGGTAGGCGGTCAGGTTCGCCTGGTCGCGCAAGGTCAGCACGAACCGCGGCATGGCCGGATCCAGCCGGTTGCCGGCCGGGTCTCGCCCTTCGCTGACGGCCCGGGCAAAAGCCGCCTCGGTATAGGCCGGGTGATGGCGACCATTGACCGATAACCCATAAGTTGAGCTCAGCCGTCGCCAGGTGATGTCCGGCGGCCGCACCCCGCCTTCGGGCCGGCCGCGGCCATCGGCGCCATGACAATTGGCGCAGGGCACCGCCTGCGCCGGCAGGAGCATGTCGGATGCGCCGACCCGGGCCGAAATCTCCACGTTCTGGGCCGAAAGCCCTTCGCGGTAGAGCCGCTTGCCGGCGGCTTCGCTGGCCGTCAATTCCAGCCCATGGGCCAGGCCGCTCAATGCCAGCAGGCACGACATCCACAGCGCGACAGGCTTCATGGTGGCCACTCTCAGCGCCCGGCTACAGGCATGGTCAACAATTGCAGACGCTGGGCGATCGCCGCAGCGGGTGCATCGGGGCGAATCTTGCTCCAGCGTTTATTGGCCACGTCTCCGACGATAAGTTGAGTCGAGTGTTGTTCCGGGCTTGGAATAAGGTGGCCCAGACGCCCCAGCACCAGGTCCATTTTTGCTTGCTCACCCGTCAGGAACAGCCAATTGGCCGTGTCCACGCCTTGTTTGCGGGCAAAAGCCTTGAGCACCGAAGGGCTGTCGTTTTGCGGATCGCTGGTCAGGGAGATGAAAAACACCTGGCTGGCCAGGGGCTCACCCAGGGCATCGCGCACTTCCTTGAGTTTGCGGGTGATCAAGGGGCAGGCATCGTTGCAATGGGTGAAGATCACATTGAGCAGCACCACGCGGTTCTTCAGCACGTCGCTGTAGAAGCGCACTGGCTGGCCGTCCTGATCGAGAAGCTGGGTGTCGGTAAAGTAAGTCTGTGCATCATGGGTGCCGGCGACCGGTTTGGCGGCGGGTGCCACCACCGCTTCATGGGCGAGTGTGGGCAAGGCCCAGCAGCACAGGGCCAGGGTGGCGATCCAGTGCAGCGGCTTCATGGTAGTTGCTCCATGGCGACGGCGGTGTGCCGGGCATGCACCCGCGCCGCGCCCAGCTCCTGGACGCGCTTGACCAGCAGCGCAGGATCGGTGAAACCGTAGTAGCGGGTCCAGCGCTCGCTGCGACCGTCGCCCACCAGGATCAATGGAGGATGATTGCGAAAGTCCGGGGTCCAGGTGCCGAGCCCCTTGAGGGTGTCGCTGATGGCCTGGGGACTGCCGGTCAGCCAGCTCCAGCCAGGGCCGCTCTGGAATTTCTTCGCATAGCCGAGCAGGCGCGGCGGATCGTCGCGTTGCGGATCGATACTGATCGACACCAACTGCACATCATCGCCGACCCTCCCCCCCAATTGCTTTTGCACCTTGCTCATGATCGATGACACCACCGGGCAGACCGTGGTGCAGCTGGTGTAGATGAAGCCCATCACCACGATCCGATCACGCACCAGATCCTCATTCAGCCGCACCGACTTGCCGTCCTGGTCAAGCAGGGGCACATCGACAAAGGAAACCCTCGCGCCCTCCTCCCGGGTTTCGGCCGCCTGTTGCCCGTGGCTGGCATGCTCGTCCTTCGAATGGGCCTGAACCAGGCCACTTGAACCCACCATTCCCAACAGTGCCAGGGCGATGCTTGCTGTCATGGCTTTCATGTGTTGCTCCTTAGGGCTTCTGGGTCACTTGCGGCACCGGGGACGTCAGCGGGTTACCCGGCAGGACGCGCAGGCTGGTGTAGGTCTGCTGATCGAACGCGCTGCCCAGGGTGGCCGAGCGGGCATGCAGGTAATACGCGCCCACTTCAGGCAACTCCAGCGCAGCTTCGTAGATGCCGTCGGCGACCTCCTGGGTCAGCACTTCCTGGGGCCGTGAGGACGGCGCCAGGTAATAGCGCAGGTGCAAATCCTTGAGACCCTTGCGCGGGTGACCGTTGCGCCCTTCGACTACGCGCAGGCGCACCTTGAAGGGGCTGCCCAGGGGCGCGGCAACCTTGTCCATGAGGAACTCCAGGCGCGGTGTGGCCAGGGCTTTTTCCAGGGCGGGATTGACCTCGACTTCAGTGGCGAAGCAATGCACGATCTGCGGTTGGTTGAGCAGAAACGCCACATCGAAGCGCCCGGCCGCCGGCAATTTCACCCGTGAGCTGTACACCCCGGGTGACACTTCGCGCAGGCTGCGGTCGATGACCATGGCGGCACGGGCGGTGTGTCCGCGGTTGGGGTAACCGGACATGGGGGCGTTCATGCCCTCGGCGTAAAAGTAGGTGGTGTTGTCGACCGGGTTGACCACGAACACCGAGTTGTCATCGCGTGACGGGCTCAACCCCGGAGCCAGCGGCAAGTCGCCAGCCAGTTTCGGCGCCGCCGGGCCGGCCTCGAAACCCTGGATGATCGGTTCGCGGCCCTTGCCCAGAGTGGACAGGTTGATCATGGTCACCCGTGGCGAGGCCAGGCCGCGGATATAGGCGTACGCTTTGGTGAAGGTCAGTTGAAAGGGTTCGGGTGAAACGTCCAGGCTGTGAATCACCTCGTCACTGGCCGCATCGATGACCTGCGCGCGGCTTTCCACGGTGTTGAGCACGATGCCGAAGCGCCCATCCGAACTGAAGCGCATCGGCCCCAGGCCCTGCTTGTCCTTGATGACTTTGCGCACTTGCAGGGTAGCGGCGTCGACGACCGTGATGGTGCCGTCCTTGCCGTCGGCCACATAGACCGCCTCGGACAATGGCGAGTAGGCCACCGACAGCGGGCTGGAACCTGTGCGCAGCTGTTTCAGCACCTCCAGTGTCGCCACGTCGATCACGCTGAGGGTGCCACTTTCCCGGTTGCTGACGAAGGCGTAGCGCGAGTCCTTGCTGAAGACGATTTCGTGGTGACCCACGCCCGTGGGCAGAAACTTGAGGGTATTGAGTGATTGGGCATCGATAACGGTCACGCCGCTTTTGGCTTCGTCGCGAACGTTGTTGCCGACCCACAACAGACGTTCATCCGGCTGCAGTGCGACCCTGACCGGCGCGGTGCCCGCCATCAGGTTGGTCAGCACCTGGAATTTCTCCGCATCGATAACCGCCACTTCCCCGGCTGTCGGCATCGACACGAATATCCGCTTGTCATCGGCGCTGGCCACCCAGTCCATCGGTGCTTGCTTGAGGGTGATGCGAGCCATGGTGCTGGTGACCCCACCGACCGAAACCGACGGGTCGATCACTGTCAGGCTGGGGTCCTTGTTCAGTACCACCAGGTAGTAGCTGTTGAGGTCGAGCAAGGGGCGTGAGCCGATGCTGCTCTTGAGGTAAAGGCCTACCCGGGCCTTGCAGCTTCTGGAGCGCTCCGAGGCAAGTTCGCCGGCCTGGGCCTTGTCGAGCCAGGCACCGGGGGATATGCCCGAGAGCGGCTGGCCGGTAGCGGTATCAGTCACACGAAAGCGGATATCGGCGAAAGTCCCTTCGGTCAAAATCTTGCCAGCAAGCGGAACGGCCTCGAACTCGATCGAGACGCCGTCGCGCACCAGCAACTGATGTTCATGCGGACTGCCAATCAACGGAAGAACGTCGTCACACTGCCCCTCATACCAGTACAACAGCGCGGCCAGGAACAGGCCCATTAGCAGCGCTACAAAGGATCCTTTGACAATTGTGGCGTTCACTGCGTATCCCTCCTGGCTCACCGGTACGACACGGTGACGGTCTTGTTTTTTGTGCGCAGCGAGCGCTTGCCATCGCGCCCGCTGCTCATGTGCCGCTGACAGTCCTCAAGGTGACGGCGCTACAGGTGGCTCCGGTTCGTTTGTCACACGCAACAGTCCCCACAGGCCGCCGGCGTTACCAAATCCAGCATAGTCACGCAACAGATAATCACCGGGGACCGCATTGGCTCCGCCGGCACTGGGCATCATGAAACTGAAGTGTCCGGCTGGCAGTACGCTCTCCTGGGCGCCGCTGTACATGGCCATCGGGTTGAAACCGAAGCGCACCGAGCCGATCCCCGGTGAACTCATCGGGAAGCCACTGCTGTCGGTCTTCTCGCTTTGCACTGAATGCAGCGGCCAGAGGTGCCCGTCGAGCTGGAAGGTCGAACTGCGCGCACTGCCGGCGGACATCAGCACGTGGGTACGGAAAGGCTGTCCGGGCTTGACCCGCAGGACCGGGGTCACCGGGTCGCCACCGACCAGGGCATTGCTGTAGGCCATGTGCGCGTTGTCGACATCCGCCCAGCCATGCCCCCCGGCATGGCCAAAGGGTGCATCGGGTGCCAGGCCGAAGCGGTACCACATGGGCTCGGTCTTGTAGTTGAATGCCATGCCCGAGTTGTCTTCCGGATCTTCCGGAATACCGCCCCCGCCAGACGCGATGCTTTCCACCGGCCGCCCGTTGGCCCAACGCAGGTTCAAGCCTTTTTGCCAGAGCAGCTGGAAGTCGCGGTAGGCCGTCTGGTTCGGTGCCTGCACGGTCGCCTGTGCACGGCTGCGGGCATCTTCGGTCCAGGTGGAGCCGACCGGCAGGATGCTCATGCCACCGGCCAGGCCTTTTTGCGCCTGCTTGATCACGTCGGCCGGCAGCAGGTTCAGCCCGCCGAACTCGATCGCGGTGGCGTTGATGTTGTCGACGTTGCGCCCCAGTTGCGAAACCGGCTTGCCTTCACGCTCCAGGTGCCCGGCGTAGTACTGGAAGGTCTTGCTCGGGTAAGCGCCACTGTTGCCGTAGCGCGGCGGCACGGTCTGCACCGGGTTGATCCCGACGTTGACGCCGTCGGCCTTGGTGATGTCATACGCCAGCAACTGGGCGTGCAGACCGACCTGGTTGGACGGACGCATCAGGTTGTTGTTGAAGGTGGTCGAGCCCTTGGCGCCGTTGCGATCGCGCTTGACCGTGCCCTGCATGATCGAGGTATTGACCAGGTCCGGCATCTCCACCGGCAGGCGATTTTCCAAAGTGACGCTGATGCAGTCCCCCGCGACCGCGCGCAGCATCAGCGGCTCGATCGGCACGCCTGGCTTGAGCTTGCCGGTGACCGGGTCCAGATCGGCCTTGCGCACATAGAGAATGGCGGTCGGGTCGTGCAGCGGGCCGGACTGACCGCCGAGGGTGATGGTCACGCCTTCTTCGGGCTCGAACACAGTGGCCTGGGGAATGCTGACAGGCCTTGGGTTGTACACCAGGGTGCCGCCGGCCGGGTTCAAGGGCGCGCCCACATGCTGTCCGACGCCTTCCGGATCGCCGATGGTCAGCCCCAGCGGATTGCTCAGGATATCGTTGGCCAGCGCCGCGACCACTTCAAAGCTGCGCTGTGGTGTCGGCCGGGTGCCGATGCCATTGGGATTGGCGCTGTAGCGCGGGCAGATCCCGTCGAAGGCCACGGTATTGCGCGCGGCCATCGGCTTGGGATTGCTTGGCAGCGCGAACAGGTCGTTGCGACTGGCGGTGTAGTTGCGCATCACCCCCCAGATACCACTCCAGTAACCCTCCATGGCAGCGTCCATCGAATACAGGTAGTCACCCGTGGCCGCTGCCGAACTCGAGGCCATTGCAACGGGCGCCAAGAAGCCCATCTGCTCGGAAATGCCGATCATTTGCGAGGCGCGCCAACCGGAGTTGGTGCTGCTGCCGAAGCCACTGCCGCTCTGCAGCCATTTGACCCCGTGCAGGGTCACGTTGTGCGCTTCTTCATAGCCACCGGCATGCACCCGCAGGCGTACGTTGTCACCCGAGTAGGTGCGCAGCATGGGCGTGAACGGGTCGCCTGGCTCATCGCCGCCACGGTTGATGTGCGGCGGGAACAGCGTGGTACCGCCAGTGGGACCGGTGGCCGCGGTGATTTTACTCGGCGCCAGGCTCATCGCGGCGATGGCGCGGTCGGTACGGGATTGCAGGGCAAAGCCAAGGTCGCCGGCCGGGCCGCTCGCCTGCATGCCGGGCTTGCCGTCCGGGGCGATGCGGTTGGGGTCGTAGATGCGCAACCCCAGCGGCTCGTTGCGGTAGTTGACCACGAACATGCCCGGGTCATCGACCGACATGGCTTGCGGACAAGGCCGGTTCGGGCAACCCGGCGCCTCGCCGCCCACCAGCTCCGTCACCGATTCAAGCAGGTTGTCCGCAGAGCCGCGCACCGGTGGGTTGATCGCGTAGCGGAAACTGTCGGCGGTCGCCGGGAACGCCCCGGCATCGGGTACGCCATTGGGGCCGGCACCGACATAGACGCCGGCTTCATAGGCATGCTGGAAGTCGCTGTATTCCAGGAAGAACTCGCGGAAACTGTCGTTGCGACCATCGCCGTCCATGTCACCGGTGGACACCACCGCCTGCCATGATGTCGGCCCGCCGTCCTGGCGCGTGCCCAGAGGCTCGCCGGTCTCGGCATGGAACCAGGTCGAGCCGGCAGGCTCGGCCAGCACGGTCGCATAGAGCCCCAGCTGCTGGTGAGTCGATGGGCCGAGGTGATCGTGGGTGAAGATGGTGCCCAGGCCCCGATCGACACCCCGAGTGTTCACCACGGGGTCGACGAACCAGCGCTGCATGGCCGTCCGCGCACCTACCCAGTCGGCCCGGCCGTACTGGCCGAAGTACGGATGTTTTTTCGCCACCGGGCAGGTGCTGGTGCCATCGCGCGAGTCAGGCTGCTGACAACCGTTGAAATCGCGAATGGCGTGGATACGCTCGACCACCGTGGCCGGCGACAGGATGCCGTCTTCGTAGTTCCAGCCGTTGGAAGAACCGTCGGCGGCGGTCAGGTCCCACTTGGGCAAGTGAATGTGCTGACCGATCACGTCGGTCGGCGTACGCACCTGGAAGTCGTCCAGCTCGTAGTAAGCGGGAATCAGGTTGGTGTGCTGGTACATCACGCAGTCGAAGGTGTTCATGCGCATGACCAGCGGCTCAGGCGGCCGCTGCTTGTTGATCACGGCCCAGGCGTCGTCCCAGAGCGAGATCATCCGTTGCTGCGGGAAGTGATAGCCGACCTTGTTGAACACAGCGTCGAACTGAATGTTGGCGCCTCTATAGATGCGCGGATGATCGGCGCTGAATGGTGAGGAGCCGGTAAAGGTCAGGCCGTCGGCGCGCTCGCCGCTGTTGAATTCGCCAACGCCGGCACTGGATGTCAGGCGTTTCTGCCGGTCGTCCATGCAGGGTTCGAAGAACGGCGCACCGGCCACCGGGGTCGAACCATTGGTGCGGAAATTTCCCGGCTTGACGATGTTGCCCGGCAGCACGGCATAGCTCGGGTGGTCGCGTTTGGCGTGGAAGGCCATGGCCGACTGCTCGACATCGTTGCCCTCCTCGGGGATATAGACCGCTTTGGCCCGGGTGATGCGTTTGGAGAAGTCCAGGGCGCTGGTCACCGAATCGGCTTCGCCCCCTGCTGCCACACCGTCCAGTGCGTGCCGCGGCAGGCCGCCATCCCAGCCATTGACTTGGCCAGGATCGAGCGCCGCCCACAAGGCCTTGCCGCTGTCGCGCAGTTGTTGGGCCTTGGCCGGGTCGAGCATGTCCAGGGGTGGGGTCGGTGGTCGTTGGCCCACGGTGCTTTCAATACCGCCGATCCAGAAGGGGTAGCCCGGGTTTTTCAGGGTGCCGTCGGCGTTGCGGTTGGCATTGCTGCGGTCGACCAGGGCCACCGAGCCGATAACCGACGATCCGCCGCTGCCGCCATGCTCGCCCTCCTCATCGTCGTCATCGTCATTGGCGGCAATCAGGCGCTCACCGAGCTTGGGCACCACCGCCACCTTGCCAGGCATCGGCGGCATGGCTTTGCCAGGCAGGGGCACCACGGCCGGAATCGGTGTACCGGCAACGATCTCGCCATCGGGCAAGGCCCGGGCGCCAGCCGCCGGCTTGCCGCTGCGCAAGGCGAACGGCGTGCTGTGATAGCCGTCCTGGCCTTGCTGGGAAACCTCCAGGCGCGTGCCTTCTTCAAACACATCATGGACCCGCCACATGCTCCACATGCCCTGGGCGAAGTGCGGATAGAAGTGGCAGTGATAGATGGCATCGCCCGCTACCCGGTTGCGATTGCCCGAACCGCCGTTGGCGATTTCATAGGTGTAGCCCGAGCCCGGTCCTATCCCCTGGGCATCGACATAGTCGGAATTGTCGTCGTTGGGGTTGAACAGCCATTGGTGGCCGTGCAGGTGGAAAATGTGTTGTTCCTTGCCCTGGTGGGTGTTGCGGAACTTGACGAAGTCACCAATGTAGCTGTGGTTGACGTTCGAAGGTTCGGCCGGGAACAGCGCCATGCTGGCCTTGATCCCGGTTTCGCTGGCCGGCGGCACCTGGCCGGGCCGGATACCCTCCAGACCGACGTTGGCCGGCACATCCACCAGCATGGCGACATCGCCCACGGTATGCGCGCTGAGGAAGAACTCTTCATAGGCGCATGACAGGCAGTCGTGCATCGGACCCACGCCAAGGCGATTGGCGACGATCTCGGCGCCCATGCCGCCGGAGCCGTAGTTGATCATGAAGCCATCACGCGCCGGTTCCAGCACATGGCCCATGACCGGGTCCGCCCAATAACCGGGGAACGCCTGGGTCACGGCCGACTCATCGTTGAATACGGCAGCAAAATCGCGGAACGGCTCGAGCCGGTTGGGCAAGGCCGGGTTGCGTTTGCCAATGCTCTCTAGCGGATAGGTCGCAGGGGGAAAGCTGCCGTCGGGATTGGACCCCATGACGATCGCATCGGTGTCGCTGGCGATGATCTCACTGCCGTCGACCATGTTCAGGATCGGTGTGCCAGCCTTGCCTTCACGAATCCAGGGCTCGCGTTGCGGGTAGCGGGCCTGGTAGTCGATGATCGGTTGCCCTGCGGGCGTGCGGCCGGTGCTGGCCAGGCGCATCTCTTCTTCGGTGACCGCGTTGCGATAGGTGCGCCCACCCTTGGGCACGACAACCACCTGGGCAAACAGTCCGTTGGCCATGTTGCCCGAAGTGCCCTCGCCGCCGAACGTGGCCCCCAGGCTGCTGGCAGCAAAGGCCCCCTCGCGTTCGGCAAAGATCGTATACGAGCGGCTGGCACCCGGGGCCAGCAGGAAGTTGCCGTTGCGCCCGGTGTTGGCGGCCAGGTCCTCGATGGTACTGACCGGTTGCATGCCGTTTATTTGCAGACCGACATGGCGGGTGTTGACCTGGTCGTCGGTGACAAAGTCTTCGGCTTCTTCTGCGCCTTCAACTTCGCCGCCCTCTTCACCCTCCTCAATCTCCCCATGCTTGTTGGGGTTGGCCTGGTACGCCAACAGGTTTTGCAGGTTGATGGTCAGGCAATCGCCGGCAGCCACCCGCAGCACCATGGGCCGCGGGCGCTTGTCCGGCCGCAGCGAGACCTTGCCGGGGACGGCCGCGCCGCCCTGGACCAGGGAGACATTGTTTTCATCGACCACATCGCGACGCAGGGCGAAGATCATGCCGTTGGCATTCTGCGCACCGAGGCGGTTGAACATCAACGGCTGGTCGAGCGCGACGACATTGGCCACCAGGTTACGCTCGCAGCGCGCGGCAGCCTCGGCCTCGTCGAATGTCTCTGCGCCCAGCATGGCGACTGCCATCAGGCCAAGACTTTTCAGGCGACTGGGTTGGCGTTGGCTGTTCATGATGACAATTCTCCGTAGTCATTGCGCCGGCGCTGGGGTCCATACAACCTTTGGAGCAAGGCTCGTGCCACATATTTTTTTGTTTAAATTCAATTAGTTAGAAGACACTACTCGAAGTTGGATTGGGGTTTTACCCACCAATCCCCATTTATCGGGGGGCTGGCGATGTGCCATTGATGGCCCCCCCAAAAACGGGGCAAACCTTCAAAGCGGTTCATCCGGGTCCAGGCCCTGCAAGGCACGGTAGGTGCGCAGGACGTTGGGTACATAGCGCTGGGTTTCACTGAACGGCGGGATGACCCCACCACGGCTCAAGACTGCTCCGGGGCCGGCGTTGTAGGCTGCCAGGGCCAGGGCCATGTCGTTGTCGAACATCACCATCAGGCGTTTCAGATAGCGTGCGCCACCCTGGATGTTGGACGCAGGGTCTAGCACGTTGCGTACGCCCAGCTCCCGGGCGGTGTCAGGCATCAGCTGCATCAGGCCTGCCGCGCCTGTTTCCGAGCGCGCCTTGGGGTTGTAGCTCGACTCGGCCTGGATGACCGCATGGAGCAACGCGGCCGGCAGTTCGTTGGCCGTGGCCGCCGCTGCGACCATCTCGGCATAGGGTCGTTCTGCCGTGGCGGCCGACAGGCCAACCGGCGTGCCGGAGCTGGCCGGCTCCGGGATGACCCGCGTGTAGTGGCGACCGGGGCGGTGTATGTTGGAAACCACATAACTGCCATCGGCCTTCTTCGTCAGATAGATATCGGCCTGTGCAGCGCTCGGAAGCACCAGCCAGGCCAGGACATACAACGTCAGCATTCGCATGCTCCTACCTCCCTGCCCAAACCGCCCGGAAAGTGGGGACAATTCCCCAGTTTCGGTGCGAGTTCCTGCTCGCACGCAAGCACTGTGCCGAAACCGCAAAGCCCCGCCGGACGGGGCTTTGCGGCCATATCCTGAACACGAGCACGACATTTGCATCTGCCCCTGCGCAAACGGCACATCGAAGCCGTCCTGGCCTTTGGGAGGTCCTCATGTCGATCAATCAACGCCGTGCCTTGCACCGTCAGCAAGGCTTTACCCTGCTCGAGCTTCTGGTGGTGCTGGTGGTACTGGGCCTGTTGGCCGGTCTCGTCGCCCCCAAGTACTTCACTCAACTGGGCAAATCGGAAGCCAAGGTTGCCCGGGCGCAGATCGAAGGCCTGTCCAAGGCCCTGGATCTCTACCGCCTGGAAATCGGCCACTACCCGTCTTCGGAGCAGGGTCTTGCCGCGCTGACCACTGCGCCCACCGATGAAACCCGCTGGGCCGGGCCGTACTTGCAGAAAGCCGTTCCGCAAGATCCCTGGGGCCGCAACTACATCTATCACTCGCCCGGCGAGCACGGTGACTACGACCTGCTGTCGATGGGCAAGGACGGGCAGCAAGGCGGCGAAGGTGAGAACGCCGAAATCACCAACTGGTAATCAGCGAGGGTAAAGCCATGCGTTATCAGCTCAAGGCAGTCGGCAAAAACGCCGTGGTGTCACTGATGATCGAAGCAAGCGGGCCCGCCGAAGCGAGGCAACAGGCCGAGGACCAGGGGCTGCGCGTATTGAGCCTGCGCAGCATGCAGCGCATGCCCAGCCTGCGCTGGAGCCGCGGCGAAACCTTCGCCCTGGTGTTGTTCAGCCAGGAATTGACCACCCTGCTCAATGCCGGCCTGCCCCTGATCGATGCCCTGGAAAGCCTGGCCGAAAAAGAAACGGCGCCCCAGGCGCGCAAGACCCTGAGTGAGCTGGTGCGTTTGCTGTACGAAGGCAAGTCCTTCTCCCAGGCCCTGGCGCAAAACCCGCAGGTGTTCCCACCGCTGTATGTGGCGCTGGTGCAGTCCAGTGAAAAGACCGGCGCGGTCGGCGAGGCCCTGGGCCGCTACGTGAGTTATCGCCAGCGCATGGATGAAGTCCGGCAGAAGATTGTCAGCGCCTCGATCTACCCCATGTTGCTGTTGATCGTCGGCGGCGGCGTGGTGTTGTTCCTGATGGGCTATGTGGTCCCGCGTTTCAGCCTGGTGTTCGAAGGGCTGGGCTCCAACCTGCCCTGGCTGTCACGCATCCTGATGCACGCCGGGCTGTTCCTGCATGCCCATCAGGGCGAATTGTTCGGTGGCATGTTCGCGCTCGTGGCCGGGTTTGCGGTGCTCATGCGCCAGGCGAGTTTTCGCCGCTTCCTCAATCGCCTGGTCGAGCGGGTACCGGCGGTGCACCAACGCTTGTTCATGTATGAACTGGCGCGTTTCTATCGTTCGCTGGGCATTCTGCTGCAGGGCGGCATCCCGATCCTGACGGCCATGGGGATGGTTCGTGGTTTGCTCAACGTGGAGTCGAGATGTCGCCTGGACAAGGCCAGCGAGCGCATCCGCGAGGGCCATTCGTTATCCAGTGCGCTGGAGGAGAACAAACTGTCGACGCCGGTTTCGCTACGTCTGCTGCGCGCCGGTGAACAGTCCGGCAATCTGGGGCAGATGATGGAGCGCACTGCGGATTTTTATGACGAGGAGATGAGCCGTTGGCTGGAGTGGTTCGTGCGCTTGTTCGAGCCGTTGCTGATGACGTTTATCGGGTTGTTGATCGGGGTGATCGTGATCTTGATGTATATTCCGATCTTTGAGTTGGCATCCAGTATTCGCTAACCGCTCTCGTTCCCACGCTCTGCGTGGGAATGCCGCGCCAGACGCTCCGCGTCGACCTGCACAAACCCGACGCAGAGCGTCGCAGGATGCATTCCCACGCGGAGCGTGGGAACGAGGAAGGGGGGTGGCCACACCGGCCACTGTAGGAGCGGCGGTGCGACGACTCGACTTGCCCGCGATGAGGCCCTCAAGCCGCCAACTGACCGTTGGCAACCGCCTCTGAAGCCGCCAGCATCGCCCGCAACAAGACCGCACACCCCGCCGCCAGATCCGCTGGATCGGCATTCTCGATTTCGTTATGGCTGATGCCCCCTTCGCACGGCACGAAGATCATCCCTGCCGGCCCCAGTTCAGCCAGAAAAATCGCGTCATGCCCTGCACCGCTGACGATGTCCATGTGCGACAGGCCCAGGCCTTGCGCCGCATCGCGCACGGCATCGACACAGCCCTTGTCGAAGTACAACGGTGGGAAATCGGCGGTCGGTTTGAGTTCGAAGCTCAGGCCATGCTGCTGGCAAGTGCTGTCGATGACCTGGCGTACCTGATCGATCATCGAGTCCAGACGCGCAGGCTCCAGGTGCCGGAAGTCCAGGGTCATCCTGACCTCCCCCGGGATCACGTTGCGCGAGCCCGGATAGGCCTGCAGGCAGCCCACGGTGCCGCAGGCATGGGGTTGATGCGCAAGCGCCACCCGGTTCACCGCAGCGACCACGGCGCTGGCGCCCACCAGGGCATCCCGGCGCAGGTGCATGGGCGTCGGCCCGGCATGGGCCTCGACACCGCGCAAGGTCAGGTCGAACCACTTCTGCCCCAGGGCACCGAGCACCACGCCTATGGTCTTGTGCTGATCTTCGAGGATCGGGCCCTGTTCGATATGCGCTTCGAAATACGCCCCCACCGCGTGCCCGCTGACCGCACGTTCACCGGCGTAGCCAATGGCATTGAGGGCCTGGCCCACGGTGATGCCCTCGGCATCGGTCTTGGCCAGGGTTTCTTCCAGGGTGAACTTCTCGGCGTATACCCCGGACCCCATCATGCAGGGCGGGAAGCGCGAGCCTTCCTCATTGGTCCAGACCACCACTTCCAGCGGCGCCTGGGTTTCGATCTTCAGGTCATTGAGCGTTCGCAGCACTTCCAGGCCCGCCAGCACGCCGAAGCAGCCGTCGAACTTGCCGCCGGTGGGCTGGGTATCGATATGACTGCCGGTCATGACCGGCGGCAGTTGCGGGTTACTTCCGGCGCGCCGGGCAAAAATGTTGCCCACCGCATCGATGCTGACGCTGCACCCCGCCGCCTCGGCCCATTGCACGAACAGGTCGCGGGCCTGGCGGTCCAGGTCGGTCAGGGCCAGCCGGCAAACACCACCCTTGGCCGTGGCACCGAGCCGGGCCAGGTCCATCAACGACGTCCACAGGCGATCGCCGTCGATATGCCTTTGGGTGGATTGCAGTATGTCTTGCGCTGCGCTCATGGCGATCTCCGCTGTCAGAGGTTGGAAGAAGGTTTGGCCACGCGGGCCGCCTGGGCACCACCCAGGATGTTCAAACCGTAATAGATCAGGCCACCCAATGCGGATCCGGTGAACCAGCCGAAGTCATAAAACCAGCTGAAGGCCGAACTGCCGAGCGACAGAATGGTCAGCGCCACCGGAATGGCGAAAGCGATGAAGCCGAACCAGTTCCAGGCCGGATAGACATCGTCGCGGTACAGGCCGGCCAGGTCCAGGGTTTGCCGGCGGACCAGGAAATAGTCCACCACCATGATCCCGGCGATCGGCCCCAGCAGGCTCGAATAGCCCAGCAGCCAGTTCGAATAGATCGACTCCAGGCTGAGGTCCGAGACCAGCAGGCCGAGCTTCTTGAGCAGTTCATGGGCCATCAGCGCCAGGCCCACGAAGCCGGTCAGCATCACGGCGGTGGTCCGGTCGATCAGCCTGGGGGCGATATTCTGGAAGTCGTTGGTGGGCGAGACGATGTTCGCCGCCGTGTTGGTCGACAGGGTGGCGATGATGATCAGGAACATGGCCAGCGCCACCCAGACCGGGCTCTGGATGTGACCGATCAGGTTGACCGGATCGGAGACGGTTTCGCCGACCAGGGAGGGCGAGGCGGCGGTCATCACCACACCCAGCGCCGCGAACAGGAACATGGTCAGCGGCAGGCCGATGACTTGCCCGACAATCTGGTCTTTCTGGCTTTTGGCATAGCGGCTGAAGTCCGGGATATTCAGCGACAGGGTTGCCCAGAAACCCACCATGGCGGTCAACCCGGCGAAGAAGTAACCGTACACGCTCGCGCCTTCCGGGCGCTTGGCCGGTTGCGCCATCAATTCGGTCAGGGAGACATTGGGCAGCGCCCACACCAGCAGGCCGGCACCTACCAGCAACAGCAAGGGCGCTGACAGGGTTTCCAGCCATTTGATCGATTCGGCGCCGCGCAGCACCACCAGCAGGTTCAAGCCCCAGAACAGCATGAAGCCGACGACTTCGCCGGCGCCGCCCAGGGCTTTCCAGTCCGCCGACAGCGAGCCCAGGAACAGGTGAATGGCCAACCCGCCGAACATCGTCTGGATTCCGAACCAGCCACAGGCGACCAGGGCCCGGATCATGCACGGTACGTTGGAGCCGATGACCCCGAACGAAGAGCGCAGCAGGACAGGAAACGGGATGCCGTACTTGGTCCCGGCAAAGGCGTTGAGGGTCAAGGGGATCAGCACCACGATATTGGCCAGCAGGATCGCCAGCAGCGCCTCGCCGACCGTCAGGCCGAAGTACGCCGTGAGCACACCGCCCAGGGTATAGGTCGGCACGCAGATCGACATGCCGACCCACAGTGCGGTGATATGCCATTTGTTCCAGGTTCGCTCGCGTACCCTGGTCGGGGCGATGTCGTGGTTGTAGCGGGGGCTTTCGAGCACATCGCTGCCGGCCTCGAGTTCGTACAGGCCGTGGTGCTCCGTCACTTGCGAATGGGTCTTTGTCATGGCCGCTCCCGTGCTTCTCTGTCTGTCCGCTGAACAGCGGCTGACCCACTCCACTTCTCTGGACGACCGGCACAGGGACGGGATTCAAGCCGCTGATTTCTAATGTGGAATCTTGACCATTTCTGCTTCCTGTCAAGGTGGTCAAGCGGGCTGGCGGTCAGCCATAAGCCGATAATTTCAATTTATTGCTTATATTTCAATACGTTAAGCAAGTTATAAGCTTATGCAAATAATCTTGCTCAATCGAAAATCAGCAACTAGATTCAAATCTTGACAGTACTGGCAGGAATTGAATCCGCGCCGCACTGCCCTGCATAAAAACCAGTACCGGCTCGAACCGGTCAAGCCTGCGAGGAACTCGGTATGACGCTGTTGATCCGTGGTGCCACCGTGGTCACTCACGAAGAACACTATCGCGCGGATGTACTCTGTGGCGGCGGCCTGATCCAGGCCATCGGTGAAAACTTCGACATCCCGGCAGGCTGCGAGGTGCTCGATGGCAGCGGCCAGTACCTGATGCCGGGGGGCATCGACCCGCATACCCACATGCAACTGCCTTTCATGGGCACGGTGGCCAGCGAAGACTTCTTCAGCGGTACCGCCGCAGGGCTCGCCGGCGGAACCACCTCGATCATCGACTTCGTCATTCCCAACCCGCAGCAATCGCTGCTCGAGGCCTTTCACCAATGGCGTGGCTGGGCTGAAAAATCCGCCGCCGACTACGGCTTTCACGTCGCCATCACCTGGTGGAGCGAACAGGTGCACCAGGAGATGGCCGAACTGGTCAACCAACATGGGGTGAACAGCTTCAAGCACTTCATGGCCTACAAGAATGCAATCATGGCCGCCGACGACACCCTGGTCGCCAGCTTCGAACGCTGCCTGGAATTGGGGGCGGTGCCCACGGTGCATGCCGAAAACGGCGAACTGGTCTATCACCTGCAACGCAAACTGCTTGCCCAGGGCCTGACCGGCCCCGAAGCCCACCCTTTGTCGCGCCCCTCGCAAGTGGAAGGCGAAGCCGCCAGCCGCGCCATCCGCATTGCCGAAACCCTCGGCACACCGCTGTACCTGGTGCATGTGTCGACCCGCGAGGCCCTCGACGAAATCAAATACGCCCGGGCCAAGGGCCAGCCGGTCTACGGCGAGGTACTGGCCGGGCACCTGCTGCTCGATGACAGCGTCTATCGCCACCCCGACTGGCAAACCGCAGCCGGTTACGTCATGAGCCCTCCCTTCCGCCCTCTCGGGCATCAGGAAGCCCTCTGGCAGGGCCTGCAGTCCGGCAACCTGCACACCACCGCCACCGATCACTGCTGTTTCTGCGCCGAGCAGAAAGCAGCCGGGCGCGATGATTTCAGCAAGATCCCCAATGGCACGGCCGGCATCGAGGACCGCATGGCCGTGCTCTGGGATGAAGGCGTCAACAGCGGCAAATTGTCGATGCACGACTTCGTCGCCCTGACCTCGACCAACGCCGCGAAGATTTTCAACCTGTTCCCACGCAAGGGCGCGATCCGCGTCGGTGCCGATGCCGATCTGGTGCTCTGGGACCCTGAAGGCACCCGCACCATCTCGGCGGCGACGCACCACCAGCAGGTCGACTTCAATATTTTCGAAGGCAAGACGGTGCGCGGCATCCCCAGCCACACCATCAGCCAGGGTCGCCTGGTCTGGGCCAACGGCGACCTGCGCGCCGAACGCGGCGTGGGGCGATACATCGAGCGGCCGGCCTACCCGGGCGTGTTCGATCTGCTGCAAAAGCGCGCCGCATTGCAGCGTCCGACTCCTGTGGAACGCTAAGGTCGCCGCCAATGTAGCCGCTGCCGCAGGCTGCGCTGGAGTCCCGCAGGGGCTCCCCCGGCGATCTTGAAACCTTGCGCCCGCTCCGCGCGCGAGCGTCGCAACGGCGCACCGAGCCATGCGGCAGCGGCTACGGAGATCCACCAGACATATGAGGTCATTTGCATGATCGAATCCCTGAACCACCTGCCGCATCCTCGTGACAATGCGGCCACCCTGGCGGACAACTTCAGTGACCTGGCGCCACCGCTCAATGACCGTCAGGCCAGGCTGGAAAGCTCGCGTTGCCTGTATTGCTACGACGCGCCCTGCGTCAATGCGTGCCCCAGCGAGATCGACATCCCCTCCTTCATCCGCAACATCCATCAGGAAAACATCCAGGGCGCTGCCCAGACCATTCTCTCGGCCAATATCCTGGGTGGCAGTTGCGCCAGGGTCTGCCCTACCGAAGTGCTCTGCCAACAGGCCTGCGTGCGCAACCATCATCAGGAATGTGCGCCGGTGCTGATCGGACAGCTGCAACGCTATGCCCTGGACAATGCCAACTTCGACGCTCACCCGTTCCAGCGCGCTGCCGCGACCGGCAAGCGGGTCGCCGTGGTCGGCGCGGGCCCGGCGGGTTTGTCCTGTGCCCATCGACTGGCGCTGCACGGTCACGACGTAGTGATTTTCGAACGCTGCGAGAAAGCCGGCGGGCTTAATGAATACGGGATTGCCAAATACAAACTGGTGGATGATTTCGCCCAGCGCGAGGTGGATTTCCTGCTGCAGATCGGCGGCATCGAAATCCGCCATGGCCGTACCCTGGGCGTTGACCTGACCCTCACCGAGCTGCGCCAGCAGTTCGACGCGGTGTTCCTCGGGCTCGGCCTTGCGGCCAGCCGGCAGTTGGGCATGGCCGACGAGACAGCGCCCGGCATGCTCGCCGCCACGCAGTTTATCCGCGAACTGCGCCAGGCCGACGACCTGACGAAACTGCCGCTGGCCGACCGCTGCATCGTCCTGGGGGCCGGCAACACGGCCATCGACATGGCGGTGCAGATGGCCCGCCTGGGCGCCCGTGACGTCAATCTGGTGTACCGCCGTGGCCACGAGGACATGGGCGCCACCTTGCATGAACAGGACATCGCCAAGGCCGCTCAGGTCCGCCTGATGACCTGGGCGCAGCCGCAGCAGGTATTGCTCGACGATCAAGGTCGGGTGCGCGGTATGCGCTTTGAACGCACCCACCTGGTAAACGGCCGCCTGTGCGCCACGGGCGAAACCTTCGAACTGGCGGCCGATGCGATTTTCAAGGCCATCGGCCAGGCCTTCGACGACAGCGCACTGGACGACCCGATGGCCCGCGAACTCCAGCGCGATGGCGAACGCATCCAGGTCGACGGGCAGCTGCAGACCAGCATCGCCGGAGTCTATGCCGGTGGTGACTGCACCGCCCTGGGCCAGGACCTCACCGTCCAGGCCGTGCAACACGGCAAACTGGCGGCCGAAGCCATCCATGCCCAACTGATGCTCAACGTGGAGGCCGCATAAATGGCCGATCTATCGATACAATTCGCTGGCATCAAGGCGCCCAACCCATTCTGGCTGGCCTCCGCCCCCCCGACCGACAAGGCCTATAACGTGGTGCGCGCCTTCGAGGCAGGCTGGGGCGGCGTGGTCTGGAAAACCCTTGGCGAAGATCCGGCTGCGGTCAATGTGTCATCGCGCTATTCGGCCCACTACGGGGTCAACCGCGAAGTCATGGGCATGAACAATATCGAGCTGATCACTGACCGTTCCCTGGAAATCAACCTGCGTGAAATCACCCAGGTGAAGAAGGACTGGCCCGATCGGGCCCTGGTCGTCTCGTTGATGGTGCCCTGCGTGGAAGAGGCCTGGAAGGCCATCCTGCCGCTGGTGGAGGCCACCGGTGCCGACGGCATAGAACTGAACTTCGGCTGCCCCCACGGCATGTCCGAGCGCGGCATGGGCTCGGCTGTCGGCCAGGTACCCGAGTATGTGGAGCGCGTGACCCGCTGGTGCAAGACCCACTGCTCGCTGCCGGTGATCGTCAAGCTCACGCCCAACATCACCGATATCCGCCAATCGGCACGCGCTGCCCATCGCGGCGGCGCCGATGCGGTGTCGTTGATCAACACCATCAACTCCATCACCAGCGTGGACCTGGAGCGCATGGTCGCCCTGCCCATCGTCGGCAACCAGAGCACCCATGGTGGCTACTGCGGCCCGGCGGTCAAACCGATCGCACTGAACATGGTCGCCGAAATCGCCCGCGATCCCGAGACCCGCGGCCTGCCCATCAGCGGTATCGGCGGCATTGGCAGCTGGCGCGATGCCGCCGAGTTCATCGCCCTGGGCTGTGGCTCGGTGCAGGTCTGCACTGCCGCGATGCTCAACGGCTTTCGCATCGTCGAGGAGATGAAGGACGGCCTCTCGCGCTGGATGGACAGTCAGGGCTACAAAAGCCTGCAGGACTTCTCCGGGCGGGCGGTGGGCAACACCACCGACTGGAAGTATCTGGACATCAACTATCAGGTCATCGCAAAAATCGACCAGCAGGCCTGTATCGGTTGCGGTCGTTGCCATATCGCCTGCGAAGACACCGCACACCAGGCCATCGCCAGCCTGAAGCAAGCCGACGGCAGCCATCGCTACGAAGTCATCGACGCCGAGTGCGTGGGTTGCAACCTGTGCCAGATCACCTGCCCGGTGCAGGACTGCATCGAGATGGTGGTGCAGGACAATGGCAAGGGGTTTCTGGATTGGGAGCATGATCCGCGCAATCCGTATGCTGTGAGGGCTTGATTAACCTCACCGGCCTCATCGCTGGCAAGCCAGCTTGTATGGTAAGACTTGAAGGGGTGGTGGGACTAAATGCCAGATTCTGACTGTTCGCAGCAGTACAGACCGTGGGAGACATCGCCCCACCCCTTCCACCAAAGCGCCGATAAAGAATGCATCGTTTGCAAGCGACGATAGAAGCAAGCCAGCGCCTCTTGGTGAAACCCCTTCAAGCAGCAAAACCTTAACGTGGAGAGTCGGCAATGGCAACGCGAGTGGCGCGATCAATTACGGGCGTGGATGTCGCCAAAGTTGAGCTAGTCACCTATCAGATAGAGGCCGATGAACTCGAGTCAGTCAAAAGCGA
>NZ_VXCP01000053.1 GCF_011355085.1 Pseudomonas akapageensis | reverse complement strand
ACGCTAATGCGCCAGGCCGAGATGCTGGTTGCGCAGATGGGTAGAGAGAGTGCGAAATTCCAGGAACGGCTGACGAGTGCGGAAGCCAGGGAGGCTTTCGCAGCCTTCGCCGAAAAGCGCAAGCCGGACTTTTCGAAGGTCTCCCAGCACTAAGCTGTCTCATGCTGCCCAGCCACAGCCGAGGTTAGACCTCATCCTCGTCGGCCACGAGAAACCGAGTCTGAAGGCTGGTCAGCCACCGCGCCACCACGTCGATCTCCGCTTCGGTGAAACCTTCGGTCAACCGGGCATTCAGATCCTTCATGCCAACCTTGGAACGTTGACGCGCGCAACGCCCTGCCTCTGTCAGCCAGAGGCGCGATGAGCGGCCATCGTTCTCGTCGGCACGGCGTTCGATCAAGCCGGCTCTTTCTGTCCGGTCAGCCAGGCCACTCATACCCGGCGCGCCCAGGTCCAGCGCGGCCGCCGCCTCGCTCATTAGCGCACCGTCGTGGGTGCCTAGAAAGAATAGCAATCCGGATTGGGCCGCTGTCACGCCGCCACGGGCCGCGCAGGCCTGTGACCAGCGTTGCAGTCGGCGCTGCCCAACGTTCAAAAGATATACGAGGCGGTGCTTCATGTTCAGGCCAGTAAAGGTTATCGATTTATTTCGCGTGTGAATAATATCACGTGACGTTGAGCAAGAATGATGGTGGGCAACAATTCTGGCCGCACGGAGTACAAATGTACTCCTTCCGAGAATGGATTGACGTTGAAATTTCGACGAGCCCTGGATTTGCCCAGGGTCGTCTATGTGCTATGTGTAACTGTCAAAGCACCTCGAACAGGCCGGCGGCACCTTGTCCGCCGCCGATGCACATCGTCACTACGACATATTTCGCACCGCGTCGCTTGCCCTCGATCAGCGCATGCCCGGTCAGACGTGAGCCAGTGACGCCATAGGGGTGTCCGATAGAGATGGAGCCGCCATTGACATTCATTTTTTCCAGCGCGATGCCCAGTCGTTCACGGCAATAGATCACCTGCGAGGCGAAGGCTTCATTGAGTTCCCAGAGGTCGATATCGTCGATTTTCAGGCCGTTGCGCTGCAGCAGTCGGGGAATAGCGTAGACCGGGCCGATGCCCATCTCGTCCGGCTCGCAACCGGCGACCGCGAAGCCGCGGAAAATGCCCAGGGGTTCGATGTTGTTGCGCTCCGCATAAAGGCTGTCCATGACCAGGCAGACCGAAGCACCGTCGGAAAACTGGCTGCTATTGCCAGCGGTGATGAATTGATCGGCACCGCGCACCGGTTCCAGCCGGGACAGTCCTTCGAGGGTGGTAGAAGGGCGGTTGCACTCGTCACGGTTCAAGGTCACGGTCTGCTCTGTGACCTCGCCACTGTGCTTGTCCTTGACCAGCATCCGGGTGGTAATCGGGACGATTTCATCATCGAACAGGCCACCTGCTTGAGCTGCGGCAGTGCGCTGCTGGCTGAGCAGGGCGTATTCGTCCTGGGCTTCACGGCTGATGCCATAGCGGCGGGCAACGATATCGGCAGTTTCGATCATCGACAGATAGAGCTCAGGCTTGTGCTCCATCAGCCACGGATTGGGGCCCCGAGAAAGGTTGAGTTGGTCGTTTTGCAGCAGGCTGATGGACTCCACGCCACCGGCGATCATCGCCGGGACCTTTTCCGAAACGATACGCTGCGCCGCGAGGGTGATGGCCTGCAGGCCAGAACCGCAAAAGCGGTTGATCGACAGGCCGGCGGTGGAGGCGGGCAACCCCGCGCGAATGGCTGCCAGGCGGGCCATGTTCTTGCCTTGTGCGCCCTCATGGAAGGTCGCACCGAGAATGACATCTTCGATGATCTGCGGGTCGATACCGGCGCGTTGTACGGCATGCGCAATGACATGGCCGGCCAGATCGATACTATGGGTGTTGTTCAGGGCACCACGGTAGGACTTGCCCAGTGCCGTGCGTGCGGTGGAAACGATAACTGCGTCGGACATCAAAAGAGCTCCTGTTCAAGCTTCATTGAGTTGCGGCTTGGTTTTGCGCGGCACACCGGGACCATTCTTCGTCCTGCAACTGACGCCACAGCAGTTTGCCGGTGGCTGACTGCACCAGTTGCTGGCGGAACTCGATGGCAGAGGGCACCTTGTAGGCCGCCATGTTGTCCTTGCACCAGTCGATGATGGCCTGCGCGCTTGTGCTTTGTTGGTCCGGGTTCAGCGTCACCAGGGCTTTCACCGCTTCCCCGCGCCGCGGGTCGGGCGTGGAAATGACGCAGCACTCGTTGATCGCCGGATGTCGATACATCAAGCTCTCGACTTCGGCGGGCCAGACCTTGAAGCCCGAGGCGTTGATCATGCGTTTGATTCGATCGACCATGAAGAAATAACCTTCGTCGTCGTAATAGCCCAGGTCGCCGGTTCGTAGAAAGCGCTTGCCGTCCAACTCGATAAAAGCCTTTGCGGTTTCCTGCTCAAGCTTCCAGTAACCCTTGAACAACTGCGGGCCATGGCAAATGATTTCCCCGACCTGATGGGGCTGCAGTTCCTCGCCCGTGGTGCTGTCTATTACCCGCGAATCGACATCAAACATCGGAATGCCCAGGCATTGCGACTTGCTTCGATCATTCGGGTTCATGTGGGTGGCCGCCATGGTTTCCGACAGCCCATAACCCTCGAAGTAGTCCAGCCCGAACAGTTGCTTGAGTTTCTCTTTCACCGGCCCAGGCATGGCAGCGCCACCGCCGCCGATGTTTCTCAGGCTGGAGAGGTCGAAGCGTTCCAGATCGGGTTGAGTCAGGAAGTCCACCGCCATGGTGACGATATTGGCCCAGCGGCTGACCTGGTAGCGCTGCATCAGCTCGGCTGCGACCTCGCGGTTCCAGCGCGTCATGATCACAAGGCACGCCCCCACGAATATTGGCGCGTTCATCGACGATTGCATGCCGGAAACGTGGAACAACGGCAGGGTGCCGAGTATCACGTCTTCACAGCTGAAGTGGGTCCAGGCCTGGCGCTGAACAGCCGTCGCCATCACTGAACGATGGGTGTGCACGCACCCCTTGGGCACGCCAGTGGTGCCGGAGCTATAAGGCATCGTACAGAGGTCATCCGGGCCGCTCAAATGCGGGCCTGGACGCTGCCCGCAAGCGAGCGCGGCCTGCCAGCCGACCACGCCAGGCAGTCGCGGCGTATCAACCTCGGCTTGCAATTCGGTGGGCAAGGGCAGGTCCGTGCTGTTGTGCAGGTACTCGGAGTAAGCGGTAGTGACCACCTGACTGAGCTGGAAGTGGCCGATCAGGGGCGTGATTTGGGGCGCCAGATCCTGGGCACAGACCACCATGCGAGCTTCGGTGTCGGCCAGGTAGTGTTCGAGTTCGGCTGCGCGGCTCATGGGGTTGATCGGCACCACCATGGCATCGGCACGCAGCACGGCGTAATAGGTGATTACGAATTGAGGGGAGTTCTGCATGTAGAGCAGAACGCAGTCTCCGCGTTTGACGCCCTGAGACTGGAAGTAGCCTGCCAGGCGTTCTACTTCATCGAGCAACTGGGCATAGCTGATGAAGGTGTCGTAGTAAATGATCGCGGTTTTTTCGGGGTAGCGCCTGGCGGAAACTTCCAGGTTGTAGAAGAGGCTGGTTGCCGGAAGGGTCAGGTGATGGGGTAAATCCTTGGGCCAGTAAGGCAGGTGACGATTGAACATTTTAGAACCCTTTATTGTGCTTTGACATTGGGTTGATCGATGTGCGAAGCGCTGGGTGTGCAGTCTTTTTCACAAGCAAGGGGTTTTATCCGCGCTATGGCGCAGGGCCGAATAATTTGCAGAGCGCTTATCGAAGAACGCGCCAATACCCTCGGCGGCCTCGTCGTCGCCCAGCGACTGAGACATGTACTGGGCTTCAAGCTCGAGTTGTTCTTCAAGCGTCGCCCAACTGGCGTGGCGGGACAGGTGTTTGATGCGGGCCATGGCCCGTTGTGGGCCGCGGGCAATGCTGGCGGCCAGAGATATAGCTGTAGAAAGGGCATCCCCGGTGTCGACCAGGCGGTTCACGGCACCTAACGTATGCATGCGTTCGCCGCTGATGCGCTCGCCCGTCAGGCACAGTTCTGTCAGCACCTGCCGGGAGACAAACTCGGACAGGAAGGCCGTGGCACCGGCATCAGGCGTGAGGCCAACCTTGACGTAAGCGACCGAGAATGAGGCGTCACGCGCGGCGACCAGCATGTCGCAGGCCATCGCGATTGACAGGCCGGCGCCGGCTGCGGCGCCTTCGACAGCGGCAATCACCGGTTTGCTGCAATTCTGGATCGCGCGAATCATGTCGTGCAGGCTCTCGATGTTTGCCCGGCGAACCTCCGGTGCCATCGTCCGTCGCTGGGCAAGCCGGTGCAGGTCACCGCCCGCGCAGAACGAACTACCGACGCCGGTCAGAACGATCGTGCCGATCCCCGGATCGGTCTGGGCCTGGGTCAAGAGGGCAGGCAGCGCGGAAAAAAACTCAGGGGTAAGGGCGTTGCGTGCTCTTGGGTTGTTGTTCGACAGCACGAGTACCGCGCCATCGCGCTGCACAAGAATCGGTTCACTCATCATTTCAACTCCGGCTAAGTGCGCTGTAGCGCTAGAGGGGGCGGGCTTCATTGCCCAGTTGCGGGTCAACCATCTCAACGCGCTTCGCACACTCGGATCGCCTGATGGCTGGTTGGTTTGCGAGGGATTATTAGAAGGTCAAGCTTTATTGACAACCACACATACGATTGACAATCTGTTCGAAAATCTTTGACAGTGATCGATATGGACCTGAAGTTACTCACCTTGCTGGTGGAGATCATCGACGCTGGCAACCTCAGTGAAGCGGCGCGCCGGCTCAAGGTCAGCCGGGCCAATGTCAGTTATCACTTGAGTCGCCTGGAGCAGTCGGTCGGACTGCAACTGGTGCGGCGTACCACGCGACGCATAGAACCCACCGAGATCGGCTTGCGCCTTTATGAACATGGTCGAAGCATTCAAAACGAGTTGTTGGCTGCGCAGGAGTCGATTTCGACGCTGGGTCAAAGCCTGCAGGGCAGGGTGCGCCTGAGTGTGCCGAGCGGCTATGGCCATCTGGTGATGTCGGACTGGCTGATTGACTTCAAGCGCCTCTACCCAGGTATCGTGCTGGACGTCACGTTCGAAAACCGTATCGAAGACCTGATGCGCAATGAGGTGGATATTGCGATCAGAGTGATGTCGGAGCCGCCGCAGAATCTGGTCGCACGCAAGATGGGGATAGTGCGCTACGTGGCCTGTGCGACACCGGCCTATGCCCAGGCCCACGGCCTGCCTGCGGAACCCGACGATCTGCGCAGCACGCCGCTGATCACTGCTGTCGCCGGGCGACAATTGCGTTTTTCGGCCTACCTGGCCGAGGAGCGACATGAGGTGCTGCTGCTTGAACCGACGCTGATTTCCAAGAGCTTCATTTTTTTGCGCCAGGCCATTCTGGCAGGCCTGGGCGTGGGCCTGGTACCTGACTATGTGGTGCAAGAGGACCTGCGCAGCGGCAGGCTGATCACGTCCCTGGATACCTGGCGGATAAGCATCTTCGGCACGAACATGTACATGCTCTACATGCCCAACCCCCATCACACGCGAGCGATATCGACGTTTATCGATTTCGTGCTCGAGAAGACAAGATCGGATGTAACGGGCTCTTCGCCTGTGATTCACAGCGGTATTTCAACCACCTGAGTCCCTCGTCAGGTTGCGCGTTTACACGTAGATGCGTGGGCAATCCTCTCCTCCTTATCTGTTCTCAATGACGCCAACCGTTGTCATGGGCGCCCTGCGCTTTGTCGATCGGCGGAGCGCGCGCCTCCCATCTTAAAACTGGTTGCCAAAACGATCATCGTTGGTAATATTGGCTTCGTTGTTCTGCACAGCGGAATATGATTTCAATTAATTCATGTTTTTTGAGGTTAAAATGAATTCCAGTGTGACCTATGAGCGTCAAGGTGAGATTGCACTCATTACCGTGAACAACCCGCCAGTCAATGCCCTGGGGCATTCGGTGCGGGAGGGCCTGCTCCATGCGTTGCAGGAGGCACAGGGTGACGCTCAGGTCAGGGCACTGGTGCTGCTGTGCAGTGGCCGGACCTTTATCGCTGGTGCTGATATCAAAGAGTTTGGCAAGCCGCCGCAGGCACCGAGCCTGCCGGAAGTCGTCAATTTCTTTGAACAATCTGACAAGCCCTGTGTCGCGGCGATTCATGGCACCGCGCTGGGCGGAGGCCTGGAAGTCGCCCTGGGTTGCCATTACCGGATTGCCCATCATGAAGCCAAGGTTGGATTGCCCGAGGTCAAGCTCGGGCTGCTGCCGGGAGCCGGTGGTACGCAACGCTTGCCTCGCCTGGCAGGCGTGGCCAAAGCCTTGGAGATGATTGTCTCCGGTACCCCGGTCGATGCCGCTCAAGCGTTGAAACACCACATTGTCGATGAACTGTTCGAAGGCGACCCGCGTGCGGCGGGGATCACCTTCGCTCAGCGGATGCTGGCAGAGTCTCTTGGAGTAAGGCGTACCGGCGAACAGACGGCGGCGTTGAATGCCGCGGATAACGCAACGTTGATCTCGGTCAAGCGCGCCGAGATGGAGCAGCGTATGCCGGGAGCTTTCTCGCCGCCACGTTGCATCGCGGCTGTGGAAGCGGCTACGCGCCTGCCTTTGGCCGAAGGTCTGCAGCTTGAGCGCGCGCTGTTCAAGGAGTGCCTGGCGTCTGAGCAGAGGGCGGCGCTGGTGCATGCCTTTTTCGCTGAGCGGCAATGCGGGCATATCGATGGTTTGCCGGCGCAGACGCCCGTGCGTTCAATCGAGCGGGTCGGGGTGATCGGTGGCGGCACCATGGGTGTCGGCATAGCGCTGAGCTTTGTCAACGCGGGCGTTCCAGTGAAGCTGTTGGAAGTCAGTGGCCAAGCGCTAAAACGTGCGTTGCAAAGGGCTCGCGATATCTACGCGGCGAGTGTCACGCGTGGCAGCCTGAGCCGCGAGGCGATGGAGCAGCGCCTGGAGTTGTTGCATGGGGTGCAGGATTACAGCGACCTGGCCGAGGAGGACCTGATCATTGAGGCGGTGTTCGAGAGCCTGGAGGTCAAACGTCAGGTATTCGAGCGTCTGGATCGGGTCTGCAAGCCTGGGGCCATCCTCGCCAGCAACACTTCCTCGCTGGACCTGGACGCCATCGCAGCATTCACCTCGCGTCCACAGGATGTCGTCGGTCTGCACTTCTTCAGCCCGGCCAATGTCATGCGCCTGGTGGAAGTGGTGCGCGGCCGGCACACCTGCGCCGAGGTCCTGGCATCGGCGATGGGCCTGAGCAGGACACTGCAGAAGGTCGCAGTCGTGGTGGGTGTCTGCGATGGTTTCGTCGGTAACCGGATGATATTCCAGTATGGCCGCGAGGCCGAGTTCCTGCTGGAGGAAGGGGGCACGCCAGAGCAGGTAGACGCAGCCCTGCGCAAATTTGGCATGGCCATGGGGCCCAATGCCATGCGCGACCTATCGGGCCTGGACATTGGCTGGAGCATTCGCAAGCGTCAGCGCGAGACCCTGCCTGGCGGCTATCCACTGCCAACGGTACTCGACAAGCTCTGCGAGGCGGGTCTGTTCGGGCAGAAGTCCGGTAGAGGCTTCTATCAATATGCGCCTGGCTCGCGCCAACCCCAGCCGAACCCGGAAGTATTACCGCTGCTGGAAGCCGCGTCCCGCGAGAAAGGCATCGAGCGCCGTGTGCTGAGTGACGACTACATCGTCGAGCGTTGCATTTTCGCCCTGATCAACGAGGGCGCAAAAATTCTTGAAGAAGGTATCGCCCAGCGTAGCGGCGATGTTGATGTGATCTACCTGAATGGGTATGGCTTTCCAGCCTGGCGTGGCGGCCCGATGTTCTATGCCGACAGCCTGGGCCTGGACAAGGTGCTGGCGCGCGTCCAGGAATTCCATGAGCGCTTCGGTGCCTGGTGGAAGCCCGCGCCGCTCCTGGAAAAGCTGGCCGCCGAAGGTCGCCGTTTCGCTGACTGGAACCTGAACTCATAACAGCCCGACCCACGGTCTCTCAATAGCCTGGAGAAATTGCATGGACATTCATTTTACCGCTGAAGAATTGGCGTTTCGCGACGAAGTAAGGGCTTTTCTGAAAGACAAGCTGCCGCAGGATATCGCTGACAAGGTCCGCCTTGGCAAGCACCTCTCCAAGGCCGACCACCAGCGTTGGCAGAAAGCCCAGAGCGAACAGGGTTGGTATGCCACGCACTGGCCGGTGGCTTTTGGTGGTACAGGCTGGAGCGCTGTTCAAAAGCATATTTATGAAGAGGAGTGTGCGGTTGTCGGGGCACCGCGCAGCATTCCATTTGGGGTCAGCATGGTCGCGCCAGTGCTCATCAAGTTCGGCACCGCGCAGCAGCAGGACCACTACCTGCCGCGTATCCTCAACGGCGAGGACTGGTGGTGCCAGGGCTATTCCGAGCCTGGTGCCGGTTCCGACCTGGCCTCGCTGAAAACCCATGCGGTGCGCGATGGTGACCATTACATCGTCAATGGTCAGAAAACCTGGACCACCCTGGGTCAGCACGCCAACATGATTTTCTGTCTGGTGCGCACTGATTCACAGGCGCAGAAACAGCGCGGAATTTCTTTCCTGCTGATAGATATGAACAGCCCTGGCATCAGTGTGCGGCCCATCATCACCCTTGATGGCGAGCATGAAGTCAACGAGGTGTTCTTCGACAATGTGCGGGTACCGGTAGAGAACCTGGTGGGCGAGGAAAACCACGGCTGGACCTGCGCCAAGTACCTGCTCACCTACGAGCGCACCGGGTTGGCCGGAATCGGCGTATCCAAGGCTGCTCTGGACCACCTCAAACGCATTGCCCGCCTGCAACTGAGTGAGGGCAAGGCCATGCTCGATGATCCATTGTTTCGGGCACAGGTCGCTGAAGTGGAAATGCAGCTCATGGCCACCGAGATGAGCACGCTGCGAACCCTCGCGGCGGCAAAGGACGGCGGCGTGCCAGGTGCGGAGAGTTCGATCCTCAAGATCAAGGGCACCGAAATTCGCCAGGCCATCAGCCACCTGCTGCGCAAGGTGATCGGTCCTTACGCGTTGCCGTTCGTGGAAGAAGAATTGGACCTGGACAGTCCGGATGAGCCGTTGCATGCCGACTACAGCGCCACGTTGGCCAGGCAGTACTTCAACCTGCGCAAGCTGTCGATCTTCGGTGGCTCCAACGAAATTCAGAAAAACATTGTCTCGAAGATGATTCTCGAACTGTAAGGGGTGCTCTGATCATGAATTTCAATTTGACCGAAGAACAGCAGATGCTGCAAGACACCGCCACGCGTCTGGTGCGTGACGGCTACAGTCTCGAGGCGCGTGAGCAACATTCCCGCAGCGAGGAAGGTTTTAGCCGCGCCTTCTGGCAGCAGCTCGGCGAGCTGGGGCTTACGGCCGTACCTTTCCCTGAGGCCCTGGGTGGTTTCGGCGGCAGTGGCGTTGAAACGATGCTGATGATGGCCGAGTTCGGCCGCGGCTTGTGCCTGGAACCCTACGTGCAGTCGGTGATCTATGCGGGCGGGTTGATCACCCAGCTCGGTAACCCGTCTCAACAGCGGGACTGGTTGCCGCGGGTGGCCAGTGCCCAATGGCTGCTCACCGTGGCCTTTGAGGAAGCACAGAGTCACTACCATTTGAACGATGTTCAGACGCGCGCCGAACGCGATGCAGAAGGCTGGACGCTCACCGGTAGAAAGGCTGTGGTGATCGGTGGCCACCAGGCCGACTTGATCCTGGTCAGCGCCAGGGTCAGTGGTGAAAGCCGTGACGAGCATGGCATTGGTCTGTTTCTGATCGACCCGCAGGCCGTTGGCGTCGAGCGTCGCAGTTACCAGACCGTCGATGGCCATAAAGGTTGTGATCTGTACCTGAGCAAGGTGCGGGTGGCCAATGACCACGTGCTGGGTGAGCCAGGCCAGGTCCTTGCGGCGCTGCGGTACCAGCAAGGTCGGGCGATTGCAGCGCAGTGCGCCGAAGCACTCGGCAGCATGGAGGAGGCTTGTCGCCTGACGCTGGACTACCTGAAGACGCGCCAGCAGTTCGGTATGCCGATCGGTCAGTTCCAGGTGTTGCAGCATCGCATGGTCGATATGCGTACCGAGCTGGAGCAGGCCACCAGCATGGCCATCCTGGCCGCCTGCTGCGCCGATCAGGTGGACAGCACCGAGCGCAGCCGCACCCTGGCGGCGGCCAAGTTCATTGTCACACGTGCTGCGCGCAGCATTGCCGAGCAGGCAATCCAGTTGCACGGCGCTATTGGCATGACCTGGGAATACGCACTGGGGCACCACGCCAAACGTCTGGTCATGCTCAGTCATCAGTTCGGGGATGACGATCATCACTTGAAGGCGTATTCGACATTGCTCGACGTCGCCTGAGCGGATTTTTTACATCAGGCCGAGAGGCCCGTTTTTCTGGAGGTTATTAATGAAAGTCCTCGTAGCAGTCAAACGAGTGGTCGACTACAACGTCAAGATCCGTGTCAGCGCGGACAACTCCGGGGTCGATCTTGCCAACGTCAAGATGTCGATGAACCCCTTCTGCGAGATCGCGGTGGAAGAGGCCGTGCGGCTGAAAGAGAAGGGCGTCGCCACTGAAATCGTCGTCGTCTCCGTTGGCCCGAGCACCGCCCAGGAACAACTGCGCACTGCTCTGGCCCTGGGTGCCGACCGTGCCATCCTCGTCGAAGCCGCCGATGACCTGAGCTCCCTGGCCGTGGCCAAGCTGCTCAAGGCCGTTGTCGACAAGGAGCAGCCGCAGCTGGTGATCCTGGGCAAACAAGCCATCGACAGCGACAACAACCAGACCGGCCAGATGCTGGCTGCACTGAGCGGTTTCGCCCAAGGCACCTTCGCTTCGAAAGTGGAGATTGTCGGCGACAAGGTCAATGTGACCCGTGAAATCGACGGCGGCCTGCAGACTGTTGCTTTGAACTTGCCTGCCATCGTCACCACCGACCTGCGCCTGAACGAGCCTCGTTATGCATCGCTGCCCAACATCATGAAGGCCAAGAAGAAGCCACTGGAAACCGTGACTCCTGAAGCACTGGGCATTTGCACCGCCTCCACCAACAAGACCCTGAAAGTCGAAGCGCCGGCTGCTCGCAGCGCTGGTATCAAGGTCAAGTCGGTTGCAGAACTGGTCGAGAAACTGAAAAACGAAGCGAAGGTAATCTGAATGACTATCCTGGTGATCGCTGACTTTATACAAGGTCAGGAAAATGGTGCCGTTGCCCCGGCAACCCTGAACACCGTTGCTGCTGCCGCGAAAATCGGTGGCGACATTCACGTACTGGTAGCTGGTGCCGGTGTTGGCGCCGTGGCCGAAGCCGCTGCCAAGATCGCTGGCGTTGCCAAGGTACTGGTTGCCGACAACGCCGCCTATGCTCACCAACTGCCGGAAAACGTTGCTCCACTGGTAGCTGGCCTGGGCGCTGCCTACAGCCACATCCTGGCTCCAGCGACTTCCAACGGCAAAAACATTCTGCCGCGCGTTGCTGCGCAACTGGATGTCGACCAGATCTCCGAGATCATCGCCGTTGAGTCAGCTGACACCTTCAAGCGCCCGATCTACGCCGGTAACGCCATTGCCACCGTGCAATCGAGCGCTGCGGTCAAGGTCATCACCGTGCGTGCCACTGGCTTCGACGCCGTTGCCGCAGAAGGTGGTTCGGCTACCGTTGAACAGGTTGCTGCTGCCCACGACGCGGGCAAGTCGTCCTTCGTTGGCGAAGAACTGGCCAAGTCCGATCGTCCCGAATTGACCGCTGCCAAGATTGTCGTATCCGGCGGCCGCGGCATGCAGAACGGCGACAACTTCAAGTATCTGTATGCCCTGGCCGACAACCTCGGTGCCGGAGTGGGCGCCTCGCGCGCGGCGGTTGACGCAGGCTTTGTGCCCAACGACATGCAGGTCGGCCAGACCGGCAAGATTGTCGCGCCACAGCTGTACATCGCCGTCGGCATCTCCGGTGCGATCCAGCATTTGGCCGGCATGAAAGACTCCAAGGTGATCGTTGCGATCAACAAGGACGAAGAGGCACCGATCTTCCAGGTGGCCGACTACGGCCTGGTGGCTGATTTGTTCGAGGCTGTTCCTGAGCTAACCGGCGCGCTGTAATGCAAAAGGCCGTCGGTAACAAGGTTACCGACGGCCTTCTTGCCGGATGATTGAGCCGGGCGTGTCAGACGCCGAGGCTTTCGATGTCCCGGGCCAGCATCAACAACTGGTGGGCCAGCGAGTCCTTCAGCTTTTCAATGGGCAATTGGAAGCTGGGGGCGCCACAGGTCAGCGCCATGATGCTGCCATCGGCCAGGCGCAGCGGTACTCCGGCGGCATTGACGTTGCGGTCCCACTCGCCGAGGGACAAGCAAAAACCGAACTCCTCGTACTCGCGGAAAGAATCATTCAGTGAGGCTTCCAGAGCGGGCCATTCGTCACCGACTTTCCTGGCGATTTGACTGAGCAGGTGGGCGCGTTCGTTTTCCGGAGTGGCCGCCAGATAGGCACGGCCGGCAGCGGTGGTGGTCAGCGGCAGGCGTACGCCTGCTTCCATGCGCAAGCTGGCAACCTCTGGCGGGCGGCAACTTTCAACATAGATCATCGACAGTCGATCACGGCAGGTCAGACCGACTGTGGTATTGGTGCGGCGAGCGAACTCATCCATGAACGGCTTGCCGAGCTGACGCACGCGCAGGTTACTGACATAGGCATAACCCAGCGCCAGCACGCCCGAGTCGAGCTGGTATTTCTCCAGGTCCTGGTTGTAACTGAGATAGCCAAGCTGGGTCAGCGTATAGGTCAGGCGCGAAACGGTCGCTTTTGGCAGGCCAGTAATCCGAGCGATGTCCTGATTGCCACGCACGACACTACCGTGGGTGAAGGCACGGAGCACTTCGAGACCCCGACCCAGGGCCTCGACGAATTTTCGGTCCTTGGGACTGTTCTCGGGTGTTTCGATTTCGTCGTTCATGGGGGCTCGTGGTGGAGGCGGATAGGCGCTGGAGAGGAGGGTAGCCAATCGTTGCCAATCGAAGGGGATACTTGCGTGTAGTTTGAGGAGTAGCTGCGCTAATTTCAATCCGATTTCATTCAAATCGGAACCGATGACTCTACAACGGAACCGGGTTCCGCCAAGGGCCCGATTATACTTGGATTCAAGCTTGGACCCCCGCGTTGACAGTGTCTGGCGCGCTGTTAGAATCACGCCCATGTCCATTCAACACGCACTTCTTACCTCGCTTCTGGAACGGCCCTCGACGGGCTACGAATTGGCTAATCGATTCGACCACTCCATTGGTTATTTTTGGCAAGCGACGCATCAGCAGATTTATCGAGAGCTGGCTCGCATGACTAAAGCCGGATGGGTTGTCTCGACAGAAGATGAAGAGGGCGGCAAGCGTCGAAAAAAAATCTACCAGGTACAGGCCCAAGGGCGTGACGAACTGGCGCGTTGGGTCGCCGAGCCGGGGGGCATAGCAGAAAGCAGCCAGGCCCTGCTGATCAAACTGCGCGCCGAGGCCGTGATGGGACCGTTGGGGGTTCACAACGAGTTGCTACGCTTGATCGATCATCACAAGGCTCGTCTGGACGTGTATCTCAAGATTGAGCAGCGTGACTTTTCATCTGTCCCACTGTCCGTAGCACAGCGTTTGCAGCATGCAGTTCTGCGCCGTGGAATCATGCTGGAAGAGAACTGGCTGAAGTGGGCAGATGAAGTATTGCCGCTTGTAAATCCCCAGGTTCAATAGCGCCGATGCTGCGTTTTGTTCGAAGCGCAGCATCGGGTTCACCGGCTCGTGTACTCAGACGCAGCTGACAGTGGCGCTTGCTTTTGTGACGGCAACAGCCGGTGCGATGCCCAGCCGTTTGCGCGAAGCCTTGTATTCTTCCTTGAAACGTTCGATCAGATCGGCGGCACGCACCACCTCCTTGATAGCGCCAACCCCTTGGCCTGCGCCCCAGATATCTTTCCATGCCCTGGCTTTTTCCGTCCCACCGGAGCCGAAATTCATTTTGGAGGGATCGGATACTGGCAACGCTTCCGGGTCAAGGCCAATGTTGGCAATGCTTTGTCTCAGGTAATTGCCGTGCACGCCGGTAAAGAGATTTGAGTTCACAATGTCGGCGGCTGAACTTTCGACAATCATTTGTTTATAGGCGTCCTGCGCATGGGCTTCTTGCGTGGCAATAAATGCCGAGCCGATATAGGCAAGGTCGGCACCTGCCGCCTCAGCGGCAAGGATGGCGTTGCCACTGGAGATGGCGCCTGAAAGCAGGAGAGGGCCATCAAACCATTCCCGGATCTCGTGGATGAGTGCAAAGGGCGAAATGTTCCCTGCATGCCCGCCCGCACCTGCAGCCACCGCAATGAGGCCATCGGCGCCTTTTTCAATGGCTTTTTTCGCAAATGCATTGGTGATGACGTCGTGGAGCACGATACCTCCGTAGGCATGCACGGCATCGTTCACATCTTCGCGAGCGCCCAATGAAGTAATAATGATCGGCACTTTGTACTTGGCGCATAACGCCAGGTCGTGTTCGAGGCGATCGTTGGACCGGTGCACGATCTGATTGACGGCAAATGGCGCGGATGGCCGATCGGGATGCAAGGCATCATATTCAGCCAACTCTGTGGTGATTCGCTCCAGCCATTCTTCCAGAACATGGGCTGGCCGGGCATTCAAGGCCGGGAATGAACCGACTACGCCTGCCTTGCATTGAGCGATCACGAGGTCTGGATTGGAAATAATAAAGAGCGGTGAACAGACAACTGGAAGCGATAGGCGGCCTTTCAGAACAGTAGGAAGAGACATGCAGACTCCTGTAGGTCGGACGTTAAATACGAAAGAAACCCGAGCGACGCCGGGAGGACGGCAGAGCGTCAGCCTGAAGTTGCCTCGCCGCTGAGCACCGCTTTGAACGGCGCGAGGCGTTTGCCCATTTCGCTGGCCAGTGCTTGCAGGGCACTCATAGGGCGTGCCATCACCTCAAATTCGACAATTTTCCCCTCGTCATCGAAGCGAAGCATATCGATGCCTTTGAGCAGTTTGTCTTCCACGCTCGCACTGAATTCCAGGACAACGCTGGTGCCGTCTTCGCTGACGAAGCTGCGGTGGTAGCGAAAGTTCTGGAAAACACTATTGACGGTCTTGAGCGCCAAACAGATGGCTGTTCGTCCGGGATAGGCGCGGTGCGCTACGGGAGAGCGAAAGACGATGCGCTCGGACAGCAGCGGTCCCAACTCCTCCATTGCATTGCGCTCGAGGATGTCGTGCCAGGCTGCCAAAGTACGTTGAGCGGTAGCGGATAAATTTTTTGCTTCCATTTTTATCTCCGTTTTGAACCTGAGTGCCCCCTCCAGCGCAGGCAAGAGGTCGTGTGCAGTCGGGCTATGTATGCAACCAGTTGCACAAAAGTAGCAGGATGATTCCATGCATGCAACCAGTTGCATATAAGATTAAGCAAACCCTTTTATGGATGACTCAGGAGTTCAATAGGTAGGCATGCTGGCGGGTAGGGATGGAGTCACGAAAACGAGAAAAGCCCTGCAAGCGTATGCCAGCAGGGCTTTTTTTTGTTTATCAAGCCCGGCTTGGGCGGAGGCAAACAAGGGTTACGCCAGGCGACGGCCAAGAGCACGTTCCGAACCGTCGGCAGCGACTTGCATGCCTGGAGTGTGATCCGAGCCATCAGCAGCAAGGGTCAGGCCTTGTGGCGTGTGATCCGACCCATCGGAGGCAAGGGTTTGACCTTGTGGCGTACGATCCGAGCCATCGTTGGCAATCGTGTGTTGGTATTCAGTGGTCTGGGTGAAGAAGTGTTCTTCCTGATTGCTCGGTACTGCGAATGCGCTTGCGCTGAGTGCGAAGGTGACGAAGGCAAGCAGTTGACTAACATTTTCCATGGTCATTTCTCTAAAAAGTATTGAGTGATGGCCCGCAGGGCGGGCCGGTATCCGCTTAAAAAGGACGCAGTGGCAGGAACTTGCCGTCGAGGGTGATCACTGCACGGTGGCCGCCTTCTGGGTCTTCGACTTTCTTCATGTTCAGCTTGAAGTTGATCGCGCTGATGATGCCGTCGCCGAACTGCTCGTGAACCAGGGCTTTGAGGGTGGTGCCATAGATCTGGATCATTTCGTAGAAGCGGTAGATGGTCGGATCGGTTGGTACGCCCGACAGGCTGCCGCGCAGCGGGATGATTTGCAGACGGGCTACGGCCTCGGCGTCCAGCTCCAGTTTGTCGCCAATCACTTGGGCAGCACTTTCTGGCAGTGGGTGCTGACCGAGCAAAGCCGCGGTGACATAAGCCAGGCCCAGGCCGGTGCCTTCAGCCAGGTCCTCGAAGGACAGGTTTTTGCGCGCCTTGGCGTCCAGGATCTGGGTGGTCAGTTCGAGGCTGGTGTCGTTGTAAGCGTGAGACTGTTGCATGGTAATTTTCCTATCGGTTTTAACTAAGTTGGTGTGGCTGGGTAGGTGTTGCTTGGGTGTGAAGCAATGATCTACCGTTTGATCGATAGGGTCCGAGATCGATATCCAATGCTTCGCATAGGTAACGCCTATGTGTTTTGAATGCGTGCATTCACGAACATGGAAACGCCAAAGATGCTGTTCGCTCGAATGGATATCTCATTTGGAATGACGTCGCGCAGGTGGCGGCGGGAGGGCAGGCACAGCTGAGTGAATCAGGTCAGGTTTCGGAGACACACTTGAATCCACAGCTAAAAGCCGTCATTCGCATGCATTTGTGAAAGGAGGTGTGGATTCATTTCTCTCCAATGTGCATGCAGTCTATAAAGTCGTTTGTTGCGTTCCTCGCCGTCGGCGATAGCTATCCGCCGAAATACAACGTTGTCTAATCGTATGGTTTTCTCTCGATAAAAAAAGACGTCCCCGTGGCGAGCTGTCGTGGGCAGTCGCCGGGGGACGTCAAGACGGTAAATCTGATTTATTACCTGTGCAGAAGACTGCTTGAGTTCATACCAGGCCGGTGCGGACCCTCGGACTGGGGCGACGCGTTCCGACAATCTTCCGTATTGATAATGGCCGCTCGGCTGCGTTTGGTTTGCTTGCGAGAAGATCTAGGCATTGGATCTCACAAATAACAGTTAGTGATCCGCACTCTGCTCTGCTACTCCAAAGTCCAACCACCCCCGAGAGCACGGAACGTTGCCACTGCAGCACGCGCATCGTTGGCATTGAGTTCAGCCAGTTGGTCCCGCGAGCGGAGCAGTTCCCGATCCTCATCCAACACTTCGATCAGGCTCACCGCGCCGCCTTGGTACGCTTCGCTCGCTGCCTGCCGCGCGGCTTGTCGGGAGGAAATTTCAAGGGCCAGATCCTGACGTTGTGCTTCAAGTTGAGTCAGGGTTACCACGGCATTTTCGACGTCTTCGCTGGCGCGCAGCATTGATTGGCGGTATTCGGCCAAGGCCTGGGCATACACCCCTTTGGCCTGGGCGACCTGTGCATCGACACGGCCGAAATCAAACAGGCGCCAATGCAGCCCCAACAGCGCCTGCGGCTGGAATGCCTGCTCGGTAAAGAGCCCGCCATTGAGGCTGGAGAAACCCAAAATGCCGCCCAGAGAAACTTTCGGGTAAAACTCCGCAGTGGCTACGCCAATCCGCTCGTTGCTGGCCGCCAAACGCCGTTCGGCGGCGATCACATCCGGGCGCCGGCGGAGCATTTGCGCCGGGGCAATGTTCCCAGGGATCTGCGGAACGTTGTAATCGAAACCCTTGGTAGGAGCACCGGCGAGATCGCGGGCGTAGGTGCCGGGTGTGGCGCCCATCAGCACGTCGAGGCGGTTGAGTTGAACCGCAAGTTCGGTTCGCAAGGGCGGCAGGGTGGTACGCGCCTGCTGCAACAACGCTCGGGCCTGGGCGGTCTCACGTTGGTTGCCCAGCCCCTGGGCCATGCGTGACTCGACCAGGCCAAGCAAATCGCTTTGGTTTTTTATCTGCTGTTCAGCCACCTGAATTCGCTGCTGTGCACCGCGAATGCGTAAATAAGCGTCTGCGGCTTCGGCGGCAACCGAGACACGCACGCCTGCCTGGCTGGCTTCAGCGGCCTGGGCCTCGTCCAGTGCCGCCTGCTCGCCGCGCGCAAGACCACCGGCCAGGTCCAGTTCCCAGCTGGCGCCGACGCCGATATTGCTTATGGTTTGATTGCGGTCAAAGCCAGGCTGACCGCTAGCCAATTGGCCTTCGGGGCTTTTCAATGACTGGCGTTGCTCCACGACCCGCCCATCGACACTGCCCTGAGGCAGGCGTGTCGCGCCGGCTTCGAGGGCGACGGCACGGGCCTGCTCCACACGGGCCATGGCCACGGCCAGGTCGAGATTCTGCGCGAGAACCTTCTGAATCAACTGGGTCAGTTGCGGGTCTTCGAAGCCTTTCCACCAGCTGTCCAGCTCGGGTGCCGGGCGCCGGACGTCGCGCCGATTCAAGGCGTCCTGCCCCATGAACTGCGCGGCAGCCTGGTCGGCGGGGCGCTGGTAGTCAGGACCCACTGTGCAGCCGGCCAGCGTGATGACCAGCACGGCCAGCGCAAATCGCCCGGGGGGCAGCATGCGATCAAGCAAAGTGTTCATCGAATAATCCTCGAAGCGTGGTTAATGAGCGTCAGCGGACGGTTGTTTGGGCGGCTGGACTTTGCGCATCAACGGCACCATCAGTGTGGCAACCACGAAGCAGACCATGATCATCAGGAACGCGTCGGCATAGGTGAGCGTTTGTGCCTCCCGCCAGGTCAGGGCCCACAGTTGGCGCAGCGCCACCTGGCTGGCATCGAGGCTGTTCTGTCCGAGCAATTGTGCGTTCACGTTCAGTTGGTCGAGCCAGGTATTCATGGCTTCGTTACGGGCATTCAGGTGCTCGGCCAGCCTCAGGAAATGCAGGTTGGTCCGGTCGTTCAGCACGGTGGCGCAGGCAGCAATACCAATGGCGCCGCCGAGGTTGCGCATCAGGTTGAACAACCCGGACGCCAGCTTCAGACGGTCAGGGGCCAGGGCGCCGAGGGTGAGGGTGACAACGGGCGGAACGGCCATTTGCTGGGCAAAGCCCCGTATTGCTTGTGGTAGCAGCAGCTCTTTGGCGCCCCAGTCATGAGTGATGGGGGAGAAGTCCCACATCGACAGGGCAAACAAGCTCAGCCCCAGCATCAAGATCCAGCGCAAATCGATGCGGTTGGCCAACATTGCATACACCGGGATTGCCAGCAGCTGGAATATCCCGGTGGAGAACACCGCCAGGCCGATGTCCAGCGAGCCATAGCCACGTACACGGCCTAGAAACAACGGTGTCAGGTAGATGGTGGCAAAAATGCCGATACCGGTGATAAAGGAAAACAGGCAGCCCAGGGCAAAATTGCGTTCGCCCAGTGCGCGCAGGTCGACGATGGGTTCGGAAATTTCCAGGCAGCGCCAAATGAACAATCCGCCGCTGATGCCCGCAATCCAGGCGGTGGTCGTGATGGTGCTGTCGCTGAACCAGTTCCAACGCGGTCCTTCTTCCAGGGTGTACTCCAGGCAGCCAAGGAACACAGCCATCAGGACCATGCCGATGTAATCAGCACCCTTGAGCAAGGCGGGGTTGGGCCGGTCAACCTTGACCAGCATCGGCACGACGAAAGTGACGAACAGGCCGGGTACCAGGTTGATATAAAACAGCCAGTGCCAGGAGGAAATGTCAGTGATCCAGCCGCCCACGGCCGGGCCCAGGGTGGGGGCCAGCGAGGCGATGGCGCCGATGGTGGACGCCGCGATTACCCGCTGCTTGCCGGTGAAATACATGAAGGCTGTGGTGAATACCAGCGGGATCATCGAACCGCCCAGAAAGCCTTGCAAGGCGCGAAAGGCGATCATGCTCTGAATGTTCCAGGCCAACGCGCACAGCAGGCTGGTCAAGGTGAAACCTGCGGCCGACGCCGCGAACAACCAGCGCGTACTCATCACACGCGAAAGCCAGCCGGACATGGGAATCACGATGATTTCCGCGATCAGGTAGGCGGTCTGCACCCAGGCCGTGTCGTCTGCGCCGGCCGATAGGCCACCGCCGATATCCTTGAGCGACGCCGAGACGATCTGGATGTCGATCAGGGCGATGAACATCCCGACACACATGCTGGCGAAAGCGGCGACTTTTTGTGCCGTGCTGAGCGTTGGCAGTGGGTTGTTCATGGCTGGCCTGCCAACGCAACATCGTTGTGTTGCGGTGCGTCATGGGTATTGACCTCGGCAACCACGGACAACCCGGGACGTAGTGCGCTGAAGTCGGCATCGGCGCTGTCCAGGTGTACCCTTACCGGTACGCGTTGGACGATCTTGGTGAAGTTGCCAGTCGCGTTTTCCGGCGGCAGTACGCTGAACTGTGCGCCTGTGGCCGGCGCCAGGCTTTCGATGTGACCGTGAAACTCGCGACCGGGCAGAACATCGGCCCGGATACTGACACTTTGGCCAACCTGCATGTGCGCCAACTGGTCTTCCTTGAAGTTGGCATCAATCCACATTCCCTTCGCCGGCACGACCGACATCAGTTGGCTGCCGGCAGCGGCGTAGGCGCCGACCCTGGCACGACGGTTGCCCACATAACCATCCACGGGGGCGCGCAACTCGGTATAGCCAACATTCAGCAGGGCCTGTTCGCGCTCGGCTTGCGCTTGTTGCAGTGCTGCCCGGGCTTGTCCGCGTTGGCTTTCAATCACGTCCAGTTGACGGCGAGCCGCCAACAGCCCGGCGTCTGCCCGCGCGCGATCAGCCCGGGCGGTTTTCCAGGTGGCTTCGACCCGCTGGGCACTCTCTATCGACACGGCCTGGGTGCGAGCCAGGGTCTGGTAGCGAACGTTGTCATTTCCTGCGCGTTGCGCTTCGGCATCCGAGGCGTCGATCTGTGCCTTGGCCTGGTTGATCACCGCCTGTTGCAACTGTTCGGTCGCATCGAGATTGATCAGGGTGGCCTGCTGCGCTGCCACGGCGCCATCGGCCTTTGCCAAGGCAGCGCGGTAGTCGCGTACATCGATACGGGCAAGCAGGTCACCGGCTTTGACGAACTGGTTGTCCAGCACCGCCACCTCACTGATGTAACCCGGCACTTTGGCGCTGATGACCGTTACATCGGCACCCACGTAGGCGTCGTCGGTGTCTTCGATGAAGCGGCCGGCCACCCACCAATAGCTGCCATACCCGACGGCACCAATCACCGCGACCGCCAGTATCCCCAGGCGCAATGCTTTCTTGCGACGTGCGGGAGCGGATGTGGCAGGGGGGGCTGCTTGTTCGGGCTCAGGGCTGACTTTAGCGTTCATGGCGAAATGACCTCTGCGAAAAGTTGATTGGAAACGGGACTGACCAGAGCATCGGTTTGCCGGTAGGACTGGCCGGTACGGAAACGCCATTGGGCCAGCGCATTGGCATTGTGTGACACATGAAACCGATGGCCTTCTCGGGTGATGGGCATACCGGTATTGGCATCGATCAACAGCAGCGCCACGGGTTGACCGGTTGTTTCGTCTGCCAGGAAAACCTTGTCGGAAGCGTTGGAGTGGCGGGCGCCCCAGGCCATCAGCGTCAGGATCACCGGGCGCAGGTCTGCGCCCGCTACGGTGAGGTGGTACTCATGGCGTGGTGGGTTGTCCTGGTAGGGGCGGCGTTCCAGTAAGCCGGCTGCCACCAGATTGTTCAGGCGGCGGGTCAGGGTGCTTGAAGGGATCCCAAGGCTGTTGAGGAACTCGTCGAAACGGCGCAGGCCGTAGAAGGTATCGCGCAGGATCAGCAGGCTCCAGCCGTCACCGATGTGCTCCAGGGCATGGGCGACCGGACATGGCATGGGTTCGAAGCTGGCTCTTTTCATCAGGCATCTCCAGATCGGCATCGTTGTATGATGGTCATAATATTACACAGTTAATTTCATGATGAAAGTCACTATGGCGAAGAGCCGGTGCCGATCGTCGGATAGCTTTCGGGGCCAGGGGAGGGGAAGGATGTGAATGGAGAACGGGATCGACGGTACGGTCGACAGTGTGCCGCCTCGCCAGGATTGACGCCGAAGCAACAGAACGCTGGGGGAAAAGATCGGTTACTTGGCCTCAGCAAACACGCCGATGCTTGCCTGCAAGGTAGAGAGTGCCTGGGTGATGCGGGAAAGTTTGCGGTCCGTGACGCCGGCCAGACGGTTCAGTTTCGAGTCGCTGTTGGCCTTCGGCTGACCGCAAAAGCCCTGTGTTCTTCTATTTTTCCTGGGGGAAATAGCTTTTCTCAATAGCTTTGCGGGTCGAGGCGATGATGTCCTTGCGCGTTCGTTGTGTCTCGACGGCCCGGGACAGGACCAGCGCTCCCACACATTGAGCGATGACGGCCCATGCCGCATCAGAGCTTCCGAGACGATTGGCCCAGGCTTTCTGTATTTGCTTGAGTCCTTTTTCGACAGCCTCTCGTACCTCCGGTTCTGCGCGCGCGATCTCTCCACCAAGGGCAGGAAGGACACAGCCTTCTTCAGGATGAAGGACATGAGAAGTACTCAGATAGCTGCGCAAGCATTGCTCCAGCTGTTCGCCTGATGCGTTTTGTCCGCCTGCCAGCATTTCACTGCTATTTCTGATTTCATCTTCGATCACTGCCTGAAATAGCGCCTGCTTGGACGGGAAGTGACTGTAGAAAGCCCCCCCGGTCATTCCGATGGCAGACATCAACGCATCGACTCCCGTCGAGCTAAAGCCACCTTTCTTGGTGATCGCCCTGGCCGTCTCGATCAGCTTCGTGCGCGTCTCGTCTTTGTGCGTTTTGGAGTAGCGCATTAGCGTTCCTCAGAGTTCGATTGACATGGCATAGATCGTAGCATATGGACCGTTTAATAAACGATCGTTGTGCAATTGGGTGATTATGGTCAATATCGTGGACGTTCTATTTTGATGTCGGTAGCCCTGCATCTTATTTGGCGCAAGCCAACTGCCAAGGCTATGTGCGGAAAAAGGGGGCGGGCAAGCCCCCCCCTTCAATTTCCCCTGGATACCCTTGGAGACGCTTTTCGTGAGAGCAATTACCTGCAGATCGGGTTTGGCTGCGACCGCAAATCCTTGCGCAAAATCTTGCCAACCGATGACTTCGGCAGCGCCTCGACGAAGGTGACGTACTTCGGCACCTTGTACCCGGTCAGGCCTGCGCGGCAGTGCGCCTTGATGTGCTCGACCGTCACTGTCGACGTTCGCGCCACAGCAAACAGATGCGGCACTTCGCCTGAGCGCACATCCGGGACGCCGATGCACGCACATTCGAGGATGTCCGGATGGCTGGCAACCACGTCTTCGATCTCGTTCGGATAGACGTTGAAGCCCGACACCAGGATCATGTCTTTCTTGCGGTCCACCAAGTGCATGAAGCCGTCTTCGGCCAAATTCACAACGTCGCCGGTCTTGAACCAACCGTCGTCTGTGAAGGCTTTGCGTGTTTCGTCTTCATTTTTCCAGTAGCCCGCGAACAGCTGCGGGCCCTTGACCTGCAGTTCGCCGGTACCGCCCGATGGCACCTCATTGCCTTCGTCGTCAACGATACGCAGCTCGGTGGACGGCATTGCGATACCGATGCTGCCATTGCGTCCGCGCGGATTGAACATCATGCAAGGAGAGGTTTCGGTCAGGCCATAGCCCTCGGTGATCGGTGTGCCGCCGGCGGTGATCCAACGCTCCACCACCGCCTGCTGTACCGAAGCGCCGGCACCGATGACGGCATAGGTGTTGGTGAAATCCACGGTTTTAAGTTGCGGGGCTTCCACCAGGCTATTGAACAGCGTATTAACCCCCATGAACATGTCGAACGGTGCACGCTTGAGCTCATTTATCACCGACGCGGTATCCCGTGGGTTAGGGATCAGTCGCAGATTTGCGCCCTGTGCGATCGACATCAGCGCGACTGACATCGGGTACACGTGATACAGAGGCAGTGGCAAGACAATGGACATCGGCTGAGCATCATCGGCAGGCGTGAGCCATAGCAGGATCATTTTCAAACTGGCGCCGACGCTGCGATGGGTGAGCATCGCTCCTTTCGACACGCCGGTGGTACCACCGGTGTATTGCAGAAAAGCGATGTCGGCGGGGAGCATTTCTACTGGCACCCATTGCGCCCGGTCACGGTCCCGAAGGACAGTCGCAAATGGAAGTGCATGATCGCTGACGATCTGCTCCAGCAGCCCGATGACCGGCGTCGCCAATACCTGCTTGATGGCAGTGCGCTCGATGATCGACTCCAGGGTAGAAAGAAGGGGTTCAGCAATCACGATGCAGCCGGCCCCCGAGTCGTGCAGCTGATGCTCCAGTTCCCGAGGCGTGTACAGCGGGTTGACGTTTACCACCACCATCCCGGCTTGAATCACACCCGCAAGAGCGATCAAGTAAGGCAGACTGTTGGGCATCATCAGAGCCACGCGATCACCGCGTTTCAGGCCGGACTGATGAAGATGAATTGCGAAATTTCTTGAGAGCCGCGCCAGTTGTTCATAACTCAACTGCTCGTGGAGACAGGTGGCGGCAATCCGTTGGGCGTGACGTGCGAACGATTGTTCGAGGGTGGTGAGCAGCGTTTCTTGCTCGTCCATTTCTATTTTGTCGGGAAAGTTGGCGGGGTAGGCTGGATTTCTGGCGCATTGAAGCATGATTCACTCCTGTGTAATTGTTTTTAGCCAGGTGAGAAAGTACTTGCTGTCAGATGAAGCGCTTCAGGACAACGCTTCCTCCACGAAGGCCAGCCGGTCTTGACCAAAAAACATCTCGTCTCCTACAAACATCGTCGGGGCACCAAATACGCCGCGCTCCAGGGCTTCGTCGGTGGTGCTTCTAAGTTTTGCCTTGACATCCTGTTCATTGGTTAAAGCCAGGATCTCCTCAATGGAAAAGCCTGCCCTGATGATTGTGCGGCCGACTGATGGCGGTTCGTTAAGGTTCAGGGCTTCGACCCACAGGGCATTGAACAGCTGGGTCAAGAAGGGTTCGAACCGTTCCGGTTGGCGCATTTGCACACCGGTCACAGCCCGCATCAGTTGCAGGGTGTTGATGGGGAAGTGTGGGTTCATCACCAAAGGCACGCCATAACGATGAGCAAAGCGTCCCATGTCGATGGTCGTGTAACGACCTTTAGCGGGCACGGCTGCGGGAGAGGCATTGCCGGTGGCCTGAAAGACTCCACCCAATAGCATCGGCCGGAACACCAGCTCGGCACCTTTTGCGGCACATATTTTTGGCAGTTGCGTCCAAGCCAGATAGGACGCTGGACTGCCCACATCGAAGAAAAACTCCACCTTCTTCATTCGTACACGCTCCTTAAATAAACGTACGTTTACTAAACGAACGTTATTCCTACGTTTCAGATCTGTCAAACCACTGCTTCGAGATCGCACATGCGGTGTTCAAAACACGACCATTAACTGACCGAGCAACGAGTGGCTTGACCGTCTTTGAGGCCGAGCGTATGTTTTATAAAAAAACGATCGTTCACCAAAGGAGCTGCAATGACTAGTTCAATCGAAGCCAAGGTCGCGTTGATCATCGGTGCGGGTGATTCTACGGGCGGTGCCATCGCCAAAAAGTTTGCGTCCGAGGGTTACATCGCCTGCGTCACTCGTCGCGATGCCGAAAAGCTGCAACCGCTGGTCGACAGCATCCGCGAGCGGGGCGGCGTGGCCCACGGTTTTGCCTCTGATGCGCGCAAGGAAGAAGAAGTGGTTGCGCTGGTCGAACACATTGAGGCACACATTGGACAGATCGACGTCCTGGTGTTCAACATTGGCGCCAACGTGCCTTGCAGCATTCTTGACGAGACAGCCCGCAAGTATTTCAAGATTTGGGAAATGGCCTGTTTCTCTGCCTTCCTTAACGCGCGCGAGGTTGCCAAGAGAATGGTGACCCGGCAGCGCGGCACCATCCTGTTCACCGGGGCCACGGCCGCCTTGCGTGGTGCCGCCAACTTCTCGGCCTTCGCGGGTGCCAAGCATGCTCTGCGTGCCCTGGCCCAAAGCGCTTCCCGTGAACTGGCGCCGCAGAATATCCATGTCGCCCACATCGTGGTCGACGGCGCGATTGACACCGACTTTATCCGCACCCAGTTCCCGGAGCGCTACGCTCTCAAGGATCAGGACGGCATTCTCAACCCGGAACACATCGCCGACAACTACTGGTACCTGCACACGCAACCGCGTGACGCCTGGACCTTCGAGCTGGATCTGCGTCCCTGGATCGAAAAATGGTAGAGCCGGGGCTATAGTCGCCAAGGTATCGAACACCTGAGTACACCTCAGGTGTCGCTGCCCAACTGGCGAGCGGAGCGGGCAAAGTCGATGAACGCTTTGAGCGGTGCCGGCACATGGCGGCGACTCGGGTAATACAGGTGCAGACCAGGATAATAGGGGCACCAGTCCGCCAGTACCTGGATCAAACGGGCATCAGCCAGATACCTGCTGACCATGTCTTCGAACACATAGGCTAAACCCACACCTTGCAGTGCCGGGCCGATCATCAGGCTGACATCGCCGAGCGTGAGCGGGCCGCTGACTTCGATTTCCTGGGTGATCCCACCGCGTTCGAATTCCCATCGGTACATCGAACCGCTGGGGAAGCGATGGCGGATGCACGGCAGGCCATGCAAGTCCTCGGGTTTGCGTGGTGCAACCTGTCGTTTGAAGAACGCCGGGGAGCCCACGACCACTGAGCGCATGTTCGGCCCGATGGGCAGTGAAACCATATCGGCTTCCAGGCGGTTGCCAAAGCGTACTCCTGCGTCAAAACCACCGGCCACTACGTCCACCAGGGCGTCGCTCTCGACGATTTCCAGGCGGATATCCGGATACGTCTGCAAGAACTGGCTGACAATCGGCAGCAAGACCAACTCACATGCCTGTCGACCTGCGGTGATGCGCAGGCTGCCTGAGGGCTTGTCGCGAAAGCTGTTGAGGTCTTCAAGCGCATCATCAATGTCTCGAAAGGCCGGTTTCAGCCGGGTGTAAAGCCGTTCCCCGGCTTCAGTCAACGCCACGCTACGCGTTGTTCGATTGAACAGACGCACGCCCAATCGATTCTCCAGGGCACGCAATGAATGACTCAACGCCGAGGGGGTGAGGCCGAGCTCCACTGCCGCCCGGCTGAAATTCAGGTACTGCGCAATGCACAGGAAGATCGACAGATCGGCGGTGGAGGGAGGTTTCATTTGTGAGTACCTTTCACAAAGTCATTCGAAATACGTGGGATTATCACATGAGTAGTGCAGATTTAAAGTAGCGTCAACTCATCAAAAAGGCCCGGCAATAACGCTCGGGTCGCTGACAGGAGGAGTTGAAATGCGTACTTGGTTCATTACTGGCGCTTCCCGTGGTTTTGGTACCCTCATCGCAGAACACGCCCTGCGTGCCGGCGACGCTGTGATTGCCACCGCTCGTAAGCCACAAGACGTCACTGATCGCCTGGGCGATCACCCGAACCTTCTGGCGGTGCGCCTGGACGTGACCAGCGAAGCAGAAGCACAGCAGGCAGTTGCAGAAGGCATCAAGCGTTTCGGTCGCATCGATGTCGTGATCAACAATGCCGGTTTCGGTGTACTGGGTGCGGTAGAAGAAACCAGTGCCAGCGAAACAGAGCGTCTGTTCGCCACCAACGTGTTCGGCGTGCTCAACGTCACCCGCGCCGTACTGCCGCACATGCGTCGTCAGCGCAGTGGTCATATCATCAACATTTCTTCAATCGGCGGCTATCAGGCCTACATGGGCTGGGGTGTCTACGGTTCCACCAAGTTCGCCGTGGAGGGCATTACCGAAGCTTTGCATCAGGAACTGGCGCCGCTGGGCATTCACGCAACCGTTGTTGAACCAGGTTTCTTTCGCACCGACTTCCTGGACGGGCAGTCGCTGATCAAGACCGCCCTGGAGCTGCCGGACTACGACGAAACCGTTGGCAAGATGCGCCAGTTTGCCGAAGGCGCCAACCATGCGCAGCCTGGCGATCCGGTGAAGTTTGCCGAAGCGATGCTCGCGCTGGTCAACGCGCCAAAACCACCACAACGCCTGGCACTGGGCAGCGACACCGTCGCGCGCATCGGCGAGAAGAACCGCTTTGTGGAGACAGAGCTGGCGAATTGGAAAGAGCTGGCGCTCTCCACCGACTTCAAGGTCTAAGACAATCACCTGGCTAGACCGTGAAGACATGACACAAGAACCGGGCTTGCCCGGCTTTTGTGTTTCTCGGCAGCCCGATATTGCTTGATGCCATAGTCGCCGGTTATAGGGTCAGGCCAGCATCAACATCAACCCACCTTGGCGATCCAGCTTCGCCAGGTCGTCAAAGCCACCGATGTGCGAGTCGCCGATGAAGATCTGCGGCACGCTGCGGCGGCCGCTGCGTTCGAGCATTTCCTCGAGTTTGCCGGGTTCGCGCTGAATGTTGATCTCGTGTATCGCGATGCCTTTTGCAGCCAGCAACGACTTGGCGCTGTGGCAGTAAGGACAGGTGTCGGTGGTGTACAGGGTTACGTTGTTCATATTCTTTCTCCACATCGGGCCAGGTGTAGGAGCGAAGAGTCTTCGCGAGCGGGTTCGCTCCTACAGACGGCGTGATCAGGCGTCGATGGCCGGGAAGTCGATATCCGTCAGGGCGACGTTGTTCAGGTAGTTGGTCAGCGTTTGCGAGGCCACGTGGGCGACCACTTCGACGATCTTCGCGTCATTGATCCCGGCGGCGCGGGCCGCTGCGATCTGCTCGCTACTGAGGTGGCCACGGCTTTCGGTGATTTGCCGGGCGAGCAGGGCAAAGGCATCGAGCTTGCCTTCCCGGGCGCTGCGAATTTCCTGGCTGGAGAGCCCGGCCTTGCCGGCAAACAGCGTGTGCGCCGCCAGGCAGTAGTCGCAGCCGTTGACCTGTGAGGTGGCGAGGGAGATCGCTTCCTTCTCCGTAGCGCTCAGGGAAGTCTTGCCCAGCGCCGCCGAATTTTGCAGGTAGGAGGCGAGTACGGCTGGAGCCTGGGCCAGTACGCGGAAGACGTTGGGCAGGAAACCGATTTTCTTTTGCACACCTTCCAGCAGTGGGCGAGTGGCGTCGTTGGCGTGTTCGAGGCTGAGTGGGGCAATGCGGGTCATGGTGAGTCTCCATTATCAAAGCGCGACAGGCGCTGGGTACGGAGTTCATGCTAGTGATTCGGTCTGGTCAATTGGGTGCAAATCGTCGACGATATGCGACAGATCGTCCAGAATTGCTCTCGGGAGCCTGCCCATGGATCGCTTGTCCACCTTGCTCACCCATTTCGGCGTCAACGCCGGTACCTTTCACAGCGGCACGTTTTGCGGCACCACGGCCTTCGATGGCAGCCAGGCCTTTGGCCATCTGCATCTGCTGCGGGCTGGCGAAGTCACTCTGAAACTGGCCGATGAGCTCGAGCTGCATCTGACCGAGCCGACGCTGATTTTTTTCCCCCGGCCATACCGCCACCGCTTGTACGCCACTGAAGCCTCTGCGACTCAGTTGGTCTGCGCGTCACTGAGTTTCGACGGCGGCTCGGGCAATGCCCTGGCAGCGGCACTGCCGGAGTTTCTGGTACTCAAACTCGACGAAATCCCGACCCTGGCCAGCACCCTGGAATGGCTGTTCAACGAGGCCTTCGACGGCATCTGTGGCCGTGAAGCGGTGATGGATCGGCTGTTTGAACTGCTGGTGATTCAGTTGCTGCGCTACATTTTGAGTACGCGCAATCAGCAGCCGGGCATGATGGCAGGGCTGGCCGATCCACGTCTGGCGCGCCCCTTGAGCCAAATGCACGAAACGCCGGGCAAAGCCTGGAGCGTGGCCGAACTATCAGCGCTGGCCAACATGTCCCGGGCCAGTTTCGCCGAGCACTTCAAACGTGTGGTTGGCCAGGCACCGGTGGACTACCTGGTGAGCTGGCGTATCAGCCTGGCGCAGAAGCGTTTGCGCGAGGGCAAGCCGATTGCCCTGATCGCCGAAGAAGTCGGCTACGAAAGCCCTTCGGCACTGGCCCGGGCATTTCGGCGTAAAACCGGGGTCAGTCCGCGGGAGTGGAGGGGGTGAGTGATTATGATCCAGTGCAAATCAAGACAGAAGTTCGCCACTAGTTGTTCATGGCCGAATCCTGAATCGGATGGAATCCGCTGACCGTGGACTTTGGGGTTTCTAAAAATTGGAGATTGGGTCATGGTTGCTTCGATGTGCTCAAACCATCATATCCTTTGACCTCGGTTAATGTTTGCGCAGATTCCCTTCATTAAAATGCGGGCTTCGCACCCTCACGGGAATCTGGCATGACCATTATCGTAACCGGCGCCGCGGGATTTATCGGTAGTAACCTCATTCAGGCGCTCAACCAACGCAACGAAACCGAGATCATCGCCGTCGATGACCTGACCGCTGGCGACAAATTCCGCAATCTGGTCGACAGTGAAATCGCTGATTACCTGGACAAGGACGACTTTCTAGACCGTTTTCGTCGCGGTCAATTCGGCAAGGTGCAGGCCGTGCTGCACCAAGGTGCGTGTTCAAGTACCGTCGAATCCGACGGCCGTTTCATGATGGATAACAATTATCGCTTCAGTCGAGAATTGCTGGAGGTTGCCCAGAGCCAGCAGGTTCCGTTCCTGTATGCCTCATCGGCAGCAGTCTACGGCGCTGACCAGGACTTTCGTGAACAGCGCGATTGTGAGCGCCCACTGAACGTCTATGGCTATTCCAAGTTCCTGTTCGACCAACATGTACGCCGGCAGTTGCCCACTGCGCGCAGCCAGATCGTTGGGTTGCGGTATTTCAACGTCTATGGGCCCCACGAACAGCATAAAGGCGCGATGGCGTCTGTGGCCCTGCACTGCTTCAACCAGTATCAGGCCCACGGCAAAGTCAGCCTGTTCGGCAGCTACGGCGGTTACCCCAGCGGTGGCCATCTGCGCGATTTCGTTGCGGTGGATGATGTGGTCAAGGTCAATATGTTCTTCCTCGATCGCCCGCAACTGAGCGGCATCTTCAATGTCGGTAGCGGTCGCGCCCAGCCGTTCAACGATGTTGCCCTGGCGGTGATCAATCGGCTGCGTAAACACCAGGATCAACCGCCATTGTCATTAGAAATGGCCTTGCTTGAAGGTATTCTGGAATACGGCGAATTTCCCGATCATTTGCGGGGCAAGTACCAGTGTTACACCTGTGCCGACCTGGAACGCTTGCGCGCTGCGGGCTACAAGGCTGCAACATTGACTGTCGAGCAAGGTGTAGGTCTTTACTGCGACTGGTTGCAGGGTATCCAAAACCCGTCGCCAGCTACTCCTTTCAGGCAGGCGACGGCGGCTTGATATTGCGCATAGCCAGCAAGCCTGAATATCTGGCATTGCTGGCTACGGCTTTATGAGAAAGACGCGAAATCAACCTTCGGCTTTTTCCTCGCGTGCGGCAGCCTTGGTTTCAATCCCATCCACCACGGCATCCACTAGCGCCTTGGCCATTTCGATGGAGTGGAAGGTCGACCACAGCAACCCCACATTCGCGTCGGTCTCGCTGATACAGATCAGGTAGGTGGTTTCCCGCGCGCATCTTAGCGACAGGGACGCATGCACCAATGCATCTTCGGCGCTGATCCCGCCGCACACGGCAAACAAGGGGCCATGGCCGGCGTCACAGGTGCCGAAGGCGGTGGCTACGGTTTTGTAGAGGTCTTCGGAGGAGGGTGGATCGGGGACGACTTTTTTCATGGTGAAACTCCGATGCTAATAGATGGGAGCTACCACTTTTCGCTTGCACACGAATGGGTGGCAGCTGTACGCGGGTGTGCAAGACCGAGAGCACCAGAACCCGGCAGGCGCGAACGCCTCCCACGCACAGCCGCCATAAAACACTTCGCGAAGAAAGTTCTCCGGTGAGGGCTATGGAGCTGTTTGGTGCTTAACAATCTCGAGCTTGCACACTCGGCCGCTGATTTTGCAGCGACCGAACGAGACTAGAGTGCAGACCAAAGCAGCGCAACCTTCAGGAGGGCGACACGGGATGTAGGATAATTCCTTAATTTGAATTCAAGAAGAAAATTCCTCTTGAAATGTGTGGAAGAGGGGGCAGTCAGTAAGCAAATTCGCTCCGTCTTCAAAACCTCTATGGCTAGATACGCGGTTGGTGACGTGAGAAGGGTGGTATTCAGCGTCTTGGCTCTGACAGAAATATCCGCATGCTTTAAGGGAATTGACTGATTTAACCCGAATATTAAATCGGGGACAGTCAACGACATCGGGGCTATGCCACCGGCTCTATTTCGGATTATGACTTCATGACTTTTAGGAGTATTACCTCGAGGCACTACACGACAGTCGGTGCTCAGATGGTGATTCGCCATGTTGCCAGGTGATGAGCGCGCATTGCCTACATCTGGCAGTAGAAACACCGCTCCGGCACCGTAGTCTAGAATTCCGGGTCGGGATCGGCGCGACCTGGACGTAATCTTGGTGCTATGTCATTTGCGCAGATAGGCTGGGAGCAACAATGTGAGCGAGTCATTATTCTTTGAAGCTGACCGCGGAAGGTTCTTCCGGCCGCTAAACTCGTCGCGACGTGAACTCTTCGCGACCTGCCTTCGGCTGCTCTATGACCGATTGCACGGTCCAGCGGCCGATTATGCCCACAACCTCGGGCGGGATGATTTGACCGAGCTGGTGCTGCCGGTGGTCAAGGAACACTTGGCCAGCCCCCTCGCGGATACGGACCAGGATGAGTTTTCCTCCGCCGATGCCAACGACCCCCTCCAGTTGACCGGATTGGTCATTCGGGCTCTGCTTAAAGATGGCTGGCTCGAAAAGGGGATAGAGCGAGAAGGTCTGATCACCAGCTTCAAGTTCTCTAGGGCGGGCAAGCTTTTCGCCGAAGCCTTCTGGTCTTTACACCGGCCTAGCCGGAGTCGGCAGCGCAACATGCGAAGTTGTCGCAATGCACTTGATGCGGCGCTGACCCGGAACGACGCCCATGATCTGGTGGACGCATACGAATTCGCCGAAAGGGTTATTGAGGATCTGACCGAGGGTATCGACCTCTTTAGGGATCTCGCCCGGAGCTTGATGCGCGAGGCATCGTTGGTAGTCCGCTGGGACGACTTCATGGACTTCTTGCAGCGTTTTCGCCGTGACTACTCTAAGCAACTAACCGCAGACAGCGCCACGCTAAACCGTCAATCGATCCGGCAGAACCTGGAGAAGCTGCGAACCCAAGTCACTACTGCCCAATACCAGCGATTCGAGAATGACCTTCGGGAAATAGCTAGCTGGGCGGTGAGCGAGCATACAGGGGACTCAGTATTCGCCTGGATACTCGATCGTATCGAGGAGATGGTGGACGCTGCATGCAACACCAAACAGCCAATGTTCGTGAAATCCATGAAGGCGTACGTCCGCCGGGTTACAGGCCTGGTCCAGCAATCGATGATGCTTCAAAAAGGACATAACCGCCACAGCTTCATGGCGGTCATCCAGCGCCTGGCAAATTCGCCAAAGGACATCCAGGACTCAATTCTGTCTGGCATATCCGACGACATGGCCGCGGTCGAGATTCGGCTCCTGGATCCGTCTTCATTCAAGCTTCGCACCGCTACACAGCGACGCAAATCTCTCACAGTGACTATCAGGCCTCGGCCTACCAGGGAGGCCAGACTGGAGGCAGCGATGATTCGGGCGGAAGCCGAAGCGTTTTCAATCCCCAACGAGGACATAGTGGCAGTGCTCCGCCAGGAGCTCCGCTTAATCGGCAGAGGAATACGGCTCTCGTCACTGCCCCGCGAGACGGCAAAGCAGGCCATACATTTGTTTCAGGCGGTCGAAGCAGTGCGGAGCGCGAAGGGCGAAGACTTAATTGCGACTAAGCTCGCATTCCGCTTCGACGCTGACTTCTACAGTGGCTGCGATTACCTCATCGATTTCAGAGAGTGAAGGAATGAACTTGATTTCAACCGTCAACTTGCAACTCAGCTTGCAAAACCTGAGCCTCGATCGTTTTCGGCAGATAGTCACTCGTTTGCTGGCACATGGGGTGATTGTCCGGGATGAAGATCGTAACGAACAGTTTCTCTATGACGATGCCCGAAGAGTAGAACCGCTGCTCCTGGACTATTTCGACGTTGCGGGTCTTCGTCTCCACCATGACAACAATGCCTGCTTCTTTCGGCTCTATGCGCCTGGCGCGCGCGTGGATGGGCTGGCTGAGGACGACCTTGATCCTGTACCGGCATTGAGGGCGAAACTCTCTCCGGATTTTGTCGCTGCTGCACTGGCGCTGCGCTTCATTTATCAGGAGTCCCTCAATATGGGAAGCATCGAGATGAATGGTGAAGCGATGATCTCGCTTGAGGACCTCGCTGCGACGATGCAAACGCAACTACGCCGAAGCCTGCCATCGACGGCAGGGGAGAAAATGGACCTGTTGGGGCAGTTGCGGCGACACAAGATCCTGCGCTTCAACTCCAGTTTTAGCATCACTGATGAGGATGCATTCCTTGCAATTCGGCCGATGATTTTGGGGGTCGTCACGAATGACGCACTGTTATCAGCGTTGGATGCCGATGGGGTGATCGAGGTGCAGGCAACCATCGAGGAGCAGGACCGTGAAGATTGATCATCTGATTCTTGGTAACTGGGGGCAAATCGAACCGGGAGACTACCAACTCGGAGACATGACCTTGCTGACCGGAGGAAGTGGCGCTGGCAAGTCCACCTTCCTGGATGCACTGCAAATGCTGATGACAGCGGGCTATAAGGGCATCCTTCACTTTAACCCGGCCCAAGGCGAAGTTACACAGGATCAGCGGCAGAAGACCAAAAGGAACCTGGAATCGTACGTGGTCGGGGCCGAGTACAGCAAGTTTTCAAGGCCTGACGGTGCTCAAACTTACGTGGGGGCAGTATTCATGCCGGACAGAGGTGAGGTGGATGGCAAACCTTTCACCGCGCTTGTCGCAGCCTCTGCGCGGGTTGACGCGGTAGGTAACAACCGTATACCAGTGCTGGAGCGGTCAGAAGTACTGATCATTTTGGATGGCGTACGGCTCTCCGTGACTGAGTTGTTCAAGGACGGATCGCAGCAGGAGTGGGTGCCGGTAGAGGAGGTGGTCCGCATGCTCAAGGCGAAGGGCTACAACGCTATCCATTTCCCTGGCAAACGCGACTACCTTTGTGCTTTGTATGGCCGGTTCCGCGGAAAAAACAGTGTTATATGGGACGATGCCAGAGCGGCAGCCAAGGCTTGGGTAGAGTCCATCGCCTACAAGAAAATTGGCTCCGTGAATGACCTGGTCAAAGACGAAATCCTTGCCTTTGACGGTAAGGCTCTTCAGGAGGGTATAGAGCGCATCAGCGGTTTGATGAAGCAGGTTACCAACCTGCGCAAGGAGAGTGAGCGGTTACAGGCGACGCATGACCGACTCGCCTCGTTGACCGGTAAGATTACCGGCACAATCACCGGCCACGAAACAGTTCTTAAGCATGAGATAGCTCTGAGGCACCTGAACTTGTTGAGTCTCGACGCTGACCTTGAGTCTCACCGCAGCGAGGTGGAAGTTCAACAAGCCACCATCCTTGAGTATGAGGCGCAACTTGCCGGGTTGGACGATCAGAAGAGCGAAATCAATCGTCAATTGGTAGGGTTCGGTACCAAGCTTATGGGTTATGAAGTCCACCAGGAAAAGCAGAGCCTCGAGACGCTGGCTACGCAGGCTACAAAAACAGCAGTTCACTGTATTTCGACTTTACTTCAGGGCGTTGACCAGGCCCGGCGCCTGTCAGCGGCGGCGGATGATGTCCTCGGTCGGCACATCCCCCTGGAGATGGCGGGAATCTTTCAGGCCATGGAGGCAGTATCCGCTGCACACCGCGCAATAGAGCTTGATCAGTTGCAGCTCATTAATAACCAATTGAAATCCCTTGCCGCTCAGCCGGACCTCGATGTCGATGTGCTCCGGGAAGCGGCGTCCAAATGCACAAACATTCAAGCCGATTGGGATCGGTTGCACGCAACCCTGGTCGGGACGGATGAGTCCAGCCTGCTTTTGCGGTGTCACACCGCCCAGTCGCCGGTATCCGAAACTATCAGTCAACTCAATGATGAATTGAGAGACAAGCAAAGCGCCCGGGAGCGGATGGTGACTGGCGGTGGAAACTACCCCAAATGGGTGAGTGTTGCGCTAGATCGTATGCGGGAGGCCATACCAAGCGCCAATGTGCAGGTGCTTTGTGACCTGATTGAACCGGCGTCCGAACGTTGGCAATCGGCAATTGAAGGTTACTTGGCTGATGCCCGTTTCAACTTCGTGGTGCCAACTGAGTTTGAACGGGATGCGATTGACACTGCACAACGTCTGGGGTTGAAAACCAAGGTCATTCAGGGAGACTACTGCCAACAGCACGCTGATCTATCCCGAGTGCCAGCGGAGTCAATTATCCACGAACTGACCACTGAGCATCGCATAGCCAAAGCCTATCTCATCGAGCAATACGGTCGGGTTGTGAAAGTGTCCTCCAGTGAAGAGCTAAGGCATACACCGCGTGGCCTCACCATGGACGGAAAGGGCAGTGGATCCCGGACGATGTTCAGTGCAAAGGATGTGGAGCTGGTCTTTGGAAGGAAGGCCAGGGAAGCGGCCATCGAGAGACTGTCGGCCGAGATCATGGGGCTTGAGCAGAGACTTAGTACTGTTCGACGCCACCAAATTGACCTGCAGGAAATAATCAATGCGGTTCAGCGCCTTCAGAAGCCCCTGTTGGAGCTCCAACCGCTACAAGACGCGGCAACAAGGCTTGAAAGTGTCCAAAAGGCTTTAGCTAGACTTGATCTCACCGAGATAGAGAGTATCGAAGCCGAAATTGCAAAGCTGAACACTGACTTGGGCGCGGTCGAATCTACTACTAAGAAACTCGTCGGCGCGGCGGCGGTGTCCAGAAGAAACATCGACGATTGGAACGGTACGATATCCTCACTGGAGGAACGCAGACCCGAATTGCTACAGTCATTGACTAGGCAGATTGATCGGGTCAAAGGCCTTTGTGACGTGAACAGGGCCCACGTGGTGAATCTGTTCTTGGAATCTTCCTACGAGGTCGCTACTAAATGGAAAGGACGCGAAAGCGAACTGAAGTCTGAAATCCCTGGAATGCTTACTAAGACATCCCTCAAGGCTGGCGATGTCAGGCATGAACTGGCTGAGCACAATCGAGTCGCCCGGCAGGATGAACGCTTTACCAGTGGCGTACCGGATGTTCTGGAACAGGATCAATTCGATACTGTATATGGACATTTGGTCCTGCTGCGAAGCGAAGTCCTGGCCATGATTGCGGATCTGAAGAACATCGGCCTCCTGAACAATGCACAGGACCTGGCCGATGCTGAAGCCTCTTTCCGCGATGTATTTACCAAGCAGTTTTGCGTCGAAATCCGCGGCAAAGTGGAGGACGGCGTCCGCGAGTTGCGAATACTTAACCACGAATTGCGGAATCTGAAGTTTGGGTCCGATCGCTTTGAAATCGAGTGGTCGAAATGGGTGCCTGAATTCTACGAGTACTACACCTTCTTCGGTGCCGTGGCAGAGATGGCCGCCTCCAACGAGGCTCATGACCTGTTTGGTTCGGCATCGCTTACTGACAACCAAATTGCAGTGCGGGACAGGCTGATCGGTTTGTTACTGGATGACGACCATGAACGTGCAACCAAGGAACTGATGCGGATCGCGGACTATCGCAACTACCGCGTCTATGACATCGTGAACCACTCTGACAGTGGCGGAACAATCAAGTTGTCGGAGTGGGGCACCGGGTCGGGTGGACAGCTTGAAACACCGGCGTACATCGTCCGGGCCGCGGTGGTCACCAACAAGCTCAAAGTTTTCGAAAAAGGCCCTAGCCTCAAGCTGCTGGTGAACGATGAGTCCTTCGCGCGCATGGACGAAACTCGCGCTCGCGCCGTCCTGGGATTCTTACGTGACAACCTCAACCTACAGGTAATTTGTGCAGTTCCGACCATGAAGGCCGGCGCGATTCGTGATGAATTCACTCGCGAATACACTTTTACCCGTCTGTCTCCAGTGCAGAACGGGGAGCTCGACTTCATTTCAGAATGCGACTCTCGCGAGTTGAGGCCGGACAAGATGCAAACGATGTGGGAACAGCAGCGTATGTTTGCGAGGGAGCAGGCCCGCATGAGTTTCGACGTGGAGAACCCGCCGGAACCTAACGAGGAGCCGGCACAAGAGGATGTTGAATGAGTCTACCTATCTGGGCTCAGCAACCGGCGATCCAAGAGCTCCTGAACTACTTGGTAGACAGACTGGATGCTGCAGAAAAACGCGGAACAAAGCCTAATGCGGTGCCGCTCACGGAGGCCACTTGGCCTATGCTCTACACAACTCTGTACGAGTCGGAAAAGGAGCACTTGTGGTCGCAGATCCAGCAACTGCATAAGAGCGGCTGGATAGGAATCAAGCCGGAGAGGGCGGCAATGTCTTCTGCAGGCTATGCCTTGGCTCCCAAGGTTGACATTCGGGACGGTAAATGGCTTCGAACCGCTACGGGCAGAGCGGGTCGGCCGCAAACATCGAACGAGAGGTGGCGGGCGGCGGTAGATTCGGGTTTGCAGGCCTCTGAAGCAGTCAGGGCTGTTGTGCGGAATTTCTGCATTGATATTCCGGGGCGAGACATGGCGACAGTCGTAGAACAGCTCAATAAGTTGGTTGGACTTGCGAAGGAGCCTTTGTTTCTACGTGAGGTCTCTGCCCAGTTGTTCTGGGGCATGTCCAAGGTCTTGGATAACCGTCAAGCGATGGTGGCAGCAATCCTTGGCCTGACTGAATGTCCCTTTTTGGAGGCATCCATACAACTGCAGGTGTTCCTGCCGCACAGTGGGTGGGATGGCGTACTCTTTATTGAAAATCAGGTGTCGTTTGAGCGTGCGGTTCGTTCGGTAAACGCCGAGGTCTACCGGATGGCCATTGTGCACGCTTCCGGATTCAAGGGTTCGGCCATACGCTTGCGACAGGTGGCGACGTCATCTCTGTTCTTTTCGAGTCTGGGTAGCCTGGAATCCCTTCATACTGAACGCTTTAGCCGCTGGCTCTACGGTCAAGAATCTGGAGGGTCTCAATTCTGGGGAGACTTGGACTGGGCTGGCTTGGCGATTTTGGTGGCGCTCAGATCAAGTTTTCCAGGGACAGTGGCCTGGCAGCCAGGCTACCAACCAATGTTGACCAGTTTGACAAGTGGGAATGGCCATCGCCCCGACGAAGCTGACAAGCGTGGCCAGACTCCGGTCAGCCGTACGGGGTGCGAGTACACAGACAACTCGTTGATTCCTGCGCTTCAAACTCTGAATGCTTTTGTCGACCAGGAAGCGTTTAGGATTTAACCAAGTGGTATTGGGCGTGCCATGGCTCTGACCCATAAGCTTTTGATAAACCAGATCTTCCTTCACGATCCTTCGATGCACCGTAGGCGAAGTTCGCTGTGCCGGTTTGGATGCATCGGGGGCTGCAGGGTAGCTGGGGCGATTTTTTTCATAAAGCTCAAGGGTCACACGGTGGATGGTGAAGAAAAGCGTTCGGAGGAAAGTGGATGCTCACAACTGAGAACCATCAGTGGAGAAGGGCGGAAAAAAATTGCCAAGGTAATTGATGAACTTGGGTTGGCATAAAAAACTTGCTGGCGGGTTCGAGCACCGCCGCAACGATCGCTCCCTTGCGTTTGCTGAAGTAGCTGTCGCAATGATGCGGATCTTCGGGCCTAAGAGGCCCGGCTCGACGCCGGCTATACGAATCCTTTAGGGCGCGCATTGCTGCTCTGTCAGGTTGTGGAGCCGCAGAAATGCAAAACCCCGGAGGTTGGCCCTTCCGGGGTTTCGATGTTCTCCCTGCTGGGAAGAGAACATTGTGAAATGTTATCAAAGCAGTGCTTCTAGATCATGTCGATACGCGACACGTTACCGGGCTGTAGGACGGCGTCACGGCACCCAAGAGTGAGGATTGTGCTCGCTTGGCAGGACGGTGGTCTAGGGAGGGACGGTTGGGCAAAGCTCGCTACGTACAAGCGCCAATGGGGGGCGGGACGATTGCTGCCTTTGCCCCATCGGGGGGTTGCTCAATGCTACCGAGGCGAAGTGTTGTAGCGAATAAAATGAGTCAAGAGGGCGCAGCGTAGTTCTTGGGGAAACAACTCTTAGAGTCACTGCTGCGCCAAGAGATAGGGGCATGATGCCCCTCAGTTTGCTCTTACCGCAACGGCGGTTAGGACTTAAATCCGGACATCAACTGTTGTTGCTCATTTGCCAAGGTGTTCAGGTCTGCACCGATTTTGGCCGAGCGTTCCGAGTGATCTGCCAACTCTTTGGTTACATCACGGATGGCCAATACTGTTTTGCTCACTTCTTCCGAAACCGCACTCTGTTCCTCGGCAGCACTCGCGATCTGAAGATTCATCTCGCTGATTACCTCCACTGCCTCATTAATCCTCTCCAAGGCCAACGTGGTTTGCTTGACCTGCTCAACGCTGCCAGCTGCTTGTGAGTGGCTGTGTTCCATCGCCTGCACAACCGCACGCGTGTCGTTTTGCAGTAGTTCGACTACAAGTCGGATCTCGCTGACAGAATCCTGTGTGCGCCTGGCCAGATGGCGTACCTCATCAGCAACCACTGCAAATCCCCTACCTGATTCTCCTGCACGCGCAGCTTCGATGGCGGCATTAAGAGCGAGAAGGTTGGTTTGCTCGGCGATGGAGCGAATGACCTCAAGTACACCTCCGATCTTTTCACTGCTCTCTGCCAGGCCAGCAACATCAGTCATGGTCTGATCGATATGGCTAGCCAGCTGGCCAATGGCTGCTGCAGTATTCTGGACTGCACCGAGCCCGTCTCGAGCCGCAGCCTCAACATTCGCCGCAGCAGACGCTGCGTGGGCGGCATTCTGTGCAACGTCATGGGACGTGGCGGTCATTTCCTGGGATGCGGTAGCTACCTGTTCAATTTCCCTGAACTGCTGCAGCATGCCCGCGCTACCTGCGGCGGCGATATTGGCGGCTTGATCAGCAGTGACCCGAGTATCTGTAACTGAACGTGTAACCGCGGAAATGATTGGCTGAAGCTTGTTGAGAAACCGGTTGAATCCGTCGACTAGTGCACCCACTTCATCGGCCCTGGAATGCTTGAGCCGCTTGGTCAGATCTCCATCCCCGCTCGCAATGTCACCCAGCATGGTGGCCACCCGCTTAATGGGCTGGCTGATTGAGTGGCCCAGCCAAGCAATAAGCCCGAGGCCCCCGAGAACGACCAACAAGGCGATCCACAGCTGTGTCCGAGTGCTCTGGGTTCGTATGGATTCCAGGGAAAGGGTTAGCTGTTTGAGTGGAGTGATGACCGTATCCTGAGGGACGGAAATAATAGTGATCCACTGCCCACCTTCCGTGCCTGGGAATGAAGAAACGGCCACCATGTCGTCGCTGATCTCTGCAACAAGGCTCGTCTCGCCAGCAGAAACTTTCTCCATCAGTTTCCCAAGGTCTCCATCGATTTCAGCAGTTGGTTTGCCCAGGCTATTGGTCGATCGGCTGTCTGCTGCAACCAGGCCATCGGGGCTGACCAGCATCACACGGGCGACACCGCCGTAAAGTTTTTCTGCGGATTGAACTGCATGGTCTTGAAGGCTGGCGAGGCTGATATCAATACTCAGTGTTCCAACTGCCTTGGCGTCGGATAGCAATGGCACTGCAATGGTCGCCATGAGTGTTTTGGCACCTGAGGCGTCGGTATAGCTATAAGGGTTGGTTATGCAAGTTCGTCGCTGTTTGATTGGGCAGTTGTACCAGAGGGTGGCAGATGAACCATCATCTACAATCTCCTTTTCCGGAACTGTATAGCTGGCCGTTTGCTTGGATTGATAGATAGAGAATCGGCCTGTTTCATTGCCGGCGAAAGGTTTATCAACGAAAAGATTATCTAATGCTTGGTTTTGTTCAAGTGCGAGAGCCATTCCAAATACATTCGTCGAACTTGCATGCAATTTCAACGATGTATTCGCTGACTGGCGGACTTCGGATTCCGCAATTCCCCACGCTTTTTGAGCCTGTCGATTTTGATCGAGCTGCCGGGCAATCGACTCGCCGAGTGTCACTGTCGAGCGAAAAAAAGCTTCAGTTCGTTGCGCCTCAGACTTGCTTGCTTCGCTTAAATAAAGAAGAGCATCATTCTTGAGTGTAAATGAAGTGGTTGAATTGACGAGCTCGGTCGATAATCTCGTCAGGTAGAGCGAAACAGCTATCAAAGTTGCCACTATTGTTGCCATGCATAAACCAGCAAGCACGCATATACGCCCTTTGATGGATACTATTTCAAGAGTAAGCATGAATTTATACTCATGTGAGGTTTTCTTTTATTGTTGGCCTTTGTGTCAGGCAGACTTTTTAGAACTAAGGCAGATAGACGCAGTTGTACTTCACGCTTTTTAAATTTCTAGGTTCTGCGGGGCAGTGCGTGACCGTGATGTTGAAACGGTATCAGCTACCCACAGCAGCTGACAATGGATTGACAGCGTTATCGTATACGAAATACAATGAAATATCGGTCGATACGTGGAAGCGCGCCGATCTTCCATTACACGTGGTTCAAGCATGTCGAAAAATCAGATCAGCGATTACATTTCGAGTCTCCCGTTGCCTGAAGCGCAGCAGAGGCTTCTCGAAAAAAACTGCTCCAGTGTGGAAAACGCAAGGACGAAGCTTGATGAGGAGAAGGGACTCGAGCATTGGCTGTTGTTGGGTGATTCACCAGCAGACCAATGTGATCAGCTATTGGGTATGGATGAATGTGGTCGGATCAAGATCAAAGCTTCTCCCGCCGTAGAGCGTACCGCTCTGCTTCCGGAGCCCTGGACAACCAATGTGCTGGTGAGATTCTGGGCGCGCTTGAGAGGGCGTCCCGTTACCCCCAAGCGCCCGATTCCCTCTGTCGTCACATCGCGCTGGCAGGCTATTGGGAGCCGTCGGCGACTCGTTTTGCTGATCCTGCTGATCGTGCAGACAGTCGTTGCCGCCAAATTCATGAAGGAGGTGATGCCTTATCAGGGGTGGGGGTTGATCAACTTCAACGAAATCCTTGAACAGTCCTGGCTCGAGTCGGCGCGGCAAGTGCTTCCCTATGTGTTGCAGGGCAGCATCCTGGTGTTGTTCACCATTTTGTCTTTATGGGTATCAGCCGGTTTTTGGACAGCTTTGATGGGATTTTGGGAGTTGCTGACCAGGCGAGATCGATACTCGATCTCTGGAGCGCACCTGGATGAGGGGCCCATCGCGAAGCAGACGCGTACAGCTGTCATCATGCCCATCTGTAATGAAGAGGTTGCGCGTGTCTTCGCAGGGCTTCGAGCGACCTATGAGTCACTTGCCCGCACTGGCGAGCTGGAACAGTTCGACTTCTTCGTTCTCAGCGATACCAGCGACCCGGATATAGCAGTAGCCGAGCAGCAAGCCTGGCTCGGCCTGGTTCAAGAGCTCGGTGCTCACGGGCGTTTTTTCTACCGACGACGTCGTCGCAGGGTCAAGCGTAAAAGCGGGAACGTCGATGACTTTTGCCGTCGCTGGGGAAGTCAATACAAGTACATGTTGGGCCTGGATGCGGATAGCGTTATGACCGGGCCGTGCATCATCGGTATGGTAAAACTCATGGAGGCCAATCCAGATGCGGGCATCATCCAGACCTCTCCACGTGCTGTGGGAATGGATACGCTTTATGCCCGCGTACAGCAGTTTGCCACTCGCTTGTATGGGCCGCTGTTCACTGCGGGCCTCCATTTCTGGCAGCTAGGTGAGTCCCATTACTGGGGGCATAACGCAATCATCCGGATGAAGCCATTCATCGAGCACTGTGCTCTTGCACCGTTACCAGGCAATGGCTCGTTTGCCGGGCCGATTCTTTCCCATGACTTTGCAGAGGCTGCGCTGATGCGTCGAGCAGGGTTCGGTGTATGGATTGCATACGATCTTCCTGGCAGCTATGAGGAGCTTCCACCCAACCTGCTTGATGAGCTCAAGCGCGATCGCCGGTGGTGTCACGGGAACCTGATGAACTTCAGGCTGTTCCTGGTAAAAGGTATGCACCCGGTGCATCGGGCCGTTTTCCTCACAGGTGTCCTGTCGTATCTCTCTGCACCCCTGTGGTTTTGCTTCCTTGTGCTCTCGACGGTGCTACTGGCCACAAACACCTTGATGGAGCCTGTGTACTTCCTTAGTCCTGGACAGCTTTATCCGCTATGGCCTCAGTGGCATCCGCAGGAGGCTATCGCCCTTTTTTCCATGACTATGGTGTTGCTGTTCCTGCCTAAGGTTTTAAGCCTCATCTTGGTGTGGGTGAAGGGGGCGCAAGAGTTCGGTGGCCCTTGGAAGGTGGCGGGGAGTGTGGTGATGGAAGCCCTATTGTCTGTTCTGCTGGCGCCGGTGCGGATGGTTTATCACACCCGCTTTGTAGCTGCTGCATTCTTCGGTTGGGCCGCGAACTGGCAATCGCCGCAGCGCGATGATGACTCCACTCCCTGGAAAGAGTCATTCAAGCGGCACGCGCCTCAGGGATTGCTGGGGCTCGGCTGGACGGCGATTGTCTGTGTGTTGAATCCGGGGTTCTTGTGGTGGCTTTCGCCCATTGTGGTATCGCTCATGCTGGCTATCCCTGTCTCTGTAATCACCAGTCGTACCAGTTTGGGTCTGCAATCGCGGCAGGCGCGATGGTTCCTGATTCCAGAAGAACAAAACGTGCCTCGCGAACTTGAAGACACCTATCGGTACACTGTTGCGAACCGCGCCAGCGCGATGACCGGCGGCTTCCTGCGAGCTGTGGTCGAGCCTGTGCTGAACACTTTGGCGCAGGCAATGGCCACCAGTCGCCACAGGCATTCTGCAGCACTGGCAAGAAGCAGGGAGTCGGTGATTGCAGAAGTGGGGAAGAAAGGGCTCGATGCCTTGTCACCTCAGGCCCGCCTGAAGATCCTTGATGACCCCGTTATTCTGGCCCACCTCCACCGGGAAGTATGGCATTCCAGTGACAGTTCCTGGATCGAGAAATGGAGAAAGGTTCGCGAGGCTCGGCGCGGTTGAATCGCCGGCTGGGTTAAAGCTTGCCAGCCCCGGGGAGTGGGCTGGCGGCCGCTTGTTCATCGATTGAAAATTTGCCGACTCAGGTACGCAGCCCCCATAAGCAAGGCTGCTACGACCATGAAGGCAAAGCTCAGCGTTGTGCCGTAAGCGATGAATCCGATGAATGCAGGGCCTGTGAGGATGCCTGCATAGCCCAGCGTTGAAACAGCTGGAACGGCGAGGCTTTCTGGCATGGCTGTTTGCTTGCCGATCTGGCTGTACATCACGGGTGCAACGTTAGCGCATCCAATGCCCACCAGTGCAAACCCGATCAACGACCCGATCCAGTGAGGGACGAGAGTGCCAATCATGAGGCCCATGGCGGATGCCAGGCACCCGTAAATCACGATGGGTTCAGGCCCGAACTTGCGCACGAGTCTATCGCCTGTGAATCGGCCGGCCGTCATGGTGGCGGCAAACGCGGCATAACCGATGCCTGCATGTTCCGACGCCATGTTCTTCAGATCGACCAGGATTACTGCACTCCAGTCGAGCATGGCTCCCTCGGCCATGAAGCCTGCGAAGCACACAAGGCCAAGTAAAACCACGAATCCATGAGGCACGGCAAATGCTGGCCCTTTTGCCTCTCCAGTTTCGGTGAGGAGATTTGGCGAGGCCCAATACAGCGCGCCCAGCACAAGGGCGACGACCACTACCGTGCTGACGTATGGCCCAGTACCTAGAGCGAGAAGTGCACTAACGCAGCCAGCACCCAGGATTCCTCCCAGACTGAACAGTCCATGGAAACCCGACATCAACGTTTTGCCACTCTCACGCTCAACAATGACGGCTTGGGTATTCACAGTGCAGTCGACTGTGCCAACCCCCGCCCCGAAGCAGAAAAGCGCCACGGCAAGGCTTGGTAGCGTCGAGAAGACAGTCAGGAAGGGTAGTGAAGCACAGGCAAGGAGCGTGGCCGCGATGATGATTGGTTTGCAGCCTTTGCGAGTAACGATTGCGCCAGACAGTGGCATGGCAATGATGGAACCTGCCCCCAGACAAAGCAGCAGCAGTCCCAGTGCGCCGTCTGTTAACTCGGCTCTTGCTTTGGCATAGGGCACGAGCGGTGCCCATGCGGACATCGCGAAGCCGGCAATGAAGAAGGCCAGGCGGGTGGACTGCTGATGCTTTCGCATCGTGGTTGTATTGAGTGTGAAGGAAGTCATTGGGTTGTCTTGAGAGAGCATTGGAGCCAGCGCTGGGCGATGAATGGCGTACCAGGGAGCCATTGGTCTCCATATGCTCGTGGGGTAGAAAAGTACATGCTAGCGCCTCCGGCGAAAGGGATGGTACGGATCTCGAGATTCAGACAGAACTGTTGCAAGGAAGTTTTTTCTGTAGTAAATATATCGTATACCAAATTGGTACAGGGTAATCCTTCCACAGAAGGGAAAAGGATTTGCTGCGTATGCTGGGGAAACCCAGGGGATGCGTATGTTTTTAAATTGCCAGAATCGTATACAATATAAAGATTCTCGGCGCCGATGCTTTTTTAGCTGCCAACAAGAATAAAGGAAGCTGAAACTATGAGTCATACACAGGAACACGTGTTGCGCTCCGCCCAAGCCGGAAGCAACCACGGCTTGAAGCAAAATACGCTGGGCGTCACTTCGATCGCTTGCTACATCATCGCTGCAGCTTCGCCATTGACTGGGGTGATAGCCATTGTCCCAATCATGCTCAGCATAGGTAGTGGTGTGGGATCTCCAGCTGCGTTCATCCTCGCGGCGTCAATTCTGATGCTCTTCGCCGTTGGTTACGTTGCCATGTCGAGGCATGTGAGTAACGCTGGTGCACTCTATGCCTATGTGACATTGGGCATGGGGCAACTGGCAGGGCTTGGTACCGCCGCGCTGACGATTTTCTCATATACGGCGATCCAGGTCGGCTTGTACGGAGGATTCGGTTTTTACGCCGCTGAGCTGATTGCACAGACCACGGGTGCAAGTGTTCCCTGGTGGTTGTGCTCTGCTGTCGCGTCGCTGGCTTGCTTGTATCTGGGTGTCAGTGGTGTCCACTCCGGTGCCAAGGTGCTTGGTTGCTTGATGACATTTGAGTGCTTGCTGCTGCTGGTGTTGGGTGGAGGGATGATCTTCAATAGTCCTGAGGGGGCAGAGATCACGATGGCACCCTTTGCACCCTCCGCACTGCTGAATCCTGGCTTGGGTGTGGCGTTGATGTTCGCCTGCGCGACCTTCATCGGCTTTGAGGGCAGCGCCATCTACAGTGAAGAGGCTCGCGACCCACAACGTACGATTCCTCGCGCTACGTACTTCTCCGTTCTATTCATGGCTGCGATTTACAGCGGCGTCACCTGGCTGATCATCTGCACCCTGGGTACAGATAAGGCTGTTGATATCGCCACCAAGGAATCTGGGAACCTTGTGTTCCGCGTCAGCGACTTGGTATTGGGGGGGTGGGCTACCAGTTTCTTCAACGTCTTCATCGTGACAGCAATCTTCGCGGCGCTGGTGACCTTCCACAACAACATTGCACGCTATCTTTACTCTCTTGGTCGCCAGAACCTTGTCTGGGCGCCGCTGGGGTATACCGGTCGCAAAGCGCAAACTCCATATGTTGCGTCCATCGTGCAAACCATCAGTGCGATGTTGTGTGTGGCGTTCTTCGCGATCATGAAGCTCGATCCGTACAACGTCTTGTTTGCAAGCATGACGGGCATGGGGTCGATTGGGATCATCCTGGCTCAGACCATCGCCGCCGTTGGCATCTTTGTCTTCTTCCGTCGTACCAAATGTGATCGTCGTCTGTGGAATGCCTTCCTGGCACCGCTGACTGCCGTGGTCGGCCTCTGTGTCTTCCTTTACTACGCGTTGAGTAGTGTGGAACTCCTTCTGGGGCTTACCGGAATCTGGGCGCAATTGCTGACAGCCCTCGTGTTCATCGTCTTTGCAATGGGGTGGCTGTACGGCTTCTACGTCAAGAAAGTCCAGCCCGCGAAATATGCACGAATCAAATCGGTTCTGTGCGAATAGCCAGCGTAATCAATGCCACCGAGCCTTGCTCGGTGGAACAGTCAAAAGATTTAGCAATGAGGAAATAACATGACCAACAGTATTCGTCCGAACTTTGCCGAGCTGGCAAAATCGCAGAAATTCCAGACCAAGGCCTTCATCGATGGAAAGTTTGTAGACTCGATCAGCGGTAAGACCTTTACGACGGTCAACCCGGCCAATGGCCGCGTCATCACCTCCATTGCTGAGTGTGACAAGCAGGATGTTGAAGTTGCGGTTGCTGCGGCTAAAGCTGCTTTTGAAGATCGTCGCTGGGCCGGGTTGGCGCCCAAGGAGCGCAAACGCGCACTGTTACGCCTGGCTGACCTGGTAGAAAAGCATTCTCAAGAGCTTGCCCTGATCGAGAGTCTCGATAACGGCAAACCTGTCGATGACGCTTTGGCGGCCGATCTTCCTGATGCTGTCGAGACCATCCGCTGGCATGCTGAAGCCATCGACAAACTGTATGACCAGAGTTCTCCTACCCCGGGCGATCTCGTATCCCTGGTTGTGCGCGAGCCGATTGGTGTAGTTGGCGCGGTGATTCCCTGGAACTTCCCGTTGGCAATTCTCGCAATGAAGACCGCCCCTGCATTGGCAGGCGGGAACTCTATCATCGTCAAGCCTGCCGAGCAGACCACGCTGAGCGCATTGCGTTTTGCAGAGCTGGTGGCTGAAGCGGGCATTCCTGATGGTGTCTTCAATATTGTCACGGGCTTCGGTGAGACCGTGGGTCAAGCGCTGGGTCGTCACCCGGATGTCGAGTGCCTGACTTTCACCGGTTCGACCGAAGTAGGTCGGTACTTCCTGAAATACTCGGCTGAATCCAACCTCAAAAAAGTGATCCTGGAACTGGGTGGCAAAAGCCCTGCCATTGTCATGGACGATGTGGATGATCTGCAGCCAATCGTTGAGCAACTGGCCATTGGCATTCTTTTCAGCCAGGGCGAAAACTGCAGCGCCGGCTCGCGCCTGCTGGTGCACGAGAAGATCAAGGGTCGCTTGATTGAAGCTGTGATCGAGCACTTCAAATCCTGGACTGTTGGTGATCCACTGGTGGAAGGCACTCGCATCGGGGCATTGATTGACGATAAGCACATGAACAACATTCTGGGCTACATCAAGTCAGGTGTAGAGGAGGGTGGTCGTCTCATTCTCGGCGGGAACCAGGTTCGCCAGGAAACCGGTGGCTACTACATCGAGCCAACCATTTTCGACGATGTCAGCAATAAGATGACCATCGCTCAGGAAGAGATCTTTGGCCCAGTCTTGTCGGTCATTACATTCAAGACCGTCGAAGAAGCCATCGAAATTGCCAACGACTCTCCATACGGCCTGGCTGCTTCCCTCTACACCAACAATTTGCATACCGCGCACAAAGTTTCACGGGCTATCCGCGCCGGTACCGTTTCGGTCAATTGCTTCTCTGAAGGTGATCAATCGGTTCCATTCGGCGGCTTCAAGCAGTCTGGCTTTGGTGGTCGAGAAAAATCGTTCATGGCACATGACCAGTACTCCGAGGTCAAGACGATCTGGATCCAGCTGAAGTAATGAGGCATTGGAAATGAGCAATAGCGAATTCGATTACATTGTTGTCGGTGCTGGTTCGGCAGGCTGCGTTGTGGCAAACCGTCTCAGTGCAGACGGCCAAACACGGGTTCTTCTCCTGGAAGCAGGCCCAAGTCACAACAGCGTGATTCTGAAAATGCCAGCGGCCCTGGGCCTGCCACTTGAAAGTACCCGATTCAACTGGGGCTTCAAGAGCGAACCTGAGCCTGGCCTCAATGGTAATCGCAGTGACCAGCACCGCGGTCGCGTTCTGGGTGGATCATCATCCATCAATGGAATGGTTTTCGTCCGTGGTAACCCACTGGACTTCGACAGTTGGGCCGAAGCATCGCTACCGAACTGGTCGTATAGCCACTGTTTGCCCTACTTCAAGAAGATGGAGACGTTCGAGGGGGGCGCCGATAAGTTCCGGGGCGGGACAGGGCCTCTGCATGTGCACAAGTGCAAAGCCGACAACCCGCTGTACCAGGCTTTCCTGGGGGCTGGTCAGGACTACGGTCTACGCCTCAACGCTGACCAGAACGGTGAGCGGCAGGAGGGTGTGAACGTTGCCCAGGCATCCACCTACAAGGGCGAGCGTTGGAGCACTGCGCGTGGTTATCTGGATTCCGCCAGGGAGCGCAACAACCTTGTTGTGAAAAGTGGCGCGTTCGTTACCGGGCTGGTGTTTTCGGGCAAGACCGCTGTTGGCGTGAAGTACGAGATCAACGGCGTTGAGCAAGTGGCTCATGTAACTCGCGAAGTGATTTTGAGTGCCGGCGCCTTCGGTTCGCCGCAGCTGCTTCTCTTAGCAGGCATCGGTGATCAGAAGGAACTGAAAGGTCTGGGCATCGACGTTCGCCACCATCTGCCAGGTGTGGGCAAGGGCCTGCAGGATCACGTAGCAGTCGCGATCCAATATTCGACGCCGAAGCAGGGTGTTTCCCCGACCCGTGAGTTGTCGCCGCTGGGCCGGTTGTTTGTGGGCGCTCGTTGGTTAGCTACCCACGGCGGCCTCGGTGGATCGAACTACTTCGAGGTTGGGGCGTTCTTCCGCGGCAATGACAATGTCGAGTACACGAACCTGCAGCACGAGTTCTTCCCGATGGTGGGCGAGTTTTATCGTGGGAAAGCGCGGATCACCCCGGGCTTCCAGTATTTCACTAGCGTGATGCGCCCAGCGAGCCGAGGTAGTGTCACCTTGGCTTCGAAAGATCCCAAAGCGGCGCCGGTAATTCGCCTGAACTTCCTGACTGCTCCTGGTGACCTGGAACAGTTGCGCGAAGGCTTGCGCAAAACTCGTGAAATGATCGCCCAGCGTTCTTGGGACGAGTTGCGTGGTGAAGAGATCAGTCCGGGTAAGCATATTCAGTCGGATGCCGAGCTTGAGCAGTGGATTCGGAACAACGCCGGTACCGGTTATCACGCTTGTGCGACCTGCCGCATGGGGGTCGATGAAATGTCTGTGGTTGACCAGGACGGTCGAGTGTATGGGGTCGAGAATCTGCGCGTCGTCGACGCTTCGGTCTTCCCGGCTCTGACGACGGGTAACACCAATGCGCCGACGATCATGCTGGCTGAAAAGCTGTCTGACCACATCCTCGGGAAGATGGCTGCTCCAATGAACGTTTCGGCTTTCAGAGAGGCAGTGGCGCCTTCGGTGCAAAAGCTGGATATGCCTGCGGGCATGCCTCACTAACCTTGAAGAAGGCTCGGTAGCGAGGGCTTCGCTGCCGAGCACTGAATGGAGGTAACACCTGGTGGCCCGTCTTGCTTTAAGTGAAGTCGCAGTTCTTGCTCAGTCCGTGCTCAGGAAGCATGGATTCAGTGAGCAGCAGGCTGTTGCAGTCGCTCGAACAATGGTGTGCGGAGAGCGCGATGAGTGCACCTCTCATGGTGTTTACCGTCTGCTGGTTTGTATTTCCACACTCAAGTCGGGGAAGGTGAATCCGACTGCCGTGCCCGTTGTTCACGACCACGCCCCGAGCATTGTGCGCGTTGACGCCAAAGGCGGCTTTTCTCAACTGGCCTTTGAGCGTGGGTTGACGCTGCTTGAGCAGAAGGCGAGCTCTAATGGCCTGGCAGCATTGGTGATCAACCACTGCGTCCATTTCTCTGCGCTGTGGGTTGAGATCGAGGCGATCACTGACCTCGGCCTGGTCGCGCTGGCCTGTAATCCAAGCCATGCGTGGGTGGCTCCTGAAGGAGGTCGCGGCCCCGTTTTCGGCACCAACCCAATTGCGTTTGGCTGGCCGCGTCAGGGCCGGGATCCTTTCGTGTTCGATATGGCCACGAGTGCAATTGCTCGGGGTGATATCGAGCTTCACCGACGTGCGGGAAAGCCCGTGCCCTTAGGTTGGGGAGTTTCGCCAGAGGGCGAGCCTACCACCTCGGCACAGGAGATCCTTGATGGCGCAATGCTCACCTTTGGCGGCCACAAAGGCTCTGCATTGGCAGCAATGATCGAGTTGCTGGCCGGGCCGCTGATTGGCGATCTGACTAGCGCTGAATCCCTCGACCACGATGCCGGAACCAAATCCTCTCCTTACCACGGAGAGCTGATTCTCGCATTCGATCCGAAGCGTTTCCTTGGAAGTAGCTTCGAGCACTACATGCAAAGTGCGGAAAATCTTTTCAACAACATCGAAAGCCAAGGTTCGCGTTTGCCTTCAACAAGAAGGTACGAGGCGCGAAGTCGCACCTTGGAGAACGGCGTCGAGATCAACGACGAGCTGTTAGACGAATTGAGAGCGCTCCTTGACTGATAACGCGACGGCTCGCGTTTTCTGAGCAGCTCGTAAAGACACTCTTACGATCAATAGCGCCTAGAGGAAGATCTAATGACTGCTATTTTGGGTAAAAACTTCATCGCTGGTGGTCGATCCGCAAGCGGCAGTAAAACTCTCCAGAGCCTCAACGCCAGTACAGGAGAGGAATTGCCCTACACGTTCTGGCAGGCAACTCCTGAAGAGGTCGAACAAGCATGTGTGGCCGCTGTGCAAGCATCACAAATTTTCCGGACGACCTCGGCTGAGAAACGGGCTGAGTTCCTGGATGCGGTAGCGTCTGAAATCGATGCGCTTGGCCAGGATTTCGTTGAGACCGTGTGCGCCGAAACGGCACTGCCGTCTGCGCGTATCCAAGGTGAGCAGAAGCGTACTACCGGCCAACTGCGCCTGTTTGCGCAAGTACTGCGTCGTGGCGATTTCTATGGTGCGCGTATCGACACCGCTATGCCTGACCGCCAACCGCTGCCCCGGCCCGATCTGCGACAGTACAAGATTGGTGTCGGCCCTGTCGCCGTTTTCGGTGCCAGCAATTTCCCTCTGGCATTCTCGACTGCTGGCGGTGATACCGCGTCGGCATTCGCTGCTGGCTGCCCAGTCGTGTTCAAGGCTCACAGCGGTCACATGGCAACTTCGGAGTTCGTTGCTAACGCCATCAGTCGTGCGATTGAAAAGGTCGGTTTGCCGGTTGGCGTATTCAGCATGATTTACGGTGCTGGAGTTGGTGAGTTGCTGGTTAAACATCCTCAGATCAAGGCAGTCGGTTTCACAGGCTCCCTCAAGGGCGGTCGCGCACTCTGCGATATGGCCGCGGCACGTAAGGAACCAATTCCTGTCTTCGCTGAGATGTCCAGCATTAACCCAGTGATAGTACTTCCTCGTGCTGCAAAAGCACGTGGCGCAGCCATCGCGGCTCAAGTGGCGGACTCAATCGTCATGGGTTGCGGTCAGTTCTGTACCAATCCTGGTCTGGTCATCGGCCTGCAATCGCCCGAATTTGCTCAGCTGACCGCTGAGCTGGCCAAAGCCATCGAAGCAAAACCTGCCCAGACGATGCTGAATGCCGGCACTCTGCGCAGCTATCAAAACGGTTCGGCCCACCTGAAGTCGACGCCGGGCATTGAAGCTTTGGTTAATGGGGAGGAGGGCGCCCAGGCTCCTGCTCAACTGTTCGCTGCTGATCAGCGCCTGCTGATTGACGGCGAAGAAATCCTGCAGGAAGAAGTGTTTGGCCCCGCGTCCATCGTTGTAGCCGTTGATAGCAAGGCATCGCTTACTCGTGCACTGCAAGCTATTCAGGGGCAGCTGACTGTGACATTTATTGCTGAAGGGGATGACCTGGTTGAGTTTGCAGAGCTAATCCCGTTGATCGAGACTAAGGCTGGTCGTCTTTTGGTGAACGGGTACCCGACCGGAGTGGAGGTGGCAGACAGCATGGTTCACGGCGGCCCGTACCCAGCGACCTCAGATTCCCGAGGTACTTCGGTGGGCACGCTCTCCATTGATCGCTGGTTGCGTCCGGTCTGCTACCAAAACTTCCCGGACGAAGCGTTGCCTGACCCAATCAAGCGCGCCAACCCCTTGGGGATTAAGCGTTTGGTAAACGGTCAACTGACTAGCGAGCAAGCTTAATCTGTCGGATGAACTGCCTCAGTTCTGCTGGGGCTTTTTCATTTCAGCAGAAGCAAGCACGCCACTGAGTAAGTTTCATTGAGACGGCAACTAAAGCCGAAGCCTCGGCCAGTAAAAATAAGGATATACAAATGAGCAGCATTCGCCTCCGCGCTACCTCCTCCGCCTCGCTGAACCTATGCCTCGTGGCTGAACCACCATTGTTCGATCGGCAGGCTATGGCGCTTACAAGTGGATTTCGTATAAAATATTCGAAGCCAGCCAGGAGGATGAATCCGTGTCTCTTTTCTTAAAAAATGTTCCTAACTTAGGCATCGCGCCTACTAGTTCGGAGATTATTTTGAAGCATCTTCGTGATGCAATCATTAAGGGAGAGCTGCCTGAGGATGAACCTATCCGTCAGGATGAGATCGCCAAAGTGTTCAATGTGAGCAAAATTCCGGTTCGCGAGGCCTTGAAACGTCTCGAATCCGAAGGGCTTGTTGAGTTCCACCGTAACCGGGGGGCTTTGGTTACCCGGATCAGCGATTTTGAGCTCGCCCAAGTCTGTGAGGTTCGTGTCCTGCTTGAGGTTCAGATCATCAAGCAAGCCATCCCTCATCTCACTGAAAGCCATTTTGCCAAGGCTGAAGCTGTTCTTGACGAGTTTCTTGTCTTGGAAGACACCGCCAGGTGGGCGGAGCTGAATTGGGCATTTCATGCTGCCTTGTATGAAGCTGCCCAGCGGCCATTCTTGTTCAACATGATCCGCTCGATCCATGACAAGATCGAGCGATATCTGCGGCTTCAGATCGAAAAGTCCGAGGATGGCAAGAAGATCGCTGATGAAGAGCATCGCGCTATTCTTGAAGCCTGTCGCATTGGGGATGAGGAACTTGCCGCTCGCTTGATGGAACAACACATTCACCAAGTATGCGACAAGCTTTTGGCTCTGCTCCCCAAGGCGGACTATTCTGGCACCTTCAGCAAAATGACTTTGTGATCTTTCGAGGCAACCCTGATAGCTAGCTGTGCTATGTACTAGGGTTGCGCTGGAGGCAGTGCTTGCAGGTTTTCTGCGCGGCTCCCAGCCACGGATTGTGCTCCCCCCACCATAGCTCGTTCCGACTCAACGGTGTTGCCAGCCATCGAATCATAATGTAGCGTATACGAAATACTAATTTCGGCTAATGCTTCAAGTGATGCGAAAGTACCGAGCAGCCCAGTCAGGCGCTTCCGGAACATTCCTGGTAGTCAATAAACGCCTCCAATAGCAGGAGAGAATCAATGAAAATCGTGGCAGTTGATGTCTTTAACTATGAAGTGGGTTACGCGCACGGCACTTACATCATGTCCGGCGATCGCACCGCGAGCACTGAAGACGGTACCGTTGTACGAGTACGTACAGATGAAGGGATCGATGGTTGGGGTGAGATTACTACGCTGGGCAAGGTATACCTGCCTGTATTCCCAGAGGGTATTCGCACTGCCTTGAAGGATCTTGGCGAAGCGCTCATTGGTGTTGATCCTACCAATATTCTTAAGGTCAACCGGGTGATGAACGCCACTCTGATGGGGCAGGAATTCGCCAAGAGTGCGATCGACATCGCTTGCTGGGACATTCTGGGTAAATCGCTGAACAAGCCAATCTCTGCACTGCTGGGTGGCGTGATCAACGAGCGATTCCCGATTTACGAAGCTGTTCCTCTGGGTACCCCCGAGTCTATGGCCGAGTTCATCAAAGAGCGCCGCGCTTCCGGTATCAACCGATTCCAGCTAAAGGTTGGTAACAACCCGTTCGAAGACGTCGCTCGTACCCGCGCCAGCGTCGAAGCAGGGGATGATCAAACCGTAATCGTCGCGGATTCCAATGGCGGTTGGTCGCTGGCAAGCGCTAAGTTGGCTATCCAGGGCATGGCCGGTCTTCCTGTTTACGTTGAGCAGCCTTGCCGTAGCACTATCGATTGCATCCTCGCAGCTCGTGGATCGAGTCTGCCGCTGGTTCTAGACGAGTCCATCACCAGCCATGACGAGGTTTATCGTGCGAAGTACGAGGCTAACGCGGTCTCGGTAAACATCAAGTTCGGCAAGCTGGGCGGCCTTACAAACCTGGTTCGTGCACGTGACCTTCTCCAGGATCTCAATATGGCGGTCTCGGTAGAAGACATGTGGGGGGGGGACATCATCACTGCGGCTACTAGCCACGTTGCGGCCACCACGCGACCAGAGAGCTTGCTCATGACGCCGTTCTTCAACGATTGGACTGATGGCCACCTGGCCAACTATCAGCCACGCTCTCAAGCAGGTTTCGGTAGCGCCCCTACTGGCCCAGGTTTGGGTATCGAAGTTGATACTCAAAAGCTTGGTGGGCCTCTTTTCAGCATCAAGTAAAGCTGTAGTTGGAGTAAACAATTCTCTTTTGTGGTATCTGCACTACTTCTCTTCAAGTTTTGCTATTTGCCACGTTTGGGGGTCGCTAAAGCGGCCCCTTTTTTATATTTTTTCGCCCGAGTGAGGGGTGGTGAGGATGAGTTATGGAGCAGGCTATATCTATCAAGGGGTTAACAAAGTTCTATGATAATGGTTTTCACGCGTTGCGAGGAGTGGATTTAGATGTTGCAGAGGGGGATTTTTTGCCCTTTTGGGAGCTAATGGAGCGGGTAAGTCCACAACGATTGGGGTTTTGTCGACACTGGTGAATAAGACATCTGGGGAAGTTTCCGTATTTGGTAATGATCTAGATGCTGATCCTGCCGCGGTAAAGCGCTGCCTCGGTATTGTTCCGCAAGAGTTCAATTTCAATCACTTTGAAAAAGTTTTCAACATTGTTGTAACGCAGGCGGGTTATTACGGTATACCGGCAAAGATCGCCAAGGAAAGGGCTGAGCAGTATCTGACCCAGCTTGGCCTTTGGGACAAGCGTTGGTCACCGTCCAGGCAATTATCGGGGGGTATGAAGCGCCGGTTGATGATCGCCCGGGCTTTGGTTCATCAGCCTCGCGTCCTGATTCTGGATGAGCCCACTGCAGGTGTTGATATTGAGCTGCGACGTTTAATGTGGGACTTCTTATCAGAGCTGAACCGACAGGGAGTGACTATTGTCCTGACTACTCACTATCTCGAAGAGGCGGAACAGCTATGCCGTCATGTTGGGATCATCGATGCTGGGCGGGTCATTGAAAAAACCAGTGTAAAGAGCCTTCTCCAGAGGCTTGATAAAGAAACCTTTTTGCTTGATGTGAAAGATCCTTTGAAAGTTCATCCTATACTTTGAGATTTCTCCGTTACTTTGGTGGACGAGGGCAGGCTCGAGGTGCAAGTGGAGCGGGGCAAAGGGTTTACAAAGTTGCTAAAGCAACTAGCAGATTCTGGGGTTGAAGTGTTGAGCCTTCGTGGCAAGAGTAATCGTCTGGAGCAGTTATTCTTATCCAGTGTGGACAGTAGTTCGCGGAGTGCTGCAGGTTGAAAATGTTACTGTGTGATAGGGTCGCCCTTCGAACCATCGTTTACCGTGAAATACATCGTTTCATGAGAATTTGGCCTCAAACGCTTTTGCCCCCATCCATAACAATGACGCTTTATTTTGTGATTTTTGGGCACCTGATTGGCCGGCAAATTGGACAGATGTCTGGTTTCAACTATATGGAATTCATCGTGCCTGGGCTGGTGATGATGGCCGTTATTACAAACTCCTATAACAATGTGGTGGCCAGTTTCTATGGGGCAAAATTCCATCGGTCGATTGAGGAAATGCTCGTTTCTCCCGTGCTCCCGCATACGATCGTTCTGGGGTATGCCATCGGTGGAGTGATTCGTGGACTGATCGTCGGGCTGATTGTGATCGGGGTATCCCTGTTCTTCACTCAGCTTTCAATTGAGCATATAGGGTCACTTTCGTGGTAATGCTACTCACGACAGCAATATTCTCGCTATGCGGTTTCATCAATGCAGTATTCGCCCGGAATTTTGATGATGTATCAATCATACCTACCTTTGTACTGACGCCGCTGACCTATCTGGGAGGAGTGTTCTATTCCATCGACCTCTTGCCCCCGTTCTGGAAGGCTGTATCGATGGTGAATCCCATCTTGCACATGGTCAGTGCATTCCGGTACGGGATTTTGGGCGTTTCTGAGGTCAACATCGCTTTGGCGCTGGCCCTCATGGTTATCACCGCTGTGCTTCTGTACCTCTACTGCGTAAACCTCTTGGTGGACGGTCGCCGCATCCGCGGTTGAGAAACTGCTCGCGCCGCATCCGCCCAGCTTACGTCGAGGCGTAGGTTTTCATTTTCAGCGGCAAGTCGAATGCTACAGGAGCGATCTACCCCCGAGTTTAAGCGCGAAGCGGCTAGTCTGATGCTCGATCAAGGCTACAGCCTCAACGAAATCTGTCCGCTTGATTGGGCTGATTGTATCGGCTCTGCGTCGATGGGTACCAGCTTCAGGAAGAGCGAAAAGAGCTCGGGGTATCAGTGCTCTTTAGCTTTCTTAATCCTGATCAATATTAGTGCAAGGATAGCGAGGGCCAAAGGTGTCATGGCCAGCGTCGCTTCCCGCGGAGTAATGTCGGCGCCGAGCAAGTGCATACCCGAGTAGACCAGCTTAAGCAGGTTCAGCAGGTAGTAAGTGATAGCGATAATCGACAGGCCCTCGACAGCGCGCTGAATTTTGATCTGAGCATCGGCGCGGGCATTCAGGCTTTTGAGGATTTCCGAGTTCTGTTCTTCCATTTCCACCTGAACCCGGGCCTGCAACAGGTCGCCCAGATTGGCCACGCTTTTTGCCAAGTGTTCTAAGCGTTTCTCAGTAGCGGCGCAGTACCTGACGGTAGGCTTGAAGCGACGTTCGATAAACATTCCGAGGCGCTGGCAATCTCCTACATGACTTTCACGCAGCTCACCAAGACGCTCGAACACCAACTGGGCATAGGCTTGAGTGGCACTGAAGCGGTGGCGGTTTTTTGCGGTGCTGCTGACCACCTGGGCCGAGAGGCTGGAGATATCCGTCAACAGCGCTTTTGCATCGCCACTGTTGGTATTGGCGTTGCGCTCGGAGAGGGTGACCAGAGTCTTGTCGAAGACATTGAGTTGTGCGCTCAAAGTCTTGGCAGTGGTTAAGGAAAGCGACGCCATCATCCGATAGGTCTCGATTTCCAACAGGCGGCGGATCATCCGCCCCTGACGGTAGGCGTTTAGACGCCGATTAATGAATAGCAAACGGTTGCTGCCGTCTTCGCTGAGGCGAAAATCGCTCCAGACCAACGCATCGCCGTCGCCCACGCAAGAGCCACAGGGATCCTTAAAACCGTAGCGGGCGAGGTCTAGGCCGGCTTCCCCCCGTACCACGATCTGCACCGCGTTGATCAGCTGGGATCGGTGCGCCTCGACCTTTTTCGCCAGTACTTCAGGCAATGATGTCCAGAACGGATCGTCATTGGTCGAGTCGACCACGAGGGTCAGGGTGAAGAACTCGGCGTGGCGTTCCCACTTCAGTGGATGGCCGTCCAGTTGAGTAATGCCTTGGGCTGCATGAGGGTCGAGTGGAATAGAGCAGCAGCGTTCCAGCAGCGTACTGCACTCCAGGTGGCTGCCAAGAAAGGCGAGGTGAAACACATGGGCAGGCTCGTTGAAATACAATGACGGGCGCGCGTGGAGTTCATTGTGAAGGTCTTTTCTTTGCGGGTGCATGCTGTTAAAGCCACGATGGCATTGTTTTTGGTGCGTCTGATATCCATGAATACTGCCCCCTAGGTTCGCTTCAAAAAGAGAGATGAATGCGTGCGGGGGCAGGGCGCCAGCGTGCATTTTTGCACGCTGGTCATGGCCATTTTGGAGCTCTGGTTGGAGATCCATGACACCGCGGCTTACCTGCGATGCGCGTCCTTGGCCGGCTCATGGTGAGCGGTAGGACAACAAGAAGTATTAAGACGAGGCGGCGGCTTGTGACCGCCGCTTCGTTTGAACTGAACTAGCCTGAATTAAGCTTTATTCAGATTCACCGACCAGTTGCCGTACCACTCTTTGAACAGGCTGTACTGGGTTTCAGCGTAACGACGCTGGGACTCGCTCAGTACGTCGGTTTCGTTGAAGTGCAGGGTGTATTCCTTGTCGCCGTTCAGCACCATCAGATACTTGTAGTACAGAACCAGGTCGGTGCCTTCGTCGAAGGAGGACAGCACTTGCAGTGCGGACGAAAGCTCTTGGGCTTGGCGGCGAGAAACAGCGTCACCTTTCGCGGCTTTCTTGCTGAGGTCGACCAGATGCAGGACTTCTTTCGGAAGGGCGTTGCCAATACCGGTAATGGCACCGGTTGCGCCGCAGTTCACGAAACCGTGGACGACCTGAGTATCAACGCCAGCCATCAAGATGACTTCTTCGTCTTGCGAAGTAATGTGCTCAGCAGCGTAACGCATGTCTTCTGCACCACCGAATTCCTTGAAGCCGATCAGGTTCGGGAATTTGCGGCGCAGCTTGAAGAACAGATCAGCGCGGGTGGCGAAGCCGTAGTACGGGCTGTTGTAGATTACGGCCGGCAGGTTCGGTGCAGCTTCCAGGATGGCAGCGAAGTGAGCTTCTTGAGCTGCGGGCGATGCACCTCGAGACAGAACCCGGGGGATAACCATCAAGCCGTGGGCGCCGACTTTCGCAGCATGGGCTGCGTGGGAAATGGCTTCTTTACTGTTTACAGCGCCGGTACCAACGATTGTTGGTACGCCGGCGGTAACCAGGCGTGCTACGCCTTCTTGACGCTCAGCTTCGGTCAGCAGTGGCCAATCACCCATAGAGCCGCAATATACCACAGCGCTCATGCCAGCCTGAATCAGCTCCTTGCCCTTGCGAACCAGCGCGTCGAAGTCTGGTTTGCGATCTGCAGTGCAGGGGGTCATGAGGGCAGGGATGGTGCCGGTGAAGATGTTATCGCTCATTGTTTTTCCTCGAACATTCTTTCAGGTCAGTGTCGGAATAGGCGTGGGGGCCTGATTCGCAGCATCTCAAGGCTCAGAAGGCACACTTCAGGCGAAGCTAAAGCGCTCAGAGGCTCGTTGATCCGGAGCGGCGAGGGGAGCTGATGGAAGAGGTACACCAGCTTACCGAATCGTCGTCCACGTATATGTTATACGATCTACGATGCCGGAAGTAAAGCTCGACATTCCAGCATTTGCTCGAATGGCTGATTTTTTTCGGGAGCGAAGAGATTAGGCGTTGGTGACTTGGCGATACTGAAGCGGGGTAAAGCCTGTTAAGGCCTTGAACTGGCGGCTAAATGCGCTGTGATCGGTGTATCCGACGCTGGCGGCAACGTCAGTTATCGGGCTGTTGCTCGTTAGGAGCTGTGCGGCCCGTTCGGCTCTGGCCCGAAGCAACATCTGCCGGGGGGTGAGGCTGAAAATCCGTGAACGAGCCCCATGAAAG
>NZ_VXCP01000052.1 GCF_011355085.1 Pseudomonas akapageensis | reverse complement strand
GGCCTGGAAAACATGAGCCAAAATCGAGTCTGAAAAATCCGATTATGACTGAAGGCCGCCAACAGCAAGGGGGAGCAAGCTCCCCCTTTGGTTTTTACCGGACACTAGTGACGCGGAGCGTGGGAACGAGGGGGCTACAACGCCTGCAAGGTATCGAGCAGCACTTTGACCTTGGTGATCGATTCCTGATATTCGGCCTGCCAGTCCGAGTCGGCGACGATCGCGCCGCCGCCCCAGCACGACACCTGGCCATCCTTGACCAGCAGGCTGCGAATGGCGATGGAGCTGTCCATCTGGCCGCGCACATCCACGTACAGCAATGACCCGCAATACAGCGCCCGACGGCTGGGTTCCAGCTCGTCGATGATCTGCATGGCGCGGATTTTCGGGGCGCCGGTGATCGAGCCGCCCGGGAAGCTGCCGGCAATCAGGTCCAGGGCGTCCTTGCCCGGCGCCAGTTCGCCGGTCACGCTGCTGACCATATGGTGCACGTTGGGGTAGCTTTCCAGGCTGAAGAGTTCCGGCACCTTGACCGAGCCAATCCTGCAGCTGCGGCCCAGATCATTGCGCAACAGGTCGACGATCATCAGGTTTTCCGAGCGGTCCTTGGCGCTGGCCAGCAGCTCGGCGGCATAGGCGACATCCTCTGCTTCATCCTTGCCCCTTGGTCGGGTGCCCTTGATCGGGCGGGTCTCGACCTGATTGTCATGAACGCGAATGAAACGCTCCGGCGAGAAGCTCAGCAGGGCGCTGCCGTCGGCCAGTAGCTGAAAACCGGAGAACGGCGTAGGGCAGGCCCTGCGCAGGGCGCAGTAGGCCGCCCAGGGATCGCCCTGGCAGTGGGCGCGAAAACGTTGGGTCAGGTTGATCTGATAGCAGTCACCGGCATGGATGTACTGCTGGATGCGTTCGAAGGCCTGGCGGTAGTCTTCGGCGCTGATGTCGGTGGCCACAGGCGTTGTCAGGCTGAAGGTGGCTGCCGGCTCAAAGGCGGGAACGCTGAACAACTGGATCAGGCGCTGACGCTCGCCTTCGGCGAGGCTGGGATGGAAGACCAACTGGCTGGTGGCCAGCATGTGATCGCTGATCAATGCCCAAGCGTACAGACCCAGCCGCGCGTCCGGCAGGCCGAGGTCGTCGATGGCATGCTGCGGCAGTTGTTCCAGGCGGCGACCGAAGTCATAGCTGAGGTAACCGATCAAGCCGCCGGCGAATGGCAGTTCCAGTCCATGAGGCAGTTCGGCCCGGCCCAACTGTTCGAGGCTTGCACGTAGTCGCTGCAGGTACGCTTCGCCGCGCTCATCTGCCGTTACGGCCAGGTCTTCCAGCGGCCAGGCGCTGAGCAGGTCAAAGCGGCCACGCTCGGCAACCGGGCGGGCGCTGTCGAGCAGCACGGCGCCGGGTGCGTGGCGAATGCACCCGAAGTAATCGGCGGGGTTGGCGCGGTAGGGCAGTGGGTGAACGGTGCAAATAGACATTCGGGGAGTGATCGGCCATCGGGGCGAGGTGGGCGATTGTATTCTTCTGTGGGAATTGCTCCTAGTGGCAGGCATTCAATCGTCTTTGCATTTGCGGGCCTCATCGCTGGCAAGCCAGCTCCCACAGAGGAGTTATCTGCACCGCAATACCCCTGTGGGAGCGGGCTTGCCCGCGATGAGGCCCTAAAGGTCACACATGCCCAAACAACCCCTGGGTAAACTTCACCCGCTCTTCCACCGTTTCCTTCTCGCCATTTTTAGCCAGCTCCGCCAGGTGCGCTTCGACAGCGTGGGCCCTATGGGTCAGCCCGCAGTCGTTGGCGATCTGGATGTTCAGGCCGGGGCGGGCGTTGAGTTCGAGGATCAGCGGACCCTTGTCCTGGTCCAGCACCATATCGACACCGATGTAGCCCAGGCCGCACAGCTCATAGCAGCCAGCGGCAAGCTTCATGAAGCCGTCCCAGTTCGGCAGCTGCACGCCATCGACCGCGTTGGTGGTGTCGGGGTGCTTGCTGATGATGTTGTTCAGCCAGGTGCCGCGCAGGGTCAGGCCGGTGGCCAGGTCCACGCCGACGCCGATGGCGCCCTGGTGCAGGTTGGCCTTGCCGCCGGACTGGCGTGTCGGCAAACGCAGCATGGCCATGATCGGGTAGCCCATCAGCACGATGATGCGGATGTCCGGCACGCCTTCGTAGCTGATGCTCTTGAAAATCTGGTCGGGCGTGACTCGGTACTCGATCAGGGCCCGGTCACGGTGACCGCCCAGGGAGTACAGGCCGGTCAGGATGCTGGAAATCTGATGCTCGATTTCCTCATGGCTGATGATCTTGCCCGAGACGGTACGGTAGCGCTCCTCGAAGCGGTCGGCGATCACCAGGATGCCGTCGCCGCCGGCGCCCTGGGCCGGTTTGATGACGAAGTCGCTGCGCCCGCCGACGATGGTCGCCAGGTTGTCGATTTCCTTCTCCGTGGAGATGATCCCGTACATCTCCGGCACGTGAATGCCGGCCTTGATCGCACGCTCCTTGGTGATGATCTTGTCATCGACTATGGGGTACAGGCTGCGCTTGTTGTACTTGAGCACATAGTCCGCGTTGCGCCGGTTGATTCCCATGATGCCCTGGGCTTCCAGGGCCTTCCAGGTCTTCCAGAGGCCGAACATCAGGATTCAGCCTTCTTCAGGAACGCCTTGAAACGCATCAGCTCGGTCAGGCGGTAGCCACGGTAGCGGCCCATGGCCAGCATGAAGCCCACCAGGATCAGCAGCACGGCCGGGAAGGTGAAGACGAAATAGGTCGCTTCCGGGATGGTCATCACCAGGTACCCCAGGGTGGCGCAGAACAGCGTGCCGATCGCGACTTTCATGGCGTGGTTGGCACCGCGCTCTTCCCAGGTGATGGACAGGCGCTCGATGGTCATGGTCAGGATCACCATCGGGAACAAGGCCACCGACAGCCCGCGTTCCAGGCCCAGCTTGTGGCTGAGCAGGCTGATCGCGGCGATCAGCACCACCACGAACGTCAGCACCACCGACAGCCTCGGCAGCATTTGCAGCTTGAGGTGTTCCAGGTACGATCGCAGGGACAGGCCCAGCGCGGTAATGATGCTGAACAGCACGATGCCGAAGCCCAGCTGAGTTTCGCGGAAGGCCAGGGCGATCAGTACCGGGGTGAAGGTCCCCAGGGTCTGCAGGCCGACCAGGTTGCGCAGGATCAGAATCACCAGCACACCGATCGGGATCATCACCATGACCATGAAGGTCTGCTGGGTTTGCAGGGGCAGGCCATACAGTGAGTATTCGAGGAAGCCTGCGTCGCTGTTTTCATCAGTCAGCTTGGCCAGGCGAATGGCATTCATTTCGCTGTTGTTCAGGCTGAAGCTGACGGTGGCCTTCTTGCCGCCATCGACGGTGATCAGGTTGTCGTCGCCGGTCCACCAGAGCAGGCGGTCGGCCGGCAGGCCTTGCTCGCCGGTATCGGGGTTGAAGTACAGCCAGTCGGTGCCATTGAAGCTGCGCAGCCACAATTCCGGGGTTTGCGGTTGGTCGGCCACCAGACGGATGGTATGGACCTTCTCCACCGGCACATGGGCGACGGACAGCAGCAGGTCGATGATCCGCGCCTTGTTCGGCGTCGATGTGTCGCCGGCCAGCAGCAGCTTGACGTTGTCGTCGTTCAGATTGTTGACACGCTTGATCGTTTCGCCGACGAAGGTCTCGACGTCTGCCGAGTGCTGGCGGATAGGCGCCAGCAATGCTTCGGCAGCAATCTTTTCCGGGCCTTCGATGGCCATGCTGTCACGGAAGGTCGGACCCTTGACCTTGGCCTTCTCGCCGGAGTAGCGCTTGGTCAGCACCAGGCGGTAGTACAGGGTCTGGTTGCCGCTGGCGCGGCGTGCCGACCAGGTCACCTTGCGGTTGCCGTCGACGCGGTTGACGCTGACACCGTAGTTGTTGGAAATGAAGCTTTCATTGAGGCTGACGTAGTCGCGGCTCAAGGGGGGGACGAACATCTGCACCTTGACCGGGTCTTTGGCGCTGACCACGAATTCGACCTTGGCGTCGATGTTCCACAGGTCGTCGGTCGCATCTTCGGTCACCGGGATGCCGAGGATGAAGATCTGATAGGCCGTGATCAGAATGCCCAGTGTCACCAGGACGGTGATCAGGACTTTCAGATGAAGGGTAAGAGAGCGCATTGGGATTACTCTGCAATTTTAGCGTCAGTGGCGCAGGCGGGTTTGCCAGCAGCATATTTAAGGCTTGGATCAACCAGCGCATCGAAGCGCTTGAGGGCTTCGGAGCCAATCAGCAGGGGATACTGAAAGGCACTGCGGTCGGTCAGGTTCACTTCGATGCTGCGTAATGCGTTGCCCATGCAGATATCCAGGGCGATGACCGGGCGAGCGGTGTAATGCTTGCCTTCTTCCGGGTCGTAGTCACCGGCGCGTCGCTTGATCTTGCTGACGCGTGCCAAGGGTCGTTCTATCGGATGGGAGTGGGCTGCGTCAATCGCCAGGTAGAACCGTACCCACGACTCGCCATTGCGCTTGAAACGCTTGATGTCGCGAGCGCTGAGCGAGGCGGTCTTGGCACCGGTGTCGAGCTTGGCGGCAAGTTCGAGGTCGATATCGGCAAGCCTGGCGTATTCATTAAGGCCGTACACGGTTTTGTCGGCGGCCACGCTCATGCCGCAGAACAGCATCAGGCAAAGCAGCAGTGGGAAGGGCTTGAGTCTCATAAATCCTGGGTGCGCAGCTGTGCGAACGAGTGGGTAAGGCGACTGGCTGCAGTGCGCAAGCTTCCTCGGAGGCCTGGCATAAAAAGATGACAGGCAAGGTATCGGTGCCCTTCAGGGCGGGCGGCATTCTATCACGCTGGTTTTATGACGCCAGCGGCTGCGCTGTCAGACAACGGGAGGTTTCGTTAAGTTCGTTATAAGACGATTGTCGACAATGTTGATTTTTTCTTTGACTGCGGCAAATGATTTAGCTAGTTTTAGCGTCATTGGAAATCAAGGTGTCGACAATATGTTGGATGCAACGCAAGCGATCAGTGCCAGCCAGGAAGATTCGGAAACCCTTTCCGAAAACGTCTTCCGGCGCATCCAGGCGGCCATCGTCAAGGGCGAGATCGCCCCTGGCAGCAAGATTTCCGAGCCAGAGCTGGCCCGGATCTACGGCATCAGCCGCGGCCCGCTGCGCGAAGCCATTCATCGGCTCGAAGGTCAGCGCCTGCTGGTGCGCGTACCCCATGTGGGCGCCCGAGTGGTTTCGCTCAATCATGCTGAACTGATCGAGTTGTACGAAATCCGCGAATCCCTTGAAGGCATGGCCTGTCGCCTGGCCGCCGAGCGCATGAGCGTAGCCGAGATCGACGAGTTGCGTCGGGTGCTCGAGACCCATGAGCGCGATGCGACCTTCCAGGCCGGCCTGGGTTACTACCAGCAGGAAGGCGACTTCGACTTTCATTACCGGATCATCCAGGGCAGCGGCAACCGCACCCTGACCCAGATGCTCTGTGGCGAGCTGTACCAACTGGTGCGCATGTATCGCATCCAGTTTTCCGCAACCCCGAACCGCCCACGCCAGGCGTTCGCCGAACACCACCGAATTCTCGATGCCATCGCCGACCGTGACGGCGAACTGGCCGAGTTATTGATGCGCCGTCACATCGGCGCTTCCAAACGCAACATCGAGCGTCATTACCAGGACGCTTCCAAGACCACGAGGTGAGTCATGAGTCAAAAGAGCAGCCCCGGCCAGCGTTTTCGTGATGCCGTCGCCAACGAGCATCCCTTGCAGGTAGTTGGCGCCATCAACGCCAACCACGCGTTGCTGGCCCAGCGCGCCGGCTTCAAGGCCATCTATCTGTCCGGTGGCGGCGTCGCTGCTGGCTCCCTGGGTGTTCCGGACCTTGGCATCACCGGCCTGGACGACGTCCTGACCGATGTACGCCGCATCACCGACGTCTGCGACCTGCCGCTGCTGGTCGATGTGGACACCGGTTTCGGTTCCTCGGCCTTCAACGTGGCGCGTACCGTCAAGTCGATGATCAAGTTCGGCGCAGCCGCAATCCACATCGAGGACCAGGTCGGCGCCAAGCGTTGCGGCCATCGCCCGAACAAGGAAATCGTTTCCCAGCAGGAAATGGTCGACCGTATCAAGGCGGCCGTGGACGCCCGTACCGATGACAGCTTCGTGATCATGGCACGTACCGACGCCCTGGCCGTCGAAGGCCTGGAATCTGCCCTGGAACGCGCCGAAGCCTGCATCGAAGCCGGTGCCGACATGGTCTTCCCGGAAGCCATCACCGAGCTGGACATGTACAAGCTGTTCGCCGCCCGCGTACGTGCGCCGATCCTGGCCAACATCACCGAATTCGGCGCGACCCCGCTGTACACCACCGAACAGCTCAAGGCAGCCGATGTTTCCCTGGTGCTGTACCCACTGTCGGCTTTCCGCGCCATGAACAAGGCGGCAGAAAACGTCTACAACGCCATTCGCCGCGATGGCACCCAGGCGAACGTCATCGACACCATGCAGACCCGCATGGAGCTTTACGATCGCATCGACTACCACACCTTCGAGCAGAAGCTCGATGCGCTGTTCGCGTCGAAAAAGTAATCACGGGCGCCGTTCCCTAGAACAAATTCAAGATTGGAGAGAGTGATGGCCGAAGCAAAAGTATTGAGTGGCGCAGGCCTGCGTGGCCAGGTTGCCGGGCAGACCTCATTGTCGACAGTCGGCCAGGCCGGTGCCGGCCTGACCTACCGCGGCTATGACGTGCGTGAACTGGCCGCCGAGGCGCGCTTTGAAGAAGTCGCGTACCTGCTGCTGTACGGAGACCTGCCGACCAAGGCCCAGCTGGCCGACTACATGGGCAAGCTGCGCACCCTGCGCGACCTGCCGCAAGCCCTGAAGGAAGTGCTCGAGCGCATTCCTGCCGATGCTCACCCGATGGACGTGATGCGTACCGGCTGCTCGTTCCTGGGCAACATCGAGCCGGAGAAAGACTTCTCCGAGCAGCACGACAAGACCGACCGCCTGCTCGCGGCGTTCCCGGCGATCATGACTTACTGGTATCGCTTCAGCCATGAAGGCAAGCGCATCGACTGCGTGAGCGACGAAGAATCCATTGGCGGTCATTTCCTGCACCTGCTGCACGGCAAGAAGCCAAGCGAGCTGCATGTCAAGGTCATGAACGTTTCGCTGATCCTGTACGCAGAGCACGAATTCAACGCGTCGACCTTCACCGCACGCGTTTGCGCCTCGACCCTGTCGGACCTGTTCTCCTGCATCACTGCTGCCATCGGCTCGCTGCGCGGCCCGCTGCACGGTGGCGCCAACGAAGCGGCGATGGAAATGATCGAGCGCTTCAGCTCGCCTGAAGAGGCGATCGCAGGCACCCTCGGCATGCTCGAGCGCAAGGACAAGATCATGGGCTTCGGCCACGCGATCTACAAAGACAGCGATCCGCGTAACGAAGTGATCAAGGGCTGGTCGAAAAAACTGGCTGAAGAAGTGGGCGACAAGGTCCTGTTCCCGGTTTCCGAAGCCATCGACAAGACCATGTGGGAGCAGAAGAAACTCTTCCCCAACGCCGACTTCTACCATGCCTCGGCGTACCACTTCATGGGCATCCCGACCAAGCTGTTCACGCCGATCTTCGTCTGCTCGCGCCTGACCGGCTGGGCCGCGCACGTGTTCGAACAGCGTGCCAACAACCGCATCATCCGCCCGAGCGCCGAGTACACCGGCGTCGAACAGCGCAAGTTCGTGCCAATCGAACAACGCTGATTTGCCAGAGGGGTTCGCCTCGATCCCCTGTGGGAGCTGGCTTGCCAGCGATGCTGACGACACCGTTCTGACGGAGTTCTGTGTCGATGCCATCGCCGGCAAGCCGGCTCCCACAGGGTGGGGGGGCGGCCACCCGGCTCCGAATATTCCGTGATTGAGTCCAAGCGCCATGAATACTGAAAACCGCAAGCCGCTGCCCGGCACCCGACTGGATTACTTCGATGCCCGTGCGGCGGTCGATGCGATCCAGCCTGGCGCCTACGAAAAACTCCCTTACACCTCCCGCGTGCTGGCCGAAAACCTGGTCCGCCGTTGCGACCCGGCCACCCTCAATGCTTCCCTGAGCCAGCTCATCGAGCGCAAGAGCGACCTGGACTTCCCATGGTTCCCGGCGCGCGTGGTGTGCCACGATATTCTCGGCCAGACCGCTCTGGTCGACCTCGCCGGCCTGCGCGACGCCATCGCCGACCAGGGCGGTGACCCGGCCCTGGTCAACCCGGTCGTGCCGACCCAGTTGATCGTCGACCACTCTCTGGCCGTTGAATGCGGCGGTTTCGATCCGGAAGCCTTCGACAAGAACCGCGCCATCGAAGACCGTCGCAACGAAGACCGTTTCCACTTCATCAACTGGACCAAGCAGGCGTTCAAGAACGTCGACGTGATCCCGCCGGGCAACGGCATCATGCACCAGATCAACCTGGAGAAAATGTCTCCGGTGATTCAGGCGCGTGACGGCGTGGCCTTCCCTGACACCTGCGTGGGCACCGACAGCCATACCCCGCACGTCGACGCACTGGGCGTCATCGCCATCGGCGTTGGCGGCCTGGAAGCCGAGAACGTCATGCTCGGCCGCGCGTCCTGGATGCGCCTGCCGGAAATCGTCGGCGTCGAGCTGACCGGCAAGCTGCAACCCGGCATCACCGCCACCGACATGGTGCTGGCCCTGACCGAATTCCTGCGCAAGCAGAAAGTCGTCGGCGCGTACCTGGAATTCTTCGGTGAAGGCGCTTCGGCCCTGACCCTGGGCGACCGCGCCACCATTTCCAACATGGCCCCGGAATACGGCGCCACCGCGGCGATGTTCTACATCGACCAGCAAACCATCGACTACCTGAAACTGACTGGCCGTGAAGACGAGCAGGTTCAACTGGTCGAGACCTACGCGAAACTGACCGGCCTGTGGGGCGACAGCCTCAAGACTGCTGTCTACGAGCGTGGCCTGCAGTTCGACCTGTCTTCGGTCGTGCGCAACATGGCCGGCCCAAGCAACCCCCATGCACGGGTCGCCACCAGCGATCTGGCCGCCAAGGGCATTTCCGGTCAGTGGGACGACGTACCGGGCCAGATGCCCGACGGCGCCGTGATCATTGCCGCCATCACCAGCTGCACCAACACCAGCAACCCGCGCAACGTCATCGCCGCCGGCCTGCTGGCGCGCAATGCCAACAAGCTGGGCCTGACCCGCAAACCATGGGTCAAGTCTTCCCTGGCCCCGGGCTCCAAGACCGTTGCCCTGTACCTGGACGAAGCCGGCCTGACCACCGAACTGGAGCAAATGGGCTTCGGCGTGGTGGCCTTTGCCTGCACCACCTGCAACGGCATGTCCGGTGCACTGGATCCGGTGATCCAGAAGGAAATCATCGACCGCGACCTGTACGCCACTGCCGTACTGTCGGGTAACCGCAACTTCGACGGGCGTATCCACCCTTACGCCAAGCAGGCCTTCCTGGCTTCGCCGCCGCTGGTGGTGGCCTACGCCATTGCCGGTACCATCCGCTTCGATATCGAGAAGGATGTGCTGGGCGTGGTCGACGGCAAGGAAATTCGCCTCAAGGACATCTGGCCGAGCGACGAAGAAATCGACGCCGTGGTCAAGGCTTCGGTGAAGCCGGAGCAGTTCCGTCAGGTCTACATCCCGATGTTCGACATCACTCGCGAGAAAGCCGCGCAGGTGAGCCCGCTGTACGACTGGCGCGAGATGAGCACTTACATCCGCCGTCCGCCGTACTGGGAAGGTGCCCTGGCCGGTGAGCGTACGCTCAAGGGCATGCGCCCGTTGGCCGTGCTGCCGGACAACATCACCACCGACCACCTGTCGCCATCCAACGCCATCATGCTCGACAGCGCCGCTGGTGAGTACCTGGCGAAAATGGGGCTGCCGGAAGAGGACTTCAACTCTTACGCGACTCATCGGGGCGACCACCTGACCGCGCAACGCGCCACCTTCGCCAACCCGAAACTGTTCAACGAAATGGTGCAGGAAAACGGCAAGGTCAAGCAGGGTTCGCTGGCGCGGATCGAGCCGGAAGGCAAGGTCACCCGCATGTGGGAAGCCATCGAGACCTACATGGAGCGCAAGCAGCCTCTGATCATCATCGCCGGCGCCGACTACGGTCAGGGCTCGTCCCGTGACTGGGCTGCCAAGGGCGTGCGCCTGGCCGGGGTTGAAGCCATCGCCGCCGAAGGCTTCGAGCGCATCCACCGCACCAACCTGGTGGGCATGGGCGTGTTGCCGCTGGAATTCAAGCCGGGCACGGACCGCAAGACCCTGGGCATCGACGGTACTGAAACCTACGACGTGGTCGGTGAGTTGTCGCCACGCACCACCCTGACCCTGGTGATCACTCGCAAGAATGGCGAGCGCGTCGACGTGCCGGTCACCTGCCGCCTCGACACCGCCGAAGAAGTCTCGATCTACCACGCCGGTGGTGTGCTGCAGCGTTTTGCCCAGGACTTCCTGGAATCGGCTGCAACTGCCTAAAACGACGTACCGGGGCGCGATGGCAGCATCGCGCCCCGGCTCACAAGGAAACCATCTCCATGGCCCACGTTCCCCAGATCAAAGTTCCCGCCACCTACATCCGTGGCGGTACCAGTAAAGGCGTGTTCTTCCGCCTGCAGGATTTGCCCGAGCGCGCCCAGGTTCCGGGTGCCGCACGTGATGCACTGCTGCTGCGCGTGATCGGTAGCCCCGACCCGTACGGCAAGCAGATTGACGGTATGGGCGGCGCGACTTCGAGCACCAGCAAAACCGTGATCGTCGGCAAAACCAGCCAGCCTGATCACGACGTCGATTATCTGTTCGGTCAGGTGTCGATCGACAAGGCCTTCGTCGACTGGAGCGGCAACTGCGGCAACCTCTCGGCTGCTGTCGGCTCGTTTGCCATCAGCGCCGGCCTGGTCGACGCCAGCCGCATTCCGCAGAACGGCATTGCCACTGTACGCATCTGGCAGGCCAACATCGGCAAGACCATCATCGCCCACGTGCCCGTTACCAATGGTGAGGTGCAGGAAACCGGCGACTTCGAGCTCGACGGCGTGACTTTTCCCGCCGCCGAAGTGCAGCTTGAATTCATGGACCCGGCTGCGGACGAAGAGGGCGCAGGTGGTTCGATGTTCCCTACGGGCAACCTGGTCGACGACCTCGAGGTGCCTGGCGTCGGTACACTGAAAGTGACCATGATCAACGCCGGCATTCCGACGATCTTCGTCAATGCCGAGGCCATTGGTTACAACGGCACCGAGCTACAGGACGCGATCAATGGTGATGCCAAGGCGCTGGCCATGTTCGAGACGATCCGTGCACATGGCGCGCTGCGCATGGGCCTGATCCAGAACATCGAAGAAGCCGCCAAGCGCCAGCACACGCCGAAGGTGGCGTTCGTCGCCGCTCCGGCCGATTATGTGTCGTCCAGTGGCAAAACAGTGGCAGCCGCCGATGTCGACCTGCTGGTGCGGGCGCTGTCGATGGGCAAGCTGCACCATGCCATGATGGGCACGGCGGCAGTGGCCATTGGTACTGCCGCGGCAGTGCCGGGTACCCTGGTCAACCTCGCCGCTGGCGGTGACAACCGCAGCGCAGTGCGCTTCGGCCATCCGTCGGGCACCCTGCGCGTGGGCGCCGAAGCACGCCAGGTCAATGGCGAGTGGACAGTGACCAAGGCCATCATGAGCCGCAGTGCGCGGGTGTTGATGGAAGGTTGGGTGCGGGTGCCGGGGGATTCGTTCTAAAGATCACCTCTGTGGGAGCTGCGGTGCGACGACTCGACTTGCCAGCGATGCGGGCAATGCGGTAGGCCTGAATCACTGCGGTGATATCATCGTGGCGGTCCGGCGATCCGGCAAGCCCGCTCCCACAGGTATCGCACTCGCCTGCGATAAGGGGATCTCAAGATGATCACCAACGTTGATCTGAACATCCGCCCCGACTACGACCCGCTCCTGCAGGACATCGCTGACTATGTCCTGAATTTCAAAATCACCTCTCCAGAAGCCCTCGACACCGCCCGCAACTGCCTGATGGACACCCTGGGCTGCGGTCTCCTGGCCTTGCGCTTTCCCGAATGCACCAAACACCTGGGCCCGCTCGTCGAAGGCACCCTGGTGCCCCATGGTGCTCGCGTCCCCGGCACCCGCTTTCGCCTCGACCCGGTCAAGGCCGCCTGGGACATCGGCTGCATCGTCCGTTGGCTCGATTACAACGACACCTGGCTGGCGGCCGAGTGGGGGCATCCGTCCGATAATCTTGGCGGTATCCTCGCGGTCGCCGACCATCTGTCGCAAAAACGCGTGGCCAATGGCGAGCCGCCGCTGACCATGCGCAGCGTGCTCGATGGGATGATCATGGCCCACGAGATCCAGGGTGTGATTGCCCTTGAGAACTCGTTCAATCGTGTTGGCCTGGATCACGTTATCCTGGTCAAGGTCGCCACCACAGCAGTCTGCGCCAGGCTGATGGGCGCCAATCGCGAGCAACTGTTGTCGGCGCTGTCCCACGCCTTCGTCGACGGCCAGGCCCTGCGCACTTACCGACATGCGCCCAACGCCGGTTCGCGCAAGTCCTGGGCCGCGGGCGATGCCAGCAGCCGGGGTGTGCGCCTGGCCGATATCGCCTTGCGTGGCGAAATGGGTATTCCGGGCGTACTGACCGCGCCCCAGTGGGGCTTCTACGACGTGCTGTTCAGCCACACCAACAAGGACCTGGCGCTCAAGCCCGAAGACAAGCGCCAATTCAGCCTGTCGCAGCCGTTCGGCACCTATGTGATGGAAAACATCCTGTTCAAGATCAGCTTCCCGGCCGAGTTTCACGCGCAAACCGCCTGTGAGGCGGCCGTCACCCTGCATCCGTTGATCAAGGATCGCTTGCACGAAATCGACAGGATCGTCATCACCACCCATGAGTCGGCGATCCGTATCATCTCCAAGGTCGGCAAGCTGGCCAATGCCGCCGACCGTGACCACTGCCTCCAGTACATGACCGCCGTGCCGCTGGCGTTTGGCAATCTTGTGGCTGAACACTATGAAGACGAATTCCATGCGGCTCACCCGATCATCGACGAGCTGCGCGAGAAGATGGTGATTGTCGAAGAGCCACGTTATACCCGGGAATACCTGGAGGCCGACAAGCGTTCCATTGCCAATGGGGTGCAGGTGTTTTTCAAGGATGGGTCGAGTACCGCGCAGGTGGTGGTCGAGTACCCGATCGGGCATCGGCGGCGTCGGGGGGAGGGGATTCCCTTGTTGGAAGAGAAGTTCAGGGCCAACCTGGCGACGCGGTTTGTGGCTCAGCGGGTGGGTGAAGTTTTTGCGTTGTGCAAGGATCAGGCGAGGCTGGAGGCGACGGCGGTGAACCGGTTTATGGATTTGTTTGTGGTCTGATGTACCGCGATGCAGGCACCGCGAATAACCTGGCAAACATAAAAAACCCCGTCACAAGGACGGGGTCTTTTCAACGCTGTGTATCGTTACGCCTGAACAACCGGAATATTGGCGTTCGCCGCCGCTTCACGGAACTCCGCGATCTGATCGAAGCTCAGGTAGCGGTAAACGTCCGCTGCCATGCTGTCGATCTTGCCGGCGTATTCCATGTACTCCTCGACGGTAGGCAGCTTGCCGAGGATGGACGCGACAGCGGCCAGTTCGGCGGAAGCCAGGTACACGTTGGCACCATCGCCCAGACGGTTCGGGAAGTTACGGGTGGAAGTCGAAACCACGGTGGAGTTCGCTTCGACGCGTGCCTGGTTACCCATGCACAGCGAGCAGCCCGGCATTTCCATGCGCGCGCCAGCCTTGCCGTAGATGCCGTAGTAGCCTTCTTCGGTCAGTTGGTGAGCGTCCATCTTGGTCGGCGGCGACAGCCACAGACGGGTTGGCAGCTGACCCTTGACCTGATCCAGCAGCTTACCGGCAGCGCGGAAGTGACCGATGTTGGTCATGCACGAACCGATGAACACTTCGTCGATCTTCTGGCCTTGTACGGTGGACAGCAGGCGAGCGTCGTCCGGATCGTTCGGGGCGCAGAGTACTGGCTCCTTGATGTCGGCCAGGTCGATCTCGATGACTTCGGCGTACTCGGCGTCCTTGTCGGCTTCCAGCAGTTGCGGGTTGGCCAGCCAGGCTTCCATCGCTTGCGCGCGACGTTCCATGGTGCGGGCATCGCCGTAGCCTTCGCTGATCATCCAGCGCAGCAGGGTGATGTTCGACTTCAGGTATTCGGCGATCGCTTTCTCTGGCAGCTTGATGGTGCAACCGGCAGCGGAACGCTCGGCCGAGGCGTCGGACAGTTCGAACGCTTGCTCGACGGTCAGCTCGTCCAGGCCTTCGATTTCCAGGATGCGGCCGGAGAAGGCGTTGATCTTGCCCTTCTTCTCGACGGTCAGCAGGCCGCGCTGGATACCGTAGTAAGGGATGGCATGAACCAGGTCACGCAGGGTGATGCCCGGTTGCAGCTTGCCCTTGAAGCGCACCAGTACCGACTCCGGCATGTCCAGTGGCATGACGCCAGTGGCTGCGGCGAAGGCGACCAGGCCGGAACCGGCCGGGAAGGAGATGCCGATCGGGAAACGGGTGTGCGAGTCGCCGCCGGTGCCGACGGTGTCCGGCAGCAGCATGCGGTTCAGCCAGCTGTGGATGATGCCGTGGGCGGGGCGGGGGGGACGGCGCCGGGGGGGGGG
>NZ_VXCP01000051.1 GCF_011355085.1 Pseudomonas akapageensis | reverse complement strand
CCGTCATGCTCTGCCCCAACAGCCCCCACCCCAGCACAACCGCCACCAACGGGCTCAACAACCCCAGCGAAGACACCGCCACCGGTGACAGCCGCGCAATCCCGCGAAACCACAACATATACGCCAGCAACGCGCCAAAGATCGAAAGGTAGGCGTACCCCAGCATCTGCGAGAAACTCAGCGCCGGCAGCGGCGGATCAACCACCCAGGCCACAGGCAGCAGCAACAGCCCGCCCACGAGCAACTGCCAACCGGTCAAGGCCAGCAAGGGCACCGCCGGCCGCCAGCGCCGGGTCAGGTAAGTGCCGGTGGCCATGCAGGCGGTACCGGCAAAGGCCGCGGCGATACCGATCGGGTCCCACACGGCCCCCGGCGACAGCAACAGTGCGGCCATTCCGGCCACGCCCAACACGCTAGCCCACACGGCCAGCGATGCCGGTCGATGCCGATCCAGCGACCACACCAACCCCATCACCAACAGTGGCTGGATGGCACCGACCACCGCCGCCAGGCCACCGGGCAAGCGATACGCCGCGACGAACAACAGTGCCTGAAAGAAGCCGATGTTCAGCGCCGCCAGCACCATGAGACGCCCCCATTCGGCCCGCCTGGGCAGGTGGCGGCTGAACAGCACCAGCAAAATCCCCGCCGGCAGGGTCCGCAGCAACGCGGCCGTAAACGGCAGGCCCGGCGGCAGCACCTGGGTGGTGACAATGTAGGTCGAGCCCCAGATCGCGGGGGCCAATGCGGTGGCCAAGGCATCCAGCCAGACCGGGCGAGCGTTCGAGTTGTCCATGCAATTACCTTGAGTTCAAGATAAAATCAGAGCTTAGCCAGCACTTATCTTGAATTCAAGATAAATGGAGAAGAATTTGCCTATACAACAGCGGGACGCGGTCGACGCGATTCTTGAACAATGGCGCCGTGAGCGACCCGACCTGGACGTGACCCCCATGGGCACCATCGGCCGCATCAAGCGCAGCGCGGCGTTGTTGCAGCGTGAACTGGATATCGTCTTCTCGGCCTTCGGCCTGACCGCCTGGGAGTTCGATGTACTGGCCACATTACGGCGCTCCGGCGCGCCCTATTGCATGGCCCCGACGGCCCTGTTCTCGGCCTTGATGATCACCTCCGGCACCATGACCCGCCAACTGCAGCAGTTGGAGCTTGCCGGCCGGGTGAGCCGCACGCCCAACCCCAGGGATGCGCGCAGCATGCTGGTGCAATTGACACCGGCAGGCCTGGAACTGATCGATCGGGCGGTGACGGCACATGTCGCGAACGAAGCCCGAATCCTCAGCCCCATCCAGGCTGCGGAGCTGACAGAACTCGACGCCCGCCTGTCAGAACTGCTGGCCGTGCTGGAGCCGCGAGACGACTGACCCGGGGTGCAAGGCCCCAGCGACTACACTTAATCAGCGCCCCTTGCGGGCAAATCGCCATGGCCGGGCCTGCGTTCGAACCGGTTCGGTCAGTGGCCTTCTTATCGGGAGGACACGCAAATGGACGAAGCCAAACTCAATGACTTCATGGGCAAGCTGGTGACCGACATGGGGGGTGCGGCGATGATCGCCAACATCATCCTCGGTGAAGAACTCGGCCTGTACAAGGCCATGGCCGACAGCCAGCCGGTCACCCCCGAAGCCCTCGCCAGCAAGACCGGCTGCAATGCACGCCTTGTGCGCGAGTGGCTCAGCGCCCACGCCGCTTCCGGCTATATGGAGCACCGCGACGGTGAGTTTCGCCTGCCGGAAGAACAGGCCATGGCGTTGGCCATCGAAGACTCGCCAGTCTATGTGGCCGGTGGCGCCGTGGTAGTGGCGGCGCTGTACCATGACAAGGACAAACTGGTTCGCGCCATGCGCGGCGATGGCGCCCTGGCCTGGGGCGATCACCATCCGTGCATGTTCAGCGGCACCGAGCGCTTCTTCAGGCCGGGTTACCGCGGCCACCTGGTTGCCGAATGGCTCCCTGCGCTGGAGGGCGTGGTCGACAAGTTGAAAGCGGGTGCCAAGGTGGCGGATGTCGGCTGTGGGCATGGCGCCTCGACAGTGATCATGGCCCAGGCCTTCCCGAAGTCGAACTTCGTCGGTTTCGACTACCACGCCCCCTCCATCGAAGTCGCGAACCAGCGTGCGAAGGAAGGCGGCGTGTCGGACCGCGCCCGCTTCGCCAAGTACTCGGCCAAGGATTACCCCGACAACGACTACGACCTGATCTGCTATTTCGATTGCCTGCACGACATGGGCGATCCGGTCGGAGCGGCCCAGCATGCCTATCAGTCGCTCAAGCCCGATGGCTCGGTGCTGCTGGTGGAACCCTTCGCCAACGACAAGCTCGACGAGAACATGACACCGGTGGGGCGGCTGTTCTATGCGGCCTCGACCTTCATCTGCACGCCCAACTCGTTGTCACAGGAAGTCGGTCTTGGCCTGGGTGCCCAGGCAGGGGAAAAACGGCTGCGGGATGTGTTCATGCAGGCCGGGTTCAGACAGTTCCGCCGGGCGACGGAAACGCCTTTCAACCTAATCCTGGAGGCGCGTAAATAGCAGATTGTTACTTGTGTAGCAGCTGCCGCCAGGCTGCGTCCTGGGACAACTCGGTGTTGGCCCCGGACGCAGCCTGGCGGCAGCTGCTACAAATCCGCGTTGGGCAATCTGCCTCAATCATCCAACGGCTTGGGCGGTCCTGCCGGCTTGGCGGGCTTGGCTTTTTTATCCTTTTTGCCATTGGCAGGCGGCGCAGTTTCCTCGGGCGGCGGTGGTGCTGGCCGGGTGGCTTCCTGCTCAGCCACTGGCAATGCATCGATGGTGCTGAATATCTCCTTGGCCTCGATGGGCCCGGGTTGTTCGAGCTTCTTTTCGCCGTCCTTGCCAATCAATATCACCTTGGCCTTGCTGCCCGCCCCCAGCTTGAGTTCGCGAATCAACCCCATGGTGGTTTGCGGGTCCAAGTCCTTGCCGTCGCGTTGGCCCACGGTATTGATGACCGTGTAAAACACCATCTTGCGCTCGGTGAAAGCCTTGCGGTTGTCCGGTTCTTCGAGGTCCTTCTTCAATTTGACCAGGGTCGGGTCAGCGCTACTGGGAACGATGACGATCAGCGGGCGCGAACCGCGATCATTGGCCAGGGGCGTGTCGCTGTCGGCGGCTACCCATGGGCTCGCGGCGACCAGCAGAGTGGCGAGGGTCAGAGACCGGATGAGCATGCGCACCTCCTTTTGATATCCATGCTGTAAGCATTGCGCATCGTGGCGAAAGGTCCAGCCTAGGACACTGAATTTCTGAGTTTTATCCCGCTTACACGCGGGTTTCAACAATAACCATTGGATTTGGGGCTGCTAGACCTCGTTCCCACGCGCAGCAAAGGAATGCATCCAGAGACGCTCCGCGTCGAGTTCGGGGTGTCGACGCAGAGCGTCTGGCACGGCATTCCCACGCAGAGCGTGGGAACGAGAGCCGAACTCAATCCAATCACACGATCCAATCACCAGTTGCACCTTTACCCACGACCACGCTAACCTTGCCGCGTCGCTGCCAATTCAGCGATCAGGTTTGGTCACCTGCGAAAATCAAGGCGTACAAACGCCTCCAAAAGCTTGCCGGCGTTTTTTTGTGCCTGCTGCAATGCTTTATGGCGGCTGTGCGCGGGAGGGCTTCGGCCCTGCCGGGTTCCTTGATTCCCGGTTGACCAACCTGCGTACAGTCGCCACCCATCGTTTGGTCACGTACGTGGCGACTTCACTAATCAAGGAACGTCGCTATGATAAAAATCGTCCCCGATCCACCACCCGCCGGCACCATCCTCAAAACCGTCACCACCCCCTTCGGCTCCTGCGACGCAGGCCATGAACCCTTGTTCGCCGTGCGCGGCGGGATCAATGCCGAGGATGCGTTGGTGCATGCTTCGCTGTTGCTCAGATGCGCGGTGGATACGGCGTATGCCTCCAGTGATTGTCCTGGGGTTCACCAGAAAGGCCTGATGTGGTCGACGCTGCATTCAATCGAGATGGCGAAAGCGCTTGTCGATGCGTTGGCGGATGGGGCTGAGGGTATGGACTGCGGAGCCAAGCCTGAAGCTGGGTTGTAAGCGGTAGCTTGTAAGTGAGTCTGGTCGGGGGCGACTGCTAGTCGGTTTAACAGGTATGCAGTTCGTTGCCCGGCCAGATTGCTGAGTGAAACAGGTGGACCACGTTGGCCGCATCGCGGGCAAGCCCGCTCCCACAGGGACGATGCGATGCGTCGGTCTGCCGCTGACAGTTTTGGATCGATTCCGGATGATCGTGACCGATTGAACACGGCCGTTTGCTGATAGCGAGTGGATATCTGCGCGAAGGTGATTATGCTTCAAGGGACCTTGCAGCAATGCGAGGCCGTCAGCCTTTGGGCCTGGGGCAGCAATGGTAGTGAGGCACTCCGGCCTACAACAAGAACAAGACGGAGAAGACTCATGGCAGCAATCGACGGTACATCCACGGGCAGCGCGCCCCACCACGGCATAACCAGGGAGGAGCGCAAGGTCATTTTCGCCTCGTCCCTGGGCACCGTGTTCGAGTGGTACGACTTCTACCTTTACGGCTCGCTCGCCGCGATCATCGCCAAGCATTTCTTCGCCGGCGTCAATGAGACAACATCCTTCATCTTCGCCCTGCTCGCGTTCGCCGCAGGCTTCGCCGTACGCCCCTTCGGCGCCATCGTGTTCGGCCGGCTGGGTGACATGATCGGGCGCAAGCACACCTTCCTGATCACCATTGTGATCATGGGTATCTCCACGGCCGTCGTGGGCTTTCTGCCCGGCTACGCGACCATCGGCGTGGCGGCGCCAATCATCCTGATTACCCTGCGCCTGCTGCAAGGCCTGGCCCTGGGCGGTGAATATGGCGGCGCGGCGACCTACGTGGCCGAACATGCACCGAAAGGCAAGCGCGGCTACTTCACCTCGTGGATTCAAACCACTGCAACCCTTGGGCTGTTCCTGTCGCTGCTGGTGATCCTCACCTGCCGCACCGCCCTGGGCACCGAAGCCTTCGAGGCCTGGGGCTGGCGGATTCCCTTCCTGCTGTCGATCCTGCTGCTGATCATCTCGGTGTACATCCGTCTGCAGCTCAGCGAGTCGCCGGTGTTCGTGAAGATGAAGGCCGAAGGCAAGTCGTGCAAGGCGCCGCTAACCGAATCCTTCGCCCGCTGGGACAACCTCAGGATAGTGATCATGGCCCTGCTCGGCGGCACCGCCGGCCAGGCCGTGGTCTGGTACACCGGGCAGTTCTATGCGCTGTTCTTCCTGCTGCAGACGCTCAAGATCGACCCGCAGACCGCCAACCTGCTGATTGCCGGCTCGCTGCTGATCGGCACGCCGTTCTTCGTCATATTCGGCAGCCTGTCCGACCGCATCGGCCGCAAGGGAATCATCATGGCCGGCTGCATCCTCGCGGCGCTGACCTACTTCCCGATCTTCCATGCGCTGACCCAATACGGTAACCCCGACGTGTTTGTCGCGCAGGAGCAGAATCCGGTTACTGTGGTCGCTGATCCCGCCCAGTGCTCGTTCCAGTTCGACCCGGTGGGCAAGGCCAAATTCACCAGCTCCTGCGACCTCGCCAAGACCCTCCTGGCGAAAAAGGCCATACCCTACAAGAACGAGAAGGCAGAACCGGGCACCGTCGCGCAGGTCCGAATCGGCGACAAGGTGATCCCGAGCTTCGAAGGCACCGGCATGCCGGCCGCCGACTTCAAGACTCGCAACGACGCCTTCATCGCCACCCTCGGCGGCGCCCTCAAGGAAGCCGGCTACCCCGAGAAGGCCGACCCGGCCAAGACCAACTACCCGATGGTGCTGCTGTTCCTGACCATCCTGGTGATCTACGTGACCATGGTCTACGGCCCGATCGCCGCCTGGCTGGTGGAACTCTTCCCGGCGCGCATCCGCTACACCTCGATGTCGCTGCCTTACCACATCGGCAATGGCTGGTTCGGCGGCTTTCTGCCCACGGTGGCGTTCGCCATGGTGGCGGCCACGGGCGATATCTACTACGGGCTGTGGTACCCCATCGTCATTGCCGTGATGACGGCGATTCTTGGCACGTTCTTCCTGCCGGAAACCAAGGATCGGGAAATTCATCACACATAAGGTTGGCACCCCCTGCGGGTGACGGAGAATGGCTACCGACGACTGCTAGTGTGTCTAGCCAGGACCTTCACCCGCTCAGGGACACGCCAAATTTTCCGACTTTTCTGGTCGGTGCTTGAGAAATGTCCTGCTTCTCCTCGACTCCCTTTCGGTAATTCTCTGACTCGCCACTTTGCTCGATTCCCGCTTATGCGCGAGTCCGGGCAATCCATCGTCATCAGAATCCTGTGCGCTCTCTCATAAGCGCACCTCAATAAAAAGGGAAATCCAATGGCTAAGGGACATTTCATCCGCCTGGGCGACAAGACCACCTGCGGTGGCACGGTTCAGGAAGCGGATTCACGCGTCATGATGTTCGGATTCGCCCATGCTCGTGAAGGTGATCGGGTCACATGCGGAAAAGATGGGAAGACCTATGTGATCGCGGGTGGCGTTTCATACATCACGAGTAACGGCAGGCGCGTGGCCGGCCATCTGGATAGCTTCAGCAATTGCCCCTGTAAAGCTCAACTGATCCCTTCAATTTTCAACGCCAGCTATGAGTCGAGCCAAAGCGCTGGACCGCAGGCCACCCGAACAGCCGCTCAACCGGCTGCCCCAGCCCCAAGCAGCCCCTCGATAGCGCCACGCCATTCGAGTTTCGCGCCTTCGAGCAATCCGGCGCCCGTTGTATTCAAGAGCGCGGAGCGTCAGGAACCTGGTTTCTACATCGTGCCCAAGAGCATGACTAAGGAACAGCTCGAAGCCTCGTTGTTCACCGTGCGCGACCCGGCGGTGATGCACAAGTTTCAGTTGCTCAATCCTAATCTGCACGACGTCAAAGCGGGCTCGATGATCGTGCTGAGTGATCCGGGCAACATTCAATGCACTCGAGAAGAGGCGTTGCTGATGGAAGCGGCGAGCAAAGTGGATAACGCCCTCAAACCACTCAGTGCGCAAGAAGCCGACTTCATGGCACGGCACCGTGACGAAATCGAAACGTTCTTATCCGAGGGTTCAACGGCCATAGGTATCGGCGAACTCATGCTCTCCAAACATCTCAAAAATGTGAAGGTAGCGTTGATGGAACTGGAGAAGCTGCATCAAACAACCTTCCAACAACACGGCACGCTGAATACCCCGGCATTTTTTGCAGAGCGAAATCGATTGATGTCACAACTGGATAGCAGCCTTGGCCCGCTTCTTCATAAAGGTGCCGGGATACCCGACCACCCAAAACTGAAACATGCCTTAGGCATTTCCAGCCGTAGCTTGGTTCACCATTGGAGCAAAGCTGGGGCGCCAGGCAGCATTCCAGGATATACCACTCATATCGAAGGTGTAGCCAAGGCTAGTAAGTACATCGAAATGGGGGGCTGGGTTGGTTTCGGGCTAGGTGTGTCGGCTTCCGCCTTTAAAGTGCTGGAGACCTGCCGAGTTGGCCGTGAAGATGAATGCCGCAGTATCAAGTTTACCGAGAGCGGAAAATTTGCAGGGGAAATAGCTGGGGGTGCCGCAGGGGGCTGGGCAGGCGGGCTGGTCTGTATAGGCTTAGGGATTACGACAGGCGTTGGCGGACTCGCGTGTGGTCTGGTGATGGCTGGACTCGGATCAGCCGTCGTCGGGAATGCTGCTGGGGAATATGGCGAAGTAATCGGCGAAGTGCTCTATGAGTCGATGAAATGAGAAGCGGCACAGAGCTAGTATTTCTCTGGTGTGGTTTGGCGCTTATAGCAGCGACCTTTTTATTGATGGGGTGGTTGCTCTACATGGCGTATTTCAAAATGGATGAAATGCTCAAGCACCTCAGCCGCAGCTCTGCCATTAAACTGAGAAAGCCCATGGTGGATGGAAGACCAATGGGCCGCCTTTTGATGCTCAACGCCATAGCCATGATGTTGGCATTCCCTAAAAAATTTCTGGCTGATGGAGGCCTTCACCCGGAGGATCATAAGAGTTTTCCCCGTAACCTACGATTACGTATATTGATACCGAGCAACGCGATGATTGTTTTCGCGATGCTTTTTATGACTCTGTGGGGTGTCGGAAAATATATGGATTGGATTAAGTAATCCCTGTTCGCGTGGTCGGTTGGCTTGTCTACAGTAGCCGGCCAACGCTTGGTCACGAATACGGCGAAAACCGAGCCCCGCGTCGTGATCGTCGCAACGCGCCTGGACTTCTCGATTTCGACTACAACACTCTGCATCTGCAGGAGGTGGAACTGCTGGCCGGCGCTCTCAGAGAACGCGGGAGGGAAGATATATGCCTATACATCCGGCCCACCCTACGAAGTAAAACCCCAAGTCGCCGCAAAAACCCAGACCGCACGAGTGACTCTCCTCCCCCACCACGTCAATAATGACTGGATACCAAAAAAGGAGCCTCCACCTTGACCACCCCCACCCAGTTCCATCAAAAAGCCTTCGTCAAAGAACAATGGATAGACCTCTACGGCCACATGAACATGGCCCACTACGTTGCGGTCCTGGATGAGCTGGGCCATCAGATTCTCGAGCGATTCGGCATGGGCGAAAGCTACACCGCAACGCAAAATTGTGGCCTGTTTACCGTGGACGCTCGCGTGCGCTACCTCAAGGAACTCCGTGCTGGCGACCCTCTGCGTGTGGAGTTGACACCTTTGCGCTTCGATGAGAAACGACTCATCACCAAGGTCGATTTGTACCACGATGAGGCTGGCTATCTCAGCGCCACGATGGAGCAGACAGCCGTGAACGTGGACCTGGCCACCCGGCGAGCGACCAACTTCACTCCAGATGCCGTGGCGATGCTGCAAAAAATGATGGACATCCATGGGGAATGAAAGCGGTCGGTCCGTCAGCCTTGGCGATCAACCTGTTCAATACTCAGATTCGCCTGCCCGGCAATCCACTGCTGAAACGTGGTGGATTTTGGGCATTCATCAAATGGCCTGGGCGATAACAGGCAATACGCCGAGCCATCCCGGACAAAGCCCCAGGGCGCCAGCAACTGACCCGACGCCCGCTCGTCCTGCACCATCAGGAACGACGCCATTGCAATCCCCAGCCCCGCAGCGGCTGCCTGCACGCACAAGTAGAAATGTTCGTACTCGGTCTTGAGGGCATCCCGCGCCGATAGATTCTGCAAGCGCAGCCAGTTGTCCCACGCCATGGGGCGAGTCTTGCTGTACAGCAGGCGCGTGCCGTCGAGCCGATCACCGGGCGGTCGCGTGGCGGCGGTGCAAACGGGGCCGATCCACTCGTCACAGATCTTCATGCTGTGCACCGACTCGTCCCAGTGAAAGTCATCGCGGCGGATGGCCAGGTCGGCGCCAGAGCGAGTGAAGTCGATGGGACCGCCCGCTGCCAGCAACTGGACCTGCAAGTGCGGGTGCTTTTCGTGAAAGTCCGGCAGGCGCGGGATCAGCCATTTCATGGCGATGGTCGGCTCGCAGGACAACACCAGCACATCTTCACGCGTTTCCTGCTGCAACCGGTAAACAGTGCTTTGCAATTGCTCGAACATCGGGCCCGTGACGTTGTAGAGGGTACGCCCGGCGTGATTGAGGAAAATGGCCCGGTTGCGCCGCTCGAACAGTTCAACCCCCATTGCCTCTTCCAGCAGGCGCACCTGACGGCTGACGGCGCCGTGGGTCACGTGCAGCAATTCGGCTGCGCGGACAAAGCTCTGGGTTTGTGCAGCGACGTTGAAAAAGCGAAAGGCGGCAAGCGGCGGAAGGCTCATATATACGATGATTTCTCACAGATTTTGGCAACTATAAATCGCTTTTTCAGCCGCCAGCAAATCCCCATCATTGCCATAACCAGCGCTCTCCATACGAGGTGATGCTGGAAGTCCGCCATCAACCATCCGTGATCAGGCGTAGCGCAAAAATACGTCTGATACAACGTTTTTTCTGTGGAGCCGAATCATGAACGAACTACTGGCGGTTGCCGTCGTTACCATTCTGGCGGTGATCAGTCCTGGCCCCGACTTTGCCATGGTCACGCGCAATAGCTACGCCTATGGGCGCCGCAGCGGCCTGATGGCCGCGTTGGGTATCGCCTGTGGTGTGCAGGTCCACGTGTTTTATACGGTGCTGGGCATTGCCGTGATCATCACCCACTCGCCGCCGCTGTTCATGGCGATGAAATTGCTGGGTGCGGGGTACCTGATCTACCTGGGCATCAGATCACTGATGAACACCACCACGTTGACCCTGGGTAGTGCCAGCGGTCCTGTGCCGCCGCTGTGGAAGGCGTTCAGTACCGGTTTTCTGACCAACGCGTTGAATCCGAAGACCATGCTTTTTGTGGTCGCCACCTACAGCCAGGTGGTCCAGGGCGGCAGTTCGATGGCGGCCAATTTTTCCTATGGCGTGTTCATGTCGTTTTTTCATTGGGCGTGGTTCAGCTTTGTTGCGGTGTTCTTCTCGGCGGAGGTGCTGCGTAGGCAGATGTTGGAGAAACAGGGGGTGGTCCACAAAGTGATTGGTATGGCGTTGATTGGTTTGGGTGGCTGCCTGGTGTTGCCTGGGGTTGGGCGTTGAGATTATAAAAATTGGGGCCGCGATGCGGCTATCGCAGGCAAGCTGAACTGGCTGCCGAACTCACCATGCGCTGACCGACGACAAATGTTCACATAAACGTGCCAGCATTTCGCCTTCAATACCGGCCGTCGTCTCTGCTCGAAAACCGCTCAAGAACAATACTTTCCAGCCGATCAAGCAAGCTGTCTCCGCCCCGCCATTATCGTGCGCGGCGGCACAGGGATGTGGCGCGTATTGAAACCTGTTCGGCCGTTGGCCGCATTCCCTTTGGTGAGATTGTCTTATGTCGAAATCCCTGCGATTTCAGATTCTCGCGTTGCTTGGCGGTAGCCTGGCGCTGGTGCTCGTGATCGCACTGGCCTGCTTCCATTTCCTCTCCAATAGCGTGCAGGCCTACCGGGGTCTCGTGGAAGGCCCGTTGCATGCCTCGCAACTGATCGACCAGGCCAACCTGCAATTCAAGGTTCAGGTGCAGGAATGGAAAAACGTATTGTTGCGCGGCAAGAACCCTGCCGATCTGAACAAGTACTGGAGCCAGTTCGAGGATCAGGAACGGCGTGTGCAGGACGCACTGGGCCAACTCAGCAACCAGGCGGGCATTGAATCGCAGGTCAAGGAAAAGATCGACCGGCTGCGCGATCAGCATCGCAACCTGGGCGCCGCCTACCGCAGGGGCCTGGAGGCCTTCAACGCATCGGGTGGCAATCCGGTGGCCGGCGATCAGGCGGTCCAGGGCGTGGACCGCGCCGCCAGTGAGCAGATGAACGAGCTGGTGGCCGGTCTACGCAAGCAGAGTGAAAGCCAGTCGGCGCTGATCGATGATGCCGCCAACCAGACCATCCTCCTGGGCGCCCTGGTAACTCTGGCCTCTGCATTGCTGGTCGGGGCGTTGGCCCTGTGGATGATCAATCGCAACATCGTCGGCCCCATTCGATTGCTCATCGACTACGTCGCGCAAATGAGCGAGGGCCATTTCCGTGACCGCGTCAGCGTTGATCGCCAGGATGAACTGGGACGCCTGGCGGCGGCAGCCAACACCCTGCGGGATTTTCTTGCTGAAACCTTCACGCGCCTCAAGTCCAGCACCCGACATCTGGACACGGCTGGCAGCGAACTGAAATCCATCGCTGCGCTGATGGCGCAAGGCACCCGCGAACAGTTCGACCGTACCGATCAGGTGGCCACGGCCATGACTGAAATGTCCGCGACTGCACAGGAAGTGGCACGTCACGCGGTGCAGGCGGCAGAGGCCGCTGATGAGGCCGATCGCAGTTCCCAGGAAGGCGGACAGGTCATGAACGCGACCATCCGCTCCATTACCGCGATGCGCGATGAAATCAGCAATACCGCCGAAGTGATCCGCCAGCTGGAAAGCGACAGCGGCCGCATCGGCAAGGTCCTTGAAGTCATCCGTGGCATTGCCGAGCAAACCAACCTGCTGGCCCTCAATGCCGCCATCGAAGCAGCGCGCGCTGGCGATGCCGGTCGCGGGTTCGCCGTGGTGGCCGACGAAGTGCGGACCCTGGCGCAACGCACTGCAGCCTCCACCGCTGAAATCCACCAGATCATCAATTCCGTGCAGACCGGCGCTGTCGACGCGGCCAACGCCATTGAAAGCGGTCAGTCGCGCAGCCAGCAAAGCGTGGACCAGGTCACCCAGGCAGGCCAGACGCTGGAGCGCATTACCGCAGCGGTCGAAGCGATTCGCGACATGAACCGGCAGATCGCCACAGCGGCCGAAGAACAAACGTCGGTGGCCGAAGACATTTCGCGCAACCTGACGGAAATCACCGCCATCGCGACCACCAACGAGGGCAATGTGCAGCGAACGCAAGTGGCGAGCGAGGACCTGCACCAGTTGTCGGTCGGCCTCAATGGGGTGATTTCACACATGAGCGCTTGACTGCCCAGCCTCCCTGGAGCCCCTCGACCCGAGCGATCAGGTCGAGGAGCTCCCCTTGAAGGCCTCAGGGCATGACCACTGCCGTCACCTGAGGTCGAAACGGTCCAGGTTCATCACCTTGGTCCAGGCCGCAACGAAGTCTTTCACGAACTGCTCCTGCGCATCGCTACTGGCGTAGACCTCAGCCAGAGCCCGCAGCTGCGAGTTGGAGCCGAAGACCAGATCGACGCGGGTGCCCGTCCACTTCACCGCACCGGTTTTGCGATCGCGCCCTTCAAACGTATCTCCGGCGGCCGAGAGCGGTTTCCATTCCACCCCCATATCGAGCAGGTTGGTGAAGAAGTCGTTGGTCAACGCCTCTGGCCGCTGGGTGAAGACCCCGTGCTTGGTTTGCCCGACATTGGTATTGAGCACGCGCAGGCCGCCGATCAGCGCCGTCATTTCCGGTGCCGTGAGTGTCAGCAGTTGCGCCTTGTCGATCAGCAGCGCCTCGGCCGGTAGGCGGAAGTTGCTCTTCTGGTAGTTGCGGAAGCCATCGGCGCCGGGCTCAAGAAACCCGAATGACTCCACATCGGTCTGTTCCTGGCTTGCGTCCATTCGCCCTGGCGTGAACGGCACCGTGACGGTGTGACCGGCATTTTTCGCCGCCTGTTCGACGCCAGCGCAACCGGCCAGCACGATCAGGTCCGCCAGGGAGATTTTCTTGCCGCCAGCCTGAGTGCTGTTGAACTCGTTCTGAATACCTTCGAGGGTCGCCAGCACTTTCGCCAGTTGCTCAGGCTGGTTGGCCTGCCAGAACTTCTGCGGGGCCAGGCGCAGGCGCCCACCGTTGGCGCCGCCGCGCTTGTCGGAGCCGCGGAAGGTCGAAGCCGCCGCCCAGGCGGTCGACACCAGTTGCGAGACCGACAGGCCCGAGGCCAGCAGCTTGCTCTTGAGTGCTGCCACGTCGCTGTCGTTGACCAAGGCGTGGTCGACCGGCGGGATGGGGTCTTGCCACAACAGCTCTTCGCTCGGCATTTCCGGGCCGAGGTAGCGCGAGAGTGGCCCCATGTCGCGGTGGATCAGCTTGAACCAGGCGCGGGCGAACGCGTCGGCCAACTGGTCCGGGTTCTGCAGGAAGCGCCGCGAGATCTTTTCATAGATCGGGTCGAATCGCAGGGACAGGTCCGTGGTCAGCATGGTGGGATTGCGCCGCTTGGACGGGTCGTGCGCATCCGGGATGATACCGGCGCCGGCGCCGTTTTTCGGTGTCCACTGCTGCGCGCCCGCCGGGCTCTTGGTCAGTTCCCACTCGAAGCCGAACAGGTTCTCCAGGTAATTGTTGCTCCACTTCGTGGGTGTGGTGGTCCAGGTCACTTCCAGGCCGCTGGTGATGGTATCGGCGCCCTTGCCGGTGCCGAAGCTGTTCCTCCAGCCGAGTCCCTGCTCTTCCAGGCCAGCGGCTTCGGGCTCGGCGCCGACGTTGTCGGCTGGGCCGGCGCCGTGGGTCTTGCCGAAGGCGTGGCCGCCCGCGATCAGTGCCACGGTCTCTTCGTCATTCATCGCCATGCGGCCGAAGGTCTCGCGGATGTCCTTCGCCGCAGCGACCGGATCCGGATTGCCTTCCGGGCCTTCCGGGTTCACGTAGATCAGGCCCATTTGCACCGCAGCCAGCGGGTTTTCCAGGTTGCGCCCTTCGTCGGTGCGGCTCTCCTCATTGCCGGGTTCGGCAACGAGTTGACCTTCGCCGGGTTCTTGCATGGGTGCCTTGTCTTTTCCGTAGCGGGTGTCGCCTCCCAGCCACTTGTTTTCGGAACCCCAGTAGACATCTTCGTCCGGCCCCCAGACGTCCGGACGACCTCCGGAAAAACCAAAGGTCTTGAAGCCCATGGATTCCAGCGCGACGTTGCCGGTGAGGACGATCAAATCAGCCCAGGAGATTTTTCGGCCATACTTTTGCTTGATCGGCCACAGCAGTCGCCGCGCCTTGTCGAGGCTGACGTTATCCGGCCAGCTGTTGAGCGGTGCAAAGCGTTGTTGACCGGAACCGGCACCACCTCGCCCGTCACCGGTACGGTAGGTACCGGCGGCATGCCAGGCCATGCGAATGAAGAGCGGTCCATAGTGACCGAAATCCGCAGGCCACCAGTCCTGGGAGTCGGTCATCAGTGCGTGCAGGTCCTGTTTCAGTGCCTGAAAGTCCAGGCTCTTGAAGGCCTGGGCATAATCGAAGTCTTTGCCCAGGGGATCGGACAAGGGCGAATGCTGGTGCAGGATTTTCAGGTTCAGTTGGTTGGGCCACCAGTCGCGGTTCGTCGTGCCACCGCCAGCAGCGTGACCGAACGGGCATTTCGATTCAGTTGACATGTGGGAGCTACCTTTTCCGGTTGAGTTCATCCAGCTATCCGGCCCGACCGGGCTCTGAACAGCGACGAGAGAAATCAAAGACAAAAGCTGCAGGGTCAACAACACGGTATAGCACTACATAAAGGCTAGTTGCCCGCAAAGTAGTCAGCCAATAGTCGGCGTATTGGACCTTGATAGGCACAATCTCTTAGCTGAGCCGCAAGCAATTGGCAGATGGTAAGGGTAGCTAGCTCACGCGAAATCGCGCAGGAGAAGCGTCAAGCATGAACAAATGCCCGCTTCCTACGGCCTACCACGAAGCTGGCCACGCCCTGGCCTTCTGGTGGAATGGTCAATACATCAAACGTGTCACTGTGCGCAGCCGGACAGCGGCCCGCAGCGGCCCGATGATTGACCTGCTGGGCAACCCGCATGACGTGGAAGGGTTGGTAGAGGCGGATTACCTTGTCCCTCACCCTGCCCTCGATGCCCCTGGGATTGCCGAATACCTGCCCTCGATGGTCGATTCCATTGAACGTGACCTGCTCGATTGCTTCGCCGGTCCCGTGGCCGAAGCCGTTTATTGGCACCGCAAAGTCGACACTTTCATCCAGGGCAGCGGCCGGGGTGACCGGTACCGGGGTCATGAATTGATCAGGTTGCTGCCGGCACGCAAGCTGCTGGACGCCGAATCCCTGGCAATCGCCCGGTCACGCTGCCTGGTGCGTTGTTACTGGCCCGCTGTCACCGCCGTGGCGCAACTTCTGCAAGAGCACGGCACGGTTGACGGGAACGCCGTAACCGCATTGCTGTGCGACATCACCGGGGAGTCGCCCACACTGCTGCGCAATGACCTGGCAAACCTCGACCGGCGATGCGATCGCCGGTGGTCTGCAAACTGAGAACCCGAGCGCTTTCTCGTTCCCACGCGCAGCAACGGAATGCAGTGGTAGACGCTCTGCGTCGGGCCTTTTGAACGCGACGCGGAGCGTCAGAGGAGGCATTCCTACGCGGAGCGTGGGAACGAGGTAGAGGCATTCCCTATCGAACCCGGGCATCCAGCTGGGCGCCCTGCGACCGGCCGTGATCGGTGATGACATCCAACTGCCTATCGCGCTCGTCCAGTTTGAGGATATACGCCTCGATGGCGACCCGAACCTGCGGCCTCGCTACCTGGCACGGCCCGCTGATCCTCATGCTGGCCAGCCATTGCTGCGTCTCTCTAGCCGACTCCCGGGCGCTCTCCACATGCAGGTACTCGTGTGCCCGTAGCGCCGTGTAGTAACGACGCCATTCGTCCGCGACCGCCGGCGACAGGTTGCCGGGCGCCAGTTGTGGGAGCGTGATGACTGACTCGACCTTCACTGCAATATTCTGCAGGGCACACGCCGTCTGCGAAACATCGACCAGCCTGTAGGTCGTTTGGTACACGGTCTTGGTATTGCCGGCGAATGCACCTTGTGGGCTGCGTACCGGGGTTCTGTCGCTTATCGATCGCTGGATATCCTCGATCGTCTGGCCATACACCACATAGTGTTCCTCACGAACGATAGAGCTGACCGGTTGCGCAGCCTGCGCCAGAGGGGCCAGCACCCACAGCCAGATTCTGTTCACTCCACCCTCCTCGCTGCCCTGTACCTTCTGGCCGCGGGTATCCCTGCGAGAGCATAGTGCATGGACCAGAAGCCTGTTCTCGCCCGCCCATGGCCTATGCTGAAGCATGGCAGTGTGCATTTTCATTGCCTGGTGAAAAACATCACACAGTGGCTGAAAACCAGGGAGATGCACATGCGCTTGCACTCGCAACGGGTTTTCCTGGGCTCATCTCGCGAGTCCGAGTGGTTCGCGCGGGAGATCGAGGGTTCGCTCCAACGCTTCGACATTGTCGAAGTGGACGCCTGGTACCATTTCGGCACCTGGTCGCCAGGGGCGTCCACCCTGGAATCGTTGGAGGCACGCCTGCGCGAGTGCGACTTCGCGGTACTGGTGCTCTCCAACGATGACTGGACGCAGAGCAAAGATGTCCCTCCTGTGCCGGCACCACGGGACAATGTCGTTTTCGAACTGGGCCTGTTCATGGGGCGCCTGGGCAGGGATCGTGCGTTTTTCTTCTACCCCGACATCTGCGATTTCAAGTTGCCCTCCGATCTGTTCGGCATCACTGCGTTTCCGTTCAAGCTTGATGATCGGGAGAAAGTACAGAGCGTAGTCAGCCCGGCGTGTACGGAGATCGCCAAGCAAATCGAAAAGGTCGCGCATCACCAGCGCAACACAGGTATGCAGGTGCGACCAAAACTGGATCTCAAGGCCAGATTCCCGACCGACCATGGTGCAACCGTGGACGGACTCGATCATCTGTCAGCCGCGGGGGTTTCAATTCTGAGGATTCGGGCAAGCGTCGATGATGATGCCGTCACCGACTTGCGGGTTTATTTCGACCCGCGACTGAATTTTCGAAAAGCCACGTGGACCTATAAAGAGGATACCCGCGGCCGCTATTTCTGGGCGTCCGAGGCCCAGCTCGAGAGCATGAAGAAGGGTGACAGTTTTTTCAGCTTCGAGCTCGATCATCCCAAAAAAGGCAGGCACCCCGTCGAAGTGGTGGCATTGATTGACGAACAGCCACGGTATGAAAAAAAGTTTGTCCTGAACATAGACTGATCATCCGAACCTCGAGCTCCGGGCGCTCAGATCGGTCCCTTTTCCACCAGCTGGCTAAAGGCTTCAAGCTCACTTTTCTCCAGGTCCGACACCACGATGAATCGCATGTGATCCCGCTGCCAGGCGACGATGTTGTAGCCCCGAATCGCCAAATGTTCCCGAGGCTTGTCCGCCGCACTCGTTGGCAGAATGAACAGGTTGATGATGTGCTTCGCCCGTCCATAGGACAACGCCGCTGCGTTCTGGTGTTGCAGGTAGTCCAGGCGCCCGCCGAGCAACGGGAAGCCTTGTACCGAGTAATCGAAAACCGGTGGCGAGAAGTCAAGTTTGCCGGTGAACCAGGGTTTTACGGTGTGCCGGTCGGAGGAGGCAATGTCGTTCAAATGGTCAGCCATGAGTGAACGCACATGGCTGGACACGGCCTCGTCCATCCAGGGTTGTTCGCTTGATGGGGTGGCCACGTATAGTGCCAGTGCAATGGCCAGTGCTGCGGCCGAGAACGCAGGCATAAGCCACTGTTGCGGTGCGTCTCGCAGAAGGTCCCAAAAGCGCCTGGCCGAAGGCGCCCGTGATTTCGTTTTGGACATCACACCTTGAGTCAGGGCGTCAGGTGCCGGGTAATAGGGTGCGTGTGCCTTCACGCCGGCTATCAACATCCTGGCTTCGTCGTGCAGGCGCTGGCAGTCGGCGCACGCGGCGAGGTGTTCAGCCACTTGGGTTGCCATCGCCGTGTCCAGTTCGTTGTCCAGGTAGCCATGAATCAGTTCATGGCAGACCGTGCAGTTCATGTCATTCATGGCTGTGCAACTTCAATAGTTCCAGCTTGAGCATCGTGCGTGCCCGGGCCAGTCTCGACATGACGGTGCCCAAGGGTATGTCGACCACCCTGGCGATGTCCTTGTAGGGCATGCCTTCGAGTTCCTTTAGCACGATCACCTCGCGAAACACCGGAGCCAGGGCTTGCAGGGCCTGCTGCACCAGGGCGGCGTCTTCGGCATGCATGGCGTGCAGTTCCGGTGTCTGGCCGTGGCCCAGGGCGAGGTCGTCCGCTGGTATTTCATCGCCTATGGCGACCCATCGGTTGCCGGCCGAGACCTTCAGCCAGTTGTAGCTTTCGTTGCGCACGATGGTCAGAAACCAGGCCTTGGCGTTACCGTCGACGAAGCTGTCGATGAACTTGAGGGCCCTGTAGGCGCTTTCCTGCACCACGTCATGGGCAGCGCTGTCGTTGCCGGTGAGCCAGCGCGCGAGGTTGTAAGCCGCATTCATGTGCGGCGCAAACAGTTCCTCGAATCGCTTCATGGTGATTGCGGCCCCTTCCCACCCGTATAACCCTGCTGCGTGCTGTTTTATTCCCGCCAGAAAACTTATTTTTTCGCCTGGAATAAACGCCCGCCCCGTTCGGTTGTACATCGTGTCAGTTCATCACTGTAGACCGCTACCGAGGGTGTACCCATGGGCATTCACTCAGCAAGATACGAAAAACGCACCGACGCCCCGCTGGACCCGAGCCGCAGAACGCTGCTGCTGTGTTCGGCCTGGGCCGGTGCCGGCGTCATCTGGGCATTGCACGGCGGGATTCCAAAGGCCTTTGCTCTGGATGACAATGGCCAGGTTTCGGACCCCAAAGCGCTGGCCGGCAACTTCCATTTCGTGCAGATCAGCGACACTCACATCGGCTTCAACAAGGAAGCCAACCCCGACCCGGTGAAGACGCTGCAGGTGGCCATCGACAAGGTCGTTGCCCTGCCCGTGCGACCTTCACTCATTCTTCACACAGGGGACATCACCCACCTCTCCAAGGCAGAAGAGTTCGACACCGCTGCGCAACTGCTCAAAGGTCTGCCCTCAACCGTGCACTATGTACCGGGCGAGCACGACACCCTCGACGAGGGAGGCGGCAAGCTCTATCTGGAACGCTACGGCAAAGGCACCCTGGGCAATGGCTGGTACAGCTTCGACGACCATGGCGTGCACTTCATTGCGTTGGTGAATGTCTTCAATTTCCAGGCTGGCCATGAAGCGACCCTCGGTGCCGACCAGCTCGCGTGGCTGGTCGATGACCTGCGCGCCGTGGCAACGAGCACTCCGGTGGTGGTGTACACACATATCCCCTTGTGGACCATCTACCAGCCATGGGGCTGGGGTACGGAAGACGGCGACCAGGCCATTGCCATGCTGCGCAAATTTGGCTCGGTGACGATCCTCAATGGGCATATCCATCAGGTGATCCAGAAGGTCGAGGGCAATATTACCTTCCACACCGCGCGCGGCACGGCCTATCCGCAACCGGCACCCGGCACCGCGCCCGCACCGGGGCCGATGACGGTGGCGGCGGATCAACTGCGCAACTATCTGGGAGTTACCGATGTGAAGGCGACACAGGGTGAACACCCGCTGGCGCTGATCGACTCGACACTGGTTTGAGGGGGCTCACATGAAAAAGGTCATTCAGGTGCTTTCGCTGCTCTGTCTGATGGTGCCGATTTCCACTTGGGCGCAAGAGGTGGAAGTCGACATCAAGGCATTCATGTATGGGCCCAGGGAGTTGAAGATAGCCCCAGGTACCAAGGTGACTTGGGTCAATGACGATCAGGTACCGCACACGGTTGCGGAAACGCATAAGGTGTTTCGCTCGGGCGCGCTGGACACTAATGAGCGCTTTTCATACGTGTTCGATACGCCGGGGGTATATGAGTATTTTTGTGCGTTGCATCCGCAGATGATCGGAAAGATTACGGTCAGTGCCAATTAATTTCGCTGGCCGGCCGAGGTCATGGCCGAGTTGATGCTGCTCGCCGCATTGGACATGGCCAGGCCCACGGAGGCGCTCACCCCAGCCTGATCGAGCGCATGCCTGACGCGGTCGCGAAGTGATTGGGCGCCAGCCCGGTCGCAATTGACGCCGATGACACCGAACTCATCGCCGCCCAGCCTTGCCACGATATCGTCGGTTCGCGATGCCTGTTGCAAGGCGCTGGCGGCGCGCTTGATCAAGGCGTCGCCGGCGGCATGCCCGTCGCGGTCATTGATGCGTTTGAGTCCGTCCAGATCGACGATCACCACGGCCGAGGACTGGCCAAAACGGCGATTGCGCTCATCCTCGCAGGCGGCCAGTTGATTCCAGCCGGCACGGTTATACACGCCCGTCAGGTCATCGGTCAGCGCCAGCGCTTCAAATCGCTCTGCCCTGCTCGCTTGCTCATCGGCCTTGAGCTCAATCTGCAAAATCCTGCTGAGCATCATGCCGATCAACTCGACCAGTTGCTGGTCTTGCTTGATGGTTTCACGCTTGGGCTGCGGGTCGATTGCGCAGAGCGTGCCGAACAGGCTGCCATCGGCCAGTTCCAGGGGCACGCCGATGTAGGCGCGGATGGGTAGCTGCCGGCCGATGGCTGCCGCTGCGTAGACAGGCACTTGATCCGAATCCGGCGCGATACGTGGGCCGTTGCCTTTCACCATCTCGGAGCAAAACGAATCGCTCCAGTTGAAGACCTTGCCGGCATGCACGTCATAACCGTGGTCTTCACACTGCAACACCGTCCAATCGTCACCCTTGGTGCGGGTGATCATCCACAAATCAAAACCCAGTCGACGCCGCAAGAACGCCAGCACTTCTCGCGCAGTTCCTTGAAAATCGCTCATCGGGTGCTCGCTCTACAATTTGTAGGGGGCAATTATAGATGCGAATTTCCATGGATCTTTCCTCGTTCCCACGCTCTGCGTGGGAATGCAGCGCCAGACGCTCCAGCGTCGACGTGTTCGCGCGCGACGCAGAGCGTCGCAAAATGCATTCCCACGCGGAGCGTGGGAACGAGAAACAACCGGTCACGAGGAATCACGGCGCAGCAAAAACATCCATCAACTCCGCCAAAAACGCACTCACCACATCCCGCTGCCGCGCCGCGTGCCTTACCGCCGCATGAAAGTCGACCTCATAGCGCAACTGCTCGGGATTGAGCGGATGCAACTGCCCCAGCTGTTCGTGCCTGGCCGCATAGTGCTGCGGTAAAAAACCCAGGTGCTGCCCCGACAGGATCAGCAGTGCAGCCCCGTCCATGCTGTCGGTCAGCGCCGTCAGGCGTTCGATCGAGGTGGGTGCGGGCATTTCCGGTAGCGGGTGGCTGGGCCAGACCCAGTCGTGCTCGGCCACGTCCTGGCTGCTCAGCGTCCCGACCTTGTCGAACAAAGGGTGCGTCGGCCCGCAATAGGCGATCTGGGTTTCCTTGAACAGGGCGAAGTAGTCGATGCTGGGCAAGCGGTGCCAGAAGTAGCCGATCGCCAGGTCCAGGTGACCGTTGATGATTTTCTCTTCCAGGAACGATGACGACAGTTCCGTGAAGTGAAAGTACAACCCGTCATGGCGGGCGCGCAGGCGGGCGATGGCCAGGGCGATTTTCTTGTTGGCCGTGGGGTCGATCTGGCCAAGCAGGCCGATGTTGATGTTGCCCGACAGGGTGCGATTGATGTGCTGGACTTCGACGCGAAAGCCTTCGGCGGCGGCCAGCAGGCGGCGGGCGGCGTCGATGAACTGGGTGCCCTTGGGCGTGACGGCAAAGCCGGCGCGGCCGCGTTCGCACAGGCGAAAACCCAGGCGTGCTTCCAGCGACGCCAGTTGCGCGCTGATGGTCGGTTGGGTGGTGTTGAGAGTGGTTTGCGCGGCCGAGATCCCCCCCGCCTCCACCACGGCAAGAAATATCCGGATCAGGCGCAGATCCAGCTCGGTTACGGTTCCCAGCATGCCTGCTCCCCATTGGCGATCACATAGACACCTATCTATGTAAAGAGTTGACGCGGGATATTTTACCGCCCTCGCCAAATGCCTACATTGCAGCGGAACCGGCGCTTCGCCGCAAGTCTGGTGCGCATACCTCACTGGCAGCATCACCCATAAAAACAATTACCATCGATTCAATGCACAGGAGAATCGTATGTCAGGGTCCAATCATTCCGCGCAGGCTGTCGAAGCCAGCAGTGGATTGGCCATCGAAGGCCATTCGATCGATTACATTCCGGAAAACGAACGCCACGCCAAGCTCAGCAGCCAGGGGCCTTTCTGGTTTTTGGGCAATTTCCACTTCTTTACCATTTCCATCGGTTTTGTCGGCCCAAGCCTGGGCTTGTCGGCCCTGTGGACCATGCTGGCCGGTGCGCTGGGCATCATGTTCGGTACCCTGTTCATGGCCTTCCACGGCTCCCAGGGGCCGGAGATGGGCTTGCCGCAGATGATCCAGTCGCGGGCCCAGTTCGGCTATCGCGGGGTGATCCTGGCGTTGATGGCGACGATGTTCGTGTTCGTCGGCTTCAATGTGGTCAACGTTTCGCTGATCATCGATGGCCTCAAGCATGTGTTCGGCTTTGACCCGACGATCGTCGCCTGCGCGGTGGTGCTGATCGGCGCACTGTTGGCAATCTACGGCCACGACCTGATGCACAAGGCGTTCAAGTGGGCGCTGCTGGCGACCTTGCCCCTGTATACGCTGGTCACCGTTGCCCTGATGTTCGGTGTCGGCCAGCCCGAGACCGCGCCGGCCAGCACACTGGGCTTCAGCTGGATCGCCTTCGCCACCCTGTTTGCCATTGGTGCCAGCTACAACATTTCCTATGCGCCTTATGTGTCCGACTATTCGCGCTATCTGCCAAAGAACACCAGCCGCACCAAGTTGATCACGGCGGTGTTCCTGGGTGCTTCCCTGTCCGGCAGCTGGATGATCGGCCTCGGTGCCTGGCTCGCGCAGCAACTGCAGGCCACCGACGCGCTGGTAGCATTGAACCAGATCGGTTCTTCGATGATTCCGGGGCTGGGCAATGTGCTGGTACTGGTCTCGGTGCTGGGCTTCTTGCCAATCATTGCACTCAACACCTACAGCGCCATGCTGACGCTGCTGACCGGTGTCGACTCGATCAAGAAGATCACGCCGACGCCGCGTGCGCGGGTGATGTCCATCTTCGCGATCAGCATCATCCTGCTGAGCTGCGTGCTGTCGATCAAGGGCGACGGCATCGCCATCCTCAATACCTTCCTGGTGTTGCTGCTGTACTTCCTGGTGCCCTGGACCGCGGTCAATCTGGTGGACTACTTCTTCGTCCGTAAAGGCCGCTACGCGATCCCGCACTTCTTTACTCCCAAGGGTATCTACGGGGCCTGGCAGTTCCGTGGGATCGTGTCTTACCTGGTGGGCTTCGCTGCGATGGTGCCGTTCTTCTACATCTTCGATGCCAGTGCCGGACAGGAAGTGTTCGTCGGCCCCATGGCACGTCTGCTCGAAGGCGTGGATATCTCCTGGCTGGTCGGTCTGGTGGTTTCCGGCCTGACCTATTTCATCCTCAGCCGTTCGATCGATCTTGCGCATGAACGCAAGGTCATCGACTCCCTCGCAGAGAGTGTCATCCAGTGAGTGCACTCAACAGTATCCAGGTGGCGTGCTGCCAGGTGGCGCCGAAGGTTGGCGACCTTGCCTACAACCGCACGCTGACCGAGCGGGCGATTCGCACGGCAGCCTCGCGCGGTGCCCAGGTGGTGGTGTTGCCCGAGCTGGTGCAGAGCGGCTACGTGTTCGCTGACCGGGATGAGGCACTGGCCCTGGCGGAAACCCCGGACGGGCCGACCTTGAGCTTATGGAAGGCGCTGGCCCTGGAGCTTGAGATCGTCATTGTCGGCGGCTTTTGCGAGCGCCTGGCGGGTGATGAGCTGGCCAACAGTGCGGCGATGTTCGATGCCCAGGGTCTGCGCGCGGTGTACCGCAAAGCGCACCTGTGGGATGCGGAAAAGGCCATCTTCAGCGCCGGCGACGCTCCGCCACCGGTGGTGGAAACGGCCTTTGGCCGCCTCGGCATGATGATCTGCTACGACCTGGAGTTTCCGGAGTGGGTACGCTTGCCGGCGCTGGCGGGCGCGCAATTGCTCTGTGCCCCGGTCAATTGGCCCGATGGTCCGCGGCCACTGACCGAGCGCCCGGCCGAGGTGGTGCGGGTGCAGGCCAATGCGTCGGTCAACCGGATGTTCATCGCAGCCTGCGACCGTCATGGTCATGAGCGTGGCGTGGGTTGGGTGCAGGGTTCGGTGATCGTCGATGCTGATGGCTACCCTGCAGCCGGGCCGATGGAACTGGGCGGCGAGCAGATTTTGCAGGCGACCTTGCACCTGGCCGATGCGCGCAACAAACGCATCAGTACTCACAACGACCTGCACGCCGATCGCCGCCCGCAGCTGTATCAGGTCGCCGACCTGGGCGGTATGGCGTAAGTCCCCACCACGTGAGCGACGGGTTCGCTCACACCCTCCGAGTACAGCGACACCTCCCCCACCGCCAGGGTCTTGCCGACTTTCATCAGTCGGCATTGCCCGATCACCCGCCTGTGCGCTTCGGGTTTTCTGAGAAAGTTGATCGTCAGGCTGGTGGTGACCGTCAAGGGCACGATCCCGATCTCCCCCAGCACCGCGACATACAACGCCACATCGGCCAGGGCCATGAGCGTGGGCCCGGAAACCGTGCCGCCCGGGCGCAGGTCGGCCTCGCCAATGTCCTGAGAGACAGTGGCCCCCATATCGCCGACTGCTTCGACGACGACGCGGGTTTGCGGGAACTCTGTGCGTATGAAGTGTGCTATCGCTTCTTTGCTGGCCACGTGGTGCTCCTGATTTCAATCCTTTGGATGAGGCTCGATGTTATCCATCAGGGCCTCATCTGCAACACTCACTTGGGAAACAACAAGGTATACGCTACCCGGAACCCCCAGCCTTCAGCACCATCCTCCGGGCTGTGCGCCCAATAACGCGGCCCCACCTGCAGGCTCATGGGCTGGTTGCCCACCTTGAACAGCTGGGTGACGAACAGGTTGATCGGCACTGACCACTCCTTGATCTCCCAGTCGTAGGTGGACTCGGTATTGATGCCGAAAGTGGTATAGGTATGGGTGGTATAGCTCAGGAAAGGCTGCAGGAACGTCTGGTTGACCTTCTCCTTGTCATCCGGCGGGCTGTTATCGAGCGTCCAGATATGGTTAGCCAGAATGCCACGGGTCCAGCCGTTGGATTGCTTGAGCGCCACCGCAGTCGGCCCAAGCCCCCATTGCTCGCTGCTCATGAGTTCATTGCTGCCGGTCGGTATCAAAATCGCAGGGCCCGCGCCCCAGATCCAGCCGCTTTCGGTGGGTTTTTTGGGGGAAAAGAAGAAACTCTGGGTAGTATCACCCACACCGGACTTGTCGGCGGCTCCATCGGGCAGCAGGCCGTGCTGGTCGATGATGGGCAGGATGGTACGGGAAATCAGGTTCCAGTCTTCGTTCAGGCTGAACGGCAGCACCGGCTGGATGTTGGTGACGCTTTGAATGCCGTTATTGGTGGGGCCCAGGTTCTGGTTCCAGTTGTATTGGATTGGCAGGCTGTACAACGCCGCGACCGGGTTCAGGGACTGCTTGGCCAGCTCGGTTTGACTATCGGCCTGACTTTCGGCCAGGCCGAGTTCAGGCCAGGCGAATGCAAGCGCCATCAAGGGGGCCAGTTGCAAGCCTTTATTCATTTGCAGCTCCTTTTTCGGCTTCGCGGGCTCAAACCCGGGGTTTACCTGACCCGTTTGAGCATAGGTCAGGTTTTCTGAACTACGCTTTGTCGTGCTATCGGACGCCGTGCCACTGCACCCTCAACTCAAACTGAATGGATGGATACTGCGATGAAAAGGTTCGCCTCCTGGCTGGTGATCGGTCTTTGCGGCGCGTTGCTCAGCGCTTGTGCCGGCATGGGTTCAAACAGCAGTGCAGCCAGCCCAGGTGAAGAGGAGATCCGCACCGGACGCATCGAGCAGATCGTGCCAACCCAGATTCAAACCAATCACGATAGCGGTGTCGGCGCCATTCTCGGCGGCCTGGGCGGTGTCGCCCTTGGTAGCCTGATCGGCAAGGGCACGGGCCGCGACGTGGCCATGGTCGCCGGCGCCCTTGCCGGTGCGGCGGGCGGCAACTACGCCGAGAAGAAAAAGTACGATCAGCCCCAGGCCGCGCAACAGATCTTCGTACGGGTGACTAGCGGTGTGCTGGTGTCGGTAACCCAACCTGTCAATCCGGCACTGAGCAAGGGCATGCCGGTGTATATCGAAGGCAGTGGTAGCCAGGCCAGGGTCGTGCCCAAGAATTGATGCGCGGTGACGGTCGAGACGTTTTCCACGGGCAGGCCAATCAACCCGCCCGTGAATTCATGGACTTTTCGGCATCTTGGGCAATACTTCTCAAGCATTACGACACCCACCCTTTCAATCGTGATCGATAGCAGTGATCCTTCCGTTTCCGAGGGCTTTATGCAGTCAAAATTGCATGCGCTATCCGTCTACACTGTGTTCCTGCTGCCCCTCTGCTATCACGCGCAAAGCCATGCCGGTGGCATCATGCTGTACGAAATCGCCACGGATAACGCAGGGCTGGCCAATGCCGGCGCTGCCGCCCGGGCACAGGGGCCGTCGACCATCGCCAGCAACCCCGCGGGCATGACCTACCTCAAGGGCACCCAGATCACCGCGGGTGCGCAGATTCTCTACGGCGACCTGAAATTCGACCGCGACGATTCAACCAACGGTACCGGGAGCGGCAGTGGCAACATCCTGGACCCGATCCCCGGCGCCAGCTTCTTCGTCAGCCATCAACTGGATGATCAGTGGAGTGTTGGCTTCGGCACCTATGGCGATTTCGGCCTGGCAATCAAATACGACAACGACTGGTCCGGGCGCTATTTCGACCAGGATGCAAGCATCGCCGGTTTGTCACTGGTGCCCAGCATCGCCTATCGCTTCGACGATCAATGGTCAGTAGGCCTCGGCGTCAAGGCCATGTACGGCATGATCCAGTCCCAGGCTGCGATCAACCGGGCGCCGTTCGGGTTTACCGATCGCGCCGACGGGCAGTTCAAGTACAAGGACAGCGCCTGGGGCTATGGCGCCAATCTGGGAGTGATCTATGCGCCCCAGCCCGGCACACGCATCGGCCTGGCTTACACCAGTGAAATCAAGCTGGACTTCAAGGACCACCTGGCGGTGACCGGCGACGGCCCGCTGCTGCAACGAATCAATGGCCTGGACACTGAGCTGGACATCAAGGTGCCGCAAACCGTCACCCTGAGCCTGTACCACCAACTCGACAAACAATGGGCGCTGCTGGCCTCGGCCAACTGGCAGGACTGGTCGAAATTCGGTGACATCGGCGTTGACGTGGACACCGCAGTGGCCGGTACCCAGTCGACCACCGTCAACGCCAACTTCAAGGACACCTGGCAGCTGGCCGTGGGTGGACAGTTTCAGGCCACGCCCGAGAACCTCTGGAGTTTCGGGATAGCGTACGACAGCTCGGCGGTCGACGATTCCGACCGCGCGTTCCTGCTCCCGGTGGGCGAGTCATGGCGCCTGGCTGCCGGTTGGACCTATTCACTGGCGCCGGACACTGACCTGAATCTCAGTTGGGTAACGGTCTGGCTGGGCGACATGCCGGTCGACCAGACCAAATCCTTGTCGGGCGTGCGCACGTCCGGGCAGTTCGACAATGCCTGGATTCAGGCCTTTACCGGCAACATGACCTGGCGCTTCTAAGCCCGAGAATCATGAAGAAAATTTTCAATCCCAGGAGTGCAGAGACAAATGAATATGTCCCGTAAATTGCTGGTTGGAATTGCCATCAGCGGCCTGCTGCTGGCCGGTTGCACTTCGAAGGTAACGGAAAAGGAACAGTACTCGGGCTTTTTGCCCAGCTATGACGGCCTCAAGGAAGAGACTTCGCCCAGTGGCAAGCCGACACTGCGCTGGATGGCGCCGGGTTTTGCGCCGGACAGCTACAACACCGTGGTATTCAACAAGCTCGAAATGTACCCGGCCCCCAAGCCCAATGAACGGGTCAATGTTCAAACGCTGCAGCAGCTGCAGGCGTATACCAGCGACAGCGTGAGGGGGGCACTGGCCGAAAAGTACCAGGTCGTTTCAAGTGAAAAAGCGATACCGGCCGGAGCGCGCGCTATGACCCTGCGTGCGGCGATCACAGGCGTATCGGCCTCCAATGAAGGGATGAAGTGGTATGAAGTGGTTCCCATCGCGGCTGTAGTCGGTGCCACCCAGGCGGCCACCGGGCACCGCGATCAGGACACCGAGCTCTATGTCGAGGGTTACATCAACGATACCAAGACCGGCCAGCCTCTGGTCAAGGTCGTGCGCAAGCTCTTCGGTAAAACCCTGGAAAACGAGAGCCAGCAAGTAACGGCGAACGACTTCAAGGCAGCGATCAATGAAATGACAAATGATTTGCGGACGATGATCAAGTAAACGCTAGATTGTCTGCTTAACCGTCTTGATGCCATCGCGTTGCGATGGATCGCGGGCAAGTCGGATCGCCGCACCGCCGCTCCCACAGGGTTTTGCGTCCCCCCTGTGGGAGCGGCGGTGCGGCGATCCGACTTGCCCGCGATGACGCCTTCTGCCTTAACTACTTACCCGAGCCATACACTCCGACTCAAGCCACCACAGGAATCATCGGATCCGCAGCCGCCAAGGCTGTTTCACGATTGGCTGCCGGCGGGTAGATCCACTGGGTATTGATCTGGGTCTTGATCTGCTTGCCCTCTTCCCGAACGAATTTGACCTGACGATCCCACCCTTCGGTGAACACTGCACCCCAGGCCCCCAGGTCCAGGCAGGTGACGTACTTCGGCTGGCTGTAAGGGATCGGTGTAATGCCCAGCAGGTCAGCCGCAACGTTGTGGCCCGCCGAACGACCCAGTGAAATCGCATGCTGGCAAGTCATCAAGGCATAGTTGCCTTCATCGTCGGTCGCGGCATAGGCCGTGTCACCGGTGGCATAAATGTGGTCCTGGCCGATCACTTTCAGATTGCTGTCCACGTGCAGGCGCCCATAGGCATCACGCTCGGCGGGGATGTGCTCGGTCAGCGAACTGGCGCGCACACCCACGGTCCAGACCACGGTCCTGGCTTCGATGCGTTGGCCATCCGCGAGGGTGACGCCATCGGCATCGACCGAGACCACCGATGCGTTCAAGTGCCATTTGATGCCCAGCTCTTGCGATGCCTCGACGATCGTCGGGCGGATGCCGTCGCCGAGTGCGCCGCCGATTTCGCTGGCCCTGTCGACGACGATAACGTTGATGTCCGCATCTGCGCCCAACACGGCACGCAGGCGCGCCGGCATTTCGGTTGCGGTTTCGATCCCGGTGAAGCCACCGCCGGCAACGACGACCGTGTTGCGTGCAACCGACTCCGGCTGCAGGTGCAGCGCCTTGATGTGGCTTTCAAGGCGGGCAGCTTGTTCGATCTGGTCAACGTCGAAGGCATGCTCGTTGACGCCTGTCAGGTTAGGTCGGACCACGCGGCTGCCAGCGGCCAGGACCAGGCGGTCGTAATTGAAGACCGATTTCACGCCCTGGGCGTCGGTGTATTCGACACGCTTGCCTTCGCTGTCGATCCGCTCGGCCGAGCCCTTGATGAACTTGACGCCCACTGCATCGAACAGATCTCCCAGCGGCGCCTTCATCTGGTGAACTTCCGCCTCGTAGAAACGCGGGCGGACCCGCAGCTCCGCCTCGGGTGCCAGGACGGTCACTTCGACGTCCGAACGGTCGTGCATGTCTGCCAGCCGTGCAGCGCCCAGAGCACTCCACATCCCACCAAAACCTGCACCGACGATCAAAATTTGCTGTTTCATTTTTGCACCTTGTGACGGAAAGGGCTTGAGCTGTTCGTGCACCTGCTGGGTGCCGATGCCTGCTCGACAACTACGACTGTATTGATCGTAGTTTAAAGGCGCAAGCTTTTTTCTCACGAGTGGTCGGTGCGCGCCGGCTGGTTTTTTCGGATTTATACTTCAACCTATTGTTTTTATTGAAATTGTGTTTCTGCAAAATAATTCATACCAATCGCGCAAGGTGACAGCCGGTCGCCGGCCTCCGCTTTCAGCTTGTGATCGAGTCATGGAATTGATAGCTTTATACGACAAATCTGGTCGGAGATTACGATGTCGCTTTATAGTGCAGGAGTCGAGTACGGCATCCATTGCCTGCTCTTCCTGGTCGATGAGCTCGGCGACAGCCGCGAGGCGAGCGTGCGTGACCTTGCCGAACTGCAGGGTGTGCCCAATGAATACCTGGCGAAAGTCTTCACCAAGCTGGCCAAGGCCAAACTCGTGGTCGCTACCGAAGGCGTTCGCGGTGGCTTCAAGCTGGCCCGACCCTCGGATGAAATCACCGTCCTCGATATCGTCGTCGCGATCGATGGCCACAAGGCGATCTTCGATTGCCGCGAGGTACGCGAACGCTGTGCCCTGTTCGAGGGCTCGACACCGGCCTGGGCCGTGGCCGGTACCTGCGCGGTGCATGGCGTGATGTTGACGGCGCAGAAGCGCATGGAAGAAGCGCTGGCCCAGCAGACCATCCTGGACCTGGCCCGGCGGGTCGGGCGCAAGGCGCCGGCTGAGTTCGGGGAGAAGGTGGGTAGCTGGATGAATGAGCGCAGGGAAGGCAAGGCGGGGGGTGGATCGGGGGCTGAGG
>NZ_VXCP01000050.1 GCF_011355085.1 Pseudomonas akapageensis | reverse complement strand
AAGGCGGTCGGCACGGTGTTCGCCAAGTCGCAACTGGTGATCCGCCGCACCGGCGATGAAACCTGGGAACTGCTGATCCGTCGCAGCTTCTCCGACTACTGGTGGCTGTGGCTGCAGGATGCAGCGGCGGAATACGGGCTGAGCATTCAGGCTTAACCTTCGACTGGCGAACTGGAGCTTCAATTATGAGTCGCGCCCCGGATACATGGATTCTGACTGCCGATTGCCCGAGCCTGCTGGGTACGGTGGACGTGGTGACACGCTACCTGTACGAGCAAGGCTGCTACGTCACCGAACACCATTCGTTCGATGACCGGCTGTCCGGACGCTTCTTTATCCGGGTCGAGTTTCGCCAGCCCGATGGCTTTGATGAAGCGACCTTCCGCGCCGGCCTGACCGAACGCAGCGATGTCTTCGGCATGCTGTTCGAACTGACAGCGCCCAAGTACCGGCCGAAAGTGGTGATCATGGTCTCCAAGGCCGATCACTGCCTGAACGACCTGCTCTATCGTCAGCGCATCGGCCAGCTGTCCATGGACGTGGCCGCGGTGATCTCCAACCACCCGGACCTGGAACCCCTGGCCCGCTGGCACGAGATCCCGTACCACCATTTTCCGCTCGACCCCCATGACAAGCCGGCGCAAGAGCGCAAGGTGCTGGAGGTGATCGAGTCGTCCGGTGCGGAACTGGTGATCCTTGCCCGCTACATGCAAGTGCTGTCGCCGGAACTGTGCCGCAAGCTCGATGGCTGGGCGATCAATATCCACCACTCCCTGCTGCCGGGTTTCAAGGGTGCCAAGCCCTATCACCAGGCATACAACAAGGGCGTGAAACTGGTAGGCGCCACCGCGCACTACATCAACAACGACCTCGACGAAGGCCCGATCATTGCCCAGGGCGTCGAAGCGGTCGATCACAGTCACTATCCCGAAGACCTGATTGCCAGGGGCCGGGATATCGAATGCCTGACCCTGGCGCGCGCGGTGGGCTACCACATCGAGCGCCGGGTGTTCCTCAACGCTAACCGTACCGTCGTTTTGTAATGCAACTCCTTGCCCGGGGGGGAGCTTTGGCCGCTCCCGGGCACACCGCTACATAAAAACAACAGCGAGGTTAAAGCATGTCTGGTAATCGTGGTGTGGTGTATCTCGGCAACGGCAAGGTCGAAGTCCAGAAGATTGACTATCCCAAAATGCAGGACCCGCGTGGCCGGAAAATCGAGCACGGTGTCATCCTGCGCGTGGTCTCTACCAACATCTGCGGCTCGGACCAACACATGGTACGCGGCCGTACCACCGCTCAAGTCGGCCTGGTGCTGGGTCACGAGATCACCGGTGAAGTGATCGAGAAGGGCAGCGATGTCGAAAACCTGAAAATCGGCGACCTGGTGTCGGTGCCATTCAACGTCGCGTGCGGCCGTTGCCGTTCGTGCAAGGAGCAACACACCGGTGTCTGCCTGACCGTAAACCCTGCCCGTGCCGGTGGTGCCTACGGATACGTGGACATGGGCGACTGGACCGGCGGCCAGGCCGAATATGTACTGGTGCCATACGCCGACTTCAACCTGCTGAAACTGCCGGACCGCGACAAGGCCATGGAGAAAATCCGCGACCTGACCTGCCTCTCCGACATCCTCCCCACCGGCTATCACGGCGCAGTCACCGCCGGCGTCGGCCCGGGCAGCTCGGTCTACATCGCCGGTGCCGGCCCGGTCGGCCTGGCAGCCGCCGCCTCGGCGCGCCTGCTCGGTGCCGCCGTGGTCATCGTCGGTGACGTCAACCCGGTCCGCCTGGCCCACGCCAAGGCCCAGGGCTTCGAAATCGCCGACCTGTCCCAGGACACCCCGCTGCACGAACAGATCGCCGCATTGCTGGGCGAGCCGGAAGTGGATTGCGCCGTCGATGCCGTAGGCTTCGAAGCCCGCGGTCATGGCCACGCCGGCGCCAAACACGAAGCCCCGGCTACCGTGCTCAACTCGCTTATGGGTGTGGTGCGTGTTGCCGGCAAGATCGGTATCCCTGGCCTCTACGTGACCGAAGACCCGGGCGCTGTCGATGCTGCTGCGAAAATGGGCAGCCTGAGCATTCGCTTTGGCCTGGGCTGGGCCAAGTCCCACAGCTTCCACACTGGCCAGACGCCGGTCATGAAATACAACCGCGCACTGATGCAGGCGATCATGTGGGACCGGATCAATATTGCTGAAGTGGTGGGTGTGCAGGTAATCAGCCTGGATCAGGCGCCGGAAGGGTATGGCGAGTTTGATGCTGGGGTGCCGAAGAAGTTTGTGATTGATCCGCACAAGATGTTCAGCGCGGCCTAAAGATCCGTGCTTGTCAGAACGCCTCGCTGGTAAAACAGCGGGGCGTTTTTATTGATGCCAAGTAAGCTTGCTCACGGTGGGAGCCCTTGCCACCAGTACACGGAACAATCATCCGAATTCTCAGTCAAACGCCTGCTTTGCGCCCACACTCGGGCGTCTTTATGGCTCATGAGGTCGTTTCAATGAAGATTACCCGCGGTTTTGCACTGGCGACGCTGATGACCCTGGCCGCGAGCCCGGTGTTTGCCTTTAACCTGGGCGATGCGGCCAATGCGGTCGCGGCCATGCAGGGCGGCAACCAGAACAACGGTCAAACCACAGCCGTGGCCCCGGCCACTGGCCTGCTCAATACCCTGGGCACCGAGCTGAAAATTACCCCCGAACAGGCCATCGGCGGCACCGGCGCCTTGCTGGGCCTGGCCCGGAATCAGTTGAGCCCGACCGACTACGCCGAACTGAGCAAGTCGGTGCCGGGGCTGGACCTGCTCTCGGGTGTCAGCGCACTGGGGAGCCTGGGTGGCCTGGGCAGCTTGCTGGGCAATCCCAATGGCACCGGCACCGGGAGCCAGTCCGTGCTGGATAACGCCCTGGGCAATGTGAAGAACACCAACGACCTGAATAACGCCTTCAGCGCCCTGGGCATGGACACCGGGATGGTCGGCCTGTTTGCCCCGGTAGTGCTGCAATTCCTCGGGCAGCAGGGTGTCGCCGGTTCGCTGTTGCAGAGCCTGGGCACGGCCTGGGGCGTAGCCGCAACCAATACCGACACCGATACCGACAGTTAACCCTTGAGCTCGGCGCGCAAGGCGTCGATGCGTTGGTCCTTTTCCATCCAGAGCTGGTTGACCCAGTTCTGGACGGTCTGGCGAAAGGCCGGATCGTTCTCGTAATCCCCTGCCCACAATGCCGGATCGAGTTCACGCAGCTGAATGTCGATGATCACTTTCGGCACTTGCCCGCTGAGCAGTTCCCAGAAGCCAGGCGCCTTGTCGCCGGGGTAGGCCACGGTGACATCGAGCAATGCGTCCAGTTGTTCGCCCAGGGCGGCCAGTACAAAGGCAACGCCGCCTGCCTTGGGTAGGAGCAGGTGGCGAAAGGGCGAGCGCTGCGCGGCATGCTTGGCTTCAGTGAAGCGCGTGCCCTCCAGGTAATTGACCACGGTCACCGGCTGGCGTTTGAACAGCTCGCAGGCGGCCCGGGTGATTTCCAGATCATGGCCCTTGAGGTGCGGGTGCTTGTCCAGGAAGGCCTTGCTGTAGCGCTTCATGAAGGGATAGTCGAGTGCCCACCAGGCCAGGCCCAGGAAGGGCACCCAGATCAGCTCTTTCTTCAGGAAGAATTTGAAAAATGGTGTGCGTCGATTGAGTGCCTGGATCAGTGCCGGGATATCGACCCAGGATTGATGGTTGCTGACCACCAGGTAGGAGGTGTCCTGACTCAGGGTGGCGGCGCCGCGCACCTCCCATTGGGTCGGCAGGCACAGGGCGAAAATCAGCTTGACGATTTCGGCCCAGGTTTCGGCGATCCACATCACGGCGGCGGAGGCACGGTCACGATTTCGGCCTTTCAAGACCAGCTTGAGCAGGGCGAAGACCATCAAGGGGCCGATCAACACCAGGGTGTTGAGCAGGAACAGCAGGGTAACGAAACAGCCGGTGAGCAGGCGGCGCATAAGACGACTCTTGGAAAACGTGAAAGCCGGCCATGATAAGCAGCCAGAGCCATTACGCCAAATCGCCGGCCCGCGTAACGAATGTTTGACCAGATGTTGGCTAAGCTTGGCTTCCGTTATATTGCAGTGCCGAACCATTCGACGACAGACGGTCTAACGTCGGGCGCTTTAATTTCAACCTGAGGTAATCACCACGTGAAATCCGTTCTTGCGCTGTTAACCCTGCTGGCCCTGCCGGTCATGGCAGCTGAGCCAACCGTCTATGGGCGCTATGAATACATCGGGGTTTCGGAAATCGGCAAAGTCCTGACGGCCAAGATGGACACCGGTGCCTTGACCGCCTCGTTGTCGGCCAAGGACATCGAGCAGTTCACCCGTGACGGTCAGGACTGGGTGCGTTTCCGCCTGGCGACCAAGGACGGCGACGGCAAGGTCTACGAGCATCAGGTCGCGCGAATCAGCAAGATCAAATCCCGTGCCGACGAAGATGAAGAAAGCGTAAGCCCCAACGTCGCCAAACGCCCGGTGATCGAGCTGGATATGTGCCTGGGCGGCATCCAGCGCACCATAGAGGTCAACCTGGCCGACCGCAGCAACTTCAACTACCCGCTGCTGATCGGCGCCAGGGCCTTGCGTGAGTTTGGTGCGGCGGTGAACCCGGCCCGGCGTTTCACCGCTGGCAAACCCAACTGCTGATAGCGCCTCAGGCAGTCGGCGGCTCGGTAGCCTTGAGCGACGGACGCTGACTGACCTCGGCATACCATTGGGCCAATTGCGGCTGCCTGGCGCGCCAACCCAGAGTGGGCATGCGGAAGTCCAGGTAGCCCAATGCACAGGCGACACTGATTGCGGCGATGTCGAAGCTCGAACTCAGTTCCTTGATGCCGTCTCGCTCAAGGTAGGCCAGGGTGCGTTCGATCTTTTCCTGCTGGTTTTCCAGCCACAGGTCCCAGTGTTTTTCTGCCGGGCGCAGGAAGGTTTCGTAGCGGATCAGCACCGCGGCATCGAGGATGGCGTCGGCCAGCGAGGCCAGGGTCAGGCGCCGCCAGCGTGCCGGGACTTCACGCGGGATCAGCGGCGTGCCGGTGTGCTGGTGGTCCAGGTAGTCGAGGATCACCCGGCTGTCATGCAGGACGCTGCCGTCGGCCAGGCGCAGAGCCGGGAGCTTGCCGGCCGGGTTGTCCTGGTTCAGGCCGCTGTCGGGGCTGACCGGACTTACGGTGACGGTGTTGGTGGCGACACGGTCCAGTTGCCCGGTTTCATGCAGCAGGACCATCACCTTGCGCACGAAAGGAGAGCTGGGAGAGTGGAACAGGGTCATGCTGGGGGTGGACATGGCGATCCCTCGTTGATGGTGAGCGCCTAGCCTAATCAGCCGCATTGAGATTTGCGAGTGCTTCGCGCTGCCAACCCCCGAACACTGAGCACCGTCGGCATCACCAACCCTATCCACGCCAGCGCATCCCACCAGCCATCGCCCAACAGCGCCGCGAACAATCCCCCCGCACCGAGCAGGGCAATCAACACAGGCCAGCCAAACACCGGCCAGAACGTCGATTTCTTCTTCCTTGTCATCGCGCCATCTCCGTCTGGCCAGCGGTCGCCGATGCCGGCGCCCGCCGCCGCACCCACCACAAATAGAGTCCGCTACCGAGCACGATGATGGTCAGCACATCGAGCACGGCCCAAAGGATCTGCATCGGTCGGCCACCGTAGTCGCCGAAGTGCAACGGCTGCGACAGGCCCATGGCATTCATGTACCAGGGGCGGTCGCCGATGGCGGTTACCTTCAGCGTACGGGCGTCGATCAACACCGGCGTCCACAGGTGCGAAGTCAGGTGGGTGTTGCCTTTCATGAACACGGCGTAATGGTGTTCGCTGGAGAAACGGGTACCGGGGAAGGCGACGAAGTCCGGCTCCATACCGGGTGCGGCGCGGGCCGCGATATTCAGCAGGTTTCTGGTGGGTGCCAGGGTTTGCAGCTGCGGAGCATCGCGATACGGCGCCACCATCGCCGCCAGGCTTTCGTTGCGCCAGGCGGCGATGACCAGGTCGGCGCAGGCGCTGATCACGCCGGTCACACCCACCACCAGCGCCCAGCTCAAAGTGACGATGCCGATCAGGTTGTGCAGGTCGAGCCAGCGCAGGCGCGTGGACTTGTCATTGCGCACGGTGGCGAACTTCAGGCGGCGCATGAAGGGTGCGTACAGCACCACGCCGGAAATGATCGCGACCACGAACAGCAGGCCCATGAAGGCCAGCAGCAGCTTGCCCGGCAGCCCGGCGAACATGTCCACGTGCAGGCGCAGCATGACCATCATGAAGCCGCCGTTGGCCGATGGCGTCTCGATGGGGTCGCCGGTGCGAGCGTCGAGCATGAAAGTGTGCGAGCTATTGGGCTCGGTACCGGCCGTGGCTGCCATGATGGCCAGTACGCCATTGGGTTCGTCATCGTCCCAGCCCAGGTACTGTACGACTTCACCAGGCCGATGGGCCTCGGCCCTGAGCACCAGCTGCTGCGGGTTCAGGCGGCCGGCATTCTCGGGCATTTCCTTGAATTTGGGCGCATTACCGAGCAGGTGATCGATCTCGTGATGGAAGATCAGCGGCAAGCCGGTCACTGCCAGCATCAGCAAGAACAGGGTGCAGATCAGGCTGGTCCAGGTGTGGATAAAGGACCAGCGGCGGATGGTTGAGCTTTTCATTTGTTGCCCTTCACAAATACCAAAGCCGTCAGCGAGTGACGGCTCGGTTCATTGCCTCAGCCAATCACCAGCGGTAGGTAGCGCTGGCGACTACGCTGCGCTGGTCTCCGTAGTAGCAGTAGAAACCGTCGCAGGTGGAGATGTAGTCCTTGTCCAACAGGTTGGTGGCGTTGACCTGCAGCGACGCGCCCTTGAGGCTGCTGTCCAGGCGACCCAGGTCGTAGTGCACGGTAGCGTCGAACACGGTGTAGGAGTCGGCCTTGCCCAGGAAGGAGTTGGCCTGGTCGCCGTAGGTGTCGCCGGTGTAGCGGGCGCCGGCGCCGATGCCAAAGCCGTCCAGCACGCCGCTGTGCCAGGTGTAGTCAGCCCAGAGCGAAGCTTGCTTTTCAGGCATCAGTTGCAGGCGGTTACCTTTGAATGCGCCGTCTTGCACTTCGGACTTGGCCAGGGTGACGGCGCCGATCAGTTTCAGGTTTTCGGTGACATCGGAAACGGCTTCAAGCTCAAGGCCCTTGACCTTCACCTCACCGGTCTGGCTGGTGACCGTGATGTTGCCGACATTGTTGGTGACCGATACGTTTTTCTGGGTGAGGTCATACACCGCAGCGCTCAACAATGTGTCGCTGCCCGGAGGTTGGTACTTGATGCCCAGTTCCCATTGCTCGCCTTCGGTCGGTTTGAATGTCTTGTCGAATTCGGCACTGGCATTGAGAGCCGGCTGGAAGGATTGGGCATATGACAAGTAAGGGACAAACCCTGATTCGAACACGTAGCTGATGGCGGCATTGCCGGAGAACTTCTTGTCGCGCTCGGTATTGGTGGCATCGCCCTTGTTGAAGTACTTGGTACCGGTATGCACCCAGTCTTCACGCCCGCCCAGAGTCAGGCGCCATTGGTCGAGGGCCATCTGATCCTGGACATAGACGCCAGTCTGGTAGGTTTTCTGGTCGTAATCGAAGAACGCGGTAGAGCGTGGCGGACGCGTGATCGGCAAGCCATAGATCGGGTTGTTGACGTTGATGCCGGGGGCGCCGCCGAAGATCGAGGTGTAGTTGGTGTTGATGCGTTGGTGATCCAGGCCGAGCAGCAGGGTGTGCTGGATATCGCCGGTGGCAAAGTCGCCCTGGAAGTTGTTGTCCACGGCGAACTGGCTGATGTCTTCGTCGACATTGGTGGTGTTGCGGCCGGTGTTGCCCTGGTTGTCCACTTCACTGAACGGGGGGAAGAAAGCGTTCACGGTTACTTGCTGAAATTCCAGGTCCGACTTGGTGTAACGCAGGTTCTGCCGGAACTGCCAGACATCGTTGAAACGGTGTTCAAAGGCGTAGCCCAATGCGTAGTAGGTGCGGTCGTAGTAATCGTAGTTCGGGTCGCCCAGGTTCTTGTGATGGGAGATCTTGCCGAACGGCATGTCGATCTTGGTGCCCTGGATCGGGTAAAACTGGCTGGTAACACCGGTATCGTCGCGGGTGAATTGCGAGAGGAAGGTCAGCGAGGTATCGGGGTCGATGTTCCAGGTCAGACTGGGCGCGATGTTGTAGCGTTTGTCGTCGATGTGATCGATCTGGGTGCCGCCATCTCGCAGTACGCCGCTGAGGCTGTAGAGGAACTGGCCCTGGTCGTCGACTTTGCCGGTGCTGGCGAAGTTGATCTCGCGGAAATTGTCGCTACCGTATTGCAGCTGTATCTCGTTGCTGGACTCTGCGCTCGGGCGACGGCTGACCATATCGAGCAGGCCACCGGGAGGGGTCTGGCCATAGAGGGACGAGGCCGGACCACGCAGCAGGGCGACGCGGTCCAGGTTCCAGGTTTCCGGTTTCGGGTTGGCGTACACGCCCCTTGGCAGAGGCAGACCGTCCAGGAATTGGGTCGGTTCGAAGCCACGCACACGCAGCCAGTCGATGCGTGTGTCACTGCCGAAGCTGCTGGCAGTGATACCTGGCATATAGCGCACCGCGTCGTCCAGGCTGTGCACGGCGCGATCGTCCATCTGATCGCGCGTGGCAATGGAGATCGAGCGGGGTACTTCGACCAGGGCGGTATCGGTCTTGGTGCCGGCTGCCGTGCGGTTGGCCAGGTAGCCTGTGACCGGTCCCCATGCGCTTTCCGAATCACTGCTGGCGTTTACGGCCGTTTCCGGCAAGTCCACTACCCCTTCAGGCGTCGCGACCAGGCTGTAGCTGCCGACGCTGCTCTGCTGCAATTGCAGGCCAGTACCGCGCAAGGCTTCGCGCAGGGCGCCTGCGGCGTCGAACTGGCCCTTGACCGGTGCCGAGGTGCGGCCGCTGGCCAGGCTTGGGTCCAGGCTCAGGGCCAGGCCCGCCTGGCTGGCGATTTGCGTGAGGGTGGTCGACAACGGTCCCGCCGGAAGATCGTAACTGCGCACGCTGCTGGCTGCTTCGGCGGCGATCAGCGGGCTGCTCGCCAGCGGTACGGCCAAGGCGATGGCCATAGCCATCAGGCTGGGGCGCAGAAGGGTTTCGAATGGGCGGGACATGCGACGGCTCCAGGAAGAAATTAATTGTTCAATGACCCTGTGCCGAGCGAAAAACGAAAAGTGATAGGGGTTATCGAAAATAATTTAGATTTAGAATTGCATGGGCGACCGCTGTGCGGTCGATCGCTGGCAAGCCAGCTCCCACAAAAGCACCAGTAGAGGTTGTGATGAACTCTGTGGGAGCGGGCTTGCCCGCGATAAGACCCGAAGGGTCTTCAAGGTTTGTCGTTACGAGCTACTACAGTCACCCACCAAGGCGTGTGCTCTTCGATCTGCACCGGCAATGTCGGCATCAACGATTTGAGCGCCAGGTCCGTGTTGGTCAGCGGGAAACTGCCGGTGATACGCAGCTCCGCAACTTCCGGGCTGACGCCCAGATAGCCGCTGCGATACCGTCCAAGCTCATGGACCAGGTCGTCAAGGCGGGCGTTGTCGACCACCAGCATGCCGCGGGTCCAGGCATCGGCTCCGGGTGCCACGGCGAGGGTGGCGCCGAGGCCATCCTGGCGCATCACCACCTGCTGGCCTTCGCGCAGGATCTGTTCGCCCTGGTCGTGCTCGGGCCGGGCTGCGACCGCCGATTGCAGCACGCTCAAGCGCGTGCCGTCTTCTTCGAGTTTGACCAGGAAGCGGGTTCCAAGTGCACGCATGCGGCCATCGGACGTCGCGACAATGAAAGGTCGGTCGTCCTTGTGCCCGGTTTCGATGAAGATTTCACCTTCCTGCAACACGATCAGGCGTTGCTTGTCATCGAAGCGCACATCCACCGCACTGTGGGTATTGAGGTTGAGCAACGTGCCATCGGCCAGGCGCATCATGCGCTGTTCACCGGTGCCCGTACGCTGGTCGGCGAGCCAGTAATTCACATGCAGGTAGTTCTGGCCCAGGAACAAGGCCAGGCCACCGACCAGCACCACACTGGCAACGCCTCTGCCCAGCTGGCGAACCTGCCGCCGCAGGCTTGCGCGGGACTGCAGCAAGGACTTGCGCGCCGGACCTGCGGCAGCATTGAAACGTTGATCGACCATGCCCAATTGCATCCAGGCGCGAGCGTGCTCCTCATCGGCGGCGTACCATTTGTGGAATTCGGCGCGCTCGATTTCGCTGCCATTGCCGCAGTCCAGGCACAGCTGCCAGGCAATGGCGGCATCGAGTACCCGGGCCGAAACCGGCTTGGAACCGACCGGGCTCATGTTGGCTCACCGTAGAGTGCGACATAGCACTGTCGCATGCCTTGGGCCAGGTATTGGCGCGCACGCGGTACCGACACGCCCAGGCGCTCGGCGATCTCGGCGTGGGCCAGACCATCCAGCCGACTGTACAGGAATGCGGCGCGAGCCTTGCTCGACAGCTTGCCGAGCAGGCGGTCGATGGCTTTGAGGTCTTCAAGGATCAGGTATTGTTCTTCCAGGGAGGGCTGTTCGGCCTCCGGGATCAGCATCAGTTCGGCCAGATAGGCCTGCTCCAGTGCTGTGCGGCGGAAATGGTCGAACAACAAGCCCTTGGCAATGGCCACCAGAAACGCACGAGGTTCGCGAGGGGTAGCGAGCTGATCACGCCCGAGCAAACGCACGAAAGTGTCCTGGCTCAAGTCCTCGGCGCGCTGCGGACAGGCGATATTGCGCCGCAGCCAGGCGAGCAGCCAGCTGCGATGGTCGCGATAGAGCATGCCGACCAGTTCGCTGTGGGGGCTTTGGACAGACGACAAGGACTTCCCCGAAAAAGAAAAATATAACTAACGAGAATTATTCGCGATTGTGTCAGAGCCAGATACTCTGCGCAATTGGCGTTTGTCGGATGTTTCCTCGGAATTCGTGCGATTTCAAGGTCAAAATGAGTGAGATTGTTGGCGGCGACGCCATTGATTGAGTCGTTGCTCCAACAGCTGCGGGCTGTCGATTTGCTGGCGCCGCGCCTTGCTGAACAGGATCAAGGCCAATTCGGCAGTGACCAGGGCATCGGCACTGGCATGATGGCGGGCCTGGGCCTGCAGGCCAAAATACGCGGTCCAGTCATCCAGGGCGGCCTCGCGCAGGGTTGCGTGAGGGCAGAGCATGGGCGCCAGTTCCGCCAGATCGAAAAAGCGGTGCTGCAGACGGAAGCCGAGTCTGTCCTTGAGGGCACGGGTGAGCATGCGTTGATCGAAAGGCGCATGGAACGCCAATACCGGGCTGTCGCCGATAAACTGCAGCAGATCCAGGAGGGCATCGGCAGGGTTGCTGCCAGCCGCGATCGCACTGGGACCCAGGCCATGGATCAGCACACTGGGGCCCGGCTTCAGGTCGCTGCACTGCAGGGTGCGCTCGAACTGTTGGCCCAGGTCGATGGCTGCGTCTTCGATCACCACTGCGCCAATCGACAGCACCTGATCGCGATTCAGATTGAGCCCCGTGGTTTCCAGGTCGAGCACCACCCAGCGCTGTTCGCGCAGGGATTTTTCTGTCAATTGGCCAGGGTTGGCCAGGCCTTGCAGGCGTTCTTGCTGCTGTGGGGTGAGCAGCGGTTGGCGGGGGCACAACCAGGCCAGCAGGCTCATAACTGATACCGCACTGTCAGGCTGCTTTGCAGGCGCTGGGCCTGGCGCAGGGATTCGCGCAGGATGCGTCGATCCAGGTCGTTGAGGCTATCGGGGTCGACGCGGTTGGAGTAGGGCAGGTTGTGCCGGGTCTGGAGTTGATGTTGTTGCATGCGGGTTTGCTGGATGAAGTGATAGGCCTCTTCGTAGGCGGCACCGTCGAGGCGGTCGATGACCTCCTTGGCCACCAGTTGGCGCAAGCGTTCGAGGGTGTTGTTGGCCTCGATGCCATGGGCGAGCGCAAGCAATCGTGCACCGTCGACGAAGGGCGTCAGGCCCTGAACCTTCAGGTCGAGTGTGGCCGCCTTGTCATTGCCCTTGCGAGTCAGCACGAAGTCGCGCAAGCGCCCCACCGGGGGACGCTGACGCAAGGCGTTCTCGGCCATCATGCGCTGGAACAGGCGGTTGTCGGCCACCTGATCGAGGATGCCGCGGCGCAGTTGTTCACAGGCCTGTTCCGCGCCCCAGACCACCCGCAAGTCGAAATAGATGCTCGAGCCGAGCAGGTTTTCCGGTGTCGCCTCGCGAATGAAGGCCGCGAAACGTCGTGCCCATTCGGCGCGCGACAGGCACAGCTCAGGGTTGCCGGCCATGATGTTGCCCTTGCACAGGGTAAAGCCGCAGTGCGCCAGGCTCTGGTTGATCTGTTGCGCCAGCGGCAGCAGTACGCTGCGGATCTCGGCGGCATGGGCGGCATCGCGAGCCTCGAACAGGATGCCGTTGTCCTGGTCGGTGTGCAGTGTTTGCTCGCGTCGCCCTTCGCTGCCGAAACACAACCAGCTGAAAGGGATACCCGGATCGCCTTTCTCTTCGAGCACCAGTTCGATGACCCGGCAGACCATGTGATCGTTGAGCAGGGTGATGATCTGGGTAATCTGGGTCGAGGATGCGCCGTGGGCGAGCATGCGCTCGACCAGTTGGCCGATTTCCCCGCGCAGCGCCGCCAGGCTTTCGATGCGCGAGGCATGGCGGATGGTGCGGGCCAGGTGGACCAGGTCGACCCGCTGCAGCGAAAACAGGTCGCGTTCGGAAACCACGCCACACAAACGCCGCTCCTTGATAAGGCAAACGTGGGCGATATGCCGTTCGGTCATGGCAATGGCCGCGTCGAAAGCCGTGGCATCGGGGCTGAGGGCAAAGGGTGACTGGGTCATGTGCCGGCCGATGGGGTCGCTGAAGTCGGCACTGGCGTCGGCCACCACCTGGCGCAAATCACGCAGGGTGAAAATCCCCAGGGGCGTCTTGTGTTCGTCGACGATCACGATGCTGCCGACCTGCTGTTCATGCATCAGTTTCACGGCTTCGCGCAGGGGCGCCTGCGGACCACAGGTCACCGGATGACGCATCGCCAGCTCGCCCAGGCGGGTATTGAGGGAATACTGGGTTCCCAGCGTTTCCACGGCTCGGCGCTGGACCTGCAGGTTGACCTGATCGAGCAGGCTGCTGACCCCGCGCAAGGCAAAGTCACGGAACGGGCTGGAGAGGGCAAAGAGCTTGATGAACGCCGGCTTGTTCAGCTGCAGGCAAAAGGTGTCTTCGGCGGCCAGGTGCTCGGTTCTCGTGGCCCGCTCGCCAAGCAGTGCCGCCAGCGGGAAGCATTCACCGGTGGCGATCTCGAAGGTGGTTTCGGTGCCGCGCCTGGCCGTGTGCGGCCGCTCCCCGACCACCTGCCCTTGCTTGACGATGTAGAAGTGTTCGATAGGGCCATCGCTGGGCTTGATGATGCTTTCGCCTTCGGCGAAGAAGCGCAATTGGCATTGCTCGACCAGATACGCCAAATGGGCGTTTTCCATCTGGTTGAAGGGTGGAAAGCGTTGCAGAAACTGCATGGTGCCCTGAATGTTCTGCAACACCGCAGTTTTTCCGGCCTGGGCGAAGGCGTCGGTTTTGCTCATGACCATGACCGCACTTTTATCGGTTTGTTTTTATCGATCTCCATGGTCGGCCGCCTGCCCGCGAGTGCCCATTGGACGTAAGTCTAAAAAAACACTTCAAACAGGCGAGCGCCTTGAGCATCATGGATCCAACTTTTCGGATGAACCGACGAAGTGCGGGTTGAAACATGTAGCAATGCGGTCTGAACTCAAGGAGAGGGCAGTGGACAGGGGCGTTGAGAATGAGAAGGTTATGTCAGACCACGATATTTTGAGTGACGCCGAGCGTGAAGCTATCAATGCCGTCATGCAGGAACCCGAGCTGCCCCCCCAGAAAGCCTTGATCGTCGAAGATGACAAGGCGACCCGCGAGTTACTGGCCGAGATTCTTCAGCTTCATGGCATCCAGTGCCTGACCGCCAAAAGTGCGGAGGAGGCCTTGAACTCAGTGGCCACCAACAAAGCCATCGGGCTGGTCATTACCGATCTGCGCATGGGACCGGTCGATGGTCTGGACTTGATTCGCCAGATACGCGAATCGGATCGGGCAAGTTTGCCCATCGTGATCATTTCCGGTGATGCGGGAGTTCGAGATGCCATCGAGGCCATGCATTTGAATGTGGTCGATTTTCTGCTCAAGCCGATTGATCCGCAGCAACTGATCAAATTGGCTCGGCAGGAGCTGGGGCTCGATTCCTCGCTGTAGGCAAATTCTTTATTTCTTGAGCGACATTTCCCAAGCATAATCAGTCAGCCTTGAACGCTGTTGCGCCTGAATTTTCAGATGGCTAGTCTTGCCCAGTCGTTGCCGATTCAACGACCGGGCTTGGTAATCCGATCTGCAAAAGGCGCATAGCGCCCCAAATTCATTGCATGGCGTTTTTTACGTCGACTGCAAGGTTTATGGTGGCTGTGCGCGGGAGGGCTTCGGTCCTGCCGGGTTCCTTTTGCCCCGGTTTACCAACCTGCGTACAGCTGCCACCCATTCGCTTGGTAACGAACGTGGCAGCTCCACAGCAGAAGGAGCTACTCCATGATAAAAATCGTCCCCGATCCACCTGCTTCAACTCCCACACGTTTCACCATCGAAAAGCCCTTCGGCACCGTCGACAGCAATGGTCAGCCCATGCTCACGGTACGCGGCGGCATTCCGGTCGAAGACGCCCTGGCCCATGCCACGACCCTGATCGAATGCGCTGAAGCCACAGCCTGGGATGTGGTCGATCATCTGCACCTGAATGACAAAGCGCTGGTGCTCGGGTTGTTTCACCAGCTGGATGCAGCGCAGGCGTTGATTGGTGCGGTATTGGACCACCCCGGCGCTCGCTGACCAACGCCGAACCCTCGTTCCCACGCTCCGCGTGGGAATGCAGAGCAAGACGCTCCAGCGTCGACTTCCCGGAGCGTGACGCAGAGTGTCACGGGATGCATTCCCACGCAGAGCGTGGGAACGAGAAGCCAAAAAAAAAGCCCCGGTCCTGCGACCGGGGCTTTTTGTTTTTACGCCTTACAAACCGTTCTTCGCCTTGAACTCACGACGACGACGGTGCAGCACCGGCTCGGTGTAGCCGTTCGGTTGCTTGGTACCTTCAACCACCAGTTCGACCGCCGCCTGGAAGGCGATGTTGCTGTCGAAATCGGGGGCCAGCGGACGGTACAGTGGGTCGTTGGCGTTCTGCCGGTCGACCACTGGCGCCATGCGCTTGAGGCTTTGCAGCACTTGCTCTTCGGTGACGATCCCGTGACGCAGCCAGTTGGCCAGCAGCTGGCTGGAAATGCGCAGAGTAGCGCGGTCTTCCATCAAGCCGACGTCATTGATGTCCGGCACTTTCGAGCAACCAACACCCTGGTCGATCCAGCGCACCACATAACCCAGGATGCCCTGGGCGTTGTTGTCCAGTTCGTTCTGGATCTCTTCGGCCGACCAGTTGGTGTTGGCGGCCAGAGGGATGGTCAGAATGTCATCGACCGAAGCGCGCTCGCGCTTGGCCAACTCGGCCTGGCGGGCGAACACATCGACCTTGTGATAGTGCAGGGCGTGCAGGGCGGCTGCCGTTGGCGACGGTACCCAGGCGGTGTTGGCACCGGCCAGAGGGTGGGCGATCTTCTGTTCGAGCATGGCAGCCATCAGGTCCGGCATGGCCCACATGCCTTTACCGATCTGGGCGCGACCTTGCAGGCCGGTGCTCAGGCCGATGTCGACGTTCCAGTTCTCGTAGGCGCCGATCCACTTCTCGGCTTTCATGGCGGCCTTGCGCACCACGGCGCCGGCTTCCATGGAAGTGTGGATTTCGTCGCCGGTGCGATCCAGGAAACCGGTGTTGATGAACACCACGCGCTCGCTGGCCGCCTTGATGCAGGCCTTGAGGTTGACCGTGGTACGGCGCTCTTCGTCCATGATCCCGACTTTCAGCGTGTTGCGCGGCAAGCCCAGGACGTCTTCGACGCGGCCAAACAGCTCGTTGGTGAACGCCGCTTCTTCCGGGCCGTGCATTTTCGGTTTGACGATGTAGACCGAACCGGTGCGGCTGTTCTTGCGCACGGTATTGCCATTGAGGCTGTGGATCGCCGACAGGCTGGTGACCAGGCCGTCGAGAATACCTTCCGGCACTTCATTGCCCTGGCCGTCGAGGATGGCATCGATGGTCATCAGGTGACCGACGTTGCGCACGAACAGCAGAGAACGGCCGTGCAGGCTCAGTTCGCTACCGTCGAGGGCGGTGTAGGTGCGGTCCGGGTTCATGGTGCGGGTAAAGGTTTCGCCACCCTTGGACACCGATTCAGCCAGATCGCCCTTCATCAGGCCGAGCCAGTTGCGGTAGATCACTACCTTGTCGTCGGCGTCGACAGCCGCCACGGAGTCTTCGCAGTCCATGATGGTGGTCAGCGCTGCTTCCATCAGCAGGTCGGTGACGCCGGCCGGATCGGTGCGGCCGATCGGGCTTGAGGCATCGATCTGGATTTCGAAGTGCAGACCGTTGTTCTTCAACAGGATGGCGGTCGGTGCTTGTGCGTCACCCTTGAAGGCGATCAGCTGGGCATCGTTGCGCAGGCCCGAGTTACTGCCACCCTTGAGGCTGACCACCAACTTGCCGTCGACGATCTTGTAGCCGGTGGAGTCGACATGGGAGCCGGCAGCCAGTGGCACGGCTTCGTCGAGGAAGGCACGGGCGAAGGCGATGACCTTGTTGCCACGTACCGGGTTGTAGCCTTTGCCTTTTTCCGCGCCGCCTTCTTCGCTGATGGCGTCGGTGCCGTACAGGGCGTCATACAGCGAACCCCAACGCGCATTGGAAGCGTTGAGGGCGAAACGGGCATTCATGACCGGCACGACCAGCTGCGGGCCGGCCATGCGAGCGATTTCGTCGTCGACGTTTTGCGTCGTAGCCTGGAAATCCGCCGCTTCTGGCAGCAGATATCCGATTTCTTGCAGGAAGGCCTTATAAGCCGTTGCGTCATGGGCCTGCCCTTGACGGGCCTGGTGCCAGGCGTCGATTCGCACCTGCAGGTCGTCACGCTTGGCCAGCAGCGCTTTGTTCTTCGGAGCGAGGTCGTTGATGATCTTTTCCGCGCCCGCCCAGAACTGTTCGGCGGTTACGCCAGTTCCAGGAATGGCTTCGTTATTCACGAAGTCGAACAGGACTTTGGCGACCTGAAGGCCACCGACTTGAACGTGTTCAGTCATTGCTTGCCTCACTCTGCTCAGCTATTCAGCTCTTCTATTTAAAGCCTGTAGCGCTTCTCTAAACACGGTACCAGAACATGCCCTTGCGGGCGGCTGGGCTCGCCTGCCAGCGCTTGCTGGCGGGGCTTTCCATGTTTTCACAGGCGCCTTGGCAGACATCGATGCAACATTATGTAGTCCGCGCTGCGGCATACTACATGATGAGATGCGGTTGTGAAAATCAGACTAAATACGTCGTTCCGCGACCGGCATGAGCTGTGCGGTCACGGCGAGGAGACTTATGTTCTCAAAAAAACGGTAGATTGTTCCAGATAAATCTTAAAACAGTACACGATTTATCTTTCGGGGCGTCTGCGGCAGGTTGCCGCGCCTTGCCTATACTTTCCCGATCCCCGGCGTTTTCGCAGCGCAATGCGGGCAACAAGTAGAGGGCAGCAGTGTGGATGATTTGGTATTGACAGTATTCGCCCCGGACAAAGCCGGTCAGGTCGAACGGATTGCACAATGCATTGCCGAGAATAACGGCAACTGGATGGAGAGCCGCGTATCGCGCATGGCGGGACAATTCGCCGGGATCGTGCGGGTGGCGGTGCCCGCCGAGTCCTACGATGAACTGGTCGGGGCCTTGAAGAAACTAGCAGAGCAAGGGATACGTGTGGTGATCTCCAATATCGGTATGGAGGATTCCTGCACCTGGAAACCCATTGCCATGGAGCTGGTCGGCAATGACCGGCCAGGTATTGTGCGCGATATCACCCGGCTGTTGAGCGAGCAGGGCGTGAACCTGGAGCGCTTGACCACGGAAGTTCGCCCGGCACCGATGAGCAGTGAGCCACTGTTCCATGCCGATGCGATTCTTGCCGTGCCTTTGACCCTGCCGCTGGAGCAATTGCAGGCGCGCCTTGAAGAGCTCGCTGATGATCTGATGGTCGAATTGGTGCTGCGTACCGAGTAGCACCAAGTTATCCCTTATTAACTTGGATGTGCCTGTGGATAAGCTGGGGAGACCCGGCGCAGAGCCAAGCCGGCCGCGGCTTTCCAAGTTATGAGCAAAAAACGAGCAGTTTCAAGGGCTTGTGCACAAACCGCGTGGATCAAGTTGTGGATAACCTTGGGAGATAGCGCTGCAGGCCACGATTGACGTGGCCTGTAGAGGTTTGTGCGTTTTTTGATCAGCTGCGCCGGCGCAGGCTCAGCCATATATCGACGCTGTAGAGTGCAAGGCCTGCCCAGATAAACATGAAGGCAACCAGGGTGCTGGAAGACAGATGCTCACCGAACAGCAGTACCGCTTGCAGTAGAACCAGCGTCGGCGCCAGGTACTGCAGAAAGCCCAGAGTCGTGTAGGGCAAATGGCGCGCAGCGGCGTTGAAGCTGACCAGCGGCACCAGGGTGATAGGCCCGGCTGCTATCAACCAGAGTGCCTGGGTGTTGGTATAGAACTCGGGCTGAGCGCTGGCCGCCAAGGGGTTCAACAGCATCCAGCCTATCGCCAGGGGTACCAGCATCCAGGTTTCCACCACCAGGCCGGGCAGTGCGGCGACCGGCGCCTGCTTGCGGATCAGACCGTAGAAGCCAAAGGTAAGGGCCAGCACCAGCGAGACCCAAGGCAGGCTGCCAACGTGCCAGACCTGCTGCGCCACCCCGATGGCGGCCAGGGCGACCGCCGCCCATTGCAGGCGCCGCAGTCGTTCTCCCAGCAGCAACATGCCGAGCAGGACGTTCACCAGCGGGTTGATGTAGTAGCCCAGGCTGGCCTCGACCATGCGCCCGTTGTTCACCGCCCAGACATACACCAGCCAGTTGCTGGCGATGAGCGTTCCACTGAGCGCCAGGATCGCCAGACGGCGTGGATTGTCGCGCAGTTCTCGCCACCAGCCGGGGTGCTTCCAGAACAGCAGCAGGAGTGAGCCGAACAGTGCCGACCACAGTACGCGGTGGACGATGATTTCCACCGCGGGTACCGCTGCGATGGCTTTGAAGTAAATCGGGAACAGTCCCCAGATGATGTAGGCGGTAAGGCCCAGGATATACCCGCGACGCGGGTTGGCGGCTTGCATGCAGAGTCCTTGCTTAGGCAGCTAACTAAAAACACAGCGTATTGTAGAGGGGCGTGCGCTTTAGAACAGTTTCAATGGCTCTTCATTGAGAGCCGCCAGTTGCTCGCGCAACGCCAGCACTTGGTCACCCCAATAGCGTTCGGAGCCGAACCAGCTGAAGCTGCGCGGGAATGCCGGATCGTCCCAGCGCCGTGCCAGCCAGGCGCTGTAGTGCATCAGGCGCAGTGCGCGCAAAGGTTCGATCAGGGCCAGTTCGCGCGGGTCGAAATCGTGGAACTCGCTGTAGCCATCCATCAGTTCGGACAACTGGCTCAGGCATTCCTGGCGATCGCCGGCGAGCATCATCCACAGGTCCTGCACCGCCGGGCCCATGCGGCAGTCATCCAGGTCGACGATATGGAACATCTCGTCGCGGCACATCATGTTGCCGGGGTGGCAATCGCCATGCATGCGGATGTTCTGGTGTGGCGTGACCTTGTAGATTTCTTCCACGCGCTTGAGCAGGTCGCGGGCGACCGATTCGTAGGCCGGCAGCAGGCTGCGTGGTACGAAGTTGCCTTTGAGCAGGGTGTTCAGCGAGTCGTGGCCGAAGTTCTGCACGCCCAGGGCTTCGCGGTGTGCGAAGGGGCGGGTGGCACCCACGGCATGCAGGCGGCCAAGCAGTTGCCCGAGGCGATAGAGTTGATCCAGGTTGCCGGGCTCCGGGGCACGGCCGCCACGACGGGGAAACAGGGTGAAGCGAAAGCCCTGGTGTTCGAACAGGGTGGCGCCGTTGTGGATAAGGGGGGCGACCACCGGCACTTCGCACTCTGCCAGTTCGGCGGTGAACTGGTGTTCTTCGAGGATGGCCTCGTTGGTCCAGCGGCCGGGGCGATAGAACTTGGCGATCAGCGGTTCGGCGTCTTCGATGCCGACCTGATAGACCCGGTTCTCGTAGCTGTTGAGGGCCATCACGCGGGCATCGCTGAGAAACCCGATGCTTTCGACAGCGTCGAGGACCAGGTCGGGTGTCAGTGTTTCAAAAGGGTGGGACATGCTCACTCCTGCGCGCGGCAGGCTGCCGCGTCCGGCCACCCATGGTAGCGCAGATGGCCGCGGTATAGGAGTTGCTGCATGTGCCTCGTTCCCACGCTCTGCGTGGGAATGCATCCAGCGACGCTCCGCGTTGCATTCGGGCGACGCTGGAGCGTCTTGCTCTGCATTCCCACGCAGAGCGTGGGAACGAGTGGGCGTGGGAAGCCTGGCGTCAGGCGCCGACGACCCCACCATCCTCCCGCCGAATCGCAATCACCGAAGACCGCGGCTTGCCGCCTGGCAAGTGTTCGGGGAACGTCGACCCACCATTCTCCCCCGGATGCTGAATCCCCACGAACAGCGTCCGTTGATCGGGTGCAAAGCTGATGCCGGTCACCTCACACCCCACCGGTCCGACCATGAAGCGCCGAATCTCGCCGCTGACCGGATCCGCGCAGAGCATCTGGTTGTTGCCCATGCCAGCGAAGTCGCCGCTGTTGCTGAAATCACCATCGGTCAGGATCCACAGGCGTCCATCCTTGTCGAAACCAAGGCCGTCTGGGCTGTTGAACATGTTCTGCGGGGTAATATTGGCCGAGCCGCCCTTCGGTGTGCCCGCGTGGACGCTGGGGTTGCCGGCGATCAGGAACAGGTCCCAGGTGAAAGTCATGGCGGCGTGATCGTCGCCCGTTTCGCGCCAGCGCAGGATCTGCCCGTAGACGTTTTTCTCGCGGGGGTTGGGGCCGCCTACCGGTTGGCCGTCTTCGCCGCGTTTGACGTTGTTGGTCAGGGTGCAATAGACCTGGCCGTCCTTGGGGCTGACCACGATCCATTCGGGGCGGTCCATGCGCGTGGCATTCAGCTGGCTGGCCGCCAGGCGCGCATGGACCAGGACCTGGGCCTGGCTGGCAAAGCCGTTGCTGGCGTCGAGCCCGGCTTTGCCGTGGGTCAGCTCCAGCCACTGGCCCTGGCCTTTGGGGTGGTCGGGATTGCCATCGCCGGCATCGAAGCGCGCCACGTACAAGGTGCCGTGGTCGAGCAGGTCACGGTTGGCCTTCGGGTTGTTGTGGTCGATGCGGTCACGGCTGATGAACTTGTAGATGAACTCACCGCGCTCATCGTCACCCATGTATACCACTGCACGGCCGTCGCGGGTTTCGGCCAGTGCGGCGTTTTCATGTTTGAAACGACCCAGGGCTGTGCGTTTGACAGGTGTCGATTGCGGGTCGAAGGGGTCGATCTCCACCACCCAGCCATGGCGATTCAGTTCATTGGGGGTGTGGGCCAGGTCGAAGCGCGGGTCATGCGCATGCCAGCCGATCTCCTTGCTGGCAACCGAGGCGCCGTAACGTTTCTGCGCGGCATCGAACACCTGGGCCGAATCGCTGCTGCCAAAACAGTCGGTGAAATTCTCTTCGCACGTCAGGTAAGTACCCCAAGGGGTCTTGCCGTTGGCGCAGTTCTGGAAAGTGCCGAGCACCTGGGTACCGCTGCTGTCGGCGTCGGTCTTGAGCAGGGCATCGCCAGCCGCCGGGCCGCTGACGCGGATCGGGGTATTGCCGTGGATTCGGCGGTTGTAGCGCGAGCCCTGAACGAATTGCCATTGGCCATTCTTGCGCTGCACTTCGATCACCGAGACACCTTCGCAGGCCTGGGCCTTGTGCACGTCTTCGGCGGAAGTCGGTTGGCCGCCGTGGGCAAAGAGGTAGCGGTAATTGGTGTATTCGTTGTTGATGGCCATCAACGCCCGGTTGTCGTCATCCGGGAAGGGGAACAGGCTCATGCCATCGTTGTTATCGCCGAACTGCTGTTCCTGGGACTTGGCGCTGCCATTGCCGCTGGGGTCGAAAGCCGGACCGTCCTGGTGCAGCGGTTGGCCCCAGCTGATGAGTACCGAAGAGGTGTAGCCGGATGGCAGGCTGATGGTGTCGCCGGTGGCAGCGGCGATGCCCTGGAAACCCAGCAACGGGCTGGCTTCGCTGACGCTGGCAGCCAGTACACTGCGGCTCAGCAAGCTGCCGCCCATGAACATGGCCGCGCCACACAGGGCGCCAGCGCTGATAAAGCCACGACGACTGAGGCCGACCATCTGTTCGAGGTCGGTGGGTTGGTTGTCTTCTAGTAGTTTCATGCCAGGCTCCCTGCGGATTTGGCAGTCACCTTAGTCATGGGGTGTGACGGTTTTGTGGCAGTTGGTGTGTTGTCTAGACGGCCCTATCGCTGGCAAGCCCGCTCCCACAGAGTTCACTTCACACCTGTGGGAACTGGATATCTGTGGGAGCTGGCTTGCCAGCGATGAGGCCATCAGCTTTTACACAGAAATACCAAGCAACACAGAGGACGGTGAAAACTCCACCTTCACCTCACTCCCCACCTGCAACCGCTGCGAACTCACCGCACACAAGGTCTGCCCATTGGCCAGGCCAATACGTACTTCATTGGGCCCCTCGTCATCCTCGAGGATCTCCTCGACCTGTCCGCTCAGGCAGTTGTTGCCGGGGCTAGCCACCTCATCGGCCGCGAGCACTTGCAGCCAGCCGGCCTTGATCAACGCGACCACCTGGGTGCCGACCTCCAGTTCCAGCCGCATCGTACTTTCGTGGGTGATCTGCGCATCAATGCTCAACCCCTGCGCCAGTTCCAGGCCAATCAGGTCATTGCGGCCATGGGCGGTAATGGCGCTGATGCGGCCCTGTAGCTGATTACGGGCACTGGTGCGCAGCATCAAGCGGCCGAGCAGGTCCAGGTCGCTGGCGTCCTCGGCGGCCTCGAGAATTTGTGCCTGCAAGGCTTGCAAGCGCTGATACAGGCGCAGCACCCGTTCGCCCTCGGCCGACAACCTGGCGCCACCGCCGCCACGCCCACCGACGCTACGTTCGACCAGCGGCTGGCTCGCCAGGTTGTTCAGCTCATCGATGGCATCCCAGGCCGCCTTGTAGCTCAGGCCTGCACTCTTGGCAGCGCGGGTGATCGAGCCTTGTTCGGCGATGTGCTGCAGCAGGGCGATGCGCTGCGGGCGGCGAACGATGTGTTGGGTCAACAGGGCGGGCAAAGACATGGGGGGAGCAATCCAGAAGTATCTGCCACGAAAGTGCCCGCCGACCCAGGGCAAGTCAAGTGCTACCGGGTTTGGGCGTGCGGGCCAGGCAATACACATCGACCCTTGCTGCGCCGGCGTCGATCAGCAGGCGGGCCAGGGCATCCGCCGTGGCGCCGGTGGTCAGGACATCATCGACCAGTGCCAGGTGCATCCCCTTGACCTGCGCACCCGGGGCCAGGGCAAAGGCATGGCGCAGGTTGCGCTTGCGCGCCAGGGCGTCCAGGTCCTGTTGGGCCTGGGTCTCACGCGAGCGCAACAGCAGGTGCTCGTCGCAGGTAATATCCAGGCTGGCGCTCAACCAGTTCGCCAGCATGGCCGCCTGGTTGAAACCCCGTTGGCGCAAGCGCTTGCGGGCCATGGGCACCGGCAACAAACGCTGTGGTCGTGGCAAACCTTCATCGAAGCTGTGTTCAAGCCAGTGGCCAAGCAGCTCCGCCAGCAGCCTGCCGAATGGCCAGCGGCTGTTGTGCTTGAAACGGGTGATCAGCGCGTCGATGGGGAAGCCGTAATACCAGGGCGCCTCGACTCGTTCGAACGCCGGTGGGTGTTTGCTGCACTGGCCACAGGTCAGGCCGGCGAAGGGCAAGGGTAGGGCACACACCTGGCAGTGCTCGTGCAACCAGGGCAGCTCGGCCTCGCAAGGAACGCAGAGGGGATAAGGGTTGTCAGTGCTTTCATTGCACAGCAAACATGATTGGTTGTTTTTTGTGCAGATGTAAACCAGCTTGTTTGGTGGTGGTTGACAGCGCATGGCTCTTCCTTAAATATGCCGCATATCCGTGTTGCGCCTGTGGGCTTTCCCTGCCCCTGGCGCCAGTCCAAGCATAATCAAGGAATCGCCCATGAGCGCCAGCACAACTGCAAATCTGCGTCACGACTGGACCCTGGCCGAGGTCAAGGCCCTCTTCGTCCAGCCCTTCAACGATTTGCTGTTTCAGGCGCAGACCGTGCACCGGGCGCATTTCGACGCCAATCGCGTGCAGGTTTCGACCTTGCTGTCGATCAAGACCGGGGCGTGCCCGGAAGATTGCAAATATTGTCCGCAGTCCGGTCACTACAACACCGGCCTTGAAAAAGAAAAGCTGATGGAGGTGCAGAAGGTCCTCGAAGAGGCTGCTCGCGCCAAGGCCATCGGTTCCACCCGTTTCTGCATGGGCGCGGCCTGGAAGCATCCATCGGCCAAGGACATGCCATACGTGCTGGAGATGGTCAAAGGCGTCAAGGCCATGGGGCTTGAGACCTGCATGACCCTCGGCCGCCTGGATCAGGACCAGACCGTCGCTCTGGCCGAAGCCGGCCTGGACTACTACAACCACAACCTCGATACCTCGCCGGAGTTCTACGGCAGCATCATCACCACCCGCACCTACAGTGAGCGCCTGCAGACCCTGGCCTACGTACGCGATGCCGGGATGAAGATCTGCTCCGGCGGCATCCTGGGCTTGGGCGAATCGCTGGACGATCGCGCAGGCCTGTTGATTCAATTGGCCAACCTGCCGGAACACCCCGAGTCCGTGCCGATCAACATGCTGGTGAAGGTGGCCGGTACGCCGCTGGAAAACGCCGATGATGTGGATCCGTTCGACTTCATCCGCATGCTCGCCGTGGCCCGCATTCTCATGCCCAAATCCCATGTGCGGCTGTCGGCCGGTCGCGAGGCGATGAACGAGCAGATGCAGGCCCTGGCCTTCTTCGCTGGTGCCAACTCGATTTTCTACGGCGAAAAACTGCTGACCACCGCCAACCCTCAGGCCGACAAGGACATGCAACTGTTCTCGCGCCTGGGCATCCTGCCTGAAGCGCGCGAAGAGCACGCCGATGAAGTGCATCAGGCGGCGATCGAGCAGGCGCTGGTCGAGCAGAAGAGCAGCGAGATGTTTTACAACGCCGCTTCTGCCTGAGGCGCGTATGACTTTCGATCTTCGTGCGCGACTGGAAGAACGTCGCGCCGCCTCGCTGTACCGTCAGCGGCCACTGCTCGAGAGCCCGCAGGGGCCTGAGGTGGTGGTCGATGGTCAGCCGCTGTTGGCCTTCTGCAACAACGATTACCTGGGCCTGGCCAACCATCCCGAGGTCATCAGGGCCTGGCGCGACGGTGCCGAGCGCTGGGGCGTTGGCGGCGGGGCTTCGCATCTGGTGATTGGCCACAGCGGCCCGCACCATGCCCTGGAAGAGGCATTGGCCGATCTCACAGGCCGTCCGCGTGCCTTGCTCTTTTCAACAGGCTACATGGCTAACCTGGGGGCGGTAACGGCGCTGGTCGGGCAGGGCGATACGGTGCTCGAAGACCGCCTCAATCACGCTTCCTTGCTCGATGCCGGCCTGCTCAGCGGCGCGCGTTTCAGTCGCTACCTGCACAACGATGCCGAGAGCCTCGCCAATCGCCTGGAAAAAGCCTGCGGCAATACCCTGGTGGTGACCGACGGGGTGTTCAGCATGGATGGCGATGTGGCTGACTTGCCGGCGCTGGCCCGGGTTGCCCGTGCCAAGGGCGCCTGGCTGATGGTCGATGACGCTCACGGCTTCGGCCCGCTGGGTGCAAACGGCGGCGGGATCGTCGAACACTTTGGCCTGAGTCAGGACGATGTGCCGGTGCTGGTCGGTACCCTGGGCAAGGCGTTCGGTACTGCTGGCGCCTTCGTGGCCGGTAGCGAAGACTTGATCGAAAGCATGATCCAGTTCGCTCGCCCCTATATCTACACCACCAGTCAGCCACCTGCGCTGGCGTGCGCCACCCTGAAAAGTCTTGAACTGCTGCGTAGCGAACACTGGCGGCGCGAGCATCTGGCGAGTCTGGTCCGGCAGTTCCGTGCCGGCGCCGAGCAGATCGGGCTCGAGTTGATGGACAGCTTCACGCCAATCCAGCCGATCATGATCGGTGAGAGCGAGCGCGCCTTGCGCCTGTCGCAGATGTTGCGTGAACGCGGCCTGCTGGTCACGGCTATTCGTCCACCGACGGTTCCAGCGGGCAGCGCCCGGCTGCGGGTCACCTTGTCCGCCGCCCACAGCGAAGCGCAAGTGCAACTATTGTTGAACGCGCTTGCCGAGTGTTACCCGCTGCTGGAGCCAGGCGATGCGTGATCAACTTGTCTTGCTGCCGGGCTGGGGCCTGGGCATCTCGCCGCTCGAACCTCTGGCCGCCGCACTGCAGGGGCTGGACGAGCATTTGCGGGTCGAGATCGAGCCGTTGCCGGAGCTCGCGTCCAGCGACCCGAGCGACTGGCTCGACGAATTGGATGCCACCTTGCCCGACAACGTCTGGCTGGGCGGTTGGTCATTGGGTGGCATGCTGGCCAGCGAGCTGGCGGCCCGTCGCGGTGATCGTTGCTGCGGCTTGCTGACCCTGGCGAGCAATCCCTGTTTTGTCGCGCGCGCCGACTGGCCGCACGCCATGGCCAGCGAAACCTTCGAGGCGTTCTTGCAAGGCTGCCGAAGTGAGCCCCATGCGACCCTCAAGCGATTTGCCTTGCTGTGTGCGCAAGGCGCGCAAGATGCGCGAGGGCTGGCGCGTCTGCTCAATAGCGCTGCGCCGCATGCACCTGCGGCGAGTCTGGAATATGGACTGGCCGTATTGGCGCAGCTCGATACCCGCCGGGCGTTGCAGGCCTTCAGTGGCCCGCAACTGCACCTTTTTGCGGGCGCGGACGGTCTCGTCCCTGCCGAGGTAGCTGGCGAGTTGCTGGCGCTGCTGCCGGATGTTGAAGTCGGCCTGATCGAACAGGCTTCCCACGCACTCCTTCTGGAGGCGCCCCATGAACTGGCTGCGGCTATCCAGGCCTTCTTGCATGAGTCCGGTGATGACTGATCTCTCTACGCCGGGTTTGCCCGGCAGCCTGCCAGACAAGCGCCAGGTGGCGGCGTCCTTTTCCCGCGCGGCCACCAGCTACGACAGCGTCGCCGAATTGCAGCGTGCGGTGGGTGCGGAGTTACTTGCACGCTTACCGCAGGACCTGCAGCCAGAACGCTGGCTCGATCTTGGCAGCGGCACCGGTTACTTCAGTCGCGTCCTGGCCAGCACCTACCCGAGCAGTCATGGTGTCGCCCTGGACATCGCCGAAGGCATGCTCCGGCATGCACGCCCTCAGGGTGGTGCGGAGCATTACATTGTCGGCGATGCCGAGCGCCTGCCATTGCAGTCACAGAGCTGCCAGTTGCTGTTTTCCAGCCTGGCCGTGCAGTGGTGCGCCGACTTTGCCGCCGTGCTTCGGGAAGGGCTGCGCGTCTTGCAACCGGGTGGCGTCATGGCGTTCGCCAGCCTCTGCGTCGGTACGCTGTATGAGCTGCGCGAGAGTTGGCAAGCCGTCGACGGTATGGTGCATGTCAATCGTTTCCGGCGTCTGGAGGATTATCAGCGGCTGTGTGAAAACAGTGGTTTGCAGGTGCTCAGCCTCGAGTCGCGGCCGCATGTGCTGTACTACCCTGACTTGCGTGGCCTGACTCATGAGCTCAAGGCGCTGGGTGCCCACAACCTCAACCCGGGAAGACCTGGGGGGTTGACCGGCAGAGCGCGTATGATGGGGTTGCGGCAGGCCTATGAAGGCTTTCGACAAAGCCAGGGTTTGCCAGCAACCTACCAGGTGGTCTATGCCGTACTGCACAAGCCGATAGCATAAGGGGACCGAAATGAGCGCTGCCTACTTCATCGCAGGCACTGACACGGACGTCGGCAAGACGACGATTGCATCAGGCCTGCTGCATGCCGCGAGTTTGAATGGACTTTCAACCCTCGGCGCCAAGCCGGTGGCATCCGGTTGCGATGTCACCCCCAAGGGCCTGCGCAACGCCGACGCATTGGCATTGATGGACGAAAGCTCGATAAAACTGAAGTACGAAGAGATCAATCCGTTTGCCTTCGAGCCGGCCATTGCGCCGCATCTGGCGGCAAGGGAGGCCGGTGTGGTCCTTGACGTGCAATCCTTGCTTGGGCCGATGCGCGACATACTGGCCAGGGAGGCGGATTTCACCCTGATCGAAGGCGCCGGTGGCTGGCGTGTACCGCTGTCCAACCAGGCCAACCTGTCCGACCTGGCCATGGCCCTGGGATTGCCGGTCATTTTGGTGGTGGGCGTGCGCCTGGGTTGCATCAACCATGCCTTGCTGACCGCCGAAGCCATTGCCCAGGACGGCCTGCAACTGGCCGGCTGGGTTGCGAATATCATCGATGGGAAGACCGCGCGGCTGGAAGAAAACCTCGCCACGCTGGCCGAACGCTTGCCCGCGCCTTGCCTGGGGCGTGTACCCAAGCTCAAGGTGGTGTCGCCAGAAGTGGTGGCCAGTCATCTGGAACTGGATCTGCTGGAACTCGATCTGGTCTAGCCTGATCGAAACATTCACCTGACTCATCCTTCGAAGGGCGCCCTCTTGGCGCTCTTTCATCCTGCTTTCAACTAATCTTTATATATTCACCATATCGTTGCTACGCGGCTGCGAGGCCTGTACTTGCGCGCTTTGCAGCCATTTGCCGCGCGGCTCGTACGAGTGACGCTTGACAAGGATTTGGAGTAAACGTATGTTTCAAACAACTGTTTGACCGGTTGTCAGCCACTGCTGCCCGGTCTCTCGCGATCACTCCATCCAGGATTCATCAGCAGAGGTTTATCGCTATGCCTGAATACAAGGCCCCCTTGCGTGATATTCGCTTCGTTCGTGACGAGCTGCTCGGCTACGAAGCGCACTATCAGAGCCTGCCGGCTTGCCAAGACGCAACCAAGGACATGGTTGACGCCATTCTTGAAGAAGGCGCCAAGTTTTGTGAACAGGTGTTGGCTCCGCTGAACCGCGTCGGGGACCTGGAAGGTTGCACCTGGAGCGAGTCGGGCGTGAAAACCCCAACCGGCTTCAAGGAGGCCTACAACCAGTTCGTCGAAGGTGGCTGGCCAAGTCTGGCCCACGCTGTCGACCACGGTGGCCAAGGCCTGCCGGAGTCCCTGGGCCTGGCGATCAGCGAAATGGTCGGCGAGTCGAACTGGTCCTGGGGCATGTACCCTGGCCTGTCCCACGGCGCCATGAACACCATTTCCGAGCACGGCACCCACGAACAGCAAGAGACTTACCTGACCAAGCTGGTTTCGGGAGAGTGGACCGGCACCATGTGCCTGACCGAGCCTCACTGCGGTACCGACCTGGGCATGCTGCGCACCAAGGCCGAGCCACAGGCTGACGGCAGCTACAAAGTCACCGGCACCAAGATCTTCATCTCGGCCGGTGAGCACGACATGGCCGGCAACATCGTCCACATCGTGCTGGCACGCCTGCCCGATGCTCCTGCCGGCACCAAAGGCATTTCCCTGTTCATCGTTCCCAAGTTCCTGCCTAACGCCGACGGCACTGTTGGTGAGCGCAACGGCGTGAGCTGTGGCTCCATCGAACACAAGATGGGCATCCACGGCAACGCCACCTGCGTGATGAACTTCGACGCGGCCACCGGTTTCCTGATCGGCCCGGCGAACAAAGGCCTGAACTGCATGTTCACCTTCATGAACACCGCACGTCTGGGTACTGCACTGCAAGGCCTGGCGCACGCCGAAGTCGCCTTCCAGGGTGGCCTGAAATACGCTCGCGACCGCCTGCAAATGCGTTCCCTGACCGGCCCGAAAGCGCCGGAAAAGGCTGCCGACCCGATCATCGTGCACCCTGATGTGCGCCGCATGTTGCTGACCATGAAAGCGTTCGCCGAAGGCAACCGCGCGATGGTCTACTTCACCGCCAAGCAGGTCGATATCGTCAAGTACAGCCAGGATGAAGCAGCGAAGAAGCAGGCTGATTCCCTGTTGGCATTCCTGACGCCGATCGCCAAGGCCTTCATGACTGAAGTGGGCTTCGAGGCGGCCAACCACGGCGTGCAGATCTACGGCGGCCACGGCTTCATCGCCGAGTGGGGCATGGAGCAGAACGTTCGCGATAGCCGCATTTCCATGCTGTACGAAGGCACCACCGGCGTTCAGGCGCTGGACCTGCTCGGCCGTAAAGTGCTGATGACTCAAGGCGAGGCTCTGAAAGGCTTCACCAAGATGGTCCACAAGTTCTGCCAGAACAACGAAGGCAACGAAGCGGTCAAAGAGTTCGTCGAGCCGTTGGCTGCGCTGAACAAAGAGTGGGGCGAGCTGACCATGAAGGTCGGTATGGCTGCCATGAAAGATCGCGAAGAAGTCGGCGCGGCTTCCGTGGACTACCTGATGTACTCCGGCTATGCCTGCCTGGCTTACTTCTGGGCCGATATCGCTCGCCTGGCTGCCGAGAAACTGGCTGCCGGCACCAGCGAAGAGGCGTTCTACACCGCCAAGCTGCAGACTGCGCGCTTCTACTTCCAGCGCATCCTGCCGCGTACCCGCACTCACGTTGCCACCATGCTGTCAGGCGCCAACAACCTGATGGACATGAGCGAAGAGAACTTCGGCCTGGCTTACTGAGTCACGGGCTGATTCTCAAGCCGCCTGCCCTTACGGGGCAGGCGGTTTTTTTATGCTCGCAGTCACGGCCAACGCGCACTCCTGTAGCCGCTGCCGCAGGCTGCGCTGAGGTCCGTCAGGACCTCCCTGCGATACCGGGAGCGCGACCGCTTCGCGCTCGAGCGCAGCCTGCGGCAGCGGCTACATGGATTGTGCCTGTCGATAGATTTGTATCGGGTACCGTCGGTACCCTGAATAAATCTTCACGAATAAAGGCTAATAAAGCCGGGCGCGCTGCCGATAAGTTGAAGGCACAATGCCACCTACTGGTTTTCCGGGACCTTACCCTTGTCACGCCTACCTGCTGTGCGTTTCAGCCATTTCCTGCCGTCGTTGCTGTTGTTGCTCGCGGGGCTGGCGGCTGCCTACGTGAAAGACCTGAGTGTCTTCTTCACCTCGCTGTTCAATGTCTTGCCAACCCTGGTCCTGCTGCTTGGCGGTGCCTACTGCGCTGTGTATCGACGCCAGCGCGAACTGTTTCTGATGGTCACCGTCTACATCGCCTATTTCCTGCTCGATACCCAGACGGACTATTACCGGGACCACGGCAAGGTGCGCGACGACGCCGCCGTGGTGTTCCACCTGTGCTGCCTGTTACTGCCGTTGATGTTCTGCCTGTTCGCGGTGTGGCAGGAACGCACGCATCTGTTCCAGGACATGGTCGCGCGTTTTGCCGTACTGCTGGCCGTTGGCAGTGTCGCCCTGGGCCTGGAGCAGAGCTTTCCCGAGCCCTTGCTTGGCTGGCTTGCTGCGATTCGCTGGCCGGCGTTGCATGGTCAATGGATGAGTCTGATCCAGTTGGCCTATCCGGTGTTTCTGGCGTCCTTCGTGTTGCTGGTGGTGCAATACCTGCGAAATCCGAGGCCTTTGCATGCCGCGCAGGTGGTCGGGCTGCTCGGGATTTTCTGGATGTTGCCCAAGACCTTCATCCTGCCGTTCACGCTGAATATCATGTGCAGCCAAGTGATGTTGATGATTGCCGCCGCGGTGTCTCACGAGGCCTATCAGATGGCCTTCCGCGACGAACTGACCGGGTTGCCGGGTCGCCGTGCGCTGAACGAGCGCATGCAGCGATTGGGGCGCAACTATGTGTTGGCGATGACCGACGTCGATCACTTCAAGAAATTCAACGATACCCACGGCCACGACGTCGGCGACCAGGTGCTGCGGCTGGTGGCCAGCAAACTGTCGAAAGTCACGGGGGGCGGGCGGGCCTACCGTTACGGTGGTGAGGAGTTTGCGTTGGTGTTCGCGGCCAAGACGCTGGAAGAATGTTTGCCGCACCTGGAAGAAGTTCGTGAGGCCATTGCGACCTACAACATCCAGTTGCGCAATAAGGAAAGCCGACCCCAGGACGACCAGAGCGGACGCCAGCGGCGTGGCGCGGCAGCGTCTTCCAGTGTGTCGGTCACCATCAGTATCGGCGCTGCCGAACGGTTGGCCGAACATCGTTCACCTGAAGAGGTGCTCAAGTCAGCCGACCAGGCGCTCTATAACGCCAAGGGTGCCGGGCGTAATTGTGTCGTGCCTTTCGGGCAGAATCGGCGGGGGGCTGTACGGATGACGGCGAACAATTAGGCTGCCGAATAGCGTGACTGTTTTTAGACAAATGGTCACGATGCGACCCTATGTCTCTCAAGTGTTCTTGGGTTAAGCTCGACTTTTGTTAATAGGTCCTGCTTGGATCTTGTCCCTTGAGAGGTTGCCATGGCTGACTACAAAGCGCCCTTGCGCGATATGCGCTTCGTCCTCAATGAAGTTTTCGAGGTTGCCAACCTCTGGGCGCAACTGCCCGGGCTGGCTGACACCGTGGATGTCGAAACCGTCGATGCCGTTCTTGAAGAAGCCGGCAAGGTCACCAGCAAAAGCATTGCTCCACTGAGCCGCAGTGCCGATGAAGAAGGCTGCCATTGGAGCGCTGCTGGCGTGACCACCCCGGCAGGATTTCCCGAGGCCTATCAGACCTACGCCGAAGGTGGCTGGGTCGGCGTCGGCGGTGATCCGGCGTACGGCGGCATGGGCATGCCGAAAGTCGTTTCGGCTCAAGTCGAAGAAATGGTCAACTCCTCCAGCCTGGCATTCGGCCTCTACCCGATGTTGACCGCTGGTGCCTGCCTGTCGATCAACGCCCATGCCAGCGAAGAATTGAAGGCCGCCTACCTGCCGAACATGTACGCCGGTATTTGGGCGGGCTCCATGTGCCTGACCGAACCCCACGCCGGTACCGACCTGGGCATCATCCGTACCCGCGCCGAACCTCAGGTCGACGGTTCCTACAAAGTCAGCGGCACCAAGATTTTCATCACCGGTGGCGAGCACGACCTGACCGAGAACATCATTCACCTGGTGCTGGCCAAGCTGCCGGATGCGCCGGCGGGCCCCAAAGGCATTTCGCTGTTCCTGGTGCCCAAGTTCCTGGTCAATGCCGACGGTAGCCTGGGCGCGCGCAACCCGGTCAACTGCGGTTCGATCGAGCACAAGATGGGCATCCAGGGCTCGTCTACCTGCGTAATGAACTTCGACGAGGCCGTCGGCTATCTCGTCGGCGAGCCGAACAAGGGCCTGGCGGCCATGTTCACCATGATGAACTACGAGCGCCTGGGTGTCGGTATCCAGGGCCTGGCCACGGGGGAGCGCTCTTACCAGAATGCCGTCGAGTACGCTCGCGACCGCCTGCAAAGCCGTTCGCCGACGGGTCCGCAAGCCAAGGACAAGGTGGCCGACCCGATCATCGTGCACCCGGACGTGCGCCGCATGCTGCTGACCATGAAAGCCAGCAACGAAGGCGGCCGGGCGTTTTCGACCTACGTGGCCATGCAGCTGGATACCGCCAAGTACAGCGAAGACCCGACCACGCGCAAACGCGCCGAAGACCTGGTGGCCCTGCTCACGCCGGTGGCCAAGGCGTTCCTCACCGACCTGGGCCTGGAGTCCACGGTGCATGGCCAGCAAGTGTTTGGCGGCCACGGCTACATTCGCGAGTGGGGCCAGGAGCAACTGGTGCGTGACGTGCGCATTACCCAGATCTACGAAGGCACCAACGGCATCCAGGCGCTGGACCTGGTCGGACGCAAGGTGGTGGGAACGGGCGGCGCGTTCTACAAGCTGTTCGCCGATGAAATCCGCCATTTCACCGCCACCGCGGGCGCGGAGCTGGGCGAGTTCGTCAAGCCGCTGAATGCCGCCCTGGACAACCTCGACGAGCTGACCGCCTGGGTATTGGACCGCTGCAAAACCAACCCGAACGAAATCGGCGCGGCGTCGGTGGAGTACCTGCAGGCCTTCGGCTATACCGCCTATGCCTACATGTGGGCATTGATGGCCAAGGCTGCCCTGGGCAAGGAGGCGCAGGACGACTTCTACGCCAGCAAAATGGGCACTGCACGCTTCTATTTCGCGCGCCTGTTGCCGCGTATCCACTCGTTGGCGGCATCGGTCAAGGCTGGCAGCGAATCGCTTTACTTGCTCAATGCCGAACAGTTCTAAGGCTTATCGCGTTGTGTAAGCATTTGCTTACACAACGCGAGGTTTTTCCGCCTCTATCGGAAAATTGGATCCACAGCTAATCTACTTCACATGGACGTAGCGCAGGAAGCGCAAAGCAAGAACACGGACACGCAGGATTGCCGCCAGGAAGGTGCGCAGATAGGGATGTCAGGGAAACAGTCTGCAAAGCCCCGCCTCGGCGGGGTTTTCTTTTGCCTGCGATTTTTCCGGGTCTCTCTTCAGCTCAATATGTCCATTGGCGACAGGCTCGTGTGACGCGGTTCGATCACGTCTTCCAGCAAGTTGCGCAGCAGCTCCACTGATGCCTGCTGGCGTTGCGCATCACGAAATACCAGGCCCACCTTGAGCGGCACCCGTGGTTCGCTCAAGGGTTTCCAGAGCAATTCCTGATCATCCTGCACCACCTGTGCCCGACCGGGCAGCACGGTTGCCAGTGCCGTGTGCGGCAGGCTGTCAAGAATCCCCGCCATATTGTTCATCTCTGCCTGTACATGCGGGCGCCTGCCGAGATTGGCCAGCTGCGTGTGCCAGATCTGCCGTACCTGGAATTCCTCGCCAAGCAACAGCATCGGCAGTTCGGCGGCCTGGCTCAGTGATACCTTCTTGAATTCGCGCAGTGGGTGGTTTGCCGGAATCACCAGTTGCAGCTCATCTTCGTACAAGAGCAAGCCATGCAGGCCGGGTTGGCGGGGTGGCAGATAGCTGATGCCAATGTCCAGCGAGCCATTGAGCAGGCGACGCTCGATTTCGAGGCCGGACAGTTCGTAGATCTGCACCACCAGGTGCGGCTGAGCCTTGCGAACACGGTCGAGCAGCTGAGGAACCAGGCTCGGATGAACGGTTTGCAGCACGCCAATGGCCAGCGTGCGCAATGCCTGGCCCTTGAAGTTCTGCAGGGCTTCGCGCGCCCGTTGCAAACCATCGAGCAGAGGCACGGCGTGGTTGTACAGCGTATGTGCGGCCAGGGTCGGCAGCAGGCGTTTGTTGCCACGCTCGAACAGGCTCACGTCGAGGCTGTGTTCGAGTTGGCGAATCTGCTGTGACAGAGCCGGCTGCGAAAGTGACAGGCGTTCGGCGGCCCGGCCGACGTGGCCCTCTTCATAGACCGCGACGAAATAACGCAGTTGGCGGAAATCCATAAGGTTTACTTATCGAAAAAGCTGGAAAATCGAAATGGCTGTATTACCTGTGAACCCCTAGTCTATCCCGTATTCACAAGGCTTACAGGGCCAGAAAGCGCGATGAGTACCCGTTGTGTTGGTGGTATTTACATAGGCAAGGCAAAAAATCTTCGCAGGACGGGCGCATGAACCTGTTCAATCTGCGCCGCAAAGTTGCCAGTTTCGAAAATCACCACGACATTCAACCGCTCCATGACGATCAAGCCCGTGAGTGCCTGATGCCAAGTGTCGAGCGCCCTCGCCAGGTTTTTGTTCGTGGCCAGGGTTCCTGGTTGTGGGACAGCGATGGCCGTGCCTATCTGGACTTTACCCAAGGGGGCGCCGCCAACAGCCTGGGCCATAGCCCCAGCGTGCTGGTCAGGGCATTGGCCGATCAGGCCCAGGCCCTGATCAACCCGGGCGCGGGGTTCCACAACCGCGGCATGCTCAGGCTGGCCGACCTGTTGTGCCAGTGCACCGACAGTGACCAGGTGTACCTGCTCAACAGCGGCACCGAAGCCTGCGAAGGCGCGATCAAGCTGGCGCGCAAATGGGGCCAGCGCCACCGCAACGGTGCCTACCGCATCATCACTGCCAGCCAGGGCTGCCACGGCCATAGCCTGGGCGCCATGTCGGCCTCGGACAGGGCTGGATGCGAAGGCCTGTTCGAACCCAAGGTGTCGGGTTTCTGCAAAGTCCCCTTCAACGACTTGCAGGCAATGCATGCCGCCGTGGATGCGCAAACCGTGGCCATCATGCTCGAACCGATCCAGGGCGATGCCGGGGTCATTCCGGCGAGCCAGGAATACCTCAAAGGCGTCGAGCGCCTGTGCCGCGAGCTGGGCATCCTGTTGATCCTCGATGAAGTGCAAACGGGCGTCGGTCGTTGTGGCGCATTGCTGGCTGAAGAAACCTACGGCGTGCGCGCCGACATTGTCACGCTCGGCAAGGGCCTGGGCGGCGGCGTGCCACTGGCGGCCCTGCTGGCCCGCGGCACGGCCTGTTGCGCCGAGCCCGGCGAGCTGGACGGCAGCCATCATGGCAATGCCTTGATGAGTACGGCCGGGCTGGCGGTCTTGCAGGCGGTGCTCGAACCTGGCTTTTTTGAGCGAGTGCTCGATTGCGGACGGCATTTTCGCGATGGCCTGAGCCACCTGGCATCGCGCTACGGCCAGGGCGAAGTTCGCGGCCAGGGGCTGCTCTGGGGCTTGAGGCTGGTCGACGATTCGGCAGCAGCCATGGTCAAGGCCGCCTTGCAGGAAGGGCTACTGCTCAATGCACCACAACCCGATTGCCTGCGCTTCTCGCCCGCACTGACGGTCAGCAAGGGCAATATCGATGAGATGTTGCTGCGCCTGGCCAGGGCTTTCGCCCGGGTGCGTACGGCGCAATTGTCACGTTGAATACACCGATTTTTCCGAACCGTCTCGCGTAACTGCGCACGCCCCAGGCCTGATTATTTCGGACTGGGGCATTTTTTTGCATGATTACTCATTCTTTCTCGTTCCCACGCTCTGCGTGGGAATGCACCCTGCAACATATCGCAAAGCTCTCGTGCAGAACGACGCAGAGCGTCTGGCACGGCATTCCCACGCAGAGCGTGGGAACGAGAGGCAGTTGTCTTGCGCAGAGCTACTCGCCTTCGAGCACCTGCTGGTAGAACTGCCACTCATGCTCGAGTGCATGAGCCAGATTCTCGGCCTTGCGAAAACCATGACGCTCCTCCGGATAGAAATACCCCTGCGCGGCAATACCATTGGCTTGCAATGCAGCCAGCATCGAGCGGGTCTGCTCGGGCACGACCACCGCATCCAGCTCGCCCTGAAAGAAAATCACCGGCACCTGGATATTGGCTGCATGCAAAAGCGGCGTGCGGGCGCGGTAGCGTTCGGCGTCGCGTTCGGGATCACCGATCAGCCAATCCAGATAGTCGCTTTCGAACTTGTGTGTAGAACGGGTCAGGGCGAGCGGGTCGCTGACACCGTAAAGGCTGGCGCCTGCGCGGAAGACGTGGGCGAAGGCCAGCGCGCAGAGCGTTGTATAGCCGCCAGCGCTGCCGCCACGGATAAAGGCCTGTTGCGGGTCGATCAGGCCACGCTCTGCGAGGTAAGTGACCACCGCGCAGGCGTCCTCGACGTCGACCACGCCCCAGCGCAGGTGCAGCGCTTGCCGGTAGGCCCGGCCATAGCTGCTGCTGCCACGGTAATTGAGATCGGCAACGGCGAAGCCGCGTTGGGTCCAGTACTGGATACGCGGGTCGAGAACAGGGTAGCAGGCGGATGTCGGCCCGCCGTGGACGAACACCAGCAGTGGCGGTTTTTCCTGGCCGTTCATGGCCGGGTAGAAGAAGCCATGGGCATGACCATCGCCACTAGGATAATGCAGCGATTGCGGTCGGCTGATGCGCTCGGCGGGCAAGGGCAGCTTGCCGCCTGCCAGCACCTGTACCTGATGGTCCTTTCGGTTGATGGCAATCACCGCCGCCGTGCTGGTCGCCGATGCGGCAATGGCATAGAGATGATGGTCGTCCACATCCAGGCCGCGGAAGCGGCTGTAATCGCCGCTGAAATCTTCCAGGGTGCCATCGCCGTGCCTGAGGGCCAGGCGGCTGAATCCATCCTCGAACCAGGTTGCAAGGTACGCCTGCGCGGGCAATGGCAGCCAGGTGCAGGCGCCCAATTGCCAGGGCGCCGCGGCATGGTCGGCAGCGGCTGCCGGCAAGGTAGCCCAGCCCTCTGGCGTTTCACCCCAGGGTTGCCAGAAGTCGTTGCGGTCTGACAGGCAGTACAGCACGCCCTGTTCGTCGAAGCGTGGCTGTTGCAGAGACTCCTCGCTCGACCCTCCGCCGGCGATGCAGCGCGGCACTCCCCAGTGGCCGCCAGCCATGCGCTCGGCGCACATCAGGCGAGTGATCGTCCAGGGCTGATGCGGCCGGCTCCACTCGATCCAGGCCAGCCGCGCGCCATCCGCGCTCAACGTCGGTGCGGCATAGAAGTCGGCACCTTCGGCGAGTATCCGGCGTTGGCCGTCGGCCAGGTGCAGGGTAACCAGGCGATGTTCGACCAGTTGTGGCCCGTGGGTTTCTTCCACGGCCAGCACCAGGCCGTCGGCATGGCGCAAGTCACCGTAGCGCCGCGTGCCCCGGGTCAGGGCTCGGGGCAGGCTGCCATCGAGCGCCTGGGTGTACACCTGCTGATCGGCCTCATTGACGAACACCAATCCGGTGTCGCTCAGGCAAAACGATCCGCCGCCGTATTCGTAGACCCGGCTGCGGGCGCTGAAACCATCCGGAGTGAGGCAACGGGTTTTGCCGTCGCTCCACTGCCACAGCCGGCAAGCGCCATCCTCGGGGCGAAACTCGTTCCAGAACACCCCGCCGTGACCTGCACGCAGCTCGGCGAAATCGGTACCGGCGGCAACCGCCTGGGCAGCACTGAATCGTTCAGCTTTTGGCGATGAGGCGTGAGTTCCGTTCATTTCGAAAGGCCAGTTGTTCAATGGTTTGGGTCGCATGCTCGGCTTTATCACGTGCCTTGAGGATGACGCCGTGCTGCGGTGACTTGCTGCATACCGGGTCGGCATTACTGGCGTCACCGGTCAGCATGAAGGCCTGGCAGCGGCAGCCGCCGAAGTCCTTTTCCTTCTCGTCGCAGGAACGGCAAGGTTCGCGCATCCACTCGTATCCACGATAGCGGTTGAAACCGAACGAGTCGTACCAGATGTGTTGCATGCTGTGATCGCGCACATTGGGAAACTGCACCGGTAACTGCCGGGCGCCGTGGCAGGGCAGGGCGGTGCCGTCCGGCGTGACGGTCAGGAAGATGCTGCCCCAGCCATTCATGCAGGCTTTGGGGCGCTCTTCGTAGTAGTCCGGGGTGACGAAAATCAGTTTGCAGGGATTGCCTTCCGCTTCCAATTTGGCGCGGTATTCATTGGTGATGCGTTCGGCGCGCACCAGCTGTTCGCGAGTGGGCAGCAGGCCGACCCGGTTCAGCTGAGCCCAGCCATAGAACTGGCAGGTGGCAAGTTCGACGAAGTCGGCCTGGAGGGCAATGCAGAGTTCGATGATGCGGTCGATCTTGTCGATGTTGTGGCGGTGGGTGACGAAATTCAGCACCATCGGGTAGCCGTGCGCCTTGACCGCCCGGGCCATCTCCAGCTTTTGCGCGAAGGCTTTTTTCGAGCCGGCCAGCAGGTTGTTGACCTGCTCGTCGCTGGCCTGGAAGCTGATCTGGATATGGTCCAGGCCGGCCTGCTTGAAGTCACTGATCTTTTGCTCGGTCAGGCCGATGCCCGAGGTGATCAGGTTGGTGTAGAAACCCAGCTGGCGGGCTTCCTTGATCAGTTCGGCGAGGTCCTGGCGCACCAGCGGTTCGCCGCCGGAAAAGCCCAGCTGCGCCGCGCCCATTTCGCGCGCTTCGCGAAACACCTTGAGCCACTGCTCCGTGCTCAGCTCCTGGCCCTGCTGGGCAAAGTCCAGCGGATTGGAGCAATACGGGCACTGCAACGGGCAGCGGTAGGTCAGCTCGGCAAGCAGCCACAGCGGCAGGCCGACCTCAGGCTTGGGCGGCAGCTGCATCGGCACTTCAGGCAAGTTCGATCCAGTGCTGCGCACGGGCGACCTCCATGAACTGCTCGATGTCGTCACCGAGCTCGGGTACGCCGGGGTATTGCCGATCCAGCACGGCAATGATCGCCGCGACGTTGCGTGAACCATCGATCAGACCACCGATGGCACTGGCACTCTCATTGAGTTTGATCATGCCTTCGGGGTACAGCAGCACATGGCCTTTTTGCGCGGGCTCGAACTGGAAACGGTAGCCCGGGCGCCAGCGTGGCGTCAGTTGTCGATCGAAACTCATAGGGCGATCCCCTTATGCCAGACCCGCTGATCGGTGACGCTGTGATAGGGCGGGCGGTGCAGCTCATACGCCATGCTCATGGCATCGAGCATGCTCCAAAGAATGTCCAGTTTGAACTGGAGAATTTCCAGCATGCGCTGCTGGCCTTCCAGCGTTGTGTAGTGTTGCAGGGTGATTGCCAGGCCGTGTTCGACATCACGTCGTGCCTGACCCAGGCGCGTGCGGAAGTATTCGTAGCCGGCCGGGTCGATCCACGGATAGTGCTGCGGCCAGCTGTCCAGGCGCGACTGGTGGATCTGCGGGGCGAAGAGCTCGGTCAGCGAACTGCTGGCAGCTTCCTGCCAGCTGGCGCGACGGGCGAAGTTGACGTAAGCATCCACGGCAAAACGTACGCCGGGCAGCACCAGCTCCTGGGCGCGTAATTGCTCGGGGTCCAGGCCGACCGCCTGGCCAAGACGCAGCCAGGCTTCGATACCGCCGTCCTCGCCGGGTGCGCCATCGTGATCGAGCAGGCGCTGGATCCACTCGCGGCGGATTTCCCGGTCCGGACAGTTGGCCAGAATCGCGGCATCCTTGAGCGGTATGTTCACCTGGTAATAAAAGCGGTTGGCGACCCAGCCCTGGATCTGTTCGCGGGTGGCGCGGCCTTCATACATCGCCACGTGGTAGGGGTGGTGGATGTGGTAGTACGCGCCCTTGGCGCGCAAGGCCCGTTCGAATTCGGCGGGGGAAAGCGGTTTGGCGTCGCTCATGTCGGCTCCTACAACGCGATACTCATGCCGTCGAAGGCCACTTCGACGCCACGGCGATCCAGTTCGGCGCGCTCTTTCGAGTCTTCGTCGAGGATTGGGTTGGTGTTGTTGATGTGGATAAGGATCTTGCGCGGTCGTTCCAGCCCGTCGAGCACTTCGAGCATGCCGCCGGGGCCGTTTTGAGACAGATGGCCCATTTCGCGGCCGGTACGGGTACCGACACCACGGCGCTGCATCTCGTCGTCGTCCCACAAGGTGCCGTCGACCAACAGGCAATCGGCTTCGGCCATTTTTTCCAGCAAGTCCGGATCCACTATGCCGAGGCCCGGGGCATAGAACAGTTTGCCGCCAGTGTTCAGGTCTTCGACGATCAGCCCTAGGTTGTCACCCGGGTGCGGGTCGAAGCGGTGCGGCGAGTAGGGCGGTGCCGCACTGCGCAACGGGAAGGGACTGAAGCGCAGGTTCGGGCAGGCGGGAATCACGAAGCTACCTTCGAGCTCGATGCGGTTCCAGTTCAACCCGCCGTTCCAGTGGCTGAGCATGGTGAACAGCGGGAAGCCTGTACTGAGGTCCTGATGAACCATATCCGTGCACCAGACCTGGTGCGGGCAGCCTTCGCGCAGGCTCAGCAGTCCGGTGGTGTGGTCGATCTGGCTGTCGAGCAGGATGATCGCGTCGATGCCGGTGTCGCGCAGGGTCCGTGCCGGTTGCATCGGGGCGAAGCTCTGCAGTTGGGCGCGGATGTCGGGCGAGGCATTGCACAGGATCCAGTGCACACCGTCATCGGACAGGGCGATCGAGGACTGGGTCCGCGCCTTGGCGCGCAGGCTGCCGTCGCGAAAGCCCTTGCAGTTGACGCAGTTGCAGTTCCACTGCGGAAAGCCACCGCCGGCGGCGGACCCTAGAATCTGGATGTACATGGCAACTCCATCGAGCGGCGCCTGAAAATAAAAACGCCCCGGCTGACCGAGGCGCTGTTCGATGCCAAAAAAATCAGCGGCTTGCGAAGTACATGGTCACTTCAAAGCCGATGCGCAGATCGGTGTAGGCTGGCTTGGTCCACATAGGCGGTCTCCTTCAGGGTTGTTCTGGGGTGGTAACTACAACATTAGTCCACTACTAAAGGCGGACGTTCCAATGAATAGGTAGCTATGTTACTAAGTTTACGACATTTGATATGCCGGAATCTGCAAGAAAGCTCATTGCAGGCTCGGTAACGATCAGATTGTCGTTTGCCAGCCAGTGTCGGGACGGGGCCCGTTTGCCAGGGCCAGCCAGCCATGCTGCGCTTGGCTCAGCTGCTCTGCGGCCTCGCGCAACATAGCGGGTTCCACCCTGAGAATAGACTGTTGTAGCGCGGGCAGGCTGGTCGACGAATCGGCCAGTTGCGACTGCCAGGCCCATTCGGCAATGTCGGCGTTGGCCATGGCGGATTCGTCGAACTGCGCTGCCAGGGCCAGGCGTTGGGCATGCAGGCCGGCGGGGTCAAGTTCGGCCAGGCGCACCGGCAATGCGTCGAGGAAGGCGCGCACGTGCTCGAGAATATCCCGGGAAGTGGTCTGGGGCGACTGCACGCCAAACAGCACGCCACTCACGCCCTGCAGTTGGCGGAACGCACTGAAGACGGCATAGCCCAGTTGCAGCTCGACGCGCAGACGCTGATAGAACGGGCCTTGGCATAGATGGGTCAGTAGACGCCACGTGGCCTGCGCAGTCAGGTCATGGCCTGGGGCGGGGCAGAACAGCAGCAAGGCGTGCTCGTTGCCAGTGAGCGGCACCTGGCTCCAGATGCGCCTGGCGGACAGTACGTGAGGTTCAAAGGTGCCGGGCTGGCCGGGCAGGCTTTGCAACGCCGCCTGCAATTGGACGCGGTTATCGGCGTTAAAGCCGGTGGCCAGGCCCTGCCAGCGAGCGTTGGTCCAGAGGTACTGCAAGTCCTCGATGGCTGTGATCGGGTCAGGGTATTCCTCCCTCTGTTTGTAAGCACCGAGGCAATGCTCCGGTAACAGCTTGAGCAGTTGCCGGATCGGCATCAAGGGCTGCTCGGCCTTTGGCTGGGCATAGTCACGCCAATGCTCTTGAATGGGCAGGGTGAGCGCCTTGAGGGCCTGCTCGACTATCGCAGCGATCGGTTCCCGGGCGCCGAAACACTTGAGTTGCCAGTAGTGCGCGCAGGCGCTGAAGCTCACATCGACGCCCGCCTGGCGTGCGCTTTCCATCAGACTTTGCAGCGCTTGTTCGAGCACTCGCCACAGACTGTCGCGCAACGGCGACTCGAGCTGCCATTGCAGATAGAGCGCACCGGTATCGCGTACGGATGGAAGCGCGGGGCTGTACGTCAGGGCGACAGACACTTGGGCATTTACTGGTGCGACAGGTGTGGGTCGGAGAAAAGGATTGGGGGGCGGTAGTTGCCATGGGGCAGTGACGCTGGTGTGTTGCGCAGGCTGCAGGCTGTCCAGCAACTGGTCCAGAGCTGCGCTGGGGAAGCTTGCTTGGCCGGCGTAGTGTTCGCAGTCATGGCGGGCCAGTTCCAATGCACTGCCGACGCTCGCTCGCCGTTGTTGCAGCAGGGCGTATTCAGCCAGCAGGCCTTGCCAATCGGCCGCCCGGAAGAACCTCAGCCAGTCGAAGAACATATCACTGACCTTTTCGCGCGCTTCGAGGCCCGCGGCGCTGAGCTTGAATTCCGCGTGCAGCAGCGCTTGACCGGCGAACTGGTAGAGCGGCCTGAAGGTGAATGTCTCCAGCCAGCCACGGGTGCGCAGTTCGGCCAGCAGGCCGCCGGGTTGCGCATCGCTGAGCCAGGTGCCGAGAAATTCGATCGCCTCCCGTGCGTGGCCCGGCAATGATTCAACAGGCAGCAGCCAGTGAAGTTGGCGGCCCTGTTGCAGACAGTAAGGCTCAGGTCCTTTTTCGCGCAATGGCGGTGGTACGCTCTGGGCGACGTGCGTGCCTTTGGTCAGTTGCCGCCCAAAGGCCTGGGCCAGGCGTTGCAGTTCGGCAATGGATTGCGGCCCGGCGATACTCAGCGTCATCTGCCCGGCCTGGTAGAAGCCGGTGTAAAAGTCGCGCAGTGCCTGTTGGAAGTTCGCGCTCGGCACCGCCAGGGTGTATCGGTTGCCGGCATGAAAACCGCGCAAGGGGTGTACTGGCGACAAGTATTGATACAGCGCGAATTGTCGTTGCGCCGTGGCATCGCGTGCCCAGGCGAGAAACTCGGCATGCAGCACCTCGCGTTCACGACGCTGATCGTCCAGTGCCAGACGTGGCCTGGTCAGCATGTCGCTCAGGCGCTCCAGGCCACCGGCAAAGGCGGCTACAGGCACCTCGAAAAAGTACCAGGTAGTGCGTTCGCGGGTGCTGGCATTGAGCTGCCCGCCATGACGCTGCACAAAGCGCATCAAGCCGTCTTCAGCCGGAAAACGCTCGGTACCGAGAAAAAACAGGTGTTCGAGGAAGTGCGCCAGCCCGGGACAGGCCGGGGCGGCATCATGGCTGCCTGCCGCAACCTGCAAGGTGGCCGCGCAGCGTTTGAGGTGCGCGGCGCTGCGCAGGCTGACGCGCAGCCCGTTGCTCAGGGTGCAGAATTCGACGGGGGGAGACGCAGGCATGACGGCTTCAAGCCCATTTTCAGGGGATCAAGCCGTCATGCTAGCGGATAACGCAGGTTAGAGCCTCAGGCTTTGGTCAAGTCGCCGTACAGCTCGGGGCGCCGGTCGGGCAGGTAGAAGTTGTCGGCGCGCACGTTTTCAAGCAAGGCGCGATCCAGGGTTGCGGCAATGCGTTCTTCGTCGTGCTCGGCCATGCCAAGCATGTGCCCGTCAGGCCCGACGATGCTGCTCTGCCCGCAATAGTGGATGCCACACTCGTCGGCGCAGTAGTTGGCGTACAACACATAGCACTGGTTCTCGTAGGCGCGGGCGCGCACGGTGACCTGGGCGACAAAGTCATACGGCACCATGTTGGCGGTCGGCACCAGGATCAGTTCGGCGCCGGCCAGGGCCAGGCGCCGCGCATTTTCCGGGAACTCCAGGTCATAGCAGATCAGCATGCCCAGTTTCCAGCCGTTCAACTCCACCACGGGGTAATCACCCGGCCCGGGCGCGAACATGGCCCGGTCCATACCGCCGAACAGATGCGTCTTGCGGTAATTGCAGCGGCTCTTGCCTTGACCGTCGATCAACTGCACGGCGTTGTAGATCTGCCCATCTTCGCTGCGCTCGGGATAGCCATAGACGATGGCTATCCCGCAGCTTTGCGCAATCTCGACCACTTCCATGGCCGAGGGGCCGTCGACGGCCTCGGCCAGCTGAATGACGGCATCGGTCCCGATGTTATATCCGGTCAGGAACATCTCCGGGCATACCAGCAACTGGACGCCATCCGCCGCCGCCTCATGCGCCTGGGAGCGCAGCCGGTCGAGGTTGCCGCGCACATCCAGCGGTTGAGAGGCACATTGAAACAGGGCAATGCGCATTGCGATTCTCCTGTCAGTCCGCCAGGGCAATGGGGCCGATTTCGTCGAACACATCGCCAGGGCCTGGGTTTTCGGCATGAGAGTGGCCGCCGAAGTGATTCATGATACCCCACACAGCGTTGAGCGACGTTTGTACCGCGCCTTCGACCCAGGCCGGCGTCCACGACACGTCGTCGCCGGCGATGAAGATGCCGCGCTGTTCGGCCGGCATGTCCTTTTGCATGAAGTGCGCGTACATGCGCTGGTTGTAGCGGTAGTGGCCTGGCAGCGCGCCCTTGAAGGCGCCGAGGAAGTGCGGGTCGGCCTCCCAGGACACAGTGATCGGGTCGCCGATGATGCGGCTGGCGATATCCACATTCGGGTAGATCTTCTTCAGGGCATCGAGGGCCAGCTTGACGCGCTTCTCGACCGGGTGTGGCAGCATTTTCAGCGCATCGCTCATCCACGAATAGGACAGGCAGATAACGCCCGGCTTGTCGTCGCCGTTGTCGAACAAGTAGGTGCCGCGGGTCAGACGGTCGGTCAGGGTCATGCTCATCAGGTCACGACCGGTTTCCGGATCCTTGTCCTTCCAGAACGGACGATCGACCATGACGAAGGTCTTCGACGACTGCATGTAGCGGGTACGGTCCAGGGCCATCCACATTTTCTGCGAGAACAGCGACTCTTCGCACTCGATCTGCGTGGTCAGCAGCCAGCTCTGGCAGGTGGTCAGTACGGCGGCGTAGTGGCGGGTGTCGCCCCAGTTGTCGGTGACTGCGAAGCGGCCATCGTCGGCACGGGCAATGCGCTTGACGCCGGCACGTGGCGCGCCGTTGTGCAAGGAGGACAGGCTGGTGCCTTCGGGCCAGTGTACGCAGCGCTCCGGTACGTGGCGCCAGATGCCCAGTGGAACCTGCTCAACGCCGCCAACCACCAGGTGCTGGTGGTCGTCGCAGTTGGTCATCACCACCCGGAAGATTTCCAGCATCGAGTTGGGGAAGTCCGAGTCCCAGCCGCCGGTGCCGAAACCGACCTGGCCAAACACCTCGCGGTGGTGGAAGGACAGCTTGGCGAAGGCCTTGGAGGTGGCGACGAAGTCGTAGAAGGTGCGGTCATCCCACAGCGGTACCAGGGTGTTCCACAGCTCCTTGAGGCGCGGCACGTCACGGTCGCGGATGGCCTGCTGGATATCCTTGAACTGGGCGCCATCTTCCAGAGCGTCGGCCCAGGCATCGGCGACTTCCTGGAACAGCTTGGGCAGGTCGGCCAGTTTTTGCGCGTAGTAGGTCTGGCCTTCCAGGTCGATGACGGTGCTGCCGGAGGCAACGGTCAGCGGGTTGGGGAACGGCTTGGTTTCCAGGCCCAGTTTGTCGACGTAGTGATAGAAGGCCGTGGACGACACCGGAAAGCGCATCCCGCCCAGCTCGGCGATGATGCCTTCGGCGCCGTTGAATGCTTGCGAACGCAGGCGTCCGCCCATTTTCGAAGCCTCATAGACCACGGGCTTGAGGCCCAGCTTCATCAGCTCGTAAGCCGCCACCAATCCTGCAATACCGGCGCCGACAATCGCCACTTCGGCACCGTGATTCTGCGAAGGAATCACGCCCAGCCCGGCCGGGTGTTCGATCCAGTCGTCGAAAGCGAAGGGAAAGTCCGGGCCGAAAATGGTGATGGGTTTTTTACCGTCTACGGGGTGGCGATTCTTCTTGTTCATGGCTGACCTTGCTGGGCTGAGGCGCGGGGCGCTTAGCCTGAGTATAGGAAATGTGTGGTGGCCATTTTAGGGAGGCGTGCGCACGTAAATAAGACGCAGAGTGTCGTCATATCGATGTTTTTTTGTGCATTGTGACGATGTTTGTTGTCAGAGTGATGTATTGATTGGTCTGGCCTCATCGCTGGCAAGCCCACAGAGGTTATGCGCCGATTTTGACACCTCACCCACTGTGGGAGCGGGCTTGCCGGAACGCCGGACCGCCGCGATCGAGCGCACAGCGCTCGCCTACGGTGTTGCGCCAAACACACCATGCCGGTACCCTTCAAATGTCGCTGCCAATTCAGCGACCGGTTTTGACAGACCGAATCAAATCAAGGCGCACAAGCGTCCGTATCCGATCAGCAGGCGCTTTTTTTGTGCCTGCCGTTTCGTTTTATGGCAGCTGTGCGTGGGGCACACTCGTGTGCGCCGGGTTCCTTGATTCCCGGTCTGTCAACCCGCGTACAGTTGCCACCATTCCTGTTTGACAGCGGGAGGTGGTAGCTCCACCAATCAAGGAGCTTCACCATGATTAAGATTACCCCCGATCCACCCCAAGATCGCACCATCACCCATACCGTCGAAAAACTCTTCGGCCCTCTCGACTGCAACAACCGCCCACTCTTCACCGTCCGCCAAGGCATCGCCATCGAAGATGCGCTCGTCAATGTGGTCATGTTGCTCAATTGCGCGGAAGCCACCGGCTGGGATGCTGCCGAACACCTCGAATTCAACGACAAGGCCCTGGCGTTTGCGATGATTCAAAGCGTGGGTTCAGCGCGGGCGCTGGTCGAGGCGTTGCTTGAGAGTGTGGAAGTCTGACGAGACCGACTGTGTTCCCGCGTCAAGCGCGGGAGCACGTCATCAAGCCAGTGCAGCCAGGTGTCCCACGGTTTCAGGAAATTTTTGTACGAGACGAATCAAGGTCATGGCTTGAGCGTTGGGTTTGGCTCGGCCTTGTTCCCAGTTCTCCAGAGTGCGGGCATTGGTGCGCAGATACATGGCAAACACCGGGCGAGACATGTTCAGCTGCTGACGGATATCGACCAGCTCATCGGCTGTCACTTCGGAAAGTGGATCGAGTTGCACTTTGTGCGTGCGCAAAGTGATTTTGCCTTCGCGCTCGTCAGCCAAGGCTTCAAAGCCTTCGACCAACTCAGAAAAAATGTCACGTTTCATTGTGTGTCCTCGCTGCGAATTCGCTTTCGAGCAGCCTTTTGAGTATTTTTCTCTGGTCTTCGCTGAGGTCGTTCTGATCGCCCTTGCTGTACAGGGTGAATAGCCAAAATTGAGCGCCACCCAGCCACCAGTAGTAAATGATCCGGATCCCTCCGCGCTTGCCCTTCTGACGATTTTCATCGCCAAAGCGTACTTTGCGAAGCCCCCCAGTCCCCTGTATCACGTCACCCGCTTCTGGATTTTGCATCAACACCGATTGAAGGGAGCGAAAGGCATCGTCATCCAGGTATTCGCTGCGGTATCGCTGAAACGGGGGCAGTTCGACAAATAGCGCTTTCATCTTTTTGTACGTTATCTGCGTATAGTTTGGGGTGATGCTGTTCAACCGTCAAGGCGGTTTCCATCACCGAGCTTACATACAGGCACACCCATGCTTCATGGCGCTTTGGTTTCGAGGGATGTCGAATAGGAAGGTGTTGGCAATCATTCCCGCGTAGAGCGCGGGAATGGGAGGGTCTCTAAACCGGCTGACCGCGATCGATCTTGCTGCTGAGGATGATTGAGGTGGTGGTTTTTTCTACCCCATCGACGCTACCGATCTGATCCAGCAACTGATCCAGCTGCTCAGGCGAATCAGTACGCAGCCACGCCACATAATCAAACTCACCACTCACAGCACACAGCTGCTGCACCTGCGCCATGGCGCTCAACCGGCGCAGCACTTCCTTGCCCGAGCGTGGCTGCACAGTGATGCCTACGTAAGCCTGCAAGCCGCCGTCAACGACCCGCTGGCCCAGCCGAACGCCATAGCCGGTAATGACCTTGGCCTTCTCCAGGCGAGCCAGGCGCGAGGTGACGGTGGTGCGGGCAATACCCAGTTGCCGGGCGAGCATGGCTACACTCTCACGGGCGTTGATTTGCAGGGCGGCGATGAGCTGGCGATCGATTTCGTCGAGGACGGCGAGGCGGGTATCGGGCATTGAAGGTTACTCGTGAGAAGGGAGCGGCTGCGCAGGTGCGGGCCAGTTGATCTGATAGCGGGTACTACGCCCGCCACCCGGCAAGCGCTGTAGGCAGTCTTTTTCCAGCAGGTCCGCCAAATGGCGGGTGGCGGTGGCCTTGCTGACTTTGGCCACGGCTTGATACTGGGCTGCGCTGATTCCATCGGCGAAGCCATTGTCACCACCGTCGAGCAAGCGGTTCAGGACTTTCAATTGTTCCGTCGACAGTTCCTGTCCACGATGCAGTTGCCAGAAGCGCGCCTTGTTCAAGACTCGGTCGATACGGGCCAGCGCCATTCCCAGGCTCGACAGCAAGGTTTGCAGGAACCATTGCAGCCAATCAGTAACGTCCAGTGAGGCTTTCTGGCTGCGTTCAAGAATCCGGTAGTAACCTGCCCGGTCTTCCAGGATGCTGGCGCTCATTGCGTAGAAACGAATGGCTTGATGCTCTCCTTGTGCCAATGCCAAGTCAGTGAGGGCGCGTGTAAGGCGCCCATTGCCGTCCTCGAAAGGGTGCAGCGTGACGAACCAGAAGTGCGCAATCCCTGCCCGCAGCAGTGGATCAAGGCCGGCATTGCTTCGGCTGTCATTGAACCACTGGATGAAGGCGTGCATTTGCTGCTCAAGCCCCTCCCGAGGTGGGGCCTCGAAATGCACGGTAGGCCGATCGAGCCTTCCGGAGACTACCTGCATAGGTTCATCGCCACGCAAGGCGGCAACACGGATGCGTGGAGCCAGCGGGTTGTCATCTTCGGGAAAAAGCAAACCATGCCAATGCAGCAAGCGCTCCAGGCTGAGAGGTTTTGTATGTTGCTGAGTTGCATCAAGCATCAGTTCAGCCAGGCCTTCACTGCGTGGGCTGACTTTCTGATCGGCAGCTATGCCCAGGCGTCGCGCGAGCGAGGAGCGCACCGAGCCGACATTCAGCCGTTCGCCTTCAATGGCTGAAGAGGTGACGATATTCTGCAGCAGGGCATCGAGTTCACTCTGGGCGCTGGAGTCATTGTCCACGGCGCCGGCCATCCCTTGCAGCCGCCCTTGCGCTTGCGCGCAGGCGCGCAGCAGCGGGGCGAGCGCTTGTGCCTGCCAGGTGAAATGAGGCCAATCCGGTTGCTGCCAGATCCAGTAGGGAAGTTGGTTCATAGGGCTCCAGCGCAGGATGAGCCGAATAGGTGAGTTAATCGGCTCACCAGATGAGCCGATTAACGCACCTATTCGGCTCAGTGTCCAGAGCGGCGGGAAGGTCCTGAAACGCAAAAAGCCGCGCAAATGCGCGGCTTTTTGAAGGTGGTGGGCCCAGCAGGACTCGAACCTGCGACCAAGGGATTATGAGTCGCCGACTGATGCACCGAGGTACGTAAAGTCTAGGTTAGGTAGGGGAAGGGTACAATAGTGTTAACTAGCTGATTGTATGTAGGTTTGGCTAGTTTTCGCTAGGTGGGCGAAGCTGAGCACTGTACTGCTGCTGTACCTTTTTAACAGCTACCCAATACTGCCTCTTCGCCACCAATGTACAACCAGACAAGAAAACTTCAGCCCGTTATCATGCGCCTCTCTTAGCGCTGATCGTTACAGCCACCCACCCGCGCGGCTCTCTTCGGCCGTGCTTGATTCCTGGCCAGCTGCGCCTGCCTATGTGGAAGAACTCACAAGGAATATCTTATGAATGAACAGCGACCGGCTTGGCTGTTGACCTGGAATCCACGTCATTTCAGCGATGGAGGCGACGGCGACGAATGCAATCAACTAAATTTGATGCCTGGCTCCGTTAGGGCTTGGAGCTGTAGCTCCCATCAACCTCAAGAGGGTGAAACGGTCTATCTGGTTCGTCTGGGGTTGCCACCGCGCGGCATTATTGCCAAAGGCACTGTTGCTCGGGTTTCCTATGAGGGGACGGACTGGAAGGATACGAGCAAGCTCCGTCGCTACATCGACTTCCGAGTGGACGAATATCGCCCCGACTGCGCCTCGGGGCTGTTACCGATGGTGCTGCTGGAAAAGGCTCTGCCTCTTCAACGCTGGAGTCCGCAAGCCTCTGGGATCTCCATCGGCAGCGAGATGCTCGCCATCCTCGACGGGTTGTGGCAGCGAGGAAGTAGCAAGCACAGTCTGTGGCAATACGTGGATTGGAGTTCGCAGGACGAACAAGAACGCTGTCCGGAGTGGTTGGGCGAATACCAGGATGTCATCGAGTTGGGGCGACAACTCCGAGATGGCGCGGCGGTACTGGATGAGCCGGCATTGATCCATCTGTGGCGCGACAAAGCCAACGGTGTTGCCAGTGTAGGGCTGGGCTTTCTGTCGCATCAGTCTTTTGCCGACAACCAGCCCCTGCTCAGGAAGTTGACCGAAAAGATTCTTGTCACGCCGGATGCTGCGACGCTTGTGGCCATCCTGGCGAAGTGGCGCGAGGCGGTGAACGACAACCTGTTCGACAGCATGCGTCCTGCTGCCATCAAACGGGTATTCGCTGCCTTCGCTCCGGAGACTTTCACCACCCTGCTGAACGATGATGATTGCCGGGCGTTGCTTGCTGGGCTGAAGGAGCACTTCCAACTGCCAGTCGAGTGTGGCGACGACTGGGCCGAGCGCAACCGTGGCATCAAGTCCTGCATGGCGGCAGCCGGGCTGGAAGCCAGGCAATTGCTGGAAAACAACATTGCCATGTGGCAGCTACTGGTCGCGCTCAAGGGGAAACCGCTCGTGATCGATGCTCAGAACGAACAAGGAGAGGCATGCATGGAGTCGCATAAGATGTCGCAAGCGCCGGTCGCACCGTTGAACCAAATCTTTTTCGGCCCGCCAGGTACCGGAAAAACCTTTGCGACTATCGATGCAGCACTCGCCATCCTCGATCCAGAAAACCTCCAGGCCAATGCGAGCAACCGCAACCGGTTGAAACAACGCTTTGATGAATTGGTGACATCGGGGCAGATTGTTTTCTGCACCTTTCACCAGAGCTTCAGTTACGAGGATTTCGTGCAAGGTATTCGCGCGGAAACGGTTGCGGGTCAGTTGCAGTACAGCGTGCACGACGGGGTGTTCAAGCAACTGTGTGATCGGGCCCGGTCGGGTATTGCAGAGAGTAACGACGTCTTCGATCAGGCACTGGCTCGGTTCAAGCAGGCAGTGGCAGATGCCGAGGATGAGGGTGGCCTGCTGCTGCAGACGATTAAAGGCAAGACCTTCCGAGTCGAGTGCTCCGGTGGCAGCAGCTTGCTGGCTTTCCCTACCAGCGCAGTGGATCAGAAGCATGACTACTTCGTACTCCTTAAGGATGTCAGGCGACTGTATGAGGGTATTGACAAGAAAAGCATCACTAACAACCCGTCCTATGTTTGGGGTGTGCTGGAGTACCTGCAAAAGGAGTGCGGCTTGCCACCCTACGAAGCGAAGGGCGTCGAGAAGCAGCCTGCCGAGAACTTCGTACTGATCATCGATGAAATCAACCGTGGCAATGTCTCGCGGATTTTCGGCGAGCTGATCACCCTGATCGAGCCCTCTAAACGCGAAGGAGCCGATGAGGCTCTGGCGGTTACCCTGCCTTACGACAATGAGGGGGAGTGCTTCAGCGTCCCGTCCAATCTATACCTGATTGGCACCATGAACACCGCTGACCGCTCCTTGGCCTCGCTGGATATCGCCTTGCGCCGGCGCTTCACCTTCCGGGAGATGCCGCCGCAGCCGGAGTTGCTGGATGGGGTGGACGTGGCGGGTGTGGATATCGGTCAACTGCTGCGTATGTTGAACCAGCGCATCGAAGTGCTGTTGGATCGCGATCATTGCCTAGGCCACGCCTATTTCATGCCGCTGGTGAAGGACCCCCGCCTGCAACGGCTGGAGTTGATCTTCCGCAATCAGGTACTGCCACTTCTGCAGGAATACTTCTTCGAGGATTGGCAGCGTATCCAGTGGGTGCTGAACGATCATCGCAAGGCGCCGGTCGATCGCTTCGTGTTCCAGCATCAGCGCAATGTGCAAGCTCTGTTCGGAGACGGGGTAGATGTTTCGACGCATAACCTACCGTGGAGCATCAATGATGCTGCCTTCCAGCGGGTCTCTGCCTATGCCGGCATCATTGCTGTGCAGGTGAAGGAAGCGGCTCCATCTATCGAGCTGGAGCCGGAGGAAGCGTGATCACCAAGATCACCGTTCGCGAATTTGCCCGCCTGACTACCGATCCGGTCGAGCCGTCGCTGGACTGCGCCCAGGTGTCTCCCAGCGCCTTCGACTGGCTATGCGAGCAAAGCGCCTCGCTCAGCAAGACCGGCGCGGTACTTTTGCAGCAGGACGGGCACCTGGCGTTAAAATTGGACAGCTATGTAGGCGTGGTAGAGACGCCCTGTGGCACGCGCCTGGAAATCCTGCCCAAGCACACCGAACGTACGGATTGCCGTAAGGAAAGCCGGGCGCTTCTGCAGCGGATGATCCAGACGGCGCTGGATTTGCCGGTACGCCAGGTCGGGGCGGCGGGTCTGCAGTTGTTCGATGCGCCGCTGTCAGAGTGGGTTATGCGCCAGTTCCTCCAGGCGCTGGACCATCTGGTCAAGCGAGGAATGCGCTTCGATTACCAGCGCATCGAGGAGGAGCAGCGCTTCCTGCGTGGCCAGCTCAATGTGTTGGCGCAGATGCGCCAGCCGCCGGGGCGCCAGCATCACTTCCAGATCCGCCATGATGTATTCCTGCCGGACCGCCCTGAAAACCGTTTGCTGTGCTTGGCCCTGGAGCTGATCTGCAAGAGCACCGAGGAGCCCGGCAACTGGCGGCTGGCACACGAGCTGCGCAGCCTGCTGCTGGAGGTGCCGGTGAGCCGCAATGTGCCGCAGGACTTCAAACAGTGGCGCAGCGACCGGTTAATGGCCCACTACCAGCCGATCCGGCCCTGGTGCGAGCTGATCCTCGGCGAGCAGTCGCCGCTTTCGGTGAGTGGCGACTGGCGCGGCATCAGCCTGCTGTTTCCGATGGAAAAGCTCTTCGAGCGATATGTCGAGGTGCTGCTCCGGCAGCAGCTGCCTGCGACAGGCGAGCTACTACCGCAACGCGGCAGCCACTTTCTATGTAAGCACCGGGAGGAGCGCATGTTCCAGCTCAAGCCTGACCTGCTGCTGAAACATGCCGGGCAAACTTGGGTGCTTGACGCTAAGTGGAAACTGCTGGACTCCGCAGATCGGGCCTCCAAGTACGGTCTGAGCCAAGCAGACTTCTATCAACTGTTCGCCTATGGACAGTGCTATCTGGGCGGGAAGGGCGAGATGGCTCTGATCTATCCGCGAACGGAGCGCTTTTCGGTGCCGCTAGAGCCTTTTGCCTTCTCTGATCACTTGAGGTTATGGGTGTTGCCGTTCGATCTGAAAACAGGAGAGTTGTTTGGGGGCGAGGCTATGGGATTATCGCTGGTACCTGTGCAATTGTCGCAACATGTAGTTGGCTGAGAAAAAACTAAACGTCGTGTCTGGGAGTAGTTGACCACTACAGTACGTTCGCTCGCACGACTTCGGCCTGCTCTTAACTGCGCTCTTTAGAATCGCGCTCTCCCCCCAACGGCGCGGTGATTTGGAAAGGGCCATGTTATGTTGAGGTTCAAAACGGCAACCAGGTTTAGCGTGGAAGGATGACGAGAATAATTGCGGACTTCAAAAGTGATTGGCACGAGCAGCTTTTGGAGCAGATGAGATCTGTCTGGGGGGATCAGGTTGATGGAGTCAATAGAGATGAAGTGCCATTCAGGTATTTCGACTCCCTGCGTCGTGACATCCCATCCAGGCCAAGACAACTCAAAATTTCCGATAACTTCGTCTGTGCAGCTGATTATGACGCTGGCTGGTCGAACCTGCGGAGAAAGGTCGAAGCCGGTGAGTCGCTGAAGCCCCATCAGAGCAAAGTGAACGAGCCCCATGAAAGACAGGACACCGTTTCCCCCTTACGATAAGGGATAGGCAAACGGTTATGTTTATGACTAATAGCAACGACAAGAGTGGGGAGCTTTTGGGCCAGGAGCGGCGGCGCCGCTGGAGCCCAGAGCAAAAGCTGGCCATGGTTGGGGAGGACGCTGGG
>NZ_VXCP01000005.1 GCF_011355085.1 Pseudomonas akapageensis | reverse complement strand
CGGAATTATTAGGCCAGTTCAGCTTGCCAGCGATCGGCCGCAAGGCGGCCGCAGATCACTCAGGCATGCAAGGTCTCAGCCGCATACAAGGTATTTTCCAGCAGGCACGCACGGGTCATCGGCCCCACGCCACCCGGCACCGGCGTAATCCAGCCAGCGCGCGGCAAGGCGGTTTCGAACACCACATCACCGACCAGCTTGCCATCTTCCTGGCGGTTGATGCCGACGTCGATGACGATGGCGCCTTCCTTGATCCACTCGCCTTTGACCAGCCCCGGCTTGCCGGCAGCCACGACCACCAGGTCGGCGCGGCCGACATGGCCGGCCAGATCCTTGGTGAAGCGATGGGTCACGGTCACCGTGCAACCGGCCAGCAGCAGTTCCATTGCCATCGGGCGGCCAACGATGTTCGAGGCGCCGACGACCACGGCATTCATGCCGTACAGGTCCTGACCGGTGCTTTCGAGCAAGGTGATGATGCCTTTTGGCGTGCAGGGCCGCAGCAGCGGGATGCGCTGGGCCAGGCGGCCGACGTTGTAAGGATGGAAACCATCGACGTCCTTGTCCGGACGGATGCGTTCCAGCAGCCTGGACGCGTCCAGGTGCTCGGGCAGGGGCAGTTGCAGCAGGATACCGTCGATGTTCGGATCATCGTTCAGGCGATCGATCAGGCCGGTCAATTCTTCCTGCGTGGTGGCGCTGGGCAGGTCGAAGGCCTGGGATAGAAAGCCGACTTCTTCACAGTCTTTACGCTTGTGCGAGACATAAACCTGGGAGGCCGGGTCGCTGCCGACCAGAATCACCGCGAGGCCTGGAGTGCGCAAACCTTGCTGGCGACGCTCGGCGACACGTTGGGCGATCTGCTGGCGCAGGCTAGCGGCGATCGCCTTGCCGTCGATAAGTTGTGCAGTCATGACGCGTGATTAACCATCGAGAGGAAGTGAATAAGATCGCGCATTCTCGCATGTCATGGACGCAGGGCAAAGGCGCTTGGTCCGTGAATTCAGCTAAGCCCTTTAATTAAATGAATTTTTTTTAGAAATCGGTTGACGCACCTACCGGTCGTCTATAACATTCGTCGCACTTGTCGGGCAGGTCCTTAAATAAGCGCCCGTAGCTCAGCTGGATAGAGCATCCGCCTTCTAAGCGGATGGTCGCAGGTTCGAGTCCTGCCGGGTGCGCCATAAGGCAGCTTTGGCACAAGTAATGCTGCATTGCAATATGGTGGGCGTAGCTCAGTTGGTAGAGCACAGGATTGTGACTCCTGTTGTCGTGGGTTCGATCCCCATCGTCCACCCCATATTCGAAAAAGGCGCCTGATGAACAATCTGGCGCCTTTGCTTTAAAAAGCTTCAAATGCGGACGTGGTGAAATTGGTAGACACACTGGATTTAGGTTCCAGCGGCGCAAGCTGTAAGAGTTCGAGTCTCTTCGTCCGCACCATTTGAAAGGTTTGCCGGGTGTGTCGCCCAGGTAAGCAAAGGTTACAAAGTTGTTATGGTGGGCGTAGCTCAGTTGGTAGAGCACAGGATTGTGACTCCTGTTGTCGTGGGTTCGATCCCCATCGTCCACCCCATATCTCGAAAAGGCGCCGGATCCAGGATCCGGCGCCTTTTTTCGTTGGGTTTTTGCCCTGTAAATCACCGCTGGCGTACCCTTCATTTTTCGGGCTGTTCGAGTAGGGTGACTTCTTGCGTTTGACCCACTAGAATGCTTGCCCTTGATCTGTGTCGGAAATGGCCGGCTAACGTCTGTGCAACGAGGAATATCCATGCAAGTTTCTGTTGAAAATACTTCTGCTCTTGAGCGCCGCATGAGCATCACCGTGCCTGCTGAGCGCATTGAGACTCAAGTCAACAAGCGTCTGCAGCAGACAGCCCAAAAGGCCAAGATTGCAGGCTTCCGTCCTGGCAAGGTGCCAATGAGCGTCATTCGTCAGCGTTACGAAGCTGACGCGCGTCAAGAGGCCGTGGGCGACGTGATCCAGTCTTCGTTCTACGAAGCCATCGTCGAGCAGAAGCTGAACCCGGCGGGTGCTCCTTCGGTCGAGCCTAAAGTGCTGGAGAAGGGCAAGGACCTGGAATTCGTCGCAACCTTCGAAGTGTTCCCCGAGTTCACTGTCGCCGGTTTCGAATCCATCGCTGTCGAGCGCCTGAGCGCCGAAGTGGCGGACGCCGACCTGGACAACATGCTGGAAGTCCTGCGCAAGCAGAACACCCGTTTTGAAGCGACCGATCGCGCCGCCCAGAACGAAGACCAGCTGAACATCGATTTCGTCGGCAAGGTCGACGGTGAAGTGTTCGCCGGTGGTTCGGCCAAGGGTACTCAGCTGGTGCTGGGTTCCGGTCGCATGATCCCGGGCTTCGAAGACGGCCTGGTCGGCGCCAAGGCTGGTGAAGAGCGCGTTCTGAACCTGACCTTCCCCGAGGGCTACCAGAACCTGGACCTGGCCAACAAGGCCGCCGAGTTCACCGTTACCGTCAACAGCGTTTCCGAGCCGAAGCTGCCTGAGCTGAACGAAGAGTTCTTCGCTCAATTCGGCATCAAGGAAACCGGTCTGGACGGTTTCCGCGCCGAAGTTCGCAAGAACATGGAGCGTGAACTGCGTCAGGCGATCAAGACCAAGATCAAGAACCAGGTGATGGACGGCCTGCTGGCTGCCAACCCGATCGAAGTGCCAAAAGCACTGCTGGAAAACGAAGTGAACCGCCTGCGCGTTCAAGCCGTCCAGCAATTCGGTGGCAACATCAAGCCTGAGCAACTGCCGGCCGAGCTGTTCGAAGAGCAAGCCAAGCGCCGCGTCGTGCTGGGCCTGATCGTCGCTGAAGTGGTCAAGCAGAACGAACTCAAGCCAGACGAAGCTCGCGTTCGCGAGATGATCCAGGAAATGGCCTCGGCCTACCAGGAGCCTGAGCAAGTCGTTAACTGGTACTACAAAAACGACCAGCAATTGAACGAAGTCCGTTCGGTTGTGCTGGAAGAGCAAGTTGTGGATACTGTTCTGCAGAAAGCTACTGTGACCGACAAATCGGTCTCGTACGAAGAAGCGATCAAGCCGGTGCAAGCGCCACAAGCCGACTGATTTTTTCTCTCGTAGGAAAAACACCATAAGCCAGCCTTCGCGCTGGCTTATGCGTATTCAAGACATGACTATTTGGGAGTGAGTGCAGGACATGTCCCGCAATTCTTATATTCAGCAGAGCTCTGACATCCAGGCCGCAGGCGGTCTGGTCCCGATGGTTATCGAGCAATCCGCTCGTGGCGAACGCGCCTACGACATCTACTCGCGCCTCTTGAAGGAGCGGGTGATCTTCCTGATCGGCCCGGTAGAGGATTACATGGCCAATCTGGTTGCCGCGCAATTGCTGTTCCTTGAAGCGGAAAACCCGGACAAGGACATCCATCTCTACATCAACTCACCAGGCGGTTCGGTGACGGCGGGCATGTCGATCTACGACACCATGCAGTTCATCAAGCCGGACGTTTCCACTACCTGCATTGGCCAGGCCTGCAGCATGGGTGCATTCCTGCTGGCTGGCGGCGCCAAGGGCAAGCGTTTCTGCCTGCCGAATTCGCGGGTGATGATTCACCAGCCGTTGGGCGGTTTCCAGGGCCAGGCGTCGGATATCGACATCCATGCCAAGGAAATCCTCTCCATTCGTTCGCGTCTGAACGAATTGCTGGCGTTCCACACCGGCCAATCGATCGAACAGATCGAGCAGGACACAAATCGCGACAACTTCATGAGCGCTCAGCGCGCGGCCGAATACGGCCTCATCGACTCGGTGCTCGAGAAGCGTCAAATGTCTGCCTAAGCAGCGCAAAAGCAGGTGGTTGGGCGAACCGACCACCTGTGGACTTGAAAAAGCCCGCAATTGCCTTCATCTTGTGTTGCAAGCCTACCGGATTGGATCGATCGAATGACTGACACCCGCAACGGCGAGGACAACGGCAAACTGCTCTATTGCTCCTTCTGTGGCAAAAGCCAGCATGAAGTACGCAAATTGATTGCCGGCCCCTCGGTCTTTATCTGCGACGAGTGCGTCGACCTGTGCAATGACATCATCCGTGAGGAGGTGCAGGAAGCCCAGGCCGAAAGCAGCGCGCATAAATTGCCTTCGCCGAAAGAAATCAGCGGCATTCTGGACCAATATGTAATTGGCCAGGAACGCGCTAAGAAAGTATTGGCGGTAGCGGTCTACAACCACTACAAGCGCCTGAACCAACGCGACAAGAAAAACGACGACGTCGAACTCGGCAAGAGCAACATCCTGCTGATCGGGCCTACGGGCTCGGGCAAGACCTTGCTCGCCGAGACCCTCGCTCGTCTGCTGAACGTACCGTTCACCATCGCCGACGCCACCACGCTGACCGAAGCCGGTTATGTGGGCGAAGACGTGGAAAACATCATTCAGAAGCTGCTGCAGAAGTGTGATTACGACGTGGAAAAGGCCCAGATGGGCATTGTCTACATCGATGAAATCGACAAGATTTCGCGCAAGTCCGACAACCCTTCGATTACCCGCGACGTTTCCGGGGAAGGGGTGCAGCAAGCCTTGCTGAAGCTGATCGAGGGCACTGTCGCCTCGGTACCGCCCCAGGGTGGTCGCAAGCATCCTCAGCAGGAGTTTCTGCAGGTCGATACGCGCAACATCCTGTTCATCTGCGGTGGTGCGTTCTCGGGCCTGGAAAAGGTCATCCAGAACCGTTCCACCCGCGGCGGCATCGGCTTCAACGCTGAAGTTCGCAGCAAGCAGGAAGGCAAGAAAGTCGGCGAGTCGCTGCGTGAAGTCGAGCCTGACGATCTGGTCAAGTTCGGTCTGATCCCGGAATTCGTGGGTCGTCTGCCGGTTCTGGCGACGTTGGACGAGCTCGATGAGGCTGCCTTGATGCAGATCCTCACCGAACCGAAAAACGCCCTGACCAAGCAATACGCCAAGCTGTTCGAGATGGAAGGCGTCGACCTCGAGTTCCGCAGCGATGCGCTCAAGTCGGTGGCTCGTCGCGCGCTGGAGCGCAAGACCGGTGCCCGTGGCCTGCGTTCGATTCTCGAAGGCGTCCTGCTCGACACCATGTACGAGATCCCTTCGCAAGCGGAAGTCAGCAAAGTGGTGATCGACGAGAGCGTCATCGAAGGCTCGTCCAAGCCGCTGTTGATCTACGAAAACAGCGAGCCGCCAGCCAAGGTCGCACCTGACGCCTGAGTCGTGATGCGTCTGGAATAAACAAGGGGGCCTTCGGGCCCCTTTTGCTTTTCCTGTCGTAGTGCTTGTTTTTTTGCGGGGCTACCCCCACATTAACTCCAAGCTCAAATTCCATCTGTCTTACGGCCAAAAGGCCGCTGTAGAGGCGAAATCATGAAGACAACCATCGAATTGCCTCTCCTGCCATTGCGTGATGTCGTTGTGTATCCGCATATGGTTATCCCGCTGTTCGTGGGGCGCGAGAAGTCCATCGAAGCCCTCGAGGCCGCGATGACTGGCGAAAAGCAGATCCTTCTGCTGGCGCAGAAAAATCCTGCTGATGATGATCCTGGTGAAGACGCTTTGTATCGTGTCGGCACCATTGCCACTGTTTTGCAATTACTGAAACTGCCTGACGGTACCGTCAAGGTGCTGGTCGAGGGTGAGCAGCGTGGCACGGTCGAACGTTTTATCGAAGTCGAAGGCCATTGCCGGGCGCAGGTCGCCCTGATCGAAGAGGCCCCGGCGCCTGATCGCGAATCGGAAGTCTTCGTTCGCAGTCTGCTGTCGCAATTCGAACAATATGTTCAGCTGGGCAAGAAAGTCCCGGCCGAAGTCCTGTCTTCGCTCAACAGTATCGATGAGCCGGGCCGCCTGGTCGACACCATGGCCGCACACATGGCGCTGAAGATCGAGCAGAAGCAGGAAATTCTCGAAATCATCGACCTGTCGGCACGGGTCGAGCACGTGCTCGCCTTGCTGGATGCCGAAATCGACCTGTTGCAGGTCGAGAAGCGCATCCGCGGCCGCGTGAAAAAACAAATGGAGCGCAGCCAGCGCGAGTACTACCTGAATGAGCAGATGAAAGCCATTCAGAAGGAACTCGGCGACAGCGACGAAGGCCACAACGAAGTCGAAGACCTGAAAAAGCGCATCGACGCTGCCGGGCTGCCCAAGGACGCCCTGGCCAAGGCCATCGCCGAGCTGAACAAGCTCAAGCAGATGTCGCCAATGTCGGCTGAAGCGACTGTGGTGCGTTCCTACATCGATTGGCTGGTCCAGGTGCCGTGGAAGGCTCAGAGCAAGGTCCGTCTGGACCTGGCGCGTGCCGAAGACATCCTCGATGCCGACCACTACGGTCTGGAAGAGGTCAAGGAGCGCATCCTTGAATACCTCGCCGTGCAAAAGCGCGTGAAAAAGATTCGCGGGCCGGTGCTGTGCCTGGTCGGTCCACCGGGTGTCGGTAAAACCTCGCTGGCGGAATCGATTGCCCACGCTACCAACCGCAAGTTCGTGCGCATGGCCCTGGGCGGCGTGCGTGACGAGGCCGAGATTCGTGGTCACCGGCGGACCTACATCGGTTCGATGCCGGGCCGATTGATTCAAAAGATGACGAAAGTGGGCGTGCGCAACCCGCTGTTCCTGCTCGATGAAATCGACAAGATGGGCAGCGACATGCGTGGCGATCCGGCTTCGGCACTGCTCGAGGTGCTCGATCCGGAGCAGAACCACAACTTCAACGATCACTACCTGGAAGTCGACTACGACCTGTCTGACGTGATGTTCCTCTGCACCTCCAACTCGATGAATATCCCGGCGGCACTGCTCGACCGGATGGAGGTGATTCGTCTGCCCGGTTACACCGAAGACGAGAAGATCAACATTGCGGTCAAGTACCTGTCACCCAAGCAGATTCAGGCCAATGGCCTGAAAAAGACCGAGCTGGAATTCGAAACCTCGGCGATCCGCGACATCATCCGTTACTACACCCGTGAAGCGGGCGTGCGGGGGCTGGAGCGGCAGATTGCCAAGGTGTGCCGCAAGGTGGTCAAGGAGCATGCCCGTGACAAGCATTTCACGGTCACCGTGACGGCCGATTCGCTCGAACATTTCCTTGGTGTGCGCAAATTCCGCTATGGCCTGGCTGAGCAGCAGGATCAGATCGGCCAGGTTACCGGGCTTGCCTGGACCCAGGTCGGTGGTGAGTTGCTGACCATCGAGGCGGCGGTGGTGCCGGGCAAGGGGCAGTTGATCAAGACAGGTTCCCTGGGCGACGTCATGGTCGAATCAATCACTGCCGCGCTGACGGTGGTGCGCAGCCGTGCCAAGAGCCTGGGCATCCCTCCGGACTTCCACGAGAAGCGCGACACCCACATCCATATGCCGGAAGGGGCAACGCCCAAAGACGGCCCCAGCGCAGGCGTAGGCATGTGCACGGCACTGGTATCGGCCTTGACGGGGATTCCGGTGCGGGCGGATGTGGCCATGACCGGTGAAATTACCCTGCGAGGACAAGTGTTGGCCATTGGTGGTTTGAAGGAAAAACTGCTGGCCGCTCATCGCGGTGGGATCAAGACGGTTATCATTCCGGAAGAGAATGTGCGCGATTTGAAAGAAATTCCTGACAACATCAAACAGGATCTACAGATTAAACCCGTTAAATGGATTGACGAAGTCCTACAAATTGCGCTGCAATACGCCCCAGAGCCCTTGCCTGATGTGGCTCCCGAGATTGTCGCAAAGGATGAAAAGCGCGAGTCCGATTCGAAAGAAAGAATCAGCACGCACTAGTACGCATTTGTCTGGGTGGGCTTCCTTGACAGCTTTTTAGAGCCCTTGTTATAAAGCGGCTCTATAAAGTGTAAGCAAGCCAACCCGCGCACGTTTTTTTTGCTTTCACATACATTTAGAAACAAACTCAATATAGATATAAGGGGACTTAGAGTGAACAAGTCGGAACTGATTGATGCTATCGCCGCATCTGCTGACATCCCGAAAGCTGTTGCTGGCCGTGCGCTGGACGCAGTCATCGAATCCGTCACCGGCGCTCTGAAGGCTGGCGACTCCGTGGTACTGGTTGGTTTCGGTACGTTCTCTGTGACCGATCGTCCTGCTCGCGTAGGCCGTAACCCTCAGACTGGCAAGACGCTGGAAATCGCAGCGGCTAAAAAGCCAGGTTTCAAAGCTGGTAAAGCACTTAAAGAAGCTGTCAACTAAGTTAGCTTTTTCAGGCTTATGCTTATCCGGGTCAGGTTTATTCCTGGCTTGGCAGCGGAGCGGTAGTGCAGTCCGGTCCATGCCGACCTGTAACACCGAGAGTCTGGGGTTCAAACTCCCGTCCGCTCCGCCAGTTACGAGAAGGCGCATCCATGGATGCGCCTTTCTTCTATCCGGATTCCACCCACTCTCCGCGGTTGCTTAATCAGTACGACCGTTTTCGGGGGACGCATGCTGCAGAATATCAGGGACAATTCACAAGGTTGGATTGCCAAGACTATCATCGGCGTCATCGTGGTTTTGATGGCACTGACCGGCTTTGATGCCATCTTCAAGGCCACCACCCACAGCCAGGATGCGGCCAAGGTCAATGGCGACACGATCAGCCAGACCGAACTGAGCCAGGCTGTCGACATGCAACGTCGTCAGCTGATGCAGCAGTTGGGCAAGGACTTCGATCCTGCCTTGCTCGATGAAAAGCTGCTGCGCGAAGCCGCTCTGAAGGGGCTGATCGATCGCAAGCTTTTGCTGCAAGGCGCCCAGGATGCAAAATTCTCCTTCTCCGAGCAGGCGCTGGATCAATTGATCCTGCAAACGCCGGAATTCCAGGTCGACGGCAAGTTCAGTCCTGAGCGTTTCGACCAGGTTATCCGTCAGATGGGCTACAGCCGGATGCAATTCCGCCAGATGCTGGCTCAGGAAATGCTGATCGGCCAGCTGCGTGCCGGTCTGGCTGGCAGTGGCTTCGTCACCGACGCGCAGGTTGAAGCCTTCGCTCGCCTGGAGAAACAGACCCGTGATTTCGCCTCGCTGACCTTCAAGGCAGACCCGGCTCTGGCCAAGGTCACTGACGAAGAGATCAAGGCTCACTACGACGAGCACGCCAAGGAGTTCATGAGCCCCGATCAGGTGGTGATCGACTATCTGGAGCTCAAGAAGTCTTCGTTCTTCGATCAGGTCTCGGTCAATGACGACGAGCTGCAGGCCAGCTACCAGAAAGAAATTGGCAGCCTGGCAGAACAGCGTCGTGCGGCGCACATCCTCATCGAAGTCAACGACAAGATGAGTGATGCCCAGGCCAAGGCCAAAATCGAGGAGCTGCAACAGCGCCTGGCCAAAGGCGAAGATTTCGCCACGCTGGCCAAGGAGTTCTCCCAGGACCCGGGTTCTGCCAACAACGGCGGCGACCTCGGTTTCGCGGGCCCGGGCGTCTATGATCCGGACTTCGAAACGGCTCTGTATGCGCTGAACAAGGACCAGGTTTCGGCTCCGGTGAAGACTCCCTACGGCTGGCACCTGATCAAGCTGTTGGGCGTGGAAGCACCACAGGTTCCAACCTTTGCCAGCCTGAAGGACAAGCTGACGCGCGAGCTGAAGACCCAGCAGGTCGAGCAGCGTTTCGTCGAGGCGACCAAGCAACTGGAAGACTCCGCGTTCGAAGCTTCGGATCTGGCGCAGCCGGCTCAGGAGCTGAACCTGAAGGTGCATACTTCACCGGCGTTCGGTCGTGAGGGCGGCGAAGGCATCACTGCCAATCGTGCCGTGATCCAGGCCGCGTTCAGCCCTGAAGTGCTGGAGGAGGGCTCCAACAGCGCGGGTATCGAACTCGATCCGGAAACCGTGGTCGTGATCCGCGTCAAAGAGCATCTGAAACCGGCGCAACTGCCGCTGGAAAGTGTCTCTGCGAACATCCGCACCCAACTGGCCAAGGAGCACGCCAGTGCAGCCGTCCAGACCAGGGGCGAGGCGCTGATAGCAGGGCTTCGCGACGGCAAGGTCGCTCTGGCCAAGAGCCAGGACGGTCAGGACTGGAAAGTGCTGGAAGCGGTCACCCGCAACCAGGACGGTATCGACCCGGCCGAGCTGCAGGCGCTGTTCCGCATGGCCAAGCCTGAAGCCAAGGACAAGCCAACCTACGGCAGCGTCACGCTGGCCGATGGCAGCTTCGTGGTACTGCGCCTGAACGGCGTTAACGAAGGCTCGGCGGCTACCGATGAGGAGAAGGGCGCTTATCGCCGCTTCCTGGCCTCGCGTGCCGGCCAGCAGGACTTCGCGGCGTACCGCAAGCAGCTGGAAGCCAAGGCGGATATCACCCGTTACTAAGGTGATCTGCGATTGAAAGAAAAGGCCGCTGATGCGGCCTTTTTTTTGCCAGTATCTTCCTCGTTCCCACGCTCCGCGTGGGAATGCAGTGGCAGACGCGCAGCAAATGGACGCAGAGCGTCAGGAGAGGCATTCCCACGCGGAGCGTGGGAGCGAGGAAACAAAAAGGCCGCGAAAATATCGCGGCCTTTTTTCATTTAAACGAAGCAATCACTCTTCGATGTTGCCCATGGCAGTGGTATTGAAACCACCGTCCACGTACATGATCTCGCCGCTGATGCCCGACGCCAGGTCCGAGCAGAGGAATGCGCCGGCGTTGCCGACTTCCTCGATGGTCACGTTACGGCGCAGAGGGGTTTGCGCTTCGTTGGCGGCCAGCATTTTGCGGAAGTTCTTGATGCCGGATGCCGCGAGGGTGCGGATCGGGCCTGCCGAGACGGCGTTGACGCGGGTGCCTTCCGGGCCCAGGCTGCCGGCCAGGTAACGCACACCGGCTTCCAGGCTGGCCTTGGCCATGCCCATCACGTTGTAGTTCGGCATGGTGCGCTCGGCGCCCAGGTACGACAGGGTCAGCAGGCTGCCGTTGCGGCCTTTCATCATTTCGCGACCGGCCTTGGCCAGTGCCACGAAGCTGTAGGCGCTGATGTCGTGAGCGATGCGGAAGCCTTCACGGGTGGTGGCGTCGGTGAAGTCGCCGTCCAGCTGATCGCCCGGAGCATAGCCAACGGAGTGAACGATCACGTCCAGGCCGTCCCACTTCTTGCTCAGTTCTTCGAAGACCTTGGCGATTTCTTCATCGCTGGCAACGTCACAGGGGAAGCACAATTCCGGACCCGAGCCCCAGCCTGTCGCGAACTCTTCGACACGACCCTTGAGCTTGTCGTTCTGATAAGTGAAGGCAAGTTCTGCACCCTCGCGATGCATGGCGGCAGCGATGCCGGATGCGATGGACAGTTTACTGGCGACACCGACGATCAGTACGCGCTTACCGGCGAGAAAACCCATGTGTTGTTCCTCTTCAGGTTAATCGACAGCTGTTGGAACCAGAAAAGCGGCTTCCAGCAGCTGCTGTGTATATGGATGTTGCGGATTGGCGAAGACAGTTTGCGCCGCACCTTGTTCGACAACCCTGCCTTGCTTGACCACCATCAACTGGTGGCTCAGCGCCTTGACCACAGCCAGGTCATGGCTGATGAACAAGTAGGTCAGGTTGTACTTTTTCTGCAGTGAACGCAGTAGCTCCACCACTTGGCGCTGCACTGTGCGGTCGAGCGCCGATGTGGGCTCGTCCAACAGTATCAGCGCCGGTTTCAGCACCAATGCCCGGGCAATGGCGATCCTCTGCCGTTGCCCTCCGGAAAACTCATGAGGGTAGCGATGCCGGGTTTCCGGATCCAGGCCTACCTCCTTGAGCGCCGCGATAATGGCCTGTTCCTGCTCGGCCTCCGTGCCGATGCGATGGATACGCAAGCCTTCGCCGACAATCTCGCTCACACACATGCGCGGGCTGAGACTGCCGTAGGGATCCTGGAAAACCACCTGCATCTGCCGGCGCAACGGTCGAACCTGTTGTTGCGTCAGGCAGTCTAGCGTTTTTCCTTGAAAGCGGATGGCGCCCTGGCTGCCCAGCAGCCGCAGGATCGCCAACCCCAGGGTGGACTTGCCCGAACCACTCTCGCCGACAATGCCCAGGGTCTGGCCCTGGGGCAGGCTGAAGTTGATGCCGTCCACCGCTTTCACATAATCGACCGTCCGGCGCAGCAACCCCTTTTTGATCGGGAACCACACTCGCAGGTCCTCGACTTCCAGCACTGGCGGGCCAACGACGTTGTCGGCCGGCTTGCCGCTGGGTTCGGCCCCGAGCAGGATCTGGGTGTACGGATGCTGCGGCGCACGGAACAGTTCTTCGCAAGACGCTTGTTCGACGATGCGACCGCGCTGCATGACACATACTCGGTGTGCAATTCTTTTGACCAGGTTCAAATCGTGACTGATCAGTAGCAGTGCCATGCCCAGGCGGGCCTGCAATTGCTTGAGCAGCTCGAGGATTTTCAACTGCACGGTGACATCGAGGGCCGTCGTTGGCTCGTCGGCGATCAACAGCTCCGGCTCGTTGGCCAGCGCCATGGCGATCATCACCCGTTGCCGTTGCCCGCCGGACAGCTCGTGGGGCAGGGCCTTGAGGCGCTTGTGCGGCTCGGGAATACCGACCAGTTCGAGCAATTCCAGGGTGCGCCGGGTCGCCGCCTTGCCACGCAGCCCCTTGTGCAGGGTGAGAATTTCGTTGATCTGCTTTTCGATATTGTGCAGCGGGTTCAGCGACGTCATCGGCTCCTGGAAAATCATGGCGATGCGATTGCCACGGATGTGGCGCATCTGCCTTTCGCCCAGGGTCAGCATGTCGCGGTTGCCGTAGCTGATGGTGCCGGAGGGGTGCCGTGCCAGCGGGTAGGGCAGCAGGCGCAGTATCGAGTGGGCGGTCACCGACTTGCCCGAGCCGCTTTCGCCGACCAGGGCCAGGGTCTCGCCGCGACGGATATCGAAACTGACCCCTTCGACCACACGCTGTATTTGCTCGCCGCTGGTGAATTCGACGGCGAGGTCACGAACTTCGATCAAATTTTCGTGATTCATGTTATTTCCTCGGGTCGAAGGCGTCGCGGGCGGACTCGCCGATAAACACCAGCAGGCTCAGCATCAAGGCCAGCACGGCAAAGGCGCTGATGCCAAGCCAGGGGGCCTGCAGGTTGGATTTGCCCTGTGCCACCAGTTCGCCCAGCGATGGCGCGCCCGGCGGCAGGCCGAAGCCCAGGAAGTCCAGCGCGGTCAGGGTGCCGATCGCGCCGGTGAGGATAAACGGCATGAACGTCATGGTCGAGACCATGGCGTTGGGCAGTATATGCCGGAACATGATCGCACCATTCTGCATGCCCAGCGCACGCGCGGCGCGGACATATTCCAGATTGCGCCCCCGCAGGAACTCGGCGCGCACCACATCGACCAGGCTCATCCAGGAAAACAGCAGCATGATCCCCAGCAGCCACCAGAAGTTCGGCTGCACGAAGCTGGCCAGAATGATCAGCAGGTACAGCACCGGCAGACCCGACCAGACCTCCAGGAAGCGTTGCCCGGCCAGATCCACCCAGCCGCCGTAGTAACCCTGCAGGGCCCCGGCGATCACGCCAATGATGGAGCTGAGCGCGGTCAGGGTCAGGGCGAACAATACCGAGATGCGAAAGCCATAGATGACCCGGGCCAGTACATCCCGGCCCTGGTCATCGGTGCCCAGCCAGTTTTGCGCCGAGGGTGGCCCGGGGGCGGGGACTTTCAGGTCGTAGTTGATGCTCTGGTAACTGAACGGGATCGGCGCCCACAGGGTCCAGCTGTCCTTGGCCGCCAGCAGCTCGCGGATGTACGGGCTCTTGTAATTGGCTTCGAGGGGGAACTCGCCACCGAAGGTGGTTTCCGGATAGCGCTTGAGCGCCGGGAAATACCATTGGCCGTCGTAGCGCACGGCCAGGGGCTTGTCGTTGGCGATCAGTTCGGCGCCCAGGCTCAGACCGAACAGGATCAGGAACAGCCACAGCGACCACCAGCCGCGCTTGTTGGCCTTGAACAGTTCGAAGCGGCGGCGATTGAGAGGGGACAGGTTCATCTCAATGCTCCCGGCTTGCAAAGTCGATACGTGGATCGACCAGGGTGTAGGTCAGGTCGCCGATCAGTTTCACCACCAGGCCCAACAGGGTAAAGATGAACAGTGTACCGAACACCACCGGATAGTCGCGGTTGATGGCGGCTTCAAAGCTCATCAGGCCCAGCCCGTCGAGGGAGAAGATGACTTCCACCAGCAGCGAGCCGGTAAAGAAAATGCCCATGAGCGCCGACGGAAAACCGGCGATGACCAGCAGCATGGCGTTACGGAAAACGTGGCCGTAGAGCACGCCGTTCTTGCCGAGGCCCTTGGCCCGTGCGGTGATCACGTACTGTTTGTTGATTTCGTCGAGGAAGCTGTTTTTGGTCAGCAGGGTCATGGTCGCGAAGTTGCCGATCACCAGCGCCGTGACCGGCAGGGCCAGGTGCCAGAAGTAGTCGAGGATCTTGCCGCCCAGGGTCAGTTCGTCGAAATTGTTGGACGTCAGCCCGCGCAAAGGGAACCAGTCGAAGTAGCTGCCGCCGGCAAACACCACGATCAACAGGATGGCGAACAGGAAGGCCGGGATGGCGTAGCCGACGATGATCGCCGAACTGGTCCAGACGTCGAAATGGCTGCCATGCCGGGTGGCCTTGGCGATTCCCAGGGGGATCGACACCAGGTACATGATCAGGGTGCTCCACAACCCCAGGGAAATCGACACCGGCATTTTCTCGATGATCAGGTCGATGACCTTGGCATCGCGAAAGAAACTGTCGCCGAAATCCAGGCTGGCGTAGTTCTTGATCATGATCCACAAGCGCTCGGGGGCCGACTTGTCGAAACCGTACATGCGTTCGATTTCCTTGACCAGGGCCGGGTCCAGGCCTTGGGCACCGCGATAGGCGGAACCGGCTACCGAGACTTCGGCACCGCCGCCGGCGATCCGGCTGGTGGCGCCTTCGAAGCCCTCAAGCTTGGCGATCGCCTGTTCCACGGGGCCGCCGGGCGCGGCCTGGATGATCAGGAAGTTGATGATCAGGATGCCGAACAGCGTCGGTATGATCAGCAGCAGTCGCCGGAGTATGTATGCCAGCATCTTATTGCTCCATGCTCGCGGACTCGGCTTGTTCTGCAGGTGCAGATTCGGGTATCACGGCAGGCTTGGCATCGGGCTTTATCCACCAGGTATTGATACCTACGTCGTATTTGGGCGCGACCTTTGGATGGCCGATATGGTCCCAGAAGGCCACGCGCCAGGTCTTGATGTGCCAGTTGGGGATCAGGTAATAGCCCGAGAGCAGAACGCGATCCAGGGCACGCGCATGGGCTATCAGGTCCTGCCGCGAATCGGCATTGATCAGGCTCTCGACCAGGCTGTCGATGGCTGGATCGCGCAGGCCGATGTAATTGCGGCTGCCGGGGTTGTCGGCGCTGGACGATTGCCAGAATTCGCGTTGTTCGTTACCTGGGGAGTTGGACTGCGGGAAGCTGCCGACGATCATGTCGAAATCCCGGGAACGCAGGCGGTTGATGTACTGGGAGACGTCCACGCGGCGAATCACCAGGTCGATGCCGAGGTCCGAAAGGTTGCGCTTGAACGGCAGCAGTACCCGCTCGAACTCGGGCTGGGCCAGCAGAAACTCGATCGAAACAGGTTTGCCCTGGGCGTCGACCATCTTGTCGTCGACGATGCGCCAACCGGCTTCCTGCAGCAACTGATAGGCCTTGCGTTGCTGGGCGCGGATCATGCCGCTGCCATCGGTGACCGGGTTCTCGAAGGGCTTTTCGAACACTTGCGCCGGAATCTTGCCGCGCAAGGGCTCGAGAATCTTCAATTCATCCTTGTCCGGCAACCCGCTGGCCGCCATCTCCGAGTTCTCGAAATAGCTGCTGGTACGGGTATAGGCGCCGCTGAACAGCTGCTTGTTGGTCCATTCGAAATCCAGCAGCAGGCTCAAGGCCTCGCGCACCCGCACATCCTGGAACACCGGGCGGCGCAGGTTGAAGACGAAGCCTTGCATGCCGGTCGGGTTGCCATTGGCGATCTGCTCGCGTATCAGCCGGCCTTCGCGTACGGCCGGGGTGTCATAGGCGTTCGCCCAGTTCTTCGCGCTCATTTCCAGCCAGTAATCGAACTGCCCGGCCTTGAGCGCTTCCAGGGCCACGGTATTGTCGCGAAAGTAATCGGTGGTCATGACATCGAAGTTGTAGAAGCCGCGATTGATCGGCAGGTCCTTGCCCCAATAGTCCTTGACCCGCTCATAGCGGACCGAGCGACCGGCCTTGACCGAGGTGACCTTGTAGGGGCCGCTGCCCAGCGGAATTTCCAGGTTGCCCTTGCTGAAATCACGGCTTTCCCACCAGTGCTTGGGCAGGACCGGCAGCTGCCCCAGGATCAACGGCAGCTCACGGTTGTTGCTGTGCTTGAACTTGAACAGCACCCGCAACGGGTCCTCGGCCACCACTTCGTCGACGTCAGCGTAGTAGCCGCGGTACAGCGGTGCGCCGTTTTTCATCAGGGTCTGGAAGCTGAATACCACATCATCGGCGCGTATGGGGTGGCCGTCGTGAAAGCTCGCCTCGGGACGCAGGTAGAAACGCACCCAGCTGTTGTCCGGGGCTTTTTCGATCCCGGCGGCCACCAGGCCGTATTCGGTGAAGGGCTCATCCAGGCTCTGGCGGGTCAGGGTGTCGTAGATCAGGCCGATGTCGTCGGCCGGCACGCCCTTGTTGATGAACGGGTTGAGGCTGTCGAAGCCGCCGAATCCGGCCTGGCGGAAGGTGCCGCCCTTCGGTGCGTCGGGATTGACGTAGTCGAAGTGCGTGAAGTCGGCGGGATACTTCGGGGCTTCGTTGTACAGGGTGACGGCGTGTTGCGGTGCGGCATGGGCCAGACCGGCCAGGCAGGCCAGCAGCAAACCACAGGCTGACAGGCGCAGGTCGCGCAAGAGCATCATTGAGCTTTCTCCGAAGGCTTCATCCACCATGCGCTCAAACCCAGGGTATAGGGAGGCGTGGTCACGAAGGCGAACCGGTTGCGGTACGCCAGGCGGTGAGAATTGAGGTACCAGTTGGGAATCATGTAGTGCTGTGACAGCAGCACGCGGTCCAGCGCGCGCGTGGCCGCGACTTGCTCGTCGCGGCTCTGGGCGCCGAGCAATTGTTCGAGCAGATGATCGACCACAGGGTTGGCGACGCCCGCATAGTTTTTGCTGCCCTTGGTCGTTGCCTGGCTGGAATGGAAATATTGCCATTGTTCCAGGCCGGGGCTGAGCGTCTGATTGAGCGTCATCAGAATCATGTCAAAATCGAATTGATCGAGTCGTTGTTTGTACTGGGCCCGGTCGACAGTGCGCAAGCGTGCATCAATGCCAATAGTGGCGAGATTTTCGACATAAGGTTGCAGAATCCGCTCCAGATTCGGATTGACCAGCAGGATTTCCATGCGCAGGGGTTGGCCCTTGCTGTTGAGCAGGCGTTGCCCGGACAGTTTCCAGCCAGCCTCGGCGAGCAGCCCGAGGGCGCGGCGCAGGGTTTCGCGCGGTATGCCACGGCCTTCGGTCTGGCTGACACTGAACGGCTGGGTGAGCAGGCTGGCCGGCAACTGATTGCGCTCGCTCGACAGGAGCAACCATTCGCGTCCTGTCGGCAGCCCGGTAGCGGCGAACTCGCTATTGGGGTAATAGCTCATGGCGCGCTGGTAAGCGCCGCTGAACAGGGTGCGATTGGTCCACTCGAAGTCGAACATGAGCCCCAGCGCCTGGCGCACCCGCGGGTCGCTGAAGGTCGCCCTGCGGCTGTTCATGAACAGGCCCTGGGTCTGGGTCGGGATCTTGTGCGGGATCTGCGCCTTGATCACCTCGCCGCGCCGTACCCCAGGGAAGTCATAGCCATTGGCCCAGTTCTTGGCCTGATGCTCGATGTAGATATCGAATTCGCCGGCCTTGAAGGCTTCGAAGGCCACATCACTGTCGCGATAGAACTCCACTTCGACCCGGTCGAAGTTGTATTTGCCGCGGTTCACCGCCAGGTCCTTGCCCCACCAGTCCTTGACGCGCTCGAACACCAGGCGCCGGCCCGGCTGGACTTCGCTGATGCGGTAGGGGCCACTGCCCAGAGGGGGCACGAAGGTGGTGGCCTTGAAGTCGCGGTCTTTCCAGTAATGGCGGGGCAGAACCGGCAGTTCACCCAGGCGCAGGATAAGCAATGGATTACCGGTGCGCTTGAAGACGAAGCGGATCCGGTGGGCATTGAGGACGTCGACCCGCTGCACCTCCTGCAGGTTGGTGCGGTAAAGCGGGTGGCCTTCCTTGAGCAGTGTGCGATAGGAAAACGCCACATCGGCAGCGGTAATGGGCACGCCATCGTGAAAACGCGCCTGGGGCCGCAGATTGAAGACGACCCAGCTGCGATCTTCGCTGTATTCCACGGATTGGGCGATCAACCCATAACTGGAAGCCGGTTCATCGCCGGAAGGATCGTATTGGCCGGTGCCGACCATCAGGGTTTCGTTGAGCTCAGTGGCGCCGTATTGCAGGAAGTTCGGCGTCTGTACCGGGCTGGTGCCCTTGAAGGTGTAAGGGTTGAGCGTGTCGAAGGTGCCGAATGCCATCGCCCTCAAGGTGCCGCCCTTGGGCGCCTCGGGATTGACCCAGTCGAAATGGGTGAACCTGGCCGGATACTTGAGCGTGCCGAACTGCGCGTAACCATGGCTTTCGATGATTGTTGCGTTCGCATCAAAGCTCAAGGCCAGGCTGAGTGACAGCAGGAGGAGGGGACGCATCAAGTCAGAGATCCGATCCAGGCGGCTTGGGCTTTATTGCGGCTACAGTAACAGCTTGTATCCGCAGGAAAAAGAGCGCTCTGAAGCGTGGGGTGCAGGGTAATCAACGCCCTGGCCGGGGGTGATGCGCAATGGCCAGGGTATCCGATCAATGCGGCAGGTAGACGGTCAGTGTCTGGCCGGGCTTGAGTGCGTGTCCGCTGCGAGGGTTCCAGCGCTTGAGATGCTGCATTTCGACGTTGAAGCGTTTGGCGACCAGGAACAGCGTATCGCCTTTTTGTACCTTGTACTGGGTGGTCTTCTTGTCGCTGTCGCTGTCGCTGTTGCTGGCGCTGGTGTCCTGCATGACCAGGGTCTGGCCGGTCTTGAGGCTTTTGCCGGACAGGTTGTTCCAGTGTTGCAGGTCCTTGACGTCGACCTTGTTGGCCCGGGCAATCGAGGTCAGGTTGTCACCCGGTCTGACCCGGTAGCTGCGCTTGACGGTGATGGCCGCTGGAGCCTGGCTGGCCACTTCCTCGAACACCCGTTGCTTGGGCTTGAGGCTCAACAGTTCCTCAGGTTTCATGTTCGAGAGGCTATTGGTCAGCAATTGCGCCTTGGCGGTGGGTACCAGCAGTTGCTGGGGACCATCGACCGTCACGCGCTTCTTGTAGGCCGGGTTGAGCTGGACCAGCTCGTCCTCGTCGATCTGGGCCAGTTCCGCTACCCGCGAAAGGTCCAGGCGGTCGTTGATCTCGACCACTTCGAAGTAGGGTTCGTTGGCAATCGGGTTGAGGTTGACACCGTAGGCTTCCGGCGTCAGGACCACCTGGGACAGGGCCAGCAACTTGGGCACGTAGTCGCGGGTTTCCTGTGGCAGGGGCAGGTTCCAGTAGTCGGTCGGCAGGCCGAGCCTTTCATTGCGTTCGATGGCCCGGCTGACAGTGCCTTCGCCGGCATTGTAGGCCGCCAGGGCCAGCAGCCAGTCGCCGTTGAACATGTCGTGCAGGCGCGTCAGGTAATCGAGTGCAGCGTTGGTCGAGGCGGTGATGTCGCGACGGCCGTCATACATATTGGTCTGACGCAGGTTGTAATAACGTCCGGTGGCGGGGACGAACTGCCACAGGCCCACGGCGTGGCTGCGCGAATACGCCATCGGGTTGTAGGCGCTTTCGATGGCTGGCAGCAGGGCCAGTTCCAGCGGCATGTCGCGCTCTTCGAGACGCTCGACGATGTAGTGGATGTACAGGCTGCCGCGATCGCCGGCGCCTTCGAGAAAGGACGGGTTGCTGGCGAACCACAGGCGCTGCTGCTCGATGCGCGGATTGACGCCCAGCCCTTCCTGCAACTTGTAGCCCTGGCGTATGCGCTCCCAGACATCCTGCGGAGGCTGGGCAGGCTTTTGCGTTAGAATGATGGGCTTCTGCTTGTTTCGCGCCGCAAGGTTATGCGCCCGAATACTCTCCGAATCCGGGACATGACTGGTGCTCTGACAGCCGACCAGAGTGGCCGTCAGGGCGAGCGCGGTGACTTGTGCCAAGCGCGCCAGTGCGACTGGATTGAAGGTTTTGCGTATAGGGGACGACATTGGCTGGAAAAAAGTTCCGGGCGAAAATGTCGGCCGATTCTAGAAAGCGGCCCTCTTACGGTCAACCATTCAGAACTTTCAGGAACCAGCAGAAGCTGTTTAGAACGTATCTTTCCAAGCCCGCAACCCAGCAAAAACAGAGGTCGGATCGGGGTTTGACCGGTCAGTCCGTTCGTCTACTTTTTCTTTAACAGATGTTTCACCGGTGCGCAGAAACGGATTCGTCGCCTTTTCCAGGGCTAAATTGGAAGGTAACGTGATGCGATTATCATTCCGCAAACGTGTAACGTCGGCGAAGCGTTGGGTAACTTGCGGATTGTGGGGTTCCACTGCCTGGGCAAAGCGCAGATTGCTCAGGGTGTACTCATGGGTGCAGTAGATCAGCGTGGTGTCCGGCAGTGCGGCCAGGCGACTCAGGGAGGCGTGCATCTGCGCCGGCGTCCCTTCGAACAGGCGGCCACAACCGGCGGCGAACAGGGTGTCGCCGCAGAACAGCAAAGGCGCTGGTGTCCGCTCATGGTAGTAGGCGATGTGGCCCAGGGTGTGACCGGGCACGGCAATGATCCGGAATTCCAGATCCAGCACGCTGACGCGGTCGTTGTCGTTCAAGGCGACATCGCGCGCCGGGATGTTTTCCGCCGCAGGGCCATAGACCCGGGCGCCTGTGGCGCTTTTCAGTTGCTTGACCCCACCGACGTGATCGTTGTGGTGATGGGTGATCAGAATGTCACTGAGCTGCCAGTCGCCGTGTTCCGCCAGCCAGTCCAGCACCGGTTGCGCATCGCCTGGATCGACCACCGCACAGCGTTTGCGTGCAGTGTCTTGTAACAACCAGATGTAGTTGTCGTTGAAAGCGGGCAGGGCATCGATCTGTATCATGGTGCAGTTCGCCAAGCGAGAGACAATGGTGCATCTTAGAGCCTATGAGGTTTCAGGTGAACCTCGGCTAGGAGGCTGCAATGACCGATAAAGCGTTCGCACAGGCGGATCCTGACTGGCTGGAACTGATCAGCCTGGCACGAGACTGGTTTGCCGGACCCTTGGGGCAGCTGTTGCTGCACGAAGAACAACGACTGCTTGAAGAAGAGCTGGGCCGTTTCTTTGGCGGTTATCTGGTGCATTACGGCCCCGGCGCCGAGCCGCCGCCCAAGGCCCGGCAGGTGCAGCGCAATGTGCGTCTGGGTGCGCCGTTGCCGGGCGTGGAAATCGTCTGTGAAGAGCAGGCCTGGCCCTTGAGCGAGCATGCCGCCGATGTGGTGGTGCTGCAGCATGGCCTGGATTTCAGCCTGTCACCCCACGGCCTGTTGCGTGAGGCTGCCAGCAGCGTGCGTCCCGGCGGGCATCTGCTGATCGTTGGCATCAACCCCTGGAGCGCCTGGGGCCTGCGCCATGTGTTTGCCCACGATGCCTTGCGCAAGGCCCGCTGTATTTCCGCTTCCAGGGTCGGCGACTGGCTCAACTTGCTTGGCTTTGCGCTGGAGAAACGGCGCTTCGGGTGCTATCGTCCGCCGCTTGCTTCGCCGGCCTGGCAGACACGCCTGGAGGGTTGGGAGCGCATGGCCACAAGCTGGCAAAGTGCCGGCGGTGGTTTCTATATTTTAGTGGCGCGCAAGCTGGTGGTCGGTTTGCGGCCGTTGCGCCAACCCCGCCGCGAACCCATGGGCAAACTCCTGCCGTTGCCGATGGCCAAGGTCAATCGGCGTCACTCCGAGCAGTGATCGCCCGGCAATTATTGATGGAAAAGTGTTGAATGAGCGATAGCGTCGAGATCTACACCGATGGCGCCTGCAAGGGTAATCCCGGCGTAGGCGGCTGGGGGGCCCTGCTGGTGTGCAAGGGGGTCGAGAAAGAACTCTGGGGTGGCGAGCGGGAAACCACCAACAACCGCATGGAGCTGACCGCCGCCATCCGCGGTCTGGCAGAGCTCAAGCGCGCCTGCGACGTGCTGCTGGTGACCGACTCCGAATATGTCATGAAAGGCATCAACGAGTGGATGGTCAACTGGAAGAAGCGCGGCTGGAAAACCGCGGCCAAGCAACCGGTGAAGAACGCCGACCTGTGGCAGCAGCTGGACGAACAGGTCGGGCGGCATCAGGTGACCTGGAAGTGGGTGCGTGGCCATACCGGGCACCATGGCAACGAGCGTGCCGATCAGTTGGCCAATCGGGGCGTGGATGAAGTGAGGGGAATCAAGCATGCGTAGTGTAGTACTCGATACCGAAACCACCGGTATGCCGGTCACCGATGGTCACCGGATCATCGAGATTGGCTGTGTCGAGCTGATGGGCCGGCGCCTGACCGGCCGGCATTTTCACGTTTACCTGCAACCGGATCGCGAAAGTGACGAGGGCGCCATCGGCGTTCACGGTATCACCAACGAGTTTCTGGTGGGCAAGCCGCGCTTTGCCGAAGTCGCCGAGGAATTCTTCGAGTTCATCCAGGGCGCGCAGCTGATCATCCATAACGCGGCGTTCGACGTTGGTTTCATCAACAACGAATTCGCCCTGATGGGTCAGCATGACCGGGCCGACATCACCCGCCACTGCAGCATCCTCGACACCCTGTTGATGGCCCGTGAACGCCATCCAGGGCAGCGCAACAGCCTTGATGCGCTGTGCAAGCGCTATGGCGTGGACAACTCCGGGCGTGAGCTGCACGGCGCCTTGCTCGACTCCGAGATTCTCGCCGACGTTTACCTGACCATGACCGGCGGGCAGACCAGCCTGTCGTTGGCGGGTAACAGCAGCGATGGCGCGGGCGAGGGCTCCAGCAGCCAAGGCAGCGAAATCCGCCGCCTGCCGGCCGATCGTGCGCTGACGCGGATCATCCGTGCCAGCGAAAGCGAGCTGGCCGAGCATGCCGCGCGCATGGAAGCCATTGCCAAGTCGGCCGGTGGGCCGCCGCTTTGGGTGCAGTTGCAGGAAGCGCAGGCGCAGGCCTGAAGCATACCGCTCTCGTTCCCACGCTCTGCGTGGGAATGCCCCCCGTGACGCTCCGCGTCGCGCTTCGGCAGGTCGACGCAGGAGCGTCTTTCCCTGCATTCCCACGCGGAGCGTGGGAACGAGAAGCAAAAGAACCTGCGCGTGAGCGGCATCGAGCTTCTACCCTGAAACCATAGGCCGACCATGTCTGCCGTTTCAGGGCGTTGTTGCTCATGTACAAGGATCTGAAATTCCCCATCCTCATCGTCCACCGCGACATCAAGGCCGACAGTGTCGCCGGCGAGCGGGTGCGGGGTATCGCGCGGGAGCTGGAGCAGGAAGGTTTCACCATTCTGCCGGCGGTCGACTATGCCGAAGGGCGCCTGGTCGCCTCGACCCATCATGGCCTGGCCTGCATGCTGATCGCCGCCGAAGGTGCCGGGGAAAATGTCCATCTGTTGCAAAACATGGTCGAGCTGATCCGCCTGGCACGGGTCCGGGCGCCACATCTGCCGATCTTTGCCCTGGGTGAGCAGGTCACCCTGGAGAACGCTCCGGCCGATGCCATGAGCGAGCTTAACCAGTTGCGCGGGATTCTCTACCTGTTCGAAGACACCGTACCCTTTCTCGCCCGGCAGGTCGCCAGGGCGGCGCGCAATTACCTGGACGGCCTGTTGCCTCCCTTTTTCAAGGCGCTGGTCCAGCACACGGCGCAGTCCAATTATTCCTGGCACACGCCTGGCCACGGCGGTGGCGTGGCTTATCGCAAGAGCCCGGTAGGGCAGGCGTTCCATCAGTTTTTCGGCGAGAACACTCTGCGTTCGGACCTCTCGGTCTCGGTGCCGGAACTCGGCTCGCTGCTCGACCATACCGGCCCCCTCAAAGAAGCCGAAGCGCGCGCTGCGCGCAATTTCGGCGCCGATCATACCTTTTTCGTGATCAATGGCACCTCGACTGCCAACAAGATCGTCTGGCACGCCATGGTTGGCCGTGACGACCTGGTGCTGGTCGACCGCAACTGCCACAAATCGGTCCTGCATGCGATCATCATGACCGGCGCCATTCCGTTGTTCATGTGCCCGGAGCGCAATGAGCTGGGGATCATCGGGCCGATCCCGCTCAGCGAATTCAGCCCGGAATCGATCCGCGCCAAGATCGAGGCCAACCCGCTGACCAAGGGGCGTGCGCCCAAGGTCAAGATGGCCGTGGTGACCAACTCCACCTATGACGGCCTGTGCTACAACGCCGAATTGATCAAGCAGATGCTGGGCAACAGCGTCGAGGTGCTGCATTTCGATGAGGCCTGGTACGCCTACGCGGCCTTTCACGAATTTTTTGCCGGGCGCTATGGCATGTGCACCTCGCGCAGCCCCGACAGCCCGCTGGTGTTCACCACCCATTCCACCCACAAGTTGCTGGCGGCCTTCAGCCAGGCTTCGATGATCCATGTCCAGGATGGCGGCGCTCGTCAGCTGGACCGGGATCGTTTCAACGAAGCCTTCATGATGCACATCTCGACCTCGCCGCAGTACAGCATCATTGCCTCGCTGGATGTCGCCTCGGCCATGATGGAAGGGCCGCCCGGGCGATCGCTGTTGCAGGAAATGTTCGATGAGGCCCTGAGCTTTCGCCGCGCCCTGGCCAACTTGCGCGAACATCTGGCGCCTGGCGACTGGTGGTTCAGTATCTGGCAGCCACCGCTGGTGGAAGGCATCAACCGGGTGGCGACCGAAGACTGGCTGCTGCAGCCCCAGGCCCAATGGCACGGCTTTGGCGACGTCACCGAAGACTACGTCTTGCTCGACCCGATCAAGGTGACACTGGTCATGCCCGGCGTGAGTGCCGACGGCTCCTTGAGTGAACATGGCATTCCGGCAGCGGTGGTCAGCAAGTTCCTCTGGGAACGCGGCCTGGTTGTCGAAAAGACCGGCCTGTATTCGTTTCTGGTGTTGTTTTCGATGGGCATCACCAAGGGCAAATGGAGCACGCTGTTGACTGAGCTGCTGGAGTTCAAGCGCAGCTACGATGGCAATGTGGATCTACTCGAAAGCCTGCCCTGTGTGGCACGCCTGGACCCGGCGCGTTATCAGGGCCTGGGCCTGCGCGATCTCTGCGACCAGTTGCACGCCTGCTACCGCTGCAATGCCACGGCCAGGCACCTCAAGCACATGTACACGACCTTGCCGGAAGTGGTCATGAAGCCGGCCGATGCCTACGACAAACTGGTGCGCGGCGAAGTCGAGGCCGTGCCGATCGACCGCTTGCTCGGGCGCGTGGCCGCCGTGATGCTGGTACCCTACCCACCCGGTATACCGCTGATCATGCCGGGGGAGCGGTTTACCGAAGCCACGCGCTCGATCATCGACTACCTGGCCTTCGCCCGGACGTTCGACACCTGTTTTCCAGGTTTCTTTGCCGACGTGCATGGTCTGCAGCATGAAGAGCTGGAGCAAGGGCGGATCTATACCGTCGATTGCATCAAGGCCTGACGACCGGGCCAGCCACGTCAAGGAAGGGATTTCGTATGCGCTCAACCAACCCAGCCCTGAGTATCCGGGTCGCCGATGACAGTTTCACCGAGTACATCCTGGGCAGTGAATTCGGCTTCAGTGTCGGCGGTTATGCCACAGCGGAGCTGGGCAAGCGCGTCGAAGACTGGCAGGTGGAGCAGATCGAACCCTACCGCAAGTGCTACGGGATCGACCCGGAGGAATTTCGCAGTTACCGCGACGCGGCCGATAGCGCCGTGTTCATGGCCTTTCTCGAGGACCGGGCGGTAGGGCATGTAGTGGTCAGCACCAACTGGAATGGCCTGGCGCATATCGATGAGTTGGCGGTCGACGTGTCGGCCCGGCGTTGCGGGGTCGCCCACGCTTTGCTGGATGTGGCCTGCTTCTGGAGTCGCAAGAAGCAACTGCCCGGCGTCATGCTCGAGACGCAAAACAATAATCTGGGCGCCTGTCGGCTCTATCAGGATTACGGTTTCGAGCTGGGCGGTATCGACCGCCTGCGCTATCGGGGCATTGAACCCGAGACGGAAGAAGTGGCCCTGTTCTGGTATTTGCTGTTCTAGCCTAGGATTTGTCCGAAAGTGCCTGCGCGTCGATCATGCTGCGTTAAAAACAGGCTCGGAATGCTCATTTACAACCAGTAAAGTCGGGCGCGACCCCGGCCGTTCCTCGCCTGTTTTTGCCTTGCCTGATCGCCGCTCGGCGACTTTCGTACAAACCCTAGTGCGCCAGCATGGCCTGGGCTTTTTCCGTGATGATCTCCAACAAAACCTTCAAGGCCGGAGAGGGCGTGCTTTCGCTGAGGGTCAATGCATACAGGGTCACGGGAATGGCCGGCGAGATCGGGCATACGTCCAGCCCGGCCGCCTTGGCGCCGACAGCGGTGAAGGGGTCGACCACCGCCAGGCCTTCGCCGGCTTCGACCATGCTGCGCATCATCTGGTAGGTCTGGACCCGGGTCTGGACTGTGGGAGCGGGTCGCAGCGTCTGCATTTTGGTGTTCAGCAGCAAGCTGAGCGGGTCCTGACTGTCGAGGCCAACCAGGGTCTGGCCGGCCAGCTCTTGCAGGGCAATGTATTTCTGCCGTGGCTGCAGCCAGCCGTGGGGTGCCAACAGTTGCAGTTTGCCCGCCGTCAGTTCCACGCACTGGATCGCGGGATAGTCCGGGTTGTGCAAGGTCAGGCCCAGATCGCTTTCGCGCAGCAACAGGCTGCGGACGATCTCCCGGGTGTGCTGGCTGGAGAGATTGCAGGGCGTCTCGCGAAAGCGTCGGCGCAAGGCGGCGATGCTTTGCGGCAGCAGCTCCTGGGCCAGGGTCGGCGTACAGACCACGCGCAAGGGCGCGTCCTGATGCTGGCGCAAGTTGCTGGCCACCCGCCGGACCCGCTCGAGATCTTCATACAACAGGTTGATTTCGCCCTGCAGTTCACGGGCTTCGGGGGTTGGCTGAAGCTTGCCGCGCACACGGGCAAACAGCAGAAAGCCAAGTTCCTGTTCGGCGTGCTGGAGGGTTTGTTCGATAGCGGGCTGGGGCATGCCCAGCAATTGCGCGGCATCAGCGAGGTTGCCGGTCTGCAGAATCGACTGTATCACTTCGATGTGGCGTAAACGCATGGGTGAACTCCCTGTTCAGCCGATTCGTGCAGCCGTTCGGGTGATACGGGCTTTCAGGGGATGCGGACTATTTCCACACCTTTCTGCACCAGCAGGAATCGATCATCGCCCAGGTGATTGACGCGATCGCCAATGGCCAGGCGGTACGTTGTTTTTTTAAGTTCGGTAATGCCATCTGCTTCTTGCGTGTCTTCCTGGAACTCATGCACCGGATAGATCCGGCCTTCGGCATCCCTTGCATGAAATTGTCCGACGAGTACTGCTGCCATTTAATTTACAACCTCTGGGATATCCACATATTCGAGTCAGCGGTAGACCACTGTTTTTACTGGGAGTTTTGCCGTCGAGTAAAAATAATCCACTGCACCAGAATGGGGCGTGAATGGGCTCGACGGAAGAATCCTCCTGCATCATCTATAACTTGGCCTCTTTTAGCCAGTTAAGTCGGAAACTCTCAAGAGTAAAGTCTGTTCGGCTCAGGGCTGCAGACCCTGAAATACAAACGCCGCAGTTCCTGGAAAGGAAACTGCGGCGTGTTCAATTGCGCCTCGGTCAGGCCGATTGAGGCATCTCACCCGCCGCCAGGCGACGGTTGATATCGGCGATCACCTCCGGCAATTCGTTGATGGTGTCGATCAGGTAGTGCGGGCGCGAACTTTCGAACAGGGCGTGGATGCGCTTGCGTTCGCTGTCGAGCGTTGCCGGATCCAGGGCCTTGTAGCCTTCGTAGGTCAGGCCCAGGGCATTGCCGGAGCACACCAGGGCGACGGTCCACATGCCGGCGCGGCGACCTTCGAGGATACCTGGCACGGTGTCATCGACCTTGACGCAGGCCGCGACATCGTCGATGCCCAGGGCAATGACGTTGGCCAGGGCCTGGGCCGGCCATGGGCGACCGTTGGGCACTTCGTCGGTGGCCACCACGTGATCGGCGACGTAGCCATTGCTGGCCGCCAGTTCAACGACCTTTTGCATGACCACGGCCGGGTAGCCGGAGCAGGAACCGATCTTGATGCCGTCCTTGCGCAGCTGGGTGATGGTATCCAGTGCACCCGGGATCAGCGCCGAGTGGGTGGCGATCTTTTCGATCTGCAGCGGCATGAAGCGGTTGTAGATGGCGGTGACGTCGTCATCGGTCGGCGCGCGACCAAAGACCTTGGCATAGCGTTCGCTGATCTGAGGCTGATCGCACAGGGTGCGGATGTGGTCCCACTTGCCCATACCCATCGGGCCGCGAGCTTCTTCGATCGACACCTGGACGTCGAACTCGCCGAAGGCTTCGACAAAAATCTGCGTTGGCGCGAAGGAGCCGAAGTCGACGACGGTGCCGGCCCAGTCGAGGATCGCAGCCTGAAGTTTGGTTGGGTTGTTGTAGTTCATTTCGCTGTTCCTTTTTCGGTTCATGGCGCAACAAGGGGAGTAGAAGACCGCTCAGGCTTCAAAAAAAGGGGCTCAGATTTCCAGCACTTCCATCTCGCGCAGCACTTCGGCCACCGCGTTCACCGCCGCTTTCATGCCATCGTCGTTGACGCAACCGATGCAGCCGACGCGGAAGGTCTCGACCTGGGTCAGTTTGCCGGGGTAGAGGATGAAACCCTTGGCCTTGACCCGCTCGTAGAACTCCTTGAACTGGTACCGCGGATCCTTCGGTGCGTGGAAGGTAACGATGATCGGCGCCTGAATTTCCGCCGGCAGGAAACTGCGCAAGCCAAGCTTGGCCATTTCATCGAGCAGTACCTGGCAGTTGTTGGCATAGCGCTGGTGCCGGGCCGGCAGACCGCCTTCTTCGTTGTATTGCAGCAGTGCTTCGTGCAGCGCGGCGACCACGTGGGTTGGCGGGGTAAAGCGCCATTGACCGGTCTTGACCATGTAGGCGTGCTGATCCTGCAGGTCCATGGCCAGGGAGTGGGAGTTGCCTTCGGCCTTGGCCAGGGATTGCTTGTTGGCGAACACGAAGCCCATGCCGGGCACACCTTCCAGGCATTTGCCGGAGGCGGCGATCAAGGCATCGAAAGGCACCTGGCTGGCATCGATCGGCAGCGCGCCGAAGGAGCTCATGGCGTCGATGATCAGGCGTTTGCCGTGCTGGGCGATGACGTGGGCGATCTCGGGCAGCGGGTTGAGGATGCCGGTGCTGGTTTCGCAATGGATCAGTGCCACGTGGGTGATGCTGTGGTCTTCGCGCAGCAGGCGGTCGACATCGGCGGCGGTGGTCGGCTGGTCTTCGGCGGTTTCGAAGGTGCTGAAGTCGCGACCCAGCACTTTGCAGATTTTCGCCAGGCGTTGGCCGTAGGCGCCGTTGATCAGCACCAGGACCTTGCCGTCGCGTGGCACCAGGGTGCCGATGGCGGCTTCCACGGCGAAGGTGCCGCTGCCTTGCAGTGGCACGCAGTAATGGCTGTCGGCGCCGTTGATGATGGCCAGCAGTTGCTCGCACAGGCTTGCGGTCAACTGGTTGAAGGAACTGTCCCACGAACCCCAATCCACCATCATCGCCTGCCGCGTGCGGGTCGAAGTGGTCAGTGGGCCAGGGGTAAGCAGGATCGGGGCAGCAGTACTCATTCCGGTTTCCTCACAAGCGGTGGGCTGAACTTACGGGGCCTAAGTTGCAATTCTGTGGTCTATCAATCAAATTGTTTGTTGTTATGCCAACCATAAGTCAGGCCGATAGATATGAACCTGTTCCAGCTCCGCGCCTTCGATGCCGTGGCCCGCGAGGGCAGTTTCACCCGCGCCGCCAGCCGTTTGTTCATCAGCCAGCCGGCGGTGACCGGGCACATCAAGGCGCTGGAGGAGCACTACCAGATCACCCTGTTGCGCCGCACGGCGCGGCGGGTCGAATTGACCGAAGAGGGCATCCGCCTGGCAGCGATCACCCGCGCCATGTTCGGCTTGGCCGAAGAGGCCCAGGCCATGCTCGAAGCCAACCGGCAATTGCTCACTGGTCGCCTGGAAGTCGCGGCCGACGGCCCGCACCGGGTCATGCCGATGCTTGCGAGCCTGCGTTCGCGCTATCCGGGGATCACCGTCAACCTGCGTCTGGGCAACGCCCAGGAAACCCTGGCGGCGCTGGTTTCCGAGCATGCCGACGTGGCGGTATTGACCGAGGTGGAGCCGCGCAAGGGCCTGCACATGCAGGACCTGACGCCATCACACATCTGTGCATTGCTGCCGGCGGGGCATTCGTGGGCCGAGGATGGGCGGGGGATCACCATCGACCAGTTGCATCAGCAGATCATGGTGCTGCGCGAGCCGAGTTCGATTACCCGGCGTACGTTCGATGAGGCGTGCACCCTGGCCAGCGTGCAGCCGCGCGTGCTGCTGGAGCTCGACAGCCGTGAGGCGGTGACCGAGGCGGTGGCGGCCCAGTTGGGGATCGGGATCGTTTCGTCGGTGGAGGTCAGCCATGATCCACGGGTACGGGCGGTGCCGATTGCCGGCGACGGGCTGGTCAATCGACACATGATCGGGTGTCTGGAGCGGCGGCGGGAGTTGCGGTTGATCAAGGCGTTTCTGGAGTTGGCGCCGGTCAGTTAGACCGCGGTGCCTGTATCGCTGGCAAGCCAGCTCCCGCAGAAGTCGGCATCGGGTCCAAATCTTGTGACTGAAATGGGTCCCTGTGGGAGCGGGCTTGCCCGCGATAAGGCCGGTACAGGCAACAGCGAATCAAAGACTCTCGCGCACCATCTCCAAAAACGTCGCCACCACCCGCCGCGAGCTCTGCTCGCGCAAGCACACCAGCGTCTCGGTCAGGCGCCGTTCGCAGTCGACGATCGGCAGGGCACACACCCGCGCATCGGCGCCGAACTCCGCCGCCGACACCACGCCTACGCCAATCCCCACCACCACCGCCTCACGGGCGGCTTCACGGCCCTCGACCTGGATCGCCGGGCGGATGCGCAGGCCGGCCCGTTGCATTTCTTCTTCCAGCGTCTGCCGGGTCACCGAGCCGATTTCGCGCAACACCAGCGGCGCGTCGTCCAGGTCGGCAAGGCTGATCGAGTCGCGGTCTGCCCACGGATGTTGCCGGGACACGAAAGCCACCATCGGATCATTGCGCAACGGCACGCAAAGCAGGCGTTCGTCGCTCACATCGCGCCCGAGCAGGGCCAGGTCAGCCTGGTAGTTGAACAGGCGCAGCAACGATTCGTCGGTGTTGCCGGTTTCGATTTTCACGCTGATGCCCGGGTAACGTTCACAGAACCGGGCGATCTGCGGCAAGACATGCACCGGCGCATCCACCGCCAGCACCAGCGAACCGGTCTGCAGGGCCTGGGAGTCCTGGAGCAGTTCGTGGGCCTCGGCTTCGCAGACGAACATGCGCTGGGTGATGGCCAGCAGGCGTTCGCCCAGGTCGGTCAGGCGTACCGAGCGTTTGTTGCGGTGAAACAGCAGCACACCGAAGCGTTCTTCCAGCTTGCGTACCTGGTCGGAAATCGCCGGCTGGGTGAGGAACAAGCGTTCGGCGGCACGGGTGAAGCTGCCGTGCTGGGCAACGGCATGGAAGGCTTTCAACTGCGCATGGGAGACCGACATCGCACCACCTCGAACAAGCTGAGCTTATATTTGAAATACGATAAATCGATTTCACTTATTAGTCAGTAATTGTTTCCATCACTCCCAGCCCAGGGCGCAAGTCGGTCGATTGCGTTCGCGGGCCATGGGTCTTGGCGCGCAACAACTCCAACAACAGTGGCGTGCCTGCCAAGTCTCATCTGACCAAGTGCGATCCCACCCCGATCGTCACGCAAGTGCTCAACACAATAAAAAAACAGGCGTTTTTTCCCAATTCTGCCGGCACACTCAAACCCTGAGGTCAGACTCACCATGAATAAGCAGATAGCAACCATCAAGCGCTGGCGCATGCAGATTTTCGCCATCACTTGGCTGGCCTACGCGGCCTTCTATTTCACCCGTAAAGCGTTTTCAGTCGCCAAGCTCGGTATCGGCGAGGACCCGACCTTCCATCTGGACAAGATGGCAATGGCCAACCTCGATGGTATCTATCTGGCGGCTTACGCTGTCGGGCAGTTCACCTGGGGCATGCTCGCCGACCGCTATGGCCCGCGCGTGGTGGTCCTGGGCGGCCTGGTGATTTCTTCCCTGGCCGCAGTGGCCATGGGCAGCTTCGCGACCTTCCCGATCTTCGCGACCTGCATGCTGATTCAAGGCCTGGCGCAATCGACCGGCTGGTCGGGGCTGTGCAAGAACATCGGCAGCTTCTTTCCGGCCCAGGAACGCGGTCGCGTGCTGGGCTTGTGGAGCTCATGCTATGCCTTCGGTGGTCTGGTCGCGTCGCCGTTCGCCGGCTGGTGGGCCTACACCGCCATCGGCAACTGGCACGCGGCGTTCATGTCCAGTGCCGCGGTGGTGGGCCTGGTCGCGCTGCTGTTCTTTATCTTCCAGCGCAACAAGCCCGAGGACGTCGGCCTGCCCGCCGTGGAGCCGGAGCCCGAGATGCCGGGCGGGGCGCCCACACTGTGCAGCGTCTGGGCACCCCTGCGGGAAATCCTGCGCAATCGCACGGTACTGACCCTGGGCCTGGCCTATTTCATGCTCAAGCCTGCGCGCTACGCCATCCTGCTCTGGGGCCCGGTCATCGTGTTCGAACAGATGCCTTCGGTGGGCAAGGTCGGTGCGGCGATCGTGCCGACAGCCTTCGAACTGGCCGGCCTGCTCGGACCGATCATGATCGGCCTGGCCTCGGACAAGCTGTTCGGTGCCCGGCGCATGCCGGCCTGCGTGCTCAGCCTGCTGGCATTGACCGTGACCCTGGCGTTGTTCATGGGCGCCATGCACACCGGCAGCGTGGCCCTGGTGGTGGTCCTGCTGTTCGTCATGGGCCTGACCCTGTACGGACCGGACTCGATGATCAGCGGCGCGGCCGCCATTGATTTCGGCACCGCCAAGGCCGGTGCCACGGCTGCGGGCTTCGTCAATGGCTGCGGTTCGGTCGGGGCAATTCTGGGCGGCTTGCTGCCGGGTTACTTCGACTCGGTCACCGTGTTCATCGTCTTCGCCGGTTGCGCCTTGTTCTCGGCCCTGGTGCTGGTGCCGTACTGGAACAGCCGCCCGGTGGGCGTCACCGAAGCGCCGGCAACACCGAACAAGCCGATCGCTGTCACGCCATTGCGCACCTGATTCATCTCGAACTGCGACGTCATCACGCTGGCGTCGCAGTGTCCTCCTTACCCTCATTTCTGAATGGAGACCTGCCATGAGGCCTTTCTGGCTGGAGCAGGCGTTGCAAGGCGACGCCTCACCCACATGCGAACCCTTGCAAGGTGATACCCGCTGCGATGTCTGCATCGTCGGCGGCGGTTACACCGGCCTGTGGACCGCGATCATGCTCAAGGAGCAAAACCCCGAACTCGACGTGCTGCTGATCGAGGCCGACATTTGCGGTGCCGGTGCCAGTGGTCGCAACGGCGGCTGTGCGCTGTCCTGGTCGGCCAAGTATTTCACCCTTGAGCGCCTGTTCGGGGTGCAGGAAGCGGTGCGCCTGGTCAAGGCGTCCGAGCAGAGCATCCACGCCATCGGTGCGTTTTGCCAACGCTACGGAGTAGAGGCCGACTACCGTCTCGACGGGACCTTGTACACCTCCACCAACCTGGCCCAATGCGGCTCCACCGACAGCGTGATCGCCGCGCTGGAACGCCATGGCATCAACTCCTTCGATAAATTGCCGGTGGCTGAGGTGCAGCGCCTGGCGGGTTCGAGCAAGCACCTTGAAGGCTGGTTTTCACCGGCGGCGGCCAGCGTTCAGCCGGGCAAGCTGGTGCGCGGCCTGCGCCGGGTGGCTTTGCAATTGGGCGTGCGCATCCATGAAAAGACGGCAATGAGCGGCCTGGGCGAAGGCAGTCCGGCGGTGGTCGAGACGGCGGGTGGCAAGGTCCGGGCCGATCGCGTGGTGTTGGCGATGAATGCCTGGATGGCCCGCGCCTTCCCGCAATTCGAACGCAGTGTGGCGATTGTCTCCAGTGACATGATCATCACCGAACCGCGCCCCGACCTGTTGAAAAAGATCGGCTTGACCACTGGGGTCACGGTGCTCGATTCGAGGATTTTCGTGCACTACTACCACAACACACCGGATGGCCGCCTGATGCTGGGCAAGGGCGGTAACACTTTCGCCTATGGCGGGAAGATGTTGCCCGTGTTCGACCAGCCTTCACCCTATGCGCCATTGCTGCGCAGCAGCTTGAATGAATTCTTCCCGGACTTTGCCGAGGCCGGTATCGCCGCCACCTGGAATGGCCCCTCGGATCGCTCGGTGACCGGCTTGCCGTTTTTCGGCCGGCTGGGCGAGGGGAGCAATGTGTTCTATGGCTTTGGTTATTCGGGCAGCGGCGTCGGACCCTGTCACATGGGCGGGCAGATTCTCGCCTCCCTGGTGCAGGGACTGGACAATGAGTGGACCCGCTCGCCGTTGGTCAACGGTCCGCTGGGTTACTTTCCACCCGAGCCGATTCGCTACCTGGGCTCGCTCATGGTGCGCAATGCCATTCGCCGCAAGGAACACGCCGAAGACCGTGGCCATCGCCCTCGGCGTCTGGACGTGCGCCTGGCGAAGTTTGCGGCAGCGGCGGGGAAGGCCGACAAGGGCTGAGCGCGTTTTTTTGGTCGATTGCGCAATTGAGGCCGTATAAACTGGCGCAAAGCGCCGGCTGTCTCGGCGCCATCGAACGAGAGAGTGAGTGAGCAATGGGCGCACAGTGGAAGGTTAAACACAAAGAAGCGGCAGCCAACGCCAAGGGCAAGATCTTCGGCAAACTGGTGAAGGAAATCACCATTGCCGCGCGCAATGGCGCCGATGTCGCCACCAACGCGCACTTGCGCCTGGTCGTGGAACAGGCCAAGAAAGCCTCGATGCCGCGCGAAACCCTGGAACGTGCCATCAAGAAAGGCTCGGGCCAGCTGGGCGAAACCGTGCAGTACCATCGCGTGACCTACGAAGGCTTTGCGCCGCATCAGGTGCCGCTGATCGTCGAGTGCGTCACCGACAACATCAACCGCACCGTGGCTGAAATCCGCGTGGCCTTCCGCAAGGGCCAGCTGGGTGCCTCGGGCTCGGTAGCCTGGGACTTCAACCATGTCGGCATGATCGAAGCCTCGCCTGACACCCCGGATGCCGATCCGGAAATGGCCGCCATCGAGGCCGGTGCCCAGGATTTCGAACCGGGCGAAGACGGCGCGACGCTGTTCCTGACCGATCCTACCGACCTCGATGCCGTACAGAAAGCCTTGCCGGAGCAGGGGTTTACCGTGCTGTCGGCCAAGCTGGGCTATCAGCCGAAGAATCCGGTTACCGGGTTGAGCGACGAGCAGATGGCTGAAGTCGAAGCCTTCCTGGAAGGCCTGGATAACCATGACGACGTGCAGGACATGTTCGTCGGGTTGGCGGGTTAAGCACGATCCTCGTGCCTGCCGACAATACCGCGGCAGGCACGATTTTGTAGCCGCTGCCGCAGGCTGCGCTCGAGCGCGAAGCGATCGCAGGATCTCTAAATCGTCAGGGAGCCCCTGCGGGACTCCAGCGCAGCCTGCGGCAGCGGCTACAGTGACCGCGTAGCTTGCAGTAATTCTTTACATACTTGCGTAAAGTCCGGACGAGCCAGCACATTCGGTTGGCAGCAACGCGCTTGTAAGTCTTCCAGTTTTTCGCGTCCTGCCATTGCATCGCTACGCTCGAGCAACTCCCCCAGCAACAACCCGAACGCCCGCACCTCAATCCGCTGCAAGGCCACAGCCTGCCTGTCATCCAGCGGATAAAACGACGCTGCGCCAAAATCCCCCAGCAGACATTCCCCCTCCGGATTCCACAGAATGTTGTGCGCATACAGGTCACCATGGGCAATGCCCAGGCCATGCAGATGCGCGGCCACCGAGGCGATGCCGCTGGCAATGCGCAGTGCCACTGCGGCGTCCAGGCGCGTATCCGCGGCATAGATGTCGCGGGTACAGGAATCAAGGCTGGGCGGCCCGGCCAGGTTGGCAAAGCCGGGGTCGATCAAGTCCATCACCAGCCCCGAGCACGCCTGCGGGTGGCCGCTGATTCGGCCTTCCACGCGAATCAGGTTTCGATGAATCCCGGCAGCGATGCAGGCGTTCATCTCGTTGAGCGGTGAGCCGTCGCTGGTGATATCGCCCTTGTACAGTTTCACCGCAACCGGCATGTCGGCGCATTCCGGGCGACGCCAGAGCGCCTGGTGGATCAGCCCTGAGGCGCCTTCGCCGAGCAGGTGTTGCACGTCCAGTTGCGACCAGTCGATGTCGGCGGTATGGCCCGGGTCGTGGGGGGTACTGAAGTCCCCGGGCATCGGGTTGCCAGCATAGGCCAGCCACGCCAGGCGCGGCAGGGTCAGCAGCCAGTCGGGGAGGTGGGGCAGGCGATTGGCGGCGATGCGCACCAGTTCCAGTTGCCGGCAGCGGGCCAGGGACGCGGGCAGTGCGGTCAGACGGTTGCCGGCGAGCATCAGCTTCTGCAAGTCAGGGCAATCGCCGAGGGTCTCGGGCAGTTCAGTGATGCGGTTATCGGTGAGGATCAACCAGCGCAGCCGGGGCGGCAACGCACTGGCCGGTACATGTTCGATGCGGTTGGCCTTGAAGCCGACGATGCGTAGCTGCGGGCACTGGCCGATGCTGGCTGGAAATTCGCTGAACTGGTTTTCCGAGCAGAACAACACGCGCAACTGCTGCAGGCGACCGAGGTCGTCCGGCAGGCTGCTCAGGGCATTGCCGGTCAGGTTGAGGACTTCCAGGGAGTCGGCCAGTGTGAAGATTTCCCGGGGGAATTCAGTCAGGCCACAGGCCAGGTCCAGGCGTTTACTGCCGGCCAGGCGCCCGGCTTGCAAGTCTTCAAGGATGTTCATGGGCAAAGTCGTACTCAGGCAATCGCGGCGGGCATCATAGCGGGCCGGCTCGCGAGTTACGACCTTGGTACGATGGCAAGCCCGCCATGGGCAGCCATACTCATCATTCGCCCTTTAATAACAACAAGCCCAGGGTTGTCCTTGATGAATTATCAGCATTGCTATGACCGTTCCATTACCGACCCCGCCACCTTCTGGGCTGACCAGGCCAATGAACTGGCCTGGTACCGAAAACCTTCGACAAGCCTCACAGCCAACAGCGACGGCACCCACCAGTGGTTTGCCGACGGTCGTCTCAACAGCAGCTACCTGGCGCTCGACTATCAGATCGAGCAAGGTCGCGGCGAACAAGTGGCGTTGATCTACGACTCGCCCGTCACCTCGACCCAGCAGCGTTTCACCTTCCTTGAGTTGCGCGATGAAGTGGCGCGCCTGGCCGGATTGTTTCGCCAGCTCGGGGTCGAGAAGGGCGATGGCGTGATCATCTATATGCCGATGGTGCCCCAGGCCGCCATGGCCATGCTTGCCTGCGCGCGCATCGGCGCAATTCATTCGGTGGTGTTCGGCGGCTTTGCGGCCAATGAACTGGCCCTGCGCATCGATGACGCCCGGCCCAAATTGTTGTTGACCGCCTCCTGCGGGCTGGAATTCGACCGGGTCATCGCCTACAAGCCGCTGGTGGATCGGGCCCTGGAACTGTCACGCCACCAGCCCGGGCATGTGCTGGTGCTGCAACGGCCACAGGTCCGGGCCAACCTGGTCGCCGAAAGAGACCTGGACTGGGACGCCGCCCTGGTCGGTGCGAGGCCGGTGGCGCCGGTTGAACTGGCCGCCAGCGACCCGCTGTACATCATGTACACCTCTGGCACCACCGGCAAACCCAAGGGCATTGTCCGCGAGAACGGCGGCAACGCCGTGGCCCTGCGCTTTGCCATGCAGCACATCTACGGCATGCAGCCGGGGGATGTCTGGTGGGGCATTTCCGATGTCGGCTGGGTGGTCGGGCATTCGCTGATTGTCTATGGACCGTTGATGAGCGGCTGCACCAGCGTGTTCTACGAGGGCAAGCCGATCCGCACCCCGGACGCCGGCGCCTACTGGCGTGTGGTCGAGCAATACCGGGTCAACGCACTGTTCTGCGCGCCCACGGCCATGCGTGCGATCCGCAAGGAGGACCCGGAGGGGCAACTGCTCGCACGGTACGATTTGAGCTCCTTGCGCCATCTGTTCCTGGCCGGTGAAAAGCTCGACACCAGCACGCACGACTGGCTCGAAGCCGTTACGGGCAAGCCGGTACACGATCACTGGTGGCAGACCGAGACCGGCTGGCCGGTGACCGCGCCCTGTGTCGGCCTGGAAGGTTCGGGTATCCGCGTGGGCTCCAGCAACCGAGCGGTGCCGGGGTATCACGTGCAGGTGATGGACGAGGAGGGCAAACTGCTCGGCCCCAACGAGCAGGGCTCCATTGTCATTGCGCTGCCGTTGCCACCGGGTTGCAGCCAGACCCTGTGGGGTGATCACGAGCGGTACTTGCAGGCGTATCTGCACACCTTTCCCGGGTATTACCACACCGGCGATGGCGGCTACCTGGATGACGATGGCTTCGTCTACATCATGGGGCGCACCGATGATGTCATCAACGTCGCCGGGCATCGCCTGTCGACCGGCGAAATGGAAGACCTGGTGGCACAGCATCCGGCGGTGGCCGAGTGCGCGGTCATCGGCGTGCACGACGAGATCAAGGGCCAGGTGCCGTTGGCTCTGGTGGTGCTCAAGGATGGCTACGAAATCGCCCAGGCGCAGCTGCAGACGGAGCTGGTGAACAAGGTGCGCGAGCACATCGGTGCATTGGCTTGCTTTGGCAAGGTCCTGGTGGTCAAGCGGCTGCCCAAGACCCGTTCGGGGAAGATCCTGCGGGCGGTGCTGCGCAAGATTGCCGACCGGCAGAGTTTCGTTGCGCCTTCGACCATCGACGATCCGGCCATTCTGGATGAAATCGCAGCGGGCCTGGCCAGTTCGCCGAACGCCGGTTGATGCCCTTGCGGGGCCTGGTTCAGGCCGGGCCAGGCGGGCGAGGACTGACTACCAGCCCTTCACTCCACTCATGTCCGGCAGCTTGTGCGCGATGCCCTTGTGGCAATCGATGCAGGTCGCCTCGCCGCTGGCCAGGGACGTCGAATGCATGGCTGCGGCGCGTTTGCCCTGGCGGGTGAAGTCCATGAACTGGAAGTTGTGGCAATTGCGGCATTCGCGCGAGTCGTTGGCCTTGAGTCGCGCCCACTCGTGCTCGGCCAGTTCGCGACGGTGATCGAGGAACTTCTCGCGGGTGTTGATGGTGCCGAAGATCTTGCCCCAGACCTCCTTGGATGCCTGCATCTTGCGCGCGATCTTGTGCGTCCATTCGTGGGGCACATGGCAGTCCGGGCAACTGGCGCGCACACCGGAACGGTTGGTGTAGTGGATGGTGTCCTGCAATTCGACGAACACGTTGTCACGCATTTCGTGGCACGACGTGCAGAACTTTTCCGTGTTGGTCAGCTCGAGCGCGGTGTTGAAGCCCCCCCAGAAAATGATCCCGGCGATAAATCCGCCAAGCGTCAGAAAGCCCAGGCTGTAATACACACTGGGACGACGCAGAATGCCCCAGTAATCCTTGAGCAGGGCGAACAGTGCTTTCATGGCGCCTCCTCAGGGTTTCTGCGCGGCGTTGGCATCGTCTTGCAGGATCTTGTCGATGGTCTCGAAGCTGTTGCCCACCAGCGGCTGCACTTCTTTTTGCACGACATGGCACTGGTTACAGAAATAACGACGTGGTGATACCGCGGCCAGGGCCTGACCGTCGCGGTCCATGTAGTGAGTGATGCTGATCGCCGTCGCCTGGCTCTTGGCGCTGTTGGCCCGGCTGTGACAGGACAGGCACTTGTTGCCATTCATGTCGAGCTGATAGCCGCGAATGCTATGGGGGATGGTCGGCGGCTGGTCGGGGTAGTTGCGTTCGCGCTTGAGGTCCCGGTTCTCGTCGTTGGCAATCGGCGGGGCCGGCATGCTCTGGGTCAGGGTACCGCCGGGGCGACGTCCATCGGGCCCCGGTGCATCGAGTGGATAATCGATGTCGGCGGCCAGCACCACGCCAATCGCGGCCAGCAAGAACAGAGGCAACATTCGAAATTGCATGACGGGTCTCCTCAGGCCACGCTGATCAACTCGATCCGGATCGCACACTTCTTGTAGTCGGTCTGCTTGGAAATCGGGTCGGTGGCATCGAGCGTGACCTTGTTGATCAGCTTGTTGGCATCGAAAAACGGCACGAACACCAGGCCGCGTGGCGGTTTGTTACGGCCGCGGGTTTCGATGCGTGCACGAATTTCGCCACGCCGGCTGATCAACTTCACCTCACTGCCACGGCGTGCATTCATGGCCCTGGCATCTTCCGGGTGCATGTACACCAGGGCATCGGGAACGGCCTTGTACAGCTCCTCGACGCGTTGGGTCATGCTGCCGGTGTGCCAATGTTCGAGCACCCGGCCAGTGCTCAGCCAGAACGGGTAATCGGCATCCGGGGCTTCGGCAGGCGGCTCGTAGGGGAGGGCGAAAATGATCGCCTTCTTGTCCGGCTGGCCGTAAAACTGCACTTCAGAGCCTTTCTCCACATAAGGATCGAGCCCCTCGCGGTAACGCCAGAGGGTTTCCTTGCCATCCACCACCGGCCAGCGCAGCCCACGCTCGCTGTGGTAGCGATCGAAATCGGCAAGGTCATGGCCGTGGCCCCGACCGAACTGGGCGTACTCTTCGAAAAGGCCTTTTTGCACGTAGAAGCCAAACGCCTTGGCTTCGTCATTCTTGTAACCAACCTCCATTTGCTCGACCGGAAACTGGTCGACCTGGCCATTTTTGAACAGCACCTCGAAGAGGGTCTTGCCCTTGTACTCGGGTGCCTTGGCCAGCAACTCGGCGGGCCAGACTTCATCGGTGGTGAAGCGTTTGGAGAACTCCAGCAACTGCCACAAATCCGACCTGGCATCTCCCGGCGCGCTGACCAACTGATGCCAGAACTGGGTACGGCGTTCGGCATTGCCGAAGGCACCTTCCTTCTCTACCCACATGGCGCTGGGCAGGATGAGGTCGGCGGCCTGGGCGGAAACGGTGGGGTACACATCGGAGACGATCACGAAGTTCTCGGGGCGGCGCCAGCCCGGCAGCACCTCCTGCATGATGTTGGGTCCGGCCTGCATGTTGTTGCTGGCCTGGGTCCAGTACACATTGAGCACACCGTCCTTGAGCATGCGGCTCTGCTGCACCGCGTGAAACCCGACCTTTTCCTGGACGGTGCCGGCCGGCAGCTTCCAGATTTTTTCAGCGGTGGCCCGGTGCTTGGGATTGGTCACGACCAGATCGGCGGGCAAGCGGTGAGAGAAGGTCCCGACCTCGCGCGCGGTACCGCAGGCCGAGGGTTGTCCGGTCAGGGAAAAGGGGCTGTTGCCCGGCTCACTGATCTTGCCGGTGAGCAGGTGGATGTTGTAGATCAGGTTGTTGGCCCACACCCCCCGGGTGTGCTGGTTGAAGCCCATGGTCCAGAACGACACGACCTTGCGCTTGGGGTCGGCATACAGCTCGGCCAGGGCCTTGAGCCGTTCGGCCGACACTCCGGTTTCTTTCGCGGTGCGTTCCAGGGTGTAGGGTTTGACGAAGGCGGCGAACTGCTCGTACGAGATATCGGTCCAGGTGTTGGCCTTGTCGGCGTTCTTGGCCCGGGTTTCCAGCGGGTTGTCGGGGCGCAGCCCGTAGCCGATGTCGTCGGCACCCTTGGCGAATCGCGTGTGCTTGCTGATGAAATCCTGGTTGACCGCACCGCTTTCGATGATGTGGTTGGCGATGTAATTGAGGATATACAGATCGGTTTGCGGCTTGAACACCATGGGGATGTCGGCCAGTTCGAAGCTGCGATGTTCGAAGGTGGACAACACCGCCACCTTGACGTGGGGCTGGCTCAGGCGCCGGTCAGTGACCCGGGTCCAGAGGATCGGGTGCATCTCGGCCATGTTCGAGCCCCAGAGCACGAAGGCGTCGGTGGCTTCGATGTCGTCGTAGCAACCCATCGGCTCATCCGCGCCAAAGGTGCGCATGAAGCCCATTACCGCCGACGCCATGCAGTGGCGCGCATTGGGGTCGATGTTGTTGCTGCGAAAGCCGCCCTTCATCAGCTTGTTGGCGGCATAGCCTTCCCACACCGTCCATTGCCCCGAGCCGAACATGCCGATGGATTCGGGGCCCTTGTTTTTCAATGCCTCCTTGTACTTCTGTTCCATGATATCGAAGGCCTGCTCCCAGCTGATCGCCTGGAATTCCCCCTGCTTGTCGTATTGACCGTTCTTCATGCGCAGCAGCGGCTGGGTCAGGCGGTCGACGCCGTACATGATCTTGGACAGGAAGTAACCCTTGACGCAGTTCAGGCCACGGTTGACCTCGGCCTTGATGTCGCCATGGGTGGCAACGACGCGATTGTCCCGGGTGGCGACCATCACACTACAGCCGGTGCCGCAGAAGCGGCAGGGCGCCTTGTTCCAGTCCAGGGTGACCATGTCCGCTTCGGTGACCAGGTTGCTGGCGCTGGTGAAAATCGGCAGGCCGCCAGCGGCTGCGGCAATGGCGGCGGCCTGAGCCTTGGCGAATTCGCGGCGTGTCATGCTCATTCGACATCTCCTGCGGGGTCGAGGAGTTCGTGATAGATCAGCGCTGCGTTGAGCACGCCCGGCACGTTGCTGATCTGTTCGATGCGCTCGAGGATCTGGTTTTCGTGCACGGCCTCGAGTACCACCACCATCTTGCCGAGAGGACTTTCCTGATGCAGCTCCAGGCCTGGCAACAGGCGCAGATTGGCTTTCACCGCCGCTAGCAACTCGGGACGGGCGTGGACCAGAAGGCTGGCGATATGCAGCGGCTCGTCCATTTGCGGGCTCCAATGGAGGTCAGAGAGGTTCCATCAGTTGGGTGGCCCGGGAGGGCCCAGCAGCATTTGCATGAACCAGACAAGAAAGCCGTAGCCGCCGACGATGGCGACTGACAGCAACGGAAAGAGGCAGGCGATCAGGAACAGGAAAAGGCGGGTTTCCTTGCCGCGTTGGTTTTTTTGCGCTTGGGCAGGTGGCACGGATGAACCTCCGGGCGGGCTTACTTGCAGACTAGCTCACAGCGACTGTCCGAGTGTCCGCCGCGACCGACGGCAACGCCTGCGCTGCGGATATCACTACTAGGTATGACAAAAAAAAATCACTACATCATCCCGTTACCCCCAGCACCGGGATTGATTAGTTTTGGCCCCCCGAGCAGCAGTCCACTCCGGAAAGGCCAAATGAAAACAATAAGAACCAACACCAACCTGCGTCCCCATGCCCTGGCATTCGCGATTGCGTGCTGCATCGCAGCCCCGGCCCATGCGGTCAATTTCAATGTAGGGGAGATCGAGGGGCAGTTCGATTCCTCGCTGTCGATCGGCGCCAGCTGGTCGGTGCGCAATGCCGATCAGGACCTGATCGGTGGCAACAACGGCGGCAACGGGCTTGCGCAGACTTCCGACGACGGTCACCTGAACTTCAAGAAGGGCGAAACCTTCTCCAAGATTTTCAAGGGTATTCATGACCTGGAGCTGAAGTACGGCGACACCGGCGTGTTCGTGCGTGGCAAGTACTGGTACGACTTCGAACTCAAGGATGAAAGCCGTCCGTTCAAGGACATCTCCGATAGCGGGCGGGTGGAAGGCGCCAAGTCCGCCGGCAGCCAGATCCTCGATGCCTTCGTCTACCAGAATTACCAGATTGCCGAACAGCCGGGTTCCGTGCGCCTGGGCAAGCAGGTGGTCAGCTGGGGCGAGAGTACCTTCATCCAGAACAGCATCAACTCGATCAACCCGGTCGATGCTGCCGCGTTTCGCCGGCCCGGTGCCGAGGTCAAGGAAGGCTTGATCCCGGTCAACATGTTCTTCGTGTCCCAGAGCCTGACCGACAACCTGTCGACCGAAGCCTTCTACCAGCTGGAATGGGACCAGACAGTGGTCGACAACTGCGGCACCTTCTTCGCCCAGCCGGACGTGGTGGCCGACGGTTGCACCAACAACATGCGGGTACTGTCCAAGCGCTCCGCGCTACCGGCGAACGGGGTCGCAGCATTGCAGCAGTTCTTCGGCGCCAACATCGACGAAGAAGGCGTGCTGGTACCCCGTGGTCCGGACCGCAAGGCCGACAATGACGGTCAGTACGGCCTGGCCTTGCGCTACATGTCCGATGCCCTGGGTACCGAGTTCGGCGGCTATTACATGAACTACCACAGTCGCCTGCCGTTCTTCAGCGCCACGGCGGCCAACCAGCAGGTGTTCAATTCCGCCCGCGCGGTCCTCACAGGTCCCGCCGCGGCCTTGCAGCCGATAGCGGTGGCGGCCAACTCCAGCTACTTCATGGAGTACCCGGAAGATATCCATCTGTATGGCTTGAGCTTCTCCACCACGCTGGGGGATGGAACCGCCTGGCAGGGCGAGGTCAGCTACCGGCCCAATGCACCGGTGCAGTTGAATACCCAGGATGTCTTGTTTGCCGGTGTCGGGCCGCTGGGCGGCCCGGTATTCCCCAATGCCTCGCTGCTCCAGGCTACCCCTGGGCAGGACCTGCATGGCTATCGCCGCAAGGAAATCACCCAGTTCCAGACCACGATGACGCATTTCTTCGACCAGGTCATGGGCGCCGAACGCCTGACCCTGGTGGGGGAAGTGGGCGTGGTGCACATCGGCGGCCTGGAAGACAGCTCCGAGGCCCGCTATGGTCGCGATTCAGTGTTCGGCCAGGGCCCATTGCCGGCCAGTGCGGGTGGCGCGATCAATACCTGCCGGCAACTCAACCTGGGCACGGTCGGCGCCAATGGCAAGAACCTGACCCGCTTCTGCGAAGACGACGGCTACGCCACCAGCACGGCCTGGGGTTACCGCGCCCGCGCCATCTGGGACTACAACAACGTCTTTGCCGGCATCAACCTCAAGCCAAGCATTGCCTGGTCCCATGACGTCAACGGTTATGGCCCCAACGGCCTGTTCACCGAGGGCGCCAAGGCGGCCAGCCTGGCCCTGGATGCCGACTACCGCAACACCTACACCGCAAGCCTTGCCTACACCGACTTCTTCGGTGGCACCTACAACACCTCGACCGACCGCGATTTTGTCGCGCTCAGTTTCGGCGTGAACTTCTAAGCAGTCTGTAATCACACGAGCGATCATGCCAATGAAAACAACAAAGACGCTGCTGCAAACCGGCGCCCTGGCACTGTCCCTGCTGGCTACCGCCGTCATGGCAAAAGTGCCGGCCGATCAGGCTGCACAGCTGGGCACCACCCTGACCCCCATGGGCGCAATCAAGGCCGGCAACGCTGACGGCAGCATCCCGGCCTGGACCGGCGGCCTGCCCACCACCGCCGGTACCGTGGACAGTAAAGGCTTTCTCAGCGATCCCTTCGCTGGCGAAAAGCCCTTGTTCGTCATCACTGCGGCCACTGCCGAGAAATACAAGGACAAGCTGACTGAAGGCCAGCTGGCGCTGTTCAAACGCTACCCGGACACTTACAAGATTCCGGTGTACACCACGCACCGCACCGCAGCCTTGCCCGACAAGATCTATTCGGTCATCAAGGCCAGCGCCATTAATACCGACATGGTCGATGGCGGTAACGGGCTCACCGGCTTTGCCGACAGCCACTATTACGCGTTCCCCATGCCCAGGAGCGGCGTCGAAGTGGTCTGGAACCACATCACCCGCTACCGCGGCGGCAACGTCAAGCGCCTGGGGACCCGCGTGCAGCCACTGGCCGACGGCAGCTTCAACATGATTCAGCTGGATGAGGAAATCTCTTATCCGCAAGAGCTGCCAGACCTGGACAAGAGCAAGGCTGACAACATCCTGTTCTACTTCATGCAGAAAGTGACGGCACCGGCACGCCTGGCCGGCAATGTGCTGCTGCTCCACGAAACCATCGACCAGGTCAAGGAACCACGCCTGGCCTGGCTGTACAACGCAGGGCAGCGCCGCGTGCGCCGTGCGCCGCAAGTGGCCTATGACGGCCCGGCCACGGCTGCCGATGGCCTGGCCACGGCCGACAACTATGACATGTTTGCCGGCGCGACCGACCGCTACAACTGGGAGCTGGTCGGCAAGAAGGAACTGTACATCCCCTACAACAGCTACAAGCTCGATTCGCCGAACCTGAAGTACGCCGACATCCTCAAGGCCGGGCATATCAACCAGGACCTGACCCGCTATGAGTTGCACCGGGTCTGGGAGGTCGTGGCCACGGTCAAGCCCAACGAGCGTCACATCTATGCGAAGCGGCACATGTATTTCGACGAGGATACCTGGCAGGTGGCCGAAGTGGACCACTATGACGGCCGCGGTCAGCTCTGGCGCGTCGGGGAAGGGCATGCCCAGCAGTATTACAACAAGCAAGTCCCGGCCTATACCGCCGAGACACTCTATGACCTGCAGGCCGGTCGTTATTCGGTACTGGGCTTGAAGAACGAGGAAGCGCGCAGCATCGAGTTCGGTGCCACGGCATCGGCCACCAGTTATACTCCGGCGGCATTGCGTCAGGCTGGGGTTCGCTAAACGCGGTAGATACACGTCTCTCCGTGTTTTGGGCGGCTCACCAGCCGCCCTTTTTTTTGTGGAAAGTTGCAGGAGCGGGCCTGTCTCTGTAACGATGATCTACCTGACCTGCTGATCGAATGAGTGCATTGATGCCAAACGTTTTGAACGACTACGGCATGCCCTCCGAGTCTCTGCGCCTGCCCCGGGGTCATTTGCCCCGGCCGCGCCTTTGCGACGCATTGCTGCAAGCCGATTGCCGTCTGCGCATGCTCTGCGCCCCCGCGGGCAGTGGCAAAAGCGTGATTCTCGGCGAGTGTGCGCAGCGCTGTCCCGCCGGTACGCGGCTGATCTATCTGGACCTGCAAGACCGGCACAAACAGCCTGATGCGTGGTTGCAGCGCCTGGCGTACGCACTGGCTGCCGCCAGTGCCGACAAACACGCCATCGTCACTGCGCTGGAAAGCCTTGAACAACCCTTGTGGATCTTTCTGGACAACTATCCGCGCTTGCCGGACAGCCCGCTCGACAGCCTGCTCAATGATCTGATCCTGTCTTCCAGGCATCGAACCCAATGGTGGATCGCCAGCCGCCGCCGTCCGCAGATGCAACTGGCGCGGCTGTTGCTGGAAGGGGAGTTGTTCGAACTCGACGCTGCCGAACTTGCGTTCAGCGAAAACGAAGTCGAGCAATTGCTGAAGTCCGGCGGGCAGCAGTGGCCGAGGACCGCTATCGGTGAGCTGTACGCCACCTCGCAGGGATGGTGTGCCGGGGTTCGCTTGCGCCTGTTGGGGGTTGCGTCGGGGCAGCCAGCGTCTGTCGAGCGCAATGACGCCATGCTGGCGGACTACATGAAGAGTGAAGTGCTCTTTGATTTGCCGGACGATTGGCAGTACGCACTTTTTTCCCTGGCGCATCTGCACGATTTCGATGCGGCGCTCTGCGAGCAACTGCTTGGGGTGGGCGAAGGCGGTCAGTTGCTTGAGCAATTGATCGCGTGCGGATTGTTCATCGAACCGACCGGCACCGAGAGCAAGCGCTTCAGGGTGTTTCCAATGCTTGCACCGCTGCTGGCCGCACAACTGCCGGCGCCGATGTCCAAGGCTGTCTATCGCAATGCCTGCCAATGGCATGTCAGCCAGGGCGAGGTGCGCAGTGCCCTGGAATATGCACTCAAGGCCGATCAACCCGAAGTCGCCGCCAGCCTCATGCAGCACTATACCCGCGACCATATCCTGCAAGGCCGCAGCCTGGCACTGCTGACCCAGTGGTGCAACGAGCTGCCCGATTCATTGCTCAGCAGTACGCCACGTCTGGTCCTGCTCAATGCCTGGGCACAGTTGCTCGGTGGCCGGCTCGACCAGGCCCGGGAGTATGTCGAGCAACTGGTGCGTTTCACGCCGCAACCCAATGCGATGTACCAGCAGGATGTGATCGCCCAATGGAAGGCGGTTGTCGCCAACGTGGCGTTTCATCGGGGCACCGCCGAACAGGCTCGCAGCCTGTTGCAAGAGGCCGTCGAAGAGCTGCCCGAGTACGCCTGGGGGCAACGTTTGTTCTGTTGTGCCCTGCAGGCCGAACAGGCATTGATCGAAGGCCGTTTCGACGAGGTTCAGGCAGTCAACCGTCGCGGCATCAAACAGGCACGCGAGCTGGCGAGCCTGGCGATGGAAAGCATTTTCGCCTTGAGCCATGTGAAACTGCTGGAACTGCGCGGAGAACTCCTGCGTGGCGAAACCCTTCTCAAGCAGCTCTATCACGAGCTGTCGATTGCCTGGAACGAAGAGCCCAGCCCCATCCGTGCACGTGTCCAGTTACGCCGTGGCGCACTGCATCTGCAACGGGGGCACTTTGACGAGGCCCAGGCGTGCTTTCAGGCCGGATTGCAGGAATGCCGCGATTGCGCCGACCCAGTGGAATTCTGGGGCCACCTGGGGCTGGCCGAACTGGACGGCCTGTTCGGCGATTTCGCCAGCGGCTTTTCCCGCATTGCCCATGCCGAGCGCCTGCTGCAGGTCGCTCACGTGAGTGTGCCCATGTATCAAGGGCCGCTGATCAAGGTCAAGGCTCGACTCTTGTTGCGCCAGGGGCGCTGGGCCCAGGCAGAAACGGCCTTGCTCGAACTTCCCAGGCAAGCGATGCGGTTCTCACCCTACGGGATGCCCGACCTGCACCTGCGACTGCGCCTGTTGCTGTTGCAGGCACAACTGGCCGGTGGTGCAGAAAATCAAACCGTGGAAGCGCTCTGCGTCATGCATCGCCAGACCCTGGAGGAGGGGCGGCGACCTCTGGCCTGTGAAGTGGGCCTGATCCTGGCCGAAGGCCTTTATGAGACCAACAGAACGGATCAGGCCAAGCAGGTGATGCGCGATGCACTGGCCATGGCCCGGCAAATGGGCCTGGTGACCGTCGAGCGCGACTTCGCCCTGCGCAATCCGACTCTGATGCGCTGGGGCGGCGAAACCGGCGGTCCGCAAGGCGCGCCGCAAACGCTGCTGACCCGTCGCGAGCGCGATGTGCTGAAACTGATCGCCAAGGGTTATTCCAATCAGCAAATCGCTGACACGCTGTTCATCTCGCTGCATACCGTCAAGACCCATGCCCAGCGCGTCAACACCAAACTGGGCGTCGCCCGGCGCACCCAGGCGGTGGTGCGGGCCAAGGAGTTGGGATTGGCCGATTGAGCCGGTATGGCGCAGGGTGACTTCGGTTCATCGACCCAGGTAAAGAAGGCCAATCACCAGTACTGCGAGGAACAGTGTCTCGCCCACCAGCAAGGCGATCGGGCGCCAGCCAACTGAAGCGAGTTTTTGCAGTGAAGTTTTCAACCCCAGCGCGGCGATGGCGATCACCAGGCAACCACGCGACGTTTCGCTCATTGCGCCGGCCACTGAGGCGGGCAGGAAACCACTGCTGTTGACCGCGACCAGGCAGATGAAAGCCACCAGGAATCCCGGGACGAGAGGTATCCGCCGCCCGCTATCGGCCTGGGTGCTCTGCTGACGGCGGAACAACCAGGCAACCACCACGACCGCAGGCACAAGCAGTGCCACGCGCAGCAGCTTCACAACAGTGGCGATATCACCGGTGGCTGGAGAAATCATGTAGCCGGCACCGACCACCTGCGCCACGTCATGAATGGTGCCACCCAGAAAGATCCCGGTGTGTTCAGGCGACAGACCCAGCAGTTTGCCGATGATTGGATAAGTGATCATCGCCACCGTCGAGAGTCCCGTGACACCCACCACTGTCAGCAACGTATCGCGCTCGCTGTTCTCATGCTTGGGCAGCACGGCGGAAATCGCCAGGGCCGCCGAAGCGCCACAAATGGCGACGGCGCCACCGGTCAGCACGCCGAAGTCGGCACGCAGGTTCAGCAGGCGAGCACTTGTCCAGCCGACAAGAATGGTCGCGGTGACCGCAAACACGGCGGCCAGAACCGTTTCCAGACCCAGCGAACCGATCTGCTCCAGCGTTATACGCGCGCCCAGCAAGGCGACACCTATGCGCAGAATCGTCCGTGAGGTGAACTCTATGCCCGGCAGGCAGCGGCTGTCCTCGCTCAGGAAGTGGCAAGCCATTCCAAAAAGCAAGGCGTAGAGCAGCGTGGGACCGCCGTAGTGATCGGCGATGAAAGCCGAGGCCATGGCGATCGCCAGGCTGACCATCAACCCGGGGGCGAGGGTCTGCAGGCGGGTCAGCAGTTGTCGGGGTACGCTGACGGGGGCGGCGCAGTGTGCGTCTTTGATCATGGGGATGGTCTCGTGCACGACCGGCTGCAGCTTGCCGTCAGCCGGTCCGTGAGGTTGTCACTCGGTGGGGGTCTGCTCGAAGCATGGCAGCGTGCGGTCGATGACGACCCAGGGCTGCGCTGAAGCGCACCACAGGTGCAGGTTCGGCGTGGCGCTGGCCGGATAGGCCAGGGTGCCGGCCTTGACCGCCAATACGCCGGGCATCGTGGCGATATCGGAATACAGGGCCGAGCCGCAGCCGGTGCAGAAGTAGCGCTTGACCGGCAGGCCGCTACCGCCGGCCTTGGTATAGCAACCGAGACTCGCGCCCTCGACTTTGAAGCCATCGGCTGGCATCAGCAGGTTGACCGAGAAGGCACTGCCGGACTGTTTCTGGCAGTCGCTGCAATGGCAGACCGCGGTGGACAGTGGCTGCAGATGGCTGGAGTAATGGATGCCGCCGCACAGGCAGCTGCCTTTGATAGTGTTCATGAGCGTTCTCTTTCTTGTGGAGGTGTCAGGTCGCGGTAGCGGGCTGCCAGTCGCGGGCCAGCAGGGCGGTTTGCTTGAAGCTGTGGCGGGCGAGCAGGAACAGCGGGCACGCCAGGACGCAGGCAATCAGGGTGACGATCAGGAGCGAGTAGCCAATGGCGGCGCGGTCGACCAGCACGTAGTCGGTGATTGCACCCACCGCAACCGGACCAATGCCGACACCCAGCAGATTGAGCACGCCGGTATACAGGGCGATGAACTGTCCGCGCATGGGGGCAGGCGCTACTTCGACGATCAACGCCGGGCCGATGCCGAACAGGCTGACCCAGAGGGCCGCGGTCAGGGCCAGGAACGGCAGCGCCAATGGGGCACTGGGGGCCAGCAGAAGCGGCGTGGCGCACAACGGCAGGACGATACTGGCGATGATAGCGACGCGCAGGTTGCCATTGGCCACGCCACGACGGCGCCAGTAATCACCCAGCCAGCTGAAGCCGATAACACTCAGGGGCGAGCTGACGCACATGATCAGCCCCATCACTGTGCCGGCCTCGGCGTAACTCCAGCCGAACGCGCGGACCAGGTAGCTGGGTACCCAGGCGCCGCCGCCGTACACCGCGGCGTTGTAGCAGCCCATGCCGATGATGATGGTGAAGAAGGTGCGCCGGTTTGTGCGCACAAAGGCCAGCACTTCCCTCATCGGCACCGCCGGCGGGGCTGAAGCCTTGGTGATCCGTCCAGCACGATTCTGTCGCGGCTCCGGCACGCCGAACATCAGCATCAGAATAAACAGGCCCGGCAGGCCGATCGACATCAGCGTGGTCTGCCAGGGTGCCAGGGTGCCGAGCAAGGGCAGCGTCAGTGGATGGGCGCTGAAGTAGCCAAGTACCAGGCCGGTGGCAAGCAGACCGCCGCCAACGCCGACCGGGCCACCGGCGCCAAACACGCCGAGTGCGCGGCCGCGTTTCTGCGGCACGAACAGGTCGCTGATCAGCGACACGGCGCCCGGCAGCAGCACGGCTTCGCCAACCGCCACGCCGACCCGTGCCAGCAGCAAATGCCAGAACTCTGTGGCCAGGCCGCTGGCGGCTGTGGCCAGGCACCACAGGCCAATGCCGGTAGCGATGATGGTTCGGCGGTTGCCGCGGTCGATCAGGCGGGCGATCGGCAGGCCAGCCAGGGAGTAGAAGGCAGCGAACGTGAAGCCATGGAGCATGCCCATCCAGGTGTCGTTGACGTGCAACGATTGCTGGATGGGCCCGACCAGCAGGCTGAGGACCTGCCGGTCCATGATCGAGAAGACGTAGGCCAGCAGCAGCACGCCGAGGGCATAGTTGGCTTGGCCACGGCTGGGCAGCATTCGTGCGGCGCAGGGCGTGGCCGTGGCTTTGATGGTGGTTGTGCTCGTCATCGACGATGACCTCCTGGACTTGTTCTAGACATCGAGTCCGCGCGGCGTACAGGTCGCCGCGCGGTGCTGCGTTAGCGCGCCGAAACGATGGTGTCGGGTTGCTGCCAGAGGTTGTTGTCCTGCCAGATGTTTTCCTTGCGCCAGTGCGCCGGCAGTTCAGCGCCGGTGTGCTGGATGACGCGGCCGATCAGCAGTTTGAGTTGCTGCGCCTCGTCGAAAGACAGCGCTTCCAGCGCTGTCATCTCGGCGGCCTTGGCGAAGGCCAGCCACTGGATGGCCAGTTGCCGGCCCTTGGCGGTGAACAGCACGCGATTGTCTTCCAGTGTCAGCAGCTCCTTGTGCAGCCAGAGCGCCAGCTGTTGTTCGCCCAGCACCTTGCCGGTGAACTCGAACAGTTGGGTCAGCTCGCCCAGAGTCCGGCCTTCGCTGAAACTGAGGATGCCCAGCAGCTCGAAGTCCTGGTCCTGCATGCCCATGGCGTTCAACTGCTGGCGAATCGGCAATTGCAGTTGGTAATAGGCGCGACCGAGGAGGAAGCCGAGCCAGTTTTCGCCATAGATGACATTTTCCCGGCTCTGCGCGGCGGCAGGCACCAGGCGTCGGTAGCCGCCGCTGTGGAACACCAGCGGCGCCTTGTCGAAGCGGTCGAATGCCAGCACTTCACCGACCAGGATGATGTGGTCACCACCCTCGTACTGATAGGTGGTCCTGCACTGGAAGCGCGCCGAGCAGCCATCCAGCAGCGGAATTTCGCTGGGGCCGCGTTGCAGGTCGAGACCGGTGAACTTGTCAGCGCCGCTTTTGGCGAAGCGGTTGGACAGCGGCTCCTGATCGGTTGCCAGGATGTGCACGGCGAAGTGCGAGCCTTCGGTGAAGGCGTGGGCCGACGAGGAGTCCTTGTTGATGCTCCACAGCACCATCGGCGGGTCGATCGATACCGAATTGAAGCTGTTGGCGGTCAATCCGTAATCCTGACCATCCGGGCCGCGGGTGGTGACGATGGTCACCCCGGTGGTGAAGGCGCCGAGCGCCTGGCGGAACTGCTTGGGATCGAAGTGGCTGGTGTTCATCAATGGGGACTCCAGATACCGCCGGGCGTGCCGGCGGCTGATTGTTATTGGACAGGAGTGCAGTGGCTCAGCGCTTAAGCAGCGGCATGACCAGGCGGCCGAAGCGTTCTGCTTCTTCGTGATGCGGGTAGCCGGAAAGGCAGAAACCGCTGCAGCCGGCATCGACGAATGCCAGCAACTGGTCGGCGACCTGCTGCGGATTGCCGACCACGGCAATACCGGCACCGGGGCGCACTTCGGTGATGCCGGTCCACAGGTGCGGGGTCATCTTGCGGCCGGCGGTCCTGGAGAGCTCTTTCATGCGCTGGTTGGCAACCGACTCGGCCATCATGGTCTTGACCTGTTCGGTCCAGGCCTGATCGGCACCGTTGACCAGGGTATCTGCCGCAGCCCAGGCTTCCTCTTCGGTTTCCCTGCAGATGATCTGCAGGCGCATGGCGAACTCGATTTCTTCGCCCCGGCCATATTTGGCAGCCCGCTCGCGCATTTCCTTGATCTGTTCGGCGATGCGCTCCGGGTAGTCGCCCCAGAACAGGTGTACGGCGGAGTGCTTGGCGGAAATTTCTGCGGCATGCTCCGAACCACCGCCGAGGAAGAACGGCGGGTGGGGTTGCTGGTAGGGGCCGGGTATGACTTTCGGGCCGTGTGCCTGGTGGTACTTGCCTTCGTATTCCACGCCTTCCTCGGTCCACAGGCGCTTCATCAGCTCGACTTCTTCCTCCAGCTGCTCGTAGCGCGCTTCCTTGGAAACGATCTGCCCCTCGGCATAGGCGTCTTTCTCGCTGAGACCGGCGATCAGGTTGATGTAGATGCGACCTTTGGACAGTTGGTCGAAGGTGGAAAACATCTTGGCCTGGGCGACCGGGTGGATGAAGCCGGGCTTGACCGCGATCAAGGCTTTGAGCTTCTGGGTACGGGCGATCAGGAACGAGGCGGTTACCCAGGCATCCCAGCAGAAGGGCGTGACTGGGACCAGTGCGTAATCGAACCCGGCCTGTTCGGCGGCGATGGCAACCCGCTCGAAATGTTCGAGGGAATTCGGGATGCTTTTGCTCGGATCGCTGAAGGCCGTGGTATCGCCAATGGTTGGAATGAACCAACCCATCTGCAGGGGTTTGTTGTTATTCATGCTTGGGCTCTTGCACACAGGGAACGGTTGAGCCACTACATCAAAATCTCTACAGTGAGGGAAATGAATAGGTAGAATTTCAGGCATGCACAATCTGAATACGCGTACCCTCGATCTGAACCTGCTGGTGGTCTTCGCCACCCTGTGGGAGACGCAGAACGTCACGCGCGCCGGTGAGCGCCTGGCGCTCAGTCAGCCGGCGGTGAGCCATGCCTTGCGGCGACTGCGCGAGCGTCTGGGCGATGAACTCTTTGTCACTGGACGCAATGGCCTGGTGCCGACCACGCGCGCGGCCGAACTGATCGGCCCGGTGCGTGAGGCCCTGAGCCGCCTGGACGAAGTGCTGCAAGGCTCCGCACCCTTCGTGCCGGCTGCCGCGCAACGCAAGTTCCGAATTGCCTCCGGCGATTTCGTTGAGTTCCTGATCCTGCCGAAGCTGATCCAGCACATCGCCCGTGAGGCGCCGGGGGTGATGATCGAGGTGGTGCCGCTGCCGCCCAGCGATGCCTTGCCACTGCTGCTGGAGAACGGTGAAATCGATCTGGTCATCAACACACCCTTGGCGCTGGGTGCTGTGCTGCGCGAGGAGCCGATCACCACGGTTTCGCTGCTCACGCTGATCTGGCAGCGCGAAGGCTTGCCGCCCGGACGCTTTCCGCTCGACCTCTACCTGGAGCGACCGCAGGTGATGATCGAAATGCACCAGAGGGAGGGCAACATCATCGACGCGACCTTACAGGCCCAGGGGCTGGCTCGTCGTATCGGTGTACTGGTGCAGAACTTCATGGCGATGCCGGTGATCGCTTCGCAGACGGGTTATATCTGCAATCTGCCGGGGCCGATTGCACGGGTTTTCGCCCAAGCGTTCGGCCTCAGTTGCCACCAGCCGCCGGTGGACTTCCCCGAACCCGAATTGATTGCCTACTGGCATGCTCGGTTCGATGCCGATCCAGGTTTGAAATGGTTGCGTGAGCAGATAAAGGATTGTGCGGTCTCCGAGCCGGCGTGAAGGTGGCTTTTGGTATGCACGCCACGAATACGTGAAATTTCAACACTTCATTTTACTCATGCCACTTGCAACGCTCCAATGGAGGTCAATGCCCGAACAATAAAACGTACAAGGGGAAATGCATGACTGCTGTTGATCCGCGCACACGCCTATTGCTGGAGGCGCCTATTGTGCCAACCGTCCTGCGACTGGCGGCGCCTAACGTGATGGTAATGATCGTGCAGGCCTCCGTCGGCCTCATCGAAACCTGGTTTGTAGGCAAGCTTGGCGGCGATGCGCTGGCCGCCATGGCCCTGGTATTTCCGATTGTCATGCTGATGCAGATGAGTTCCGCGGGCGCAATTGGCGGCGGCATCGCGTCCTCGATTGCGCGAGCCCTCGGCTCGCAACGCCGCGATGACGCGGATGCGCTGGTACTCCACGCAATGGTCATCGCGCTTGGCTTCGGCCTTGCATTCACGGTGACGCTCCTGCTGGGAGGTCGCTGGCTGTATGCGCAGATGGGGGGCACCGGGGCGTCGCTTGAGGCGGCGTTGGTCTACTCGCACTGGGTATTTGCAGGTGCCGTGCTGGTATGGCTTTTCAACGCACTGTCAGCGGTGATCCGGGGTACCGGCAACATGGCAGTGCCCGCCAATGTAACGGTCGCAGGTGCTGTCGTGCTTATCCCGCTGTCACCCTTGCTCATCTTCGGCTGGGGGCCGATTCCCGGCATGGGCATTGCCGGCGGTGCTGCGGCGCTGCTCCTTTACTATCTCGGCGGTACGCTGGCGCTGTGGATGTACCTGCGCTCACCGCGCAGCCTGCTCAAGCCGAAGCTGACGAGCGTACGGCTTCGCTGGCCACTGTTTCGCGACATCCTGCGCATTGGCATGGTCGGCATGATTGCAACGGTGTCCACTAACCTGTCGATTGGCATCGCGACGGCGCTGTCGGGGCAATTCGGCCCGGACGCGATTGCGGGGTACGGCACTGCCGCACGCCTTGAGTACTTGCTGGTGCCGCTGGCATTCGGCTTTGGCGCGCCGCTGTTGGCCATGGTCGGTACCTGCATCGGTGCCGGCGACCGGGCTCGCGCCCTCAAAGCCGCGTGGGTTGGCGCCGCGATAACGTTTGCGATCACCGAAACGATCGGTCTGTCAGCGGCGATCTTCCCACGGTCCTGGCTGATGTTGTTCGGCAACGAGCCCGCCATGCTGGAAGCCGGAACCCAATACCTGCAGATAGTCGGACCGTTGTACGGTTTCTTCGGCCTGGGGCAGGTTCTGCATTTCGCATCGCAAGGGGCTGGGCGCCTGTTCTGGCCTGTGACGGGAAACCTCGCACGCCTGGGGGTGGCCGGCCTCGGCGGATGGCTTGCCTTGCGTTGGGGTGCAGACCTGGTGCACGTCTTCATTGCGCAAGGCGTAGCGTTCGTGGTGTATGGCCTGGTTATAACGACTGCGATCGCTGGCGGTGCGTGGTTTGGCCGCGTGGGTTGGCCACGCAGCACTGCCGCTTTGATGCGGCGTATCCAGGCGACCTGATCATTTCTGTTCGAGAGCCGTGAGGCAAAGCGCGGCTGGGCGTAGCAGCCGCGCCTGAGCTTATTCTTCCGAGAAGGAATAAACAGCCAACTTGTTGCCATCCAGATCACGCGCGTAAGCCGCGAATGCATTGGGTGCCCAAGCGCGTTCGCCTACAGCCCCTTCGTCTTTCGCTCCCAGAGCAAGCGCTGCTTCGTGGAAGGCTTTTACCGCAGTACGATTTGGCGCGTTAAAGCTGATTGTCACGCCGTTGCCTACGGAAGCCGGCTGTCCATTCGCAGGTTTAAGAACGAAAAACGAAGGCTTGTCTTGACCCCAGATAGAGCCGTTTTCACCAAGGTCAGCGAGGCGCTTCAAACCAATTTTGGCCAGAACCTGATCATAGAATTTCCGTGCTTCTTCAAGGTTCTGGGTACCAACTGTTACGTGAGTAAATACAGACATTTTGCTCTCCTGGTTTGGGTTGTTTTCAACGGTACATCGCGGAAAAATAGTTGCTATTAGAAGTGAATAACAGTTCTGATGCTTTCACCTGAGCGCATCAATTCAAATGCCTTGTTGATATCATCCAGTGGCATCGTATGCGTGATGAATGTGTCCAGAGGTATTTCACCGGACTCGGCTTTTGCAACATAGCTTGGTAACTCGGTGCGCCCCTTTACCCCGCCAAAAGCGCTACCGCGCCATACTCGGCCAGTGACGAGCTGGAAAGGCCGGGTGCTGATCTCTTTGCCAGCAGCTGCAACTCCAATGATAATGGATTCACCCCAGCCTTTATGACAGCACTCCAATGCAGCACGCATGAGTTCAACATTGCCGATGCATTCAAAGGAGTAGTCCACGCCACCGTGAGTCATGTCTACGATGACATCTTGTATGGGGCGATCGTAGTCTTTGGGGTTGATAAAATCGGTTGCACCAAGGTCTTTTGCAATCTGAAATTTATCAGGGTTAATGTCGATAGCGATGATCCGCTGTGCCTGCGCCATCTTCGCACCGATAACCGCAGATAAGCCAATGCCACCCAGACCAAAGATCGCCACCGTGGCGCCCGCTTCAACGTTTGCAGAATTCAATACAGCGCCTATGCCGGTTGTGATGCCACAACCCAGCAGACAGACTTTTTCCAATGGAGCTGACTTTGGAATTTTTGCCAGAGAGATTTCTGGTAAAACGGTGTACTCGGAAAAAGTTGACGTCCCCATATAGTGGTAAATAGGGTTTCCCTTGTACGAGAAGCGAGATGAACCATCTGGCATGAGCCCTTTACCTTGGGTGGTTCGGATAGCCTGGCAGAGGTTTGTTTTTCCGGAAGTGCAGAATTTACAAACTCTACACTCTGCCGTGTACAGGGGGATTACATGATCACCAATTTCGACAGAGGTCACGCCTGCACCAATAGCCTCTACGATGCCGGCGCCCTCGTGCCCCAGGATCGAGGGGAAAATACCCTCTGGATCCGCCCCCGACAGTGTATAAGCATCCGTGTGGCAAACCCCACTGGCAACGATTCTGACCAGCACTTCACCCGCTCTCGGCAAGGCCACGTCTACTTCAACGATTTCCAGTGGCTGGTTTGGAGCAAATGCAACGGCAGCACGAGATTTGATCATGTTTGAATCCTGACTCAACGGATTGAACTTTTAGGAGGCAAATTGTTTACACCTGCCACCTGAACTCGAACTCAATTGTCGTAATAGCGGCAGAGGTGACAAGGTCGCTTATCGTTATGCCAGCGTCTATCCGAATCTGCTCGACAGTCTATCCATGACTTAGAAATCAGGGCGAAGCCTTGTGCGAGTTCAGGTGGGGTGTGGGATAAACATTTGCTTGTTCTTCCATCGATAGTTTATTCCCCTCTTATGTAGCATTCGAGTTGGTGGATCAGCGCGGCCTGCTCGGCAATGGTTTCCTTGATCAGGTCGCCGATAGATAAAAGGCCTACGAGTTGTCCGTTGTGCATCACCGGCAGATGCCGTAGGCGGTGTTCGGTCATCAGCGCCATACAATCCCTGATGGTCTGCACAGGCAATATAATGACCACTGCCTCCGTCATGATGGCGCAGACTGACGTAGCGAAGGAAGAGCGACCCTTTAATACAATCTTTCGCGCGTAATCGCGTTCGCTGACGATGCCCACCAATTCGTTATTGCGCAAAACCGGCAACGCGCCGACATTTTTTTCACTCATTAAACTCACTGCCTCCAGTACGGTCGTCTCTGGAGATACGGTGTGTACATGCTTATCTGGCTTTTGCGCCAACAGCTGGGCGACTGTTTTCATCACAGCGGTCCTCCGTTGGCTTGAGTTCGACCAGGCTGGCCCATGGCACCATCCTTGTGTAAGGCGGTCGGCAGGTACAAGGTATTGTGGAATTTGTCAGGCCGTGGGGAGAAGGGGCTGTGGCTCATGAGGAAATCCTCTTTATGGTTTTTGTCCCTTTCAGATTGAAGGGATTGTGCAGAGGCACCTCAATCCACATCTGGCGCTTTAGCTATCCATTTCCATCCTTTGTTGGCTGCCCCACGACACGATTTTCCCGGGAGAAAAATTGGATAGTTCAGGCCAGGCTTTTGGATAGCCTGGATCGGACCCGCTCGCGAGAATAGTCACGGAACACCGCGGAAGACCTCCCTTTGGCTCAGGTCGACTTGGCTTTTTTAATCCGTGCCCGCGGCTTTCACTCAACTTGTTTTTTGTCCGACCTGACTCACGACTACGAAACACCTTTTGTTTTTGGAGAATAGGAGATTGTAAAGAAAAGATAGTTTAAAAATTAATATGGTGGTTTTTGGCTCTCCCTGCCGTTGTTAAATCTTGTCACGTGGCGATTGCGTCGCGCTTATAATTACTCGAATAGGATAAGTAAATGGGAACATTATTAGCCAAGGGCGCGGTGCTAGCCGCGGCATTGTGGGTAGGTTCCGCTGCCGCTGACGGCCCGTTGCTCTGGCATGGGGAGAGCTTGACTTATGCCTATGGCAAGAACTTCAAGGTTGATCCGTCAATTCAGCAAACCGTAACGTTTGAGCATGCCAGCAACTGGACGTGGGGTGATATCTACACCTTTATTGATACCTATTGGTATAACGGTGCAAGTGAACCAGGTGACGGGCATAGCGCTAACTATGGGGAGTTCAGTACGAGGTTTTCTTTTGGTAAAATTTCAAATCAGAAAATTTCATTTGGGCCTGTCTCGGATGTATTGTTGGCTACCACGGTTGAGTGGGATAAAAATGATGTCAAAGGCTACGATGATCAGGTCAATTATCTGATAGGCCCTGGTTTTGATCTAAAGCTGCCGGGTTTCGATTATTTCCTGCTCAATACTTACTACCGTAAACCTGATGGTGGTAATGAGCCTTCTGGGCGGTACCAAATCACTCCGGTTTGGTCGTATACCATACCGATTGGCAAATCAGATGTTGTTATCGATGGTTACGCGGATTGGGTGGTCAATAATAAAGGCAACTATCATTCCTACGTGCACTTCAATCCTCAAGTCAAGTATGACTTGGGAAGGTTGCTGGGGTATGAGCGGCGACATTTATTTGTGGGTATTGAGTATGAATACTGGAGTGATAAATACGGTATCAAGAGTACTTCGGCTTTTGATACGAACCAAAGCGCTACCAGTGCAATTGTTCGATATGATTTTTGAGTGAGTGCTGTAATTTTTACAATTTTAGCGTCATTTGTCACTGGTCTGATTTGTCACGACGCACCGGAAGGGCGTTGAAATGGATTGTAACGGGATTGAGTCGGCTCAATCTGAATAACAACAATAAGAACTTACGGGTGTTCCCATGTCCACTCATCAATACAGCCTCGCCACTCGCTCGGTGCCTGGCCTGCATGCTTCAATTTTCTCCCACCTCCCGTGTACTGCGGGGCGATCAAATCACACCCTTGATTGCGTCTGTTCGGCGAAAAACACAGCCTTGCCTTCCTGGCAGCTTGATTACTCTATTTTCGATGGCCTGTAATTCTTCGTCAGCCCGCTGCTGATAGTTAAGAAAGGAGGAATAGTTCTATGTCACTCATAGCAAAAACCGAGGCAGCCAACGTTGAGCTGCCCCGAAATTGTACTTTCAGTGAGTCGGACTGGCAGATTTTGTCTTCGTATTGGCACCCCGTTGCTGAATCTGCAGAGATTACCGATTCGCCCGTGAGAGTTTATTTGCTGGATATGCCTATGGTTCTGTTTCGGACAGAAGAGGGCGTCAGTGCGGCCAGGGACGTTTGCATGCATCGAGGTGGACAACTCAGCCTCGGTGAGGTTCGCGATGGCAAACTGGTCTGTGGCTTTCACGGTTTTGAATACAACGGGGAGGGCACTTGTGTGGGGATTCCTGCCTTGGCAAAAGGCTCCCCGATTCCTAAAAAACTTCGTCTTCGCACCTACAAATGCGAGGAGCGCTACGGGTTAATCTGGGTGTGCATGGCAGATGAAGCAAAGACTGATCTACCTAATTGGCCATCACTCGAAGATGGTTCGGGTAACGTCATTAGTAGTCCTTCTTACGTTATCAATGCCTCAGCCGGTCGACGTGTGGAGAATTTTAATGATATTGCGCACGTGCCGTTTCTTCACAAGAACTCCTTTGGCGGGCCTGCAACCGATATCGCTCCCTATGATGTTGTTGTCACGGAACAAACACTCTCGTTCAAGACTGATATTGTAGAGCAAACTCGGTACGTCGGCGGTGGCTCTGAAGGGCCTGCGTACCAAGATGCGGTCTATGAGTACGAACTTACACTTCCTTTTGCCTCGAGTGTAAAAGTATTCAACCCTGGAACGGGTCATATTTATCGGGTGTACGATATCGTCAGTCCGATTTCTTCCGGCAAGTCCAAGGTGTTTCAGGTAGTTCTCGATGAAAGTAGGCAGATGTCTGCGGAGGCTGTCCGCGCCTTCAATAAACAGGTCAATAGCGAGGATTCACCTCAGGTTGAAGCCCAGTGCCCACATGACCTCCCACTTGATTTGAGAGACGAAGTCCATATTCCGGCAGATCGTATGTCTGTTGAATACCGTCGGGCTTTGGCGAGGCTCGGGTTGGGGGCCGCAGCGTATCGATGACGGCTTCAGAAAACCTACGCGCAGCGAGGCGGTGATTCGAATCGCCTATTTGCATGGTCTCTGCGAGGCGCCCTTGCTTCGTCCCCGAGCCTGGAGGAAGTAAGCCTGGCGAGGCCTACCCACTGTCAGGCCATTTGGTCGCCAAGGCAGATCGCAAAAGGGGAATTCATTATGAATGATGTTAGAGAGCTCATAGTCAGCAAAGTTAGGGACGAAGCAGAAGCGATTCGCTCGTTCGAGTTGGTTAGCCCGGACGGCGACTTGCTTCCATGCTTCTCTGCCGGGGCTCACATCGATGTTCACACCCCGGAAGGAGCGACGCGACAGTACTCGTTACTCAATGATGATCGTGAGCGCCATCGCTATGTAATCGCCGTGTTGCGAGAGGAGGAAGGACGAGGTGGTTCACGATGGATGCATGATGTCGTCGAAGCTGGCATGCGTCTGAGGATCGGTGCGCCAAGAAACGCCTTCCCGCTGGAGGCATGCTCGGCCCCGATCATTCTGATCGCAGGGGGTATTGGAATTACACCGCTACTGGCGATGGCCAGGAGTCTTGAAGCGAAGGGCATACCTTATGTCCTCCATTTCGTTACGCGATCAACGGCGAGGACGCCTTTTTTAACTGAACTCTCCCAGGCCCCCTTTGCCGAAAGAGTGGTTCTGTATCGCGGGGATTGCCCTGATGAGCCGCGGTTTGATGCAGAGAAGCTGATGGGTAGTTTGAGCCCTGGAAGCCATATCTATTTGTGTGGATCGGTAGGGTTCATGGATGCGGTTTGCGTTGCTGCACAAGCGCGTCCGGATACTGTCTTGCACAAAGAGTATTTTGCTGCACCTGCGATACAGCCCACCGGTGATGAAGAGGCCTTCACTCTGCAGCTTGCTCGTTCAGGGGGCGAGCTGATTGTGCCTTCGGATAAAAGCATCGTGGAGGTTATCGGCGAGCACGGTGTTGAATGTCCACTCAACTGTGAACAGGGAATCTGCGGTACCTGCCTTACGACCGTCATCAGCGGCGAAATCGATCATCGGGACTTTTACCTGTCTGCCGCAGACAGAGCGCGTGGCGACCAGATGTTAATCTGCGTCTCTCGCGCCAAACATGGCTCGGTGCTAGTACTGGATCTGTGAAAAAAAAGAGCCTACTGTGCCAGTATCCTGCTGGCGCAGCAGTGGCCGATCTGATTGAAACTCGTCAACTCGCCCTTGGCGAGCTGAGGCCGGCCGGCGAGCCTGGCGGCGGAGAGGAGGAGCTGAAAGTGACGTATGTAGACTTCTTCAATAAAAAACAAACCGTCAAAGTCATCGACGATAATCCTGATTCTGTCTTGCAGTTCATGCGTAGCTTTTGTGGCGATCACGATATGGATGTTCGTGAAAAGCGAAATTTGCGTTTTGAATACTCCGGTCATGCCAAGGCCACCAAGGAAATGACCTTGGGCTATTTGGAATATGGCGCACCCGTTTCCGTACATTTGGGCACTGGTATGGAACATTTCAGTGTCAGCCTGCCACTACGCGGTAGCCAAACGGTTCGAACGGCAGGTGCAAGTACATTATCCGAGCCCAGCACAGGGCTGGTACTCTCACCCGGGCGCGAACTGATTATAGATCTCGATCGCGAGTGCTCCTCGGTTTTCGTCACGATCAACCGCGAGTTGATGTACCGCGAACTCCAGCGTCTGGTTTGTCGGCCGATTGAACGACCTTTGGTATTCAGCATGGAGATGCCTATCGGGAGTCCCCAGGCGAGCTCCTGGTGGCGCGCGACCAGATACTATCTTAGCGAAATGTCCAGTGAAGGCAGCATTGTTGGTTTTCCGGGTGTTGGTGCGGACTGGGAATTGAGTTTGATCCGTACTCTTCTGATGACCCAGGAAAATAACTACTCTGATGAAATAGCCAAAAAAGTTTCAATAACGCTTCCAGAGCGCATCGCCAGGCCCAAGCGTTATATTGAAGAACACTTTTTCGATAAAATATGCCTTGATGCTGTGCGGCGAATGTCTGGTGTGACACCGGCAAAATTTTGTGCGGAATTCAAGGACTTTGTAGGCACCACACCGATCGACTATTTGAAAAAAATCAGGTTGGACAAGGCGCGGCAGGAACTGCTCAAAACCTACCCCAGGAGAACGATCGCCTCTATAGCACTAGACGTGGGCTTTAACCACATCGGCAGATTCTCTCTTGAGTATAAGAAGATTTTCGGTGAAAGCCCGAAGGACACAGTGGCCAGAGTGCATCACGGATAGACTGGACTCGTTCACGACTCACAGGGCGGCTTTATGACCGCCGTGTCAATATGCCTGGCGTTTCAGGCGGCCCATTAAATGATACTTCCAAGTCCGTATGCTTAATGCGTTTAGTATTAAGCGTGCGGGCTTTTCGTTGTTGAAATACCCTTCCTTAACTTTCTCTGTGTCGGAGTGGATAAGCTGATGGCCTGGTTTGACAACTTAAAGATGGCGCATAAACTCGCTATCGCTTTTGGTGTGTGTGCATTAATAACGTCGGCTGTTGGTTTTGTCGGCAAGCAAGGGCTGACTAATCTAAACCAGACCGTGGAAAGTCTCCTGGAGCAAAACCTGAAGCCCTTGGTTCTGGTCAATGATGCCAAGAGTGCGTTGATCGCTCATGACCGAGACCTTTATTGGTTGATGACGCTTGCGTACCGTGGCGCAGCGCAAAGTGAGCTGGATCGGGCGCTGGAGATTATGCGACGAGATATTTCCAGCTCGGAAGACTCCTTCTCCAAATACCGGCGTACTCAGTTGCACAATGATGAACGCATTGCCAGTGATGCCTTTGAAGAACATAAACGTATTTATTTGGAAGGGGTTGATGCCGCTAAACGGCACATTGCCGCCAAGAATCTGCTGGCTGCGTATGCAGTGTTGGAAAGCCAGGCTTTCCCGGCCTACTTGAAAGTGATGGCGGATATGAACGTCATGGTTGATTCCAAGCAGCGTCAAGGCATTGAAGCCTATACAGCCGCCAGGGTCACTCATTCTCAAGCTGACTTCACGTTGGGGATTGGTGTGGCGTTAGCGGTGTTCGCTGCGTTGATGCTGGCCATTATCATTACACGACTGATTACGCGGCCGATTGAACAGGCGGTAGCCAGCGCGGAACGTATTGCCGAGGGTGATCTTACTCAGCCCAGCTCAAGCGAGCGCCGGGATGAAGCGGGGCAATTGCTACAAGCCCTGGAGGCGATGCGACAGAACCTGAAAGTTACGGTCGAGGAGATGGCCAGCGCTTCAAGCCAACTCGCGCTGGCTGCGCAAGAGCTGAACAAAGCCACTGAGGAGAGTTCGCAAGGCGTGACCCGTCAGCATGACGAGGTTCAGCAGGCAGCAATTGCTGTCAATCAAATGGCAGCAGCGGCCGAAGAGGTTGCCCGCAATGCCGTCTCGACATCCGAGGCTTCCATGAGTGCCAGCCAGGATGTCGAGAACGGCAGAGTGCAGGTCAAGCAAGCCGTTGATGCCATAAATACAATGACCCATGAGATCACGGAGTCGACTGCAAAGGTACAAACGCTGGAAAATCAAATCCACGATATCGGCGAGGTATTGGATGTGATCCGCGGCGTGGCAGAGCAGACCAACTTGTTGGCTCTCAATGCTGCAATCGAGGCAGCACGGGCCGGTGAACAAGGTCGTGGCTTTGCAGTGGTGGCGGATGAAGTCCGTGCGCTGGCTCACCGTACCCAAGGATCGACTGGCGAGATTGAGCGAATGATGAATTCGGTTCGGACAGGCGCTCAGGAGGCAGTCAGGGCGATGACCATGAGTCAGGCGCTGACAGACGAGACCCACCAATTGGCAAGTCGTGCCGGACAAGCCCTGGATCGAATCGCTGAAGGGGTAGGGCGCATAAACGAGCGAAATATTGTCATTGCGAGCGCCTCGGAGGAGCAGGCTCAAGTTGCGCGAGAGGTGGATCGTAATTTGGTCAACATTCAGGATTTGTCCATTCACACGGCTGCAGGCGCACAGCAGACTGCGGCATCGAGTCAGGAACTTTCACGTCTGGCAAAGTCCCTCGGCAGTTTGGTCGAACAATTCAGATACTGAATGGCAGGAGGTACTTGGCACAGCGATGTAAATGCCAGGAAAGACTCAGGTTGATCAAAACCTGAGTCTTGAAAAACGACGACAATGGATGGGGTGCCGAAAAAAATCCATCAGCTCGCCAAGGCGAACTGATGGATAAAGGAGCTTGGTGTTGTGAGTCAAGGATGTCGTGATGTCGACCCACGATAACGGGTGGGCCAATACGATCACCGCGAAGAATTGCTTTCTACAAACTTCTCGTAATAGAGATTTCCCCCCTGCACGTTCTCTTCGCTCAACCAACCCTTGATCGCTTCCACCATCGGTGGCGGCCCGCAGACGTACATGTCGAAGGCGCCGGCACTGAGGACATCTCGGTCGAAGTGCTCAGGAATCCAGCCACGTTTGCCTGACCAGGTAGCCGACGGCCGGCTCACCACAAGCTGCACGTCAAAATCAGTAATTTGCTCGCGGTAGCGTTGCAAACGCTCGACTTCGCATAGATCAGCCTCCTGGGTTACCCCATAAAACAGCGTGACCGGCTGGCCGCAATTGCCACGAATCGCAAGTTCATCGAGCATTCCCAGAAACGCCGATAACCCGGTTCCACCGGCTACCAGATACAGGGGCCGGTTGATCTGCCTCAGGTAAAAACTTCCTAGCGGAGCCTCGAATTCCAGTACTTGGCCCGGACGGCAGCGATCGCGCATAAAGTCGCTCATGACCCCTTGGGGTAGCAACCGTACGAGAAACTGCAGCTTATTGTCAGGGCTAGGGCGACTGGCAAATGAATAGGAGCGCCATTCATCCGTTCCGGGAACATGCAGCCGCGCATACTGCCCTGGAAGATAATCGAGCTGTTGAGGATGTTGCCCGGCGTCGACATGGAGTACGGCAGTAGTTTCCGAAACCAGTTCCACACCAGTGATCAAGCTCTGTACTCGGCGTGGGCCCTCGGCACTGCAGAGAGTTGAGTCAAAGTCGAAGTAAAACGTAGCATTGGACTGCACCCGGGTTTGACAGCTCAGTACCTTGCCCTGGGCCAGATCCGCAAGCGACAGTGCCTCTTCGTCGACATAGTCCTGGGTATATTGGCCGGATTCACAGCGACCCTGGCAGGTTGCGCAGACGCCCTCACGGCAGTCCAGCGGGATCTTGATGCCCGAACGTAACGCCGCATCGAGCAGGATTTCGTTGTCCTGGACGGAGCAGAACAATGTCTTGCCGTCCGCGAAACTGAAGGCGACCTTGTGCGTCATGATCAGTAATTCCGTTGATTCAAAGATGATAGAAATCGAGCACGGAATTGATCGTGTCGTTCAGCAACAGCACATGTTTACGCGCAATCTTCCAGCCTTCCCCGTCAGGGCGTAAGCGGTAGGTAGCCAGACCGAAAAATTGCTCGGCGACCTGCAAGCGGTAGTACAGGGTGTGCCAGTTGACCTTGACGTCCAGGTCGCCATTTGCAAATTCGGCAATCCGTACGTTGCTGATCTGGTGCAGCGTGCGTGGCATCGGAATGGTCGACGCCGCTTTGCCGGTACGAATCCGAAATACCCGATCCTCCAGCCCGCCACGGTTGGAGTAGTAAATCAGCGACATGCTGTTCTTTGGATCGGTGGTGTAGACGTGCTCTGAATCCCACTGTGGCAAGTGGAACTCGCTGTCTTCGCTGAACATGTCCAGGTAGGCATCCCAGTCTTGTGCGTCACACAGCTCGGCATTGCGGTAGAGGAATTGCTCGATACGGTGTTGCAGTAGGGCGTTCATAATCACACCTCTTTGAGCTGCAGGGATTGTTGTTCTTGCGCCTTGCGCGCCAAACCCTCCAACAGGAAGCGCTGCCAATTACCGTGCTGGTTCACATACAAGCCCTCATGGGTGAATTCGGTGCCGGTCAAGGCCGGGGCGATACCAATCGTGTCGCTGTTGCGTGTTGCACCCTTGACCCATTTGTCACAGCCACGGGAAATGTCGCTCCAGCGTTCCAGGCGTGCCTGGAAACCACGCTGGGCTTCACGAAATTCCACCAGATCGTCCGGGGTGCCGAGACCTGATACGTTGAAGAAGTCTTCGAATTGACGAATGCGGTTCTCGCGATCGGAGTTGGATTCGCCCTTGACTCCCAGGCAGAAGCTATGGATTTCGGTCTTGTTCCAGGCAAGCGGGCGGATGATCCGCAACTGTGAGCTGATCTGGTCGAGAAAGAACATGCTTGGATAGATGTTCAGGTTACGCAGGCGGTGCATCATCCACTCGGCTTTACCTTGGCCATACTCTTCGACCAGGCGCGGCATGATCGCAGCGTATCCGGGACGGACGGCGGGGTTAGGCATGTCGCTGAACAGCACGCTGTGACCGTTGTGAAAGGCGAACCAGCCGTCGTCGGTTTCCTTATCGCCTGCGCCCAGTTTGCTGTAGTCCAGAGTGCCGCTACCAGTCAGGCCTTTCTCTGCGTTGACCTGTTGGCGATGTTGTACCGTCGCCACGTAGTTGTAGTGCACGGTGCTGACGTGGTAGCCGTCCAGGCCATTTTCATTCTGCAGTTTCCAATTGCCGTCGTAGGTGTAGTTCGACTTGCCTGGTAGCACTTCCAACTCTCCAGTAGACGACTGCGCAACCATCATGTCGAAGAACACTTTGGCGTCCCCGAGGTAGTCTTCAAGGCTGTCGCTGCCGTGTACATCGAGGCTGACAAAGACAAAGCCCTTGTAGCTTTCGATGCGAGCCTTCTTCAGGCCACGCGTGGCCTTGTCAAAGTCTTCCGGGTACTCGCCGGGTGCCTTGACCTTCACCAAACGGCCGTCGCTCTTGTAGCACCACGCATGGAAAGGGCAGGTAAAGGTTGACTGGTTGCCTTTGCCGACCCGCGTCAGGGTGGTGCCACGGTGTTGACACGCATTGATCAGCGCATTGAGCTGGCCTTGGCCGTCACGAGTGATGATCAGCGGCTGACGTCCGGCACGCATTGTCATGAAATCGTGGTTATTGGCAATCTCGCTTTCGTGGCATGCGTAGATCCAGTTCTTTTCGAAGATGAGTTCCATCTCGAGGTCGAACAGTTCAGGTTCTGTAAACATATCTCGGGCGATACGGTAGATGCCCTCGACAGGGCGGAAATCCAGGCAATTCTCGATAAATTGCTGCCATTGCTTCACGCTTCGTGTAGTGCTCATCAGGGGCTCCTTTTAGAGTCATTGGCTTGACTCGATTGAAGCGCCGTCAGAGCGACCCATCTATCCGTTTTACCGGCACAAGCTATCCGTTGGCGCCTGCTTCACGGGCACTGCGATATAGCGTTGTGCGCGCTGGATAACCTTGGTGGCCTAACTGGATAGCTCCTGTGGCCTGTCGGTTCAAACTACCCACAAGGGATGAAGTCCCGCATATCACGGGGTACAGAGAACCTTTGCGGGTTCCGGCAGGGACGAACGCGTTAGCAGTCCTTGTCAGATCAGGCCTGCTTATGGACGCATGTCATATTCACAGGAGAGACAACATGTCTACAGTCATCATCGTTGGCAACCCTAAGCCAAAATCGAGAACCGCACATGCCGCGGAGTTGCTGGCCACTGCGATAACCGGAAGTACTTCACATGAAGTTATCGATGTTGTTGATTTGGGGGCTGCCTTGCTCGGTTGGGAAGAACCAGCGGTACAGAAGGCCATCCAGGTCGCGGCAAATGCGGATTTGCTGATAGTTGCCAGCCCGACTTTTAAAGCCACCTACACCGGTTTGCTCAAACTGTTTATGGATCAGTTTGCAACCGGCGATGGATTGCGCGGAACTGTGGCTGTGCCGCTAATGCTTGGTGCAGGCCCCGCGCACGCGATGGCTCCTGACCTGCTGCTCAAGCCTTTGCTTGTAGAGCTGGGCGCGACTTGCCCGGCGGCGGGTATTTACCTTTCGGATAAGACCTACGAAGACGGAGTGCAGATCGGTAAGTATGTAGACGTTTGGGGAGCACTCCTCAATCACGCAATGGCGGGGAGGGCAAGCTAATGTCTCGTATTCCTGAAGTCAATTTAGTACCGGATCCACCCTTTCAGTCGCTCAAAGGTTTGGAAGAAGAAACCAAACTTCTGAGAAACGCATTCGGTTGCTTCCCAACGGGTGTCGTCGCCGTCAGCGCGGTAGCAAATGATGAGCCCGTTTGTCTGATTGCCAGCAGTTTCGTGGCGGTCTCCATCGATCCTGCGCTGGTCGCTTTTTGTGTCCAGTGGAATTCGCATACCTGGGATATCCTCAAAGAGTTACCCCGGTTAGGCATTAGCGTTCTTGGATACCAGCACAATGAATCTGTTCGTCGACTCGCTTCCCGAGCAGAGGACAAATTTGAAAAGTTAAACTTGTCGATCAGTCCTGAGGGCGCGGTATTTATCGACGGGGCTACTGCGTGGCTTGATTGCACTCTCGAAAATGTATTGCCGGCAGGCGATCACGGAATCGTACTGTTGCGCATTAACGCCTTAACGACCCGTCCATTGGAAGAGCCCCTGGTTTTTCACGGAAGCGCATTTCGTAACTTGGAATCAAAGCCTGCTTCCAGCTGACCGGGCAGCAACAGGAAAAGATGGGGACTATTGTCCCCATTTTTTGTTTAAGCCTTTGTTGCTGTGGTTTCGTCCACCCTTTGCTCAGGGTTGGTTAATTTCCCCTGGAAAAACCGGTTTCGTGCCGCTCATGTGAGGCTGAATTTTTACGGATGGACAGAACGAGAGGCTAAAACGGATAGGCGAGTGTAAGTCGATGCGTTCAAATGAGTTATGCCCAATCGACTCGGTAACAAGGAGTTAAGTCTTGCCTGAAGGGTTTTTAACTCTTGAGGATGCTCCGAAGGATGGGCTAATCATTCGATCGTAGGAGAACAAAATGTCCGAGCATCACATTAAATCCGTGGCTTGGGAATGGGACTGGGAAAAGGACATGCCTCCAGCGCCTGCCATTCGTGCAGGGAACACGATCTACCTCTCGGGGCAGATCGCGCTTAACCCAAAAGGAGACATTGTTGGAGAAGGCGACTTGGAAGCGCAAGCGACGCAGTGCTTCGAAAATATAAAGGCAATTCTGAAACGTGAAGGCGCCGCGATGTCGGACATTGTGAGACTCACCACTTATTTTGCATGCCCCCTCACTTCAGAAGTAACAAAGGAATACTGGGGAGTGCGCAAGAAGTATTTCGGCGAGTACCGGCCAGCAAGTACTGGAGTTGAAGTCAATGCACTGATCTTCCCCTCCATCCTGATTGAAATTGAAGCAGAAGCCGTCGTGCGTTCCTGAGACGGCTGACTGACCCAGTATTTACATTGTAAGTAGCTAACTTTCATTGAGGTGCTCAAGTGAACGATTCAAAATTGATTGAAGTTGGTGTCTTTCTGCCTGTAACAAACAATGGTTGGGTAGCGTCAACTAACGGGCCCAAGCTCCCAGGCACCTACGAGTATGTAAAGCAGGTGACTCTCCTTGCCGAGAAAATGGGGTTCGACTTTGCGCTCAGTCAGGCGAAATGGCGAGGCTACGGCGGCGCAACTAACCATTGGAACACTTCTCTTGAATCGCTGAGCACCATGGCGGGGTTGGCTGAAGCAACGTCCTCGATTGGTGTCTGGGGCACCGTTCACATGATGATTTTTCCGCCAGCAATCGTAGCCAAGATGATCGCTACGATGGATCAGATTTCCAACGGCCGTATAGGTCTGAACCTCGTATCCGGTTCCAACCCGTTTGATCTCGGCCAGATGGGCCTTTGGCGCGATCTGGATCACGCATCCCGCTACGCACTTGCGGAAGAATGGATCAAGGTCGTTCAGCAACTCTGGACGCAGGATCGCGTCAGCCATAAGGGTGACTTTTTCGAGTTGGATGATTGCATGTCCAACCCGAAGCCCAAAAAGATGCCTCCGATCATATGTGCTGGAGCATCAGACCGAGGCTTCCAATTTACAATCGACAACTGCAACGGCAGCTTTTTCCCTTGCAGCGACGACGAAAAATCTCTGGCCCGAGGCAAACGCGTTAAAGAGCTGGCGGCCAGGGCGGGGAAACCTGACTTCAAGTCTTATGGATTGTTTACCTTGATTCCAGGCGCCACCGATGCAGAAGCCAAGGATCGTCTGGATTTCTTCGATGCGGGTGTGGATCGTGAGGCGCTGGCTCGCCAGGCAATGGAATATTCGACGGACAGGAGCGCCAAGGAAAACTTCGCCGCTCAGTATTTCATCAATCAGAATGAGCATGTGAGTTCGGTTCTCGGCGGTGCCTTGACAGGTTCTGTCGAGACACTTGCACGCCGAGTCGCTCATACCATCACTGAAGGGCAATTGGACGGCATCACGATTATCGTCCCCGATTTTGTGGACGATTTGAAAATTGTCGGTGAGCAAATTATCCCGATGATGGCCGACTTTGGCGTTAACACCAAGGTATCTGCACTCGCGTCGAAATAAGCTCGCTTTTTGAACTGATAAGAAGTTGCTCGGCAGGTGGATTTTGCCGGGTGACTTCTCAGGCTGGAGTGTCATGGAAGCAAGGCTGTACGGATGCTGGGTGGCTTTCACATTGGATTTCAGGACGCCATTTCAGCGAGTTCTGAAGAAAATGTTCTGAGCGGCAAAACTGATTAAAGTTGCGCTGATCTTCAATAAGATAAAGAAACCACATTATGTCCAAAGTCGAACACGACCTCTATTTTGAAAGCGTTGAACAACGTAACGTTCAATACAATGCCCGTGGTTCCGTTTCAGATTTCGACGCTTGCGTGCGCGAATACGCGGAGCTTTCTTGCGCTGCCAAGGCAGCCTGTGTGGGTATCTACGATCTGAAGTACGGGTTGGCAGCTGCTGAACGGCTCGACTTGTTCCCGGTCTCGACCGTCAATCAGCCTGCGCCGCTTTTTATATTTATTCACGGAGGATACTGGCGCTCGCAGACCAAAGAAGATGCTGCCCTTATGGCAAAAGTGTTCACCGATGCCGGGATAGCGGTGGCGACAGTGGAGTACACGTTGTTGCCACACGCGACGCTCGCAGAAGTCGTCAGGGAAATACGCAGCGCTGTAGCTTGGCTGTATCGAAACGTTGTGAAGTTTGGTGTGAATCCCTCGCAATTCTATGTGGGTGGTAGCTCGGCCGGCGGGCATTTGGTGGGGATGTTGCTCGCCTCGCAATGGCAAGAGGAATTCGATGTTCCGCCCAACCTGATCAAGGGGGCTGTCGCCTTGAGTGGGCTGTTTGATATTGAACCGCTGTGTGATATAGGGCCCAACGAATGGCTTCGCCTGGAACCCTACCAAGCAAAAGCACTCAGTCCTATCCACCTTATTCCAGAAAGTGCGCCACCCTTGATTTTATCGGTCGGGGGGCTCGAGACCGATGGTTTTAAAAGACAAACCCAGGCTTACGAAGCGGCGTGGAAGGACAAGGGACACGCGGTGTTGACCGTCGCTGCCCCTGAGCGAAACCACTTTAATTTGCTATCGGAACTGTCGCGGCCGGAACAGCCGCTGACTCAAGCAATCATTAAATTAATCCAGGAAACATCGCGCGACTGAGCTGCACTGTTACTAAATTTTGTATGTCTACCCGAACAAAGAACTCGTTTCAATTTAATTATTTCGCCTAAGAGCGAAAGGAGTGGTCATGAATAACAGATGGGTGGCTTTGGCTGTAATAGCAGTCTCATTCCTTCAGTGTACGCTGAACTGGTTCAGCATTGTTCCAACCTTTGGCGCACTGATGATAGAGATGAATCTTGGATATCCTCAACTGGCATTGCTAGTGGGTATATTTGTCGCAGGTTACGGTATTGCACATATCCCTGCAGGAATGATTTCAGAAGCACTCGGATTGCGCACCGCAATGTTGTTGGGCATTGCGGTTCTAACTCTGGGGACGCTCATGTCTGCCAAAGCGCCCAATTATGATCTATTACTCGCTGCCCGATTTGTCAGTGGAGTTGGCGCTTCAATTTATGTCGGTAGCGCGCTTGGCCTCACTGCAGCCTGGTTCAGGGGACGCGAGCTAGGTACAGCGAATGGCATCGTCGACGGCATCGCATTTACCTTGGGTGCCTGCCTCGGGCTGTACGTCTGGATTGATGTCGTTAATCACCATGGCTGGCGCGACGCGCTGCTCTTGGCGGGGCTTGTTGCCGCTGTCACATTTGTGGTCATGCTGTTTTTCTTTCCAACCCCCAGAACGATCGCTGGGAATGGCGTCGACAGAAAGTCGCTCAATATCGAGTCGCTCAAGCGAATCTTTGGGAATCGAAATCTGTGGGTATTGGGTGTTAGCTTTATAGGCGGATACGGTAGCTATTTTACGGCGGCTCAATTACTGCCTCAATACGCCACAGAGCAGTTACATTTGGAGGCGCACGAAGCAGGTCTGCTGGGAGCAATCCTTTTAGTAAGTGGGGCCATAGGTGGCCCGTTGGGAGGATGGCTTGCCGACAGGGTATTCGGTGTAATTCCGACTTTCGTCGTGGCCTGCCTCGTCGAATCAATTGCACTGTTACTGGTGCCCCAACTTGGGCTCGCAGGCTTGCAGGTTGTAGCTGCTGTAATCGGGGCTTCAACAATTATGGCGTTTGCTGCTTGGATCTCGGCCCCAGGATTCTATCAAAACGATCTTGAAGTTTCGGACATTCCAACAGCCTGCGGTTTGATGCTCACACTCTCGGCTATTGGTGGATTCATCGTGCCTGTTATATACGGGTGGTTCATAAGTAATGTCGGAAATAATGCCGCCTGGATTGCTTTGGCTGCAGCTTCTTTCTTGACCACATTGCTTTGTTTTTTTGCAGTGTCTCCAAAAAGTGAGGATTCTGTGCAAAGAACCTTGCTCGTGGATCAATAATAAACTGGCAGATAACCGTCCGGCTTTCAGCCGGACGGCTCGGTAGCCGGAAGTCATCCACTAGGTCTTAAGGACGATCTCACATGCCGCTGAGTAGCATCGAAGATATTATCCGAGACATTCGCGCCAGAAAAATGGTCATTCTTATTGACGATGAGGATCGTGAGAACGAAGGCGACTTGATCATTGCTGCTGAATGCATTACTGCGGCTCACATTAATTTTATGGCTAAGCATGCACGCGGATTGATTTGCATGCCGATGTCTAAAACGCTTTGCGATCAACTATGTCTGCCCCTGATGGTGACCGGTAATGCCTCCGGTTTCGGTACCAGGTTCACAGTATCCATAGAAGCAAAGGAAGGAATTAGTACTGGTATTTCCGCTGCGGATCGAGCACATACGGTACAAGTCGCGGTATCCAGGAATGCCAAATCAAGCGATTTAGTGAGCCCCGGTCACATGTTTCCGCTGATGGCGCAGCCTGGCGGCGTGCTTGCGCGCGCAGGGCATACGGAGGCGGCCTGCGATCTGGCACGTATAGCTGGCTTTGCCGAATGTGGTGTCATCTGCGAGATCATGAACGAGGATGGAAGCATGGCGCGTCGTCCCGAGCTTGAAGCATTTGCCGAAATGCACGGGCTGAAAATTGGCACGATTGCTGATCTCATTCACTATCGCCTGCTCCATGAGCACACCGTTCGGCGCATCGATGAACAGACATTGGAAACCGAACAGGGGCCGTTTCGAATGTTTACTTATCGAGACGAGATCGAAAGCGACGTGCACCTGGCCCTGGTTCGGGGAGATCTGGCCAGCCACGAAGTGCCCCTCGTGCGAGTACACAACATGGATCCCTTGCGTGATCTCTTGCACGTTCAGCAGCCCGGTAGATGGAGTTTGCGCGCCGCCATGGCCCGGGTGGCCGACGAAGGAACTGGCGTGGTGCTCTTGCTGGGAAATTCCCTTGAAGGCGAAGACCTGGTGGCACATCTACGACAACCGACAAAGGCATCCAAAGTACTAAATACCTACAGTACCGTTGGCGCTGGTTCACAAATTTTACGTGATCTTGGAGTGCGTAAAATGAGGCTGCTCAGTTCACATGTAAAGTTCAATTCGCTCTCAGGCTTCGAGCTGGAAGTCATGGATTATATTTCACCCGATATCTGAGACTCGAGAGTAGGGCGCACTTTCTGATAGCGATTTCAAAGCAGAACTATTCGCAGTCATAGACGCAGTAGCTGCTATAGACATCCAGTACCTTCGCCAGTGCTGTGTGTACATGCCGGATAACCCATCACGGTATGTTCTCTTGTGAAGAAAAACTTCCCTCAATGGGGTTGGGTGACAAAGTGATCCTTTGTCGCCCTTTTTTTTGGGGGGGCTTCAGCACCGTTCACTCTTCGCTTGATGCCCATGCATCGAGCAACGCCTTGGCTTGCAGTAAATCAACGCTGTCGAAGCCTTCGGTGAAGAAGCTATAGATATCGGCCAGCATTTCTCTGGCCGCCTCCTTGTCTTGTGTCTCCCATAGCTGAGCAAGGTTCACTGTGGCGCGTAGCTCGAGTGACTTTGCCCCTTGTTGCCGAGCGATCGAGATCGCCTTGTGAAAGCATGCTTGCGCTTTCTGCCGCACGGAAGCGTCCTGTCGTTCTTCTCCTGGACATTGCAGGGTAAGAGCGCCCTTGAGGCGGTACAGCTCTGCTTCGTAAAAGTGCTCGCCTGTTCTGTTCACCATAGCCAAAGCGTCGGTCACGGCCTCCAATCCTGCCTGCGGTTGCCCGGCGCGCCCGTGCGCTGCGGCCAGCAGGGCCAGAAAATAAGAACATCCAAGCTCCGCTCCAGCGGCTTGGTAAGTGGCGATACTGTTGGTGATCTGAGCGATTCCCTCGTCAATGTTTCCCTGCTCGGCGCGAGCCCAACCTTGAAGAATATTCCCCCATGTCAAATAAAACGGAAACCCTCGTTCGAGTGAAAGCTTGATGGCGGCATCTGCACACTCTTCGGCGAGTTTTACGTCGTGCCGAAATTGCCCCAGTATCGACGTAGCGGACAGGGTGAAGGCCAAGCTGAACGGGTGGGACACCTTGGCCAGAGCGAGGGTATCCCGGCTACGCGTGCTTGCCTGATCAGGGAATCCCAAGTACCAAAGACTCCAGGCCGAAAATGACAGGACGTAGTCCGGATCCATGCCGTACGTAATGGCATGAGTGCGATGTCGGTCCGGGTTGTAGAGAACACGTGCCCGCTCCTGATGTTCAAAGGCTTTGCGCAGATCACCCTGGCAAAATAATGTCGCCCCGAGTGCGGCATGGGCATCCACGAGCAAGTCCGGATCCTGCGCAGTTTGCGCAACACTGAGCAGTCGTTCACCCAGTTCGCGTGCAGTTGAGTATTCTGCACGCAACGAGTAGTAAGTCCGCAGTCCCAGCAGCGCAGGGAAAAGCACCGAGTCGTCCCCGACTTGCGCACACAGCGCCAGTGCGCGGGTGTAAGTGGCCGCTACCTCGGGCGCACCATAGCCGCGCACGGCCATCAAGGCCGGCCCCAGGGCGAGTAGCAACGTCAGTTCCTGATGAGCACGGGCGGGCGTGTCGGGCAAATGCTTGAGCAATTCCAGCGCCGCACCGAGGTGACGCATTGCATCGGAAAGGGCGCAATGCTGGAGGGCCTGTTGCCCGGTACGGTGCAGGTATTCCACGGCCTTCGGGACATTACCGCTCAGCCTGTAGTGGTGCGCGAGTTCACTGCAGTATTCTGCGATGCGAGTGGGGAACAGTGTCTCGATGGCCTGCGCCGTGCGCTCGTGCAGCGCGCTACGCCGCTCCGTGAGTAGCGAGTGGCCCGCGACCTCCTGAGTCAGCGCATGCTTGAACGAATACTCCACCTCCGGAAATGCAGGCCGCTGGTAAATGAACTCCGCAGCCTCCAGTCGGGCGAGCAGATCGCACAAATCGTCTTTCCTCCGAGCGTCCTGCCCATCACAGATGCACTGGATCAGACTGAACGGAAACTCTTTGCCGATTACGGCGAGGGTCTGCAGCAATTCCTTTTCCGCAACGGGGAGCCGGTCGATACGGGCGGCGAGTACACCCTGCACGGTGGTGGGAATATGCAGCGCAGCCGGAGTTTGCTCGATCCGATATTGACCGGGGTCACCCAGCAGCAATTTCTCCTCGACCAGCGTTTGCACCACCTCTTCCATGAAGAACGGGTTGCCCTCCGTCTTATTCAGGATGAGCTGTTTGAGGGGGATGAGGGCAGGATCGTCCCCAAGCAGGGTCGCGAGCAGTGCCTGTGCGTCGGCGGCGCCCAGCGGTTCGAGCCGCAGTTGGCTGCAATGCCCTGCGCGCGTCCACGCAGGCTGATACTCGGGCCGATAGTTCACGAGAAGCAGGATCGGGGAGCTCGCCAGGTGGTCGATCAAGTACGCGAGGAACGCTTCGGTCTCGCCGTCCAGCCATTGCAAATCCTCGAACAGCAGCTCGATCGGTTGATTGCGGCTCTCGCGCACCAACAGTTGAGTGATCGCGTCGAAGGTGCGATCGCGCCGGATCTGTGGATCCATTGCCGCGAGCACTGAACTGCGTTCGCCGATACCCAGCAGATAGAGCAGGTAGGGCACGAGATCCTCGAAGCTTCGCTCGAGCGCAAGGGTCTTGCCCATGACCTTTTCCCGGCACCGGCGCTCGTCGTCCTGGGCGGTGATCTGAAAATAGTTGTTCAGAAGCTCGATGAGCGGGAAATAGGCGAAGGCCTTGCCGTGCGATACCGAGAACGTCTCCAGCACCAGACAGCCGTGCCGCGAGCGCTCCTTGAACTCAAGAAACAGCCGTGACTTCCCGACGCCGGCTTCACCTACCACCGCGACGACTTTACTGTGGCCCGCTTTGGACTGCTCGAGCGCCTGATACAGGTGGTCGAGCTCGACCTGGCGGCCGACAAACCTGGCCAGCCCGCGATGTGCCGACAGTTGCAGGCGTGTGCGCAGCGCGCCGAGACCCTGCACCTCGTACACAATAAGGGGCTCGGGAATGCCTTTGACCTGGGCGGCCCCCAGCGCCTTGAATTCGAAATAACCTTCCGCCAGCTTGTACGTAGGCTCGCTCACCAGGATCGATGAGGGTGCGGCGGTTCCCTCCATCCGGGAGGCAATGTGGATCGTGTTCCCGACCGGATCGTAATCGGTGTGCAAATTGTCCGTGCGGATCGAACGCACGACGACCTCTCCGGTATGGATGCCGACGCGGATTTGCAGCGCAATGCCTTTCTCCAGGCGAATACGGTCGCCATGGCGACGTATCGCCTGCTGCATGCGCAGAGCCGCATACAGCGCGCGCTGCGGATGATCCTCATGGGCGATGGGGGCTCCGAACAGCGCGAGTATGCCATCGCCCAGCGTCTTGGCCACATAACCTTCGTAGTGGTGGACGGCTTCCATCATCAGCGCGAGGATTGGCTCGATCAGGCGGTGGGCCTCTTCCGGATCGAGGTCGTGGATCAACGCCGTGGAACCGGCCATGTCGGCAAACAGTGCCGTGACGGTCTTACGTTCACCGGCGGTCTCGCCCCGGGCTTCCATGGCCGCCTGTTCGGCGCGGATGCGCTCGGCAAGGTGGTGGGGCGTGTAATGAATGGGCGCTGGAGAGGGCTCTGAAACAGGCTTGGGGCGTGCTGATGGCGCAGCAGGCGCATCGGTCAGCGGCGCGCCGCATTCACTGCAGAACTTGGCGGAACCGCCCGCCTCATGCCCGCAGCGCGGACAGCTGCGAGACAACCTGACGCCGCACGCTTCACAGAAGCTGGCCCCGGAGGGATTCTCGAGTCCGCAATTTGCACAGCGCATACGATCTCTTCCCTTTTGCACGCGTTCAAGACGACCACTCAAAAGACGGAAAAGCGTGACATCGATCTGGAGACAGACTGAAGTCATCGGGCCAGCAGGTTCAGACGGCCTTGTAGCCCTCCGTTTCAAAGATACGTTTGTATCGTTGTATCGAGAAGTAAAATTCGCTTATTGAGGAAGACCTGCGATGCTTGGCTGGTCACCGACATGCGTCGGAGCAAGGGCCAAGCGCGGTCAGCTGACCCAGGCGACTGCGGGTGCGCGCCAGGTCACTGGCCGCACCACCGAGGCTTTCGCGCAGTGGTCGTTCGCCGATCAGCAGCATGCGCTTGTCCTGGTCGTAGAGCACGTCGATCAGGTTGATGAAGCGTTGCTGGGCGGCGATCGAGCAGTCTTCCAGATTGGGCAACCTGTCGATGATCCAGGTGTCGAAGCGACGGCTCAATTCCAGGTAGTCCATTACCGCTGTGGGTTGTTCGCAGATGTCGCTGAACTGGAAGCCGATGGTGCGCTCATGGCACATCCGCGCCTGCAGTTCACGGGGCCCGACAGCCAGGGGCAAGGGCGGGCTGTCCAGGGGCGGCAATTGCAGTGCCTTGCGCTGCTCCGGCGTGCCCGGCCAGACGTAATGGCCCTGTGTAAACGCCTGCCCGGCACCTGAGTGCGGCTGGCTGCGGTAATCGTGGGGGCCACCGACCTCCATGACCTGCATGTGTGCATTGATCAGCTTGATCACGGGCAGGAAACGCTGGTGGTACAGCGGGTTGGGCAGCAGGCCTTCGGGTGGGTAGTTGGAGGTGACCAGCAAGAAGATGTTGCGCTCGAACAGGGCTTTGAACAGGCGGGCGATCAACATGGCATCGCCGATATCGTGCACGTGGAATTCGTCGAAGCAGAGCAGCCGGCAATCGTCGAGCAGCTCATCGAGGGTGGCTGCCAGTGGGTCCTGCTGGTCGCGCAGGCGAAACATGCCCCCATGCAACCGGGCGAAGAAATCATGAAAGTGCAGCCGGCGCTTCTCGGGCAGGGCAATCGCCTGGAAGAAACCCTCGAGCAGCCAGCTCTTGCCACGTCCCACCGCGCCGTAAAGGTACAGGCTGCGATGACCGGCGCGGCCCGTTGGCGAGGGCTGTTCAAGCGCCATGGCCTGTTGCGCCATGTGCTGGATGACCCGCTGTTGGCTGTGGCTCAGGGTATAGCCTTGCTGGCTGGCTTTTTGGCGGAAATGCTCGCTGATGTGCAGTCCCGGTTCACGGCCGGTCGGTGAGCGGCGCAGGACCTTGCCCAGCCTGTGCAGATGCGCCGTGAGCCGTGATCGCTTTGGCGGTAAAGCCCCCAATGAATGTGTCCTCGCATGACGTCGTGGCTTGAAGCTCACGTCGAGTGAGCGAGGACAATTTTAACCAGATAGTTAATCCCTCGACCACCTTTGTCCGGAACACTCAGATCGCAGGTCCAATGGCCTGCTTGAACGCGGATAGGGCAGGCCCATCGACCGGGCTGACCATCGCGTAGTTATAGCCGGTGCTGGACCAGTATTCGGCCTGCAGTTCGCCGTCGCGGCGGCTGCCGCGCGGCAGCAGGGTATTGTTCGGGCCAGGTGGCCTGATGTAGAAGCTGACCCGGCGACCGCTCGCGTCTTCATAGAGGACCATGGCCGCAGGTCCCTGGTCAGTGCTCAGCAGACGGCCACTGACCGGCTTGAAGCCGGCTGCCTGCAAGTCCGGAAGGCGATGGGCATGGTCGAAGTAGCGGTCCAGCCAGCTTTGCAGTTCGCTGCCTTGCTGCACCCGCAGGTCGGCCGGGAGGATCTGTTGCACGGCGAACATCCGGTAGGCCTGCAAGGCATCGGTCATGGGCAGGGTGTTGCGGCTCAGGGTCATTTCGCGGGCTTGCCAGCCACTCAGCGCGCCGATGCTGACGGCGAGCAACAACGCAGCAGCGCTGGCCAGGTAGCGCCACGATTGCTGGCGCATGCGCTGACGGATCAGCGTCGGGTCGAGTCCGGGATTGGCCGGTAATGACTCGGCACCGGCCAATGCCAGGCGCAGGCGCTGGGCATCCTGCTGCCAGGCCCGGACCTGCGCAGCAAGATCGGGATGGGCGGCCAGGTAGGTGTCGATCCGCTGGCGGTCGTCCGCTGCCAGGCGATGGTCGACGTAGGCCTGCAGGTCGTGTTCGGTGGGGGGCAGGGTGATCATTTCAGTCTCCGCAAGACAGGGCTGGCGATTTCGCCGTCGCTGAGCTGGCGCAGGGCCTGGCGTGCGCGGGACAGGCGTGACATCACGGTGCCAATGGGGATATCGAGCATTTCTGCGATCTCCTTGTAACCGAGGCCTTCGATCGAGACCCAATAGAGCAGGGCGCGTTGTTCCGGGTTCAATTGTTCGAAGGCTTGCAGTGTCGTCTGGGCAATCACGCTGCGCTCGACCGAAGGCTCGTTCTGCGCAGGGCCAGCGAAGAATTCCAGCATGCGGGCATAACGCCGGGCGCGGCGATGGGCGTCGACGAACTGTCGATAGAGAATCGAGAACAGCCAGGCGCGCAGATCGCCCTCGGGGCGCTTGCCGCGCCAGCGTGACAAGGCCCGCTCCAGGCAACTCTGGACCAGGTCGTCGGCGCTACTGGCGTCGCGGGTCAACGACAGCGCGAAGCGCCGCAGGCGCGGCAGCAATTGCCGGATTTCTTCATCGAGGGCATTCATTGCGTGTGATCGGGTCCTGGCGAGCTATCGTGCATTGGACACGGAAGACGATTGAACCCCGGGGTTTATTCCATAGGGAAAAAAATAAGTACAGCCCATTGGGAATAAAGAGAAGGGGGATACGTCCTATAGCACCTTCACCCTACGGCCACTGGCCGAGGAGTTCGCCATGCAAGATCGCTCGGCGCCGCCCCGGCGCCCTTTAAACACTGCAAGCAAGGTCATGCGCCTGACCGGCATCGCCCTGGTGGTGGCCGTCACCGCCGCTGCGTTTGCCTACGTCAACGGGAGCCTCGATTCCCATCGCCTGACCCCCAGGAAGCTGGTCGACAACCTGGAAACCAACAACGGTATTTACCCGGGCTATCGTCGCAATCACGCCAAGGGCGTCTGCGTCGTCGGGTATTTCGAAAACAGCGGCCAGTTGCGCGAATACTCCAGTGCTGCGGTTTTCAGCGATGCCCGCACACCGCTGGTAGGGCGTTTCGCCCTGGCCGGCGGCAACCCGCAGGCACCGGACAGCGGTGCGCCGGTGCGCAGCCTGGCGTTGCGATTCGAACTTGCCAACGGCGAGCAATGGCGCACGGGCATGAACACCATGCCGGTGTTTCCGGTGAGTACACCCGAGGCGTTCTACGAGATGTTGCAGGCCGGTCGTCCGGATCCGGCCACCGGCAAGCCGGATCCTGGGGCAATGCCGAAGTTTTTCGCCGCCCATCCCGAATCGGCAGCCTTTTTACAATGGGTCAAGTCGGCCAAGCCGTCCGCCAGCTATGCGACCGAAACCTACAACGGTATCAACGCCTTCTACCTGGTCAATGCGGCCGGCAAGCGGCAGGCCGTGCGCTGGAGCGTGGTGCCGCTCGATCAGAATGCTGCCGATGCGGCCATCGCCCAGGACGCGAATGTGCTCGAACCGGACCTGGCGCAGCGCCTGGCCTCCGGGCCCTTGCGCTGGCAGTTGCGAATGACCCTGGGCAAGCCTGAAGATCCGACCTCCGATGCGACCAAAGTGTGGCCTGGCGACCGCACAGTCCTCGATGCCGGCACCGTGGTGTTGCAGGAGATCCAGCCGCAGAACAGCGGCGAATGCCGCGATATCAACTATGACCCGTTGATCCTGCCCAGCGGCATCGAAGGCTCGGACGATCCGTTGCTGGCTGCGCGTTCCGCGGTCTATGCCAATTCCTATCTGCGCCGCACCAGCGAAGTGGGCAAGTTGCCCGCAGCCACAGCCACTAAGGAGTCTCGTCAATGAACGGCCAGCCCACCCATTTCGCGCCCTTGGCGCGCCTGCTGCACTGGTCGATGGCGTTATTGATCCTGGCGATGCTGTTCATCGGCGCGGGGATGGTTGCCTCGGTGTCGGAACGGCATGAATGGTTGATCCATATCCACAAGCCGCTGGGTGCGCTGCTGCTGGTGCTGGTGATCCTGCGCCTGATCGTACGTCTGAGCACCCGGCAACCGCCGTTGCCGGCCGATATGCCCGGTTGGCAGGCACTGGCGGCGAAGCTTTCGCATTACCTGCTGTATGCCTTGATGCTGATGTTGCCGCTGGTGGGTTGGGCCATGCTCTCGGCGGCCGGGGACCCGATCATGCTCGGCAGCGCAGTGCAGCTGCCGTCGATTCTGCCGGCCAATGCGACGAGCTTTGCCGTGTTGCGCAAGGCTCATCGCTACCTGGCCTACTTGCTGTTCCTGACCGTTCTACTGCACCTGGCGGCTGCGTTGTTCCACGGCTTGATCCGGCGTGACGGCGTGCTTGAAAGCATGCTCAAGGGCCGGGATTGAGCGTCAGCGCAAGGTCCCGGTCATGTGGGCCACGGTGCTGAGCACATAGCTGGCCAGCTCCCTGGAGCGCTTGCCCGACCAGCCGGTCTGGGCATCGGGTAGATCGTCGTTGTCCTTGAAGGGCATCTCCAGGGTCAACGACAGGCAGTCGAAGGTCTGCCCGACGCTGTTGCAGGCCAGGGTCATGTTGGCCTGGCCTGGCAGGTCGCGGGTGTAACCGTGCACGCTCTGGAACTCGCGGGTCAAGCCGCCCAGGTGGCTGCGGAAGGTCTGTTCCAGCTGGTCGATACGCGGTGTGAACCCCGGGTTGCCCTCGCAGCCTGCGGTGAACACGTAGGGGATTTCCTCGTCGCCGTGGATGTCGAGAAACAGGTCGACGCCGTATTTGGTCATCTGCGCCTGGGCGAAAAAAACTTCCGGGCTGAGCTCTGCACTCGAGTCCTGCCAGGCGCGGTTGAGGTCCTTGCCCATGGCATTGGTGCGCAGGTGGCCATGGAAGGCGCCGTCGGGGTTCATGTTCGGTATCAGGTACAGGTCGGCGACGGCCAGCAGCTGTTGCATTTCAGCGTCCTGGGTTTGCTCCAGGCGCTCGATCACGCCTTCCATGAACCATTCGGACATGTGCTCGCCAGGGTGCTGCTGGGCAATCAGCCAGATCTTGAGCTTGCCGTCGGCGCCGTCGCCTTTGCGCAGCAGCTGGATGTCGCGGCCTTCGATACTCTTGCCCACGGCCAGCAACTCCATGCCGGCCGTGGTCATGGCCCGAGCGATGAGGGTGTCGTGGCGTTCACGGCTGTAGGGCTCGAAATAGGCGAACCAGGCTTGTGGCTGGGTCGGCTCCAGAGAGAATTGCAACTTGCCGTCGATGAAATCGGTGTCGACGCGAAACCAGTTGATGTGATCGTAAGAGGCCACGGCGCGGTATCCGCTCCAGGCTTTGTTGTAGGAGGACTCGCCGGCATTGTCGAGGCTGAAGCTGTGGCGTTGCCCCGGCGTGAGCCCGCCCACCTTGAAGTGGAACCACTGGAAGTGTGGGCTGCGGGTATCGGGCCGCATGGCCAGACGTACCTGGCGCGGGTCACTGGCGTCGAGCACGGTGATGTTGCCGCTGTCGAAGTCGGCAGAAATTTCGAGGGGAGTCAGCGCCACGGTCATAGCGAGGATACCTGTAGAAGTGTTTTATGACGCTTACTCTACACGTATCGACCCTTGCCGCGTCAGGTCCAGAGGTACAGGGCTGCCAATGCGCCAAGGACCAATGCCGCAAGCGAACCGCCACCCCAGGCCAGGTGGGCATGCAGCGGGCGACGGTACCAGTGGCCGACGCCCAGTTCACGAGCCGGGGCCAGCAGCCTGCGCCAGTGCAGTTCAGTGGTGTGAAAGGCTTCGCGGTGGCTGGGCGATGCATCCAGCCAGCGGCGAAAGTCGATGCGTTCACTGGCCGTGGTCATCGGGTTCTGCAGTCGGCTGTACCAATGGCTGGCGGCGCTCGATACCGGGTTACAGGCTGCCTGACTGTGGTCCAGCACCAGGGCCATGTACTTTTCCACGAGGCTCAGGGGCACGTCCAGTGCGTGTGCGATCGAGGCAAAGGGCAGGTCGTCCAGGCGGCTGAGCAGGAACACTTGCTGCACGCGTCTGGGTAATTTTTTCAGGCGAGGCGACAGGGGATCGTTGCCCGTTTCAAGAGGCCTGTGGTGGAAAAGATTCTGGAAGGAAGAAAGCAGGCTGGACATGAATGGCTCCCTGCGGTCGGCGGCACACGGCGCGACTGGGTGAAAGGGGGGCGTCGTCCCTGACGCAATGGCAGCTTAGGCTACATGCGAGTGATTCTCAAGTGCTAAATTGCTATTAGGTTGCGACAGGATGTTTTTTGGCCTTCCGCCGGTCGATAGTCGTTTGCTATCATCGCCGTCATTACGCAATACCCTCTTCATTAGCCTGAAGACACAAAAAAAAAGACCCGGCAAAAAGCCGGGTCTTTTATTTTGTAACGGGGTAAGTCCACCGGCGTTAACGTGGTGGCTTCCTTTCAATACAGTTCGAACATGAAACAGGTTTGGCAGGCTTGCAGGTCGAAGATCTGCGGCCTGGACTGGGTGATCCAGATGCAAGACTGTCAAAAAGTCCCGCTGGAAGGCGGATTCGACTCCGATCAGGACTGCAAGAATCTTGTCATGTAAGTGGTCCGTTCCCTATTGGTCGACGCAATCTAGAACCAAAACTTCTCGGATCTGGATTCCGGGTCAAAGCGCACTTTGAATGGAACGTCATAGGCCGCGCCGCTGGCTTCAAGTCGGCTCATCGGAATGGTGACCCGCTGTTCGAAGAACGATCCGCAGTCACCGGGGCAGAAGTCGATAGCATCGAATACCTCGTAATGCGGGAAGAGTTCGACGCTGACGTAACCGGTGTTACCGAACAGGGTGGTCTTCTCAAGTGTGACGTTCGCGCGGGTGATCTCGCGATAGTCAGCGCCGGCGTCACTGCTGCCGACCCCTCCGGCAATGTGCCCGGCGACAGAGAGCGGATTGCTGTAGTTGATGGGGCGGTTGGCCATCTCTTCCGCAGACAGGAAGTTCGATAGCGACATGGTCGTACTCTCGCCCTCGCGCGGCAATCCGCCTGGTGCTTTGTCCAGTCTCTCGCCAACCAAATCAATCACCGCGTCCATGTCGTTCTTGGTATCCCACGATGACTTGAAGGAGGAGACCACGTAGCTGGAATCGCCCTCGAAAATGACCGGATCCCGGCTATCGCCCGGCCTTCGATCCAGAAAGCTTTCATACAACCCTTTGACCTCTGTGCCGAAAGTTGCCGGTCCCTCTGCTCGCAGGTAGGTGTTTCGAATCCACCACTCGGCAGAATCGATTTCCTCCTGTGTATCATACGGCCTGCAAAAATCGTCATCGTCGCAGTAGCGCTGTACAGAGGCGTACGGGCTGCGGTCCTGCTGCACGACGTGGGTAAGTTCGTGAGCGAGCAGACGCCGGCCTTCCTGCGTCGACGGCGCGAAATGACCCGCGCCGAACACCACATCGTGACCGAGGGTATAGGCCTTGGCGTGAATGTCGCGAGCCGATTGCTGGGCGGCCGCGTCGGCATGTACCCGCACGGCGGAGAAGTCCCGCTGGAAGGTGGATTCGAAAAACATACGAGTATCGATGGCAAGCGGTTGTCCCGGGGAGGCGAGTGCCTGATGAACACTCGCGGTCGCGTCGGCATAATGGGCTCCCGGTAAGCTGTCCGAGGAATCGCTCTTGCGCCGTAACATCTGCTCCTCGTCTTCGGCATTGCAGGCGTCGCACTTTCGCTGCACAGCGCCGCTCGCCCCAGCAATCCCCAACCCGCCCGCTGGCAAGCGCATCACCCGATCAGCCACGGCATCGGCTTCACGCTCGTAGGCATCGTTGGGTGCTCCGATCTTGATTGCGGATTTGGCCAGGCATCGAGGACAAGTACCGCCACAGGGGCATGACGACGCGCGCAGGATTGTGTGGGCAGCACTAGGCGACAACGCATGGCGCTGCTGTACCGGCTGGGTCCCCACAGGGCTGCGCGATGTGGTTGTTTTATGCTCCCGCGTTAGCATGGTCTTACCTCAAGATTTATCGTCCAGCAGCGACTTGATGTTACGTAGTCTGTTCACTACTGTCGTTCCGGCAGGTTTACTTGAACGACCGCGGCTTGCCTGTGCGGTATTCGGTGAAAAACTGGCCGAGAACGTAATCCAGTTCGTCACGGGCTTCCTGCAGGTTTTTCTTGACATGCTCGTTGTACTTCGCAGTCCCGGGCTTGAGACCCTTCGCCGCGATCTCCTTGTCGATGCGAGCATAGTGGCGGTCCCAGACCTCGCGGATCTTTGATTGGTGCAACTGACGCTTACCCGCGACTTCGGTACCGATACCGCGTGCATTCTCGAACGCGTTGAGCTCCTTGGAGGTAAAGACGCCCGGGTAGCGGTCGAGCGCCTGGAGCTCGATGGCGTGATGGACTTGCCCGCTGGACGGCACACCGAGCCGCTTGGCGTAGTCGTCGCGGACTTTCTCGAACTCCTGTCGTGCCGTCTTGCCCAAACCAGTATTCGGGGGGCGCCCCGGCCGGGTAGCCTTGGCGGGGCCCTCGACGAAGTCCGTGCCGACCAATTCCTTCTCCGCCGACTGCGTTGATGCGCCCAACTCCTTCTGCATCGTCTTGGCTTCCACCGCTGCCGCAGCCCTTGACTGGCTTACGGCGCGGGCTTCGTTAAGTCCCTTAACTATCTTGTCCTTACCTGCGCGCCGAACCGCGTCACCGCTCACCTGGACTGCTTCTTTGCCGCCCTTGTAGATTAGCGAGGCACCCTTGGTGGTGTCGCCGAAGATTGGGATGGCCGCCAGGGCTGACAGGCCGGCGTTGCCCCAGTCGCCCTCGATTGCATAGATGCCAGCGTTGATCGCATCGGGGAACGCGCCCAAGGCCGGGAGCATTCCTGCCACGTCTAGCGCATCGTGTAAGGTCTCCAGCGGGCCGGGCGGTGGTTTGGTGCACGAGTCGCCGCTCAGTCCACGCGCTTGCTCCACCTCAATGTTGCCATCCATGCAGCAGTTTGGGGTGGAGTTGAGGGGCCAGATTTCCAAGTACCAGTCATCATTCTCAGACAGACCGGTCCACTGCTGCGAGAATGGAATCCCGCTTGAAGTAGGCAGCCCCATAGGGAACGTGCAGGTCCCAAATTCGTTATCGAAGATCGGATCGTCGCGGACGAGCGTGATGTTGAATTCGGGCCTGCCGCACTGAAGTTCGGCTTCCGTGCCCTGCCACTCTTCGTTCGGCTGCCAACGCGCGAAGGTGGTGACTTTAAGCCCGCCCTCGGTGATCGCAAACCTGCGCGATTCCAGCATGCTGTGGCAGATCCTCATCGTGCTGTTGAAAAGCGAGGATCGCATGATTTCTGGCGTGGGCGAACGCTGTGTGACAGTCGCACTGGAGCCAGTAGGACTGTCATTCGTCAAGGGAGCCGGCTCGCTCTGTTGAACTACGTGGGTCAACTCATGGGCAATCAAGCGCCGCCCCTCGCTTGTCTCCGGTGCGAACTGACCGGCACCAAACACGATGTGGTGGCCCAAGGTGTAGGCTTGGGCGTTGACATCCTTGGCCGATTGCTGAGCGGCCAGATCGGAATGTACTTGCACCGTGGCAAAATTCCAGCCGAATCGCGGCTCCAAGAATGCCCGGGTTTCGGAGCTCAAGGCCTGGCCTGGAGAACGTAAGACCGCATCGACACTGGGAGGCGCGGACATCGTCGAATATGCCGTTGGTGCTGAGGTGGATGAACACTCAGCCTCGGCCTGCAAACGCGGCACTTCACTCTGGTTTTCGCAATCGGTGCACTTGCGCTGGAGGCCGGATGCGGCAGGTGTAACACGCCGGGCGCCGTCGCTCATGCGCATCACTCGATCGGCCACCGCTTCGGCTTCACGCTCGTAGGCATCATCGGGTGCTCCGATCTTTATCGCGGATTTGGCCTGGCAACGTGGACAAGAACCGCCGCAGGTGCACGCACGCGCGAGCTGGACCGTGGGGCTCGTACTTAGCGGCAGCGTGTGGCGCTGCTGCTCCTCCCGGGCTGACGCACGGGCATGTGATGTGGATTTCTTGTGTTCTAACGCGAGCATGGCCGCATACCTCCGGGTTTACCATCCGCTGGCGTCTTGCGTGATCAAGTTCACTTGGGCCTCTTCGGCGTCGCTTCTTCGTCGCCCGACCCATGCAAGGTCTATCCAGAGCAGGCACACTGGAAACACTGGCTCTATTTCTCCTGGTCCGCGGCGGATTCGCGAATCACATGTCCATCTTCCCCCTGCATTGGAGAAACTTCGAGGGGAACGCCAGTCTCCGAACTCTCCAGCGCTCCCGCTTCCAGGCAGACATGGTTGGAGCCTTGGCGGATGATCGTGTCGACTGCCTCTTGCATGATCTTGTAGGAGATCAGCATGTCCTCGTAGGCGAACCTGACCTGGTACTTTTCCTGCTTGGCGATGGCTAGGGCGATGCCGGGTTGCGAGGAATGGCTGACTTCCATTCCTTCCGGAAACGGCAGGTAGTCCGCTCGCTGGGCTGGCCAGAGGAGTTTGCCGCAATAGAGGTAACTGTCATCCGCATTGACGGCACTGCTATGGCAGGCGCCGAGCGCAAACCCATAGGCGATCATCAGGGCACGGGTGATCTTGTCGATGATGTGGCCCTCCATTTGTGCAGATGACCGCTCGGAGCGGAGCCAGTGCTTCCAGCCCAACTGCGAGACAAGCATGGCGCAGTGCGCTGGAAGCTGTTCGGTGCATCCCCCCGAAGGCGAAACGAGCTTGCCGACCAAAGTGCCAGTTTCGCCAGGCGACTTCCTTACACTTGCGACAGTAGGGCGTCGGCCAGGGCGTCGGCGATCTCCTGGCGGTTCTGGGCGGTTTTCTCGGCCGTGGTCGCCTGTGGCGGATTCAGGCGGAACAGAGCGTCGACTGCCGGTACATCCATGAACTCGAGCTCGACCAGGCAGGCGCGGCAAGGATGGGATGCTGTGGTATTGCCGAGTGCGATGTCACTGAGAACCCCCAGACTCTGCTCCTTGACGCGTCGCGGAAAATTCGGCATCTCCAGGGTAGTAGGGTCAATCCTGTGCATGGCGGCGACCACGTTGTCGTGGATCACCTGCGCGAAGGCGCGATCCTCGTCTTTGTTGACATTGACGTTGTTGATCAGCGCCTCCACGCCACGCACCTTCTTGTCGAAACCGTTCAAGTGAATGCTCAGAAAGAACTTCGCGCCCTTGGCCTTGGCCACGGCGGCGCGGGCGTTCAGACCGAGGTTGATGTCCGTTTCTCGTGTGAGTTCCACCTTGACGTTCTTGCCGCTTGCCAGCGCCTTGGTCAGCACCGCTGTCCGGGTGCGCTTGGCAAAGTCCAGCGTCCAGTTCTTTTCCTGTTCGCCTGACGGCGAGTTGGCGTTGTTCGGGCTACTGCCTCCGGTTTTCACTAATCCGCCATGGCCGGGATCGATGACGATCATGACGGGTGCCCCGGCGACCTCGGGCGTTTGCGGTTGTGCAACGGAAAGCGCATCACCCAGGCGCTCCGTCGCTTCGCCGACCAGCGCCAGGACTTGATCGGCGTATCCAGCAGCCGGAGTGTAGATGTGGCCGATAAAACGAATGAAATCCTCGGGACTCACGGCGGCGTGGACCTCCCACCCCTTGTAGGGAGAGCGGGAAAGGAACTTCCAGTAACCGAGGATGAAGGCATCGAGGCTGGCAAACTTGCAGTAAAAGTCCAGTCCGTCATGGGCTTGGTAGGCAACCGACGTGGCAAATCCGACCATCTCGGAGCGCCATTTCAGCCCCCCGAAGTTCAGGTGTTGGGTCGCCAAATCGGACGTGCCGCGACCGGACTCGAGTATCCATTGTGCGAGCGTCACGGGCTTAAGCGCCGGGAAAGCGATGTTCAAGGTCTTGTATCGGCCTGCGAGATCATCAAACAAGCTGGACATGTTGCACCTCCATTTACCCAATGATGGCGAAGCGGGATGGGGCATCCGGCCTATGACTCTCAAGGCAGTTCGAGAGTGCTTGCCGTTACTGTGCTTCGCTTTGATTTGCGACGCTTGGTTGCAGCGTCGTACAACAGCAGCAAGTGCGCCGGGCGAACTCACCTGCGCGATATGGATCTCTTGCATTCATTCGCGAGCGACCTCCTGCCTCAGGGCTTACTGTTCTCTGGTGTCTTGCGCGATCAAGATCACTTGGGTTTTTTCGGCGTGGTTTTCTTCGGTGTAGCTTTCTGTGGTGTAGCTTTCTTCGGCGTAGCTTTCGCATTCGGCGTCCGGCCCACGCGAGGCTTATCCGGCTTGGTCGGCGTCGAGTCCAGCTGCCGCTTGGCCATTTCGGTCAGCCTACTGGCCATCTCCTCGCTGCCGACGATGCCGGCCAGCTTCCTGGCAGTGGTCTCGAGGATGCCTTCGACGTCGACGATGCCACCTTCCATCAACTTCCTGCGTGTCGCGTCGTCGATGCCGAGCGTGTCAAGTGGCGTGCGTACATCTGTCTCTGGTGGCGGTGTCGGTGCTGGCGGCTCGGGTGTAGGAACGGGTGTTCCATAGATCACCGTACCGCCAACCACCACCGACTTCGGCACCACGCGCACCGGCACGACCAGCGTGACCTGCACGTCGGCGCCAGGCGTGAAGTGCAGGGGAGTCTTGTCAAACAGCACCTCCTTGGCGGTGAAGTCCATGACCCGCGCGAAAATCTCACCTGACCGGTTCAAGGCTGCGGTTTGCGATTTGTCGTACGCGGCACTGAAGAAGCCCGAGGTATCGGTGCGGCCAACGGTGCCGAGGAGCGTGCCGTTGGTCTGCAGCAGTTCGACCGAGTAGTCGGCCAGGCCCTGGCCACGGTCGTTGACCAAGCGGCCGCTGAAGGTCGAGCCACCTTCAGGCGTGACGGGTACGCTCACGGCGAGGGCTTGCGCGCTGGAGGCCAGCAAGCGGCTGATTTGTGCACCGGCCGCACCCCGGGCGGCAAGTGCCCGGCTGGCGGGATGGTCGGCACCGTGTTTGGCCGCCATGCGCAACGCTTCGGTCTGGTAGACGCGAGTCGTGGCCACCTGGGTCGCGTTGATGTGGTTGAGTGCCTGGGCCGTAGTCCGCTGCGTCAATGTTGCCAGCTTCGTCGAGCTGAATGCGTTCTGCTGCAATGTTCCACCGAGCTGATTGGCATTGGCGGCCAGTACCCTGACCAGAAATTGAACGATGTCGGACGGTTCGGCGAATAGCCGATTGCACATTTCCCCGTCCAGCACCTGGTTGGGCTGGTCTACCGTCGGCAGCGGGTTGGGCCCCCCCATCGTTTGGGCGACGATGCAATGGTCGGCCTGGTTGAGCACCGTCATGTTCATGCGCATCGCCATCGTCAGCAGCGAGAGGGACTGCGTGACGTCTTCGCGCAAGCGCGACGCGGTTGCGCGCACGCTATCGGCCATCAATACTGCGTTGGCGAAGAAGGGGTCGCCGCGGTAGACCGCAGCGGTATTTGACGCATAACTCAGGTCGTCGGCAGTCAGCAGCACCTGCGAGGTAATCGACCGGTTGAGTAGACCCAGACGCACATAGTTGTCATTGAACATCGTTTCACCGCCCGGAAGTACCCACTCGGCGGCGGTGCGTTCGAATGCCATGAAACGACCGAGCCTGATGCGCGCCAACAGGCGGTGGATACCGCCGAAATTGAGCAGTAGAACACTGCCCCCGGCGGTATCAAGAACGCCGGATGTACCGCAGAACTCGCTGTTGAAATGGTTGTTGGCCACCGATACAGGGCCAAACGCGTAGGCCGTCAGCGCGCGGCCGGCTGGCTGGTCGACGCGGTTGTCGTGCACGCGAAACGCTGCATTGCGCGTGGTAAATGCCCCGGCGAAGCAGATATACAGGCCACCGCAGATGCCCGCGTTGCGCTTGGCCTCGAGGTCCGTAATGGTCGCGCCGTTTGCGGTTAGCACGTTGCCGGTGATCTCCAGGTTATCGCCGTAGCCGACGAACACACCACACACTGGATCGCTGGCGCGTGGGCCATTCTCGTAGACGTGGTTGCCGCTGATCACTGCCGCTGTAACGATCGCCAGCGAAACGCCTCCACGACCAATGAATTGTGCGTCAGCCAGCAATGCCTCGGTGAACGGATTGCGTAGATTGTGGTGTACGCGGTTGTTGAGGATCACGAGGTCACGCACCAGGTCGGTCGCGCGCAGTAGGAGTGTCAGTGCGAGACTCATAGGTGCCGCGTCGATGAAGCTGAGCAGTGCGGCCTTGGGGTCGTTGGTCGGGGGCGTCTTCGTCGAGCCGGTGATGGAGATGCCGGTGCGCAGCGCGAAACCGATGCCCGACAGCCCCATCATCGCAATGTCATTGGCCTCGATCGTGATCTCATGGAGGAAACCGCGCGCTGTCGTACGGCCACTCGGGGCGAGGGTGACTGCGTTGACCAGTATTCTCTCGTTACGCGCCTCGGTGACGCGCACTACCCGGTACTGCGGTGATACTTCGAGTGTGTAGGTGCCGGGCGCGGTCATGATGCTGGTCATGCCTTGCGCGTCGCTGCGGTCGGAGGCTTCGGTCTCGGCTTTGAGGTAGAGTTCGACGTCGGCCAGCGGCTTGCCTTGCTCGTCCTGCACCAGGGCGAGGAATTGGCCATTGTCGGTGACAGTGACGGTCGCTGGCGGTGGCGAGTTCGCCGAAGCGGTGAGGGCGATGCGTGGCTCGTCGGGCTCGGGTGGCGTTGGTGCGGGATCGAGGTCGCCTCCCAGAGTGATGCCGTTGCCGGCGCCGCCGACGATGGTGTTCTCCAGAATGCGTACACGCTCGGAACCGGCTCGCACATGGATGCCGCCGATGGCGCGGTAGGGTTGTTTGGGCAATATCTGGGTGATCAGCAGAGCCCACACCGAGAAGGCATGGAGCAACACCAGTCGAGGGAATTTATAGAGAATTTCCGGACGTGCGCATGGGTCGGCCGGGTCGCGGGTAGGGTCGTCGTCGGGCTGATCCGGTTTTTCGGTTGTCTCGTCGATGAAGGGCAACAGCAGCAGCGCGTTGCGTTCGATCAACACATCGTCGGCGAGCACGGAAATCGTTGCGCGGCCATCGACCGTGTCCAGCAGGTGCAGGCGATTGCAGGCGATCGTCAGCTCGGCGGCGTTGCTGGCGCGGATCGCGTTGGTGCGCGCAATCATGCGGTTGTCGTGGATGCGCACATCCTGGCAGCTGTCTTCGTTGCTGCCGTCGATGCTCACCGCGATGGCGTCGAGGGTAACCAGGTCGAGTTCGCAGACCTCGATGCCGACGCAGTCGATGAAATGCAGTATCGGCTGGGCGCGGGTTTCGGTACGCGGCAGCACCATCGTGCGCCAGCGGCAGCCGTGGATCTTGACGTTGCGCCGGCCTTCCAGGCGTAGATTGGCACGGTGCAGGCCCGGCAACAGGCATAGCTCACCGCCGGCCGCCGGCAAATGCACGGCGGCCTCTTCGAGCGAGTTAAAGTCGCCGAAGCTCGACACGCCGTCGCCGATCAGGAAGGTGCAGCAGATTTTCTGGTTGGTCAGAGGGCGAAAGTGTTTGCGGCAGTCCTCGATCGAACCACTGATCGTGGTATCGCGGCGTGCGGTCCAGTTGATTTCGGCCAGTGGCACGCGGTGATAGACGATGCCCACGGGTGGGGCTTTGTTTATCAGAATCTGCGGATTGGCGATCTCGCCGGCGCGTACCGTGAAGGTCCAGTAGTCACCCGGCCGGTAGTTGCCGGCGGCCGCCGCGTCGAATGCGAGACGAATGCCGTCGCGCAGCTCCAATGGGTTGGCGACGTCGGGGAAGGCGCCGATGTCGGCGATTCCATTCCACAGGCGCAAGAACACCGAGTCAGTGGTCGCCGGCAATGTGCCGAAACTGGGCGGTGAGGCGAGTTCAAGGTCGTGGTCGGTGTTGAGGGTGGCGATGGTGCCATAGACCACGGTCCAGGCGCCGATCAACTCATCGTATTGCAACGCCTCAAGGTAGAACTCGGTCAGGCCGGAGTTGACGATGGCCGCGCGACCGGCGTCGATGATCACGCGATCGGGATCGCTCGTCGCGTCGAAGCGGCCGCGTCCGGTCAGGCCACCGTTGCATTGGCTCCATTTGAACCGCGGCGCCGTTGCAGGTGGCACGTCGGCGATTTCAATGCGGTACAGGCAGTGCTCGAAGCCCGTGTATCCGCCACCGCCGACCACTGGGCAATCGCCAGCGATGGCTACCACCGGCGCGAGCGAAACGCTAAGGCGTCCCTTGGCTGACGGGTCGTCGCGCAGCTTGGCGAGGACGCTTGTGCAGTCTTCGCCGTCGGCCAGGCGCAACAGGCGAACGCGGAAATTAACGAAGGCGCGTTCGGCGGTGTCCGGCCCGCCCAACGCCGGTTCGATCAGTCGTTGCGGATATTGGAAACCGTGCAGTGCTTCTTGCGAAACTTCCAGAATGACCGCGTCGCGGATGCCGTCGACAATCTGCATCGGGGTGGGCAGCGGCGTCGACAATGGCGGCCCGAAATAGGTCGCGAGCCGCACCACCGGCGTCAGAGGGTCAGGTGGTACGCCCGCCAGTCGGGTGAGGATGCCGTCGACCCAGGCGCGACCGGGGCGCAGCAGTACCCGCACCTCCTCATTGACCACCTGCGTCGATACGACTTGAAAGCCCAGCGGCTCGCTGGCCGGCACCGCGCACACGCCGGCGCCGATGATGTCGCGCCCGGCCTGGCCGTTCCAGACGAGTTCGAGTAGTTCGCCCTCGGTCAGGTCGGCGTCGCTCATCACGCGGCCCTGCTGATGCAGTACGCCGCTGAGGTTGCGCAGGACACCCTGGGCCGGCGGGTTCACCACGCGTTCGTGCTCTTGAGGGTCGAAATGGATTACCGAGAAATCACCTTGCATGACGTCCTCCGTTACGTGACAGGTATCAGCAGCGGCCTCACGCCCACCGGCATGAACTCCCGTAGCCGCACTTGCAAATTGGTCCATTTGTGCGCTTCGAGCAGAAAGCCAAAGGCGCCCATGGCATCGTCGTCAGGCCCGAGTTCGCGCACACGGCGGTCGGTTTCGCGCCGTAGCTGCGCATAGCCTGGGTCATTGAAGCGTTCACAGGTGAACATGACGCGCGCGTCCGGCGCATGCACGCAGAAGTGGTTGGGGGGCAAGCGATCGGCGTCACCGCTGAAAACGCTCCATTTGATGCAGCCGTGCTGGTTGTCCAGCACTTCGAAGCGTTGCGTGAAGAGGCCGCCCAAACCGCCAACGGCGGCCACGCGCACCGGGCCGAAGCAGGTCAGGCCGGAAAAATCCAGGTCGGCCGCCCAGCCCTTGAGCGGATCGCTGGCGGCGCTGATGGCGAACTGACCGGTTGGCGCATTGGTGAAGCCGAGGCCAGCGTCGATGATGCTGTCCTGGATATCGAGCCGGTAGCGCGAGTCGACGGCGATAGCGCCGGTGATCGAGCGCTGGATCACGATATCGGGCGTGCGCACGAAGGCTTGGACGTCGACGGGGTCGCTGAAGCCGTAACCGTCGACCAGCCGCAGCGCAGGCTGCATGGGTGCGCGGCTGCCGTCGCGCAAGCTGTGGCCACCGGGGGCGAGGGTGCAGTCGATGATCTCCAGGCGCGCCAGTGCGACACGGTCGATCAGCGCCTGGCCTGCGGGGAAGGGGGCCGCTTCGTCCGCAGCGAGGTACAGACCCTCGAGCCGCAGCTGTGGCGACGATGACGTGGTGCCTGCAGCGGTGAGCGGTCGCAGCGACAAGGGTTGAGCCAGCAACAGGATGGGCCGGTGCTCGCTAGCCGCGCGGATCGTCAGCGACTGCGCGAGGCGCAGCGAGTGGGTGCCGTCGACGGAGGTGCCAGGCAGCAGCGTAAGGTCAATGCGGTGCACCAGGCTGTCGCTGATCTCGATGACTACGGGGCCGGTCGCGGTGTCCAGTCCATCCAGCGCGGCCTGTAGCGTGATGCCGCCGGCGGCTTCACCGACTTGACGCAGCTCCATTGCCGGCTCGAGCGCCGGGAAGTGGCGCGAAACCGGGTGCGCGCCAACCGGCCCGGGGGTGCCGTAGGTGAAACTGGTGTACAGGCGCGACACCAGGGCGCCGTTTTGCGAGACGATCAGCTCGTCAGCCTGCGCTTGCGAGTCAAGGCCGATCAGCACGCGACCGATGTCGGGGTCGATGACGATCTCGCCGAGACGCAACGGCCGGCGCAGGCCGGTTTCCCAGCCACACAGATTGTCGCCGCGGAACCGCCACTGCCATTGGCTGAGCGGCGCCGGTGGCAGCAGAAGCGGCGCCAGCGACTGCGGCATGAACAGGTGCAGCCCGACATCGCCGAGGTCAAAGCCGGTCGGTGGCGTGCTGTCTGCGTTGTAGAAATCGACCTGTACATAGGCTTCTGGATGGCCCGCGGGTGTCTGGCTGGTGAGGCGCGCGTCAAGCATCGGGGCGGGCACGGCATCGACTTCGGCCAGCGGCGAGATGACGCCGCCCGAGGTACCGGGGCGCAGGAAACCGGAGCGGCTGGTGTTGAACAGGCACACCGGGATGTCCAGCGGATGCAGGTCGAAGCGTAGCGCGAACCGTGCCAGGCCGGCCGGTTGGGCACCGAGGTCAATGGCACCCTTGGCCAGCGGTAACACGCACGGCAGTCGGTAGGCCGCGAGCCGCCAGAGAAAAATCGCGAGGTTGGGCAGGTTGATAGGGCGCGTACCGTTTTGAGCGGGCTTTACGTCGGCGGTATAGGCGAAAGTGTCGAACGGCGTACCGATCAGCGCCAGTGCGGCGGGGTCGTGAATCGGTGCGGTACCGCCACGCGGGATATTGAAACGCGTCAACGTCGGGGCACCGTAGGGCGGCTCACCGCCAGCATCGGGCCGCTGGTGATTGAGGTGCTGTGTCCAGCCGAGGTTCTCTCGCAGTTCGACACTGCGGCAAGCCCAGCCCGTGAGGTTGACCGCGAGCCGCTCGATGGCGCCAAGGGTACCTTTGCGCCGTCGCAAGGCGATGGTGTCGGCCACGTCGGCGCGCAAGGTGCGCGGGTCGCCCTTCAAGTGTGTGGTGCCGAGGAGGTCCGCCAGGTAGGGGATGACCCAGTCGTCGCAGGTGTCGATGAACAGGTCTTCATAGAGCTGCGCGATGTTCGCGTGCAGGGCGTCGAACGGCGCTTCGACCGCGGCGAGGTAGGCGCGCAGCTGGTACGGCGGTTTCACCTCGGCGTCGCGGGTGCGATAGATCTCGGGCAGGCGCTCGTACAGGGGAACAGTGGTCATGCGCATTCTCCCGCCGAGGGTTCGGCGACCGGGGTCAGGGTGAAATGCTGTGCAGCGAGCTGAAGCAGTTCGTGTGCGCTGCATGGCAGCACCTGCGCCGCCGGCCGGGGTGCGGGTGGCAGTGATAGCGTGGAGGGATCGAGGACGCCGGCGGTAAACAGGCCCAGCCCGGTGACTTTGCACCACAGCACCCCGACCACATTCTGCAGTCGGCCTTCAATGCGACTGGCATATTCGCTATCCCCAAGCCGCCGCGCGTGCAGGCCGAACAGGCCGCTGCGCTCATGCGCAGTGTCGCCGGCCAGGCCGAGGGCTGCGTGCAGGGCGGTCTCGACATCCTCCTGGCGGTAGCTTGGGTCGAGCGCATAGCTGAGGTCGACGAAAACATGGCGCAGCAGCGCTTGCTGCACCACCAGCGGGAAGCGGTCCGGACCGCGACAGCGCTGGGCGTGCGCCAGCGTTGCCTGGACCTGGGCAAACTCGGCTTCGCGCCCGCCTTCGAGCAGTACGCGCAGAATCACCGCTGGCACGCCGACGTGCAGATCCCAAGCGGCAGTCGCAGTGACCACTCCGGGTACGCTGAGTGTTTCGATTTCGTAGTCCTGGATGCTGACCAGACGCCCGAGGCTCTGAACCTTGCCCGGCGCTGCTTCGCGCGCTTTCTCGCCGTCCTCCGGCTCGGCGCCACCCGAGACAATGCCAGCCAGCACTACCTTGTCGAAACCGGGTGGCCGTTCGCTTGAGGTCGGCGTGGCACCGGGCTTGATTGCGCCGTGGGCGCCGACGCCACTGCGGTAAATAGCGACTATGTTCTTCAGCCCCGACGGCAGGCGCGCCCCGGTTTCGCTGTCGCCAAACTGCACGAAGCTGCGGCCTTGCGCGTCTTCGCGGACGATGTAGACCTGGTCTTGCGGCCCTCGGCCATAGAAAGTGTCGACCCGCGTCCAGAGGCGTCCGTCTACCCATACCTCCAGTACGGGTGTCTGTGGTGGGATGCCACCGGCAGACAGAAAGTAGGTCAGCGGTGATTTTGGTAGCGCGAAGGTTTGCCACTGCTGGCGGTGATCGCCATTGCCAAGGATCGCTTCGTGCTCCGCCTTGCCTTGCGACGCGTCGACCAGGTTGCCGAACACCGTGACACTGGGCGCGGCCTCGTCGAAATCTACACGGGTGAAGGGCGAGGGTGGGCGGTCAAAGGTCAGCGGCCACATCTTCGCCACGTCCGGCGTTGGCGTGGCGAAGCTGGCGAGACTGTTGGTGCACACCAGTTCGACGCTACGGCCATCAGCATGCGTGCAATACAAGCGCCGCCCGGCCAGCGCCCGCACCTGTGTCGCGCTACCGTAGAAGCAGAGGGCATTGCTGCCATTGGCGAAGCCGTTGGCCGATGGACTGGATACCGGCTTCAGGGTGAGCGGCGCATTGGTCACTTCGTAAATCACGTAGTTGCGAATATCGCTGTAGGGCCTGCCTGCCATAAACCGATTGACCAGCGGGTGGTCGAGCGTCAACAGGGTGCTTGCACCATTGAGGTTGCCGAAACCAAGAGTACTCGTTTGCAGCGCAACGACGTTGCGCACCACGCTCAGATCCACGGATGTGTTGATGTCATACATACCGACGCGGGTCTGTACGACCACACGCATGCCCGGTTGCAGGTCGCAGACTTCGGCATCCAGCGGGATCAGTGTCGCAGGTAGTCCGGAATGCGCACTGGTGTTGACGCAAGTGTGGCCGGCGTGGATGCACCGCAGGAAGTAGGTGTCCTCTTCCAGGGTGCCGACAATGAGGCCATTGTCCGTCTTGCTAGTCATCGTCTTGGGCGGTGCGTTGTGCCCGAAATGGCGGAACGAGCGGTTGATCCGGTAGGCCGCGACCGGCTGGTTCCAGCTCTGAAGAAGGGGCGTATCGATGTCGACGATGATCCGGCCGAGCAGGCGCGTGATCTTCTTCACCTTGACCACCTGAGGTGCCTGTTGGGTGGTTAGCGTCGAGCCACTGGAGGTCCATTGCGGTTCCGGTGGTTGCAGCAGCAGACGGTCGCCGGGCTTCAAATCAAAAGCGGCAAGGCTCGCGCTGTCGCTCGCGTTATCCACGCTATGCAGTTCGAACGAGGTGGCGCCGGCGGCCAGAGTCGCGTCGTAGGCACGCGGGCGATAGAGGTTGAAACGGCTGAGGTGGGGCCAGGCATTGAGCTCAGAATCGGTCTGGAAATCGGCCGGTGTCGCCAGGTCAACCAGTTCGGCCTTGACTGCAAAGCCCGCGCGGATAATAACAGGCTGGTCGCCGCGCGCCTCGAAGGCGAGTGTGGCGCGCCCGCCGATGCCCGGCGCCAGGCGGTAACCGGTGAGTCGCACCAGTTCGGCCACGCTCTCGCGCCAGGCGGCGGTGCGCAGGTAGGCCTCGTTGGCATAGTGCTCCTGGTAGAAGCTGAGAATGTCGCCGAGGATGGCGGCGCCTTGCAGCAGGGCGATGCCGGGGTCGTCGGCCTCGCGATGGGTCCAGGCGGCAAGTTCGGGCGCTGCGTCGATGCGGCGGGTCATGTCTTCGACGAAGTCGGCGTAGCGACCGATGCGGTAGGCAATGCGCGGCAGGCCGGGACGATTGTCGACGCGGCGCGGGAAAAGGAAGGGGTCGATGATCAGCGGATTGCAGGACATCAGCGTCTCCCGCCCTGCACGTCGAAGCGGATCAGTCCGCGTTCAAGGTGGTCAGGGTCGTTGGCCAGCAGGACGACCTCGTCGAAACCCATCTCCAACAGCTCCGCGCCGGGTACGCCGGGCTGCGGGGCCGAGAAGCGCTTAATGGTGATACTCACCACGTGCTTGATGCCGGCGATGCGGTGGATACGGCCTTCGATAACGCTGCGGTGCAGTGCCTGGCCGAAGGTCCATTGGTCGGGGTGGAAAAAACCGCGCCGCCCGTCCGAGGTCCAGGTATCGGAGAATTCCTGCTCCAGCAAGAAACGCAGGTCTTCACACCAGTAAGCTTCGTGCGCGCAGACCGTTACGTGGATTTCCAGTGGCACGTAACGCGGCGGACGCAGTTCGAGGTCCTCGCCGATCAGACGAACCGCTTCGAGGTGATCGGCGATGCGTGGTTGCAGCTCGTCCCACAATGCGTCCGAGCTTGCGTCGCCGAGCGCGGTGAAACCCGCCGGGTCGATTGCGATGCGTACCGTGCGCCAGCTACCGGTCCAGGCGTAGCGCGCCACCGCGCGCGCGACGCCGCTCACTTCTTCGGCACGTTTTACATAGTCTGCCAATGTGATCGCCCGCAGCTGGCGCGCGCGAAAGGCTTCGGGCGCGTTACGACGGATGCGTTCAGCCGGCTCCGGGTCGCGACCGTCGGTGACGTCGAATGGATTGGTTACGGCAACCACTGCGCCCACCAATACACCTGTCAGCGGTGCGTAGTTGATCAACCGGTCGGCGCCGATGTTGCCGGCATGTCCCCCGCCAATCTGGTATTGGGTGCGCACCACCGCACCGCTGGGCAGGAGGCGACCGTTGCTGCCGTTACCCATGCGCAGAACGCTGCGCTGGTGTTCGTCGGTCTCGACCATGAAGTGCTCACCGTTTTCCGCCGAGTCGTCGCTGTGCACCAGGCTTTCCACCTCGTTCCAATCGTCGAGCGGCACTTTGGAGGCTTCGACGCGCATAGATAGCGTTGAGCGTGCTGGCTCCTCGCCGTTCGGCACGCCGCCGTTTCGGGGGGGAAGGTAGGCGAGCGGACCTTCGTCGGGGAGTGCGGCGAAGACCCAGTCACGGCCGTTGCCGTAGCGGTCCATGCGCCGGAAGTGGCGGTGTTTTATCGTCGCGCTATCGCTCGGCAGCAGGGTGCCGGGTTCGTGGAAGTGCACTTCCTGCGGTCGTCCCGCGTGCACCGGCAACAGGTTGCCGTAGAAAATCGATACGTCGGTCACGGTCTCGGACGGCGGACCGGGGCAGAAGGTGCTGAAGCTGTAGTCGAAACGCAGCGCATCTTCCTCACGCCAGTTCACCCGTACAAGCCAGGTCGTTGTCAGTGGATCGAAGAGGCTCTCGGCGGCGCCGCGTTCGACGTCGTCACCGGGCAGCAGTCTTAGCAACTGGCGCTTGGCCAAATGCCGGCCGGCTTTTTTGCCGGTCAGCGGGTTCAACTCTTCGACGATCAGGACTTCGCGCCACTGGCCGGCACGCACCAGGTCACGCAAGGCATCGGCCTCAGCTTGCGAGGCAAGCCCCGCAAACGGAACGATGTCCGCGCCGGTACTGCCGGCGGCCAGGGCCGGCTGCGCGTTGCTCCAGGTATGCAAGCGCAGACGGTTGAGCAGCGGATCGAGACGCTGGCGTTGCGCAGTGCCGAGTCGCCACTGGCGGCTGGCAAAGAACACGGCGTCTTGCGAGGCCGGGGCGCCGCCGGTCCAGGTCAGCAGTTCCTGATCGTCCAGAGTGAACGGTGCATGGCCGGCTTCCACCTGCAGTGACAGCCAGGTACTCGCCTGGTTGCCCTCGTGCAGGTGGTAATCGACGAGGCGGGCAAGACGGGCGAGGGAGACGCGCTTGCGCGTGGTCGCCAGATAGGCCTCGGCCATGACACGGTCCTGGAAATCGCTCAGCTCGTCAGCGGCGGCGGCGAACAGGTCGATCAACACCTGGTCGTGGTCCGCCTCGCTGGTACTTGTCCAGCCCGGAACGCGCTCGGCCATCGCTACCATCAGTGTGTGGCGCAATGAGTCGTAGTCCTTGGCCAGATAATCGATCGCCGGGTTGGGCTGCGGCGGGCGACCGGGTAGCAATGGGGCACAGTCGTTGGTGAAGCAACCGGGGCGGAACTTGAAACCGATGGAACTGAAGAACGGATCGATCAGGCTGGCATTCCAGACCAGTTCGAGGCTGTAGGTCGAGTAATCGCCTACCGGTTCAATGCGCATTGCCAGTCGGGTCGCGTCGATGCCCGTCACCGAGGTGACCTGGACTTGCCCCGACGCGCTGCCTGCGACGATGCGCGCGCCACCGCGAATGCGCAGTATCTGGCGTGCGCGCACCGGGTCGCCACCGATGTCGGTGAGGATCGCCGTAATGTGCAGGCCGTTGAAGAACTGCAACTCGACATCGGCATGGTCGGGGTTCGGTCCTGGCGGCAACGACACCAACGCAAGCTTCAGACCGTCGAGGCCATGGTTCTGCAGTTCGTGCACACGAATGCCGACTTGGTCGGGGGACACTATGGCAGGCATGGAAGATGCGTCCTGTCAGGCGTTGCGCTTGAATTTGATGACACGTGAATCGGGGCTGCCGGCGGGCCGGTATTTCACTGTCACCTCCAGCGTCGCCGCGACGTCGTCCCAGACCACGTCAATCAGCTCCACCGTCAGTCGGTGACCGAGCCAGCGTGACAAACTGTTGGTGATGCGCGCCTTTACCACGCCGCGCAACGCCTCCGAGGCGGGTTCGAAAACCAGCTTTCGTACGCCGCCGCCGAACTCGGGCAGGAACAGGCGCTCGGCAGGGCTGGTCAGCAGCAGCTGCAAGAGTTCGTCGTGTACGTGGACATCGTCGTTCGCCGGGCAGACGGTGCGTCCGTCGGTACCGATACGAAATGGAAAGGCAAGATGCCGTCCGTTGGAAAGTGCCATGCTCATAACCCTTTGGCTTTTTGCTGGGTCTGCACGACCAGGGCGATGCCCTGGGGCACCTGTGCAGCGTTGAGGCACAGGCCGACACTGCTTTGCAGCAATACCGGCACACCGTGCAGGGCGGTTTGTGTTGCAGCGGTCACCCAGCGGATAGACAAGCAGGGCATATAGGTGACCGGCGTGAACGGACAGCCGACGATGGGGTGCACATCGGTCTGCAGCAGCATCGGCGCGCCGTCGACCAGCGCCTCGGTGTGGGTCGTGACCAGTTGGGCAATCCCCCCGTGGGGGCACATGACGGTGCTGCTGGTGGTGAGGATGGGGATCATGGCGGAACTCCGAAACTCATCGCCCCGTTGACCAGGCTCACACCGGCCAGGCCGACTTTGATCAGCCCGTTGTTCAGCGAGATGCTCTCATTGCTGATCTTGATTTCGCAGGCGCCGCAGGTGATCACGATCTCGCTGGCGGTGATGGTGATCGTCTTGGCGATGAGCTCGTCGCCGTGAACGATCCTCACCTCGTTCTCCTCGTCGTCGAGGATCACCTTGTGGCCCTTTTCCGAGACGATGACCCGCACACCATCGCCCTGCGGCTCGGGCCGCTCGCCGCTGGCCCACCAGGCACCTGACCAGATCGGGTTGTCCAGCTGGCCCGCCTCGAACTCGATCCACACCCCGGAGCCGACCTTGGGCAGCAGCACCATGCCGTGGCCGTCACCAGCGAAAGGGGCGACCGGCAGGGCCCAGCTGCACTGTTGCTCGCCCAGCACGGCGGGTACGGTGGCACGAATGCGACACTGATTGTTGGGGTCACAGACGTCGGTGACGATGCCGCGGTATTTGCCGAAGTAGCGACCGCCAACGCGCTCGACGAGGCGCTCGATGGTGTTCTCCATCAGGTCGGTCATCAGAATATCCCTCCGCTCATCGACACTGACAATTGCAGGCCGCCACCCAGCGCCTCGGCCACAGCCGCGCCCGAGACTTCAGTCACGGAATCGGACTTGGCCTCAAGTTCCTGGGTGTACAGCGATGGAGTGATGCGATGGATCACCTTGGTGATCAGGTAGTCGCCGCTGTACGGCGTGGCGCCGGCGTCGACACGAACCTTTTGATAGGGCGTCAGCAAGCCGCCATAACACCCAGGAATTACATGGCTGGCCAATTTGTAGACATAGCCGTTGCGCCGCGCCTGAGCAGTGGCGGCCGCGGCCGGGTCTTCGCGGGTGTTGTCCGACGGGTTGAGCAACAGCTTTGGTGTGAGGTCGGCCGGCAGTGCGGGCAGGTTGCGCATCAGGCCGAGGTCCGCCGCGCTGGCTTCAAAGGTGGTGACACCCTGATCATTGACCCGCAACACCTGCGCCTGCGTACGCCCGCCGCCGTTGGGGTCCTGCATGACGCTGGCGTTGGCGAGATTGCGGCCATTGCCGATCAGCACCAGGGGCGGCAAGCCCGCCGCGTCCGTCGGGTCGGCCAGGAAACAGCCGGTGCTGGTGCCGCGCTGGTCGCCCGGTAGTACGTAGATATGGCGATCGTTGGCGCTCGCCAGCTCACGCAAAAATTGCAGTACTGTGCCGCGTCGTGTGGTCGCTTCAGGCGTGGACTGGGTGTCGTCGATGCGCGTGTCGCTGATTTGCACGAAACGGCCGAACAGCTCTCTGGCGATGTCGCTGGCTTTGCGATGCTCGAACGGCGGTTCCGTTTCCTCGTCGCGGTTGAGAAAGGCGCTGTCGTCGCGCACGACGATGGTCGCGGTGCTGCGCCCAGGCTGCGAATCGAGCGCGGCATCGACACTGACCAGCGGACCGTCGATCAAAGGGGCGAAGTGGCCGTTGCCGATGTCGAGTTCGACTCGCACGCGCGAGAAGGGTGCGCTGGTGTCGCCTGGCCAATGCAACCAGACGCCGTTCGCATCCAGGCACACCACCATGCGCAGGTGCGCTTCCCAGAACGCGTCCATTTCCTGGGTAACCTCGATTTCCTCGATGCGGCGCAATTGTTCCTCGCTCGCGGCGGTATCACCGAACCAGACGCGAAAGCGTTGCTCTGTCATGGTCAGTTCCTCGGAACGATGATGGTATCGCCCGGCGTTTCTACCTGGGTGCGGCTGTCGAGCGCGGTGTTGGCGTCGGCGACATGCCAGAACTGGGTGGCATCCCCGGTCCGGGACTGGGCGAGGAGGTCTAGTCGGTCGCCCGACTGCACCGTCTGCGGCTCGCCGCTCATGGGTGTCAGATAGCGCAGTTTCAGGGCGACTACGGTCTCGCCGGTCGAAGTGGTGGTCACGACGGTAGCAACCTTGGCGTAGCGCGAGTTTTGCAGAAACATTCAGCGCCTCCTGCTAGGGAATCAGCTCGACGATCTGTTCGGCCGTGTTGGCCAGGTTGGTGATGGCCTGGGCTTCCTTGGCGATGGTCGAATACTCCAGAGCACCCTTGGCCAGGAGGTCATCAGAGCAGTCGTCCACGGCGATGACGCTGAGTTGCAAATCGACCTCGGCACGGGTCGGGTTCAGCACCGCGTCGTATTCGAGTTCGGAGATGCTCATTGAACCGATGGTCACTGGCAGTACCCGTGTGTGACCCCAGATGAACAGGATGCGTGGGTACTTTTCGCGTGGGATCGGCTGGGCCTGAGGGTTGCCGCCTCCGCCGAGCGCGCTACCGATTGCGTCGATGGCGGCGCCGGCCAGGCTGGCGATCTTCGAACTCGGCAACACCATTTTTTCAAGCGCCGCCAGTTGCGGCCCTACGCCGAACAGCTGCGCCAGCTCTTTGCCCTCGTCGAGCATATTGGCGGCGCTGAAGTGCGCCTTGAAGCTGATTTTCTCGAAGGTCTTTTCACCGGCCTGGGTGTTTTCGCGCTGGGTGACGCCGCTGGGTCGCGGCGGAATCTCCAGCGTTCGTGACAACGATTCCGGATTGAACTGAAAGATCACTACGTTGGGAATCAGCCCGATCAGGTCAGTGCCGTACTCGATCAGTGCGCCGCGCAGCAGGCTCATGTGCGCTCTCCGCGCAAGCTACCGACGACGTGCCGGGCGATTCCCACTGCCAGCTCGTTGGCGCCGGGCGAAGCAGGGAGGACCAAGCGACCGGCATCCAGCCGAGGCTCGGCAACAGTCAGGCGCGCACGATGTTGGGCAAACGCCTGTGCAAATGCAGGCCCCAGCAGACGGGCCGCCGCTTCGACGGTCGTCGGCGGGATGCCGCGCAGGTCGAGTTCGAGCGTGTCGATGTGCAGGCGCGAGCCCGGCGAGGAGGGTGTGGTCATTGTTGACTCTCCTGCAATATCAGGTGGGGACCGTCAGGTTCATCGGGTGATCCATTGTTCAGCGACCAGCCCGGCATAGGGGCCGAACTGTTCAAGGCTGTTGGTTCGCTCCAGCTTGTTGTACTCGCGCTGCAGCGCGCATACCACGGCCGGCATGCCCAGACGTCGCGGCGCGCCTTCGGCGGCGCTCTGCAGGCAGGCATGGAAGACGATGGCGCGGATATGTCCGCCGGCCAGTGCGAAGCGCTGGGCGAGGAACTCAAAGTCGATTTCGCTGGCGTCGACATCGGCGGGGATCACACTGCGCCAGATGCGCAGCCGTTCCACCGGACTTGGCAGCGGAAATTCGACGACGAAGCGCAAGCGGCGCAGAAAGGCTTCGTCGAGGTCCCTCTTGCGGTTGGTGGCCAGGATCGCGAGGCCCTTGAATCGCTCCATGCGTTCGAGCAGGTAACTGATCTCGAGGTTGGCATATCGGTCGTGCGCGTCCTTGACTTCGGTGCGCTTGCCGAACAGCGCATCGGCCTCGTCGAAGAACAGGATGACGTCCGCCGAGTCGGCGACATCGAACAGCCGACGCAGGTTCTTCTCGGTTTCGCCGATGTATTTGTTGACAACTTGCGACAGGTCGATGCGGTACAGCGGCAAGCCGAGTTCGGCGGCAATCGCTTCAGCGGCCATGGTCTTGCCGGTACCGGGTGGGCCAGCGAACAGCGCTGCCAGTCCGCATTCGCTCCAGGGCAGCGCAGTACCCCAATCGTAGTGCACGCGGGTCAGGTTATTCATGGCTGCGACGATTTCGTCGATCTGCGCGGCCTGTGCAGGTGGCAGCATCAGTTCGCTGCGCACGAAGCGCGGTGTGACGGCTTGCGCCAGGGTGCCGAGGTCGAGGTCGGCGCGCGCGGCCGCGAAGAGTTCGGCGCGGACGGGGGGCTGGCTGAGGGTCGCCAGCTCGGCGCCTATTCGACTGATGGCCGCTTGCTCGTAGCGGAAACGCCGCGCGAGTTCGGGCAGCATCGATGCGAATGTGGGGTCGGGCAGCTGTCGACGCCAGCAATCCAGGCGCTGGGCATAGTTCAGCGGAGCAACGTCGATGGTTGGCAGTGTCGCGCCGAGTCCGCGCAGGGTAGTGCGATCCTGCGCGCCGACAAACAGCGTGAGCGCAAGGCCGGGCAGTGGCGGCGCCACCAGCATTCCTTCATGAGTCGTGCTATCGGCCAAGACAGCAGCCGGCAGATACACCGCGCAGCCGCGTAGCCAGGCGGTGCAGAGCGCCTGCGCCAAGTGTTCGCGTGGTAATGCCGGGCTGAGGCGCACAACAGGCACGCCAGCACGTTGGGCGCAGGCTGCCGCCACCTCGGCAAGCGGCGCGCCGGGAGGTCCGATCACCGGAATGACGCGCATCCCGTTAAAGCCACCCGCATCGATCAGACTTGCCACCCTGGCGCAAACATACGCGGCGCTGGCGGTTTCCATACCTTGCGGCAGGGGTGCCAGGGGGATCGATTCAAGTGCTGACGGCAGCTCTCCACCGGCGAACAACAACTCACGCGCGACCATCGATGGCACTGCAAGCGCGGCCTGCCAGTCGCACGCTGCTGCGCCAGGCATGAATGCGAGCACGCCATGGCGCAGCAGCGGATGCGCCGGATCGATGCAGCGCAGCAACTCATCCGGTTCGTCCCACAGGCGCTGAGCCAATGCCAGGGTAGGGGTGGTTCGTGCCAGATCGTTAAGGCAGGTGGCAATGACCGGGCCAGCGGCACTGTCGACACTCGGCAACAGCGCCATCGCCAGCACGAAACACTCGACCGGTGTGAGCTGAAGATGTTGCACGAGCCAGCCGAAAGAGCCGCGCGGGTCGCCTGCCGACGCCGATGGAACGGCCGTGGAGATGCAATCGCTAAGATAGCGCGCAGTGACGTCCTCAGCGAAAAAAACGCGTTTGTCGCGCTCGTAGCGCATAAGGTCGAGCGCGGCCAGTGCCCCGTCCACCAGCGGTGGCAGCGGCGCACCTTCGGTATCACCTGCATTCTGCAGGCGGCGTTCGCGCCATAGCCAACAGACCTCGCGTCGTAGACGCAAACTGACTTGACCCAGCCAGTATTGCGCAAGCGGATCCTGTCCATGGACGCCCGGCAGGAATGCGACCTCGCCGGCGAGCGAGGAAGCAGCGGGTGGATGGGTAGTCATGGCACCACCACGGTCGGGCTGGCTTTCGCCTGCTGGTTGTTGACGCGCAGGATCACACGGTAGCTGCCGGCCGGCACGTTGGTCGCCGCGCCGACAATGGTCAGCGTCTGCTGGTCTGCAGCGCTTGTTACCGTTTCGAACCGCCGCACCGTCACGCCGTCGAATTCGCGGTAGAACAGCACCATCACGTCATCGGCGTCAGAGCCGAGCAGCAGGCCTTGCAACTTCAAAACACCGGCCACGAGCGCGGCGCTGTCCAGGGTCGGTAACAGCCGTGCAGGCAAGAGGTTACTCGAGCGCGTGCGGGTCGGTGACAGCCGACGGCGCACGATCAGTGGCATCTCGCCGGCCGACAATGAGGTGCCCGAGGCGATCGGCGTGCCGGAGCTGCCTTCGGCGGTGACGACGAGCCGGTCCACATGACGCTCGACAATGCTCAGTACCACGCCGCCGAGCACGACTTCCAGCGTGCTGGCGTTCAGCTCGTCGCCGTACAGTGTCAGCGTCGCACCAACCTCGAATCGATCGGGTTCGACCCGCTCCAGGCGGGCGCCGGTTGACGGGATGACCTCCAGGTGGATGCCATCGCTGCCAATGGTGGTTTGCGGCGTGGTGCTGTAATCAATGCCGACCAGCAGCGACCCGCGAGGCAGGCTGGCCGGCGCGATCATCACAGGGCGTATCTGGAAGGCCACCGAAAGCCGGAAGCGTTCATCGGAGCCCTGCATGATTTTGGTCAACAGATCCACCGTCGACTCATCGAAGCTCAGCTTCAGTGGTTCGGGGTTGTTCTCCAGAGCGAGTTGCACGTCAGGCACCACCGAGTGGTCCAGGCGCAAGAAGTTGAGCTCGTGTAGCGCCGCGATGCCGCGACCGAGCAAGTCATGCGCGGCGGCGGTGTCGCTGTTTTCTTTCTCGTCGAAGGCGGTCAGCAGAAACTTCACCACCAGCCACAACGGAGGTGGTTCGCCATCGCGCAGCGACAGGTTGCGCAGATGCGGATCAAAGGTTGTCTCATAAAGGAAAAGATTGAGCTTCTCGTTGGTGTTGTGCCTGGTCGCATCTTCGGGCTTGCCAATCGAGACGTCGAAGCCAAGTCGGTTCAGGTGGTCCTGCAGCAAACGGGTCACTGCGCCAATCGCCCGGCCGGAATCTGCGAGTGCCATGGTCAGATACGGCGCAGCGCGCGCCGTGCCAGGGCGCTGCGCGGTGGTGTGGTGGGGGCCGGCGCACGTGGCGCAGTGGTGGGCGCCGCCGGTGAGCGGACCTGGGTCTGGGCGGTCGGTGCTTCTACGCGCAGATGGATGGCACCAATGGATATCTCGATGGGTTCATCGCGCGGCACTGGTGCGGGCGTTATCGGTGCCGTTAGCAGGGCTGCCGGTTGGCTGGCAAGGCGCGGCGGGGCCTCCATCGTGAGTACGGTGTGCGTCATACTGATGGGCTGTGAGTGAAAGACCGCTTCCGTGTTGGCATCGGCATCGGCATCGGCATCGGCATCGGCATTGGCATTGGCATCGGCTGCAGGTATCAACGTTGGTGTGACGGGCTCGCTGGCGGCGTCCATCACCAAAACCGATGGCTCACGGTTTGTCCGGTCATGGGGCAGGGGTGTGGCCTGCGGCGGATCAGTCGCCACCCAATGCAGGGCCGCGAGCACCACCGTCTGGTCCAGCGGCTGGGATGCCTCAACAGACGAGGGGGTTGGAAGGGGCGGCAGCTCGTCGGTGAGCGGTTGTTCCCGTAGTTTTGGCGATAGCGCTGTCTCTGGGTCGGCCTGCATTGCTGGTCCGCTGAGTTCGATGTTGCTCTGGAGCGGCGCTGTAATACTGGTCCGCGAAGTGACGCTCATCGGCGAACCTTCACCGGGTGCTAGACCGCTGGAACGCATCAAAGCGCCGAAGTAATCGATCATGATTGGCTCTCGATCAAGGCAAGGTAATGCGCGCGCCGGGCTGGGGGTATCGTGAGTACTTGCGATTCGGTCCAGCCATAGTGCGAGGCCAGGGCGTGGATCTCGCGCAGTAACCCGCGCTGGCGGGCACGGAGCCGGGCCAGTGCCGCCGCATCCAGGTCGATGGGTACTTCATTTGGTGCTCCGCAGGCCGGGCACTGGCACGACACCGCGAAAGCAGTCAGCGGGTCGGCCGCCGCGATCGAGTCGGACAGTCGCGCCTCGTCTTGCAGCTGAACTTCGCCGGCAAGCAGCAACGTATCGAGCATCATGCGCACTGCGGCCGTACGCGAGGCTGGCCGGGCAGTTTGCCAGTTACGCAGGTCGTCGCCAGTGGGCCGGCGCAGCGTTACCGAACGCTGTTCGTCGAGGGCCACGTGGATCGGTGAGGTAGCGTCGGCGTCGGCGTCGGCGTCGGCGTCGGCGACCAGTGCAGGCAATGGCAGCTCGAACTCGAAGGTTTCGCCACAGGGCGCTTGTGCACAGCGTGCCGTGAACGAGAATGCGTTCACCTGCTCGGTCGCGGCGACCAGGCGCAGCAGGGCCGCGGTGCGCACGCTCACCGGTTGCGACCACCAGAAGGCAGGATCACTGCATTCGCCACATTGCACGAGCAGCCGGGTCACAAGACTCGGCCTGTCAGCGTGGCCGAAGTCCACATCCAGGTCCGCAGCCTCGCCAAATGGACGCAATGTCATGAGTGACGGTAGCAGGTTCATGGTGTGCTGTCAGCCCGCCAGGGCTGGCTCCGTTGGTTCGGGAACTTCCTGATCGCGTTCCCAGCCCTCGTTCTCGAGCTTGAGTGTCTGAATCGCGATGGCGTTGGCATTCGCGTCGAGGTCGGGCAGTGCCTGGAACTCGGATACCCAGCAACGGTAGATTTTGTAAGCCAACACGACTTGGCCGGTCTCGTTGTAGACCTCGAGGATCAGGTCCTTGCGAAAGTCCTTCAGGCTCACCTCGGCACCGAGTCCGGTGCCGACATGCCAGACCTTGTTGGCCCAGCCCTCGAATTCGAGGTCGTGCGTGACGCCGCGCTCCAGGGTGATGGCTTCGTATTTGGTGCGCCCGGGCGACTTGCGTGAGGTCGACGGGTCGCCGCCTTCGCGGTGCTCGACGACTTCGGTGCTGCGCTTGAGCGCACCGACCTTGCTGACGCCGGCCACGTACCGGCCGTCCCACTTGATGCGGAATTTGAAGTTCTTGTAGGGGTCGAAGCGATGAGTATTGACGGCGAACTGGGCCATGATTCGACTCCCTTATTGCAGATCGCCGGCGATCTGCTGAATGGTGATGACGACGAACTCTGCCGGTTTGAGCGGCGCGAAGCCCACCTGAATGTTGACGATGCCAAGGTTGCGGTCCGCCTGTGTTGTGGTTTCCTTGTCGCACTTGACGAAGAACGCTTCCTGCTGCGTCTTGCCCTGGAACGCGCCCTGGCGGAACAGGCCGTTCATGAAGGCACCGAGGTTCAGGCGGATCTGCGCCCACAGCGGTTCGTCGTTGGGCTCGAACACCACCCACTGCGTGCCGCGGTACAGGCTCTCCTCGATGAAGAGTGCGAGTCGGCGAATCGGGATGTATTTGTACTCGTCGGCCTGCGCGTCGGCGCCCTTCATCGTGCGCGCCCCCCAGCAGACGCGGCCGTAAGCCGGGAAGCTGCGAAGCACGTTGACACCGAGTGGATTGATCTGGCCGTTCTCGAGGTCATTGACCGGCAGTGCGAGGTCCAACACGCCGTTGAGTGTCGCGTCGGTGCCGGCAGGCGCCTTCCAGACGCCACGTGTGGCGTCGGTGCGCGCATAGACGCCGGCCAAAGTGCCTGATGGCGCCATCGAACGGGGGCGCAAGCCGTCGAGCGGGTCGAGAACACGCACGGGAGGGAAGTAAGTCGCCGCATTGCGCGACTGCGAGGCGGCGTTGGTCCAGGCTCCGATTTCGGTAAGCTTAAGACGGAGCGGTGCATCGACAATATAGAACGCGCGGCGATCTTCGCACAGTTTGGTGGCGGCGGGGATGACTGCGGCCTCCTTGCCAGCGGGCATGTCAAAGGTCTCGGGGATGCAAAGGAGGTTGAAAAGATCCACGTCCAACAGGGAGTAGATGCCACTCTTCTTGTCAGGGCTACCTATCAGGTCATTCGGCCCACCTTTATCTCCGGCTCCAAGAGTGCTGGGCGCGACGTTTATTGCGGCTATGGGGCGATGCTCAATCGCGGCAGGGAGTTCTCGGCCGCCGTTTTCCAGCCCCAATTTGATCGCTGCGGTTAATCCCCCGAATGCACCGCGTGTGATCACAACACTCGACGACTCTCCGACGGTCAGGGACTTCAGGCTCAGGTGGCCGTTGCCGGCACCGCCGTCTTCGCCGGTTTCCAAAGCCAGCAGCACAGAGGCCAGACCAGCGTCGGAAATCGCGTCGTTGATCGAGTGGACCAGGGTGTTGATATCGGTCCAAGGAACGGGGATGGGGACGGGGATCAGTAGAAACGGTGTGGTGTCGTCCAGGGTGCCGCCGATCACGGTATTGCTCGGGCTTGGCGGGTGCGCCAAGTCGATTTTGTCGCTGACGGCGCATCCCGTCTGGGCAAACACCAGGCCGGCAACGCGTTCCACTTGCACCAGCGCGGAGGCGTTCTTGACCACCGACTCAACGAACTGTGGGGATTTCGGGTCCATGCTCAGGTTGCGATGAGTCTCGAGCGTCACCGTGCTGCTGTCGGGTTGCAACTGTGAAACGATCAAATTGAAGTCAGCGTGTGGATTGCGCAGCTGCGGGCTATCCCGTTCCACAGTGATGCGCAGGGTATTCGCCCATTCACCTGGACTGGCCGCAGTCACCTTCAGCACATCTGCTGCCCCGTCTCCCTTTAATAACCAGCTCGTCAATTTTTTGCCAGCGACCACCCGCACGATCAAGGCCTGGGTACCGCCGTTGAGGAAGAACTGCCGCACCGCATACGACACCGGGCTGTCGCGGTCCAGTCCGCCGAAGCCGCGCTCGAAGTCGGCGTAGCTGGTGATCGGAACGGCCTTGTCGGGCTCGCCTTTGCGCGTGTAGCCGACGAAGGCCGCGATCGAGGTAGCGACACCGGTGATGGTGCGCACCCCGCTGGCCTTTTCGACAATGTAGACACCGGGGTAGCTGACTTGGGCCATGTCGCTGACTCCTTAGCTGTGCAGGGGACCCACCAGGAAGAGTCTGACGAAGATTTCCTTGGTGGACTGTCTGTATGGATCAGTTCATTTGTTTGAGCGCAGAGATAAAACCAGTGCCGCTATTTGGCTATTAACCGTCAGCTCGCATATTCAAGTTGGCTATCAAGTAGTTGTTGTAGGAGGGGCGGCACCCAAGTAAGCAGGTAATAGGGGCAGGGCAAGATTGATTCATGTCACGTGTTCAGCGCTATAGATTCTGGTCGCGAGAGCGCTCAGAATGTTCAACGAGTTGGTTGGATAAAGTAGCGAGCAAAGCTACCGCAATTCGCTGGCGCAGGGCGGAGCGATAGTTGCAGGATTGAAACATGCGTACTACCAAACTGACACAGTCCCATCGACTGCAGTTGCAGAGAGCTATCAAACATGGATCAGAGCAAAACTCAGGATAGTTCGACTGGGAGGGCACACAATGTTTCTACTGTACGAAACGCTTCTTTCCGACCGATGGATCCGTCGAAAACACTCGATGATAAACATCATTTTTCTACCCTACCATTAGTCGGCCTTTGAGCTTGCGTAGCGACACCGCTAGAAGGGAGGGGCTAACGTCAACGGAGTGACAGTTCGCGCAAGTGAAAGCTTATGAATCGGATAATGGATTTACCCGACGTCGCTTGGTATCTCGTGCAATGCAAGTCTCGTCAAGACCTGCGGGCGAGTGAACATCTGCATCGGCAGGGCTTCGCCTGCTTCTGCCCGACCATGAGCTTTGAAACCATCAAGAGTGGCAAGATCAAGCAACTCACACAGTCGATGTTTCCAGGTTATCTTTTCGTTCATTTGCACGCCCAGGACAACTGGACCGCGCTGCGATCGACCCGCGGCGTGAACAGGATCGTCAGCTTTTCCAGTCAGCCATGCCGCGTGCCCGACGACATCATCGAACAACTCAAGCAACGTTGCTCCATCGTCACTGAGTTCACGGCGCTCAAGCCAGGCGACAAGGTTCAGGTGAAGGTGGGGCCCTATGCCCAGGTGGATGCGATCTTCCTGGCGTTGGAGGGGAAAGAACGGGTCATGCTGTTGCTGAACATCCTCCATCGCGAGCAGCCTGTCCGGGTCCTTTTACAGCATTTGATGGGCTGAGCATGCATTCGAACTGTCGGTTCAGGCGAATCAAAAATAGGATTACCTACCCTTCTGACTGGCCGTTTTCCAGCAGGTCGCCCATGGAGGCGAGAGAGTGAGTAAACCTTTAAAGCTCAAGGAATGGCTAACCGTAAAGGATACCGCAAAGCGCCTGTCTATCAGCGTAGGTGAAGACGTAACCGAGGCTGACATTCTGCGCTTGGCGCTCGATGGGCATCTAACGCTGTCTGTGTACTTCGTGAAGATTTGCGTCCGGTAGCCTTCACGACAAGGCGCAAGCCGTCGCCGTCTTCATAGGAGGCAGGCTAAGACAAGTTGTCAATTTGCTTGGGGGTCAGTTTGCCCACCGATCTCTCCTTTGTCAGTGAGGGATGTTGTTCCCCCATCTGTTCCCCCACTTTTTCGCCGATTGCAACGGAATAGGGTGAACGCTTGCGGACAGATACTAAGTGGTAAACGCCGTATAATCTATGACTTACGGAAAAGTACGAAATGTGGCGGACAGAAAAAGACCCGGCAAAAAGCCGGGTCAAAAACCGTGATTAGCCTGATGAGGAGATAATCTGAGAGTCCGACCTAAGGTCTTTCAGGTTATCCAACCGATCTCGCGACCAGTTGCTTGCAATAATAATCATTATCATTTGTAAGTCAAATGAATTTCCCGTCATCCGCGAAATAATTTTCGTTTCCATATCCTGTGGCTCCAGCGACTGCGCTGCGGCGTATGGGTCCCTGTTCAAATACTTTGTTTATTCAGCGTGCGTTCCACCATGGCTCGCGCCAGGTTGATCATGTGCATGACCGAAAACGCCAGGTCGCGCCGGGCGCCCTGGAGGCTGTCGGCTGATTCGTAGGCGGTCGCTGCGGCGCAACGCAGCAACGCATAGGCATGGGTCATCGCTTGTGCAGTGGTCAGGCCATCGCGAGCGGTGAACATCAATGGTTCGTCATCCTCCTGGCCCGCTGGCGTTGGATTGAGGTAGTAGTCAAGTGCTCGCCTGGCCGCGTCGCTGTCGATGAGCACGGTACGATCGTCGTCTTGAGTGTTACCGGGGTTTTCCTGAGTAGGGGGGATCATGGTCGTCCTTGCTGGATAAATTGGGCTTTTCAGGCTAGTACGGGTCGTATTTGTTGCCAAATCCAACATAATACAATTTGTGTATTGAGCGTGGGATTTCTGTCCGTATCGTGCCAGCGATGGATAAATGGATTCTCCTGGTCAAGGCCAGAATGCGTGAACTCAACGTCACGCAAGAACAACTCGCAGAACGCATCGGGGTGTCCCAAGGCGCCGTGGGGCATTGGTTGAACAAACGCCGCGAGCCCAAGCTCGAGACGATGAACCAGATTCTGGCAGCGCTCGATCTGGCTCACCTACGCATCTGTCCCACGGTTCAGATAGCAGAGCCGGATGGTTCCTACAGTGTTGATGGTGATTCGACTACAGCGTTGCAGGCGTTGGTCCCACAGCACGAATTGTATTTTCGCTATCCGGTCATCACCTGGGAGGCGGCCAGTCAAATGGCTGGCCCGGAGCTGGTCACCTACCCCGACGGGCGCTTCGAGGTGTCCGATTATCAGGCCCAGGGGCCGGCGTTCTGGTTGGAGGTCGAGGGCGATGCGATGACGGCGCCACTAGGTATCAGTGTGCCGGAAGGGATGTTGATTCTGGTGGATCCGGCCCTGGAGGCCGTGGTGGGCAAGCTGGTCATCGCCAGGTGCAAAGACCGTCCGGGGGCGACCTTCAGGCAATTGAGCGAGGAGGGCGGGCAACGTTATCTCAAGCCGCTGAACCCGACGTATCCCAAGGTCGTGCTGACCGAGCAATTCTGCCTGCTCGGGGTCGTGGTTCAGGCCACTATCAAGTTCTAGGCGGCCCATGTAGCCGCTGCCGGAGGCTGCGCTGGGCTCCCAGGCGATCTTGAGATCCTGCGCCCGCTTCGCGGTCGAGCGCAGCCTACGGCAGCGGCTACATGGGCCGGTGTTAAGACTGCTCCAATTCCACCAACGCACTGCCTTCACTGACCATCTCGCCTTCCTGGCAATACAGGGCCTTGATCACACCGGCATGGGGCGCACGGATACTGTGCTCCATCTTCATCGCCTCCAGCACCACCAGTTGCGCACCGGCTTCGACCTGTTGCCCGGCTTCGACCAGCACCCGCACGATACTGCCGTTCATGGGTGCGGTAAGGCCGCCATGATGGGCATGGCTGGCATCGGCCTCGGCAATCGGATCGAGCAGGTTGACGGTCTGCAGTTCGCCTTGCCAGTGCAGATACAGCGAGCCACCCCGGCGGATGGCCAGGTGCTGGCGGCGCAGGCCGTTTTCATCGACTTGCAATTGCTCACCGACCAGACGCAGGTTGGGCGCGGCGCTCTGGCTGAGTGTCAGCGCTTGCTCCTGACCGTTGCAGCTCAGGTGCAGGCTGGTCTGGGCTGGCAGCCCGGCACGAAAACCTGCGGTCGAACTCCAGGGTGAGTGGACGTCATCCCTGCGCACCTGCGCCGGCTGGCTCTGGATGTAAGCCTGCGCAGCGGCCTCCCAGAAGGCAGCTGGCAGCGGGGTCGGGGCCGGCAGCAATTGCTCCTGATAACGCGGGATGAAGCCGGTATCCAGTTCTGCGTCGGCGAAAGCCGGGTGAGCAACGATGCGCCGCAGGAAGCCGATATTGGTTTTCAGTCCGCCGATAGCGAACTCGTCGAGCATGCTCAGCAGGCGCAGGCGTGCCTGTTCGCGGTCTTCGCCCCAGGCGATCAGCTTGCCCAGCATCGGGTCGTAGAAGGGCGAGATGATGTCGCCTTCGGCCACGCCGCTGTCGACTCGCCGTCCCGCACCCGGCGCCGACTCGCGGTACAGCTGCAGGGTGCCGGTGGCAGGAAGGAAGTCATTGCCCGGGTCTTCGGCATACAGCCGCACTTCGATGGCGTGGCCATTGAGCGGTACTTGCTGCTGGGTGATCGGCAGCGGTTCGCCGCAGGCCACGCGAATCTGCCAGGCCACCAGGTCCAGGCCGGTGATGGCTTCGGTGACCGGGTGTTCGACCTGCAGGCGGGTGTTCATCTCCATGAAGAAGAATTCGCCACGGGCGTCGAGCAGGAACTCCACCGTGCCGGCACCGACGTAGCCGATGGCCTGGGCGGCGCGCACCGCCGACTCGCCCATGGCCTGGCGCAGTTCGGGGCTCAGGCCAGGGGCCGGGGCTTCTTCCACCACTTTCTGGTGACGACGCTGGATCGAGCAGTCGCGCTCATTGAGGTACAGGCAATTACCGTGCTGGTCGGCGAACACCTGGATTTCCACATGGCGCGGCTTGAGGACGTATTTCTCCACCAGCATGCGCGAGTCGCCGAAGGACGATTGCGCTTCGCGCTGGGCCGAGGCCAGGGCTTCGGCGAGCTCGCTTTCCTGCTCGACCACTTTCATGCCTTTGCCGCCACCACCGGCGGTGGCCTTGAGCAGCACCGGATAGCCAATGCGTTCGGCGGCGGCACGGAAGGTCTCCAGGTCCTGGGCTTCACCGTGATAACCGGGCACCAGCGGCACACCGGCGGTTTCCATCAGGGCCTTGGCTGCCGATTTGCTGCCCATGGCGTCGATGGCCGAAGCCGGTGGGCCGAGGAAGATCAGCCCGGCTTCCTCGATGGCACGAGCGAAGCCCGCGTTCTCGGAAAGAAAGCCGTAGCCGGGGTGGATCGCCTGGGCACCGCTGGCCTTGGCCGCGGCGATCAGCTTGGCGATGTCCAGGTAGCTTTCCGCTGCCTTGGCACCGCCCAGGTCGACGCGAATATCGGCTTCGCGGCTGTGGCGGGCGTCACGGTCAGTGGCGCTGTGCACGGCCACGGTGGTCAGGCCCAGGGCCTTGGCGGTGCGCATCACCCGGCAAGCGATCTCGCCACGGTTGGCAACCAGCAGGGTAGTCAGGTGCGGGCGGCTCATGGGCGCGGCTCCTTCGCGGTCGGGGTCGATTGCCAGTTGGGTTGGCGTTTTTGCAGGAAGGCGCGCAGGCCCTCCTGGCCTTCGGGGCTGACGCGAATACGGGCGATGGCGTTTTCGCAGTAGCGGCGCAGGGCAGGGGTCAGCTCGCCATGGCCGACTTCACGCAGCAGATCCTTGCTCGCACGCATGGCTTGCGGGCTGTTCTGCAGCAGGTTGTCGACCCATTCGCCGACCCGTTGCTCCAGCTCCGCCACCGGATAGGCTTCGGCCAGCAGGCCCAGATCGCGGGCGCGTTCGCCACTGAAGCGCTCGGCGGTCAAGGCATAGCGGCGCGCAACGCGCTCGCCCATGGCCTGGACCACGAAGGGGCTGATCACCGCCGGGGCCAGGCCGATGCGCACTTCGGACAGGCACAGTTGCGCATCAACCGTACCGATGGCCATGTCGCAGCAGCTGATCAGGCCCAGCGCACCACCGAAGGCCGCGCCCTGGACCACGGCCAGGGTCGGGATCTTCAGCTTGTGCAGGTTGTACATCAGCTCGGCCAGTTCCTGGGCGTCGGCCAGGTTGGTCTGGTAGTCGAGCTCGGCCGACTGCTGCATCCAGGCCAGGTCCGCGCCGGCACTGAAGTGCCGGCCACGGCCGCGCAGCAGCAGAAAACGCAGGTCGGTATCGGCTGCCACCTGGTCCAGCGCCAGGATCAGTTCGCGAATCATCTGCGCATTGAATGCGTTATTCTTGTCTTCGCGGCTGAGCCAGAGGGTGGCGAAACCGCGAGGGTCTTTGAGCAATTCAAGGGTCGTGAAGTCGTTCATGATCACATCCGGAAAATGCCGAAGCGGCTTTGTTCGACGGGCGCATTGAGTGCTGCCGACAAGGCCAGGCCCAGTACGTCGCGGGTTTGTGCCGGGTCGATGACGCCGTCGTCCCACAGCCGTGCGCTGGAATAGTAGGGGTGGCCCTGGTGCTCGTACTGGTCGAGGATCGGCTGTTTCAAGCGGGCCTCGTCCTCGGCGCTGAAAGGGTGCCCAGTGCGTTCGCTCTGTTCGCGCTTGACCTGGGCCAGCACGCCAGCCGCCTGCTCGGCGCCCATCACGCCGATCCGCGCATTGGGCCACATCCACAGGAAACGCGGGTCGTAGGCGCGGCCGCACATGCCGTAGTTGCCGGCGCCGAAGCTGCCGCCGATGATCACCGTGAACTTCGGTACCTTGGCGCAGGCTACGGCTGTCACCAGCTTGGCACCGTGTTTGGCGATGCCGCCGGCCTCGTACTTCTGGCCGACCATGAAACCGGTGATGTTCTGCAGGAACAACAGCGGGATGCCGCGCTGGCAGGCCAGTTCGATGAAGTGCGCGCCTTTTTGCGCAGCTTCGGCGAAGAGGATGCCGTTGTTGGCCAGGATCGCGATCGGGTAGCCATGCAGGTGCGCGAAGCCGCAGACCAGGGTGGTGCCGAACAAGGCCTTGAATTCGTCGAACACCGAGCCGTCGACCAGGCGCGCAATGACTTCGCGCACATCGAAAGGCTGCTTGGCATCGGCCGGAATCACCCCATACAGGTCTTCGCTGGCGTACAGCGGTGCGATTGGGGCGCGCTGCTGGACTTCACCGAGTTTCTGCCAGTTCAGGTTGGCGATGCAGCGGCGGGCGATGGCCAGGGCGTGTTCGTCGTTGTCGGCGTAATGGTCGGCAACCCCGGACACCTTGCAGTGCACATCGGCACCGCCCAGGTCCTCGGCGCTGACCACCTCGCCGGTGGCGGCTTTTACCAGGGGCGGGCCGGCAAGGAAGATGGTCGCCTGCTGGCGGACCATGATCGCTTCGTCGGCCATGGCCGGTACATAGGCGCCACCGGCGGTGCAGGAACCCATGACCACGGCGATCTGCGGGATACCCAGGGCGCTCATGTTGGCCTGGTTGAAGAAGATCCGCCCGAAGTGCTCGCGGTCCGGAAAGACTTCATCCTGACGCGGCAGGTTGGCGCCGCCCGAGTCCACCAGGTACAGGCAGGGCAGGCGGTTCTGCTGGGCGATGGCCTGGGCGCGCAGGTGTTTCTTTACCGTCAGCGGATAATAGGAGCCGCCTTTGACCGTGGCGTCGTTGGCCACGATCATGCATTCCACGCCTTCGACCCGACCGATACCGGCAATCACGCCGGCGGCGGGTACGTCTTCGCCATAGACTTCATAGGCGGCCAGCTGGCCGATTTCGAGAAACGGCGAGCCCGGGTCGAGCAGGCGGTTGATGCGCTCGCGTGGCAGCAATTTGCCCCGCGAGGTGTGTCGTTCCTGAGCCTTTGGCCCGCCGCCCTGGTGAACCTGGGCGAGCAGGTTGCGCAGTGCCTGGACCTGTTCGAGCATGGCCGCGCTGTTGACGGAAAACTCCGCCGAGCGCGGGTTGATCTGGGTGTGCAGGATAGCCATGGGGCGCACTTCCTTATCTGGATGGCTCAGCGTGTTTCGTTGAACAGTTCGCGACCGATCAGCATCCGGCGGATTTCGCTGGTGCCGGCGCCGATTTCATACAGCTTGGCGTCGCGCAACAGGCGCCCGGTGGGGAATTCGTTGATATAGCCGTTGCCACCCAGGATCTGGATCGCGTCCAGGGCCATTTGCGTGGCGCGTTCGGCGGTGTAGAGGATCACCCCGGCGGCGTCCTTGCGGGTGGTTTCGCCACGCTCGCAGGCCTGGGCCACGGCGTACAGATAGGCACGGCCGGCGTTGAGCTGGGTGTACATGTCGGCGACCTTGCCCTGGATCAGCTGGAACTCGCCGATGCTCTGGCCGAACTGCTTGCGGTCATGGATGTAGGGTACGACCACGTCCATGCAGGCCTGCATGATCCCGGTCGGGCCGCCGGAGAGCACCACACGCTCATAATCCAGGCCGCTCATCAGGACCTTGACGCCACCATTGACCACACCGAGCACGTTTTCTTCGGGGACTTCCACGTCATCGAAGAACAGCTCGCAGGTGTTGGAACCGCGCATGCCCAGCTTGTCGAACTTGTTGCTGCGGCTGAAGCCTTTCCAGTCGCGCTCGACGATGAAAGCGGTGATGCCGTGCGGGCCCTTTTCCAGGTCGGTCTTGGCGTAGATCACATAGGTGTTGGCATCCGGGCCGTTGGTGATCCAGGTCTTGCTGCCGTTGAGCACGTAGTGGTCGCCACGCTTGTCGGCACGCAGCTTCATGGAGACCACGTCGGAGCCGGCATTGGGCTCGCTCATGGCCAGGGCGCCGATGTGTTCGCCGCTGATCAGCTTGGGCAGGTATTTGGCTTTCTGCTCGTGGGTGCCGTTGCGGTTGATCTGGTTGACGCAGAGGTTGGAGTGGGCGCCGTAGGAGAGGGCGACCGAGGCCGAGCCACGGCTGATTTCTTCCATCGCCACCACGTGGGCCAGGTAGCCCAGGCCTGCTCCGCCGTATTCTTCCGGCACGGTGATACCCAGCAGACCCATGTCGCCGAACTTGCGCCACATGTCGGCGGGGAACAGGTTTTCCTGGTCGATCTGGGCGGCGCGCGGGGTCAGTTCGGCGGCGACGAAGGCCTGGACCTGGTCGCGCAGCATGTCGATGGTTTCGCCCAGGGCGAAGTTCAGGGATGGGTAATTCATGCTTTCACCTTTGCTGTTTATTCTTGTGGAAGGGGTGAACAGCCGCGGCTGCTCCTGCTATCACCTTTACGTTAACGTAAACCTGAAGAGGGAGGCTGTCAACGCTGTCCAATGGTTTTGATCGACGGTCGGAAAAAGCTTTCTGTTGCCCTTTACGTTAACGTTAATTTGAGCGAGAGTTAAGGCGATTTTTTCGGCTGCTGACTGTACAGTCGACAGTCAACGGCATGCTCCCAGAACAAACACAAAAGGGACCGTCATGGAACAACCAAGCTATTCCAAGGGCCTGCAAGACAAAGCATTGCTGGCGATGACCATCGGCCAGGCCTTCGATGACACTGTAGCCCGTTTCCCGTACGGCGAAGCGCTGGTGGTACGCCATCAGCAACTGCGTTACACCTGGCAGCAACTGGCTGAAGCGGTCGATGTGCATGCCCGGGCCTTGCTGGCCCTGGGACTCAAGACCGGCGATCGGCTGGGTGTCTGGGCGCCCAATTGCGCCCAGTGGGCCATTGCCCAGTTCGCCAGTGCGAAGATTGGCGCGATCCTGGTCAACATCAACCCGGCCTACCGCAGCGGCGAGCTGGAGTACGTGCTCAAGCAGTCCGGCTGCCAGTGGCTGATCTGCGCCGGGGCGTTCAAGTCTTCCAATTACCACGAGATGGTGAGCGGCTTGTTGCCTGAACTGGGTAAGCAACCGGCAGGGCAATTACGCAGTGAGTTGCTGCCGGAACTGCGCGGGGTCATCAGCCTGGACGCACAACCGCCGGCAGGCTTCCTGCCCTGGGAGCAGTTGGCGGCACTGGCCGAAAGCATCAGCGATGGGGCGTATCAAGAGCGCCAGAAGAGCCTGCAATTCGACCAGGCGGTGAACATCCAGTACACCTCCGGTACCACCGGTTTTCCCAAGGGCGCGACCCTCAGCCATTACAACATCCTCAACAACGGCTACATGGTCGGCGAAAGCCTCGGCCTGACCGAGTCCGACCGTCTGGTGATTCCGGTGCCGCTGTACCACTGCTTCGGCATGGTCATGGGCAACATTGGCTGCCTGACCCATGGCAGCACCATGATTTACCCCAACGACGCCTTCGATCCCTTGCTCACCTTGAGCACGGTCGCCCAGGAGCGCGCCACCGCCCTGTACGGTGTGCCGACCATGTTCATTGCCATGCTCGACCAGCCCCAGCGCCAGGAGTTCGACCTGTCGAGCCTGCGCACCGGGATCATGGCCGGGGCGACCTGTCCGATCGAAGTCATGCGCCGGGTCATCAGCGAGATGCACATGAGTGAAGTGCAAATCGCCTACGGCATGACCGAGACCAGTCCGGTGTCCCTGCAGACCGGCCCCAGTGATGAGCTGGAACTGCGTGTTACCACGGTGGGGCGTACACAGCCACAGCTTGAGAGCAAGATCATCGACGAACAGGGCTGCATTGTCCCGCGCGGGCAGATGGGCGAATTGTGCACGCGCGGTTACAGCGTGATGCTCGGCTACTGGAACAACCCCCAGGCCACGGCCGAAGCCATCGACGCGGCGGGCTGGATGCATACCGGCGACCTGGCGACCATGAACGAGCAGGGTTACGTCTGCATCGCCGGGCGTAACAAGGACATGATCATTCGTGGCGGCGAGAACATTTACCCGCGCGAGCTGGAGGAGTTTTTCTTCACCCACCCGGCGGTGGCCGATGTCCAGGTGATCGGCATTCCCGATGATCGCTACGGCGAGGAAATCGTCGCCTGGATCAAGTTCCACCCTGGCCATAGCGCCACGGAGCAGGAGCTGCAGGCCTGGTGCAAGGCGCGTATCGCGCATTTCAAGACGCCGCGGTACTTCCGCTTCGTCGAGGAATTCCCGATGACGGTGACGGGCAAGGTGCAGAAGTTCCGGATGCGGGAGATCAGTATCGAGGAGTTGTCGAACAGGTAACGGTGCTACTCGTTCCCACGCTCCGCGTGGGAATGCCTCGCCAGACGCTCTGCGTCGCCGACACGACCGCTCGGCGCGGAGCGCCTGGGGCTGCGCTCCTTTGCTGCGCGTGGGAGCGAGGAGGGCTGCTCGCAAATCTGAATCCCGGAAAGCACTGAGGGGAGCCGAAGCTCCCCTCTAGGATTGTTGCATGCTCTTTTTTTTATTTTTGGGGTTTAGCCTGTTGTTGTTTTTGTCGGCCTTACCC
>NZ_VXCP01000049.1 GCF_011355085.1 Pseudomonas akapageensis | reverse complement strand
CCTCGATGACCACTTCTTCGATCTGGGCGGTCATTCCCTGCTGGCCTTGACCTTGACCGCTGCACTGCAGGACCGGTTGGGCCTCAAGGTCCGCCTCGATCAACTGATGCAGTACCCGCGCTTGAGCGATCTGTTGCAACGGGTACAGGCTACGTCTGCCGAAGTGTCGCCACGGGTGCCGCTCAATCAGGCCGCTGCCGGTGCGCCTCGGCTGTTCTGCGTGCACCCGGGCGGCGGCACGCTGTTCGGTTACTACCCGCTGGCGCGGGCACTGGAAGCGACCTGGCAGGTCGATGGCTTGCTGTGCCGCAGCTTCATCGAGCCGACCTGGCGCGACAGCTCGCTGGCGCAGATGGCGCACGATTACGTGCAGTCGATTCGTCAGGCACAACCGCAGGGGCCCTATCACCTGTTGGGCTGGTCCCTGGGAGGCGCATTGGCAGTGGAGATGGCACGGCTGCTGCGCGAAGCCGGCGAATCCGTGGCATTCCTCGGCCTGGTCGACCCTTTCGTGCCCGGGCTGGGTGATGCCGCAGGTGATGCGGGTGAGACGGACCTGGACAGCGGCTTTGCCCGTTATCTGGCGGAGTTGTTTGGTGATGTACCGCTGACCGCCATCGAGGACAGGATTGCCGAGGAACGTCTGGGCGGATGCAGCGACGCCGGGTTGATCGAGGCCGTGCTGGCCTGGGCGGTCGCGCAATCGCGGGGGGATGCGCCGCGTATCGAGCAGTCGGATATCGCTCAAGGATTCGCGGTGATGCGCCACCTCAACGGCCTGACCACAACGTGCACGTTGCAGTCTTGCGACGTGGCGCCGCTGTGCTGGTGGTCGAGCGAAGTGGCAGACGTGTCTATAGAAGCACAGAAGGTCCTGGAGCAGGGAGTCGGCGTGAAGGTACAGGCGCGGCTGGAGATTGCCGGTAGCCATGCCGGCATCATTCGTGAACCCGCATTTCTGCACAGTCTCGCGCAGTGTTTGCCTCGATCCTGAATGAAATGAAGTGAAGAAAGCCACGCGCACGGATCTATCCGTACGCGTGGTTTTTTTTGGGTTCTTCACGCAATTGCGGGAAAAAGGTGGCCGGTAACTATCGCTCGAAAGATCGCGAGCCTGCTCTATAACGCCATGCGTTTGGGCATGAATGATCAAGATCCTGATGGCATAGCAATGTTTTGTTACTTCATGGATTCAATAATCGGCAGTCGGCGGTAGCGCTTGAAAAATGTTACATATTAAACGTTTAGAGCGTTTGGAGAATGCGTAGTGAGTCGGGTAAGGTGCTGCGCTTTAGTGGCGGGTATCATTTTGAAAAAGAAGGCTGTCTATAGTTAAGAGTTTGATCAAGGAAAGTTCAAGCGCCCCGATGTTGTGCCTTTAAGTCGATCCCATTTTCAATTGCCAAGATTGCAGTCTGGGATTTTGTGCGCAAAAAAACTGTGTTAAAAGTGTGCCTCCTGATAAAGCTATGCCCCCTAAATAAAGCAGGATTAAGTACACTCAATCCTATCCATATGGCGGGACCAAGGAACGAATCCGCTTCTTCATGAATACAGAGGGCTGTTCCGATGTTTCAACTCGATTTTTATTCAACTCTAGTTGCCGCCTCTTTAGTGCTTTTGCTGGGGCGCGGGCTGGTCGCTCGAATCGGGTTTTTACGCACCTATAATATTCCGGAGCCGGTTGCCGGTGGATTATTGGTCGCCGTGTTGCTCTTGGCGTTGCGAGTGTTCGCTGATGTCGAGGTCCGATTCGATTCTTCGCTGCAGACCCCTTTGATGTTGGCGTTTTTTGCCACTATTGGCTTGAATGCAGACTTCACCAGCCTTAAAAAAGGCGGGCGGGTACTGGGTATTTTCCTGCTTGTGGTGACGGCGCTTTTGCTGGTGCAAAATGCCATGGGTATCGGGTTGGCCACGGCATTGGGACTTGATCCGCTAATGGGGTTGCTGGCCGGCTCTATTACGTTGTCGGGTGGGCACGGTACTGGCGCTGCGTGGGGGGTGGTATTCAGTGAGAAATATGGAGTGGCCTCTGCGTCCGAACTGGCCATTGCCTCCGCGACCTTTGGTCTGGTGCTGGGTGGTTTGATTGGTGGCCCGGTCGCTCGCTTGCTCATCAAGCGCGTCCAGACACCGGGCGTCGGGCAAGTGGATCCGCGTCTGCCAAAGGGTTTTGAACAGCCTAACCACCAGCGCATGATTACCTCTTTTTCGTTTATCGAGACCCTGGCGTTGCTCGCAATAAGCCTGCAGGTGGGGACATTCCTGAATGGGATTATTCAAGGCACGGCATTTGAGTTGCCAACGTTCGTGTGTGTTTTGTTCGTCGGTGTGATGTTGCGCAATGGGCTATCGGCACTTGGCTGGCATCAGGTATTTGAGCGTGAAGTTTCAGTGCTGGGTAACGTCAGTTTGTCGTTGTTTTTGGCCATTGCTCTGATGTCGCTCAAACTCTGGGATCTGGCCGCACTGGCGTTACCCATTTTCATCCTCTTGGCTGCGCAAGCGTTGATGATGGCCCTGTTTGCTATTTTCGTGACGTTCCGTGTCATGGGGAGCAACTATGATTCGGCGGTTCTGGCAGCGGGGCACTGCGGTTTCGGGCTCGGTGCTACGCCAACCGCTATTGCCAATATGCAAGCGGTGACGCAGCGCTACGGACCTTCGCAGATTGCATTTTTGGTTGTCCCGATGGTGGGGGCTTTTTTCATTGATATCACTAACGCAATCGTCATCAAGTTGTATTTGGCACTCCCTTTCCTGGGTGTTGCGGGCTGACAGGTATCAACCTGCTGCGGATGATCGTATTCCTGACTGAGGCTGTCATATTCAGGCTTTCAACAGGTTTCTTTCATCCGTAGGATGATATGAGCCCCGTTAAACGCGCGAGTCCGATCGGAATGCTTATTGGCATCCCGTCAAGACGAGCGCGACCCGGTCCTTTCCTCGCCTGTTTTCGCCTTGATCTGATCGCTGCTCGGCGACTTTTCGTACAGGTCATAGCCCATTGTTCCTGCCTCGTCCCTTCCTCCATGGGCATCGCGCATGCCTGGATTAGTGGAGGAGCCTCTTATTTCACCTCAAAAAATCTGTAGTAACACTTTGTCATCAATTGCTAATGATAATGGTTTGTAATAGCATTACGTCGCTCGGGTTCACCCCTTCTTATTTGCCTGAAGGTGCTTCGCCTTGAAGACTCATGGAACGAAAAACAATCCGGATCTGTTGAAGACTTTCTTCGAAAATCGCCAAGCCTTGATCGACAGAGCACACGCCATCCTAGGATGTCGCCAACAAGCAGATGACGTAGCACAGGATATCTACCTCAAATTGCGCGAGCAGCCGGTCGACCAGCCCGTGGCGCATACGCTCGGTTATCTCTACCGGATGGTTCGCAACCTGTCGATCGACCGCCTGCGCCGTCAGCAATGGGAAAACTGTCACAGCGTGGGTGAAGAGCAGGCGCACGTGTTGCTGTGTTCCAAACCTTCACCGGAGGCGGCGGTCATTCACCGGGCGATGCTGGAACAGGTACACAAAGCCTTGTTGGAGTTGCCTGAACGAACCCGGCGCATTTTCGAGATGACGCAACTGCAGGGGCATACTCAACGCGAAGCCGCGCGCCAGATGGAAGCTTCGCCGACCTTGATCAATTTCCTGCTGCGCGATGCCCTGACCCATTGCCGTCGGCGCCTGGGCATACCTGCTGCAACCCGGGCACAATGAACGCCTTCGATTTGCCTCTCACACGGATGTACACGCTTTGATCGATGTATTGGCCCCGTTGTTTTCCGGAGAACTGGCGGTATACGCCGAAGGTTTGAGCCTGAGTGCCGGTAACAAACCGGTGGTACCTGGACGACGTTTTGTCGAAGCACAGCAGCTTGAACGGTGCCTGGACCTCTATGGTCAGGGCTATCCCGGGGCCGATCGCCGGGCTCTGGCTTCCTTGTGGTCCAAGGACTATTTCCTGACCTTGCTGCCCGCGGCGGTAGCCGCAAGCCTGGCGCTGGGGCGAACCCTGCCGATAACGCTGGACGACATCGACGTGGTCATCGACGCCCAAGGGCTGCCCAGCTGCCTGGTGTTGCCCAATCGCGGCGACCTGGTGGCCCCCGAGGATGCATGGCAGCGTTTCCAACCCTTGATCGAGGGCAACCTGGAGCCCTTCATCGACGCCCTGGCGCGGCTGGTCAAGCTATCGCCGCGGGTGCTGTGGAACAATGCCGGCAATTACGTGGAAACCATAGTCGGGGTGCTGGCCAAGCGTGGCCTGCCGGCCGAGATCCTGGCCCACGGTGAGGCGCTGATCGCCATTCGCGAACGGCCGGACGGCAAGCGCAACCGGCTTTTCGAACCGGTGCGCTATGTGCAGATGCAAGGGCCACAAGGCCCACTGGAGATCCGCCAGCGCCGTCAGTGCTGCTTGCGTGACGGGCTGCCCGGTTATGAGTGCTGTAGCGATTGCCCGCTGATCAGCGATGAGCTGCTGCTGCGTTATGCCCTGGCCGAGCGTGGGCTCAGCGTCGACTGAGCCCGGGCCTCAACGCCGCCACAACTGCATCATCAGATAGGGGCCGGCGATCAGCGCCGCCAGCAAGCCGGCGGGCATCTGATAAGGGTAAAGCACATTGCGCCCCAGCCAGTCCGCCGCGACCATGACCAGCGCCCCCAGCAAAATCGCTCCCGCCAGTTGTGCTCGTGCCCGCACCAGCCCGAGCATGCGGGTCAGGTGGGGGGCCAGCAGGCCGATGAAGCTCAAGGGGCCGATGACCACAGTGGCGCAGGCCGTCATCAACGCGCTGAGCCCCAGCAAGGCCAGGCGACTGCCACGCAGGCTGACACCGAAACCGCGAGTTGCCGCTTCGCCCAGCGGCAGAATGTCCAGCCAGCGATGCAGCATCAGGCACAAACCGCCGAACAGCATCAGCGTCACGCCAAGCAGCCACGATGTCTGCTCATTGGCGCGATAGGTGGAACCGGCCATCCAGTTGAGCATCTGTTGGGCGCGGGAGTCGCCGTTGGCCAGGAGGATCTGCAGCAGCGCGTCGAACAGCGCGCCGACAGCGATGCCCACGAGCAACAGTTGGGTCGGGGAGAAGTTGTCGCGTCGGCTCAAGGCCAGCAAGGCGGCAAAGGTAATCACCGCGCCGAGGGTGCTGGCGCCGATCAGTGCGCCATTGCTGGCAGCGGGCAACAGAATCAGCGCCAGCAACATGCCCATGGCCGCACCGGAACTGATGCCGAGCAGTTCGGGGCTCGCCAGCGGGTTGCCGGTCAGGCGCTGGATCAGGCAGCCGGCCAGCGCCAGCAAGGCGCCGCAACCGATGGCGGCCAACACCCGCGGCGCACGCCAGGCCAGCAGTTCGTCCAGCATCGCCCCCTGGCTCCAGGTCCAGCCGTGGGGGCCAGCGCCGAAGGCCAGGGCGACCAGTACGGTCGCGGCCAGCAACAGCGCAAGCCCCAGCAACAGTGTGCGGCTCGAATGCCGAGGCAGGGTGCTGTTGTCGCTCGAGCGGGGTGCCTCGCCACGCAGGCGCAGGCCTTGCACCAACCAGATCAACAGCGGGGCGCCGACCAGTGCCGTCGCCGCGCCGGTGGGCAGGAAACCGCCGTCGAACCCTTCCAGGCGTTGGACCAGCAGATCGGTGAGCCACAACAGCAGCGCACCGAGCAGTGGCGACCACAGCAGGCGGTCGCGCAGCCGACGCGCCCCGAGCATGCTGCACAGGCTGGGCGCCGTGAGGCCGATAAAGCCGATCATGCCGACACTGGCCACCACGCAGCCGCTCAGCCACAGGGCCAAAAGCAAGGCGATCAAGCGGCTGCGATTGAGTGACAGCCCCAGGGCCCGGGCGCCGGAGTCTTCCAGGCCCAGCAGGGTCAGCGGGCGGATCAACAGCAGTATTCCCAACGCCGGCAGCAGTCGCGGCAGCAGGAATTGCACTTGCTGCCAGTCCTGTTGCACCAGTGAGCCCGCACCCCAGATGAACAGCGGGCCCAGTTCCTGACCGTGCAGAATCATCAGCCCGGCATTGACCGCACCGAAGTACAACGACACCAGGATGCCGCCGAGGATCAGCGCCAACGGGCTGAATGCCTTGCGCCAGGCCAGGGCGAATACCAGCAGCAGCGCCACGCCACCGCCGGCCAGCGCCAGCCATTCGCGGCCGTTGACCAGCAACCACGGCGCCCACAACGTGGCCATGCTCAATGCCAGTTGCGCGCCGGAAGCGATGCCCAGGGTGGCGGGCTCGGCCAGCGGGTTGCGCAACGCCTGCTGCAACACGCAGCCGGTCAGGGCCAGGGTCGCGCCACACAGCCAGGCCATGGTCATGCGTGGCAGCCAGCTGTAATGCACGAGTAATTGGTCAAGCTGCTCGTCCTGAGGGGCGCTGATCGCTTGCCACCACAGGTCTACAGGCAGGTGTGTGGCCAGGTTGCTGGCAGCCAGGGCGATGGCGCCGATCAGCAGCATGATCAGCAGCGGCGCGGGACGACGGTTGATGACGTGCAAAATCATGGCTGGGCGCTCGGGGCAAAGCGTTGCTGCAGCAACAGGGCAAGGCGTTCGGCACTGCTGACGCCGCCGTAGGGCCAGACGGCGGGCAGGCTGTCGACCCGCTGTTCTCGTACGGCGCTCAGGGCTTTCCAGATCGGATTGCGGTCCAGGACGGCGCGGTCCGGCAAGGGTTCGAACAGCACCAGGCGCGCATCGGCCGGTGTTGCCAGAGCAGACAGGGTGATGGTGGCAAAGCCCCAGGAACTGGTGGGGCCTTGCCACGCGTTGCGCAGGCCGAGCTGGTCGAGCACCGCCTGGTACAGGCCCTGTCCGCCGTTGACGCGCAAGTGGCGCTCATCGAGGAAGGTCACCAGGTACAAGGGTTCGCGGGCTTGTCCGGCAAGGGCCGCCCGGGCTTCGGCGAAACGCTTGTCGACCCGTTTCAGCAGGGCATCGGCCTGTGCTTCGTGACCCAGCATGCGGCCAAGCAGTGTGGTGATGTGTCGTGAGCGTTGCAGCGGTTGGCCGTGGTCATCGAAGGTGGCCAGGAGCATGGTCGGCGCCACCGCGTTTAACAGGGGCAAGATCGATGTGTATTCCGGCGTCGCCAGAATCAGGTCCGGGCGCAACTGGCTCATGGCTTCGAGGTTGGGTTCGCGACGGGCACCGACATCGGCCACGCTGGCCGGCAGTTCCGGGATCGATACCCAGCGGCGGTAACCGTCCGGCTCGCCGACTCCGACGGGAGTGACGCCAATGGCCAGCAATTGTTCGACCAGCCCCCAGTCCAGGACCACCACACGACGCGGCGGATGCTCGAAGGTGACCGGGCCGAAATCATCGTTCCAGGTGACAGGTTGTGCGAAGGCGACGGGCGTCAGCAGGTACAGCAGTATCGATAGAGCGGCACGCAGCGCGATGGCAGGCAACAGGGAAACTCCAGGTCAGTAGACGAAGCTGATCGGCGAACCGCCTTGAGGGTGGGGCAGCACGCCCATGGCGATGCCATAAATGTCTTCCAGGGTTTCGCTGCACATCAGCTCGGCCGGGCTGCCTTGCGCCAGCAAACGGCCCTGGTGCAGGGCGATCAGATGATCGCAATAGCGGGCGGCCATGTTCACGTCATGGAGCACCACCAGCACGCCCAGCCCCAGTTGCGCGCTCAGGTCCTTGACCAGCGCGAGCACTTCCACCTGGTGGGCGATGTCCAGGGCGGAGGTGGGTTCGTCCAGTAGCAGATAGCGGCTGTTTTGCGCCAGCAGCATCGCCAGCCAGACCCGCTGGCGTTCACCGCCGGACAAGTGATCGACCAGGCGCTCGGCGAAATCCAGGGTGTGGGTCAGCTCAAGGGCACGCTGCACCTGCTGGCGATCCTGGTCGCCGAAACGGCCGAGGGCGCCATGCCAGGGATAGCGGCCAAAGCCGACCAGCTCGCGCACGGTAAGGTTGTCGGCCGGTGGCAACTGTTGTGGCAGGTAAGCCACGTGACGGGCGAATTCGCGGTTCTGCCAGGTGGACAGGGGTTTGTCGTCCAGGCTGATCTGGCCGCTGGCCGGCAGTTGTTGCCGGGCCAGCAGCTTGATCAGTGTCGACTTGCCCGAGCCATTGTGGCCGATCAGGCCGACCATGCGGCCGTGGGGGATTTTCAGGTCCAGGGGGTGCAGCAGGGTTCGTCCGGGAACGCTGAAGCTGACTGATTGCAGTTCAAACATCGTGTTTCCGCAAGGGCCCCGGCAGTCAGGGCGGAAGGAGTAGGGCTGGCGACCTTAACACGAATAAGAATGCGTATCAATTGATGCGCTTCTTCGACGGAATCCGGTGGCTGCGGGATCTTTGCGACCCCTTCGGGCTCGCAAGGCTTCCCTTAAACCTTGGCAGCCATCAAAACATGCGCATGGCCCACGGTGGAAATGTGCACCGTGCTGCCGGTCATTGGCGCATTGATACCGGGGCTCCGGACCAGCAATGATCGGTTCGAAGGCAGTCCGTTCCTGGCAGGTGAGGGCGTCTTCAACTCCACCGTCAACGTGCAGGTATTGCCGCCGAAATCGCACTCTGTCACCACCCCCAGGCACCCCTCCACGCGCTCCTGGGGCTGGCTGGACAGCTGAAGCTGTTCGGGTCGCAACATGATCTGCGCGGCGCCGCGGTGCGAGGTATTGTGGACGTTGATCCGTCCCAGTTCACAGGTCGCGATGCCACCTTCGACCCAGGCGGGAATCACCACGGCATCGCCCAGGAACAGTGCGGTTTCTTCGTCATGGGGCCGCAGGTAAAGATCCATCGGCTGCCCGGCCTGAACCAGGCGGCCCTGGCGCATGACCGCCAACTGATCAGCGAAAGACAGGGCTTCGGCCTGGTCATGGGTCACCAGAATAGTGGTGATACCGGCGTCCGCCAGCAGGCGTGCCACGGCCTTGCGCATGGACGCGCGCAGGCCGGTGTCGAGTGCGGAAAAGGGTTCGTCCAGCAGCATCAGCCGCGGTTTTTGCGCCAGGGCGCGGGCCAGGGCGACGCGCTGTTGCTGACCGCCGGACAGCTCATGGGGCCAACGGCGCTTCATGTGCGAGTCCAGGGCGACCATGTCCAGCAACTCCTCGATCCGGTGCTGTTTCGACGCCGTCTTGCCCGGTAGCCCGAAACCGATGTTGTCGGCCACTGTCATGTGCGGGAACAGGGCGCCGTCCTGCGGCACATAGCCGATCAGGCGCTGGTGGGCCGGCACTTCGGTCGAGCCGTTGACCAGGGTCTGGCCATTGAGCGTGATGCTGCCCCGGTCGGGAAATTCGAACCCTGCAATCATCCGCAGCAAGGTGGTCTTGCCCGACCCCGAAGGGCCGACGATGGCCGTACGGCTACCGCTGGGAACCGACAGGCTGACGTTTTCCAGGGCCGGTCGCGAGCCGAAGGATTTGTAGAGCGAATTCAATTCCAGAGCGTTCATCGGCCTGCCGTGCGTTTGGATTGATGGTAGAGAAGGCCGGTCAACGGCAGCGACAACAGAATCATCAGCAGCGCATAGGGGGCCGCCGCGGCGTAGTCGATCTCGCTGGTCATGGCCCAGAAGCCGGTGGCCAGTGTGCGGGTACCGTTGGGCGCGAGCAACAGGGTGGCGGTCAGCTCGTTGGTGATCGCCAGAAATACCAGGGCGGCACCTGCGGCGGCACCTGGCGCCGCCAGGCGCATGGTGATCAGCCACAGGGCGCGGCTGGGCGAGCGGCCCAGGCTGCGGGCCATGTTTTCCAGCTCCACCGGTGCCTGGGCGATGCCGGCACGCAAACTGACCAGCGCCCTGGGCAAGAACATCAACAGGTAGGCCAACAGCACGGTGAGGGTGGTCTGGTAGATGGGCCGGGCGAAATTGATGGTGATGGTCACCAGTGCCAGGGCCACGACAATGCCGGGCAGGGAGCTGGTGATGTAATTGCAGCTTTCCAGAATGCGGTGCAGGCGCCCCGGCGAACGGATCGACAGCCAGGCAACGGGGATCGCCGCACAGGTCGTGATGATCGCCCCGGCACTGGCCAGCAGCAGGGTCTGCTTCAGGGCCGGCAAGACGTCGCTCTGGCCCCAGACTTCCACGCCGCCGGCAATCAGCCAGTTGCCCAGGGTGATCAAGGGTACGCCAAGCGCCAGCACACTGGTGATGATCGGCAGTGGCAACGCGAGGGCTTTAACCTTGCGACTCAGTCGCACCATGCGCTGCAGGCGCGGGCTTCCGGAGCCGACCCGCGCATAGCGGGCATTGCCGCGACAGGCCGACTCGAAGGTCAACATCAGCAGGCAGCACAGCGCGAGCACGCCGGCCAGCATATTGGCCGCAGGGCCGTTGAAGGTGGATTTGAACTGGTCGAAGATCGCCGTGGTGAAGGTGTCGAAGCGGATCATTGCATACAGGCCGTATTCGGCCAACAGATGCAGCCCGACCAATAATGCGCCGCCACAAATGGCCAACCGCAGTTGGGGCACAACCACCCGGAAAAATACTGCCCAGGGCTTGAGACCCAGGGATTCGGCGACGTCCTCGATAGCCGGATCAAGGCGCCGCAGGGTTGCCGACACCGGCAAATAGAGGAACGGGAAATAGGCAATCACCGAGACCAGTACCCCGGCAAACAGCCCATGGATCGGTGGCACCAGGCTGACCCAGGCATAGCTGTGCACGAACGCCGGCACCGCCAGAGGCGCAACCGCCAGCAGTGACCACAGGCGCCGGCCGGGCAGGTCGCTGCGCTCGGTCAGCCAGGCCAGGGCCACCCCGAGTGCGATGCACAAGGGAATGGTGATCACAACCAGCAATACGGTGTTGACCAGCAGTTCGGCGACCCGGGGCCGGAACACCAGCGCCTCGATGGTCGCCCACCCGGTCTGCACCGAAACGCCGATCACGAAGGCGAGCGGCAACAGCGCCAGCAATGAGACCAGTACGGACAGCCCGACCACCCACGCGCTCACGCGCCCCTTCGAGGCGCGTGAGCGTTGGCGCAATGTCGCTGGAATCGCCGAATCGACCAGTTCAGTACGTTCCGGGACCATGATTGGCTCCGACATCAGATTAAAGCAGCCCGGCCTGGGTCATCAGCTCGACGGCCTTCTTGCTGTTGAGTTTGGACGCATCGATCACCGGTGCATCGAGTTCCTTGAGTGGCACCAGCTTCGGATTCGATTGTGCATTCACGCCCACGGCATATTCGAACGACTTGCCTTTCTCGAGGACTTCCTGACCCTCCTTGCCGGTGATCCACTTGAGGAACGCCTGGGCGTCTTCCTGGTGCTTGCTCGATTTCAGGACGCCGCCACCGGAGATGCTGACAAAGGCGCCTGGATCCTTGTGCTTGAAGTAGTACAGCTTGGTGTTCTTGCTGTTTTCGCCAGTCTTGGCCTGATCGACATAGGCGTAATAGTGGTAGATCACGCCGCTGTCGATCTGCCCGGCATTGACGGCCTTGAGCACCGAGCTGTTGCCACGGTAGGCGGTGAAGTTGGCTTTCATGCCCTTGAGCCATTCCAGGGTGGCGGCTTCGCCCTTGAGTTCCAGCACGGCGCTGACAATGGCCTGGAAGTCGGCACCAGCAGGGGACGCGCCCCAGCGGCCTTTCCAGCTTGGGCCGGCCAGGTCGAGCAGGGATTTTGGCAGGTCGGCCTCAGTCAGTTTGCTCGGGTTATAAACGAACACCGTGGAGCGCGCGGCGATGCCAACCCAGCGGCCATGGGCCGGACGATACGGCGCACCCACTTGCTCGAGGGTCGTTGGCGCCACCGGTGCCAACAGGCCGGCGTTGTCGACCAGCACCATGGCTGGAGAGTTCTCGGTCAGGAACACGTCGGCCGGGGATTTGTCGCCTTCCTGCACGATCTGGTTGCCCATTTCGGTGTCATCGCCGTTGCGCAGCGTGACCGGGATTCCGGTTTCCTGGGTGAAACCTTCGACCCAGGCCTTGGTCAGGCCTTCGTGTTGAGCGTTGTAAACCACAATGCCTTCGGGGTTGGCCGCATAAACAAGACCCGCGCTCATCAGCGCGGTTGTCAGCAATGCGGTTTTGAAAAACGAAGGGGTAAGAGAAATCATTCGTTGACAGCTCCTGCGGATATTCGAAGTCTTGTGGTCTGAGGTCTGGCGGGGGATCGATAAGATTATAGGCGCAGATCAACTGAACAATGCGAATCATTTGCATGCTTGAGGCGCAGGGAATGTAGAGAGGCAAATGCAAAAAAAATGTCAAAGAAACGCTGAATGGATGTGATTTCATTCAGATTGCTTCGCGTTCAGCCAGCCATTCGATTGCGTTGACGTCCTGCAACCGTTTGTCGCGAGCAAGGCACGATCCGAAATTGACCAACCTCCAAACAGTACGGCCCAGATTCACTGGACCCGAAGTTCAGAGGTGCATCATGGCTAACGAACAACGTCCACACAACGATCCGATGACCGATCCATCCCGCCAGAAAGGTACGAACAACCCTGGCATGACCCCCGACAAGCCCAATCAGGGCGGGCAGGGCAGTTCAGGCAGGCAAGGCGGTGGAGGCCAGCAGCAGCCTGGCGGCCAGGATCCGCAACGCAAAAACCCCGGCATCGACCCTAACGCTCCGACCAAAGGTGGCCAGGGCAGTTCAGGCAAGACCGGCGGCGGATGGCAGGGGCAAAATCAGGGCGGCAATCGTCCACCAGACTGGGATGAGCCCATGCAGGACAAGGGGACAACTGGTGTTGATCGGGATAAGCCTGATCAGAAGAGGTAATCTTGCAAGAGTCGCCGTTCATGGGCCCGCATTTTTGCGGGCCTTTTTGTTGATGTGGTGACTCGGACTCATTCTCCTGATTTCAGGGGGGCGAAATATCCGTTTCGCATTGCTTTAAACGGTCCGAATCCGTGCCGCTGCCTTCACTGTGATCAATGTCCCCGTTGGCATCAAGGTAGACGTGTGTCGTGAACCAAGTCGGAGTTATGTTGACGCAGTGTCGAAGACCGCTATCAGTCCACCATGAGAACTCCATGAAAAACTCTTCATCAGGAAATAGAAAACCGTCGTCACTAACCGCCCCTCCTGGGGTTAATCGGCCCTTATATATCCGGTGTTGCACGTTCCATATATATCGCAACTCTTCCACGCCATTCCTCGGGTAATGGATGGTTCCGGTGGGTAGTATGAGAGCGGTGATCAAGGTAAACAGTAGCAGCGCCTGCAACGGTAGCAGTATCGGTAGCAACGGAATCCATAGCCATTTATTAGCAGGAGTGGGCACGAATTCCTTCCCCCCAATTTTCTGGAGCAATCGCCAACACCTCATTCATGACTTTCTTCGCGGTTATCCCGCCACTGGGGTATTGGTTTGCGAGTTTCATACCGATGCTGATCGCTACTCTATCAGCCACATCATCCCATGATCGCAATTCTGTCCACGGGCTTGCGGTAGGACGGGGGCCGAGTAGCCTTCTTTCCTCTTCGGGTGTTTCCCATATTTCTTTGGCTTTCCGATACGAATCTGAAACGATCTGCTCAGCCCCAGCGCCATCCAGCAGCAGACTTTCTGAAAGTCCACCCGCAATGCCTATGTATCCATAGTGAATGTTCGACCAGATGTCGTAGTAGTATTCATATTTCCCTTGTTTGTGCCGGACAACACCGTTGTACATCGCTTGAAGTTTAGGCTTGTGATCCCACTCCATACCTTGACCCACTTGCTTAGTCCAGATCGCCATCGCTTCAACCTGTTTCCTCAAAGCGATTGCGTTAAAATTCGATCGTCCCACCAATCGGGCGTACCACGGTCGCACCAGGAATTTTTTGAGCGCTGAGCCGCTGTCGTAGCTAAGCAGCTCTTTCATTTTCAGCACGGCTGGATGCTTGATGTTGCGATTCATCTCGCCGGCAATGTAACTCGCCAGTTCTTCCATCTGGTCTGGGTGATTGCAGGTTGCGGGATCGACGAAAACAGTGGTCGTAGAATTTCCGCCAGACACCGGCTCCGCTCTTGGAGTTGTTGGTGAACCCGAAGGATTTATCGATTGAGCCGCCGTGTTGGAGGTTCGCGGCGCCACGCTTCGATTCGATGCACCATTGGCGCCGGGCTGTTCGAGCGGGGCAATCAGTTGATTGCGGCCTTCCGGACAACCGCAGCGCACTTCCGCGCCGTGCAGTACGGTGGGAATCCCATTGAATTTCATGGCGGGCAGACTTTCGACGATGACGCCTTCCTTGCCGCAAAGCTTGCAAGGGGTGGTCTTATCCCCGAGCCGCAATACCCCTCGGCCCCCATGCGCCGCATTGGGCAGGCTGCTGATACATACCGCGCCGGTGGTCGTCAGGTCACCATCCAGCCCTTGTCCTATTCCGTTGACAGCTCCACGTCCCATGATCAGGCCTCCCCGGACTGCAGATGATCCTCGGTCATCGGCGTGTATTCACGGGAGAGTGGTTGGGTGTGCGTCGAGTGAAAAACTGCATTCATTTCCATGCTCCTGATCTTTGAAGAAGATACAGGAACGCTAACAGGCCACAGCTCCAATGGCATGGCCGCTAGGAGTGCTTGGGAAATTTCGCAAAAAACTTAATCCTTTTCCCGCGACTAACTTCACCTTCCAGACACTGGGGTAGTCACCTCAACCTGATAGGCAGCAGTTCAATCATTCATCAACTCAGCAATCCCCCGTGTGATGTGCTCCAGATTGCCATCCAGCGTGCCCAAGGTTTCACGCACGCTCTCGGCCACGGCGGCGTGGCCTCGTTCGTCGACCCAGAGGGCGAGTTCTTCCACGGCGGCGGCGATGGCTAGCTGATTCTCGTTGAGGCGAAAGAGCAGGGAAGGAATGAGCTCGTTCGTTGGCATGGCGGGGTCCTCCTGGCGTGAGGAAAACGTAGCGACAGTCTTCAGGCTACTCCCGTATCGCGCCTCTGCGTCAACCAGTCGATGAACAGCGAAAACAGTTCCGCCTGGGAGCTGATGTCCAGTTTGGTATAGAGATTCTTGCGGTGCATGCGCACGGTTTCCGGCGAGATTTCCAGTACCTGGGCCGTGGATTTCACCGAGTGGCCGCGCAGGATCAGGTGCGCGATTTCCCGTTCACGAACGGTCAGCACATGGCTGCCGAAATTCATGAAGGCTGATTCGATCTGCTGGTTGAGGCTGGCCTGGGGTGCGTTGCCCACAGGTTCGCTGCCCGCAGCACCGAGCATCTGTGGCATGCCGCCGCTGGTGCCGAAGCGGCGCAGCAGTTCGCGCACGATGGGTTCCACGGCGCGCATCAAGGCCACTTGTTCGGGGCTGAAGTGGCCGGCGCTGAGGCCCTGAAAAAGGCTTACGGAGAGCTTGCTCTGGGGATTCAGGTCGACGATGTAGTAGCAATCCTGGACGGCGCCGATCTGCAGGTAGTAAGTCTTGTAGTACTCACTGCTGAAGAAGTCATCCGGCGCGATCTGGGCCAAGTCATAGAAGCCCTCGGCCAGGCCGCTGTCCACGGCCAGGCAGAAGGGGTCCAGCAGGTAGCCGCGGGAGAAATAGCGGTTGATGATATCGTCGCGGTATTCGCGCGGGATGCCCTGTTCGTACAGCAGGTGCGGCGGCAGGCCCTTGCGCTCGAGGCTGATCATCATCGATTCGATAGGCGTCAGGCTGCCGAGCGCGGCGGCCAGTTGCTCGAGGAAGTCGCTGCGCTCGATCGCCATGAAGGCCTGCGCCAGGCCCCCATGCCAGGCCTGCAGGGCCGGGAGCGGGAGCGTGGCGAGGGAATCGCTGTGAGAGTCGGTCATGCCCGGCAGTCTACCCGCCGGGCCCGTTGCAGGCAAAACACCGAGAAACCGCCGCGCATTCAGGCTGCGCGGCTGCTGCCGGGTGCTCATTGGCCCTGGTACTGACCGCTGCACTCGAGCTCCACAGCGGTCTCGAGGATGCACTCGCGCAGGATCTCCACCACTTCATCGACCTGGGCACGGGTGATGATCAATGGGGGCGACATCACGTTCAAATGGCCGATGGGGCGGACCATCAAGCCTTTGAGTTGGGCGCGCAGGTGGATCTTTTCGCCGATGTTCACCGCCTCCGGGAACAGGGCCTTGGTGCGCTTGTCGGCGACGAATTCGATGCAGGCCATCAGCCGTTTGCAGCGCACGCTGCCCACCAGGGGCAGGTCAGCCAGGGTCTGCAGGCGCTGCTCCAGGTAAGGGCCGACGTCTTCGACATGGGCCAGCAGGTTTTCCCGTTCGATGATCTCGATGTTCTTCAGCGCCGCGATGCAGCTCACCGGATGCCCGCTGTAGGTAAAGCCATGGGTGAAGCAGCGGCCCTTGCCCGGCTCGCCGATGACCTGCCAGATGCGGTCGGAAAAGATGCAGGCGCCCAGTGGCAGGTAGCCGGAGGTCAGGCCCTTGGCGGTGGTGATGATATCCGGCTGCATGCCGAACACCTCTTCGGAGGCGAAGAACTTGCCCAGCCGGCCAAACGAGGTCACCACTTCATCGGCGACATAGAGCATGTCGTAGCGCTGGCAGATTTCCCACATGCGGCGGTGGTAGCCCTCGGGCGGGATGATCACGCCTCCCGAGCCCATCACGGGCTCGGCGAAGAAGGCGGCGACCTTGTCGGCACCGATGGTCAGGATCTTGTCTTCGAATTCGTTGACCAGGTACTCGAGGAAGTCCGCCTCGCTCATGCCTTCCGGTGCGCGGTAATAGTTGGGGCAGGAGACGTGGTGGAACAGGTCGCTCATGAAGTCGAATTCAGGCGCGCGGTCGGCGGGCTTGTTGCCGATCGACATGGTCAGGAAGGTCGAGCCGTGATAGGCGTTGTGCCGCGAGATGATGTGTTTCTTCTCGTGCTTGCCGCGGCTGTTCTGATAGTACTGGACCAGGCGATAGGCCGTATCGACCGCAGTCGAGCCGCCGGTGGTGAGAAATACATGGTCGAGGTCGCCGGGGGCCAGGCTCGCGAGTTTCTCGCACAGTTGAATGGCCGTGACATTGGCCATGTCGCAGAACGGGTTGGAGTAGGCCAGTTGCCGTACCTGGTTGGCAATGGCGTCGGCCATTTCTTCGCGGCCCAGGCCGATATTGGTGCACCACATGCCGCCAACGGCGTCGAGGTAACGGGTGCCGCTGGTGTCATAGATATAGGCGCCATCGCCCGCGGCGATGTTCAGCGAACCCTGCTCGCGGTGTTCGTCGAACATGTGGAAGCCGTGCATGTAGTGGGCCTTGTCGGCGGCGACCAGTTTCTCCTGGTCGAATTGCGCAAAGAACGCTGGGGATTGTGTTGGCATGACTTCACCTTCCATAAAACTGTTGAGTCGAATTGCTGGATGTTATTTACCGGTCTTGACCGCGTTCCAGGTGCGGGTGATCAGGCGTACGCCTTCTTGTGACTGGGTCTTCTGGGTGAACAGGCGCTGCAGGGTGGCCTGGTCCGGGTAGATCGCCGGGTTGTCGCGTACATCGGCGCTGACCAGTGCGGTGGCGGCCTTGTTGCTGTTGGCATAGCGGATGTAGTCGCTGACTTCTGCGATCACCTGGGGCTGCAGCATGTATTCGATGAATTTGTGGGCGTTGGCCGCGTTGGGGGCATCGGCCGGGATGTAGAAGTCATCGAACCAGACCAGCGAGCCCTCCTTGGGGATGAAGTAGTTGAGCTCGATCTTGGCCCCGGCTTCCTGGGCGCGTGCCTGGGCAGTGGCGTAGTCGCCGGACCAGGTGGTGGACAGGCACAGCTCGCCGTTGGCCAGGCCATTGAGATAGCTGGTCGAGTCGAACTTGCGGATGTATGGACGCACGGCCATCAGCACATCCTGCGCGGCCTTGAGATCTTTCGGGTCGACGCTGTTCGGATCGCGCCCCAGATAGGTCAGCGCGAGCGGGATGACATCGGTCGGCGAGTCCTGCAGGGTCACGCCACAGTCGGCGAAGTGCGACACGACTTTGGGGTCGAAGATCATCGCCAGCGAGCCGATGGGCGCGTCCGGCATGCGCTCCTTGATCTTGCTGACGTTGTAGGTCACGCCGTTGCTGCCCCAGGTGTAGGGGGCCGAATAGGTGACGCCGGGGTCGTAGTTTTCCAGGCTCTTGAGCACGTGCGGGTCGAGGTTTTGCCAGCTCGGCAGCAGCGACTTGTCCAGCGGCTGGAACACCTTGGCCTTGATCAACAGCGGCACCAGGGCGGCGTTGAGCACCACCAGGTCATAACCCGAACGGCCCGGCAACAGCTTGCCCTGCACGGTTTCGTAGGAGTCGAAGGTGTCGTAGGTCACCTGGATGCCGGTGGCCTTCTCGAAATTGGCAATGGTGTGTTCACCGATGTAGTCCGCCCAGTTGTACAGCCGCAGTGTGTTGCTGGCTGTCTGCGCGCCATGACTGAGCGCCGGGAGGGCGGCAAGTGCTGCGCTGAGGAGTGCTGCGAGAGCTTTGTGCATGTCAGTCCTACCTTGTTGTTCTTATTGCATTCGGGCCGAGCGGCTGACACCACTCTCGTGCAAGCCCCGATTTAGCGCCATAACCCGATTGGGTAGGTGGTACATATCCAATCGCGATTAGACCGGCTATCCGAAGAAAGTCCTGATTTGTATAGACGACTAAAATTTAGATGTGGGGGATAACTTCAACGCGCCCTAATAAGGCGGGAGGTTTACGATGAAAGTCGTATCTTCGCTGGCGTTGATGGCAACGGTCGGGTGTATTTCCTTGGGTGCAGCAGCATCGGAGCAGATAGTCGCCGTTCCCCTTCACGCAACTATTTACAATGCCGGGCATATCGCCCAGGCAACTTTGACTCCCTTGAGCAGTAATCAGACGGAACTTAATTTGTACGTTAGTGATTTACCTGGCAACACCGCAATCCCCGCGCATTTGTACACCTATGTCTACTCGGGCACCTGTGCCAGTCATGGAACGAAAGCGGCTTATGAGTTGAATCAGTTCGTGAACACGGATTTCGATACCGTTGGTGTGGGATTCCGACTCTGGAAGAGCGTGCCTGTGTCGTACGACAAGCTGCGCTCGGGCGGTTATGCGCTGGTAGTGCGAGCAGCCCCGGCCGATGGTAATCGCGATCTTTTCTGCGGAAACCTGAGCAGCTGACACTCTGCTTTGGCGCTCTTGGCAATTGAACTCATGGGGGCGAGAAAGAAATTCGTATTTTTGGCGAAGGCTGAAATTCAGCCGGGGGATCACTTCAACGCATCGTTACTAGGCTGGAGGTTTTCGATGAAAGTCGTATCTTCGCTGGCGTTGGTGGTAGCGGTCGGGTGGGTCTCCATGGGTGTAGCAGCACCGAAGCAGATCGTCTCCATTCCCCTGCACGCGACGACCTACAACGCCGGGCATATCGCTCAAGCCACGCTGACCCCCCTGGGCAGCGATACAAAACTGGTGTTGTTTGTCGGTGGTGTCCCCATTGGCACCGCAATACCCGCGCATTTGTATACCTATATCTACTCGGGAAGCTGCGCCAGGCATGAGTCGAAACCGGCCTGGGAGCTGAACGAGTTCGTCACTGACTACTTCAATGAACAGGTGGGAATCAAGCTCTGGAAGAGTGTGCCCGTAGCTTACGATTCGCTGCGTTCCGGCGGTTATGCACTGGTGGTGCGGGCAAGCCCGGCCGATGGTAATCAAGACATTTTCTGCGGTGAACTTAGCTAGCAAACACCTCGCTCCCGCACAGAGTGTGGGAGCGAGGGAGGGGGAATCACTTCAACGCGTCATTACAAAGCGGGAGTTTCACGATGAATATCGTATCTGCGCTGGCGATGGTGGCAGTGGTCGGGTGGATCTCCGGGTGCTCAACTGTTCCCGAGAGTCAGATCTCCAACGTTAACCTGGACGCCACCCGATTCAATCCCGGGCAAATCGCTCAGGCGACCATGATGCCCAGTGATAAAGGCACGGATTTCTGGTTTGCCGTCAGTGGTGAACCGGTGGGCAATACCTTGCCGGGGCGTTTGACGGCTTACATCTATTCGGGAAGCTGTGCGAGCCTGGGTGCCAAACCTGCCTATGACTTGAATCACGGCCCGAATGCGCGGTTCTATTCCCAGGCATCGCTGCAGTATTTCTGGAAAAGTGCACCGGTACCGGTCGATACCCTTCGCAAGGGCGGTTATGTGTTGGTGGTGCGGGAAAGCCCGGCTTCCGGAGATCAGAATCTGTTCTGCGGTAGCTTGAGTTGATCTGCACCTTCCATCCCAGGTGCACTTACTCTGTGGGAGCTGGCTTGCCAGCGATGGCATCACCGCGGTGATTCATGCAGACCGCGTCGTCGGCATCGCTGGCAAGCCAGCTCCCACAGGGGGGAGAGGTGATTCAGCGTTTGCGCTGAACGAAACTCTCGAGCGCCTCGCGGCATTCCGGGCTCTGCAGCCTGGCGATGAAGTTGAGGTTTTCTTCGCGGATCATCGCCAGTGTGCTTTGCAGTTGCGGTGCCTTCATCAGACGCTTGCTGACTTGCGTCGCGGCAGGCGAAGCCTGGGCCAGGCGGGCGGCATAGTCCATGGCGAACGCCAGGCATTCCTTCCCTTCATCGAACAGGTGGGTGCACAAGCCCAGGGCGTGCGCCTGTTCGCCATCGATGGTTTCCCCACCCAGTAACAAGCGTGCGGCGTGACCGTGCCCGATCCGCTGTGGCAGCAGCAGACTGGCAGCGAATTCCTGGCAGAGCCCGAGCTTGACGAAAGGCGTGGCGAAGCGACTGTTACGGGTTGCCATCACCAGATCGCAATGGGGCAGCAAGGTCGTGCCGATGCCGATGGCCGCACCACACACGGCTGCGATCAGCGGTTTGTCCAGCGCTACTACAGCGGCCATGAAGCGAAAGGCCGGGGCCTCGAGATCGGCGGGCGGCGATTGCAGGAAATCCACCAGGTCGTTGCCGGCGGTGAAGCAATCCACGCCGCCAGTGATGACGATGACCCGCACATCCTCATCGGTGCCGGCCGCCCTGAGTGTTTCGCTCAGGCTGTCGTACATGGCGTTGGTCAGGGCGTTGTATTTGTCCGGGCGGTTCAGGGTGATCGCCAGGCAATGCTGATGGCGTTCGACCTGGATGTATTCACTCATGCGGGGAATTCCTTGTTGAAAGGGGACCAGCGACCCAAACCCCTATTAATGATCGATCGGCCCATGGCTGTCCATAGCTGTATCGACTAGTCCATTTAAACGATAGGCAGCAGAACACAAGTGTGCATATCATAAGCATGCTTATTAAATGTTTTGGGGTCTGTTGATGCGTCCTAGCGTTGGTTTTCTCTTGCATGATGTGGCGCGGCTGATGCGCAAGCGCTTCGAACAGCGCGCCCGTCACCTGGACCTGACCCGTTCCCAGTGGCAGGTGCTGGCCAAGCTGTCGGTCAACGAAGGCATTCACCAGAAAGGCCTGGCCGACCTGCTGGAAATCGAGTCGATCACCCTGGTGCGCCTGCTCGACAAGATGCAGGAGCGCGGCCTGATCGAGCGCCGTCGGCACCCGACCGACCGGCGTCTGTCCCTGTTGTATCTCACGCCGGCCGCCCATCCCTTGCTGGAGATCATGCGGGGGCTGGGTGAGCAGACACGCAACGACGCGATGGCCGATTTCAGCGATGCCGAACACGAACAATTGATGCAGATGCTGACGCGCATGCGCGAGCAACTGGTACATGCCTGCACGCTGCCGGTCGAATCAGAGGGGGAAAAACATGAGTGAAAAGATCCTCGAACGCGCCGAGACCCGGGCCGACAGCGGTCGTGTCGCACAGGCTCCCGACTCGGCCACAGCCGCCGCGTCCTCGTCACAACCTGAAACCAGCGCTGCGCCACCGCCGCGCGCAAGCAGGACCCGCACCGGGCTGTTCCTGCTGTTACCGCTGATAGTGATTGGTGTCGGCTGGGCCTACCTGGCCGGCGGGCGCTACATTGCCACCGACAGTGCTTATATCCAGGCCGAGCGGGTCGGGGTCGCCACCGATGTGTCGGGCCTGGTCGACTCGGTCGAGGTCCAAGACAACCAACAGGTCAGCAAGGGCCAGGTGCTGTTTCGCCTGCGCGCCGCCGCCTTCGAAACGGCCCTGGCCAGCGCTCGGGCGGAACTGGGCACGGTGCGCAACGAACTGATGAACCTCAAGGCCAGTTACGACCAGGCCCTGGCCGAGGTTGCCCAGGCCCAGACTGAATTGCCTTACCGTCAGGAGAACCTGCGTCGCCTGGAGCAACTGCTCAAGGTCTCGGCGGTGTCGAAAACCATTTACGACGATGCGCGCCACGAGCTCGACAGCAACCTGCAGCGCGTGGCGGTGGCCAAGGCCAAGGCCCAGGCGGTGCTGGCACAGCTGGGCGGTCAGGCGGGGTTGCCGGTCGACCGTTATCCCACCTACCAGAAAGCCCAGGCAGCGGTCGCCGATGCCGAGCGGATGCTCGCCGATTCGGTGGTCAGGGCGCCGTTCGACGGCATTGTCACCCAGGTCGACAGCCTGCAGGTCGGCTCGTATCTGCAGGCAGCCCAGGCCGGTGTCAGCCTGATTTCCAGCGACAGGTTGTGGGTGGCGGCTTCGCCTAAGGAAACCGAACTGACCCACGTGGTCGCAGGCCAACCGGTGGAATTCACCGTCGACAGCTACCCGGGGCAGGTCTGGCACGGCGTGGTCGAAAGCCTCAGCCCGGCGTCGGGCGCAAGCTTCGCCTTGTTGCCGGCGCAGAACACTACGGGTAACTGGGTCAAGGTGGTGCAGCGCATCCCGATCCGGATTCGCATCATTGATGCCGCCGGCAAGCCGGCCTTGCGTCATGGCATGAGTGTCGAAGCCGAGATCGATACCGGTCGCAGTCGCGGCTTGCCAGACGGCATTGCCCAATTGTTCGCGGGCAAGGCACCGGGCCATGAGTGAAGAGGGCGGCCTGGCCATCAACCGGCCGATGATCACCCTGTGCGTGATCCTCGCGGTGATCATGCAGGCCCTCGACACCACCATCGCCAACGTCGCCCTGCCGTATATGCAGGGCAGCATCTCGGCCAGCTCCGACCAGATCAACTGGGTGCTGACTTCCTATATCGTCGCCGCGGCCGTGATGACGCCACCTTCGGCGTTCCTGGCCCGGCGCTTCGGGCGCAAACGGGTATTGATCTGGGCGATATCGGGTTTCGTGTTGTCATCGGTGCTGTGCGGGATAGCCCAGTCCATCGGCGAGATCGTGGCCTTCCGCCTGTTCCAGGGCGTTGCCGGGGCGGCACTGGTGCCGCTGGCGCAGGGTATCCTGCTGGACATCTACAACGAGCGCGAGCGCGGTTCGGCCATGGCCATGTTCGGCGTTTCGGTCATGGTCGGCCCCGTGCTCGGGCCCATGCTGGGCGGGTGGCTGACCGATAACCTGAGCTGGCGCTGGGTGTTTTTCATCAACCTGCCCATCGGCCTGCTGGCGTTGGCGGGCATGCTCAAGTACGTGCGCGAAACCCCGCCGGAAAAACAGGCGCGTCTGGACTGGCTGGGTTTCGGCTCCCTGAGCGTGGCGATCCTGGCGTTCCAGCTGTTCCTCGACCGTGGCGAGCAACTGGACTGGTTCTCTTCCGGTGAAATCCTCATTGAAGCGGTGGTGGCCTTCGCCGCCAGCTATGTGTTTCTGGTGCACACCTTCACCGCAAAAAAGCCCTTCATCAGCCCCTTGCTGTTCAAGGACCGCAATTTCAGCGTCAGTGTCGTGTTTATCTTCACCATCGGCATTACCTACCTGTCGTCCCTGGCGCTGATGACGCCCTATCTGCAGAAGCTGATGAATTACCCGGTATTGACCGCCGGCATCGTCATGGGCCCGCGAGGCGTGGGCACCATGCTGTGCATGTTTCTGACCGGGCGCTTGATGGGACGAGTCGACACGCGCTGGTTGCTGCTGACGGGGTTGTTGCTCTCGGCGTTGTCGATGGAATTGATGACCGGCTGGACCCCGGATGTCTCGATGAGCACCATCGTTTACGTCGGCTTCATGCAAGGGGCCAGCCTGGGCTTCCTGTTCGTGCCCCTGAGCACCATGGCTTTTGCGACCTTGCCGGCAGATTTGCGCGGCGACGGTACCGGACTGTACAACCTGTCGCGCAATATCGGCTCCAGTGTCGGCATCTCGATCTGCAGCGTGTTGCTGGCGCAGAACATCCAGATCAATCACGCCGATATCGTCGGCTATGTCACCACCTTCAACCATGCTTTCCGTGAGGTGACGGTGCAAAGCCAGCTCAACCCCCTGACGGCTGGCGGGCGGGTGGCGCTGGACGCGCTCATCAACGAGCAGGCCAGCTGGATTGCCTATATGAATGACTTTCGCTTGTTGATGATTCTGTCGCTGGCGGCTGTGCCGTTGATTCTGCTGCTGCGCAAACCCAAGGCAATGACTCAGGCAGTGATTGAAATCGATTGAGACGTTGGCTACATCATGTCGTCGTCAGCTGTTCGGCCTTCACCGCATTCATGAAGGCCTGCATGGCTGACGAGTCGATCCGGTGCCGACGCGTGATCAGGCCGTAGGGTGGCAGGCGCGGCTCGAAAACCACCGGCAATTCCACCAACAGATGTTTGCCCGGGTAATCGGCAACCACCGAGCGAGGGGTCACGCCGATCATGTCAGTCTGCTGCAGCAGCGAGAGCAGGGTCATGATCGAGGTGGTTTCCACGACGCTGCTGGGGATATCGACCCGGGCATTGTGGAAGGCCTGGTTGACGATAGCGCGCATGGGGCTGGGGTGCTGCTGCAAGACCCAGGTCATCCCTTGCAGCTCGTCCCAGCTCAGGGATTTTGCTTTGGCGAAGGGGTTCTGTGCCCCGGCGATCACACAGAGTTCTTCCTCGCCGAGGCTGTCGAACAGCAGGTCGTCAGACCGCGCACCGGTTGGAATGCGTCCAAGCACCACATCCAGCTGATCCTGTTGCAGGGCCTGGACCAGGACGTCACTGGTGTCGACCTGAATGCTCATGGACAAGCGCGGATGGCTCTTTTTCAAGGTCGCAATGGTGCGCGTCAACAGTCCCGACGCCAGCGCCGGAATGGCGCCGACGGTAACTCGTCCAAGGTTGCCGGACTCCAGCGCAACCAGTTCTTCACGCATCCCCGACAACTCGGAAAAGACCATCCGTGCGTAATAGATCACGGTCTCGCCAAAGGGCGTGGCACGCATGCCGCGTGGCAGCCGTTCGAACAACTCGACGCCGAGCAGGCTCTCCGCCTCATGGAGCATTTTGGTGGCCGCCGGTTGCGTCATGCCGATCTCGTCGGCAGCCCGGCGCAACGAACCGAACTCCTTGAGGGTCAGCATCAGGCGCAGTTGGCGCAGGCGCAGGCGGCTGTGGATCAGGCTGGCTTCCGGGATACGCGACATGGGCAGGGCTCTACGAGAAAAAAGCAAACCGGACCTTACGCGGCCCGGCTTGCCAAAAGATACTACAGCTTCATGGCGCCGCGCGTTGCACGCGAGCTCCTTTGAGGTTGCCCAGGGCCTTGATGCCGCGTGCGATCAAGGGCCAGAACAGCATCAGCAATGCAGCGGTGGTCAGCCCGCCCACCAGTGGGTTGGACCAGAAGATGCCCAGCTCGCCGTTGGAGAACAGCATCGACTGGCGGAACGCATCTTCGGCCTTGTCGCCGAGCACGGCCGCCAGCACCAGCGGGGCGATCGGGTAACCGAGCTTCTTGAACAGGTAGCCCAGGGCGCCGAACACCAGCATCATGCCGACGTCGAACATCGAGTTGTGCACCGAGTAGGCACCGATGGCGCAGACCATGATGATGATCGGGGCGATGATCGAGAAGGGTATGCGCAGGATCGAAGCGAACAGCGGCACGGTGGCCAGGACCACGATCAGGCTGACGACGTTGCCCAGGTACATGCTGGCGATCAGGCCCCAGACAAAATCGTGCTGTTCGGTGAACAGTGTGGGCCCTGGGTGCAGGCCCCAGATCATCAAGCCGCCGAGCATCACCGCGGCGGTGGCCGAACCCGGAATACCCAGCGTCAGCATCGGCAGCAGGGCACTGGTGCCGGCCGAGTGGTCGGCGGTTTCCGGGGCGATCACCCCTTCGAGTTCACCCTTGCCGAAGTTCTCGCGGTTCTTCGAAAAGCGCCGCGCCAGGCTGTAGCTCATGAACGAGGCGGCAGTCGGGCCACCCGGGGTGATGCCCATCCAGCAACCGACCAGGGTACTGCGCAGCCAGGTCAGCCAGTAGCGCGGCATCTTTTTCCAGGTGCGCAGGATCACCATCGGCGTGATCTTGACGTGTTCGCCGCGGAACACCAGGCCTTCCTCGACCGTGCAGAGAATCTCGCCAATCCCGAACAGCCCGATCACCGCGACCTCGAAGCTCATGCCCGAGAGCAGCCAGGGCTGGTCGAAGGTCAGGCGCAAGTCACCGGACACGGTGTCCATGCCGATCGCGGCCATGGCGAAGCCGATCATCATCGACACCACGGTTTTCAGCGGCGGATTCTTGCTCATGCCGATAAAAGTACAGAACGCCAGCAGATAGACCGCGAAGAACTCCGGCGAGCTGAACTCCATGGCAAAGGCGGCGATGCGGCTGGACAGAAAAGTCAGCAGCAACACGCCTACCAGCGCACCGAGCAGGGCAGAGGTGAAGGCGGCAGTGAGGGCCTCGGCGGCCTTGCCCTGGCGCGCCATGGGGTAGCCGTCGAAGGTGGTGGCCACCGACGACGGCTCTCCGGGTATGTTGAACAGGATCGAGGTGATCGAACCGCCGAACAACGCCCCCCAATACATGCACGAGAGCAGGATGATCGCCGACACCGGCGACATGGTGAAGGTCAGGGGCAAGAGCAGGGCAACGCCGTTGGGTGCGCCGAGGCCCGGCAGCACGCCGACCAGGATGCCCAGCAGCACGCCGATCACCATCAGGCCGATATGGCCCGGGGTCATGATCAGACTCATGCCCTGCATCAGCGAATCGAATTCAGTCATTTCAGCATTCTCCGGGCCAGGGCTGCCAGGTCGCCCAGGGGGCCGGCATCGAGCGGCACCTTGAACCACAGCGCAAAGATCAGGTAGCTGGCCAGGGCCGCGCCGCCGGCAACGGCGACGATGGTCATCCAGCCGTAGGGTTGGGGACGCTGGCGATCACGCCACATGAACCAGGCAATGAACCCGGCCGAGGCCAGGTACAGGCCGATCAAGGGCATGCTCGCGACGAACAGCACAATCGGCACGAACACCTTCAGGACCCGGTTGAAGGCCTCCCGGCTGACGAAGGCTTCGCTCAGCCTGCGCCATTGCAGGAATGTGATCAGGACGGTGGTAAGGCTGGCGGCGCTCATCAGCAGGCCGATGTAGAAGGGGAAATAGCCGGCCTGGGGACCGGCGTCGTCCCAGCCGATGCCACTGCTCGCGCTGCCATACATGACGACGCCGCCCAGGGCTGCGGTGAACAGCGCCAGGCCAAGCTCGACCCAGCGGGTGCCGACCAGCGCGGATGTGGAAGTAGACATGTTCAACCCTCGGGTGTCGGGCGCCCGGGCGGGCGCCCTGTCGGAATCACTTGCGCAGCCAGCCCGCCTCGGTGAACACCGGTGTGACCCGGGCCGAGTCTTTCTCGATGTAGGTGACCAGGTCCTTGCCTTCAAGGAAGGTCGGCACCAGCGCATTGCGCGTGAGGTATTCCTTGAACTCCGGGGTCTGGCTGACCTTGCGCATCAGCTCGACATAAAAGGCTCGCTGCTCATCGCTGACACCGCCCGGCATGAACACGGTGCGCGGGAAACGATACTGCTCCACGCCCAGGCCTTGCTCCTTGCAGGTGGGGATATCGGCCCAGGATTTGTCTGCGGTGACTTTTTCCGGGTAGGCCATGCGTTCACGACTGAACACGCAGAGCGGCTGCAGTTGGTTGCCTTTCCATTGACTGAGGCTTTCGCTGGGGTTATTGACGTTGGAGGTGATGTGCTTGCCGGCCAGTTGAATCGCCGCTTCGCTGCCGCTCTTGAAAGGGATGTAGACCAGCTTGCTGCCGGTAGTCTGGTTCAGCAGCAGGGTCAGGGTCTGGTCGACATCCTTGGACTGGCTGCCGCCCATGCGCATGTTCGAGGCATCGGCCTTGACCGCCTCGTAATAAGACTTGGCGTCTTTCCAGGGCGCATCCTGGTAGGTCCAGAGAATGAAGTCATCTTCGGCCACGGCGGCAACCGGAGTGAGGTCCGACCATTGATAGCCCAGCTTGGCCACCAGAGGCAGCAGGTAGACGTTGTTGGTACCGATGACCAGGCGTTCGGCATCGCCCTGGGTCAGCTTCATGTCGAGGAAAGCTTCGGCGCCATTGCCCCCACCCTTGTTCATGACCACAGTGCTGACGTTGAGCAGGTTGTGCTGGGTGATGATCGACTGGATAAGGCGCCCCAGCTGATCAGTACCGCCGCCAGGGCCGCCAGCGACGAGGATCTCGACATTCTTGTCCGGCTGCCAGGCGGCCAGGGCGGGGAGGGCGCTCGCGCAGAACAAAGTGCAAGCGGCGAACAGATGCGTCAGACGACGCCCGTAGACGTTTCGCATGGGACCTACCTCTTTTTATGCTTGTTATGGTGGGGTCGAGTGTGGGAACGAGAGCGATACGTGTCTAGTCAAAATATTACATACACCGATAACCCCAGGTTATTCGTGCTCGATTCAGTTCTCCGATAACCACGGGTGATAGGCGTATGAAGAGGTTTGATTAGACGGTTATATCAAGGAGCTGGGTATAGTTGCCCCATAGGTCGGAGGCACAAGCCCGGATCTCCGACTGCCTTGACTACAAGAACGATAAATCAGAGGTCAGTTCCATGGCTCATTCCAATGCCCTGCGCACGGAGTCGGCGGCGCCGATTGCCACGCCAACGACGGTACGCGCAAGCCGAGTTCGTTGGCGGATCTTCGCTATCGTGTTTGCCTTGACCGTGATCAACCTGATCGACCGGGTTTCGCTGTCGATTGCCATGCCGACCATTGCCGGCGAGTTCCAACTAACGCCCAGTCTGCAGGGGCTGATACTCAGCAGCTTCTTCTGGGCCTATGCCTTGCTGCAGATCCCGGGCGGCTGGCTGATCGATCGCTACGGTCCGCGCCGCGTCATCAGTTGGTCCACCGGTTTGTGGGGCGCCTTTCAGACCCTGGCGGCATTCGCCACCGGCGGTGCTTCGTTGTTGCTGGCCAGGGTTGCCCTGGGCGCCGCTGAAGCGCCCTTGTTTCCCTCTGGCGGCAAGCTCAATTCGCTTTGGCTGGCGCCGAGTGAGCGCAGCCGCGGGGCAGTGCTGATGGACTGCGGCAGCCCTGTCGGCATCGCATTGGGCGGTTTGATCATTGCCTACCTGATCGCCGTGCTCGGCTCCTGGCGCATTGCATTTTTTGTCGCCGGTATCGTCACCCTGGCCATGACCGGGCTGGCCTGGTACTACCTGCGTGACGACCCGGCCAGGCACCCGGGGGTCAATGAACGCGAGCTGGACAAGATCAATGCAGGCCGAGCCACCTCGGCGGCTGCAGCGGCCAAAGTGCCGGTCAAGGGGCTGGGCATCGCCAGACGGTCGCTGGCCGGGATCCTGCTGGGGCGTGCCAGTTGGGCCATGGTGTTCTTCGGCTTGCTGACCTGGGGGCCGAGTTATCTGGCCAATGCCAGGGGCTTCGACATCAAGGGCATTGGCGCCGCGACCTTCGTGATCTTCATCAGCGGTGCGCTGGGGTCGATCTGCGGCGGCTTTTTGTGCGACACCCTGATTCGCAAGGGCATGCGCCGGGGCCTGGCGGCCAAGGGACTGTTGAGCGTCTCGGGCATCGTCGCCCTGGTGGCCTTTATGCTGCTGCCGACCCTGCAGGACCCGCACGCCGCCGTGGCCCTGCTGGCCATGACCGCGTTCTTCCTGATGTGGGGCAGCCTGTACTGGAGTTTTCCGGCACTGCTGGCCGCCCCGTCTCGCGTCGGCCTGGTCGGAGGCGTGATGAACATGGCCGGTAGCGTGGGTGGCATTGCCGTGCCGATTCTGGTCGGTGTGATCCTGCAGTACTTCGGCGGCTATGGCGGGGTGCTCGGCTTCTTCGCGCTCTGCTCGGGTGTGTTCATTCTCGGCACCTTGCTGATTGCCCTGGACCCGATCAAGGAGCGTGAGAACCATGCCTGACAACCTCTACGACGGCCCGATCGTCGATGCGCATCATCATTTCTGGGACCCGCAGAATAATTTCCATCCGTGGCTGGAGGAGGGTGCCAACATCCCCTTTCGCTATGGCGATTACTCGGCGATCAAGCGGCGCTACTTTCCCCAGGACTACAGCGCCGACACCGGCCAGCACCGCGTCGTGGAAAGCGTCTATGTGGAGACTGAGTGGGACCCCACCGACCCCATTGGCGAAACCCGTTTCATTCATCAGCTGGCCGCGCGTTATGGCCTGCCCAACGCCGTGGTCGCCCAGGCCTGGCTGGATGCCGACGACGCGATTGAAGTGCTGGCGGCCCAGGCCGGTTTCGCGCGGGTACGCAGCGTTCGCCACAAGCCCGGTGGCCCTATCGATCCGCTGGAGGTGGGGCGCCGCCGCAGTTTGATGAGCGACGAGCGCTGGCGCCGTGGTTATGCGCAGCTGGAACGGCACGGGCTGCATTTCGATCTGCAGACGCCCTGGTGGAACCTGCCGGAAGCCGAGCGCCTGGCGCAGGACTTCCCCAATACCCGGATCATTCTCAACCATGCCGGCTTGCCCTCGGACCGAAGCCCGGAAGCCTTGCGCGCCTGGTGCGCGGCGATGGAGCGTTTTGCCGAATGCCCGAACGTTGCCGTGAAAATTTCCGGCATCGGCCAGGCCGGCAAGCGCTGGACGGTCACGGACAACGCCTGGATCGTGCGCCAGTGCATCGAGCTGTTCGGCACCGACCGCGCGATGTTTGCCAGCAATTTTCCGGTCGACAGCCTGTGTGGTTCGTTCGATGACATTTATGGCGGTTTCAAGCAGATCGTCGCCGACCTGCCGTATGAGCAGCAGGCTCAACTGTTTTGCGGCAATGCCCGGCGAATTTACCGCACGATTCCCGACGAGATCCGCCTCACGGATGCGTCCTTTGATAGGAGGTCACTTGCATGACGACTGTTATTCCCCGTATTGCCCTGGTGCTTGGCGATCCAGCCGGTATCGGCCCGGAACTGATCGCGCGCCTGTTGGCTGAAGCGGATGTGCGCAGCAAGGCCCGCTTCGTGCTGATCGCCGATGAAGTCGAAACGCGCCGTGGCATGCAGATCGCGGGTTGCGAGTTTCCCTATCGCATCGTCCACAGCCTCGATGAACTGGATTTCAACGACGACGTGCCGTTGCTCTTCAATTTCCGCGGCCAGGCCCAAGGGGAGTTCCCGCGCAGCGAAGCCAGTGTGATCGGCGGGCGCTACAGCCTCGACACACTGGAAAAAGCCCTGCGCCTGACCGCCGATGGGCAGACTGACGCACTGATCTTTGGCCCGTTGAACAAGACCTCGCTGCACATGGCCGGTATGGCCCACAGCGATGAGCTGCACTGGTTCGCCGAATACCTGGATTTCCACGGGCCGTTCTGTGAGTTCAACGTGCTCGATGATCTATGGACCTCCCGAGCAACTTCCCATGTGGCCCTGGCCGAGGTACCGGCCATGATCACCCATCAGCGGGTGCTCGAAGCCATCCAGTTGATCGACAACGAACTTAAGCGCAGCGGCCTGAGCTCGCCGCGTATCGGCGTTTGTGGGTTGAACCCGCACAACGGCGACAACGGCAGTTTCGGTCGCGAAGAGCTCGACGTCATCGGCCCGGCCATCGAGCACGCACGCGAACTGGGCATCGCGGCCGATGGCCCCTATCCGGCCGACACCATCTTTCTCAAGGTCCAGGGCGACACCCGGGCTTTCGATGCGGTGGTGACCATGTACCACGACCAGGGCCAGATCGCGATCAAGCTGATGGGCTTTTCTCGAGGGGTGACAGTGCAGGGCGGCCTGCCGATCCCGATCACCACGCCGGCCCATGGAACGGCCTTCGACATCGCAGGGCAGGGCAAGGCCAACCTCGGCGCCATGCGCCAGGCCTTCGAGATCGCCTGCCGGATGGGCGCCAAGCGGCGCTGAATTTCCCCTCTTTAAACCTTCCCCCACATCCCCATGCACCCGCATGGGGATGCTTTTTATGGTCAAAGCAAAACCCTCTTAACTCGTTCCCACGCTCCGCGTGGGAATGCCGTGCCAGATGCTCTGCGTCGACCTGCGCGAGCGCGACGCAGAGCGTCTCCGGATGCATTCCTTTGCTGCGCGTGGGAACGAGGTAAACATCCGATTCAACTCGATCGCAAGCTATCACCCAGGGTTATCACTGAATGCCCATAAGTGATTAGCTGGATATCACCCGTCTCGCTACAGTCAGCCCATCGAGTTCACCTCGATCCCAATGACAAAAAGCCGGTTCTGTTGCTGCGGCAGAACCCTCGAAGGCAAAGCGGAGACTCACAATGACAATAATCGACACCAGCACCTCGCACCTCGCCGAGGCGATCTCGAAAAGCCGTCGGCGGCTTCTGCCCTTTCTCATCCTGATGTACGTGCTGGCCTTCATCGATCGGGCCAACGTCGGTTATGCACGCTCCTTCCTGCAGGCCGACACCGGGCTTGGCGACGCCGCTTTCGCCTTTGGCGCCAGTATCTTTTTCATCGGTTACGCTTTCTTCGAAGTCCCCAGCAACCTGATGCTGCACCGCCTCGGCGCCAAGGTCTGGCTGTGCCGGATCATGGTCACCTGGGGCCTGGTCTCGGCAGGGATGATGTTTGCCCACGATGCCCAGACCTTCTACGTATTGCGCTTCCTGCTGGGGGTTGCCGAAGCCGGCTTCTTCCCGGGGATCATTCTTTACCTCACCTACTGGTTCCCGTCGCAAAGCCGCGGCCAGGCACTGGGCCTGTTCTACTTCGGCCTGCCGCTGGCGCTGGTGCTGGGTGGCCCGTTGTCCGGCTGGCTGCTGGAGTTCCAGGGCGTGTTCGGCCTGCGCAATTGGCAGTGGCTGTTCGTGGTCGAAGGGATCATGGCGTCGACTGTCGGCATCGCTGCTTACTTCTATCTGGTCAACCGTCCGCGCAATGCCACCTGGCTCAGTGACGAAGAGAAGGCCGCGCTTGAACAGCGCCTGGCGCTGGAGGATTCGCAAAAGCAGGGCCACAGTCCCACGGGCTTTTTCAATGCACTGCGCAACGCCCAGGTCATGAAGTTCTGCCTGGTTTACTTCACGGTGCAGATGAGCGTGTACGGTGTGGTCTTCTACCTGCCTACCCGCATCGCCAGCTTCCTCGACGGCAAGGTCGGCCTGAGCGTGGGCCTGCTGACAGCCATTCCCTGGCTCTGCGCCCTGGTGGTGACCCGCCTGGTGACCCGCTACGCCGACCGAACCGGCGAGCACCGACGCATGGCGGTGTGCATGCTGAGCATGGCCGCAGCCGGTATCGCCGCCTCGGCGCTGGGCTCGAGCCTGGTGCCGGTGGTCGTTGCCTTCTGCTTTGCCGCGGCCGGATTCGTCGCGGTGCAACCGCTGTTCTGGACCATCCCCACCAGCTACCTGAGCGGTGCCGCCGCCGCCGGGGGCATTGCCCTGATCAACTCGCTGGGCAACCTCGGTGGCTTCGTCGCACCGAACCTGAAAACCCTGATGGAAAGCCAATTCGGTGACCCGCGTGCCGGCATGTTCGCCCTGGCCTGTGTCGCCGTGATCGGTGCCCTGATGATTTGCCGCTTGAACAAACAAACCACCGACAAGCCGCAGCCGGTAGCACCGGCACGCGCCCACTGATCGACGCCTCGATAGGAGCTGTACACATGAAAATCAAATCCATCCGTACCCGTGTCTTCGAATGGAAAGGCAAGGTCGTGCCGCCCCAGGCGCACTTCTGCACCAACGCCAGCGACATCCTGTTCGAACGCGGTGACGCCATGGGCTCGTTCCGCTTCCACGGCTGGCTGGTGGTTGAAGTGGAAACCGACACCGGCATCGTCGGTATCGGCAACTGCGCCCTGGCGCCGCGCGTGGCCAAGGAAATCATCGACACCTACCTGGCCCCGATCGCCATCGGTGAAGACCCCTTCGACAACGAATATATCTGGCAGAAAATGTACCGCCAGAGCCACGCCTGGGGTCGCAAGGGCATCGGCATGGCGGCGATCTCGGCGATCGACATCGCCATCTGGGACATCATGGGCAAGGCGGTGAACAAACCGGTGTTCAAGCTGCTCGGAGGCCGGACCAAGGAAAAGATCTGGACCTACGCCTCCAAGCTCTACGCCAACGACAACCTCGACCTGTTTCTGGAAGAGGCCCAGGGTTACCTCAACCAGGGTTTCACCGCGCTGAAAATGCGCTTCGGCTACGGGCCCAAAGATGGCCCGGCGGGCATGCGCCGCAATATCGAACAGGTGCGTGCCTTGCGCGAACTGGCCGGCCCCGACGTCGACATCATGCTCGAATGCTACATGGGCTGGACCCTGGAATACGCCCGCCGGATGCTGCCCAAACTGGCCGAATTCGAACCGCGCTGGCTGGAAGAACCAGTAATTGCCGACGACATCGAAGGCTACATCGAGCTGAAGAAGATGGGCATCATGCCGATCTCCGGCGGCGAGCACGAGTTCACCTCCTATGGCTTCAAGGACCTGCTCGAGCGCCGCGCCGTGGACGTCATCCAGTACGACACCAATCGCGTGGGCGGTATCACGGCGGCGCGCAAGATCAACGCCATGGCCGAAGCCTGGTCGGTGCCGGTGATCCCTCACGCCGGGCAGATGCACAACTACCACCTGACCATGTCCACCACGGCCTCGCCCATGGCCGAGTTCTTCCCGGTGTTCGACGTCGAAGTCGGCAACGAATTGTTCTACTACGTGTTCAAGGGCGAGCCGCAACCGGTCAAGGGCTACATTCAGCTCGACGACGACAAGCCAGGCCTGGGCCTGGAAATCAGCGACGAGTACCTCGGCGACTTCAACATCATCGAGTGACCACTTCAGGCGCCGCTCCGCGAGCGGTGCCTTGCCTGACTATCGGGAGCAGATTCCATGAGGTTGATTCAGTTTGAAAACGTGGCCGGCCAGCGTCAGGTTGGTCTTGTCGAAGGCGAGCGGGTGCACGTCGTGAATGCCACCGTCAGTACCCGCGAACTGGCCCTGGCCGCCATCCGTGCCAGGCGCACCCTGACCGATGAAGTCGCCTTGCGCGGCAGCGAAGTCGGCCCGCTTTACCCAGACCTGCTGCGCAGCGGCAGCGTGCTGGCACCCCTGGACCACGAAGACCCGGCGCACTGCCTGATCAGTGGCACCGGCCTGACCCATCTGGGCAGCGCTTCGACGCGCGACAAGATGCACCAGCAGGCCGATCAGGGCGAAGCCGCGCTGACCGACACCATGCGCATCTTCAAGTGGGGCGTGGAGGGCGGCAAGCCCGAGCCCGGCAAGGTCGGCGCCCAGCCCGAGTGGTTCTACAAGGGCGATGGCAGCATTGTCGTGCGCCCCGGCGCTGCGTTTCCTGTACCGCCGTTCGCCGAGGATGCCGGCGAGGAACCCGAATTGACGGGTCTCTACGTGATCGGCGACGACGGCCAGCCCTATCGCCTGGGCTTCGCCCTCGGCAACGAGTTTTCCGACCATGTCACCGAGCGACGCAATTACCTGTACCTGGCCCATTCCAAGTTGCGCTTCTGCGCCTACGGTCCGGAACTGCGCACCGGCGAGTTGCCGCGTCACCTGGCGGGCATGAGCCGCATTCGCCGCAACGGCGAAGTGGTCTGGGAGAAGGAGTTTCTAAGCGGCGAAGACAACATGTGCCACAGCCTGGAAAACCTTGAATATCACCACTTCAAGTACGCCCAGTTCCTGCGCCCCGGTGACGTGCACATTCATTACTTCGGCACGGCGACCCTGTCCTTTGCCGATGGCATCAAGACCCGGCCGGGTGACAGTTTCGAGATCAGCGTCGATGCGTTCGGCGCGCCACTGATCAACCCCATCGGCGAAAGTGCCGCACCCCTGCAACCGGGCGGCGTGCGAGCGCTGTGAGCGCTCATCCCCCAATCACCTTCAAGGAGGCCAATATGGTGACTCTCACCGGGCAGAACTTCATTGCGGGCGCTCGCAGCGGCCAGGGTGATGTGCTGCTGCAAAGCCGCGACGCCACCACGGGTAAGGCACTGCCTGTTCAATTCATCCAGGCGACCCGTGAAGAGGTCGATGCTGCGGCCCAGGCAGCGGCGCAAGCCTATCCGCTTTATCGCCAGGTGACCGCGGTGCGGCGCGGCGAGTTTCTCGAGGCCATTGCCGATGAGCTGGATGCCTTGGGCGATGACTTCATCGCCACGGTCTGCCAGGAAACCGCGCTGCCCACAGCGCGTATCCAGGGCGAACAGGCGCGCACCAGCGGGCAACTGCGGCTGTTCGCCCAGGTGTTGCGTCGGGGCGATTTTTACGGGGCGCGGATCGACACTGCCATGCCTGAACGCAAGCCCTTGCCGCGCGCGGACCTGCGCCAGTACCGCATCGGCGTCGGCCCGGTGGCGGTGTTCGGGGCGAGCAATTTTCCGCTGGCGTTTTCCACCGCCGGCGGCGATACCGCTGCCGCGCTGGCTGCCGGATGTCCGGTGGTGTTCAAGGCCCATAGTGGGCACATGACGACATCCGAGTGGGTGGCCAGTGCAATCGTCCGCGCAGCTGAGCGCACGGGCATGCCAGGCGGCGTGTTCAACATGATTTACGGTGGCGGCGTCGGCGAGTGGCTGGTCAAGCACCCGGCGATCCAGGCGGTCGGTTTTACCGGATCGCTCAAAGGTGGCCGTGCCCTGTGCGACATGGCCGCGGCACGGCCGCAACCGATCCCGGTGTTCGCCGAGATGTCGAGCATCAACCCGGTATTGTTGCTGCCCCAGGCGCTGGAGCAGCGGGGCGAGGCCATCGCCGCTGAACTGGCGGCATCGGTGGTGATAGGCTGCGGGCAGTTCTGCACCAACCCGGGGTTGATCCTCGGGGTGCGCTCACCGGCCTTCAGCCGTTTCCAACAACAGTTCGCCGCGAACATGGCCGATCAACCGGCACAGACCATGCTCAACGCCGGCACGCTTGGCAGTTACGCCCAAGGCATCGCGCGCTTGCAGGCTCACCCCGGCACGGAACTGCTGGCCGGGCAATGGCAGTCGGACTATCAGGCCCAGCCACACCTGTTCAAGGCCCAGGCCAGCCTGTTGCTTGAAGGCGATGAGGTCTTGCAGGAAGAAGTGTTCGGGCCGGCCACGGTGCTGGTCGAACTGGCCGATGACGCGCAGCTGGAGCAAGCGGTGGCAAGTCTGCACGGTCAATTGACCGTGACGCTGATTGCCGAAGCCGCCGACTTGCAGGACCGTGCCGGCCTGATTGCGTTGCTCGAGCAGAAGGCCGGGCGCCTATTGCTCAATGGTTACCCGACCGGTGTCGAGGTCTGCGAGGCGATGGTGCACGGCGGCCCGTATCCGGCGACCTCCGATGCACGCGGTACTTCGGTCGGCACCCTGGCGATCGACCGTTTCTTGCGGCCGGTGTGTTTCCAGAACTATCCCGATGCATTGCTGCCCGAGGCGTTGCGCGACAGCAACCCGCTGGGGATCCAACGCCTGGTCAACGGCAAGGCGACCGTCGCCGCTTTGACCTAGTTCAAAACGTCGGCGGTGTAATCACCCAGATGACCACCGCATCCACCTCGCCAGGATTGCCGTAGCGATGCGGCTCCTGGCTGGAGAAGCTGAAGCTGTCGCCTTCATTGAGCTGGAAGTAGCGTTCTCCGACCCACAACTCGAAGCTGCCGGACAACAGGAAGCCGGCCTCTTCGCCTTCATGGCTGTAGCTTTCCTGGCTGTAGGTGCCCGGCGGGAAGCGTGAATGGAGAATCTCCAGTTGCCGGTTCGGTTGCGGAGTGAGCAGCTGGTCGACGATACCGTCTTCGTAATGCACGCTCAGGCGACTGTTCTTGCGCACTACGTAGCCGGCATCTTCCGGGTCGGTGTTGGCTTCGCTGGCGAAGAACCACTGGATGGTCACGCCCAGGCTGCGGGCGATGTTGAACAGCGCGGGGATCGACGGGTAGGCGAGGTTGCGTTCCAGCTGGCTGATGTAGCCGGCGGTCAATTCGCTCATCTCGGCCAGTGCGGCCAGGGTCATGCCCCGGCGCTTGCGCAGGCCGCGGATTCGCGTGCCGAGAAAATGCGTCTCTGCCGCGCCGCTGGGCGCGGCGCTGGCAGAAGGCGTTTGGCTGCTGTTGCTCATTGCAGGCTCCAGGCCTCTGGCGGACAAAGAGCCGGAGTATAAAGCAGCATCAGATCTCCCAGGCGACTTTCAAGCCTTCGAAGATGGCTTCCTCGGCCGTGCGCGGCGCCAGGCAGTCACCGATGCGCTTGATTTCCACCAATCCCTTGAGCTCATCAGCCAGGGTGTCCACCGGCTGATGCCCCTGGCACAGCACCAGGGTATCGATGTTCTCGAACAGCATCGGCTCGCCGCTGGCGGTGTGTTGCAGGTACACGGTGCTGTCGTCGCAGCCGTACAGGCGTGCATAAGGGGTGATGGGCACACCCAGGCGATGCAGTTCGCCGACCAGGTGGTCGCGCACGTACAGCGGCAGGCTTTCCCCGCAGTGGGTGCCGTTGACGGCCAGGTGCACCTGGTGACCGGCGCGGATCAGGCGTTCGGCAATGCCCGGTCCGATCCAGTCGCAGCGCCAGTCCACCACCATCACCGAACGCCCCGGCTTGACCTCGTCACGCAGGATTTGCCAGGCGTCCACCACCTGCAGTTCACCGCCACGTTCGAAGGTTGGCCAGTAAGGCTCGGCGCCCGTGGCGACGATCACCATATCCGGGCGTTCGCGTTCGACCAGGGTGCGGTCGACCCGGGTATTGCGCACCACCCGCACCCCGGCCAGTTCCATCTCTCGTTGCAGGTTGGTGCTGGCGCCACCGAACTCGGCACGGCGGGGTAGCAGTTGGGCAAGCAACACCTGGCCACCGAGCTGCGCGCTGGCTTCGTAAAGCGTCACGTCATGACCACGCCGCGCCGCGACGGCAGCCGCCTTCATACCGGCCGGACCGCCGCCGGCGATCATGATGCGCTTGCGCGTGGCCGCCGGTTGCAGTTGGCCGTAGCGCAGTTCGCGGCCGGTTTCCGGGTGCTGGATGCAGGAAATCGGCAAGCCCTTGTGGAAGTGCCCGATGCAGGCCTGGTTGCAGGCGATGCAGGCGCGCACGTCTTCGGCACGGCCGCTGTCGGTCTTGTTCGGCATCTGCGGATCGCAGATCAGCGCGCGGGTCATGCCGCAGACATCGGCCTGGCCGCGGGCGATGATCAGCTCGGCTTCCTGGGGTTGGTTGATGCGCCCGGTGACGAACACCGGTACGGCCAGGCTGGCCTTGAACGTGGCGGCATCCTTGGCCAGGTAAGCCGCTTCGATGGCCATGGGCGGCACGATATGGATGGCACCGCCCAGCGACGCCGAGGTACCGGCGACCAGATGCACGTAGTCCAGTTGTTGCTGCAGGGCCTGCACCGCTGCCAGGGATTCGTCTTCGGTCAGGCCTTCGGGGTCGCGCTCATCGGCAGAGATGCGCAGGCCAATGATGAACTGCTCATCGGTGGCGGCGCGTACGGCGGCGATGACCTCGCGCAGGAAGCGCAGGCGCTGGGGCAGCTCGCCGTTGTAGTCGTCGGTACGGCGATTGACCCGTGGATTGATGAATTGCGCGGGCAGGTAACCATGGCTGGCGACGATCTCCACGCCATCCAGGCCGGCCGCATGCAAGCGCCGGGCGGCAGCGCCATAGCCGGCGACGATCTCATCGATCATTGCCTGGTCGAGCGCACGGGGCATGACCCGGAAGCGTTCATTGGGTACCGCGGAAGGGGAGTAGGCGACGGCCAGCAGACCATCGCTGGACTCCATGATTTCCCGTCCCGGGTGGAAGATCTGCGACAGCACGACGGTGCCGTGGGCATGGCAGGTTTCGGCCAGGCGCCGGTAGCCTTCGATGCATTCGTCGTCGGTGGCCATCAGCACGTGGGAGGTGTAGCGCGCACTGTCGTGCACGCCCGCCACTTGCAGGATGATCAGGCCGGCGCCGCCTTCGGCACGGGCGCGGTGGTAGGCGATCAGTTGCTCGTTGACCAGGTTGTCGGTCGGCATCGAGGTGTCGTGGCCGCTGGACATGATCCGGTTCTTCAGGCGTTTGCCGCGGATCTGCAGGGGTTCGAACAGGTGTGAAAAGGCTTGGTTGGTCGGCATGGCGCAGCTCCTCGATACCCATCGTTCGGGCTTTTTATTTTGCCTATAGAAATTTACCACCAGTAAAAAATCAACTTGTTTTTTTAAAATCGATTGCGTAGCTTCAATGGACGCCCAGCCTGGGCGCAGCCTCACAAAACAAAAAAACGGACGACGCCCCTCGCGTCATACCTGCTAGAGGAACCCCGATGAAAGCGAACACGCTCAAGACAGTTTTTCGTCCATTGCTGATGTGCCTGGCCATTGGCGCAGCGGCTGCCCAGGCCGCGCCTGGCATGGTCGTCGTCAGCTATGGCGGCGCCGGGCAAAAAGCCCTGGACGAGGCATTTTTCAAACCTTTCGGCGTCAAGGACGGCAGCCCGCTGATGCAGTCGGAGTACAACGGCGAGATGGCGCGGATCAAGGTCATGGTCGACAGCGGCAACGTCGATTGGGACGTGGTGCAGATCGAAGGGCCTGACCTGTTGCGCGGCTGCGACGAGGGCATGTACGAGCACCTGGACTGGAAAAGCATCATCCCGACCGACCAACTGATTGCCGATGCGGCCCAGGAATGTGGTTCGGCGGCGATGGTGTGGAGCGTGGCCATTGCCTACGACCGTAGCAAACTGGCCCAGGCACCCACCTCATGGGCCGACTTCTGGGATGTGCAGAAGACCCCCGGCAAACGCGGCCTGCGCAAGCGTGCGGTGTACAACCTTGAATTCGCCCTGATGGCCGACGGGGTCAAGGTCGAGGATGTCTACAAGGTCTTGAGCACCCCGGCCGGGGTCGACCGCGCCTTTGCCAAGCTCACTGAGCTCAAGCCTTACATCCAGTGGTGGGAAGCCGGCGCGCAGCCGCCGCAGTGGCTGGCGGCAGGCGATGTGGTGATGACCTCCACTTACAGCGGCCGTGTCGCCTCTGTGGCCCAGACCGGAGGCTCGTTGGCCCTGGTATGGCCGGGCAGCCTGTATGGTATGGATTACTGGGCCATCATCAAGGGCTCCAAGCACGTCGACCAGGCCAAGCGTTTTATCGCCTACACCAACCAGGCCGATCCCCAGGTCGATTTCGCCACCCGTATTCCTTATGGACCGACCAACAAACAGGCTGCCGGGAGCCTGGACCCGAAACTGGCGCCATGGATCCCGACTTCGCCGCAGAACCTCAACGGCGCGCTGTCGATGGACGTGGCGTTCTGGGTCGATCACGGCGAGGAACTCGAAGAGCGTTTCAACGCCTGGGCCAGTAAGTAACCATGATGGCTGGCGCCTTGCGGGCGCCAGCCATAAGCTTTAGCGCAAACAACATTGGGAGCCATGAGGATGAATGACGTTGCAGGACTCAACGCCGTGACCGAACAGCAACTGCGCCAGGAGCTGGCGGCCTGCTATCGGTTGATTGCGCACTTTCGCATGACCGATCTGATCTTCACCCATATTTCGGTGCGCCTGCCCGGGCCTGAGCATCATTTCCTGATCAACCCCTATGGCTTGATGTTCGAAGAAATCACGGCCTCGAACCTGGTCAAGATCGACCTTCACGGGCGGGCTGTCGAGCCTTCGCCGTATCCTGTGAACCCGGCCGGTTTTGTGATCCACAGCGCCATTCATGGTGCACGCGAAGATGCCCAATGCGTGCTGCACACCCACACGAAAGCCGGTTGTGCCGTGGCGGCGCTCGAGTGCGGGCTGTTGCCGGTCAATCAGATTTCCATGGAATTCCATGGTCGGGTGGCTTACCACGACTATGAAGGCATCGCCCTGGACATGGACGAGCAGCAGCGCCTGGTGCGTGACCTGGGCGACAAGTCGGTATTGATGCTGCGTAACCACGGTTTGCTGACCGTGGGTGAGACGGTGTCCCAGGCGTTCCTGCGCATGTATTACCTGGAAAAGGCCTGCGAAATTCAATTGGCGGCGCAAGCGGCGGGCAAACTGGTGCTGCCGCCGGCGGCGGTGTGCGAGCACACCGAGCGCCAGTTCAACGAGCCGGGCCGGCCGTTGGCCGAGGGCGAGCTGAGCGATCCGGACGGGATGGCGCTGGCGTGGGCGGCGTTGTTGCGGTTGTTGGATCGGGTGTCGCCGGGATATCGGGATTGATTTCTCGTTCCCACGCTCTGCGTGGGAATGCATCCAGAGACGCTCCGCGTCGACATCGGCAAACGCGACACGGAGCGTCTGACACGGCATTCCCACGCAGAGCGTGGGAACGAGGAGTGCTGTGCAAACCTCCGACTTGCTGTACATTCGTTCAATTCAAGAGCGATCACCGGAGATGCGCCAGGATGTCCCAGGAAGCCCGTTTTTCCCGTCTGGAGCCCGAACTGCGCAAGGCCAACCTGATCGAGGCGACCCTGGTCTGCCTCAAGCGTCATGGTTTCCAGGGCGCTTCGATCCGCAAGATCTGCGCTGAGGCGGGCGTCTCGGTCGGGCTGATCAACCACCATTACTCGGGCAAGGACGAACTGGTCGCCGAAGCCTACATGGCCATCACCGGCCGGGTCATGGGCATGCTGCGCGAGGCCATGGACCAGGCGGCACCAAGCGCCCGGGCACGGCTCTCGGCGTTTTTCCGCGGCTCGTTCTCCCCCGAACTGCTCGACCCGGCGCTGCTCGATGCCTGGCTGGCGTTCTGGGGCGCGGTCAAGACCGCCGAGGCCATCAACCAGGTTCACGAGCATTCCTATGGCGAGTACCGCGCCGTGCTGCGCAAGGTGCTGTGCGAGCTGGCGGAGGAGGAGGGCTGGACCGATTTCGATGCGGACCTGGCGGCCATCAGCCTCAGTGCATTGCTCGATGGCTTGTGGCTGGAGTCGGGGCTGAACCCCGGGACCTTTACCCCTGAGCAAGGCATCCAGATCTGCGAGGCCTGGGTCGACGGCGTGCAGGCTGGAGGGCGCGAGCGTTTCAAGCGCTCGGTCGAGAACTGTTGATCACTTGTTCAGCAATGGCTACTCTGCGCCTTGGCTGACGCCAGCCTGATGCAACAACTCTAATAAAAAGCTTGCCCCGAACGCGATTTGGCGGCACTTGCAGGACACCAAGCGATGACTCCTCGGGTATTGATCGTCGATGACGATCCGTTGATACGCGATTTGCTGCAAGCCTATCTCTCCCAGGAAGGCTACGACGTCCACTGCGCGGCTACGGCGGAGCTTGCCGAGGCGCACCTGGCTACCTCGCCAGTCGACCTGGTGATGCTCGATATCCGCCTGCCCGGCAAGGACGGCCTGACCCTGACCCGTGAGCTGCGGGTGCGATCGGAGGTAGGCATCATCCTGATCACCGGCCGCAATGACGAGATCGACCGTATCGTCGGCCTTGAATGCGGCGCCGATGACTATGTGATCAAACCGCTCAACCCGCGCGAGCTGGTCTCGCGGGCCAAGAACCTGATTCGCCGGGTGCGCCATGCGCAAACCCAGGCCGCTCCGGCCCCGGCACCTCGCCAACAGATCAAACAGTTCGCTGCCTGGGCGCTGGACACCGACCGGCGCCGGCTGATCGATCGCGATGGCACGGAAACGCTGTTGACCCATGGCGAGTACCAACTGCTGTGTGTGTTCCTGCGCAACAGCGGGCACACCCTCAGTCGCGACCAATTGATGGACCAGATCCGCAACCGCGAATGGGTCCCGAACGACCGCTCCATCGATGTGCTGGTCGGCCGCTTGCGGCGCAAGCTGCGCGATGACCCGGCCGAACCGCAGTTGATCATCACCATCCATGGCGCCGGCTACCTGTTCACCGCCAGCGTCGTGGCCGCCTGACTTTCCATGAAGAGCGTCATGACGCGTCTGCTTTGTCTGTTGCTGATATTGCTAGGCGGCCAGGCGTGTGCCAACGAGCGCATCCGTTATTGCGACTACCCCGTCTACCCGCCGATCTCCTGGAGCGATGGCAAGCAGGTGCGCGGCCTGGCGCCAACCGTGGTCAAGGCGGTGCTGGGCAAGCTGGGTTATGACGTGGACATCATCGTGCTCGGCAACTGGAAGCGTTGCCTGCTCGATGCCGCCGAAGGGCGGGTGGACGTGGTGTTGGCCTATAGTTCCGAACAGCGCGAGCAAAGCATGCGTTTCTCCGAAGTGCCGGTGCTGCGCGAGGAGGTCGCAGTGTTTTTCAATCGCAAGCATCCGGTGCAGTTCGAGCGCATCGAAGACCTGGCCCGCTACCGCGGCGGCCTGCTGTTCGGGGAAAGCTATGGCCCTGCGTTCGACCGCTTCGTCGCACGCCACGGCAATATCGAATGGGTCTCGGACAGCCAGCAGAATTTCGGCAAGCTGGTGCGCGGTCGGATCGATTTCATCACCCATGAACGCCGCACCGGCCAGCTCTATATCGAACACTTGCAGGGCGGCGGCGATATTCAGGCGCTGCCCAATTCCCTGAGCGTGGATTACCTGCGCCTGGCGGTATCAAAGCGTTCTGCACTGGCCGAGCACATGCCGCAGATCGATGCCGAACTGCAGCGCCTGGTGGATGCCGGAATGATCGAGCGCTGGCTGGGCGAGAGCGAGGCGACCTACCGCGACATGATCAACCTGCCGGCGAATGCGCGATGAGTACCCGTTCGGGTGGATTGCTGCGGCGCCTGCTGCTGTTCATTCTGTTGTTCAGTCTGTGCTTCACGGTACTGGCCAGCACCGTGCAGTTGTATATCGAATACCGCCGGGAAATGCGCGATATCGAAGCGCGTCTGCAACTGATCCGCGACGGTTACCTGGCCAGCCTGGACCGCAGCCTCTGGGACCTCAACCAGGAGCAGTTGAATGTACAGCTGCGCGGCCTGGTGGACTTTCCCGATGTGGCGCGGGTGCGCCTGGACAGCAGCGATTTCCAGCTGCAGCAGGGTGTCGATGCACCGGCCGGCCCCTTGCGTACCGAACGTTTCGACTTGCGCTACCAGACACCCCAGGGCGACGTGCGACCGCTGGGTACCCTGGAAGTCAGCATCGATCTGGGCGCGGTCTACCGGCGACTGTTCGCCACCGGCCTGACCAACCTGCTGTGGATGGCAGTGTTCCTGTGCGGCCTGGCGATTGCACTGTCGTGGCTGTTCTATCGATTGGTGACGCGCCACCTGCAAGTCATGGCCGATTTTGCCGGCAGGATCGCGGCCGGTGACTGGCATGAACCCTTGAAGCTGCACAAGCGCAGCGGTCCGTCCGAGGACGAGATCGACACGGTGGCCCATGCCTTGGATGACATGCGCCGGGCCATTCTCAGCGACATTCATCGACGCGAGGTCGATCGCCTGGCCCTGCAGGACAAGCGTGACGAACTGCAGAAAATGGTCGAGCGGCGCACCGCCAGCCTCATGCGCGCCAAGGAAGATGCGGAAGCGGCGAACCTGGCCAAGTCGCGTTTTCTCGCCACCATGAGCCATGAATTGCGCACCCCGCTCAACGGTATTCTCGGCATGGCGCAGTTGCTGCGTGGCGCCGGCTTGAACGCGCGCGATGGCAAGCGCCTGGAGGCGTTGTACAAGGCCGGCGAAGGCTTGCTGGCGATTCTCAACGAGGTGCTGTATTTCGCCAAGCTGCAGGAAGGTGCCAGCGATCCGGAGCGGGTCGAATTCTCCTTGCGCCAGTTGGTCGATGAAGTCGTCACGCTGTTGGAGCCCAAGGCGCAGGACAACCGCACGGAACTGCTCTGTCACATCGATGAGCAGGTGCAGGACAGGTACCAGGGCGCCGAGCAGTTTCTGCGGCAGGTGCTGAGCAATCTGCTGGCCAATGCGATCAAGTTCACCGAGCACGGCCTGATCGAGGTCGAGGTACGGGCATTGGGCGAAGATGAGCAGGGCCAGCGTGTGCAGGTGAGCGTGACGGACAATGGCATCGGCATCGCGCCGTCGTTGCAGGAAAAGATCTTCGAGCGCTTCACCCAGGCCAGTGATGAAGTCGCGCAGCGCTATGGCGGTACCGGGCTGGGCCTGGCGATCTGCAAGCATCTGATCCAGCGTCTTGGCGGACGCATTGGCGTACAGAGCGAGGAAGGGCAGGGCAGCTGTTTCTGGTTTGAACTGACCCTGCAGGCAGCAACGGGCAATGTGGCTGCGCTGCCTGTCAGTACGACGATACCTTCGCTCGATATCCTGGTGGTCGAAGACGTGGCGTTGAACCGGGAAGTGGTCAGCGGTCTTCTGGAGCGCGACGGTCACAGAGTCAGCCTGGCAGAAGATGCCGAGCAAGCGTTGCAGCTTACGCGGGCCGAACGCTTCGATCTGATTTTGCTTGACGTGCATCTGCCGGGGCGTTCCGGCGTCGAATTATGCCGTTCGATCCGCAGCGAGACCGGCCCCAACCAGCACGCCCGGATCCTCGCGCTGACCGCCAGCGTGCAGCCATCGGTGGTGCGCGGCTACCTGGATGCCGGCATGCAGGGCGTGCTGGCCAAGCCCTTGAAGCTGGAACACTTGCGCCAGGCCCTGGCTGGCGAGACGCCTGTGCCGGCAGCCGACATCGACGATACGCTGGTGGACTGGCAACTGCTGCGCACGCACCGCGAACTGCTCGGCGAGTCGAAGGTCAACGGGCTGCTGGAGACGTTGCGCAGCACCCTTGACCAGCATCAGGTGGCATTGCTCGAGGCCTTGCAGGCCAATGATTGCACCGAGGTGGCGAACCTGGCCCACCGCCTGGCGGGCAGCTGCGCTTCATTGGGTTTCTGCGCCCTGGCGGACAGCCTGCGGGCGCTGGAGGACGCGGCACTGGCTGCAGATCAATCGACCTTGCAACGCCTGGAAGCACCTTTTCTGGTGCTCCTACAGCGCTCGTGCGCCCTGTTGCAGACCTTGATCGCAGGCTGATCCGAGGCTCGCACAAACTTGTTACAACTCATTACATCTTTGATCTTCGCGTACAACCGGACCTTACATGGCTTTCCAATAATCGATGGCATCCGTGCACGACGCGGTCTTCGAGGCTTATTGGAGATAATAATAATGAATTGCCGTAAAGCTGATCCTTCCCTGCGCGATGACGTCCTGTCGTGCGCTTCGCTCCTCATCCGATCCTGAGGCGCGCGCCATGACCGACACCAAAGAAAAAATCACCCTTACGCGGGCCCTGAAAAGCCGGCACATTTTCATGCTCTCCCTCGGCGGAGTCATCGGCACCGGGCTGTTCATGGGCTCGGGCGTGACCATCAACCAGGGCGGCCCGTTCGGCGCGATCCTGGCGTACCTGGTCGCCGGCCTGCTGATGTACCTGGTCATGGTCTGCCTGGGCGAGCTCTCGGTGCAGATGCCGGTGTCCGGCTCGTTCCAGGCCCACGCCACCCGTTACATCGGCCCGGCCACCGGGTTCATGATCGGCTGGGTCTACTGGATGAGCTGGGCCACCACCGTCGGCCTGGAATTCACCGCCGCCGGCATGCTGATGGAGCGTTGGTTCCCGGGCGTGCCGATCTGGTACTGGTCGGCGTTCTTCGTTGCGGTGCTGTTCTCCCTCAATGCTCTGGCCACCCGTGCCTTCGGTGAGGCCGAGTACTGGTTCTCGGGGATCAAGGTCGCGGCGATCCTGGGCTTTATCGTGGTCGGCCTGATGGTGATCTTCGGCGGCATTTCGCTGAAAAGCGGAGCACCGGCACCGTTGATGTCCAACCTGATCGGCGATTCGCTGTTCCCCAACGGCTTCTCGGCGGTGTTCGCGGTGATGATGACCGTGGTCTATGCCTTCCAGGGCTGCGAAATCATGGGCGTTGCCGCAGGCGAGACCGACCAGCCGGAGAAGAGCATTCCCCAGGCCGTGCGCAACGTGGTGTTCCGTGTGCTGATTTTCTACGTGCTGGCGATTGTCGTGCTGTCGGCCATCGTGCCGTGGCAGCAGGCCGGCCTGATGGAAAGCCCGTTCGTGCAGGTGTTTGACATGGTCGGCATTCCGTACGCGGCCGACCTGATGAACTTCGTCATCCTGACCGCGATCCTCTCGGTGGGTAACTCCGGCCTGTATGCCTCGACGCGTATTCTCTGGGCCATGTCCAAGTCCGGCATGGCACCGAAAAGCCTGTCGACGCTGAGTTCCCGTCGCGTGCCGTTGCGCGCACTGAGCATCACATTGTTGTTTGCCCTGGTGTCCTTGCTGACCAGCTTCATCGCCGCCGACACGCTGTTCATGGTGTTGATGGCGGTCAGCGGCATGGCTGGCACCGTGACCTGGATCGTCATCGCCCTGGCGCAATACCGCTTCCGCCGTGAGTTCATCCAGCAAGGCGGCAAGGTCAGTGACCTGAAGTACTCGGCGCCGTGGTTCCCCTTCCTGCCGTTGCTGTGCATTGCGCTGTGCTGCTCGTTGTTCGTGTTCCTGGCCATCGATCCGACCCAGCGGCCTTCGCTGTACTGGGGTTCGGGGTTCATTGCGATCTGTTATGCGGCGTACTTCGTGATCAAGAGCAAGCGTCAGGGGGCTGGGGAGGTGGTGTCGGTTCCGACTGTTTGAGGGTGGGTGTTTGACGGGAAAAGACGGCAGCTTCGGCTGCCGTTTCTCGTTCCCACGCTCTGCGTGGGAATGCAGTGGCAGACGCTCCGCGTCCAGACGCAGAGCGTCAGGAGAGGCATTCCCACGCGGAGCGTGGGAATGCCTCTCCTGACGCTCAGCGTCGCGACGCGGTGCGTCTGTCACTGCATTCCCACGCAGAGCGCGGGAACGAGAATAGGCGGTCGCAAACCCTCACAACGACCGCCCGATCCGCCCCAACGTCTCCATCGCCTTCTCAGACTTCCCCGTCCACGGGCTACCGTAATTCAACCGAGTAACGTTTCGAAACCGCTGGGTGTGGTGCCGATACTGTTCG